>CBDFIO010000001.1:0-1880349 GCA_965248155.1 Saprospiraceae bacterium
AAGCAAACCAAGTCCGCAGTAGCATATTTAGAAAGTAGAAAGCTGTGGAAAGGCTTTGCAGGAAAGACACCTTTAGACATGGGATTTAATGGTGGCAGGTTCCATTATCGAGGCAAGCTTACAGAAGCAGAAAAGCAACAATGGATCGACTTAGGGATGATGAAATCCATAGGAGAAAACAGTTACCGAAGCTGGGCGAAAGACTGCATCATTTTTCCACTGAAAAACTGCCGCGGGCAGACCGTATCATTTTATGGGCGATCGATTAGGAATAACGAAGATCAACGTCATTACTACCATAAAGACAGACAAGGCTTGTATCCTCAATATCCAAGCTCTCTCACCAAACGATTGATACTTACAGAATCGATCATTGATGCGGCCAGTCTGATCATAACCGATGTGATAACCGAAGAACTTGGCGTACTGGCTTGTTACGGGACAAAAGGGTTAATGGAAGAACATATCGAGGCGATCAAAAATCTACCCGAACTACAAGAAGTGATTTTCTTTTTTGATGGCGATCAGGCAGGGATAAAGGAAGCAGATAAGTACAGTAAACAGTTATCAAGCATCAAGAAAAACATGATTATCAGTAAGATCAATACACCAGATGGCGAAGATGTAAACAGCTTACACGTTGGACATGAGTTAGAAGTATTCCAGCACTTATTAGAAAATAGAACCGTCCTTTTTATGTCTGATAATCAGCCGTCAGAACTTTTTTCTTTCAATGGAAAAGACAATGGAACTATAAAAGACAAAGCATTAAAAAGCCAATTACACATCGATCATCCAGATCATCTACTCTATGAAACCGAAGCGATCAAAATACATATATGGGGAGGTATCGAGAGCCATAATTTAGGGAAGTTAAAAGTAAGTCTACACATCGAGCGGAAGGACAAACAAGGCAAGAGTTTTAGAGATGAAGTAAACCTATACAGCTTTAGCCAAGTAAAAAGAATCATCAATCATATCAGTGAAGCTCTTGAGATCAGCAGCAACTATGTAAGTGAAATAATATCAGATTTAACCAGGGAATTAGAAGCCCATCGGCTGAATCAAAAAGCAACACCTGCAGAAAATAAAAGAGATGAGAAAAGCTACATGACCGCAGCAGAAACCAAATCAGCAATGGCCTTATTAAAATCCCCTGGGCTGATGAGAAAGACTTTAGACTTGATTGTAAAAAGTGGCTTGGTAGGACAGCAAAAGAATGGCTTGTTATTGTTCTTACTCTACTTGTCAAGATATTTTGATGAACCTCTACATGCCATCATTTTTGGAAAATCAGGAAGCGGAAAAACCTATTTACAGACTAAGATTAGCGATTGTATACCACCCGAGGATCTGCGAGTAGTAACGAGCTTGACAGAGAACACTTTGTACTATAGTCCAAAAGGATATTGGAAACATAAAGTATTGTTGATTGAAGATTTAGAAGGTGTATATCAGGCTTTTTTACCCTTGCGAGAAATGATGAGTAAACAAGAGATCAGTAAGCTCACTACTGACAAAGACAGCAAGGGAAATAATGTACAAGTGAATCTAAAAGTAGAAGGTCCAATCTGTGTAAGTGGAGCGACGACTAAAGAATGGATATATGAGGACAATGCCAACCGAAGTTATTTATTTACCATAGACGAAAGTAAAAGTCATTTGGAATTGGTGATGAATTATCAACGAAAAGAATATGCTGGACAGATCAATAAACAGGATCAAGATAGTGCTAAAAGAAACCTACAGAATGGACAACGATTACTAAAGAAGCGACTGCACATTATCAATCCCTATGCAGAACAGTTGATTCTACCAGAGCAGGTATTTAAGAAGCTCAGGACGAATATGCATTACCTCAAGTTGATACAGATCATCACCTTTTACAACCAGTACAACAGGCAGATAAAAACCGATAGTAGCGGCAGAAAATATATAGAAAGTAGCATCGATGATATTGAATGGGCAAACCGATTGATCAAAGAAAGTCTGTTACAAAAGAGTGATGAATTAAGTGGAAATCTGCGGCAGTTTTTTGAGATCATAAAAGAGCTGATGAAAGAGAAAAAGGAAAGTGAACAAAGCTTCTATGCCAAGCAAATCAGAAAGCATTTAAGAATGAATCCCATGACCGTAAATAGGCACATCAGACACTTGGAAATGAGAGGTTATATCAGACAGGTCGGCGGCAATAGAAAGATAGGATATGAATATGAAATAGAGCTATGGAATGATTACGAAGAACTACAAAAAGGCATAGATATGATGGCTGAGAATTTACAGAAGATAAAAGACAGGATCGCTGCTAAAACCCAAAAAGTGGAAGTATAACAGTAAGTATAACACAAGTATAACAGCAGTAGACTGTTATACTTAATCAAGATAAAGTGTTGAATATCAATAGACTGAATCTTGCCAAATCAAGTATAACAAGTATAACATCTAAAGCAAGTAGGGGCATATGAAAACAGGGTCAGGGTCGCCGTTTGGATCGCAGGTATATGAAAGCAAAGAGAGCTTGAAAAAAGCATATCGGCAGTGGTTGGAGACCTACAATTATACTAAAGGAACGATCAAATTATTGATAGCCATTATAGATGACTGGAGTGATTTTATTGACGCTGAAAATTTAGAAACCCTGATCGGAGTAGATGCTAAAATGATGATCAGATATATCCAGTATTTACAAAAACGGCCAGGAAATCGAGGACTTAAAAACAGTACGATCAACAACAAAATTTATGCCCTGAGCAAGCTGGCAGAATACCTTTTAAAAAATCATCAGATTATCTTACCTCTACATGTTCGATACTTGGATGATGACAAAACAGAACGGCAGATCTTCAGCAGATCAGAAATAGAAAAACTGTATCAAGTAGCAGAATCAGACCGAATTGGAATGAGAGATATAGTCATGTTGAGCTTGTGTTATGGTTGTGGATTAAGACGAGGCGAATGTGCAGGACTGGACACCGAAGATGTACTCTTTGATAGAAATTTAATCTACATCAGAAGGACAAAAACCTATTATGAAAGATTAGTACCGATGACCGAGAAAATCAAAATTGATATAGAAAATTACTTGCTTTATAGCAGACCATTATTAGACAAAGGAAGAGAAAGAAAAGCCTTGTTACTCAGCAGAAGAGGATTAAGAATAAGCAGAGGGAATCTAAATAGTCGATTTAAAAGACTGATACTCATGGCAGGACTTGAAGATAGAAAAATGAATCTGCATAACCTGAGACACAGCATAGCGACACATCTTTTACAAGGTGGAATGAAGCTCAGCGATATCCAACAATTTTTAGGACATCGAAGCATCGAGAGTACACAGATTTATACTCACATCTTACACCAAATACAGGCTAATGAACTTGGAGCTACTGAGTAAATACGAGGATTGGTTAGGGCAATATCTAAAGACCGAAAAGAACCAGAGAAAGTACCGAAGAATGGTAGAACATTTTATCCAATGGACAGAATCAGACATAATAAAAGAAGTAGCATATCCTGAAATGATGGACTACATTAGGCACTGTCAGGATGAAGAAAAGAAACCCGGCATCATCAACAGATATTTAAGAGCAGTAAGACTATTTTTTGATTATCTGAATGAAAATAAGAGCGATTACTTAAATCCAGTTAGAGATTACAACCCAGCAAAGGACATCCAAATCAAAGGCGTACAACATAAGATCAGACCGGATTATTTAGATGAAAATGAGTTGGGTGAACTCTATGAAAACTACAAGGGAAAGCACAAAATACTACTTGGCTTATATGTGTATCAAGGCTTAAAAGTAGGAGAAGCTGAAAGCTTAAAACGAATCCATTTTGATCTAAAAAAGGGAAGTGTTTATATACCAAAAACCATTAAAGGAAATAGTAGAAACCTGAAATTAGCTACGGTACAGTTGTATGACCTGATAGAGCATATATCGAAATTAAAAGGTAGTTCCTTACTTGGTTCTCCATTACAAAATCAATCTCAACGACTCTGCAAAGAGCTACGAGAGATCAATCCAAAAATTAGAAACAGTTCTCATTTAAGAGGCAGTAGAATTAGTTATTGGGTGAGAAATTATAACATCCGGGAAGCTCAATATTTAGCCGGCCATCTGTCTGTGGCCAGTACTGAAAAATACCAAAGAGTCAATCTTGAAGACCTACAAAATCAAATCAGAAAGTTCCATCCATTAAGTTAGTTGTTATAATTAGCAGCCTGCTCCCTTCGGTCGCAGAAAGATTAAGTCATTGATCTGCTTGGCTCAAAATCAACGCATAGATCAAGGCCACCCGCAAGCAGTTCAGCGGTCCTCGTCGGGGTTCACTCGCACACATACCGCGCCATAGAGCCTGCCGGCGTCTACCGCCAGTGATAAATCACAGGCTTGTCACGGTCTGCGTCTCGTTCAACCTCCTCAGTAGTAGCTACTCTGTCTGCGACAGCCCTGTAAAAAAAACAGAGCTATCACATCCACCGCTACATATAGTATGGCGGCCTGCGCCGACTCACTCGGCTGCGAAAAAGAGGCTTTTAAGTGTTCATTCCGCTAACGCTACATACAATTTTAAAGGTTTTTCTTGTGTGTGCCACATTCACCCACATGGCGTGATACGCCATCTATGTGGCTACCTCGTTCGTGTCCGCAGTAGTCCGCCCCCACGAATGCCAACACACGCTCAAGGCTGTTTCTCTGCAAAAAAAAGAAAGAAAGCTGCAAGGCTAAATGAGCATAAGGGGCTTATCAGCCGCCCCTTACAGTATCCCTGCGGGCATCCTTTTGAATTATAAAGGAGATAAAAACTATAGGATATAGGTAAAGACTATGTCCTTTATACTTCAAAACGATGAACGCATCTTATTTTTTTCAATTGAAAACTTCAAATGAAAAAGAAAACGTTGTAAATTACAGATGTACTAAAAGTAGTGCAGAGCACACTTGGAAGCTGAGTAAATACTTGTGCAGGGTTGGTTTCAAGTCGATCCTAAAGCAGAAGCTGTAAAGAGTATGAGCCCATACTGTAGCATGAACAACAACCCGATTAGCTTCTCTGATCCGGAGGGAGACTTTCCACTTTTAGCGGTTGCTATTGGAATGGGAATTGGTGCATTAACTAATACTGCTACTCAAGCAATTTCAAATGGAGGTTTTAATAATTGGAATTGGGGAGCTTTTGCAGGATCAGTAGTAGCAGGGGGAGTTGGAGGTGGAGTGTCTTCAGCAATGACATCGGCTGGTATTGGTGGTTTTTATGGAGGAGCAGTCACAGGTGGTGCCAGTGGATTCTCACAAAATCTAACTGCTGGGTTAATTAATGGAAACCTAACTGCTGGTGGTTTAGCAAAAAGTATATTTTTCGGAGCTGGTATTGGTGGTACAATTCAAGGACTCGGAGCGGCTATTGACGGACGTAGATTTTCTGATGGAGCAAGATTGATTGAAACACAGACTTTAGCAGACCAATCTATTTCGTTAGTTAAACAAGATGGAGCGAATAACTGTCTTTGTGCAAGTGCCGAAGCTGTTGACGGATCATTTGGAGGTAGTGTCACGCAAGATCAGGCACGAGGCTGGTTTCCAGGTACGAACGCTGAAACAGATGGTTTAGGCGATGTACCATTTTGGAATAAATACAGCTCTAATACGGGACATAAGGTTGTTGGGGTACAAGCTTCGTCAAGTACGACTAATGCAATTCCTCAGGCGATGGGTTTGGGCAGAAGAGTAGCGGTAAATTTAGATGTGTCAGGAAATGTCGGTCACTCAGTCGTAATGGATAATGTCATAAAACAAACTTATAAGCGGGTAAATGGATCTCTATTTTCAAAATCAATATTTAATGCTATGAATCCAGCAACAGGGAGTATAGCAAGTTATTCGAGTGGATATATTTCAAATGCTCATGCAATATTTTTTATTTATCCATAAAATGAGAAAGATGAGTTTGTTTAAAATACTTATTGTAAATATTCTATTACTTGTTTTCAGTAATCAATCCATTTCTCAGGTGGTAGACAAGAATAAGGTATCTCTCTTAAACAAGAAAATAGAATCCCTAATTTCAAAGTCAAAGTATAATTGTTTAAAAGAATATGAAAATATAATTCACGTATTTTGGGGAGAATTAAAAGAAAGACCTGATTCAACATTTGTTATAGTTCCGGTACTTTTCGAAGAAAGATGTTTATTTAAAAAGAAGAGTTATTTAAGAGCAGAAAGCTATGTTCTTTTTAATAATCAAATAGTTGGAATCTCCGATGGCAAACAATTATATAGAAATTGTGGGTATGTAAACAATAACCCATATGCAGATTCGGAAATATTGATAGATTTTATTTCAGATAAAAATTTGGATTTGATATTTCAATTAACAGAAATAAGACTTGGATTGTATTATGGAGTAGACAAAGAGAGTAATGAGATGTTTTTTGAGATGCAAGATAGAGGCTATAAAATAATTCCTAAAGAAAAACTATGAAACTAATAACAACAATTACCCTGGTCTTTTTTGCGCTGTTTATGTGTCAAGCACAAGGGGGAGAAATAGATGTAAAAAACAGCTTTTGGACGGGTACTAAGTTTTACCAGGGCAGCAATAAACTGGATAAATCCTTGGTTAAGGAAATGCTTTCAGAAAATGGAGAAGCACTGAATTTGTTCAATAAAGGAATGAGCCAACAATCTACGGCCTCCATAATAGCCGGGATAGGTGGAGCATTGATTGGTTGGCCGATAGGAAGTGCAATAGGGGGAGGGGATCCTCAATGGATATTAGCTGGAATTGGAGTAGGTGTAGTGGTGATAGGGGTACCAATATACTCCAGTGGAGGAAAAAAAGTTAACTCGGCGATAGATCTATACAGTGGAAAATCCATAGGAAGTATTTTACCAAAAGGCACTCATTTTTCTGCGTCTGTGATTGGCAGTAGCGAAGGTTTAGGTTTGCAAATAAGTTTTTGATAAATATTATACTTACTTAAAGATCAAGAAGCATAGGCAGCTTTAGCCTTATTATCTCTGATAGACATATCGATAAAGAAATAAAGCTTCTCTCTGACCTCGGAGGGCAGTTTTTGTAGTTCTACGACTCTGGTAAGTGTGGTGGAATCTACTTCCATGTCGGTAGCGCCAACGAGATAGTCAAGAGATACCTCTAATATCTGAGCGAGCTTTGCAGCCGTTTCTATGGATGGCTTCATTTCATTACGTTCATATCTTCCAATTACAGGTCCTTTAGTGTTCAACTTTTTGGCGACTTCTTCTTGAGAAAGCCCCTTTCTCTTACGTGCATCGAACAATCGTTTTCCAAAACTCATAAGTAACGTATTGATAGTAAAAAACTCGATAAATACAAATATACTGAATGTATAAGTGTTAATCAAAATGATAAGATTTTGATAATTAGAATGCATCCATTACCTTTGCAACTGATAAGTTGTTAAAAACATTTTTTTGACTTTAACATTTACTGTATGGAAATAACTGAAATCAAGTCTAAACTATCCCTCCAAACCGTCCTTACTCACTACCACATCAAGTTAGACAGAAACGGCAGAACCATCTGCCCTTGGCATGATGATAAGACACCAAGCTTGCAAGTGTATCTAAACACAAATACATGGACGTGCTTCTCATCAAACTGTAGTGCAGGATCAGGCGATCAGATCGACATGATCCGACTGATGGAAAAATGCACCGAACATGAAGCCTTCTTAAAAGCTAAAGTCATGGCTGGCCATGAGATCGTAGTATCTAAGAATGGACAAGAGAAAAAGATAAATAGAAATGATAGAATCAAACTACTGAGTCGAGCCTTTAATTTTTATGGAAATGCCTTGAAGCAAACCAAGTCCGCAGTAGCATATTTAGAAAGTAGAAAGCTGTGGAAAGGCTTTGCAGGAAAGACACCTTTAGACATGGGATTTAATGGTGGCAGGTTCCATTATCGAGGCAAGCTTACAGAAGCAGAAAAGCAACAATGGATCGACTTAGGGATGATGAAATCCATAGGAGAAAACAGTTACCGAAGCTGGGCGAAAGACTGCATCATTTTTCCACTGAAAAACTGCCGCGGGCAGACCGTATCATTTTATGGGCGATCGATTAGGAATAACGAAGATCAACGTCATTACTACCATAAAGACAGACAAGGCTTGTATCCTCAATATCCAAGCTCTCTCACCAAACGATTGATACTTACAGAATCGATCATTGATGCGGCCAGTCTGATCATAACCGATGTGATAACCGAAGAACTTGGCGTACTGGCTTGTTACGGGACAAAAGGGTTAATGGAAGAACATATCGAGGCGATCAAAAATCTACCCGAACTACAAGAAGTGATTTTCTTTTTTGATGGCGATCAGGCAGGGATAAAGGAAGCAGATAAGTACAGTAAACAGTTATCAAGCATCAAGAAAAACATGATTATCAGTAAGATCAATACACCAGATGGCGAAGATGTAAACAGCTTACACGTTGGACATGAGTTAGAAGTATTCCAGCACTTATTAGAAAATAGAACCGTCCTTTTTATGTCTGATAATCAGCCGTCAGAACTTTTTTCTTTCAATGGAAAAGACAATGGAACTATAAAAGACAAAGCATTAAAAAGCCAATTACACATCGATCATCCAGATCATCTACTCTATGAAACCGAAGCGATCAAAATACATATATGGGGAGGTATCGAGAGCCATAATTTAGGGAAGTTAAAAGTAAGTCTACACATCGAGCGGAAGGACAAACAAGGCAAGAGTTTTAGAGATGAAGTAAACCTATACAGCTTTAGCCAAGTAAAAAGAATCATCAATCATATCAGTGAAGCTCTTGAGATCAGCAGCAACTATGTAAGTGAAATAATATCAGATTTAACCAGGGAATTAGAAGCCCATCGGCTGAATCAAAAAGCAACACCTGCAGAAAATAAAAGAGATGAGAAAAGCTACATGACCGCAGCAGAAACCAAATCAGCAATGGCCTTATTAAAATCCCCTGGGCTGATGAGAAAGACTTTAGACTTGATTGTAAAAAGTGGCTTGGTAGGACAGCAAAAGAATGGCTTGTTATTGTTCTTACTCTACTTGTCAAGATATTTTGATGAACCTCTACATGCCATCATTTTTGGAAAATCAGGAAGCGGAAAAACCTATTTACAGACTAAGATTAGCGATTGTATACCACCCGAGGATCTGCGAGTAGTAACGAGCTTGACAGAGAACACTTTGTACTATAGTCCAAAAGGATATTGGAAACATAAAGTATTGTTGATTGAAGATTTAGAAGGTGTATATCAGGCTTTTTTACCCTTGCGAGAAATGATGAGTAAACAAGAGATCAGTAAGCTCACTACTGACAAAGACAGCAAGGGAAATAATGTACAAGTGAATCTAAAAGTAGAAGGTCCAATCTGTGTAAGTGGAGCGACGACTAAAGAATGGATATATGAGGACAATGCCAACCGAAGTTATTTATTTACCATAGACGAAAGTAAAAGTCATTTGGAATTGGTGATGAATTATCAACGAAAAGAATATGCTGGACAGATCAATAAACAGGATCAAGATAGTGCTAAAAGAAACCTACAGAATGGACAACGATTACTAAAGAAGCGACTGCACATTATCAATCCCTATGCAGAACAGTTGATTCTACCAGAGCAGGTATTTAAGAAGCTCAGGACGAATATGCATTACCTCAAGTTGATACAGATCATCACCTTTTACAACCAGTACAACAGGCAGATAAAAACCGATAGTAGCGGCAGAAAATATATAGAAAGTAGCATCGATGATATTGAATGGGCAAACCGATTGATCAAAGAAAGTCTGTTACAAAAGAGTGATGAATTAAGTGGAAATCTGCGGCAGTTTTTTGAGATCATAAAAGAGCTGATGAAAGAGAAAAAGGAAAGTGAACAAAGCTTCTATGCCAAGCAAATCAGAAAGCATTTAAGAATGAATCCCATGACCGTAAATAGGCACATCAGACACTTGGAAATGAGAGGTTATATCAGACAGGTCGGCGGCAATAGAAAGATAGGATATGAATATGAAATAGAGCTATGGAATGATTACGAAGAACTACAAAAAGGCATAGATATGATGGCTGAGAATTTACAGAAGATAAAAGACAGGATCGCTGCTAAAACCCAAAAAGTGGAAGTATAACAGTAAGTATAACACAAGTATAACAGCAGTAGACTGTTATACTTAATCAAGATAAAGTGTTGAATATCAATAGACTGAATCTTGCCAAATCAAGTATAACAAGTATAACATCTAAAGCAAGTAGGGGCATATGAAAACAGGGTCAGGGTCGCCGTTTGGATCGCAGGTATATGAAAGCAAAGAGAGCTTGAAAAAAGCATATCGGCAGTGGTTGGAGACCTACAATTATACTAAAGGAACGATCAAATTATTGATAGCCATTATAGATGACTGGAGTGATTTTATTGACGCTGAAAATTTAGAAACCCTGATCGGAGTAGATGCTAAAATGATGATCAGATATATCCAGTATTTACAAAAACGGCCAGGAAATCGAGGACTTAAAAACAGTACGATCAACAACAAAATTTATGCCCTGAGCAAGCTGGCAGAATACCTTTTAAAAAATCATCAGATTATCTTACCTCTACATGTTCGATACTTGGATGATGACAAAACAGAACGGCAGATCTTCAGCAGATCAGAAATAGAAAAACTGTATCAAGTAGCAGAATCAGACCGAATTGGAATGAGAGATATAGTCATGTTGAGCTTGTGTTATGGTTGTGGATTAAGACGAGGCGAATGTGCAGGACTGGACACCGAAGATGTACTCTTTGATAGAAATTTAATCTACATCAGAAGGACAAAAACCTATTATGAAAGATTAGTACCGATGACCGAGAAAATCAAAATTGATATAGAAAATTACTTGCTTTATAGCAGACCATTATTAGACAAAGGAAGAGAAAGAAAAGCCTTGTTACTCAGCAGAAGAGGATTAAGAATAAGCAGAGGGAATCTAAATAGTCGATTTAAAAGACTGATACTCATGGCAGGACTTGAAGATAGAAAAATGAATCTGCATAACCTGAGACACAGCATAGCGACACATCTTTTACAAGGTGGAATGAAGCTCAGCGATATCCAACAATTTTTAGGACATCGAAGCATCGAGAGTACACAGATTTATACTCACATCTTACACCAAATACAGGCTAATGAACTTGGAGCTACTGAGTAAATACGAGGATTGGTTAGGGCAATATCTAAAGACCGAAAAGAACCAGAGAAAGTACCGAAGAATGGTAGAACATTTTATCCAATGGACAGAATCAGACATAATAAAAGAAGTAGCATATCCTGAAATGATGGACTACATTAGGCACTGTCAGGATGAAGAAAAGAAACCCGGCATCATCAACAGATATTTAAGAGCAGTAAGACTATTTTTTGATTATCTGAATGAAAATAAGAGCGATTACTTAAATCCAGTTAGAGATTACAACCCAGCAAAGGACATCCAAATCAAAGGCGTACAACATAAGATCAGACCGGATTATTTAGATGAAAATGAGTTGGGTGAACTCTATGAAAACTACAAGGGAAAGCACAAAATACTACTTGGCTTATATGTGTATCAAGGCTTAAAAGTAGGAGAAGCTGAAAGCTTAAAACGAATCCATTTTGATCTAAAAAAGGGAAGTGTTTATATACCAAAAACCATTAAAGGAAATAGTAGAAACCTGAAATTAGCTACGGTACAGTTGTATGACCTGATAGAGCATATATCGAAATTAAAAGGTAGTTCCTTACTTGGTTCTCCATTACAAAATCAATCTCAACGACTCTGCAAAGAGCTACGAGAGATCAATCCAAAAATTAGAAACAGTTCTCATTTAAGAGGCAGTAGAATTAGTTATTGGGTGAGAAATTATAACATCCGGGAAGCTCAATATTTAGCCGGCCATCTGTCTGTGGCCAGTACTGAAAAATACCAAAGAGTCAATCTTGAAGACCTACAAAATCAAATCAGAAAGTTCCATCCATTAAGTTAGTTGTTATAATTAGCAGCCTGCTCCCTTCGGTCGCAGAAAGATTAAGTCATTGATCTGCTTGGCTCAAAATCAACGCATAGATCAAGGCCACCCGCAAGCAGTTCAGCGGCGTTCGTCGGGTTCCCTTGCAGCATATACCTCGCCAGACTTCCTACGTCAGTCACAGGAGCTTCCTATCGTCAGCACCTTTGTCATGGTATATGCAGACTGCGGTCAGCTCCTCACAGTAGTTCCCAGTCTGTCTGTAGAGTATGCCTCCATTACGCTAAAGCTTCATGGCGGTTCGCCAACGCCATACACTACATACATCCTTCCACTACTAATTATTTGGCGGACTGCTATACTCACTCGGCTACATGAATTTATTTTTTAGTTCGTTCCGCTAAAGCTTCACTAAGTTTTTAAAGGTATCATTTGCTGCACCCTGCCAATGCTCAACGCCTCGTCATTACATACGCTTCACCAGCCTTTAAATCCAACCCCAAAAGCTCGAGCACAGTCTGGCTGTCACTATTCCATTCCTCGAAGCGGCAGCAACTTCGCTTACGTGCCTCTACGAGTCGGCACTCTCAGCTCACACCTCGTTCGTGTCCGCAGTCAGTCCGCCCCTCAAAAGCTCAACTCGCTGTAGGCACTTTCACTGCTTTTTGCTAAGCTTCTAAAAATGGTTCAACACTTGCCAACCCACAATAAAAACAAACCCGAACGGCAAAGGTAGGCTGCCCTCAGATAGCTCAATGGAGCCTATCGGTTTTGTTTTTGCACATGCTCTGCTCTCCCTCAAATCAAAAGGCAAAATCAATTTTTTTCTTTCAATGGACTCGCAGAGCGAACGGAAATGTTCTATTGAAAACATCCGTTGAAAGAAAAAAGAAAAAAATGCGTTAATTTTATAGCTCGTCATTAAAAGTAATGGCGAAAAAATAAGCCTTGAAATATTGGAGTAGAGAAGTTGAGGGAAAAGCTGTTTTGGATGAGTTGATTGTACGATGAACAATAATCCGATAAGTAATAGCGATCCAGAAGGTGATCTGTTTTTTGTAATGCCTCATATTAGTTTTAGTGGTGGTTTTAGTTTAGGAGTCACAGTGGGTGTAGGTTTACCATTTGGATTGAATGCATCAGCAACAGGAGGTTATAATTTTGGTTCAGACAAAGCCTTTGGTAGTGTGTCTGATAGTATTGTTTCAATTATTGATTCTCAGATTGCAAAAATTGATGAACTTATTGACAAGAAGGATGAACAAATTAGTGAACTTGAGGATCAGATTAGAGATGAGGAGTCTAGACAAGAAGATGGATACGCGAACAGAGTTGCATTGCTTGAGGAAAATCTCCTAAAGGAACAGGAAGAGAGAAATAAGGCTCTTGAAGAAAGACAGAAAAAAGAGAAGGAAGCCATAATCCTTCAAACCCTTAACGACACTATCCAACAATCAAGTTCACTAATTACAGCCGGAGCCAATATATTCGAATCGTTCTCTTCAATTCCATTTGTAGGAGTCCCTCTAGCAATTGCAGCAATTGGAACAATGATTGGAGCATTTGCAAAATTAAAGATAGATGCAATAGCTGCAGCTGGTGTTTCTCTTTATAAAGGTACAAGAGGAGAACCTATATCAGACTTTGCTGGACAACCAGTTCCACACGGTAAAAGCGACAAGCCTGGATCCGGATCTAGAGGCTATGGATTATATGACATGGACACAGGCCAATACGTTGGAGTACACCTCAGGAAAAGAATCATTAGTCACTGAAGAAGGAACTAGGATATTAAATGAATTGCTCAAAGACGTAGAAGCGAATCCTGGCAAATACAGAGGGAGAAATTTAACTGCAGAACTTGAGGCTGTAGCCAATGGATTTTCTACTAGAGGTATAACTTTAGCCGGAGAAAGATCTACAGATATAATTGTCAATAATCAAAATAATTTCATTACAAAAGAAGAATTTCAAGAAGCCTTGAACAAATCTGCACTTCAAAGTGATAGAAGGATGCAAAAGTTTATGGAAGAATTACCTCAATTCATTTTTGTTGAGAAAGGGAAGAAAGGAAAGGCAATCCCAATTTCAAAGTTGAATAAGTATCTTGGGACTATTAGAGGGTAACAAAAAATAACGAAACACTACGCAGCCACAGATTACTATTTTTGTGGCTGTTTTTTTATTCTTCAGTAATACTTAGTACTGTAAAAGTCATAAATACAAGGCATCTAGACTATTGAATTATACCATTAAAACGCATAACAAGTCCTGCATCCGCTACTAAAAGCCCTTTAAGTAATTGATTTGAAGTGCTTATATTTTGCCCTCCCTTTAAATTATATCAGTGAGGTCTTAATAAAAGAAGGATTGATCTAATTGCTACAATATTTGTATGGGTACATATATTAATCAATCTAGGAAAGGAATCGTTGTCGACTTATAATGTATAAATCGACTACGCATACGCTGAATAGTCTTGAAAGGATTTTTAGTCGTTTGTTCTTTTGCAAGCCATGCAGGAACCTGGCCCCCAGGATCCATAAAACCGGAATGCATAACTTCTGTTGTTTTGTCCTTGCTCCTTTTTAGGATCCAAACGCTTTTCATTTCAGCTGCCTGAACGAATTTTGGTGTTTTTTCTCCGTTAACTCTGTTGGTAAAAATAGAGACTGATCCATCTCCATTAACATCAACATGACTTTCCACATGACAGAATCTATTTTTTACCGGCCAGGGAAAATCGAAATACAATGTATAAGTCGCTTCTTGTGGAGAAATCTCTTTGATATCCTGAACATCAAAGATCATCTCATAATAGGATGGAATATTTTCCACATCAAGGAGGACCGCTAGTACCGTTTCAAATTCAGCATTAAAAGTTGTCTCGACTTTAAAGCTCTTAAAAGAATTGCCTTCCGTATTCTTTATTGACACCTTGATTCCATCTTCATGTTTGGAAACAACCCATGAGGATTGCGATGATGTACTACTGCAATAACACAACATTGAAATCACTAATAGTAAAATGGATTTTATCACAGTACTGTCTATTTTTTATTATTCAAAGATTAGAAAATCTAGAAAAAACTTAAAAATATTACGATGCATAAATTGAAAAGAAGATTTGTCACAACTTATATTATGCCATATATATTGATGGATGAACAACTTATGTCTTTACATTATCCTCAATCTGTTCTGCCAGCTCTTCGACTTTAGATTTTTCAAAATTCATCTTACGAATATGGTCAAGATGTTCTTTCGCTTTTTCAATATCCGAAATTGCTAAATAGGCAGCCGCAAGATTATAATGTCCAGCAAAGGCAATAGCAGTTTTTTTATGCGTTGACCATTTTTGCCACTGAATAATAGCCACATTAATTAAATCAGCTACACCTTCAGTATTCTTAGTTTTCGCCAACTCAGAAAGTTTATCTCTTAAGGATTTGAGGTTATCACGATCGTATCTAATTCTTTGCTTCTCCGCATCTTTTACATAATAGAATTCCTGTCGCTTCGATACAATTCTATCATCGAATTGCGCCAGATAAGATTCAACTAATTTGAATACCTTCTTATACTCCTGTTCAATAAATACCGGAAGTTCTCTTGGTCGTTTCTTTTCCCATTCCGTTTCAGTTGTATCAAAAGTATGATAATGTCCGAATACTTTAACTTCCATTTTATCGACTGATCTGATGACCTCCTCGGAAATTTCTCCTGATGATTTAGACAACATTCTTACTTTTAAAGGCAGACCATACTTTAATTGAGTCCCATATTTTTTATCTCTTTTCAGAACCGTCTTTTCCTCTTTAATATGTTTATTTCCTAAGTCTATAACTATTTGAAAATCATCATTCACGTCTGAATATTGATACTTATGCATTTTAAAATAATTGTCAACCATCTTTTCGTCTTTCCATTTGTAATTACCAAAAGGAAGATCTTTCTTGATGATCTTAACGCTATAATGTTTAAATCCATCAGGTAATGGGGACTTAGCGTGTTGCAGAATAGGATAAGAGACTTTCTCAGTTTTTAATTTTTGACCCTGCAATAACTGAAAACTGAATACGAATAGTAGTATTAGAATCTGCTTCATAGCAGGCTATTAGATATTCAAGTATAGCAATTTAGCTGGAATTTTACCAGACTTTAATAAATATTTAAAGACATTTCTGCGGGAAAACAAAAACACTGATCTAGATCATCTCCAGCGATGATTTAAATCATTATCAAACAGAAGTCATTGCTCCATATTTGAGTTATAAATCAATGTAATTATGAAATTTCTTGAAGCTAATATTTCGACAATTTTACTCAGATTTTACCTGATGATCACAGTAATAGTGGGAGCATTCTATTTAAATGTGCCTTTTTTGGCCGTTTTGGGATTACCAATATTTCTTAGTGGCCTTTTAGCAGTAAAATTTGGTTCAAAAGCTAAAACCCCAAAAACAGATACTGATAAAAGCTTGGCTGGTGTAGAGCACAGCTATGCGGCTTAGGGACTTTTTATTGTGGCATAGATTTGAGCGCATCGAGATTTTTAATCCTAATGGAACTACCGTCTATCTCAAGAATTTTTTCTTCTTTGAAATCCGACAGCGTTCTAATCAAGGTCTCTTTAGCTGTTCCAGCAGTTGAAGCAAGATCGTCACGACTAGCATTGATTGTATAAGATGGTAGTTCCATTTTTTCTCCTCCTGCTCTTGCAAAAGCTATAAGCGCATTTGCTACTTTTCTCCGGACTGAACTATAGGCCAACTCAATTAATTTTTGTTCTGTATTCCCCGCTTCATTAGCCAGCATTTTTATAAACTGTGCTGCAAAATCTCTGTTGTTGAATAGTAATAATTTGAAATCTTCCTTTGGAATCATTCTTAGTTCAGCTTCTTCCAGAGCAATAGCATTGTCACTATATAAGGAATCATCTAAAAGAGGAAAATAACCAAAAAAATCACCCCGTGAATAAATATGAGTGATGAGATCTTTACCAAATTCATTGGATTTAAAAGTTTTTACTTGCCACTGATAATAAAAAACAACCATCGCGCAATACCGCCATCATCATAGATTCTGTCTTTCTTATTATAATTTCTAACCTCTCTGTCGGAGGATAATTTTGCCATTTCCTCTTTAGCACGGGCTTCAGAGAAAAATCTTTGAAGTCCTTGGTCGGTTTTATCGAATACGGATTTAATGGCCTGACTTTTCTTAAGTCTCATTTCTATAGCTTCCAGTAATTCTGCATCATCAAAAGGCTTCGTTATATAATCATCAGCGCCAAGACCCATTCCTTTTCTGAAATCTGATTTTTCTGCTTTTGCTGTCAAAAAGATGAAAGGAATTTTATTGGTTTTAGGTTTATTATTCAATATTTTCAAAACCCCAAATCCATCTAATTCCGGCATCATCACATCACACAATATTAAATCCGGAATGTCATCCAACACCTTATTCACACCTTCCTTTCCATGTGATGCAGAGATCGCTTTATAACCTGACAATTCCAATATTTCGCAGATATTTTCTCTTACTTCGGTATTGTCTTCAATAACTAATATCTTTTTCATTTGCAGCTTTATTTAATTGGTATTTCAATTACAAAACAACTCCCCTCCCCTTCTTCTGATGTAAAACTAATGCGTCCATTTAACAAATCAATATATCTTTTTACAATATTTAACCCAAGCCCTGTTCCTTGAATATTTTCAACGTTTGATGCCCTGAAAAATCGATCAAATAGATGTTTTTGCTCATTTTTCGGAATACCTATTCCTTCATCTTTAATTTCAATTTTTAAATGATTGTGTTCAAAACTAGTCACGCAATAAATTGTTGCATTTTCAGGCGAATACTTAATAGCATTGCTCATTAGATTAAAAAGAATGTTCTTCAAAATCCTTTCATCTGTCCTGACTAATTTCACTTTTCCTACACATTGATGATCTATTTTTTGTCCAGATTTTAAAATGCTTTTAAGTTCATCCGATGTTAATTCACATAATTGATTAAAGTCAATCAGATCCAACTTTAGATCAACTTTATTTTCTTCCAATTTGCTTAAAGACAAAAAATCATTCAGAATGCCGGTCAGGTTATTAACAGCTGACTTAATTCGATCAACATGTTTGATTCGTTTTGGATCCTCTTCTTCTTTTCTGTATTTTGAAATAATCGAAGCGGAAGACATTACTGTGCTTAGAGGAGTCCTGAATTCATGAGATGCCATTGATACAAATCTTGATTTTAGTTCATTCAATTCCTTTTCTTTATCCAAAGCCTTTTTAAGCTCATTTTGACTTTTTTCAAGCTGTTTATTTGTAGAAAGTAGTTTATTCACAACAGTCTCTAATTCATTCGTTCTTTTTTCAACAATATCTTCAAGATTCTCATTTGTCTTTTTTAGTTCCAATTCAACTTCCTTGAGATCAGAAAGATCATGAACGACTCCAGTAAAGATTACTCTGTCATTCAATATAACTTCACTTACTGCGAGACGAAGAGGAAATATTTCTCCGGAGCTCCTCTTACCCTTTACTTCCCTTCCAATTCCAATAATTCGTGGTTCTCTTGTCCTATTATAATTTTCAAGATAAGCATCATGCTCATCATGATAGGGGTTTGGCATGAGCATAGATACATTGTTACCAATTACTTCTTTGGGCTCATACTCAAACATATTCGCTGCTGATTTATTAATTGTCTCAACAATGCCCTTATCGTCAATAGTAATGATCCCATCTATGGCGGTTTCAATAATAGCGTTTAATCTTAAGACTAAATCTTTAATGTTTTCTTTCAATTCTAAGCTTGCTGTTGATGATGATCAATTATCCAACTGATGTGGATCATTCTAATACCTAAGGTATGAATCTATTTTTGAATTAAAATTATTCAATATGAATTTATTAGACCCAGTTTCCTCTATTATGACAACCGATATTATCACAGTTTCCCCTGACGATACAATGAAAAAGGTGGAAGAAATATTTGAAAAAGAAAAATTCCATCACCTTCCTGTGATTTGGGATGGACATTTAGTAGGTATGGTAAGTAAGACCGATTATTTGTTTTTCAAAAGAGGATTTAGTGATGATAGTGCTGAAGCGAGAATAGATCTTTTAAGATTAAAGTCACGAAAAGTCAAAGAATTTATGACTTCAGGTCTTGGACATTTAGAACCTGATGACAGAATCAATGTGGCATTAGAAGTATTTAAAGCAAACTTATTTCACGCAATTCCTATCGTCGAAAATGGACAGCTTAAGGGGATGGTTACAACTTTTGATATTATCAACAGATTATCAGAAACCGGGGAAATGAAATACAATAATGTTTCCTAGTATGATTCAACTTAAGATTTATGGACAACCTTCATCAACTTACGAATACGTAAAGATGATGGTCATCAAACAAGCTGAGATAGCTGGTATTGAACTTAATATCGAAGAAATTAATGATATCGATTCAATAATTGCTGAGGAGCTAGAGTCCATACCTACTATTAAGGTAAACAATCATATTGATATGCGTTACAACCAAAGCATGGATATAAACACATTTGTAAGAGAGCTAAATGTCACAATATTAAGAGAAGAAAATTATGGACAAATGAAAAAAATTCTTGTGCCGATTGATTTTTCTGAGACTTCTGAAAATGCCTGTGCCTTTGCCCTGGGTCTTGCAAAAGATTATAATGGTGTCTTAAAGGTAATGCACAGTTTTATTCCAAAAGCATTAAATATGGAAGGCGCTGTTTATATAGATCCTGAAATCGAAAAACTAAGGCGTGGTCAACTTGATGAATTTGTAGATAAGTTGAATGAAAATATAACGGATGATTCTATTTCGGCACCTTTTATTGAAAAAGAATTTGTGATTGGATTTGCTGGAAAAGAAATTCCTTCTACGGCGAAAAGTGAAAACAATTGCGCTATCGTTATAGGAAGTACAGGTAGTAGCGGTTCATTTAAAACCATCTTTGGCTCCATATCTACTATGATCGCCAAAGACGCCTCATGCCCTGTATTTATTGTTACTCCAAATACGACTTATGGACATTTCAAAAAAATTGCTTATGCATCTGATGATCCTGCAATAGATAATCAAGTAATTGGAGACTTAGCTAATTATGCAAAAACCTTCAATTCAGAGCTGATTCTCAGTCATGTTGATGGTGAAGAAGGCAGTAAATACTTAGAAATTTTAAAAGAAAGCATATTAAGAATTGAACCCAATTTAAATATCAAAATTCAGAATATTGAATCAGAAAACATCGTGGAAGGTCTGAATCATTTTGTAGAGGATAATGACATCGATCTGATGATTATTACCAAACAAAAAAGATCGTTTTTCAATAGTCTCTTTCATGCCAGTGTAACAAGAAGAATGACTATTAATACAAAAATACCTTTGTTGGTTTTACATAGATAAATATGAAAAAAGTCCTCATTCCAGTAGATTTTACAGAAGTATCATTTAATGCTTTTAAATATGCCATGGACTTATTCGGAAATAATGGAGAGTATCATTTAGTTCATATTAGACCTGGTATTGCCGGAGTCCCGGTTCCTACTTCAGTAGAATCATCAGTCGGTATAATTGATACTATTGAAGAACAGATTGAAAAAATAGTTATTGAAACCTTCAATTATGAAACCCTCCCAAAAAACATCTTTCCGAGGTCGGAAGTTGGAGAAGTAGTAAACTCAATAAAATCTATAGTTCAAAAAGAAAAGTTTGATTGCCTGGTGTTAGGAAGTCGTGATAATTATGATGTCTTTGACAGATGGTTTGGAACCACATCCCTGGGTATCGTTAAGAGTTTGGACTTAGCTATTTATATGGTTCCAAGATATTCGACTTTTAATGATTATGAAAAGGTCGTGGTTGCCACAGATAAACATTTAAAAGACCCTGGTCTGATTGCTAATATCAAAGAATGGAATGCAAATCATAAAGCATACATAAATTTCTTACACATCAGATCGACCGAAGAAAATGCTTATGGTGTAGAGAGCAAACAACTGATTTCTGAGCTATTTGAGCATGCAGACCCCGATTTCGGATTTGAGATTTCTTCCATTTACAGTGAAAGAGTATCAGAATCATTATTGGCATCAGCTTATAATTTTAAAGCTGACATACTAATTGTGGTTGCGGAACAACATTCATTTTTACACACTTTACTTTTTAAAAGTGTTTCGAAAGATTTGATTTTGAAATCATCTATTCCTGTTTTATTTATCCATGATAAAACTTAAATGATGAAAGTTCTTTGCCCGGTAGATTTTTCAAATGCCTCAGTTAATGCAGCCAACTGGATTGTCAATTTTTTAGATTTTCTTCAAGATGGGGAATTGCATTTAATTCATGCAGTCAATGTAAACAAGCGCGCTGAGATGTTTCTTAATCTCAATGATTTTTTCAAGGATAAAGCTGAAGAAGACATGCTGCAACTCAAAGTGGCACTTAAAAAAAATTCTTCGAAAATATCGATCACAACTCAAGTCATTATTGAAGATCCAAAATCATATGTCAGTGCCTTATCCAAAAGAAACATTTATGACTGGATTATTACAGGAACGAAAGGGCTTACGTCCCTAAAAGATATAACAGTTGGCAGCGTTACAGAATATATCATTAATCATAGTGATACAATCATTTTCACGATTCCGGAACATGTTCAATTCAAACCCTTCAAATCGATAGTATTGGGTGTAGATGATCAGCTTCTGGATGATGGAAAAATACTTAATACCCTTAAAAATTTGTCGAATCTATTTGATGCCAAAATCTATATGGTTCATGTGAGAAGGAATCAAGATTCTGTATTTGAATATGATCCAGCGATGGACATATATCTGGATGGAGTAAATTATGAGTATAAAGCCTTGGAATATGAAAATTCAGTTGCAGCGACTATTTCAGAGTATACCGAATATGTCAATGCAGATGTATTGTGTATGATACACAGAAAAAAGAACTGGCTTGAAAGATTATTCAACAGAAGTGTTGTTAAGAAAGAATTATTTGAAATTAACACAGCCTTGATGGTATTGCATGCCTCATAGGATGTGTCATACTTTTTTTAACTCTAGATAAGTGTTTTGTATGACGCCCACAAGAAAATGTTCGGTGGGCGTTTTTTTATTAATGCTTCAAGAGTTTTGGAATGGCATTAGCCATCCCTGCATTATAGACAAACATAGTTAAATGATTATTCTCCGAAACCTCACTTACCCATTCTGCTATTTCAGTTGCACTTTTATTGCTTGATAGCGGCAATCCCAGCATAACTATTCTTGAATTACGACTTTTTTCGATAATGATTTCTTGAGGATCAATAAGAGAAACATGCACTTCAACTTCTGCTTTTATTCTTGCATTAACGAGTTGAGATACAATGAGACTATTAAGTTTACCTGCTTCATCATCGTCCTTACTTATTGACCTGATTTCAATTGTTGTATTAGAATAATCAGGGTGCAATTGAATCAAATACGCCAATAGTATCATCAAATCTCCATTGTGCTCTCTCCCACCCCACCAAATACTTATCTTATCATCACATTGCAAATCATCATTTTCGTTGATGTGAGAATAGATTATATTTTTCCCATAATCGGCCATGGTTCGCAGCTTAATCAATTGCGCCGATCTTAGTTCAGGTATTTGGGACATACCCTCCATTATAGTGTTAGATTTTAATCCTGCTATTCCATGGGCTTTGGCAATCTCCAAAGTACCAGAACGGACATCCTTAACAATGTTTAATTCGCAAAATGCTTCTATCCCCAGATCCTGAATTTCTTGATGCATCTTATTCAATATCTCTTCAGTTGAAGCCCCTCGTTCGTATGTCTCAAGGTCCATCAATTGACAAAGTGTAAGTACTCCTTTGGATTCAGCGATGGCGGCTCCAAGGTTTACCAATTTCACTCTGTTCTTGATATGGGCAGTAAACAGCAATATCTGAGGACGCCAGTTTCTTGGATTCTTAGGTCTTTTACTATGATTGAGTAATGCCCGTTTTGCCACATTTAATAATAGTCCTGATCCCACATCACCCCAGTTCTGCTGAAGGGTCTTTTTTTGTAGGAACAAATAGATTGCTACTTCAAGAAATAATGCAATAGCACAGGCAAGAGGACTTATAAGAAACATCACAAAAACAGCACCTGCTACTCCTAATAATGATACATACCAGGGTATTTTTATTTTAGGTCGATAGTGGGGTTCTGCAACAATCACTTCAATGGCTGCACTCAAATTTATAGCAACATAAAGGGTTAAGAATAAAACAGAAACCAAAACTGCGACGGTATTTAATCCTCCTAGCAATACTGCTAATAATGCAATGAATCCTGTTCCCCATGTGGCTACAGTTGGCTGACCGGATTTACTAAGTTTCGAAAATACTTTTGGGGCTAATCCGTCATCAGAAAGTTTTTGCAGTACTCTAGGTCCATTCAAAATGCTTCCAAATGCTGAAGACAAAATTGCTCCCAATACCGCAGGTGCGATTATAAAACTTCCAAAAATGGCAATACTGACCCAACTCTCAATTCCTCGATCAGAATTCAGCAATTGGTCTGCTCCTATTTTGTCAGAAGAGGCTATGGCTATCGGAATTAAGATATAGATAACAAGACAAGTTATAACTGCTCCGATAGTTCCTATTGGAATTGATTTCTTTGGATTTTTGAGATCCCCGCTCATTCCTATACCTGCTGTAAAACCAGTAACAGCTGGAAAAAAAACTGCAAAAACATACCAAAAGCCTTCAGGTGCAGTCTGATAAGAAGATTCGAATGAAGGCATTTTCAGAGGTCCGGATAATACACCTGCAAGCAATGCGATAATCGAAATCGTCACTAAAATAAGAATAGGAATCTGTGCTTTTAATACCATTTCAGCACTTCTGCCAGACAATAATGTAATAAGAACAATTATGCCTGCTGCAATCAATTGTGTAGCATTATCAGGCGGTATTCCCAAGGAAGAGGGCCAGAACATTATTGCCGCTTCTGCAAGACCGAAACAATAAAAAGTGACACTCAGTGTCCTGCAAAAATATAATGGAATACCGATCGCTCCCCCCATCTCAATGCCCAGGCTCCGAGATACCATATAATATTCACCACCGGCACCGACGAGCATATTTGTAGCAATAGCTGAAGCACTCAACCCGGTTATAAGCGTAATTGAGCTTGCTATGACTACAATTAAGATTGTTAATCCCAGTCCAACATTTGAAAGTACCCAACCAAACCTTAAGTACATTATTAACCCAAGTATTGTTAAAACACTAGGGGCAAATACGCCCAAAAAGGTTCCAAACTTTTTTTGTTTTAGTTTTTGTTCTGCCATTATTGCTAAGTCCGTAGCGAAGATAATGAACTAAACAACAATTAAAATCAGATGTTTAAATGGAGAAAAGTATTTACAAAGTTAATCAATGACGAGGCCTACAATTTCAATATTCATTGCTTTCTTGATTTCTTTTGAAATTAACTTGTAATAGGCCCAATGCTCTTCATCATTAATAAATATTGGAAGGACCACACAATTGATCTCCTTTTCTTGGATTATTTTATTAATATCGTCACAGCAGTTAGCGTGGAGCTTTTCTTTAGCCGCAGCAGAATGATCAAAAACATTTATTCCTAGTGTTCCAAGTTTTGAACTAAGTATTTTAGATTTTTCAGAAATGCTTGGATAATGATATTTCATGACTCTACAATCAACCAAATCGATATTGCACAAATAAATATTCTTGTTTTCAAAAGAAAACAAACCATCGATGAACAAGATCAATCTCCCCTCTATTTTATCATGTTCAGAAACAATAAGAATATTCTTCATACCTCTATTTTAAACAAAATATGTTGAAATAGAATACAATGACATTGACAAAAGTCATAGGAAAAATTGATACATATCATAACGTACAGATTGTATATAATTCAATTTTGAATCAACTAAGAAATTTATTCAAGCTTCAATAGTTTAAGAATATGTCAATTAATAAATGGACAGACCGAGATGTTTTCCATAACTTTAATAATGTTCTGGAGAACTTTTTTAAAGGAGAGAACAGATTGCTAGATATGGCATTGAAGGGCAGTAGATTGTTGATGGCAAACGCATCAGCAACTAAAGATGGATTTCTAATAGCTACTGTTGTTCATGGTTCAACCATAGATAACTTTACAGTAAGTTTAGATGATTATAAGTTCTGAAAAAAGTAAGTATTGAAGAGAAAGAAAAGGATTCATTCGATGCTAATTATGAAATTGTGTCTTAATAATCGCTATTGTAAAACTTGAACTTTCAAAACCAGAAACAAAGACTATGCAAATTGGATAGTCAGAATTGGCGGGTTCCTCAGGAAATACCGCTCCTCTTTGACAAAACACATAGATATGAACATAATTCTTGACAGACACATTAAATCAATTATGACGAGTGACTTGTTAACAGTTTCTCAAGATATTATCATGACTGAGATTTCGGATATTTTTAAATCCTATAACTTTCATCACATACCTGTAATTGATGAAGATGGACATCCAATTGGCATTATTAGTAAAAATGATTTTCATAGATTACAACACCATTTCACACAGATGGAATTGCCTGATGCCCAAGAACAAAACAAGCAATTTTTTGCCTCTCTACTTGCAAAAGACATTATGGTCAAAAATCCTGTTTGTTTAGATATCAGTGATTCAATATCAGACGGTGTTGATATCTTCTTGAAGAATAAGATCCATTCATTAATAATTTGTAATGAAGGAAAAGCAGTAGGTATAGTTACACCACATGATATATTAAAGTCTTTGGTAGAACCCGCCTTAATGGCTAAATAATGTTGTATGAATAGAAGCGTTCGATTGTTTATGAATTCTGAACCGATAGGCATCGGCCTTGATAATAGTTTAGAAGAAGCGATTAACACATTTGAAAAAGAGAAAATTTCACACTTGATGGTTACTTCTGGATCCAAGCTTGTTGGGCTTATCTCAAAAAATGATGTCATGGATCGTCTGAAATCTATGATTCATAAAACTGGAGGAAGAACATACAATAGCTTTATCTTAAAATCCCTGAAGTCAGCGAATTCATGACAGAAAATCCAATTTCTGTCCAACCATTAGATGATATTGATTATTCAGTTGAGGTGTTACTACAGCAAAAATTTCATATTCTTCCGGTGGTTAACGACAACAACGAACCAGTTGGCGTACTTACAGCTTTAGATCTATTAAAAGGCTTATATCAACCCAAAACAAAAGAAAATTAGGAATTGGGAAAAAAATCATCTTTCAAAAAAATAATCAGCGGAAATAAACCGGTATTAATTGACTTTTATGCTGATTGGTGTGGACCTTGTAAGTCCATGAATCCAATTATTAAATCTATAGCAAAAGAATTCTCAGAATCAGTAAAAGTTGTAAAAATCAATATTGATAAAAATCAGCAATTGAGTCATCAGCTTGGGATCAGATCAATTCCAAGCTTTGTGCTTTACAAGGATGGCAAAAAAGTTTGGTCAAAAATAGGTATGGTAAGTAAAACAGAACTAAAAAAAATAATACTTAGCAAAGTAAAGTAACATCAATAGTTGAATCCAATATTGAGATGAATCAATGTTTGATTTGATTTAAATCATCTCCTCTCACTGCAAATTATCAGATATTTATAATGCAATTTTAAGGACACTTACAAGGACAGATTGTGGAATATCAGCATTTCATAAATCTTTGTAACAGGTAAGCGTAGGGAGGAATAAAATCCTCCCTTTTTTTCTGCAATACCTATAAGTGTTTCATTCTAAATATTGAAAATGGCAGCACAGACAACAGTAAAGTTTCATCACAACGAACATAGAGAGTGGATGAGCAAATTGGACTTCTATCAGGATGAGATTAAAATATTCCAAACGAATTTATCCCGTGTTATTCAGGCTCATCCAGACTTATATTCAATTATTGAAATTGTAGATGAATACAGGAAAATTTTGATGAAAAAACTGAATAAGATTGACAACATGCGTTACCAGATTGCTTTACATGAACACAGACTGGCATCAATCAATGATGTCCCACTTAATGATTTAGTTTGGGATCATCAGGAAGTAAGAGAAAGAATGATCCAATTTGAGAGTAACTATAATAAACTAAAGGATAATATGAGACACTTTATGGCTAAATACATTTAGCGAAGGCTCAAAACTGCAAATATTAAACTTCATCTTTCATCCTCCCAATCATACAGCTTACATAAGATTTTGCTTTTTGGATATTATTTCCTTCTCCTATCTTAGGATACCCCATTTTTGCAAGCGTTGTAGCTATGTCTCCAGAATTGAATTCATGATCTGCACTAATTTCAATAACTCCCGTCTCTGAATCAACATTAACTTCATCAAGCTTATATTTCTGTTTAAGTTTAGATCGAATTGAGTTTTCACATCCTCCACATTTAATATTCTCGACTTGTATTTTATATGTATTCATTGTGTAACCTTGCGTAAAATTAAGACAGTTTAAAAATGAACAAATTTTATAAATTTAAGCTGTTATGAAACAAAGTAAATTTACAGAGGGCCAAATAATAAAGGCTCTAAAGGAAAACGAATCTGGAAGATCGGTAGAAGACCTCAGCAGAGAGTTAGGCATCAATAAGGGTACATTTTACAATTGGCGTAAGAAATATGCAGGAATGGAAGTAAGCCATTTGCGACGTCTAAAGGAATTAGAGGATGAAAACAGGAAACTCAAACGGATGTTTGCAGATGTATCACTGGACTTGCAAATGGCAAAAGATGTTCTTGGAAAAAAGTGGTAGAGTCTTCCGTCAAAAGAGAAGTTGTAATCTATTTGAAGGGTACCTATAAAGTTGGAATAAAGCGGCTATGTTCACTAATAGGATGGAGTCGATCAACATGGTATTATGAGAGTAAAGTAGACGATAGTGCAATAGTAGCGAAGTATAAAGAGCTGTTAAAAATAGCACCTAACAGAGGATTTGAAAACTACTATAATAGGACAAGACGAGAAGGCTATAAATGGGCATGGAGTAGAATGCTGCGAGTATACAGAGAAATGGGTTTAGTACGTAGACATAAAAAGCGAAGAAAATTGCCAGAGGAACTAAGGATGCCATTATATCAACCTCAAGCAGTGAATGAAATATGGAGTATGGATTTTATGAGTGATAGTCTGAGTGATGGTAGAACATTAAGAGTATTGAATGTAATAGATGATTGTAATAGAGAAAGCCTGTTAAATAAAGGGAGTATAAGTTTTCCTTCCGTAAGAGTAACCAGGTTTTTAGATGAGTTGTTAGAATACTACGGGAAACCTAAATATATACGATCTGACAATGGGCCTGAATTTACTTCAAACGACTATAAGAATTGGTGTAAGCTAAGAGGCATAAAGCGAATATATTCAGAGCCTGGAAAGCCAATGCAAAATGGATATGTAGAAAGGTTTAATCGAACATTTAGAGAAGATGTTTTGGATGCATATATGTTTAGCAGCATATCACAGTTCCAAATAATTGCAGACAAATGGAGTAAAGATTATAACGATAATCATCCTCATGGCTCACTTGGAAGGAAGAGTCCAAGAGAGTATGCTCCAAGAAACCAATACTCTTTGGGGTTAATCCCAAAGAGTATTGAATAAATCTTATTTTTAAACTGTCTTAAGAATAGCAAGTCTTCAATGAGGTTACAAATAATTAAGTTTTTCAATTATACTAAATGGATTGATAAGTAGTGGTTAAGAACTAAAAAAGCTTGTTTATTAGAAATGATTCTTTGATAGAATCAAATTTTAAGCGAGAAGTATTTAAATTAATTCCTTATTGTTTACCAGGGTCTATTAGCTGTGACCAGTTTGTATTGAGTCAATATCATTAAATGTATGATATCCTATTGCTTATATATAATTTTATCCCCGTCGATCATACAGATTTCTCCACGATTCAATTTTTCTTTTATACCAAACTGAAAATCTTCAAACTCGATTTTTAAATTCTGAGATTCGTTATTGTATTCATATACTCTATAATTTTCAAAGCTCTCATCTGTTAAGAAGACTTCTCCATTTTCAATAAACCAAATACCTTTGATATCAGTAAATTTCACTATTAGTTTTTCGTGTAGATTAGGGATGTTTCGATCTTTATGGCCAATGTTGTAAATCGTCAAATAAAAGTGGACCATTAAGTGAATAAAATTAAGTTATACATAACTATTAAATTCACTTTATTATGACCAAGAAAAACAAATCAGCAGAATCTTATGTCCGAGATGTAAAAAGAAGGACAAGACGTAAATTTTCTACAGAAGAAAAGATTAGAATTGTCATTGAAGGATTAAGAGGAGAACAAAGTGTTGCTTCTCTTTGTAGAAGAGAAGAGATTTCACAACCACTATATTATAAGTGGAGTAAAGATTTCATGGAAGCAGGGAAGAAACGTTTAAAGGGAGACACAGAACGTGAAGCCAATACTTCAGAAGTTCAACATCTAAAGACAGAAAATCAAGACCTTAAAGAGGTAGTAGCAGAACTTACTCTAAAAAATCGTGTGCTTAAAAAAAGCTTGAATGGAGTAAAATAAAATTCAAGAAGTATATGCGATTTACAGCAAAAGAAAAGATGGAACTGATTAGGCTGGTTGAGCAATCCGAATGGAGTGTTAGAAGAACTCTCAAGGAAATTGGTATTCACAAATCAACCTTTTACAACTGGTATAAGAAATATCGGGAAAATGGAATTGTAGGATTAGAGGAAAAGAAAAGTACAAGGAAGCATTACTGGAACAAGATTCCTGATCGGATCAGGTCTAATATATTGAATCTGGCACTGGAAGTTTCAGAGCTTTCTTGTAGAGAATTGGCTTGCAGGTATACTGATGAGAATCAATACTTTATAAGCGAAAGCAGTGTTTACAGAATATTGAAATCTGCTGGACTGATAAACCCTCCTCATTATGATCTGATATCTGCCGCAGATGAATTTAAAGACAAAACAACAACTGTCAATCAAATGTGGCAAACTGATTTTACTTATTTCAAAATCATTGGCTGGGGATGGTATTACCTATCGACTATATTAGATGATTATTCTAGGTACATTATAAGTTGGGAGTTGTGCTCAACGATGAAAACCCTTGATGTAAAAAATACTTTGAATCAGGCATTAAACCATCCAAATGTAAATTTGAATAAACCGCCTAAGTTATTATCTGATAATGGATCTTGTTATTTAAGTCAAGAGTTGAGCTCTTATTTGGATGATTACAAAATTAAACATGTGAGAGGAAGACCTGGTCATCCTCAAACGCAAGGCAAGATTGAAAGGTATCACAGAACGATGAAAAATGTAATTAAACTGGATCATTATTACAGCCCAGGTGAATTGAGTTTTCCTCTTTCACAATTTGTAAAATATTATAACCATCACAGATATCATGAATCTTTACAAAACTTGACACCAGCAGATGTTTATTATGGATTAAAAGAAGAAAAACTGAAGAGAAGAAAATTATGTAAACACAAAACATTTAAAAAACGCAGACAAAAATATTTCAATTTAACTTTTAAAAGTGTAACTTAATTTTATTCACTTATTGTCCACTTTGGTTTGAAGACCTACAATTAAATACGGCTGCAGATAGAGCTGTGCTTCTCTATAGAAAATCATATAAATCCATTGAGGAACTTTCTGAGCCTGAATTGCGATTGGGTGGATTAAGAATAAATCCGAAAACGAATATTTCCAGCCGCCAGCGGTACAATTATCATATGACTTTATTTGATCCGGTTAATAACAAAGAAAGTGCGATCGAAGGTCTTCCTTTAACTGCCAAACTATCTAATTTTTCTTGGTCTCCTGATGAAACGATGATGGCCTTCACAAATACAACAGAGAAAGGAGTAGAATTATATTGTGTGAATGTAGAATCCGGCGAACTGAAAAGACTGACGGATGATAATCTTAATGCCAACATGGGTAGACCTTTTTATTGGTTAAAAAATAGTCAAGCCTTAATTATTAAAGTTTTACCTGAAAAAAGATCTGATTTAATTGATCAGGCTTCCGCTATACCTTCAGGACCTACAATCTCTGTAAATGATGGCAAAAAAGCACAAAATCGTACCTATCAGGATCTATTAAAAAATAAAAATGATGAACACAATTTTGAACAGCTTGCACTTTCGGAGCTGTGGAAGATAGATTTGAATGCCTCCAAAACGGTGTGGAAAGAAGCAGCCATTTACTCAGGAGTTTCTCTTTCTCCCAATGGAGAATATGTGATGATAACTAAGGTTAAGAAACCATACTCATACCTTGTTCCTTATCGGCGTTTTCCTAGTACAACTGATATCTATGATTTAGATGGAAACCATATAGTAAACCTTCTTGATCTGCCACTTATCGAAGATTTACCGAAAGGATTTATGTCTGTAAGAACTGGACCTAGAAGCTATAATTGGCGCGCTGATAGGGCGGCCAGCCTGATATATGCGGAGGCTCTTGATGGTGGAGATGCCAACATCGAAGCAGAATACAGGGATGCGGCCTATCAATTGGATGCTCCATTTGATGGCGAACCGAAATTTATTATTCAAACGAAAAATAGATACAGCGGAATATCATGGGGCTCTGATGACATAGCTGTCGCTTATGACTATTGGTGGAATACAAGGAATACAAAAACATATCTATTTAATCCTTCAGAAAGCACACAGTCACCAGAGATAATAACCGATAGGAACTATCAAGATAATTATAGCGACCCTGGTGATTTTGTAACAAAGAAAAACAAATATGGAAGGCAGGTACTGGATGTAGATGGTAACAATTTATACCTCATAGGCGATGGTTTTTCTAAAGATGGAATCAAACCTTTTGTTGACAGATATAATCTTGAAGATGGTAGCAAAGAAAGAATCTACCAGGCTGATGGTCTCAAAACATTAGAGCGTATTTCGAAAGCCCTGGATATAAAACAAGGAACAGTTTTGACAAGAATTGAATCAGCGAAAGATTTTCCTAATTATTATATCAGAAATGTAAAGACCGGAACGCTTACACAGATGACGCATAATGAGAACCCATTTGCAGCGATACAGAATGTGCATAAGGAGGTGATTAATTATGTAAGAGAAGATGGCCTCGAATTATCGGCAACCTTATATCTGCCGGAAGGATATGACAAAGAGAAAAAAGAGAAACTTCCGATGCTTATGTGGGCATACCCAAGAGAATTCAAAGACAAGAGTAGTGCATCCCAGGTGACTTCCTCTGAAAATGAATTTACTTATCCGTGGTATGGTTCTCCAATATTTTGGTTGACAAGAGGTTATGCCGTTCTTGATGATGCAGCATTCCCAATTGTTGGAGAAGGAGATGAAGAACCAAATGACAGCTTCAGAAAACAGTTGGTTGACAATGCGAAAGCTGCCATCGATGCAGTTGATGATTTAGGTTATATAGACAGAAAGAGAGTAGGAGTAGGAGGGCACAGTTATGGAGCCTTTATGACAGCAAATCTATTGAGTCATTCTAATTTATTTGCGGCAGGTATCGCAAGGAGTGGTGCATATAACAGAACGCTGACACCATTTGGTTTTCAATCTGAAGAAAGAAATTACTGGGAAGCTCCCGAGGTGTACTATACAATGTCACCATTTATGCATGCGGAAAAGATGAAGACACCTTTACTGCTTATCCATGGAGAAGCAGATAATAATTCAGGGACTTATCCAATGCAAAGTGAGAGATATTTTAATGCCTTGAAAGGATTGGGAGCGACTGTCAGGTTGGTTATGCTTCCAAAAGAATCGCATGGCTATTCCGCTCGCGAATCTGTTCTGCATGTTTTGTGGGAACAGGATCAATGGTTGGATAAATATGTTAAAAACAAAACTGAGACTGTAGCGCCTTAATCGCGTAAGGTATAAGTCGAGCTGATTTCAGCTGTTTTTTCTAACATTTTTGAAACGGAGCAATATTTGCCGAGGGAAAGATCTATTGCCTTTTTAAGTTTGGATTCTTTCACATCTCCCCATACATCATAATGGACTCGTATGTGACTATATTCACTTGCTTGCTCAACTTTTATTTTATCTCCTTCAACGGATACTTTTATATCTTTTAAATCTTGCTTCATTTTTTTCAGAATGAGTACGATATCAATGCTGCTGCATCCCGCGACAGCCATGAGTAAAGATTCCATCGGCCCAACTCCATTGCTTTTACCTCCAATATTTGGAGAACCATCCATAATTATAGATTTCCCATTTACATTTTTGGCTTCAAAATTCATATGATCGTCTATGCGATCCATTGTTATTTTAGTAGTACTCATATTATCTTTTTAGCTAGAACGGATGTAGGTGAAAAGTGTTCACGATTAGAGGGTTAAACTCCAACCCTTTTTTAATGTATTCAATTGTTTACGAATTTATAGGGCCATTCGCCGGGATAGTTTTCATAAAAGCCGTTTAGAACTATTTCACCGGAATTGATTTGAAGGGCTTCAATAATTTGATTGACTTCCTTTATGTCCTTTCCATTAAGCGAAGTAATTATGTATCCTGGATCCATATTGGTCTTAGATATTTTGCTGTTTTTATAAATACTAACAACCATAACACCGGGTTTATCAAGGCGCTCCATTTCTTTTGAATTGAGATCACGAAGTTCGAATCCCAGGGCAGTTAATATCTTGTCTTTGCGCACAGCTACAAAATCCGTTGTATTGAGCTGATTTCTTAAGATGGCGTTGGTGAGCTGTTTTTTTCCGGCACGGTAGAATTCAATTATTACATCATCTCCGGGGCTAAATCTCCCCATAATTTCTAAAAATTCTGGAGTACTCATTGTCGGACTTCCATTTATTTTGGTGATGACATCTTTTGATTTTAATCCGGCTTCTTTACCTGCTCCTAATTTTTCTACAACATCGAGATAAATTCCTCCAATAAAATCCAGGTTTAATGATTTTGCTCTTTTTTCGTCGACATCAAAAATGCTTACACCCAACCAGGCTCTTTGAACGGCTCCGAATTCACGTATATCATTGACAACTTTCTTGACGAGATTACTGGGAACTGCAAAAGAAAATCCTTCATATTTTCCACTGTAAGTTAAAATGGCCGTATTTATTCCTACCAATAGCCCTGAAGTATTCATAAGTGCTCCGCCGCTATTTCCTTGATTAATTGCAGCATCTGTTTGAATAAAAGATTCAATCCCCTGTCTGTCGAAAATATTAATATTTCTTGCTTTTGCACTGACAATACCTGCCGTTACTGAAGATTGTAATTTGAAAGGATTGCCAATAGCCAGTACCCATTCTCCAACATTCAAAGCATCGGAATCTCCAAATTCCAGAAACGATAAATCATCGGCTTCTATTTTTAGAAGAGCGATATCTGTTGATAGATCAAATCCCTGAATTTTTGCCTTGAATTCACGTTTGTCTTCCAGTCTTACTTCAATGTCAGTAGCTTCTTCGATGACATGATAGGAAGTAACGATATATCCATCTTTTGAAAGGATCACGCCTGATCCGTTTGATTTTGAGTATTTATCGCGAAAAAATCCACTTTCCTTGACCTTTATTGCTTTGACAGAAACGACAGCATTTTTAGCACTCTTAGAAATGGCAATAAATTCATTATCAGCAGCGGGGTTTGAATAAAAGAATGGACTGAGATTAATTCTGGAATCTCTGCTATCGGTATCTGATGTTAATTTGCTATAATTATCATTTTGGATGACTTGCACCTTAGCAAAGAAATGATGGTAGATTCCCAGACTGAGTGCTGAACAAATTAGAGCTATCGCTATGGTAGCCGAGTATTTCCGCATTTTACAAAGATATGACCATAATCATTAACATAAAATGTAATATGATTAGTTTTGCGATAATTAGTTTTTATAAAAAATTAACCTTTGGACATTCATTTCTATAAATATCAGGGTACAGGTAATGATTTTGTCATAATTGACAACATAGAATACGAATATGATTTGAGTCATTTCACAACAGAACGAATAGCATTCCTTTGTAATCGTAAATATGGAGTTGGAGCTGATGGAGTTATCATTCTTGATAAAAGTGATAATCATGACTTCAAAATGATTTACTATAATGCTGATGGTGGATTAAGTTCTATGTGTGGAAATGGTGGAAGATGTATATTACATCTCGCACACCACAAAGGATACATTGGTGAAGAAGCCACATTTGAAGCCATTGACGGGACTCATAATGGACTGATTAGAGATTTGGTTTCAGTACAACTCACAGATGTAAAAGACATTGAAAAAGGAGCCGATCATTTCATATTAGACACAGGGTCACCACATTATGTCAATTTTGTGGATACTGTAGAAGACATTGACATTATAAAATTAGCTCGTGAAATCCGTTACAACGAACGATTCAAAAGTGAAGGCATTAATGTCAATTTTGTAGCAAAAGAAAATGGAGGGATAAAGTTAAGAACCTACGAACGTGGTGTTGAAAACGAGACTCTATCTTGTGGGACAGGAGTAACGGCGTCTGCTATTGCATACGCTTTACAAAACGAATCTGTTTTGGATCAAGTATCTGTTTCCTCGATGGGGGGAGAATTGAAAGTATCCTTTGATTATAATGAGGGGATATTCACCAACGTATGGCTGACCGGGTCTGTAGGGATAAATTTTGAAGGCAGAATACGAGTCTAGTTACCCATTTCCATTTCCAAATTTATTTTAGCGTTACTTAACTCGGACATGGCATGGAAATCACCTTTCTTATTCGCGAGGTTCATGCCCTCTTTATAAGTATTAATTGCCAAAATAAATTCTTCAATCTCTTCATATAATTTCGCAAGATGGTAATACAATCCTATATAATCCGGATCTGATTCTTTAAGTTGGAGGTAGTACTTCAATGCTTTTTCAGGCTTATTCTGTGTTTCATATTCTTTAGCTATTGCAAAAATTAAAAACGAATCAGCCTTGTTTTTTTCGAGATAACTCAAAAGTTTACATAATCGAGAATTGTCCATTCCAAAATTGCTTTGACGTCAAAGGTAAAATCTTTGATGTCTTAATATGAAAGATATTTAATATTTGCTTTTCTTCGTTGAATTAAAGTTCAAAATTCTTAAGTTAGAATATTGGAAGAAATTAAATTACTATGTCTATTTGGTTATATATTTGAATAATGAAGAAAATTGATCTTGAAATAGTGGCATTATCTCATAGCGTAACTCAATCGCATAATTATGCTGTTGTTCTTGGTGAGACAAAAGGAAATCGAAGATTACCGATCGTTATTGGAGGGTTTGAAGCACAAGCAATTGCTGTAGCTATGGAAAGAATGATTCCAAATCGACCACTTACTCATGATCTCTTCAAAAACACACTTGATACATTTAATGTAGAATTAAAGGAAGTCGTAATCAATAATTTATTAGATGGCATTTTTTATGCACAATTGGTTTGCGAGCGTGATGGAGAAGAATTTGTAATTGATTCCAGAACTTCTGATGCAATTGCGATGGCAGTAAGGTTTAAAAGTCCGATCTCAACCTTTGATTTTATTATGGAACAGGCAGGAGTAGTGCTTGAGGAAGATGATGAACAAGATCAAAAAACAATCATTCCGGAAGAAGTGAATCCTGATTCTTATGATCAATACTCACTTAAGGCACTTAAACAAATGCTTAATGATGTTCTTGAAAGAGAAGATTATGAAAAAGCTGCTTTGATCCGGGACGAAATCAATAAAAGAAGTGGTGCTTCTGAAGAAGCGTCTTAATCACTTTATTTTTCTTAAAATTTCTTCAAGTCTGACCATCATTTCTTCTGTAAAATCCAGATGTGTTACAAATCGTACTTGTGTTGGTCCAAAGGCAGAAGCAATGACGTCATAATTAGATAATTCCTCCAAAAATTGATCAGCTGATCTATCATTCAAATTAAATATTACAATGTTGGTCTTAATGGGAAAGACAGAATCCACATAATCCATTTGTTCTAAAATGCTTCCTATTGCACGCGCACGACCATTGTCAATCTTTAATCGATCCACATTGTTTTCTAATGCGTATTGTCCCGCTTGAGCAATAATTCCTACTTGCCTCATTCCTCCACCCATAACTTTTCTAAATCTACGGGCTGAACGAATGAAATCTTTATTTCCTATCAATAGTGAACCTATTGGAGCTCCTAATCCTTTTGACAAACAAATAGATATGCTGTCGAATTGCTGGCCAACTTCTATTGGAGATTCTTGAGTTTCTACGAGAACATTAAATAATCGGGCTCCATCCAGATGCGTTTTTAAATTATGCTCGAGGCACACCGCTCTAATGTCTTGCATTTCAGCAACAGTATAGTAATTTCCACCACCTCTATTCGTACTGTTTTCTATGACAACAAGACTAGAATTTGGAAGCCAATCTTTTTTATCTTTTATCGCTTTTACAATTTGATCAGGCGTCAATTTTCCATGAACGCCATGGATTAAGTTGACCGCTACACCTGAGTTAAAAGCATATCCTCCTGTCTCATACTGGTATACATGTGAATTAACTTCACAAATCAATTCATCCAATGGTTGTGTGTGGACTTTTATTGCAATCTGATTTGTCATCGTACCTGAAGGACAAAATACAGCTGAAGGCTTACCAAACATCTGTGCTGCTGTCTCTTCGAGCTTATTCACTGTAGGATCTTCGCCAAAAACGTCGTCACCAACGAGAGCTTTAGCCATTAAGTCCCTCATTTTTGTACTAGGTTTGGTAATTGTATCGCTAATTAGATTAATACGCATGTAAGATTATTTATATTTACATCAAAACTAATAAGTCTGAATGCCTTTTCAGAACGAATTTTTTAAGTCAGCATTTTCCGTTGATAATATCATCTTTGGATTCGATAGGGATGCCTTAAAGGTACTGCTTATTAAAAGAGCTTATGATCCGTTTCATGGTGAATGGGCATTGCCCGGAGATTTGGTTAGACCTGATGAGGACTTGGATCATGCAGCCTTTCGGGTTCTCGAAGAGCTTACTGGTGTTAAGGATGTTTATTTAGATCAAGTTCACACGTTTGGTGCAGTCGATAGACACCCCAAAGGTCGTGTCATCACAATTGCTTATTATTCTCTTGTCAACATTAAAAATGTTTCAATTCGAGCTGCGTCTTTTGCCGATAAGGTAGCATGGAAAGAAGTAAGATCAATAACAGGATTGGCCTTCGACCATTTCAGAATCATGCAAGCTTGTCTTAAAAGGCTAAGACGTGATGTTAAATTCAGACCTATAGGATTTGAATTACTACCAGAAAAATTCACGCTAACAAAATTGCAGCGATTATATGAATCCGTCCTTGAAAAAGATCTGGATAAACGGAATTTTAGAAAAAAGATTTTAACGATGAATGTGTTGAGCTCATTAGAGGAGCAACAAAAAAACGTTGCTCATCGTCCTGCGATGCTTTACTCTTTTGATGCTGTAAAATATCAATTAGCCAAAGAGAGGGGTTTTATTTTTGAATTGTAATTGAATCTAGTTCCAGATTTGTAAGCCATTCCATCTTGTAAATTCATATTTGATATCAGGATACTTGGTTTCGTATTCAGCTAATATCTCTTTTAATCTATTCCAGGCATTAGGTTTTCTTAGGTCTAAAAGCATTCCAATAACGTCTTCCGGAGAATCGGGGATAGTGATTGAATTTAAGTCGCCGATTGTGAAATGACCATAATTGCCTTCATATAAAGTTGTTATAGGATTTATCTCCAGAAATATAAGATTAGCGGCCATTTCCAGGTCTGCGGCTCCCGCGATTTTTTCATCTAAATAACCCCAACAAATGCCACCTGGGATATTATAAATATCACCTTGATCAACAGTGAGTCCAGAATCTTCGGGCAGACTAATACTGAGCATTTCTTCGCCTAATTCTAGAGTGCCCGTGTTTTGGATGGTAGATCCTACATTTATCTGGAGTGTGTAGCTTCCTGGAGGAATATCCAATGGTATTTCCACTTGTGGTATAGAACTTCCTTCTATGCAGGGGCCATCAGTAGAGATTCCGTTAATTTGAATAACAATATTATTTTCTTCAATACTATATAGTAGGTCCAGAATACTGTTTTCACAATTTTGTTCCTGGACAGATTGAACAATAATTTCATAATCAGAATTAAGAGGATCCAGTTTTTGCCAAGGTTTAATGACAAATTCTTCTTCTATCGAATTAATAATGACTGGTTCATTCAACTCCTTTTGGCAAGAAGTAGATAATAGCACCAATAAAGCCAACAAAATTGGGAATCTCATGTTAACCATAATTGCAAATAATCATCAAAGTTATAATAATGTCACTTAGTGTTATGTATTCTTGATTTAAAAAATAATCAATGGACATATGATAAACGTTATTTAGGCTATCTTTGCTCCCTATGCAGCAAATAAGAAATTTTTGTGTCATTGCGCATATAGATCACGGCAAATCCACTTTATCAGATAGGTTGTTAGAATTTACTAAGACTATTTCTGAGCGAGATATGCAAGATCAGGCGTTAGATGACATGGATTTGGAGAGAGAGAGAGGTATTACTATTAAAAGTCATGCCGTTCAACTTAACTATAATCACACGGACGGATCTGAATATATTCTGAATCTTATTGATACCCCGGGGCATGTAGATTTTTCATATGAAGTATCCCGTTCTATTGCCGCTTGTGAGGGAGCATTGCTTTTGGTTGATGCTTCACAAGGAATTCAAGCCCAGACCATTTCTAACCTTTATCTTGCTTTGGAACATGATCTTGAGATTATACCTATTCTCAATAAGGTAGACATGGATAGTGCAATGGTCGAGGAAGTATCGGATCAAATAATTGATTTATTGGGTGTAAAACAGGAAGAAATAATTCACGCAAGTGGAAAAACAGGACAAGGTATTCAAGAAGTCTTAACAGCAATTGTTGATACAATTCCTCCACCTGCTGGAGATACAGAACAGCCCCTTCAAGCTTTGATTTTTGATTCTCTATTTAATTCATTCAGAGGCGTTATTGCTTATTTTAAAATATTAAACGGAACAATTCGAAAAGGTGATAGAGTCCGGTTTTTTAATACAGGAAAAGAGTACAATGCTGATGAAATAGGTGTATTGAAACTAAAGATGAATCCAAAAGATGAGCTATCTGCTGGAAATGTAGGATACATAATAACGGGTATCAAACAAAGCAAAGAGATCAAAGTTGGAGATACAATTACGAAAGTTGAAAATCCTTGTGAAAGTGGAATAAAGGGATTTGAAGAAGTAAAACCAATGGTTTTTGCGGGAATTTATCCCATTGATAATGAAGATTTTGAAGACTTAAGAGACAGCCTGGAAAAATTACAACTTAATGACGCTGCTTTGGTTTTTGAACCTGAGTCTTCAGTAGCATTGGGTTTTGGTTTCAGAGTAGGATTTTTAGGAATGCTTCACTTAGAAATCATTCAAGAAAGATTAAGCAGAGAATTTGATCAGGAAGTAATTACAACAGTTCCAAATGTATCTTACTTTGCATATACAAAAAAAGGAGAAGAACTACATATCAACACACCTAATGATCTTCCAGACCCAACTTTTATAGACAGAGTAGAAGAACCTTATATCAGATCACAAATCATTACAATGCCGGAATTTATTGGCAATATTATGTCTTTGTGCATGGAGAAAAGAGGTGTTTTAACCCGACAAAATTATCTGACTACAGATAGGGTAGAATTAAGTTTTGAGATGCCACTTGCTGAAATCGTGTTTGACTTCTACGACAAACTTAAGTCAATATCACGCGGATATGCTTCATTTGACTACACACCAATCGATTATAGAGAATCTGATCTGGTTAAATTGGATATTAAATTAAACGGCGACAATGTAGATGCCATGTCAAGTCTTGTACATAGAATAAAGGCAGATTCATTTGGTCGTCGTATTTGTAAAAAGCTCAAAGAACTTTTACCAAGGCAGCAATTTGTAATCGCTATTCAAGCTGCTATTGGTCAGAAAATCATTGCGCGTGAAACGATCAGTGCAATGAGAAAAGATGTTACAGCCAAGTGTTATGGTGGTGATATAACGAGGAAGCGAAAATTATTGGAAAAGCAGAAGAAAGGGAAGAAAAAAATGCGTCAGATTGGAACAGTTCAGGTACCGCAAAAAGCTTTTCTCGAGGTTCTTAAAATCAACGATTAATTATTGAATTAACTCAAACTTGTAGCTCACTATTTCAAGAATAGGGTAGCCTGTTTTGGGATCGGTATTCTTCAAGTGGATGTCTATCTCTATTGTTTCTGATTCTTCTTTTTCTGTACTGTCGAATATGACCGTAATTTCTCCGGTAGAACCTGGTCTTATAGCTCTTCTGGGCCAATCCAGAGTTGAACATTCACAAGCAGACACCAGCTCTATTTGAATGTCTTCATTTCCAGTATTTACAAACTTGAAAGAAGTTTCTCTTTTTTCACCTCTTTTTATTGATCCCAGATTCTGATGTGGCATATCAAATGTCATCTCTACTTTTCTATCCGAATCAGTCGTATCCATTTGTGTTGGATTATCAATGAAGACATCAAACATTGAAAATATACTTGCCGATGATATAATTGATAATAAGAAAGTAAAGGCCAATTTATTCATAAACTTAGATTCACTACAAAAATCTTCTTTTGAAAACTAATATTCAGCTAACAAAAAGTTAAAAATCAGTTTTGACTGAGATCATTGAACATATTTGCCAATGGATCCTTAAAATTCATACTTCTGATTAGAAACTCTTTACTTATAATCTCATATTCTGTCAAGCCATGCAACAAGAATTCCTTAAATAAAGATTTTTCTGAAGTTTTAATTTTAAGCTTGGTAATAAGTTTATCTAGTCCGGGCACTGTTTTGAGTAATGCTTCATAATCTTTCTGACTTGCATCATTAAGAATATCAACTTCATTACCAGCAGCGAACCAATTCCTCAAAGGGGCATATTGGTCTTTTTCTTCTTTCCTTTGAGCAGTATCAGGATGTTCAAAATATTCAATAAACAATTTTTTTAGGGCACTGCTTATCAGGAGCAGAGCGACATTATGTGGGCCTTCTTGTTCTCCTTCATATACCAATTCTACTTTACCGGTAATTGCCGGAATAATCCCCCAAAAATCAGAGATTCTAGCCTGACCATTTTGTTCATTATTTACTAAAAGCCTTCTCTCAACTGTGCTATAGAGGTTTTCTAGGGCTGTAATACTTAATCTGGCAGAGACACCGCTTTTGTCATCTATTAATTCACTTTCCCTGGCTTCAAAGACGACCATTTCCAAAAGATCCCGGACAAGGTCCGGAATGATAATTTTATCCTGTATTTCCTGACTTGTCGTGATTTCCTGTGAAGTTATATTCTTTGCAATTTCAATCGTTTGAGGATAATGAGTAAGAATCTGACTTTCTATTCTGTCTTTTAGTGGAGTTATAATACTTCCCCGATTGGTATAATCTTCCGGATTGGCAGTAAAAACGAATAAAATATCCAGCGGCAATCTAATCTTAAACCCTCGTATCTGAATATCTCCTTCCTGAAGGATATTAAATAAAGACACTTGTATTCTTGCTTGAAGATCAGGTAATTCGTTCAGAACAAATATGGATCTGTGTGATCTAGGTATTAAACCATAGTGTATAACCCTGGGATCTGAGTATGGCAATTTGAGAGTAGCTGCTTTTATCGGATCAACATCACCAATAAGATCAGCAATACTCACATCAGGAGTTGCTAGTTTTTCAACATATCTGTCATCTCTATGCACCCAGTCAATAGGAGTCTCATCCCCTTGTTCTTCGATCAGTAATTTTGAAAAATCAGTAATTGGATCTAATGGGTCTTCGTTTAACTCTGAGCCTTTTATAACCGGAATATATTCATCCAGAAGATTAGTTGTCAATCTTGCGATTCTAGTTTTAGCCTGACCTCTGAGACCCAGTAATAAAATGTTATGTTTTGAAAGAAGTGCTCTTTCTAAGTCAGGTAATACAGAATCTCCAAAACCTAGTATTCCTTCATAATTACTTTCAGAAGTTTCAATGAATGGAATTAGATTATTTCTAATTTCATCTTTAATACTTTTGCTTTCGTATCCAGATGCTTTTAGTTGTCCTAATGTTTTAATATCTCTTCTATTCAAGGCTTTTGTTTTAATTACTTTATATGACTACCGGATTGCTTGCACAAGACACTATAATTTCGTATCTTTCTAATTATTAGACACTTAGTTATGAAGTTACAAGATTTTTTCAAAAAGTATCCAGATGAAGCAAGCTGCAAAGCTCACTTTAAAGCAGAAAGAGATAGACAAGGAGTTATTTGTAAGCGTTGCCAATCTCAAGAGCATTATTGGCTATCCACAAGAAGTCAATACCAATGTAAATCCTGTAAGTTTAGAACGACTTTACGTAGTGGAACATTACTACATAAATCTCAGCTACCCTACTACTATTGGTATTTTGGAATGATGATGCTTACCAGCACAAAAAAGAGTTTTTCTGCATTAGAAATACAAAGACAGTTAGGTCATCCCTATTATGAGCCTATTTGGTATATGCTTCATAAAATACGTCACTCTATGGGTAGGCGAGATGATAATTATCTTCTTGGTAATCAAGTTGAACTTGATGAAGGTTTCTTTGAAATAGTTCCCAACAAAGAAAGACGAGATCAAACCGTAATAGAATTAGAAAACAATGATGGAAAATATAAGAGAGGTAAAGGAAGTCAAAAGCAAGCAATAGTATTGGTTATGGCTGAATCAATATCTGTGGAACCTACTAAAAAATACAGGCACAAAACCAATAAAAAAGTGAGATACATTAAAATGAAATTACTAGATGACCTTAGCAAAGAAAGCACCAATGCACAAGTAGAACAAGCTATTGATACAAAAACATCTGCAATAACAGACGGAGCTAATAACTATAATGATTTAGCAAACAGCCTCACTGACCATAAAGCTGTGGTAATAAAGGACAAGAAAGAGACTCGTAAAATTCTGCCTTGGGTTCATATAGTCATAAGCAATGCCAAAAGATTGCTGTTAGATGTGCATCATTCCATTGGTGAGCAATATCTGCAAAGTTATCTCGATGAGTTCTGCTATAAGTTTAATAGAAAATACTTCAATTCTGTATTCGATAGAGTTGTAACTAACTCTGTATCTGTAAAATGGGAGGTAAATATGTAATTAATCCGATAGTCATATTATTTTATTATCAATTTTTTCTTCTTCGCTTGTTATCCTTATAGTCCATAAACAAAAATTCTCCAAGTCCTTGCAATGAGCTATAGAACGCTTTCCCATTATTAGCCCTTGTGAATTGATCTACAAATTGAACCAGAAAAGGATCGCGGGCAATCATAAATGTGGTAATGGGAATATTCAATTTTCTTGCTTTAGTAGCTAAGCCAAGAGTCCTGTTTAATATTTTGCGGTCAAGACCGAGTGTATTTTTATAATACTTTTTCCCTTTTTTAATACAAGTAGGTTTACCGTCGGTTATCATCATAATCTGCTTGTTAGGGTTCTTCTTTCTTCTAAGAAGATTCATGGCCAATTCCAAACCTGCGACTGTATTGGTATGGTATGGACCCACTTCAAGATAGGGAAGATCTTTGATTTGAATTTGCCATGCGTCATTTCCAAAAACTATAATATCGAGACTATCTTTTGCATATCTGGTCGTAATTAGTTCTGACAGTGCCATGGCCACTTTTTTGGCAGGGGTGATTCTATCTTCTCCATATAGTATCATGGAATGTGAAATATCGATCATCAGTACAGTACTTGTTTGCGACTGGAAAAATGTTTCGTGGACTTCGAGATCGTCTTGAGTTAATTTAAACTCATCAAGACCGTGATTGATTTGTGCATTCTTCAGGGATTCGGATACTGATATTTTATCCAGGGTGTCTCCAAATTCAAAAGGCTTAAGTTCTGAAGTATATTCATCTCCTTTCCCGGAAGCTTTAGTGTTGTGTTTGCCTCTTTTTGATTTCTTGAGTTGATCAAATACTTCATCAAGTGCATGGCGTCTTAGAGAGACTTCCATTTTTTTAGTTGGATTGAACCCTCCGGATTTACCTTCTGGCTTTTCTTTTGAAATATAACCTTTCGAAATCAAGTCTTCTATAAAATCTGCAATCCCATAATCATCTGGTGTGATATTATGTTCTTTATCAATTTCGGTTAACCAGGAAAGTGCTTCTGAGACATTCCCCGAGGTATAGATCAGTAATTCTTTAAATAATTCTAATAATCTATCAAAAGGATCTGATAAGTCCTGAGGTAAATAATTTGAAAATCTCCAACCAAGCATAATATTGCAAGCAAGATATTAATATAAAAAACAAGGACCTTAAGTTAACACCTAAGGTCCTTTATATGTTGTGACAATTTTTCTTAATCTACTTCAGCTGGAATTCTCCATTTCCTACATTGAAGCCATTATTGTAGATGGCTACTTTGTACAATCCCTTTGCCATTGTAAAATTAGGTTTCCAGTCAAGACAAGCTGTCAGATCTTCATTATTGTAATCAACAGTTCCAGATGCTGTGTATTTTTCATTTTCTCCTGTTAATTTATTCACCAAAACACCAGAACCCAATTCTTCTACATATAATACTTCACCAGAAGGTGCTGTGTATCTGATGAGGAATTCTTTTTCTCCCTGAGGCGTAACGAGATTGGTTTCAGTTGTGAAACAAGTTCTAATCATTTTTACTTTTTTAGCTCTTCCTTTTTTGCTCAAACTGCCGTTGTCTTTTACATCATACCCTTGAACTTCCATGTAGTTTATTTTTATGGCTTCTGCCATATCTACCTTGGAAGATAGCTTCATATTAGAGTTACTGAGTTCTTCCGTTTGACTAACGAGCACCGTTTTTACAGAATCAAGATTTGAAATCTTTTTCTGATTGACCGTAGCTTGTTCAGAAAGCGAACTATTTTCTGCCATTAGACTCGTATTGCTACTGGATAAATTTTCGTTTTCTGATTTGAGTGTAGCGATTTCAATAACATATTGATCAGCCATTTTTTGAAAACTTTTAAGCTCTTTTCGGGCCTTACCCAATTCTCTTTCAGTCCAGATCAGACCACTGATTCTTTTTTTCTGAGTGACTAGTTCAGCTATTTGATTATCGATAAGGGCATTTAATTCCTGATTGTCTCCTCGGAGGTCTTCAAGATCATTTAATGCATCAGTATAATCCTGATCTAACTCAGTATTTAATTTTTCTAATTCTAAGTAGACTGTCTTTTTTTCGTTGAGATCAGACTTAAGACTTGAATTAACCATCCACTGATAAGCATTCAGTGCAAGTAATGCGATAATAAGTATGATTCCTAGTAATGATTTTGAATTATTTGATTTCGAACTCATTGATAAATTTTTAACAAATATCACTGAATAAGTTAACAAATAAAAGGAGATTGATTTAAATTGGGTGGTTACTAGGATTAATTTGCTTAACCTTTAGTGGTAAATACTTAAAATCAACAATCATGACTTCCATTATTAAGAGTATTTCTGATATTCTATTTATAGATATCGAAACTTCCAGCATTCATTCTTCTTATTCAGCGCTTACAGAACAGGAGCAATATTTATGGAATATAAAGGCCCGGCAATTACTGAGGAAAGAGAAAGTATTTAATAATGAGGCCAGTGAATTATATGCCAAGAAAGCGGCGATTTATTCTGAATTTGCCAAAATCATATGTATATCAGTTGGTTATTTTAAAACTGAGAAAGGACGAATTAATGAATTCAGAACTAAATCATTTTATGAACAAGATGAAAAGGTATTGCTTGAAAATTTCAAGAATCTGCTGCATATACATTTCGACAAACCTGATAAACAAGCTTTTGGAGGCCACAATATTAGAGAATTTGATCTACCGTTCATTTGTCGAAGAATGATAATTAATAGAGTTCAGATTCCAAAGATTCTTGACATCTCAGGGAAAAAGCCCTGGCAGGTAAAACATGTTTATGATACACTTGAACTGTGGAGGTTCGGGGATTATAAGAATTATTCTTCATTGGAACTTTTAACTTCAATTTTAAACGTTCCTGGGCCTAAGGACGATATAGATGGCAGCCAGATTCATAATATTTATTGGAATGAAAATGATATGGAACGAATTGTTAATTATTGTGAGAAAGATGTGTATTGTTCTGCACTTGTTTATCTGAAAATGAATCAAATTGATTTTCAGGTCGATCTGCCACATAAATCGTCAATTTATCAATAGTGTAAGGATGGTTTGCTTATTTTTGCCGCATGAGGAAATACAAAATTGCTCCATCTATTCTAGCTGCTGACTTTGGGAATTTGGATAAGGAAATCGAGTTCTTGAATAGCACTCAAGCCGACCTTATTCATGTAGATGTTATGGACGGAAGGTTTGTTCCTAATATTTCTTTTGGGCAGATGTTGGTCAAGCAAATGAAAAAGAATGCTTCACTTCCATTGGATGTGCATCTTATGATTGTAGAACCTGAAAAATATGTTCAATCTTTTGTCGAAGCAGGAGCGGATATGCTAAGCTTTCATCTTGAAGCTACAGATCATGCACATAGATTAGTTCAGCAAATAAAAGAGCTTGGGACAAAAGCTGGGGTCGCATTGAATCCTCAATCACCGGTTGACCTTTTAGATGATATACTCGAAGACCTTGATTTCGTAGTGCTTATGTCTGTAAATCCTGGTTTTGGAGGGCAGAAGTTTATTTATCGGACCTTGGACAAAGTGAAAAAACTACGCAATAAAATTATAGAGAGAAATCTAAATGTTGAAATCGAAATTGATGGTGGAGTAGGACTACAAAATGCTGAAGTTTTAGTTGAGCATGGGGCAGATATTTTGGTTGCTGGTAGTGCAGTTTTCAAATCTGAAAATCCTAGCCAGACAATTGACAGATTGAAACAAATTGAAGTAGGCAATTTTGAATTATAGAAAGCGTTTATTTTTCAACTCTATGAAGTATTTATTTTCCTTTTATTTTCTTGCAGCTGGGTTTTTATTTCAAATCAGTGCTCAATCTGATGCGACTGTTTTTGGGTTTGTTAAGGATATCGATACAGACGAGGTTATAGAATTTGTCACTGTATACCTTAAAGGCACGAATATCTCAGTTGAAACTGATATTTATGGGGAATACCACTTAGGGGTTCCTGCCAATCAATCCCTGCAATTAGTGTACTCACGAATCGGTTATCTAGAAACTGAATTTAATATAAGTGGTCTTGACTCGGGTGGCAAGCGAAATATCAATGTGGATATGGCACCACAGATTTCGGATGTGGATATTATTATTCGCAGCAGCAAAATTGAAGATGTTGGTATGGTGCTGGAAGAGGTAACAGAATTGAAAAAATTACCGACTGCAAGTGGGAATTTTGAAAGTATTCTTCCCCATATCGCATTGGGGACTTCAGGAGGAACAGGAGGAGAGTTGAGTTCTCAATACAATGTTCGAGGTGGTAATTATGATGAGAATCTGGTTTATGTGAATGATTTTGAAATTTTCAGACCTCAATTGATCAGAAGTAGCCAGCAGGAAGGGCTCTCATTTCCAAACATAGATTTAATACGAGATGTTGCGTTTTCTTCAGGAGGCTTTGAATCAAAATATGGAGACAAGATGTCTTCCGTTCTTGATATCAGGTATAAGCGTCCAGATAGATTTGCAGCCTCAGCAACAGCAAGTTTTTTAGGGGCTTCAGCGCACATTGAAGGAAGTAAAAGACTGGGCAAAAATGCCTACAATAAATTGAAATATCTAGTAGGTGCACGATATAAAACAACCAAATACCTATTGGGTTCTCTTGATGTCTCGGGGGAATATTCTCCAGATTTTTCTGATATACAATCATTTATCAGTTATGACATCAGTAAAAGTCTTCAGGCTGGTGTATTGCTTAATTACAATCGGAGCAAATACAGTTTTATTCCTAAAGAAAGAGTTTCTGCTTCAGGTCTTTTTACTCAGGTTTTGCAATTAACTACTGTTTTTGAAGGACAGGAAGTTGATGAGTTCCAGAATGGAATGGGAGGATTTTCACTGACTTTCATTCCGGATAGAGAAAAGAATCCGCTCTTTTTAAAATTGTTGGCCTCCTATTATGATAACTATGAAAGTGAAAGATTTGATCTGTTAGGATATTATAGATTAAGTCAGGTAGAAATTGATCTTGAGGGAGATGGTGGTTTGAATGAAGTTGGTGTATTAGGTGTCGGAACTCAGCATTTATATGCAAGAAACAGTCTCAGCAATAATATTTCAAATGTTGAATTAAAGGGAGGCGTAGAACTACAATCTAAGAATCAGGATAGAAACAACTTTATTCAATTCGGAATTAAATATCAGACCGAAAATATTGAGGATCGATTAAGTGAATGGGAGAGAATTGATTCTGCAGGTTATTCAATTCCGTTTAGTGAAACTCAGGTTGTCCTCAATGAGTTGGTGAAATCAGAAAATGAAATAAGTTCACAACGAATTCAGGTCTATGTTCAAAACAGTTATAATATAAGAGCAGAGGATAAGTATGAATTGCGATTGACTGCAGGAATCAGGGTACACCAGTGGTCCTATAATGATGAGATGAATATTAGCCCTCGATTCCAATTGTTCTACAAACCACTAACATGGGAAAAGGATATTACATTTAAATTGGCTGGAGGTGTTTATTATCAGCCTCCGTTTTACCGGGAAATCAGAAGCCCTGAAGGAGAAGTAAATAACAATATTCAGGCTCAAAAGTCAACACATTTTGTTGCAGGATTAAGTTATGATTTTGATTGGAAGAAGATAAGTAGGAAAAAATTCAGGTTGATATCCGAACTCTATTATAAGAAGTTAGATAATTTGATTTCTTATGAAATCGACAATGTTAGAATTCGATATTCGGGTCAGAATGATGCTACCGGTTATGTAGCAGGATTGGATTTGCGTATAAATGGCGAATTTGTACCGGGAGCAGAGTCGTGGCTCAATTTATCTCTATTGCAAGCGAGAGAAAGTCTAAATGATGTTGATCATCTCAGGTTTACTCTTGGAGATAGTATTGCTCAACAGGTTAAATATGTAGCAAGGCCTACGGATCGCTTTTTTAATTTATCATTGTTTTTCCAGGATTATCTTCCTAAAAATGAAGACTTTAAAATGAGCCTGAATTTAACCTTTGGTTCCGGTCTTCCTTTCGGACAAAAAGACAACAACGACGTTTATCGAAATACATTCAGGTATAAAAATTATCAGAGGGTTGATATTGGGTTTTCGTATCAGCTCTGGAATGAATCTAAAAAAGAAAGAAAACCATATCATTTTTTGAGATTTACCCGTAATGCATGGATTAGTTTTGAGGTATTCAATTTACTTCAGATCGCAAATGTAGGATCCAATACATGGATTAAAACAATCGGAAACCAACAATATGCGATTCCAAATTTCTTGACTTCGAGGAGAGTTAATTTGAAGTTTAAGATAGAAATATAAGCAAACCCTTTACTCCCTTCTTTTTCCTGTGCAGATACACTGCACGGTACTTTTCATATTGATCTTGAAAGTATCCTATTTTAAACCGACAAATTATTTTTAATGACATCAAATCAAATGCGTCTTGCCGTAGCCGATATTTATGCCGGAAAAACCTTTCTACAAAGTTTAATACCAAAAACATTGGAAAACCATTTTCAGTGGGAAGAACTGGCTAACGAAATCCAAGATGGATTTCCTATCGATAATCAGCGGGCAGCCTAGATTAATTATTTCATTTATTATAAAACATCATTGTTATGATTGTGGAAAATATCCATGTTCTTGGATTTGTGTTTTTCTTGGTTTTATTATTTATCTACTTCAGATTTAAAAGCGAGCTCAGAATATTATCTCAGAAAAATTCAATAGCTGATTCTGATGTGCAGACATTAAATAATGAACTTCTAAACACAAAACAATTACTTGAAGCTGAGATACAAGACAAGCAGAAAATAATGCGTGAATTTTATAGTCTGGAATCCGATTATAAAAATCTAAAACTGAGGCTTTCTGAAGCCATTGAAAAGAAGAAAGAGGATGAACAAAGATTTGAATTTCTTGCCAATAAAATATTGGAGCAGAAAACACAAAGCTTTGATCAACAACATAAGAAAGGCATCAAAGAAATTCTTGAACCTCTTAAAGAAAAGATTAAATTATTTGAGGAAAAAGTTGATAGTACAAACAAGGAGTCATTAGAACGTCACAGCACATTAAGGCAGCAGATCAAATCATTAACAGAATTGAATGAACGTATTACAAAGGAAGCCGTTAATCTGACCCGGGCTTTGAAAGCTGATAACAAGCAACAAGGCAATTGGGGAGAATTGGTTTTGGAATCAATTTTAGAAAAGTCGGGATTGGAAAGAGGGAGAGAATTTCATATTCAAAAATCCTTACATAATGATGAAGGTAATAGGTATCAGCCCGATGTAATTATCGATTTGCCAGATTCCAAGAAGATGATAATTGATTCAAAAGTTTCTCTACTCTCATATGAAAAATTCATCAATGCAGAGAATGAAGATATATCCAATGCCGCTATCAAAGCACATGTCTTATCCATTCGAGGGCATATTGATAATTTGACTTCGAAACAATATCATGAACTTTATAAAATCGAATCCCCTGATTTTGTCCTGATGTTTATCCCAATTGATACGGCTTTTAGCTGTGCAATTGGATTTGACCAGTCCCTTTATCAATATGCTTTTGAAAGGAATATTATTATAGTAACTCCTGCTACATTGCTCGCGACGCTGAAAACAGTAGATACAATGTGGCAAAACGACAAACAGAATAAGTATGCCCTTGAAATTGCAAGTGAAGCAGGAAGAATGTATGATAAATTCACAGGATTTGTAGATGATATGGAAAAATTGGGTCGCCAGATAGAAACTGTTAAAACCACCTATTCTGAATCTATGAAAAAAATGTCCAATGGTTCCGGAAATCTTATCCGCAGAGCAGAAAAATTGAGACAACTAGGAGCAAAAGCAAATAAACGTCTACCCAGCCAATTGGTAGAACAAAGTTAGACATTGTACGCTCATATGAATGCTCATATTGAGATAGCTCAGGCAAGGTGCTGGTCACCTTGCTTTTGCTTATATGGAGCCTAATTGATCGTAATCATCTTTACTATTGACTGGTGTCATAAACTCAAGAGTGAAATAGGCTTTTTTTTGTATTAAAAGAGGGTAATGCACATAAATGATAAAATGACCATTAGGCAATTCGTAGCGATGTTTAGCGATATCTTCCCAGGCCTAAAAATTGAATTTTATAAAAGAGAACATTCTTTACATGGTTCATCGTCTATTGATGATCAATATGATCATGACATTGCACTTGGAGAAATAACAAATAATAAATTCAATGAGGATATTGACATCGATCCTACTAAGTCAGTAATTGAACTTGAACAACTATTTGAATCTAAATACGGCTTGTTCATTCAAATTTTCCGCAAATCAAATAATATTTGGTTGCAAACATCATCAACAGACAACTGGACTTTAGAAGTTCAAAACACTAAAGGACTTCATTCTATGTTATCATAAATCTATATTATGGATCTACAACTAAATAATCTAAATAAGGCGATCAATAAAGATCAGGAAATCGAATTAGTTTCCTTTTTTGGAAAGAAATTTGGCGTGTATGATTTTGCAAAAAACCTCCGCGCGAATTTAGAACGGAAAGAAGATAATTCATTTGAATTAAGTTTGACGCTAAGTATTGAAAAGGGTATAAAAATCTATTCGATGGCATCGTCATTCTCTTTTAAAACAACTATTAACAAGGCTTATCAGCGGATGAGCAGACAAATAGAAAAATATAAAGAAAATCATTATCACGGGCTTCATAAAACACATAAACAAAAAACACAATGATTAGATTTTTTAAAAGTAAAATGAAAAATTTTGGATTTTGGGATTTAGCATTTCTGAAACTATATGGCGCATTGTTTGGATTGATGGTGGGTATTTATTTTCATGAACAAATCAAGCCATTTACCAGTCTTATTATATTCTTATTTATTCTGCTCTTAATGAGATATTGTTATTTAATTTTTATTAAAAAATAGTTAATTGTTCCGAATTCTTGTACCAACAGATTTTTCAACTTGCGCCGATGATGCATTGGATGCAGCGATAAAGATTGCCAATCGCTTAAATGCAGAAATCCATATATATCATTCTGCAGCACTACCCAATGATTGGGAAGATATACCAGTGGAAGACAAAATCAAAGATTCGATCAACAGAAGTATTGCCTTGATGGCTAGAAACAGATTAACGATCAGGCAAGAAAAGGTTGAATCAGCGGGTATTATCGGACATATTCATTATACAGGAGGAGAACTTATTGATAACATTCATGAAATTCTTGAAAAAGTAGACTTCGACCTAATCGTGATGGGATCTCACGGAGTAAGCGGAAAAAGGCAATGGTTTATAGGATCAAATACGCAAAAGGTGGTTCGAAAATTTCATAAGAATGTGTTGGTCATAAAAGAAACAGTTAGTTCCGAAATTTTTAAAAGAGTTGTATTCGTTTCAGGTCTTGATAAAAAGGATCAAGATTCATTTAGAAGATTTTTGGAATTTATTGAACCCTTTGAAATTGAAGAATTACATATTCTAGCTGTTAATGTCTCCGGATTTTTCTCGCAACCAGCAATCCTTATGAGAGAGGCACTCAAAGATTTCGAAGCTATTGCACAGGGCTTTAATTGCAGTTCTACATTTTATCCTGACTATTCTGTAGAGGCCGGATTAAGACATTTTACAAAAGACAAAAATCTTGATTTGGTGGGTATTTCAAATAAATCCAGACATCCGTTGAAAAGGATCTTTTTAGGAAGCAACGTCGAATTAATTGTCAATCACTCAACTGTGCCAGTACTTAGTTTAGACAATCAATAAAGAATCTAAAATGTTGAATATGAAAACGTTAAAAATTCTGTTTATTAGTATTATCGTTTTTGCTTCTTGTGAATCTGCTGTCGTTTTTCAAGACGCTATGCCTCCTGGAGTAGAAGCTATTACAGAAGTACCTGAACTTTTTCACGGTGTATATGTATGTGAAAGCGATTCCAGCAGAATATATATTGAAAAGTACGACGCCGTTCAAGAATCTTTTTACGAATTTGTAACCAGTATTATGCGTGTAAGGGAAACAGAGGATTGTTCAATTGTAGCAGGAGGTTTATATTTACCGGGAAGAAAAGAATGCATTCCATTTGAATATATTAATGAAGATTCCATCAGTGCAAAAGTATATGAGCTGGATACTTTATTTAGTTTTCAGAATGACGAGATTGCCAAGTTTTATAATGGCCATTTGTTTTTAAATAAACAGAATGAAGAGCAAAATTGGATCACCAGGATGTTAACTCCCCAACAGGGTGGTTCGCTTATCTTGGAATTAATTACAGTGCCTGATAACAAAAGAAAAGTTGAAGAAATAACAATTGATTATTCAACTCGCGAGATTAAAAAAGACAATATACAATACATTATCAATCCAACTTTGGTTGAATTTGAAAGGATACTAGATAAGGAATATACCTTGGAGTGCGATATTCTTCATCCTGTGAATCTTGAAATAACTCCATTTAAGAAGGCTTTTTAGCCTTTACTGAAGGATTACAATCTTCTAAGTTTTTTTTCTAATATTGCTTATCGTGAGTCAGTGTATTGAATCTCTAACAGACAAATTTCAATTTCTTTTCGAAAAGGAGTTGATCAAGGATTTATGTTTATTTGGTCGCTTGAAGAGCTATGATGCCAATGTTATTATTCTTGATAAGGGGGAGGCCATCACTTCTATGCCAATTATAATTTCAGGTTCCATTAAAGTCATGACAGAAGATAAATCAGGCCATGATTTATTACTCTACTATATTGGTTTTAGTGAGACTTGTGCCATAACACTTAATTGTTGCAGCAGAAAATCTAAAAGCAAGATAAGGGCAGTTACAGAAGTGCCATCCGAAGTTTTGTTCATTCCGATTGAGAAAATGGAAAGTTGGATGATTCAATATTCGAGTTGGAGAAGTTTTGTTTTAGAAAGCTTCAATTCGAGATTAACTGAAATGTTAGAGGCTGTAGATAATCTGGCTTTTAATAATATGGAAGGAAGGCTGATCCAATACTTGAATGATAAAGTATGGGTTACAAAATCCAAGGAACTAAATATTACACATGCTCAAATTGCCCAAGATTTGAATTCCTCTCGTGTAGTAATCTCCAGAATAATGAAAAAGTTAGAGTTAGACAATCAAATTGTTCAACATCGAAACAAAGTTGAAGTTTTGAATGTATGATTTATATGTAACTTAGGTTACTGTAAATCTGAATAGTATTTGTTTCTTTTGCTGAAAATTTATTTAAACCTATGATTGAATTTGTTTCTCAACCCTGGCCATGGTATGTTGCAGGTCCGGCAATCGCCTTAGTTATGCTTTTATTACTGCTATTTGGACGGACATTTGGTGTGTCAAGTAATCTGAGAACCATGTGCAGTATATTCGGTGCAGGAAATTTTTCGGAATTTTTTAAAATAGACATCAAGCAGCACAGTTGGAATTTAGTATTTGTAATTGGGGCTATAATAGGCGGATATTTGGCGGCAAACTATCTTACCATATCTGAAGAAATCCTATTAAACCCAGCTACTATATTGAATCTTGAAAGTCTTGGGATATCTTCAGTAGGATCTCAGTATTTACCATCTGAACTTTTTGGTGCTGAAACATTAACATCAGTTAAAGGAATCTCAATTTTGCTGGGCGGAGGTTTTCTTGTTGGTTTTGGAGCACGATATGCAGGAGGATGTACTTCAGGCCACGCGATTTCCGGAATCAGCGATCTCCAAATCCCATCACTAATAGCAGTTGTTGGTTTTTTTATAGGTGGATTGATAATGGTACATTTCCTAATTCCTATAATCTTAAATTAATACATTATGAATTACATTAAATTTTTGATGACAGGGATCATCTTTGGAATTATTTTGGCGAAAGCTGAAATCATTTCATGGTTTAGAATATATGAAATGTTCAGATTTGAATCTTTTTATATGTATGGGATTATTGGATCAGCAATCGCAATTGGAATACTGATTATCCAGATTATTAAGAAGACTGAACTTAAAAGTACTTTAGGTCAAGCCATAACGATTCAACCAAAGAATCGAAGTAAATTCAGGTATATAATTGGTGGTATTATTTTCGGACTGGGATGGGGTTTGGTCGGCGCATGCCCAGGCCCAATGTTTGTCTTATTAGGATATGGGTATCTGACAATTTTAGTTGTCTTACTTGGGGCAATACTTGGAACTTTTGTTTATGGCCTCCTGAAGACTAAACTTCCTCATTGATATCAGATTTTCGGTAACATATGTTACACTTTGTAAACTACTGATGTCGTAAATTTGTTTAGACTAAAAAAGAAATATGATAATTGATCAGATTTATACAGGATGCCTAGCACAAGGCACGTATTATATTGAGAGTAATGGAGAAGCAGCAATTATTGATCCCTTAAGAGAAGTTCAGCCTTATATTGAAAAAGCAAAAAATTCAGGTGCTAAAATCAAGTATATATTTGAAACACATTTCCATGCAGACTTTGTGAGTGGTCATGTTACCTTGTCTGAAAAAACTGGCACACCGATAATATATGGTCCTACTGCAGAACCATCTTTTGATGCAATTATCGCTGAAGACGGGCAAGAATTTCCGCTGGGTGATATTACTATTAAAGCGCTTCATACTCCAGGGCATACAATGGAGAGTACGACTTATTTGCTTCTTGATAAAAATAAAAAAGAACATGCTATTTTCTCCGGAGATACTTTATTTCTTGGAGATGTTGGGAGATCAGACCTCGCACAGAAAGCAGTTCATATGACCCAGGAAGAATTGGCAGGTTTACTATATGATAGTCTGAGAATTAAAATTATGCCTTTACCAGATTCATTAATTGTTTATCCAGCACATGGAGCCGGATCAGCATGTGGTAAGAATATGATGAAGGAAACTGTTGATACATTGGGGAATCAGAAGCAAGTGAATTATGCTTTAAGAGCGGATATGACAAAAGAAGAGTTTGTTAAGGAAGTTACCGATGGATTACTCGCTCCACCTGCATACTTTCCGCTGAATGTCAAAATGAATAAGGAAGGATATGAAAGTATTGATAAAATTATTTCAAAGGGTAAACATGCTTTATCTCCAAAAGAATTCGAAGTAGCGGCAAATGAAACTGATGCTATTGTTCTTGATGTAAGAAATCGCTCTGACTATGTAAATTCACATATCCCAAGATCTATATTTATTGGATTGGACGGAGATTTTGCTCCCTGGGTAGGTGCACTCATTAAAGATGTTCAACAAGCTATACTTATCGTTGCTTCAGAAGATAAAATTGAAGAAGCTATAACCAGATTAACAAGGGTTGGATTTGATAATACCTTGGGTTATTTAGATGGCGGGATTAGTGCATGGGAAGCTTCAGGAAGAGAAACAGATAATATTAAATCGATTAATGTTAATGCTTTCAAAAGAGAAATGAATACCGACCCTAAACCTAATGTTGTTGATGTAAGGAAAGCGTCTGAATACAAATCAGAGCACGTAGAAAATTCTGAAAATTATCCATTAAGCAAGATTAACGATCACTTGGCAAAGCTTTCTCAAAACGAGGATATCTATGTTCATTGTGCAGGAGGATATAGATCAGTTATTGCAGCATCAATTTTAAAATCAAGAGGCATTCACAATATTATAAATATTGAAGGGGGCTTTGATGCTATCCGAGAATCTGAAGTCAAGACTACTGACTATGTATGTCCTTCAACAATTTCATAATTATTTTTTATGATTAATATTTTTCAAAAAGCACCAAGAGATGAGTTTTTCAGTTAAAGCGATGTGGCAATACCGGTGTCCAAAATGCAGAGATGCTTCTTCATCACTTTTCAAAAAACCTTTCCATTTTAAAGAACCATTGAACATGAATCATTCTTGTGATTCTTGCGGTCAAAGTTTTGAACCGGAACCGGGATATTATTATGGGGCTATGTTTATATCCTACTTATTATCAACCTTTCTTTTGCTGCCTATAGCTTTAGTTTTGGTTTTTTATTTTGAATGGAAAGAATCTTCTGCAATGATAATTGTCATTCTAACAGGGCTTCTACTGTTTTTCAGAATATTAAGAATGTCAAGATCCCTTTGGATTCATGCTATGGTAAAATATAATCCCGGCGTCAAGAAGTAGAACATCGAGTATTAATCAGACGAAAAGTCACATTATCCCACGTGATATAATTGGTGTCGAAATATTAGATGCCGCATATACTTCAAATATCTGCTGAATTGCTTCTCCTAATTCATCACATGGTACTACATAATCAGCTTGATAGCCCGATTCAAAACTAAGTATCAGATTATATAGACATGATGAGAGTTTTTCTTTTGTTGCATCATGGTTTTTAAGGTCAATTCCAGCAAAATATTCCAGTAATTGTCGATTATGAATAAGATCATAATTTTCATATTCACAAATAAAATCATTTACGAGATCTTCAAATTCGGACCATTCACGGAGCCCAAACATCGGATCTTCGATGGTATAATGTATCTCTTTATAAACTTCAAAGGCATTCCATAAAAGATCAAGGGGATAGGTCTCAATATAGGAGCATTGTCTTACGGATCTGAATTCCCACATGAAGTGATCAGCATAATTCTTTAGTTGGCCATAGTTCCTTTTCTTGTGGCTTGCATTCATCAGTCTTAAAAGGTGATCGAGATCCATAGCTAATAAATTCATATCAAAATGTTCTACTTTTTCTTTGCTGATTTCGGTCCTCAATTTTTTCCAAACGGCTTCAAACTCCACTATGGCTGCCTTGTATTGATCATCTGAGGATTGATCATCCAATATCCATATTCTAAGCAGAGCGCGATCAAGTTCAGGATAAATCAATCTTGACTGACTGACGACAGGAGAGCTACCTCCAATAATCAAAATCAGTAATGAGGATTTTATTAACAGTGATATATTTTGATATAGCATAATCTTAGTTTTTATAGGCACGATTATCATGGGATAAATCTTGTGTCATTTATAATTTTCAATAAATGGTGTACCTTATATATTGACACCCATTAGCCCGAATAATGATTTCCATCATTTATCATCATTTGCATAAGTCATAATTTTATATAAACAATTGAAATGGAAAGGAAAGTTGGTATCTGGTTAGATAAAAGAGAAGCTTTCATAATGATTTTAGAAGGAAATTCACATAGGACGATAAGCTTACCTTCTAATATTCGAACTTTTCATCCTAAAGGAGGAAGTAGAGGCAAAAATCCTTATGGCCCGGTCTTAACGGTTAAAGAAAAATCTTACCTGGCTCGTGAAAACCAACAGCATGCAGACTTTTTTAAACAAATTTTAGAATTACTTAAGCAAGAGGATCATGTTATAATTATTGGTCCTGCTCAGATGAAAAATGAACTAGGAAAATACCTTAATGAATTCAATAATTTAAATTTTGAAATCCTAGATATTAAGCCTGCGGATAGCTTGACAAAAAATTAGATTGTAGCTTATTTTAAAGAAGCATTTCACCACATCTAATTTTAATTAAAAAGATTAAATAGAATAAGAAACTTTATATATACTTAATAGATTAATAATAGAAAATAGAAAATAGAAAATAGAAAATAGAAAATAGAAAATAGAAAATAGAAAATAGAAAATAGAAAATAGAAAATAGAAAATAGAAAATAGAAAATAGAAAATAGAAAATAGAAAATAGAAAATAGAAAATAGAAAATAGAAAATAGAATACAATTGAAGACTTGCTATTCTTAAGACAGTCTATAATTTAAAAATAAGATTTATTCAATACTCTTTGGGATTAACCCCAAAGAGTATTGGTTTCTTGGAGCATACTCTCTTGGACTCTTCCTTCCAAGTGAGCCATGAGGATGATTATCGTTATAATCTTTACTCCATTTGTCTGCAATTATTTGGAACTGTGATATGCTGCTAAACATATATGCATCCAAAACATCTTCTCTAAATGTTCGATTAAACCTTTCTACATATCCATTTTGCATTGGCTTTCCAGGCTCTGAATATATTCGCTTTATACCTCTTAGCTTACACCAATTCTTATAGTCGTTTGAAGTAAATTCAGGCCCATTGTCAGATCGTATATATTTAGGTTTCCCGTAGTATTCTAACAACTCATCTAAAAACCTGGTTACTCTTACGGAAGGAAAACTTATACTCCCTTTATTTAACAGGCTTTCTCTATTACAATCATCTATTACATTCAATACTCTTAATGTTCTACCATCACTCAGACTATCACTCATAAAATCCATACTCCATATTTCATTCACTGCTTGAGGTTGATATAATGGCATCCTTAGTTCCTCTGGCAATTTTCTTCGCTTTTTATGTCTACGTACTAAACCCATTTCTCTGTATACTCGCAGCATTCTACTCCATGCCCATTTATAGCCTTCTCGTCTTGTCCTATTATAGTAGTTTTCAAATCCTCTGTTAGGTGCTATTTTTAACAGCTCTTTATACTTCGCTACTATTGCACTATCGTCTACTTTACTCTCATAATACCATGTTGATCGACTCCATCCTATTAGTGAACATAGCCGCTTTATTCCAACTTTATAGGTACCCTTCAAATAGATTACAACTTCTCTTTTGACGGAAGACTCTACCACTTTTTTCCAAGAACATCTTTTGCCATTTGCAAGTCCAGTGATACATCTGCAAACATCCGTTTGAGTTTCCTGTTTTCATCCTCTAATTCCTTTAGACGTCGCAAATGGCTTACTTCCATTCCTGCATATTTCTTACGCCAATTGTAAAATGTACCCTTATTGATGCCTAACTCTCTGCTGAGGTCTTCTACCGATCTTCCAGATTCGTTTTCCTTTAGAGCCTTTATTATTTGGCCCTCTGTAAATTTACTTTGTTTCATAACAGCTTAAATTTATAAAATTTGTTCATTTTTAAACTGTCTTAATTTTACGCAAGGTTACATCATTGCTTCACTTTTTGTTTTATGATAACAGTAATACAAAGAACCGTCAACAATGAAGAAGCCACATAATTTGAAGTATCTATTATTAGTAATTACATTTTTATTTTTTAATGCACAATCCACAGTCCATGCACAAACTTTAGAATCCAGATTAGAGAGTTTATTAGCTGAAAAATATCCAGACAATGCATCCGGCGCCAGTTTTTTAATTTCAAAAAATCAAGAAATTATTTATAAAAAAGCATTTGGTCTTGCAAATCTAGAGTTGAATGTTCCAATGGAAACGGACAATATTTTCGAAATAGGTTCAATGACTAAACAGTTTACTGCAATTTCCATATTAATGCTGGTGGAAGAAGGGAAGTTGAATTTAGATGATGAGATTACTGATTTTATACACGATTATCCAATACGTGAACTGTAAATCGTCAAATAAAAGTGGACCATTAAGTGAATAAAATTAAGTTAACGTGAGTTCGATGTAAGACTAGGCCAAAAGGAGTTGTTTGGTATCGACCAGATTCTTATAAATGGAGGGTTTAGATTCTTTAAACCCGTAGGCACAAAGTCCACCAAGTATATTGACGAAAAATCCGGCAAAGGAACGATGCCTTGTATGTTCGATCTGTGAAATATTTTTGAGTTGGTCAATAATGGTTTCAGAGATAGCAAGTTTTCGGAGCAGAAGAGCATCCTGTAGGGGTGTAATCATTTTGGATTTCATATTCCGTCTCAACTTAGTAATCAAATGAATACCTCTCAAGAAAAGAGTGTCAAAGATTTGCTTGTTGACAATATAGCCTTTATCACCGAACAACCGGCCATAGACCTTCTTCATAAACCGTTTACACTTCAATACGGCATTATCATGCACATTGCCCGGAGTGAGTTGAAAATCAATCACTTCGCCCCGGTCATTATGAACCAGATGAAGTTTGAAACCATAAAACCAACCCTTTGAAGTCTTGCCTCGTTTGGCCAGTCCAGCAAACACCTTGTGGGAATGAATCCTTCGATTGTGACAGACCCGGATACTGGTTGAATCAATAAAGGATATCCCACTACATTTACCCATTCGGTACATCTTTACAAACAAGGCTAATGGTAGGACCGCTTTGGTTTGCAACTCCACCATCCGATTATAAGATACCAGATTGGGAAAATAGCCGCGCATATGTTGGCAGACATGATTCTGGTAAAAGTGCTTAAAGCAACGGTATCCACTCATATGAAAAAATACGATGATGCTCATCACCTCGCTCATGGATAACCTGCAGGTACGATTCCGTCGATTTTTCTTTCCCTCTAGGGTATGAGATTTTAAAAAGTGATCAAAATCGGTGAAAAAATCATCGAAAGCACAGAAAATTGCAATAATTTGACTATCTTTCATAGTAGAGCTTTTTTGTTTTAATTAATTGATTATCAACTATTAAGATAAACAAAATTGCTCTTTCTTTTTATCCTATTTTTCCACTTCCTTACGTCGAACTCACGTTAAGTTATACATAACTATTAAATTCACTTTACTATGACCAAGAAAAACAAATCAGCAGAATCTTATGTCCGAGATGTAAAAAGAAGGACAAGACGTAAATTTTCTACAGAAGAAAAGATTAGAATAGTCATTGAAGGATTAAGAGGAGAACAAAGCGTTGCTTCTCTTTGTAGAAGAGAAGAGATTTCACAACCACTATAATATAAGTGGAGTAAAGATTTCATGGAAGCAGGGAAGAAACGTTTAAAGGGAGACACAGAACGTGAAGCCAATACTTCAGAAGTTCAACATCTAAAGACAGAAAATCAAGACCTTAAAGAGGTAGTAGCAGAACTTACTCTAAAAAATCGTGTGCTTAAAAAAAGCTTGAATGGAGTAAAATAAAATTCAAGAAGTATATGCGATTTACAGCAAAAGAAAAGATGGAACTGATTAGGCTGGTTGAGCAATCCGAATGGAGTGTTAGAAGAACTCTCAAGGAAATTGGTATTCACAAATCAACCTTTTACAACTGGTATAAGAAATACCATGTAGAAGGTATAACTGGATTAGAGGAAAAGAAAAGTACAAGGAAGCATTACTGGAACAAGATTCCTGATCGGATCAGGTCTGATATATTGAATCTGGCACTGGAAGTTTCAGAGCTTTCTTGTAGAGAATTGGCTTGCAGGTATACTGATGAGAATCAATACTTTATAAGCGAAAGCAGTGTTTACAGAATATTGAAATCTGCTGGACTGATAAACCCTCCTCATTATGATCTGATATCTGCCGCAGATGAATTTAAAGACAAAACAACAACTGTCAATCAAATGTGGCAAACTGATTTTACTTATTTCAAAATCATTGGCTGGGGATGGTATTACCTATCGACTATATTAGATGATTATTCTAGGTACATTATAAGTTGGGAGTTGTGCTCAACGATGAAAACCCTTGATGTAAAAAATACTTTGAATCAGGCATTAAACCATCCAAATGTAAATTTGAATAAACCGCCTAAGTTATTATCTGATAATGGATCTTGTTATTTAAGTCAAGAGTTGAGCTCTTATTTGGATGATTACAAAATTAAACATGTGAGAGGAAGACCTGGTCATCCTCAAACGCAAGGCAAGATTGAAAGGTATCACAGAACGATGAAAAATGTAATTAAACTGGATCATTATTACAGCCCAGGTGAATTGAGTTTTCCTCTTTCACAATTTGTAAAATATTATAACCATCACAGATATCATGAATCTTTACAAAACTTGACACCAGCAGATGTTTATTATGGATTAAAAGAAGAAAAACTGAAGAGAAGAAAATTATGTAAACACAAAACATTTAAAAAACGCAGACAAAAATATTTCAATTTAACTTTTAAAAGTGTAACTTAATTTTATTCACTTATTGTCCACTTTGGTTTGAAGACCTACACTAGGCCAACTGATTTTGGATTACATGGTGAATACTTACAAAATTACATTGATGAAACAGATCCTAATACTGTCCTCTTAGGTGAATTAGAAATTGCTGTTAGTTTGGCAAAGACAATTAGAGAGCAGATAGTTACAGCACATCTTCTTGCTTTCGGTAGCAATATAATAGACGTATTGGAAGTAGCTATGTGGGAATGGGACTATGTTGTTGCCCTGAAATATTTTAACGCAATTCCTCCTTCAGCAAGAAATGCTAGCATTAATTTAGTGATTACGGGATTGCAATCAGCTGCTGGATCTTCGTTTAGTGTTTTTCAATATGCAGCCAAATTTGGAATAAGATCTCATGATGACTTAGTTAAAATATTTGATGACTTAGTGTGGAGAAGATCAGATTTGGGTTTGCATTTTCATCATCTAGTTGAGCAAAGGTTTAAAGATATTCCTGGTGTTAAACAATGGTTAGGTGCAAGAACAAACCAATGGGACTGCATCGTATTAAAAGCAACACCAGAGCATTCAAATTTCACGGGAGCGTGGAGAACCCAAATTGGTTATGTTGGAGATAATGTACCTATAACTACAGCAAATGCTACAATTACAAATATTGAAGATGCTGCAAGAATTATATATGCTAATTATCCTGAAATTTTATTAAAATTAGGGCTGTAAAATATATTTGAAGAAATGAAGTTCTATTACAGAATTATTGGAAGATGGAGTGATCATCACATTAAGGATGCTAATAAATTTGGAGTTAAATTATATCCAGGTTACAATAAAATTGACATTCTTGAATTCGGTAATTTTAGTAAGATGATAGAGTTACTATCTACTGCTGAAGATTTCAAATATTATAAAACAATTCCTTCATTTGAAGTATTAGAATATGAAAATGCCTCCTCTTATTTATTAAGAGGGGGTTTTAAATCAAAAACTTTTAATGTTTGTAACATAAACAAATGTGAAAATTGTAGTACCTCTTTCCTTGGACGCGAAGACTATATAGAAATAGACAGTTTACCGAAAATAAGTAAGAATGATTTATTATTCACGTCGAAGGAATTTAATAATTTTCTATTTACTACTGAGGGCTTTTATCGTAAGTATTTGAAGCAATTTGGTATAAAATCAAGAAAAACGAAATTCAAATCTAAAATTACAGATGACATTGTATTTATTGATATTCCTGAATCTAGATATGAATTATTAATAAATGAAATTGAATATCCATATTTATTTGACCCACAAAATGAAAATGCAATTTGCAATTTTTGTAATAAGAAAATTTATTCTAATCAAATTCTTGGGTATTTTCCACAATATGCAGGAAATAACAAACTACATATGTCTTATACCCAAGAGGTATTTGGTTGGTATAATCATATCATCATTTCTAAATCCTTAGCTCAAATTCTCGTTGATCATGGAGTTATTAAATGGGATTCTTTTCATTTAATTCCAGTATCTAATAATGGGCAATTTGAATGTGTTTGAAAATAATTCCAATAAACATTGAATCCTCGATGCAAACTTTATTTTTTTCGGAAATAGCTTCACTTGACTTTTTTAAAGTTTGAGCAAAATCTTTATTGATCTAACTTTTAGTTGATCTGGATTATATTATTTAAAATCCAGGATCACTTAAAATCAAATAATAAGACCAATAAACCTGTTTTCTAATTATGTAACTTTAAAAAGTATTCCTTTGAATAACCTAGAATAATAACAAGTGGTTACTACTCTGAGTTACTTAAAGTCAATCCTTTTTCATGTACTGTTTTAAATCAAGTTAGTAAACCTAGTCAGCCTTTTTATTACTTGAATTGTAGATTAATAATTGTTTAGAAAAGGCTGTTGTTGAATAAACTAAACATCAATCTGTTAGAACTCTATCCTTTTATCCAATTAACTAGTTGGAAAATGCCTCAGATGGCCTCAGATGGCCTCAGATGGCCTCAGAATGCTCTGTAAGGAGTTAAAATTGTTTGACAGATGGTTTGAAAAAAAGCAACTGCTTGGTTTACAGTTGCTTAAATGGATGTGAGGTGGCCTTGGCAGGGCTCGAACCTGCAACCTCCTGATTCGTAGTCATAACCTACACGCTTTCATCTAGTTTCTTTTAGTTTCATTTACTTACTAATTGTATTGATAATCAATGATTTAGTTATCATCTAGTTTCTTTTAGTTTCTTTTTATCCTTAAATTGGTGTATCAAATAGTGTATCAAATTTTAAAAATGGCTAAAGCATCAATCTATTGGGATACGAGACGAATATTGAAAAATGGCACTTATCCTATCATGATTCGTGTAACAAACAAGAAGATTAGAAGATATTATAAAACCGGATATCACCATAAAGGGATTGAAGTTGAAATAGTTTCAAAGGAAACAGGAGAAAAAGAAACTCATCTGTCAATGGAACCCTTATTTTCATCTAAAATCAAAGGAAAGGAAAACAAAATTATAAGAGACAAACTTTTCAAACTGTTAAACAAGGCTGAAAAAACTATATCTGATTTACCTCAATTTGATTTCAGTAGATTCGAAGAACTGTATCTTAACAAATCTAAGACATCAATATTTACAGATGTGTTTGAATCTTTTAAAAATTATCAAGAAAAATTAGAAAAGGAAAATAGGGCATCGACTGCAAGTAGTTATGAATGTGCTAGTATCTCATTAAAGACGTATATTTTCAACCCAAAGGAGGAAGACAAAGATTTTCCTTCAGATATATCATATCCTTTTAGGATAGTGGTTTAAATAGGTTGAGTTTCTTATATTAGCACATGGAACATACTACTACTACTACTACTACTACTACTACTACTATTACTTGTCCCCATTGCAATTGTACTGACCTTCAAAAGAATGGTCATAGAGAAAACGGGAGACAACGTTGGCGTTGTAAAGTCTGCAAAAAGAGTTTTCAACTTAGCTATAGCTATAGCTATAGCTATAAAGCCAGAGAGCCCGGTGTTAAAGAACAAATTGACTCATTAATTCTCAATAGTTCAGGGGTTCGAGATACAGCAAGGATTTTAGGGATCAATAAAAATACGGTGATAGCTCACTTAAAAAAAAACGCTTCAAGTGAACCCTTATCTATTGAACAAGGAAGAAGTTCAAAGCCTTGATAATTTGGCAGTAAGTTTTCACTATACAGCAGAGGCAGATGAGTTTTGGTCTTATGTTGGCAGTAAGGCGAATCAAAGGTGGACTTGGTATGCGATGGATAAGCATTCCGGGATGATTTTGGCTTGGGTTAATGGAAAGCGTACCGATGAGAGCTTTGAAAAACTTCTGGATCTTCTTAAAGACATTCCCATTGGTGACTATTATACGGATGATTGGGGAGCTTATAGTAGGTCATTGCCAAAAAGCTTACATACTATTGGGAAAGATTTGACTTGGAAAATAGAACGGAAAAACTTGAATTTTAGAACGCATATCAAACGTCTTAATAGAAAAACCATTTGCTTTTCCAAAAATGAACAGATTCACGATAATGTCATTGGTATGTACATCGAAAAATACTATTATAAATCAGGAACTTATGGAGATCATCAGCCTATTTGACCCAGCACCCCTTTTAGTTCAATAACTCCCAAGTTTTTAGATGAATATGAAATCTGGATGACTGAAAAGGGCAATTCTGTTTCTACAGTCGGGATTTATTTAAGGAATCTTAGAAGAATCTATAATATTTCTATTAATGAAGGATTCACTCCTAAGGAATATTATCCTTTTGGCATTGACAAGTATGTTGTTCCTTCTAGTGTAAACCATAAAAGAGCATTAACATTTGAACAAGTGAATCTAATCTTTAATCATAAATGTTACCACCCAAACATGGAGAAGTTTAGGGACATTTGGATGTTTAGTTATTTGTGTCAGGGAATGAACTTTAAGGATATTGCAAATCTGAAATGGAGTAACCTAGACAATGACAAATTGTACTTTATTAGGCAGAAGTCGTCTAGAGCAAATAAAGGGAAGCAAAAGAAAACCATAGTATATCTTATCGAACAAGCAAAAAATATAAATAACGTGAGTTTGATGTAAGACTAGGCCAAAAGGAGCTGTTTGGTATCGACCAGATTCTTATAAATGGAGGGTTTAGATTCTTTAAACCCGTAGGCACAAAGTCCACCAAGTATATTGACGAAAAATCCGGCAAAGGAACGATGCCTTGTATGTTCGATCTGTGAAATATTTTTGAGTTGGTCAATAATGGTTTCAGAGATAGCAAGTTTTCGGAGCAGAAGAGCATCCTGTAGGGGTGTAATCATTTTGGATTTCATATTCCGTCTCAACTTAGTAATCAAATGAATACCTCTCAAGAAAAGAGTGTCAAAGATTTGCTTGTTGACAATATAGCCTTTATCACCGAACAACCGGCCATAGACCTTCTTCATAAACCGTTTACACTTCAATACGGCATTATCATGCACATTGCCCGGAGTGAGTTGAAAATCAATCACTTCGCCCCGGTCATTATGAACCAGATGAAGTTTGAAACCATAAAACCAACCCTTTGAAGTCTTGCCTCGTTTGGCCAGTCCAGCAAACACCTTGTGGGAATGAATCCTTCGATTGTGACAGACCCGGATACTGGTTGAATCAATAAAGGATATCCCACTACATTTACCCATTCGGTACATCTTTACAAACAAGGCTAATGGTAGGACCGCTTTGGTTTGCAACTCCACCATCCGATTATAAGATACCAGATTGGGAAAATAGCCGCGCATATGTTGGCAGACATGATTCTGGTAAAAGTGCTTAAAGCAACGGTATCCACTCATATGAAAAAATACGATGATGCTCATCACCTCGCTCATGGATAACCTGCAGGTACGATTCCGTCGATTTTTCTTTCCCTCTAGGGTATGAGATTTTTAAAAGTGATCGAAATCGGTGAAAAAATCATCGAAAGCACAGAAAATTGCAATAATTTGACTATCTTTCATAGTAGAGCTTTTTTGTTTTAATTAATTGATTATCAACTATTAAGATAAACAAAATTGCTCTTTCTTTTTATCCTATTTTTCCACTTCCTTACGTCGAACTCACGTTAATTACTAAAATGAACAAAACATTGACTGATCTAATAAATCAATATGTTGAATTTCTATTACAGATAAGAAACTTGGCTAACTCAACTTGAGAAACTAAAAAACTTCATTTACTTATCTTCTTTAAGTTTCTTGATTATCCAAATCTTGAGAAAATACAGATTACTGATGTCTATGAATTTGTAAAATACTTAAGATCAAAATCAATCCATAACAATCGCAAGTTTGGTTCAAAAAAGAAAAAAATGTTGAGTTGAAAGAGCATTAAAAACTATGTGAATTCAATTAAACAATTTTTTAAACGGAGTAAATCCATGTGATATGAATGCCTGGACTATACCTTCATTGAATCACCAAGATGTCCAAGAATAAAAGTGAGTTTTCTTACTGACCAGGACCTAAAAAAAATAATGAGTGCTCCCGATCTCGAAATAAGAGAAGATATCAAACAACGCAACAGGCTTTTACTTTTAGTGGGGTACACAATGGGCTTAAGAATTGGAGAAACACTTTCTTTAACCTTTACCCAACTGTGCACACAAAAAGAAATCAACATCGGTTCAAAATGAAGAATGAGACTTGTCCCGGTTCCCCAACTAGTGAAAGAATTAGCATTTAAGTATTACCACCTGAGAGATCAAACCCAAGAATTTGTTCAACCCTATTTCTATAAATGAAATTGGTGTTATAGAACTCATAGAGTGCATAATAAAAATCCTGACTTAGTATTTACCAGTTTATGACACAACACTCACGGCAACAAACTCTTGGGAAAAAATATTTGTGAAATGTTTAGAAAATATGAGAAACTGAAATGAATATCTACCAGAGTAAATTATCACAAACTAAGGCACACCTTTGCCTCTAATCTTGTGAAAAATAAAATCAACATCTTCACTATACAACACCTCATGTGACACGCCAATATCATGGCAACCCAACATTATATTGATGTAGTGTACACTCAAAAACACAAAGCTCAACAAACCTTGCAATTCACCTCCTCAAATAACATAACGCTTCCATCATATTCTATTCCTTCTCTACTTACTACTTCGAAGCTACCTAAACAGCCCCTACTTCAAAGAATCTAAAAGCTTATAGTTTGGAGATCACATTTTTCTCAACTTCTTCTTTCCTATTTAGAATAAGAATCCTATACTCATCTCAATCAATGCCGATCTTCTCTAATTTCTGAACCCTTTTTTCTTTAGGACTCGAACGCAGATCTACTCCTTAGGAGGGAGTTGTTCTATCCGGTTGAACTACAAGGACATAATATCAAGAAAAGGATTTAGCAATAAAGAGACTCATTTCCTACATTACCGGTAACTACGTTTCCAGCATGCAAACCTATTCCCACTTTGGTAGCAATAACTTCATTCTGATCCACTTTCATTTCAAGAACAGTTAATATTTCATGGGCTGCATTATATGCATTTAGACAATCATTATCTTGAGAAATTGGAGCACCAAAGGTTGCCATAAAACCATCACCCATTAATTGATTTACAACGCCATGGTACTTTTCAATTATATTGATCATAAATCCGAAAATGCTATTCTGATAATCAATAATTTCAGATGGCTTTTTACCTTCGCAAAAACCTGTAAAGTTGCGTATATCAAGAAACATAATACTTACAAAACGTTTTTCAACTGCAGCTGGATCTGCATTGGTCATTAATGCTTCGGCTACAGCGCCTGATACTTGTTGCTTCAGTAAATCTTTGATTTTAGTTTCGGCTTTTTTTAATAGATTCTGAGCAATAGTAAGATTGTCATAAGCTGTTGTTATACGTATGTTGTCTTTACGTTTGTTGCGATATGCCCACAGAATAAACAAGGCAAGCAGAGCTAAAAGTCCGGCAAATAATCCTGTGTTTCTTTGATCTGTTTTTCTCTTTTCAATTTCGCGAGCTTTTGCTTCGTTTTCGTTTTTTTCTTCTTTAAGCTGTCCGTCACGCTCTTGCAAAGCCAGCTTCTCCTGAGCAAGCTCAACTTCCTTTTGTTGCTTTTCTTGTTCTATCGTAGCGTTTTCTTCATTTACCTTGGCAATCATTAATTGCTGATTCGTTAATCGGAGGAGATTGTTTTGGCGGACAATTTCGAGTTGACTATTTTCTTCATTGGCTTTGGCAATTTCATTCTCTTGTTTTGCCAGAGTAAGTTCATTAACACGTTGAATACTATCTGTACGAAGAGCTGTAAATCGCAAGGTCTGATTTCTTGCTTCGGTTTCCAACTGAGAAATCTTCAGTTTTTGAAAATCTTGTTGGGCTTTCAATAAGCGATTTTCCTTTTCAGTCCTTTCAATATATTTCTGGTTATCAATGATTCTTTTCTGATTGAGTTGCTCAACAAACTTTAATGAATCACTCAATCGAGAATAATTCTGGAAATAATCAAAGGCAAGATCATATTCGTGAGTGGCATAATAAGCCTGCGCGTAACCAGAAAATATTTCTGATAAAAGTTGAGGGCTCCCTATATGATCAATTTTCTGAAGTGCTTTTTCAAGATAAGCAAGGGCGTTGAATTGATCATTATTAGCCATGTGAACTGAGGCGATAAGATGATCTACTTCCGCTAGTTGATCGTTATCCAGAATGAGTTCGGAAGCCTGATATAACAATTCAATACTTTTATCAAATTCTCCTAAGTTGTAGTAACTAACTCCAAGATTACGAAGGATCGTTGATCTTTTATCATTTGAAATTGATGGACAAATATCCAGGGCCTTATTAAAAAATTCAATACTTGATTCGTAATCTTTTAATCTGTGATAATTGAAACCGATATTATTATAAACTTTGGATAATTCACTTTCATGGCTGTGATTTGCCAGTAGCAATTTTTCAATGATAATATTATACTCTAGACTTTTTTGATGGTCATTATTTGTTGCGTAAATATCAACAAGATCTCTTAGCACGTCTAGTCTTTCGGGAAATTCAAAGGCATCAAAAATCTGCCTGTAGTAAAAATGTGCGCTATTAGGTTTTCCCAAGTAGGAATAACTTTGTCCAATTTTTCTGTAAAGTCTTACCAGCCTATCAGACTTTTTGGAAGTGTCTATATCAGTGGAAAAAATATATTTGTAATAACCAATTCCGTCGTTATACAAACCATAATCAAAGAAATAATCTCCAAGGGCTGTACATATTTCTTCTATCCGATAATTGGTTCCTGATTCTTTTGATGTATTGAATGCTTTTTGCAATGTTGAAAGTGATGAGATATTTAAACTGTCTTCAGAATGTTGATGTGTAGCCAGTTGAAGAAGCGAATCTATACTATCATCCTGCCCATAGGATATTGATCCGAAAAAGAAAAACCAACAATATATTATTCATCGCTTCATAGTCTTAATTAAATGCGAAGCTTACTCCTAATCTAAATCTAAAGAGAGGTTGAGGATTATACAATAGCCATCAATATGAACTGTAGCATCAATTCCAGCATATTGGATGTTCATCAAGTTAGCAAGATCTACATAAGCATTTAATTGACGACTTATTTTTAATTGAGATCTCATCCCTAAGGTATAGTATCCAGCATTTTTCAGTCTTTCCGGTTGATTATTCTGCAATGCCATTGTAATCCGAAATTTATTCCTTGTCCAGCTACTGGTCATAAAGGAATGATTTAGAAAAATAGTGAAACTTTTAAATGGTTCCACTGACATCCTTACATGACCAATAAATTCTGGTTGTGCTCTTACTGCAGGTAAATCCTGTAATTGTCTTCCTTGGAATTCTCCAATAAATAATTGTAGTACTTTTTCCTTTCCGTTTGAATAATTGAGATTTATATCTGTAGATAATTTTATTGCAGGCCAGATATTCTTCAAATGTAGGCTCACTTGTCCTCCAATCAATTGGACAAAAGAATTTGGATCGTTATCGTATCCCCAGAAAAATGATCCAGGAAAATTCCCATTAGTAAAGTCAAAATTTATAAAATTTGTCGTTTTTGTATAATATAAACTTCCATCTAAATTGAAGAATTCAGAAGGGCTAAATCTCAGACCTGCCTCGACATTGATTGTTTGCTCGGGCTCTAATCCAGATGATCCCGGTAATATATCTATAAATCCATCTTTTGCAGTTATTTTGTATGATGAACTATTGTAGAAAGCAGAAGGGTATCTGAATGCCTGACTAAAAGATGCACGTAAACTAAATTTTGGATTAGGCCTGAATAATAATCCGATCCTAGGATTGAAGACCGGGTCATTTGTTTTTAATTTATCTGAACGAATAAATCCCTGTGCCCCGGCAATAACTGAAAAGTTTCCAAATTTTAGATAGCCTTCGATAAATGTACTTATCGAAGAAAAAGCAGCAATCGGATTATCAAGAACAGTTGGAAGAATGAATCCTGTTATTGTGCTTTTAGGTACTGACTGATATCGTTCAATCGCATCTCCAAACCCTGATTCAGTTTGTATTCCTACCGAAAGATCAAAAGATTTATTTACATGGAAGTTTGCTTGCATTTCAATGGAGAAATCATTGAAATTACTAGATACATACCGGGATCCTGAAAGGTATAAGCTATCAATCCAAACTGGTGCATTGATGGTTGGATCAATATTAGTTGGCGCAAAAAAACCAAGAGAATAAGAATTTGATATAGTTCCAAAAAGTGGAAGAACATATTTATAGGACGATAGTGGATTTATTGTATAGTTCAGGCTATTCAGTGTTACTTTAAAATCCCAATTTGAGTAAGATTTTTTGAAGTCAATAGAAGTTGAAAGAATTTCTTCGCCAATGAGACTTTGAGGATCTGCATATGAAACTGCAAAGGGATTGAGCCCTAAAGAACTGTGGTCTGCTCTAAAAAGCCTTTGTGTATTGAAATTAAAAGCACCGAGAGCCGCTGAAAAGCCAACATAACTGCTGAGGTGAGGCAACTTGGATATTATAGTTGATCCTTCACTACCAATATAATTAGGTCGTTCCTCATATTGTAATTGCTCTTGGATATCTAAATTCAATACGTTTTCATAAACCTGTGGGTTATAGAGTGTATTTATGTCGTATTTAATTCGCCTGTCATTGAAGAACGTATATCCCCCATACATTTTAATCTTCAGGATTTTTTCCCTAAAAAAAAATTGCCACCGAATAAAGCACTGAGTCTTGTTAGATTGTCACTTCCAACTTCAATATCCGCTTGAGCATAGGTTGGATAATCACTGTCTTTGAGAATGATATTGATGATACCCGCTGCTGCATCGGGTCCATAAATAGTAGCAGCTGGACCATATATTACTTCTATGCGTTCAGCCTGACGGATGGGTAACTGGCTGCCTATAGGCATAGCTCCAACTACCGATGGTCTTATTGGAACATCATTGATTAGGATTTTTGCATATGTATTGCCATATAAGCCGCGCATCATGAAGGTTTCTCCATCCAAACCTGAACCAGGTTGTGATACTCGAATACCGGGAAGGTGTTTTAATGCATCAACAAGTGTAAAATAACCTTGTTCTCTGATCTCTTTTGCTGTTATTACAAAAACAGTAAATGGAAGATCTTCAAGATCCTGCTCGGTCCTTGTTGCTGCTACAACTTTAGTCACATTTTCTTTAATAGAAAACTGATCAATATCAGACCAATGAAGCTCATCGTAGTCTAGATAGGATGTGTCTTGTTGACTAATAGCCATATGAACCCATGTACACAATAGAACTACGCACAACAACTTTTGCATGGGAAAACCATTTTAATCAATAATTGAAATAAAATTACTGAATTCATTTTTAGTATATATAGGCCATTCGATCATTTGCTAAGTAAATGGAAGATAATGAAATGCAAGATATTCTATCGAATTACTGGTAAACAATCGCTGAAAGAAGTCCTTCACATTTAAATACATAGCGATAAGAAATACATCATACAATTGCGCTAATTTTCTAAATGGTCTATATTTGCGTTCCATTTAAAATGGCGTGGTAGCTCAGCTGGTTAGAGCGCAGGATTCATAATCCTGAGGTCGGCGGTTCAAGCCCGCCTCACGCTACGAAATTAAGAACCCTTGCTAGTTTATAACTAGTGAGGGTTTTGATTTTCAAGACTTTATGTCTTTGATTATCATACTTTGCTAATTGCCTATTACATCTTCTTATCATATATGAACGTTTAATGAACGTTTGATGTTAATTTATGTATAAGCTGTAACATGAACAATAGAAGAAAAAGACAAAGTCTACCTAGAATAAACATTAACTACAACCAAGACTCTTCAGTCCCTGAATTACTGTATTTAGTTTATAGGTACAAGAAAAATAATGAAGGAAAACACATTACACTTAAATATTCAACAAGAATAAAAGTACCTGCTCGACTATGGGATAACAAATCACAAACAGTTAAGCACGGTGTGAATTTACCTCTACCAATTGTTTCTGAATATAATTTGAAATTGTTTAAACTAAAGAAGCATTGTATTGAAATAGTTTCTGATAATAATAACATCTCAGTTAATGATTTTAAAGAACTCCTTGACAAGTACCTTGGAATTAGAAAATTTGAAGTTGATAATGAAAATGATTCCTTTATAAAGTATTTCAGAAATTTCATCAACAAAAGTTCTAATCACGAACGAACAATTCTTAAATACAACAGTACTTTACAACAGTTTGATGAATTTCAAATATATAAGGGAGTTATTATTGCTTTCAATTCATTGAATGTAGAATTTGTTCATGAGTTTGCTAAATGGATATATCAACAAAAAGGTAGTAGCCAAAATACGGTTTCAAAGCATATTCAAATTATCAAGTTAGTTTTAAGGGATGCGTTTGTTAATAACCACCATAATAATTCTAGTTTTCAGTATCCAGAATTTGCAGTAAAAAGAATCAAAACCACAAAACACTTCTTGGAATTAAACCAATTAGAAAAATTAACTAATCATGATTTCAGTAAAAGTCCAAATCTTGATATAGCCAGAGACTTGTGGGTTTTATCTGCTAATACGGGATTGAGGTATTCCGACTTTTCAATTCTCCAGAAAGAACATATTGTGAACATTGATGGTTTGGAAGTTCTTAAAGTGAATACATATAAAGGAAACACCACTAAAGACGACACAGAGGTACTTATCCCTATTCTACCTGCAGTCATGCATATCATTGAGAAGTACAACTATAACTTCCCTAAAGCTTACAGTTCTCAAAAGATGAACTTATATATCAAAGAAGCTTGTAAACAAGCAGGAATCAATCGACAAGTAGAATCAAGAAGAAGTATTGCTGGTAAAATGATATTGGAAAGAAAACCGATTCATGAATATATAACCAACCACAGTGGTAGATATACTTATATCAATATAATGTTGAATGATTACGAAATTCCGCCGCATAAACTTGGAAAAATCACTGGGCAATCTGTAAAAGTGTTGATGGGATATGAAAGGAAGAGCAAAGTTGAAAATGTCAAAGAAGTATTTCATACAATTCAGAGGAAAAACTTCACAATATTGAAACAAGTTAAATAATCCTACGCACTTAAATAATATTCTATATCTGATTGTAAAATTATTACTTTACCTCTAACTTTATGACTTCTAATTTCTCCATTTCTTCGCAAGTTATCAATAGTACTCGCAGATACATTCAAATATTCAGCAGCTTGTTTCTTGGATAGGGCTTTGTCCATATTAGAAGAACTATTCAGAATATTTAGTTCTTCTTTAAGAACTTCTCTGACAGCTTCCTTTATTTCTTGAATATTTGGTATTTCAACTCTCATTTTATAAAAACATATTTCTGATACATACGATTCATAACATCTCCATTGCTCTCTAAATAAGGCTCTACATCTGCAATTGCCAAGAAAGGATGGATATAATTGGAATGTGTCTCATGATGCCAAAACTTTGTGTAAACTATAATATCACCGTCGTTCGATTTCACAGCATTATGCCTTTTCAGAATATCCTTTTCGGGTTCATTACTATATAAAACTTGTGGACAAGATGAGTCCATTCTGATGTAGTATTTCAATGCAGATTTGCCTCCGATTCTTTCGTTTTTCACCAATGATTTAGAAAGCAACGTTTTCCCATTATTAGTTTTCATTCGAAATCGGAAAGTTTTATTCCGCGCATTCAAGTTATATTCATCTATCCATCTTGCAATTAAAAGGTCTAGATTGATAAAAGTTCTATCTAACCTCTTTTCTGTTGAATTGAGATAGTCTTCTTTTCTTAACCCTTTTAGTACTTTGCTAACAGTATCAATTGTCGCCCTACTATACTTCCCAATATCTCTAAAGTTTTGTCTGACCAGTTCTGGCTTCGTAATTAAATCAAAAACTACACTTAACCCTTTAGGTGAAAATGCTCTATTGGATTCTGGTGAAGGTCTAAAGGCTTTACCATTCTCTATATGAATAAATGTAGATTCATTTTCGAAAGATATGTTTCCTGCAAAATCTATAAAGTTGATTCTTAGTTCTCGGAGTAATTCTTTCGATTGAGGAGTAATATATTGTGCTATAGCTAATTTGTTTTTCTCTTCCCCAAAATCTTCTACTATATGAGGAAATACCGAAGGCACAATATTTACTCTATTGTCAACTAGGTATTTGCCTAACAACTTTCTTTTTCGATAAACTTTAACCTCTTTATTACCTCTTCCTATTGGATTGATATTCATTTCCAAATCGGACAATATTTCATTTGCTTTTTTTATGAAAACGTTAAATCGTGATAACATACAAACTATTTTATGAGCACATGTGTTATAAATATAGACACAATAACGTACAATGTCAATAAAGAGTACAATATATTTTTTAATAAAACTTTGAATTAGTGAATATAGATAAAGAAAGAATTACGGCGAGAATAATACTTTACCTCAATCAAAAAGCTGGAAAGAGGTTTAAACCAACTTCAAAGACCAACTATAAACCAATATTAGAACAACTCAATAAAGGATATGAGGTATCGGATTTTAAAGAAGTGATTGATCTAAAAGTAATCCAATGGTTACATGTTCCTTCAATGAAACCTTACTTAAAACCCTCTACTCTATTCGCTAAACACAATTTTCAAAACTATCTAAAAGAAGTAAACTGTCATGATTGATTTTGTGAAAGCAGAAATTTCTTATTTACCTGAGGATTATTGGTTAAACCATCCTGAATTAATTGATAAATGGGATCGCAGGGTAGAATATGAAAGTGGTGAATTAAAATATCCGTTTGAAGCTAAAATTTATGGTTTAAAGTTCAAAATCTATGGACCTAAATATAGAGAGGTTAGTGGTTCAATTCACAAATACTATAACGTGAGAAATCACCTTGGATCACAAAACCATGATATATTTGATATTGATAAAATTCGGTGGGTATTGAACGATTTAAAACTAATGTTTGGAATAAAATTAGCCTATTCAAGAATTCACAACTTTGAATATGGAGTTAATCTAAATGTACCAACATGTGCAAAATATATAATTCAAAACAATTTTATCACTTATAAGAATCTGCCAATTACAAAACTTAGAAATTATGGATATTCAGGGTACTACACTGAAACTGAGCTAACTCAGTACTTTATTAAAATTTATGACAAATCACTTCAATATGAATTGGATAACAATGTTATAAGGATTGAGGTGAAAACAAGGAAAATGAAACATGTTGAATTTTCAAATATCTATTCACTAAATGATCTTTCTGATTTAGAAAAACTAGATAAACTTCGAGAAGATTTAAGGAACAAAATTCTGAACCTAAAAATTGTGGACAAGATAGACCCAATTGTATTTGGCATGAACGCTAAAGAACAGATACTTTATAGAAATGGAATTAATCCCAAACATTGGGAAAGGCTTTCGAGAGAAAGCAGTAGGAAGGTTTATCATGAAAAAGTTAGGTTTAATAACCTCATTAGAAAGTTTGAACTACTTACTACAAAAATGAACATTCTGAACACATTTGATGAAACATTCGATTTAATTCTAAATCCTCAACATTCTCACTAAACTGGACAAATTCACCATTCTATATAGGGTAACAAATACCCAAACGCTCAACCCAGCTTCAACAACACCATATTACCTTGACGCTAACCAGTAATATAGTTCTTGGGTATTTGAGTATAGGGTAACAAATACCCAAACGCTCAACCCAGCTTCAACAACACCATATTACCTTGACGCTAACCAGTAATATAGTTCTTGGGTATTTGAGTATAGGGTAACAAATACCCAAACGCTCAACCCAGCTTCAACAACACCATATTACCTTGACGCTAACCAGTAATATAGTTCTTGGGTATTTGAGTATAGGGTAACAAATACCCAAACGCTCAACCCAGCTTCAACAACACCATATTACCTTGACGCTAACCAGTAATATAGTTCTTGGGTATTTGAGTATAGGGTAACAAATACCCAAACGCTCAACCCAGCTTCAACAACACCATATTACCTTGACGCTAACCAGTAATATAGTTCTTGGGTATTTGAGTATAGGGTAACAAATACCCAAACGCTCAACCCAGCTTCAACAACACCATATTACCTTGACGCTAACCAGTAATATAGTTCTTGGGTATTTGAGTATAGGGTAACAAATACCCAAACGCTCAACCCAGCTTCAACAACACCATATTACCTTGACGCTAACCAGTAATATAGTTCTTGGGTATTTGAGTATAGGGTAACAAATACCCAAACGCTCAACCCAGCTTCAACAACACCATATTACCTTGACGCTAACCAGTAATATAGTTCTTGGGTATTTGAGTATAGGGTAACAAATACCCAAACGCTCAACCCAGCTTCAACAACACCATATTACCTTGACGCTAACCAGTAATATAGTTCTTGGGTATTTGAGTATAGGGTAACAAATACCCAAACGCTCAACCCAGCTTCAACAACACCATATTACCTTGACGCTAACCAGTAATATAGTTCTTGGGTATTTGAGTATAGGGTAACAAATACCCAAACGCTCAACCCAGCTTCAACAACACCATATTACCTTGACGCTAACCAGTAATATAGTTCTTGGGTATTTGAGTATAGGGTAACAAATACCCAAACGCTCAACCCAGCTTCAACAACACCATATTACCTTGACGCTAACCAGTAATATAGTTCTTGGGTATTTGAGTATAGGGTAACAAATACCCAAACGCTCAACCCAGCTTCAACAACACCATATTACCTTGACGCTAACCAGTAATATAGTTCTTGGGTATTTGAGTATAGGGTAACAAATACCCAAACGCTCAACCCAGCTTCAACAACACCATATTACCTTGACGCTAACCAGTAATATAGTTCTTGGGTATTTGAGTATAGGGTAACAAATACCCAAACGCTCAACCCAGCTTCAACAACACCATATTACCTTGACGCTAACCAGTAATATAGTTCTTGGGTATTTGAGTATAGGGTAACAAATACCCAAACGCTCAACCCAGCTTCAACAACACCATATTACCTTGACGCTAACCAGTAATATAGTTCTTGGGTATTTGAGTATAGGGTAACAAATACCCAAACGCTCAACCCAGCTTCAACAACACCATATTACCTTGACGCTAACCAGTAATATAGTTCTTGGGTATTTGAGTATAGGGTAACAAATACCCAAACGCTCAACCCAGCTTCAACAACACCATATTACCTTGACGCTAACCAGTAATATAGTTCTTGGGTATTTGAGTATAGGGTAACAAATACCCAAACGCTCAACCCAGCTTCAACAACACCATATTACCTTGACGCTAACCAGTAATATAGTTCTTGGGTATTTGAGTATAGGGTAACAAATACCCAAACGCTCAACCCAGCTTCAACAACACCATATTACCTTGACGCTAACCAGTAATATAGTTCTTGGGTATTTGAGTATAGGGTAACAAATACCCAAACGCTCAACCCAGCTTCAACAACACCATATTACCTTGACGCTAACCAGTAATATAGTTCTTGGGTATTTGAGTATAGGGTAACAAATACCCAAACGCTCAACCCAGCTTCAACAACACCATATTACCTTGACGCTAACCAGTAATATAGTTCTTGGGTATTTGAGTATAGGGTAACAAATACCCAAACGCTCAACCCAGCTTCAACAACACCATATTACCTTGACGCTAACCAGTAATATAGTTCTTGGGTATTTGAGTATAGGGTAACAAATACCCAAACGCTCAACCCAGCTTCAACAACACCATATTACCTTGACGCTAACCAGTAATATAGTTCTTGGGTATTTGAGTATAGGGTAACAAATACCCAAACGCTCAACCCAGCTTCAACAACACCATATTACCTTGACGCTAACCAGTAATATAGTTCTTGGGTATTTGAGTATAGGGTAACAAATACCCAAACGCTCAACCCAGCTTCAACAACACCATATTACCTTGACGCTAACCAGTAATATAGTTCTTGGGTATTTGAGTATAGGGTAACAAATACCCAAACGCTCAACCCAGCTTCAACAACACCATATTACCTTGACGCTAACCAGTAATATAGTTCTTGGGTATTTGAGTATAGGGTAACAAATACCCAAACGCTCAACCCAGCTTCAACAACACCATATTACCTTGACGCTAACCAGTAATATAGTTCTTGGGTATTTGAGTATAGGGTAACAAATACCCAAACGCTCAACCCAGCTTCAACAACACCATATTACCTTGACGCTAACCAGTAATATAGTTCTTGGGTATTTGAGTATAGGGTAACAAATACCCAAACGCTCAACCCAGCTTCAACAACACCATATTACCTTGACGCTAACCAGTAATATAGTTCTTGGGTATTTGAGTATAGGGTAACAAATACCCAAACGCTCAACCCAGCTTCAACAACACCATATTACCTTGACGCTAACCAGTAATATAGTTCTTGGGTATTTGAGTATAGGGTAACAAATACCCAAACGCTCAACCCAGCTTCAACAACACCATATTACCTTGACGCTAACCAGTAATATAGTTCTTGGGTATTTGAGTATAGGGTAACAAATACCCAAACGCTCAACCCAGCTTCAACAACACCATATTACCTTGACGCTAACCAGTAATATAGTTCTTGGGTATTTGAGTATAGGGTAACAAATACCCAAACGCTCAACCCAGCTTCAACAACACCATATTACCTTGACGCTAACCAGTAATATAGTTCTTGGGTATTTGAGTATAGGGTAACAAATACCCAAACGCTCAACCCAGCTTCAACAACACCATATTACCTTGACGCTAACCAGTAATATAGTTCTTGGGTATTTGAGTATAGGGTAACAAATACCCAAACGCTCAACCCAGCTTCAACAACACCATATTACCTTGACGCTAACCAGTAATATAGTTCTTGGGTATTTGAGTATAGGGTAACAAATACCCAAACGCTCAACCCAGCTTCAACAACACCATATTACCTTGACGCTAACCAGTAATATAGTTCTTGGGTATTTGAGTATAGGGTAACAAATACCCAAACGCTCAACCCAGCTTCAACAACACCATATTACCTTGACGCTAACCAGTAATATAGTTCTTGGGTATTTGAGTATAGGGTAACAAATACCCAAACGCTCAACCCAGCTTCAACAACACCATATTACCTTGACGCTAACCAGTAATATAGTTCTTGGGTATTTGAGTATAGGGTAACAAATACCCAAACGCTCAACCCAGCTTCAACAACACCATATTACCTTGACGCTAACCAGTAATATAGTTCTTGGGTATTTGAGTATAGGGTAACAAATACCCAAACGCTCAACCCAGCTTCAACAACACCATATTACCTTGACGCTAACCAGTAATATAGTTCTTGGGTATTTGAGTATAGGGTAACAAATACCCAAACGCTCAACCCAGCTTCAACAACACCATATTACCTTGACGCTAACCAGTAATATAGTTCTTGGGTATTTGAGTAAGTTAGAAACGTTTAACTCTTCTTTCCCCTTAGGGGGAGAAGATAGTTTATGTTAGTAGAAGTTAATTGTTTAGGAATTTTCTAGGTTCCCGAAAATTACAGTTTTCAAAAGTTAGTTAACAATGAGGCTATAAAAGCCTCATTAAAGTTCAAAGTTCCTAATTGGATAACCACTTAGTTAAAGTTAACTTTGTGTTCTAGTAACTATCTAGTTATCAATAGTTTACATAGACCACTGGTGTTTGATCTGGGCTTAGTTAAACATGTTCCTAGGTATTTTCCAAAGAGCACTAAAGCGCCACCAGATTGAATCTAGTGAGGTCTGGAGACACTCTAATGGCATCATATGTACGTTGGATAATTTAAAAGAATTATCTTAATGAGTGACAACATCTTATAACATTAAAATTTACTGTTATGCCTCAAAGAACACAAGTAAGTTTTACAACTTTCAACCTTTATAACTTACACTTACCAGGAGAAAGAATTTATAGAGACTCTGACGGATGGAATACCCAAGAGTACAATAAAAAGATTGATTGGACTTCCAGAGTCGTGAAGAGATTAGATTGTAGGTCTTCAAACCAAAGTGGACAATAAGTGAATAAAATTAAGTTACACTTTTAAAAGTTAAATTGAAATATTTTTGTCTGCGTTTTTTAAATGTTTTGTGTTTACATAATTTTCTTCTCTTCAGTTTTTCTTCTTTTAATCCATAATAAACATCTGCTGGTGTCAAGTTTTGTAAAGATTCATGATATCTGTGATGGTTATAATATTTTACAAATTGTGAAAGACGAAAACTCAATTCACCTGGGCTGTAATAATGATCCAGTTTAATTACATTTTTCATCGTTCTGTGATACCTTTCAATCTTGCCTTGCGTTTGAGGATGACCAGGTCTTCCTCTCACATGTTTAATTTTGTAATCATCCAAATAAGAGCTCAACTCTTGACTTAAATAACAAGATCCATTATCAGATAATAACTTAGGCGGTTTATTCAAATTTACATTTGAATGGTTTAATGCCTGATTCAAAGTATTTTTTACATCAAGGGTTTTCATCGTTGAGCACAACTCCCAACTTATAATGTACCTAGAATAATCATCTAATATAGTCGATAGGTAATACCATCCCCAGCCAATGATTTTGAAATAAGTAAAATCAGTTTGCCACATTTGATTGACAGTTGTTGTTTTGTCTTTAAATTCATCTGCGGCAGATATCAGATCATAATGAGGAGGGTTTATCAGTCCAGCAGATTTCAATATTCTGTAAACACTGCTTTCGCTTATAAAGTATTGATTCTCATCAGTATACCTGCAAGCCAATTCTCTACAAGAAAGCTCTGAAACTTCCAGTGCCAGATTCAATATATTAGACCTGATCCGATCAGGAATCTTGTTCCAGTAATGCTTCCTTGTACTTTTCTTTTCCTCTAATCCTACAATTCCATTTTCCCGATATTTCTTATACCAGTTGTAAAAGGTTGATTTGTGAATACCAATTTCCTTGAGAGTTCTTCTAACACTCCATTCGGATTGCTCAACCAGCCTAATCAGTTCCATCTTTTCTTTTGCTGTAAATCGCATATACTTCTTGAATTTTATTTTACTCCATTCAAGCTTTTTTTAAGCACACGATTTTTTAGAGTAAGTTCTGCTACTACCTCTTTAAGGTCTTGATTTTCTGTCTTTAGATGTTGAACTTCTGAAGTGTTGGCTTCACGTTCTGTGTCTCCCTTTAAACGTTTCTTCCCTGCTTCCATGAAATCTTTACTCCACTTATAATATAGTGGTTGTGAAATCTCTTCTCTTCTACAAAGAGAAGCAACACTTTGTTCTCCTCTTAATCCTTCAATGACTATTCTAATCTTTTCTTCTGTAGAAAATTTACGTCTTGTCCTTCTTTTTACATCTCGGACATAAGATTCTGCTGATTTGTTTTTCTTGTTCATAATAAAGTGAATTTAATAGTTATGTATAACTTAATTTTATTCACTTAATGGTCCACTTTTATTTGACGATTTACATATAATTGATTCGTATTGGTTAAAATTTTGAGATGTCAAATACTAGTCATTAAGTTTAATTTGAATTGAATCATTTTGTTATGCTAATCAAAGCTTTATAACTATTTGAAAATCATTTCAAACTATTCTAACTCAATAGAATATCTAAATTGTTTTACCATATAGTTTACCTATAACAAGGTATTACTGAATAGTATATACCAATTCAGGACGATAAACTGCTAATGTATCCCCGGCCATATATATGCTATCCATAATGGCTTGCTGGTATGTACTCCATAAACCATATGATGTTGCTTCTTGAACTCCTTCTTGATAAATTGAAAAATCTGTAACTTGAGATATGTCTAAAGGAGAAGCTCTTGTGATCTCCATTATAAACCTTAGTTCATCAAAATTATTTAATGGCCTTTTCACAACTAGCCCGATATTATCAAATATAATGTGCGTAGAGATGGCAGAGTAAGAAAAAATGGATTCCTGGATTTGATTTAAATTTTCAAATGTGAATTTCACTTCATTATCACTAATTATTTCAATAGTCTCAAAATAATTTATCCCTGGAACATCATAGAATTCTTGAACTAAGTCTATTATTTCGCTCTGTGTCTTTAATAGTGGTCCATTATAATCTTCAATTTCAGGATTAAGAATATCATCCCTTATCACTACATGTAACTGTTCTCCTGCCTCAATGTGGGAAAAAGTATAAACTTTAGGGTACTCATCCGATTCACAAGATGATAAACATATACTTAAAACACATGCAACTAATAGAATCTTTGTTGACTTTAAAATTATCATTCCACTATAATTTTATCACTTAAAATATTCTCGCCGAAATCATCTTTAATATAAGTAAAATAAATTCCAGATTCTAAAAATGAAACGTCAATTTTAGTACTAGTGGCTTCTAAATCTATTGTAAATACTTTCTTACCGATTGAAGAAATAATTGAGAAATTATAACCAGATGAGAAATTTATTTTATTCGATTGGATTGTTAAATAGTTATTAACAGGGTTCGGGAATATATTGAACTTAAACTTATCAGTTAAATGTAATGATTCGTCAATTCCAGTGGTTTCAGATTCAGAGTTTGAAACATCTTTGTATTCCAGAATATTCGCTGTGAAGTAACTAGTAAAGGAATGACTATAACCTGGGTCAAAGTTCAAAACACTTACATCTCCAATTTTAGTAACAAATTTATTTGTTCTAATGTCTCCTCCTATGAAAATAATATTATTGAAACCAAAGAAATCTCGACATTCTTCATTTCCATCAGTACCAAATAAATTAATTTCTGTTTCTAAACCATCATATGAGTATTGAATTAAAAAGATGTCATTGGCCCCACGGGGAACATAGTTGAAATTTTCATATACAAATGAATTTATTAAGTTACCAGCAATAAAGACCTGATCATTATTGTCTATATGAATTTTAGGGATAAATCTAGAAAATGAAGGTGCATCAAAATTTTTACTCCAATCTATGATTCCATTTGTTACTTTCAATAATATAATATTCGACCCAGAATTATTGTTAAACACCATAGTATTATTATACCTAATAGATCCTTTTCCTTTCAGTAGAAAGTATTTGGAACTGTCTTTTTCTGCATAATGGATCAAATCCATTAATCCGTTGGTTCTTAATTTGTCCTCAATTGTTACAACACCTGAGTTATCGAAACTTGCTATAATGTTATATCCTTTTGGGTAGTTAGTGTACGTAACATTATCAATTTCGCAAAAATGAAATGTTTGTGTCAATCTGTAACAAATATGATTACTACTTGTACCTAATGGCATCCTCCTTGTCCCAGATGCTTTAACGGATGATATAAAGTTTCCGTATTTATCAACAAATATATTTTCAACCGTATTTGGTGAGCTAGTTGATGATATTAGCTGATTGTTATAATATAATGATCCAGAATAAGAAATCTTAATTTGGAAATTGGAGTCAATCCGTATTAAATCAAGCGGAGTAATATTTCCTGAGCTGTAAATATCTATTTCGTCGAATCCAGTCGGATTTTCGAAATATGCAATATATGATGAAGAAGACCCTTCTACTTCACTTATTGCTGTCCTAAACCCATTAAATGGATCAGAATCATAAAACAAAACATTATCAAAATCAACTAATTCTCTTTTTGAATTTGTAAGAGTTTGAAATTTCACAGACTGGCCTACAGACGAAAGTAAATTAGGAGTTGAAATCCCAACTTGTTGTTGGGTGAAACCAAATCTTATAAAATGATCATCATAAGGTGAATTAAAAATAATTTGATGAGCATAGTAGCCTTGTAAGTTTTTTTCACCAGTGTTACCAAATGGATTTGTAAAAGGGAAAAATACCGGTTCATAGGGAAGACAATAATCCTCTGTTCCTTCACCACATTCATTTGGACATAAAAGTAAAATACCAACTTGGTCACTATTTCCATCATACCAAGGTAATGGATTGCAATAAGATCCAAATTGGAATCCATCAATCTCAATTTGGTCAATTGGCCCGCATTCATCAGCAGGGAAAATCTCTTCCACAATGGTATAGTCATCTGGACATACAACTGCATAAGAACAATATATTTCTGGGGCCCAGTTTGCTTCTTCCTCATTTCCATCTAACGACAACATCAGATGGTGCAAATCAGAATTAAAAAAATCTGGGTCCAAAGCTATCTCCTCATAGTTCTGAGCGACTTGGAATAATGAAACTTGGATCGGTGTGCAATCATCTTCATCTTCATCCCAATCTTTATCATTGTAAATAGAAATATAATCTGGATATCCATCTAATCCACAAACAATGAAGTCTTGATTAAATATTCCTAAGAATCCACTGCAGAAAAATTTCACGCACCCTGGCATCCCCGGAATATTATCATCATATCCAGTCCATGTACCACCAAATTCACCTAAGCCCCTTGCATTGTAACACAATGGATTATTAGGACAATACCTAACTACTCTACACGGATCTGATAAAACATTTGTGAATATTGGTGTCTGACCAGCCAAACATGAATATTCAAGCTGCCAAATTGCTCCAACTCTTCCCCATATTGGTTCTACATCTCTTGATGCGATAACAGTTCCTTCACAATGATATTCAACTGATCCACAATCTAAGCTTAATCCTTGCTCACAGTCTAGAGCATTAAAATCAATTTCTGCCTGCAATTCAATTGGGGTGGACAATCCATGACAAACAAGATCATATTCGCACATATAGGCATCATCATGTACCTGACCTTCAATTATAGCATTATGATGTCCTGTATATACTCTATCCCAAGATTCTTCCCCGAGATTAAATGTAAAAGGGTAATAACACCCATTTCCATTATCAATCCAAAAAGTTAATTCCTCATCTCCAGGTAAATCTGTTAGATTTATAACTACAGGATCTATTGTAACATCAACAATTACTGGGAAAGGAGGACAATCTATGCATGGCCCAAAATCATAAGTAATAGTTATAGGGTCATTGTCAGGATTATTAATTTGAAGGTTAATCCATCCGTCTTCAATTCCTTCACAAGCGTCACCTCTATCTAATTCTTCAACAAAAGTGAGTTCATAACTGACACTTTCAGTACATCCTAATACATCCGTAACTGTGACTGTATATGTAGTCCCAAAATTTAAACTTGTTAAAACATTTGTTGTCGAACCCTCATCCCATAAATAAGAATATGGTGGGTTATCACCAGAGACAATAGCTGTTAATGTACTAGTCCCATCGCAGATTAGGTCAGCATCAATAACAATATCTAATAGATATGGATCTACTTCGAATTCAAATTCCTGAGTGTTGCAATTTGTAGCATATATAAAAGTGTAGGTTCCAGGAGGAATATCATATCTATTCCTTATCCCATCAATATTAGGTTCATCTTCCCAATAAGCATATATTGAATTTTGATCACTTTCTGCTCCATCATAACTAAATTCAATGCTACCTTCTGAATCATGGCTACAAGTCTTTTTGATAACAATGTCAGATATTTCTATCTCTGATTGAGTTTCAACTGTATAAGTATTAACAGTTTGACATCCACTAGTTGGATCAGTTATAGTTACTGTATACTCCCCTGTTCCAAGGTTAGAATTAATAAATGAAGTTGAACCATTAGACCAGTTATAGCTCAAGAATGGGTTAAAGATAGTAATGCTACCTTCGTTAGATTGAGGACTACATGAATTAATTATTGAAACAATTGGATTTAAAAAATCATCACAAAAGCAGTCTGTTTCTAAATCAAAAGACTCGATAATTTCTTCACATGAATTAGTAATAGTTACACTATAAATACCAGCTACTAAATTTAATCTTTCGTTAGATCCATAACCTATATCATTCCATAAGTAAGTGACATTCCCATTTTTCCCATTTACTTCAAAAAAGATACTTCCATCTTCAGGTAGATTTCCTGAAGCATCAACAGGGCAAGGCTTTTCAAGTTCTAGACTATAAATGTAAAAATCATCTCTAACTCCTATTTCAAAACATTCTGTAGCATCGCAATTTGTTTTTGGTGAGGAAATCGTTACACAATATGTACCCTCTTCCAAATTGTTAATATAGTTGGTCGTTTGAACAGGATCTGTATCCCAAATATAATCCCAACTTTGATGTCCATTTATTGTTATTGAACCGTTTGATTCTCCTTCTGTACAAACATGTGAGACAAAAGTCGAATAATCTATTGTAGAAGGTACTTCAAAAGTGTTTATTCCCGAACACCCATTATCATCTGTAACGGTTACATAATATTCACCATTCCCAACTGAAGAAATATCCTGAGTTGTAGAACCATTACTCCAATTAAAAGAATAAGGTTGTACCCCTCCAGTGATACTAATCTCAACTGATCCATCATAAACACATGATGGGGTAATTAATGTGGCACTCATCAAAATTTCACTATCTATAGTTGCACACATATCTAAAAAAACTGTTGTGGATAAATCAATTATTACTTCGTAATCTCCAATATCTAAATTATTGATTAATATGCTAGATGATGTCATTGAAAAAGTCCCATAATCCCCATTGTCAATATTTTCATACTCACCACCAAAAGGTAGAGAGTAAATGTTTGGATCATAGTTAATCTGAATCAACATCGTGCCTGTCAATTCGCCAAAACATGTATTTGAGGTTGAGATACTTCCAGATTGTGCAAATAAATCATTTACATTAAACAGTATGGTAAATAATATGGCTAAGCTTAGAGTTGAATTAATGTGTTTGAAATTGCTCATTTTTGATTTTAGTTTTACATTATCAATTCCTACATAATGAAAAGTTATTATTTTTTAAATCGTCATTTAACAACTTTACAAGACTTTTTTGCCTTGCTTCATAATATTCATATTTTGTTTTGTTCTTGCCTATTGAAGGTCCTGCATTATTGTAAACTTCAAAATATTTTTCCGTCTCTTGTCCTGGATTGAGAAAGTGTTGTACTGTCATGCCAAAAACATCATATAGTATATGAGAATCTGACGAGGCAGATTCTAATTCTGCAGCATTAATATTTTTATATAGTGTAATTACATTGATTAACCTTTCACATGTTTTTTCATCACTATAGCGTCGGGTTACCCAATCAGCTAAATGAACTGAGATACCTGACTCAATATCGGAAATATGTTGGCTTATATATTTAAAATTATTAATCAACACTTTATCTGCAATTGTTTCTCTACTTATAGATAAATATATTGCGCAAATGATGAGTTCTTTATGCGAGAACCTTATTGAATCGAATTCAATTGTTGATTTTAAATTCGAAATATTCTCCGAAAATTTAAAATTTGGGTTCTCTTTTAAAAAGTCAACGCATAATGAACTGCCATAATCTTTAAATAATAATTTATCGCTATTATCATTACTATTAAATAAACCTTTTGAATTGTTGCAAGAATGAGCAGTCATCAAAACTACAATAAGTAAAAGGACGATTGAATTGTTCAGATTTTTCATTTATTTATGTATTTTTTCCCATTGCATTTTCCTTAATTTTGTGTCTGTTCTACCACTTTTATCATAGTACATTAAATTATCTGTGTCTAAGAAAGGATCATAACCTAATTCAGTAGGTGGTACTGTCACAGGATTATTACCATCAGGATGTTGCAAACTATAATCTGCATGTAAATACTCATGAGCTAAAGTTTCTGCATCAGCTAAGTTTCCGTCTAGCCAAGATCTTTTAAGTCCAAGAAATGAAACACCTCTCTTAACAGCACCAGCAGGATCTTCTAAATCATCTACTATAAATACACCAATATCAGATGTTATTAAACTATTATTAATTACATATTGGCCAATAATACTTAATTCGTGGATCCCATTTATATTCGTTACCTCAAAAATACCATTATCATCTTGGTCAAAATCACTCGTGATTGTCATGATAGAAATTGGGTTATTTAAACTTAATCCAGCTTTCTCCAAAATTATATTTGCTTCATTAATGAACATAGTTTCGTTAATTGTTGGAGCACAAATTGTTGAACCACTAGAAGTAATATCGCAAACTGTGAAAAATTGTATTGTCGTGGATTTAGGAGAAATTACATATCCGTACAATTCATTTTTTAAATTACATCCTTGATAGATTTCAACTGATGGAGTGGTTGATGAAGAACTTATTGTTATCTCTTGTTTTTTAGAATTAATTATGTTACCTATAGGAAATTCTGCAACGCTTTTACTTTTTTCTGGATCAATTGTAACTTTCACTTTCTCATTGATTCCAGATCTTAGTAACTTCCATTCAATGCCGTTAGGTACTGTTTCTAAATATCCTGGAAATACTTTTATTTTATTGTCGTCGAAACTAGTATCATAAACATCATTATCCGAATCCGAGAATTTATATTTTGCATTTTTTAATACATTTATTTTTAACTCAATCGTAGTGTTTGGATTTTCATTAAACTTGCATTTAATATTACAAATAGTCTTATTTCTCCTATTTCTGAAATATTTATTCTTTAAATCAGCCTTATATTCAAAAATTAAGTCTTTATCTGTTTTTTCCCAAGATATTGGAGAATACGGAAGTGGAGGATAACCAAGTTCATTTTTTAAAATCTCAATTTGTAAAGGAAAGTCATTTTCACAAATGTATATATCACTCTTTTCAAAGTGATATGAACCATTTATTTTAAAGATGTAGTCTTCATTTATTTTTTCCAAACTATTAATACATTCGACAAGAGATTTTTGTGGAATTCCATTTTGGCACATACCATTAACTCCAAAAAATAATAGAATTACGATTAGAAAAAACTGATTAGTATAAAACGGTGATTGGGACATATGGAATATATTGATTTAATTAAAGATTTTGAAGACTTGCTATTCTTAAGACAGTCTATAATTTAAAAATAAGATTTATTCAATACTCTTTGGGATTAACCCCAAAGAGTATTGGTTTCTTGGAGCATACTCTCTTGGACTCTTCCTTCCAAGTGAGCCATGAGGATGATTATCGTTATAATCTTTACTCCATTTGTCTGCAATTATTTGGAACTGTGATATGCTGCTAAACATATATGCATCCAAAACATCTTCTCTAAATGTTCGATTAAACCTTTCTACATATCCATTTTGCATTGGCTTTCCAGGCTCTGAATATATTCGCTTTATACCTCTTAGCTTACACCAATTCTTATAGTCGTTTGAAGTAAATTCAGGCCCATTGTCAGATCGTATATATTTAGGTTTCCCGTAGTATTCTAACAACTCATCTAAAAACCTGGTTACTCTTACGGAAGGAAAACTTATACTCCCTTTATTTAACAGGCTTTCTCTATTACAATCATCTATTACATTCAATACTCTTAATGTTCTACTGTAAATCGTCAAATAAAAGTGGACCATTAAGTGAATAAAATTAAGTTATACATAACTATTAAATTCACTTTATTATGAACAAGAAAAACAAATCAGCAGAATCTTATGTCCGAGATGTAAAAAGAAGGACAAGACGTAAATTTTCTACAGAAGAAAAGATTAGAATAGTCATTGAAGGATTAAGAGGAGAACAAAGTGTTGCTTCTCTTTGTAGAAGAGAAGAGATTTCACAACCACTATATTATAAGTGGAGTAAAGATTTCATGGAAGCAGGGAAGAAACGTTTAAAGGGAGACACAGAACGTGAAGCCAACACTTCAGAAGTTCAACATCTAAAGACAGAAAATCAAGACCTTAAAGAGGTAGTAGCAGAACTTACTCTAAAAAATCGTGTGCTTAAAAAAAGCTTGAATGGAGTAAAATAAAATTCAAGAAGTATATGCGATTTACAGCAAAAGAAAAGATGGAACTGATTAGGCTGGTTGAGCAATCCGAATGGAGTGTTAGAAGAACTCTCAAGGAAATTGGTATTCACAAATCAACCTTTTACAACTGGTATAAGAAATATCGGGAAAATGGAATTGTAGGATTAGAGGAAAAGAAAAGTACAAGGAAGCATTACTGGAACAAGATTCCTGATCGGATCAGGTCTGATATATTGAATCTGGCACTGGAAGTTTCAGAGCTTTCTTGTAGAGAATTGGCTTGCAGGTATACTGATGAGAATCAATACTTTATAAGCGAAAGCAGTGTTTACAGAATATTGAAATCTGCTGGACTGATAAACCCTCCTCATTATGATCTGATATCTGCCGCAGATGAATTTAAAGACAAAACAACAACTGTCAATCAAATGTGGCAAACTGATTTTACTTATTTCAAAATCATTGGCTGGGGATGGTATTACCTATCGACTATATTAGATGATTATTCTAGGTACATTATAAGTTGGGAGTTGTGCTCAACGATGAAAACCCTTGATGTAAAAAATACTTTGAATCAGGCATTAAACCATCCAAATGTAAATTTGAATAAACCGCCTAAGTTATTATCTGATAATGGATCTTGTTATTTAAGTCAAGAGTTGAGCTCTTATTTGGATGATTACAAAATTAAACATGTGAGAGGAAGACCTGGTCATCCTCAAACGCAAGGCAAGATTGAAAGGTATCACAGAACGATGAAAAATGTAATTAAACTGGATCATTATTACAGCCCAGGTGAATTGAGTTTTCCTCTTTCACAATTTGTAAAATATTATAACCATCACAGATATCATGAATCTTTACAAAACTTGACACCAGCAGATGTTTATTATGGATTAAAAGAAGAAAAACTGAAGAGAAAAAAATTATGTAAACACAAAACATTTAAAAAACGCAGACAAAAATATTTCAATTTAACTTTTAAAAGTGTAACTTAATTTTATTCACTTATTGTCCACTTTGGTTTGAAGACCTACAACCATCACCCTTAAATGGGTTAACAATAATTTCCTCAATATCTGGAATTCGATTTCCGTTTTTATCGCCTTCATACTCTAGATATATAGCTTTTTCAGATTCATCCTGACTAAATAAATCTAACTCCTGATTTTTGTAACAAGTTGCAATTAGTTTTTTTAAGCCAAGTTTCTCAAAGTTGTATGAGAAGTAATGAAAGAAATTACTTATTCTTGGGTCGTCACAATTACAATAAATCACTTTGCCCTTAAAGTGCTTTTTGTAATGTTTCATTTCTTTTTCTATGTCTGTGAGTTGAGTGTAAAATTCATCCTTCCTTGAACTTTTTGCTTGATTGAGATTTCTATTTAATGTTTTTTTCACTTTATTTCCAATATTCGTTGTCGAGCTTTGACTAATCATTTATTTCTACAATCTTTTTAGCTGTACTTCATAAAGAATTGGTTTTTTTACTATCCGATCTTCAACATTTGTAAGAATATAAAATTCTCCAGAATTTAGAATTGGTTTAAAATTGTAAACTCTATAAATTTTGTATAATTTTTTATTTCTTTTCATGAACTCTAATTCATTGTCCGTTAAATAGAAGACCGAATTTGAATTCCCTTTTGTTGTTTTAACTTCAATGTAAATTACATTTCCTTTTTTATCATAGGATAAAATATCATACCCTTTACCATCTTTAACTTTTTTTACTTCTTCAGCTAAATCTCTTCTATCACATTTGATTAGTTTGTCAATTTCATAATTAACAACCAATTTTTCTCCTTTATTTCCAATGTAATGTTTCTTATGTTGTTCTGCTACATAGTCTTTATCAATACCTTTAAAAGAGTATTCTTTTTGAGGATATTCTGCATAGCTTCCATTTGGTCTCTCTTTGAGAATTAAGCTGGATTTAGGTAAATTCAATTTGTTAGACCAGACTAAGTCTATTAGTTCTTCATATAAATCTTGATATTCAAATATGAAGCCTCTTGTAATTTGAATTAATGAATCCCAATCATAATCTTCGATTGAATTATAATCTATTTCACGCCAATTTGCACCACTTCCTTTAACATAATTGTCAAATATTTCAATTTGCTCTACTGACAATTTATTGTTTTGATTAATATTTTCTCTTTGGCAATCAAGTTTGTAAAATAATCGGGATTTACCATGCTCTTCACCTCTGTCAATTCCTATTGTAAAGTATATTAACTTATTTCTATCCTCATTTTTATAAATTCTAATCCATGCATAGGATTTAAAATAACCACTGATTTGCCATCGATTATCACGTTCAAATGTAAAGCCTTCAATCTTTAATTGTTCTCCCCAGTAATTAGTTTTCTGATAGATTGGTTTTATTATTTTGGATTTGGATAAAGAAGTTTCACTATCCTTTCTATATTCAGTTTTTGCAATTTCTCGAAAATCATCTAAATCAAATTTTGTGAAAAAGTGGATGTTATGCGTACTTTCTCCAGACCAGAAATCAAATGATCTTTGTATTTCGGTTTCTGCAAAATTCTTTGATTTTAAATGAGCACTTTGACCAAAACCAAGCTCTTCAGCTAAGTTGTAAAACCCATTGCCTATTCCTGTTCCCAATTTATCTGATTTATACACCACGATTGAACTTATCAATGGGCGATTGTTACTAAATTCAAATGTCGAAATTTCTCCTAATATCCTTCCGATTTCAGTTCTTGAATTTTGTTGGGTGAAGTCAAGATTTAAATTACAATCAATATTTATTTCTGAATATCCTACTGTCTTTTTCTGTTTTGACTTTCTAATTAAATAATCTCTAACAGTTTGATTCATAACTTTCTGCTTTTAAATTATTACAAGAACGGATAATGATATGCGGCTGTACGAAGTATGTCGTCATATCTATTTTCAGGTAAAGTTATTCTTTGGTTTTTTCAGTGTTTTATATATTCTGATATGAAATATATTGACCTTTTTAATTCTGACAATGAATTCATTGCGTCTCTTTAACTTAGATGCCAAGACGTCATCACAATATAATTTCAACTTTTTACCTATATGTGCCCCCGAACAAATTTCTGCATTTACTTCCCACTCATCCCCAACTGGGTCTTTCTTAAAAATATGTATGTGCAATTCATCCTTTACGAAAATCTTTGAATAATTAATTGATATACCGTCATATTTCCGTTTGCCTATTTTTATGCCTTTGATAGCGATGCTGGCATTAGGGAGTCCTTCTTTTCTTGCTTTTTTTGAAAGTTTGTCAGCTTCTTTATTTTGCTTCCGCGGTCTATATTCAATTCTGATTTTTTTCCAGCTACTATTACTGAGTTTTTTTCTCTTTTTATCCAGTTTGTCTAAAAGGTCACTATTCTTTATTGGTTTGCCTTCATGGTTTTTCCACTTATTTCTTCTCCATTCACGGATTTTATATGGACTTGTTCTTATTTCATCTTGTAAAGCATATCTATCTGTTATAACAACTATTTGACTAACATTACCTAATTCTTCTCTATAGTTTTCATATTCTTTAATCATTCTTTCGATTCCAGAAATAAGACCTTCCATTTCGAGTCTTTCAATATTTGCACCTTGATAAATACCAATTGAGCCAGATATTGGTTCAATATTTAATTCTTCAGGGAATTTAATAATATAACCAATTCCACCTGAATTATTTGAGTCATATACCATTGATGCATCGCAAAATATGTAAATCGCTCTATGGTCATATCTGTACATCCATTTTATTTATGAAGTATTCCCTCACTAACATAGTTTATCTCATATGTTCCTGTGTTTCCACTAGTACCAAATATTATCTGAATACCTAAATCATAATTGTAATGATTTCCCATATAATTTATAGTTAGATGTTCAAGTTTTATTAAATCATATTCCTTTTTGTTTTCTGAATGGATGTCTTTCTTTATTTCAAAGACTAAATGGTTATTATCATTTGATCCTCTTTCATGTACAATTATATCTGGATAAATTTTGTAGGTATTCTTGTCGTTAACTTTCTTTTTTACTTCATTAATTCTATTGGCAGCTATTTCTAATGCTTTTCGATCATTTGGTTTATCGATATCTCCATTATATTCTGAATCTGTATCATATCCTTCAAATTCCTCGGCTACGTATTTTGCTAGAGAAGTTGACATTAAAACTTCATTTAAGTTTCGAGTTAATAATTGATTCTCATTTTTAAGAAAATTCTGTATTGCTTGTTCTATTTTGATTTTTACTTCTTTCATTATCTAATTGTTTCTAAGTTGTCCATCTTCCTATCTTTAGTACATATTATTTCCTAATAAGGAAATAACTCTCAACTTTCATGACAATTTATTTTCAATTGCAAATGATTACAAACGCATTTAATTGTTTAGATTAATTTATCTTTTATTGTGTATTAAATATAACACTTACTGATTGATTATATACGTAGAACTTTTAATCTAAAGCATAGAAATTTGTAGATGAAATTTAAAATTTGTGTTCGGGTCGTGTTTCAAGGGTGGTTCCATATATACCCCTTACACTATTTCGTTTTTTCAGAGTACTCCCCAGCTCTTTAATTATTCAGAATTTAAGTCGATTCTATCAATTATACTTTTAATCTCATTAAGTGCCACGGTAGGACTAGAAAGGTCTTTCTCTTTTGTACTAATCAACAACTCTCTTACATCAACATCTAACACTTTTGCAATACCGATAAGAAGGGTAGGTTTAGGAAAGTTGTATCCTTTGACGATGTTTGAAATTGTGTTTTGACTAACTCCAAGCTTTAAAGCCAATTCTTTACCTGAAACTCCTTTTTCAGTTAGTACTTCTTTGAGTCTTAATATGTTCATATACAAGTAATATTTCGATAATTGTAATAAAAATACAAATATAAGTTGTAATATATCAAAACAATATTTACATTTAGAGTATTAAAATACAATTAATACTTGTACAATGAAAGCAACAGAAATAAAACTAGCTTATAAGAGAAAGCCAACAGGCTTGAAAATTCATTCTTCAAATGATGCTCAACAAGTTCTTAGAAAGTTCTGGGAACAAGGTACAATAGACCATTTTGAAAGTTTTGTTGTAATGTATCTATCAAGGTGCAATGAGGTTCTAGGGATAATGAAAGCAGCAGTAGGTAGTATTGAAGCTTGTATTGTTGATGTAAGGAAAGTATATCAGGGAGCATTATTAACTAATGCATCCGCAATTATTGTTTCTCATAATCATCCAAGTGGTAATTTAAAACCTTCACAAAAAGATATTGAATTAACTAAGGAGCTTAGAAAAGCAGGTGAATTAATGAAGATCACATTATTAGATCATGTAATAGTGACTTCTTCTGGATATTTCAGTTTCGCAGATGAGGGGATAAAATAACACGGAATGAAAATGCCAATAACATAAACGGAAACTACCTTTTCCTGAATAATTTCTACAATAATTTATTAAAATCTACCTAAATGACGCATGAATGAACGTTAAATGAACGTTATGACCCATAAGTAATTGATTATCAATTAGAATTTAAGCCCGCCTCACGCTACTTGAAGAAAGTCCCTTATTCATTGAGTTTGGGGCTTTTTTAATGCTTGATTTCATCATTACATCTAACTCTAAAGAGGCAAAGTGACAAAAAGTGACAAAAACTTAGTAATATTATCAAATGGTTAAATATAAATTGGTACGTTTTTTTAATGATAGTGAAATCCCACCTCGTATAACAGAATTTGACAGTAAAGAGGAGTTCGTTAATAGTGCCACATTACGCTTTTCGGCAAGATATCTAACTGAGACAGATTTAGGATTGAGAATAATTGAAGAGTTTAGAACAATTTTGAGAGAAAACGAAATTACATACCTTACCAATGATGATATGTTAGATCTACATAAAACATTCAAAAAGAAACTCAAGAAGTTCCCTGCTAACCACCCAGCCCCCGATCAATTCTCTCCTGAATAGCCTTGTCTACTAACTCAGGTATTTTATCTGCTATTATTCTCTCCATAATTTGTTGTGATACTTCAGAGACTAGATCAATTGCTATCTCTCTAGCTATTTCACGAATTTCGTCTTTTCTCGATCTATTTTCATTAGGTGGATTGTTCAGATAGTTTATCATATCCTTCCATCTTTTACAGTCAGTTAATCCCATTGTATCTTGAATTTGGTCTTTTCTTTGCCTCCTTTCTTATGTAAGATTTGAGGTCTGAATTATCTCTCTTTTGGTTCTTGTAATCTATCTCATAGGTGTCTTTCATCCTCTTCATATCATCTAGCTTACTGTTTACATCTGACAGCTTATTGTTTTGTTTGTCTTTTAGAAGATAGATATCCCTTTCAAACTTATCCTTAAGATTCTTATTATCTCTATTGGACTGATGAACTCTCATGTCAGCCATATTAGTATCAAACTGAGCTTGCATTATTTGGAAGTACGCCTTAAACTCCCTATCAATCAAACTCTTTCGCTTCTCGTACAACTCAGTATCATACTCAAGTTTCTTTTGGTCTAATCTGAGATGAGCTTGGTCTGTAGGTCTTCAAACCAAAGTGGACAATAAGTGAATAAAATTAAGTTACACTTTTAAAAGTTAAATTGAAATATTCTTGTCTGCGTTTTTTAAATGTTTTGTGTTTACATAATTTTTTTCTCTTCAGTTTTTCTTCTTTTAATCCATAATAAACATCTGCTGGTGTCAAGTTTTGTAAAGATTCATGATATCTGTGATGGTTATAATATTTTACAAATTGTGAAAGAGGAAAACTCAATTCACCTGGGCTGTAATAATGATCCAGTTTAATTACATTTTTCATTGTTCTGTGATACCTTTCAATCTTGCCTTGCGTTTGAGGATGACCAGGTCTTCCTCTCACATGTTTAATTTTGTAATCATCCAAATAAGAGCTCAACTCTTGACTTAAATAACAAGATCCATTATCAGATAATAACTTAGGCGGTTTATTCAAATTTACATTTGGATGGTTTAATGCCTGATTCAAAGTATTTTTTACATCAAGGGTTTTCATCGTTGAGCACAACTCCCAACTTATAATGTACCTAGAATAATCATCTAATATAGTCGATAGGTAATACCATCCCCAGCCAATGATTTTGAAATAAGTAAAATCAGTTTGCCACATTTGATTGACAGTTGTTGTTTTGTCTTTAAATTCATCTGCGGCAGATATTAAATCATAATGAGGAGGGTTTATCAGTCCAGCAGATTTCAATATTCTGTAAACACTGCTTTCGCTTATAAAGTATTGATTCTCATCAGTATACCTGCAAGCCAATTCTCTACAAGAAAGCTCTGAAACTTCCAGTGCCAGATTCAATATATTAGACCTGATCCGATCAGGAATCTTGTTCCAGTAATGCTTCCTTGTACTTTTCTTTTCCTCTAATCCTACAATTCCATTTTCCCGATATTTCTTATACCAGTTGTAAAAGGTTGATTTGTGAATACCAATTTCCTTGAGAGTTCTTCTAACACTCCATTCGGATTGCTCAACCAGCCTAATCAGTTCCATCTTTTCTTTTGCTGTAAATCGCATATACTTCTTGAATTTTATTTTACTCCATTCAAGCTTTTTTTAAGCACACGATTTTTTAGAGTAAGTTCTGCTACTACCTCTTTAAGGTCTTGATTTTCTGTCTTTAGATGTTGAACTTCTGAAGTATTGGCTTCACGTTCTGTGTCTCCCTTTAAACGTTTCTTCCCTGCTTCCATGAAATCTTTACTCCACTTATAATATAGTGGTTGTGAAATCTCTTCTCTTCTACAAAGAGAAGCAACGCTTTGTTCTCCTCTTAATCCTTCAATGACTATTCTAATCTTTTCTTCTGTAGAAAATTTACGTCTTGTCCTTCTTTTTACATCTCGGACATAAGATTCTGCTGATTTGTTTTTCTTGTTCATAATAAAGTGAATTTAATAGTTATGTATAACTTAATTTTATTCACTTAATGGTCCACTTTTATTTGACGATTTACAGAAATACCATGTAGAAGGTATAACTGGATTAGAGGAAAAGAAAAGTACAAGGAAGCATTACTGGAACAAGATTCCTGATCGGATCAGGTCTAATATATTGAATCTGGCACTGGAAGTTTCAGAGCTTTCTTGTAGAGAATTGGCTTGCAGGTATACTGATGAGAATCAATACTTTATAAGCGAAAGCAGGGTTTACAGAATATTGAAATCTGCTGGACTGATAAACCCTCCTCATTATGATCTGATATCTGCCGCAGATGAATTTAAAGACAAAACAACAACTGTCAATCAAATGTGGCAAACTGATTTTACTTATTTCAAAATCATTGGCTGGGGATGGTATTACCTATCGACTATATTAGATGATTATTCTAGGTACATTATAAGTTGGGAGTTGTGCTCAACGATGAAAACCCTTGATGTAAAAAATACTTTGAATCAGGCATTAAACCATCCAAATGTAAATTTGAATAAACCGCCTAAGTTATTATCTGATAATGGATCTTGTTATTTAAGTCAAGAGTTGAGCTCTTATTTGGATGATTACAAAATTAAACATGTGAGAGGAAGACCTGGTCATCCTCAAACGCAAGGCAAGATTGAAAGGTATCACAGAACAATGAAAAATGTAATTAAACTGGATCATTATTACAGCCCAGGTGAATTGAGTTTTCCTCTTTCACAATTTGTAAAATATTATAACCATCACAGATATCATGAATCTTTACAAAACTTGACACCAGCAGATGTTTATTATGGATTAAAAGAAGAAAAACTGAAGAGAAAAAAATTATGTAAACACAAAACATTTAAAAAACGCAGACAAAAATATTTCAATTTAACTTTTAAAAGTGTAACTTAATTTTATTCACTTATTGTCCACTTTGGTTTGAAGACCTACACTTCGACTAATCCAGAGTTATTTCCAGTATTATCGTTATCAACTGAACTTATAGCTAAAATCTTCCCATCATCTGACATATCAATATCAAACCCAAAGTGATCTAATTCATTTATTCCATATATTCCTTCACTAAATTCTTCATAAACTCCATTATTCAGTTTAAATGTTGAAACCCTACCTTTCAGAAATCCTTCACTGCTATTATCAGGTGATCCGACTGCTAATATTTTACCATCACCACTAATTGATATTTTTCTTCCAAACTTTTCTGATTTGTTTCCATCGATTGAATCTAACTTAATAAGGTTTTCTTCCTCATCCAAAGCGTAAATATTAACTGAAGAATATTGCTAATCAAGGAACCATTTGAAGAAACAGCTAAAATATGACCTGAATTAGACATGTCAATTGATAAACCTATTTGTTCCATTTCGAATTTTCCTAAAATGGAATCTAATGGGGTAAATTGAGAAATCCCATTAGTAATACACACAAAAACCAGATAAATAACTAATTGGAAATATCGGTAAATATTAAAATACATATCTATACTGATCCTATTAAATAAATAATATTCTAAAATTATCATTAATTATAAAAGGAAATAATGCATTAAGTCATAATATTAAAATAGAAAGATTCTATTCAAGAGATGAAGCCAATTTCTTAATCTTCATTGGTGATAAAAAAGATTATACAGATTATTATCCTGAAGCTGAGAAACATGTTTATGATAACTTTGGTTTAGTTTTCGTTATCACTAATGAAGACCATGAAATTAATTTTGGTCATATGTTTATAGATACTGTTCGAAACAAAGATGTACTATGTCAGATGCATCTATTACGAGAAGAACTAACACAGGCTTTAGGAATGATGAAAGATCATACTGGCCCCTCAGATAGCATTTTTTATTCAGATTGGACATGTTCAATTAAATATTCTGAATTGGACAAACGGATGATACAGTACTTTCTAATGGATGAAATCAAAGCCGGGATGGATGAGGATAGTTTTAGAATGGCTTTAAATAACCTATAACCTATTAACATTTAGATTAAAAGCTTATCCCTTGAATTAGTTTTTTATTGCATTCGCTACACGAATGAATTGATTATTAATCTCTTATCACCAACAAGCATTCATTCGTCTTATAATCTATTATTCTCGATTATTTTTTATTATTTTATTGCATATTTTTTGATATACAACACTGCATTCCAATGGATGACAAAATAAGAGAAAAAGCTGAAGAGAAATTCATGGCCAAACGTGGATTTACAATCGTTACAACAGTATTTCTATGTGTATCGATAATTCTTTACATTATTAGCCTCAACGTCGATCCCCTTTCAGCATATTGGGTACGATTTCCCATTATGGTTCTGGGTCTTGTTTTACTTATAATTTATGTTTCATTATTTGGATTCTCTCTGGATAGTTATCGAGAATTAGATTGGGAAGAAGAGGAAATTTTTAGAGAAATGGCAAAAATTAAAAAGAAAGAATTACATAAAAGACTGGAATCAGCGGATCAAAACCCTGAATCACTGGATTTGAAACATTTAGAAGTACTGGAAGAAAAACAGAAAGACCGAAGATAATTGACCTGATTAAGATATTTTCGACCCATCTTTTAGAGTTCTTTATTCATTATCAACCGAAGAAATTTTGTATTTTTAGTTGGATTGATTAAAACCTTTCCGATTAATCTATGGTATTGCATTAATCTTTGAATGATAAGAATGTTAAGACGAGGTTTTCTTGTGTTATTGGTTTTTCTCTTTACAATTTCTTTATTTTCTCAAAATAAAGTCAAGGGAATAGTCTTGGACGCCATTAATAACGATCCAATCATTGGAGCTAACGTTATCATCCAGGGGACATCGACCGGAACTATAACAGACTGGGATGGTTCTTTTGAATTTACGACTGCAGATCAATATCCCATTACTCTTGTAGTGAGTTATATCGGTTATGAAGATGAAATAATTATCGCCGATGCTGAAAAAAGACTTACCATTACTATGGAAGAAAATTCCATTTTAATTGAAGCGGTAGAAGTGAAAGGAAGCAGGATTCTTGATAAACAAAAGGAGTCACCCTTGACTATTGAATCTTTAGATTTAATAGCCATTAAGGAAACACCCGCAGCAGATTTTTACGATGGTTTAGGAGCCCTTAAAGGCGTAGATCTTACAGCTGCAAGTTTAGGTTTTAAAGTGGTCAACACAAGAGGCTTTAACAGCACAAGCCCGGTAAGATCACTTCAGATTATTGATGGCTTGGACAATCAAGCTCCCGGTCTTAATTTTTCTCTTGGAAATTTCCTTGGCACTTCTGAACTTGATGTTAATAAAGTAGAACTTATAGTTGGCGCAAGTTCAGCGTTTTATGGACCAAATGCTTTTAATGGAGTCATCAGCATGGAAACAAGAGATCCATTTTTTCATACAGGTTTATCTGCTATGGTAAAATATGGTGAGCGAAGTCTTTTCAAAACGGCGGTCAGGTATGCCGGTGCTATTAATAATAAATCTGATCATAAAACCTTTGCATTCAAATTCAATCTGGAATACCTTGAAGCTGATGATTGGGAAGCTGACAATTACGACCCTATAGATGGGTCAAGAGTTCCAGCAGACAATCCCGGACGCTATGATGCAGTAAATATTTATGGTGACGAATATCAGAGATCAAATGATTTCTCTTCATTTCCAATTTTTTCAAATCCTGGTCAGGGTATTTGGTACAGGACGGGATACAGAGAAATTGATTTGGTAGACTACGATACAAGAAACCTTAAGGCAAATGCCGCATTGCATTTCAGAACTAATCCTGCTTTAAAAGAACAATCTCCGGAATTGATTATTGGATCCAGTTATGGATCCGGAACGACAGTATATCAAGGGGACAACAGATTCAGTCTAAAAGGCATTACTTTCCTTCAGAATAAAATTGAATATCGAAAGAAAAATAAGTTTTTTATACGCGCTTATTCTACAAGAACCGGAGCAGGAGACAGTTATGATCCTTATTTTACAGCTCTTGAATTACAGCGTAAGGCCAAGAAAAATGTAAACTGGTCTATTGATTACAGCGATTATTGGTTGTCTGAAGTGATTCCTCAGATTGAAGCAGATGATACCTATCCCGAATTAATCATCATTTTCGATCCCTACACAGGGGAGTTAGAAACAATATTTGATATTGATGCAGCTAGACAATGGCTGATTGATAATACTGATCGATTGACTACATGGCATTCAGAAGCAGAAGCATTTTCCAATGGTCCTGGTCAAGGTGCAAGTTTAGCAGTCCCTTTTTATGAACCGGGAACTCAAAGATTCGAGGATGAATTTAATCGAATTTCAGGTTCGCTTCGTACAGATGGAGGAACTAAATTCTTTGATAATTCATCTTTATATCATGTCCATGGAGAACATGTTTTCACACCAATTTTTATGGACAAGATTACGGTAGGGGCCAATTACAGGCTATACAGACCCGATTCTCAAGGTACTGTATTCTCGGATACTTCTGGTGTTGAAATTACGAACTCCGAGATTGGATTCTACGGAGGTTTTGAAAAATCTTTTGCAAATAACAAGATGAAAGCTCAAGCAGCAATAAGGGCCGATAAAAACGAAAATTTTGATTTGCTATTTTCCCCTGCAGCTTCACTGGTTTATACTCCTTCACCGAATAACTTCTTTAGGCTATCATTTTCCTCTGCAATCAGAAATCCAACTTTGGCAGATCAATATTTATTCCTGAACGTAGGGAGGGCTACACTTTCTGGTAACTTGAACGGTGCTGAAAATTTAATACCGGTAGAATCTTTGATTGATTTTTTTAATACTCAGAGAAGAGATACTTTGGTATATTTTGATATCAGCCCGATTAGACCTGAAGAAGTCAAAACATTTGAATTAGGATTTAGAACGACTTTGTTTGGAAGCGTTTATGTGGATGCGGGCTATTACTATAGTTTCTATGACAATTTCATAGGTTATAACATAGGTGTAGAAGCAGAATTCGATGATTTAGGATTTCCTATTGGACAAATTAAAGCATTCAGATATTCAGCCAATTCGAATAATACGGTAACCACACAAGGTTTTTCTATAGGCTTTAATTATTATTTAGCGAATAATTATAGTCTCAACGGGAATTATTCGTGGAATAAACTGAATACAGATATTGATGACAATATTATTCCGGCATTTAATACACCTGAACATAAATTTAATGTGGGATTTGGAGGGCGAAAATTGAATATAGACTTGGGTAAAACTACTTTAAGGAATATTGGCTTCAATATTAACTACAAATGGATCGAAAGTTTTATATTTGAAGGCTCACCCCAATTTACTGGTTTTGTTCCTACATATGGACTGTTGGATGCTCAGAGCAATTTTGATTTCCCGAAAATCAATTCAAATATCAAATTTGGAGCTTCAAATATTCTCAATGAAGAAAGTTTCCAAGCATATGGAGGACCTCGAATTGGAAGATTAGCTTATGTGACCTATACTTATGAACCAGGAAGATAAACTTTGAATTATAAATAAACTTAAAAATAATTTTATATGAAAAAACTATACACTTTACTAGTATTGATCCCAGTTTTGGCTCTTTCTACAAATATGTTTAGCCAGGACGAGAGATATTTAGATGAGATTTTTGATGATGTGGAAGTAGAATCAGTTATTTATAGCCAAAATGCAACTGTTTTATTTCTTCCTTTCTTTTTTGAAGCTATTCAAATTCCTCTTCAGATGGATATTTATACACCAGCCGGGGATACAGAAACAAATAGACCATTGGTAATGGTTTATCATACAGGAAATTTTTTACCAGCGGTTACAAACCAAGGGATTTCAGGAAGCATAGTAGATTCCTCAGTGGTAGAATTTTGTAAGGAATTTGCCAGAAGAGGGTATGTCGTCGCAGCACCTAACTACAGGACTGGTTGGAATCCGCTTGCCACTACACAACCTGAAAGGGTTTTAGGTTTGATTCAAGCCGCGTATAGAGGAATTCAGGATGCACGAACGGCTATTAGATATATGAGAGCCGACGCCATGGTGGATAACAACCATGGTATTAATCCTAATTCTGTAACAGCTTTTGGAATGGGAACAGGAGGATATGTTTCCTTAGGAGTTGCTACATTGGATGAATATGTAGAGATAGTCAATACTACTCATGGGCCTGCAAAGTTCCTATTGGATACTGATGGAGATGGACTTCCTGATGCACCAATGGTTTTAGAAGCTTACCATGGAGATATTAATGGTGAAAACGAAACCGTTGTTCCAGATGCGAATTTTCCTCCTTTCTTACCGGCAGGAGATACATCACTGTACACTCATTTTGCGGGAATAAGTTCAGAAATTAACTTAGGCATAAATGTGGGAGGTGCATTAGGTGACATATCTTGGGTTGACGAGAATTCACCACCAATTATCAGTGTTCATTCTCCTTTTGACATTTTTGCTCCTTATGATGACGCTACTGTGATCGTGCCTACAACAGGGGACCCTGTTATTCGAGCTCAGGGTAGTTTTGCAGTTGCCAAGGCTCAGGACTCCTTAGGCCATAACCAAATGTGGAAAGATGCCACCTTTAATGATGCCACCACTCTCACTGCCATGGGAGCGTCTGCTGCAGCAGGACATGATTACATTGAAGGATTATTCCCATGGTTGAGACCTCTTAATTCTTTTGGTCTGCCTGAAGGTGTAGTTTTGAATTGGTGGGACCCGGAAGCAATAGCTCCAGGTCAGCAAGGAATGGGCTTGCCTTGGAATCAACTTCCACATCCATCAAGTACTGATTCTTTACCTCTTACTTTTCATACTCAAGGATTATTGCTTAATGAAGGTATGTCTGCTGAGAAAGCAAGAGGACACATCAATGAAATTATGGCTTACATTGCCCCAAGAGCATGTGTTGCATTAGAATTACCATGTGCAGCTAATTTTACAATTTCAACTGAAGAGATTCTAAAAGACAATAATATTGTTACTCTATCTCCGAACCCTGCATCTCACTTCATTGAATTAAAATCAAATGAAGAAGCAATGGAAAGAGTAGAATTGTTGAGTGTTGATGGGAAACTGTTAGATGTCATCAATAATGTCAATGACAGATATCTTAGATTGGATATAAATGCTTATGATTCGGGAATGTATATTGCTAAAATATACTTCGAAAAAGGATTAATCAGCAAACAAATTATTAAAGAATAATCATTTCTTGATAAAATAATAAAAAAGGGCTTCAAGTTATTGAAGCCCTTTTTATTTACATTATAACACGAACGACACTTTCTGTGCAGGAAACTATAAACGCGAGTATAAGCGCCCACCAGAAATTCTTTACTTCAAAATCTTTTATAAACCAATCTGCAATCAAAATAAGGATTGCATCTAACAGCAATGTGAACAGTCCAAATGTTAATATCCCTAAAGAAACAATCTTTAGAAATGAACCTAAAGTAACGCTGAGTACAGCAACTACTACGGCAATTATTACAGATGTCAAAAAATTGTTTTGTTTCACCCCTTCAAGGATTCTAGATCCAAGAAAGAATCCTAAAGCACTAGCAAGTATGTTTATTACCATTTTGTTTTACATTTATACAATTACTAACATCATAGAAGAGTTAATAATTCTTGAGAATTATCTTAATCTATCAAAATGCGATTTTTTTCGATTAAAGTTATATTTGATAGATCAGCAAATCCAAATTAATTGAAATACTTTTTGTTCATTCTATTTTCAGTAACCATTCTTCCCGTATTTGGACAGGTTGAGAAAGTGTATCATTGGCATCCGGAAAAAGATGTCTTAATCATGATATCCTCAGGTATCCTCTGGGGTGGTAGTGAATACCTGAAATCTATAGCAGATAAAGCAACCGTAGAAGAAGTTATGAATCTGAATAGTTCGTCCCTATGGAGTTTGGATAGAAATGTAATCGGAAACCAATCACCAAGCTCTGAAAAGATTAGTGGTTTTTTTCTTTTTGGATCTATAGCATTACCCGTAATCCATTTTGCCGGAAAGAAAGGTCGTGAACACTCTGGAGTCATTCTGGCTATGACGCTCGAAGCTTTTCTTATAAATGATGGATTGACAAGTTTTTTAAAAGCAACAACCAAGCGATACAGACCCTACACATATGATCCATTGATCCCTATTGAAGATAAATTAGGGACAGGTGCCAGATATTCATTTGCATCTGGACATACTTCTAATGTGGCAGTGTTAAGCTTTTTATCTGCTAAAATGTTTAGCGACCTATATCCCGAAAGCAAACTTAAGCCATTAGTTTGGGCAACGGCTGCTGCATTACCAGCTTTGACCGGATATATGAGAATTCAGGCTGGAAGGCATTTTCCAACTGATGTCATGGCAGGATATATTATTGGAGCATCTGTAGGTTATCTTATTCCGCATATGCATAAATTATCCACGCATGATCATGCGTTTCGATTTAATGCAGGTCCTGTTGGAGTACAATTAACTTATACCCGAAATCTGAAATGACTTTAATCAATAAACAAATCAGATTGGCAAAACGTCCCCTTGGTCTCTTAAGTCTGAAGCAGTCAAAGATCCAGAAAATGGGGAAGTGCTTATCAAGATTAAGTATATTTCACTTGATCCTGCAATGAGAGGTTGGATTAGAGATGTTCGTTCCTATATCGAGCCCGTTCAAATCGGTGCAGTTATGAGATGTGGTGGAGTAGGAGAGGTTATTAAATCCAATAACCACCCTCATTTTAAAGAAGGAGATTTTGTTTCTGGTATGTGTGGTGTACAACAATATGTTTGTACTGATGCACAATCTTGGCACAAAGTCTATCCGGAAATTGCAAGCCTTGATCAATATTTAGCCGCACTTGGCATGCCCGGAATGACAGCATATTTTGGTATTTTGAAAAAAGGAGAAATAAAAGCGGGACAAACAATTCTTGTATCTGGAGCAGCCGGAGCAGTGGGCTCAATAGTGGGACAGATCGCGAAATTAAAGAACTGTAATGTTGTAGGTATAGCAGGGGGCTCTGAAAAATGTGCATATATCACTGAAAACCTGGGGTTTGATGCAGCAATAGATTATAAAAGCGAGAATATTTATTCTGCAATAAAGGATAAATGCCCTGACGGTGTAGATGTTTATTTTGATAATGTAGGAGGAGAAATCCTGGATGCTGCACTCATTTTTATAAATAAAAATGCAAGAATAATAATATGTGGTGCGATTTCTCAGTACAATAAAAATAGCCCAGTAAGCGGACCATCCAATTATTTATCATTACTTGTAAATCGAGCAACAATGATGGGATTACTCGTATTCGACTATGTGCATGAATACAAGGATGCAGTGATTGAAATATCTCAATGGATGAAAGAAGGAAAAATTAAATCCAGAACTGATATTTATGAAGGGATAGAAAATTTTAATCAAACTTTTTTAAAATTGTTTTCCGGCAACAAGTCTGGAAAACTTATTCTTCAAGTGACTTAGTATGATGAGAATAGTAGCGTCTATCTGGACATTCATACTTTTGATTTGTTGTCAATCATCAAACAAATCAGAAATAATAGCTCCTCCCCCCAATACAATAATAGAGAATGACACACTTTTGAAATATGAAGTAAGAAGTTTCCCATATAATTTTCGAGATCCGGATAAAATATTAATTCTTCATCCTGAATTAGACGAAATATCAGGTCTCAGCATGGCAGCTAACAATACTGATCTTTTAGCTATTAATGATGAAAAAGGTATAATTTATCTCATAGATACAAAAGATGGAAGTATTAAAGACAAACATAAATTTGCTTCTTCAGGAGATTATGAAGGAATTGAAATTAAAGGTGATCAGGTATATATACTGAAATCAAATGGTCATATTTATCAATATAATTGGACAACTAAGAAATTTGTTGAAAGAATAAAAAACAGACTATCATTCTCTAATGATCTGGAAGGATTGGCTTTTGATAAGAACTCAAATCATTTATTATTAGCCTGCAAAGGAAGAGCTTCATTAAGTAAACATGAAAAAAATAAATCAAAAAAGGCCATTTACAAATATGATTTGAACCATGGCAACCTTGATACAATACCTTTTTTTACGGTAAGCGATAATAACTTAATATTGTTTGTTAATAATATGACTTCAAAGAAGAACATTTCAAAGTCTGCAAAGAAGAAATTATTGAGTCGTGTAAAAGAATTTTCTCCTTCAGGTATTGCCATTCATCCCTTAAGTGGCAATTATTATATACTTTCTTCTGTGGGCAAAGTGATTATTGTAGTCAATCAGGATTTTGTAATTAATCATGTTGAATATTTGAACAATAATATTCATTACCAACCTGAAGGAATATGTTTCGCATCGGATGGGACACTTTATATTAGTAATGAAGCCAAAGGTCTTAAAGCCAAAATATTCAGTTATAGTTTGAATCTTAATATAGAATAAATTGATTTGAATTTACCATTGTACATAGCCAGAAGGATTGCAAAATCCAGTACCGGAGGATATTCAGGAAATATTATCAAGATTGCGATCCTATCCATTGCGATAAGTATTGCAGTAATGATTTTGAGTACAGCTGTAATTAAGGGATTTAAATCTAATATTTCAGATAAGATCTTTGGATTTTGGGGCAATATCCATATCACTGATACAAGAATAAATCGAAGTTTTGAATTAAGTCCGATTATCGAAAATTCTGGAATCAAAGATTCAATTAAATCTATTGCCTTACTTTCTTACAGCGAAGGTCCTTCAAACAATTCAAGAACAACAAAGTCCACAAAGGGTGGCGTTGAGGATGTTACTCCTTTTATAACATTACCTGGTATAGTAAAACATGAGAATAGTCTCGAGGGGATTATTCTAAAAGGAGTCGATACTACTTATAATTGGTCCAATTTTGAACAATATTTGGAAAAAGGAGTGTTCCCCTTCATTGGTGATGAAGATTTTAGCAGAGAAATTATGGTCTCAGATATTACTGCTAAAAGATTAAAAATGGATGTCGGAGACAAGGGTGTACTCCACTTTGTTCAAGATAGGAATTCCATAAAAAAGGAAATGAAGCTCTCTGGAATTTATAAGACTGGATTGGAAATCTATGATAAGAGATTTGCTTTTGTTGATATGAAGTTATTGCAAAATGTCTTAGGCTGGGGTGAAAACCAAATAGGGGGTTATGAAGTTTTTTTGGAAGATATAAATGATGCTGTTCCTATAGCAGATTATATATATGAAGTTATTCTTCCACCACATTTGTACGCTGAAACTATCCAGGAAAAATTTAGCTCAGAATTTGAGTGGCTCGAATTGCAGGATATTAATGAATCTTTATTACTTTTGTTAATGACCATCGTTGCAATAATAAATATGTCTACTGCAATTCTCATTCTAATATTGGAAAGATCCAAAATGATTGGGATTCTCAAAGCTTTAGGTCAACGGAACTGGGATATTCGAAAGATTTTCGTTTATAACGCACTTTGGATTATGGTTTTGGCTTTGATCATTGGAAATGTCCTAGGATTTGGAATTGCTTTGATTCAAAAATCTACAGGGTTTTTGAAATTGGAAGAGCAAAATTATTATTTGTCTGAAGTTCCAATAAAATTTGACTTTTTATCGATTGCAATGATTAATATTGGAGCAGTTGCTATCATTACTATCGTGATGATATTACCAACCTACTTGGTTGTAAAAGTCTCCCCGCTCAAAATTCTGAGATTCGAGTAGCTTCTCCTTCAATTTGTCTGAATTTTTTTTGAACTCCTGGATATACTTATTTGAGCTAAGAATGGATTGATATTTGTGTTAATGCTTTTATAAATATAAGTTTGAAGCTTCAATTTTTAATTGTTGGACAGATAATGGCGGAAGATGATTCAATACTACAAATTTCAAGGACGCATAGTCGTAGAGGTAGAAGAGCGTGATGAAGCTCAGTGGATACACTTATGCCCTCCTTTTAATGAGGAGAGTATTGAAGCTTATGCAGCCCAATTCAAAATTCCAGTAGATTTTATTCAAGATTCATTGGATATCGATGAAAGGTCCAGATATGAGATTGAAGAAGAAGGAAAGCTTATTCTGATTAATACACCCACGATTAATCAAAGTATGAAGGATAACGAGGCCCTTTATGTGACTGTTCCGGTTGGAATCATTACAGTAGATAATAAAGTAATCACTGTCTCACAACCTGAAAACCCCATCATCGATAGAATTCTCAATTACAAATCCAGAAGCTTTATACCCTCTGAAACGTCATTGTTCATTTTAATGATTTTTGAGCAGAATGTGCTGTGGTTTCTTGAATGTCTTAAAAGATTGAATTTGAAAAGGAATCTTATAGAACAGGAGTTGTACGATTCAAGTAGAAATGAAGAATTACGACAATTGCTTAAGATCGAAAAAAGTTTGGTATACTTCGTTAATTCACTAAGCGCGAATGATCTTTTGATGATGAAAATGAAAAGGACAGATTTTCTTCGTATTCGAGATAAAGAGCCTCACGAAGATTTATTTGAAGATATAATAATAGATAATGGACAGGCACTGGAAATGTCAAATGTCTATACAAATATATTGTCAGGAACTATGGAGGCATATGCTTCGATTGTGTCCAACAACTTGAATACATTTATACACAGACTGACCATAATTACAATCATATTGATGGTTCCAACCTTGGTGGCAAGTTTTTATGGAATGAACCTTGACTATCTTCCTCTCTCCACTAGCAAATATGCGTTCTTTATTTTACTCGGTATTTCAATTATTTTAGGTTTCCTCTTAATTTTATTTTTGGGTAAATCCAACAAATTCAGATAGTTATAACATATAAGTAATTTTCTTAATTTGATATGAAATAGTTTTCCACATCTGTTGATAACTAAAAATACATATTATAATAAATTCTTATTTAATTTGTGTTAGGATTTGAAAGAGTATCAATTCGTGAGAATGATCTAGTTTCTCTAGATTTTTTGTTAAATTTAAGAAGATTAAAGGGTTATATATTACCGAGAAGTTTAATATGAAATTTCTTGTAAAGATCTTTCTCACTTTTTTGATATTATTGTTTTTTATATATATAATTTTTCTTAATTTGTTTTCCAAAGCTAAACTATATAATCAAGGAAGAGTGATATGACTAATTTTAGAGAACCCTTACTAGAAGAAAACCCGAACCGGTTTGTTTTATTTCCCATTGAACAAGATGATATTTGGTCCTTTTATAAAAAATCAGAAGCCAGCTTTTGGACGGCGGAAGAAATAGACTTACATCAGGACGTATCAGATTGGGAAAACCGCTTGAATAACGACGAGAAACATTTCATTAAACATGTATTGGCATTCTTTGCAGCCAGTGACGGTATCGTCAATGAAAATCTGGCTGAAAATATGGTGAATGAAGTACAATACACCGAAGCGAAATTTTTCTATGGATTTCAGATTATGATGGAAAATATCCATTCTGAAACTTATTCTCTGCTGATTGATACTTATATAAAAGATGCAAAAGATAAGGATTACTTACTCAACGCCATCGAGAACCTCCCATGTGTTAAGAAAAAAGCAGATTGGGCTCTAAAGTGGATTGACGATGCATCTTTTGCTGAACGTTTAATCGCATTTGCAGCAGTAGAAGGCATATTCTTTTCAGGCTCATTTTGCTCAATCTTTTGGCTTAAAAAGCGTGGATTGATGCCTGGATTATCTTTTTCTAATGAACTCATCTCTAGGGATGAAGGAATGCATTGTGACTTTGCTTGTCTTTTATATAATAATCATATTCAGAACAAGCTGAGTAAAGATGTGATCCAAACCATCATTTGTGATGCAGTTGAAATTGAAAAGGAATTCGTATCAGATGCAATACCTGTCAGATTAATCGGAATGAATGCAGATATGATGTGTCAATACATTGAATTTGTTGCCGATAGATTATTGGTTTCATTAGGAAACAGTAAATTCTATAATTCTGAAAATCCTTTTCCTTGGATGGAATTCATTTCATTACAAGGCAAAACCAACTTTTTTGAGAAGAGAGTAGGGGATTATCAAAAAGCCGGAGTCATGGCAGAAAAAGACAAACAAGTCTTTTCTCTTGACGAAGAGTTTTAATATCCTGAAAAAACATTCCAAAAGCCAATCTGAGATCTTTTTTAATCTCTAAACTTTTATAAGTATATGCAAGTTGTAAAAAGAACCGGACGACGTGAAGACGTTAGTTTCGACAAAATAACCGCCCGTGTAAAAAAATTGTGCTATGGTCTCCATACAGATTATATAGATCATATAGAAATCTCAAAAAAAGTTATCCAGGGATTATACGATGGCGTTAGTACTACTGATCTTGATAATCTAGCAGCAGAAACAGCCGCTTCATTAGCTACTGATCACCCACAATATGCGATCTTGGCCGCAAGAATAGCCATTTCTAATCTTCATAAAAACACAAAAAAATCCTTCAAACAGACTATGAGGGATCTTTATGAATATATCGATCCAAAAACCGGGGATAAAGCCGGCCTTATCGGAGATAAATACATGAAGATCATAGAAGATAATGAAGACAGACTAGACTCAGCCATAATATATGATCGTGACTACAGTTTTGATTATTTTGGATTTAAAACTCTGGAACGTTCATATTTACTTAGAATGAATGGGAAAGTTGTAGAGAGACCGCAGCATCTTTTAATGAGAGCTTCAGTTGGCATACACGGAGAAGATATCGATTCTGCAATTGAGACATATAATCTGATGTCTGAAAAATGGTTTATCCATGCAACACCTACTTTATTTAATGCAGCAACACCTAAACCTCAACTTTCGTCATGTTTTTTACTGTCTGCAACCGATGACAGTATTTCAGGAATTTTTGAAACACTAAGTCGTTGCGCAAAAATCTCTCAATCGGCTGGAGGTATTGGACTAAGCATCCATAACATCAGAGCTCAGGGATCTTATATTAAAGGAACAGGTGGAACATCAAATGGTATTATACCAATGCTTCGCGTTTACAATGATACAGCACGATACGTAGATCAAGGTGGCGGTAAAAGAAAAGGTGCTTTTGCTATATACCTTGAACCATGGCATTCAGATATTTTTGATTTTCTGGATTTGAAGAAAAACCACGGTAAAGAAGAACTGCGTGCAAGAGATTTATTTTACGCCATGTGGATCTCAGACCTATTTATGGAAAGAGTTGAAAAAGATGAATCTTGGTCACTGTTCTGTCCAAATGAAGCTCCGGGATTGCACGATTGCTACGGTGAGGAATTTAACACACTTTATACGAAGTATGAGAAAGATGGTTTAGCAAGAAAGACAATCAACGCCCGGGATCTTTGGGGTGCAATCGTTGAATCTCAAGTAGAAACCGGTACGCCATATATCCTGTATAAGGATGCCGCCAACGAAAAATCAAATCAGAAAAACTTAGGTACTATAAGATCAAGTAATCTCTGCACCGAGATTATTGAATATACATCCCCGGATGAAGTAGCCGTTTGTAACCTTGCATCCATCTCATTAGGCAAATTTGTTAATGAAGAAGCAGGAGAATATGATTTTCAAAAACTATATGATATTTCACGTGTCGTAACGAGAAATTTAAATAAGGTAATTGATATTAATTATTATCCAGTACCTGAAGCAGAATACTCTAACTTCAGACACAGACCTATAGGAATTGGAGTCCAAGGTCTTGCAGATGCATTTATTAAAATGCGAATGCCATTTGATAGCAAAGAAGCGCATCAACTTAATAAAGATATTTTTGAGACTATCTATTTTGCAGCTTTAACTGAGTCAAATGAATTAGCTCAGAAAGAAGGCGCATATGAAACTTATAAAGGGAGTCCATCAAGTAAAGGTATCTTGCAATACGATATGTGGGGAGTTACTCCTTCTGACAGATGGGATTGGAAATCTTTGAAAGCTGCTATCAAGAAGTCTGGTATACGCAATAGTTTATTGCTTGCTCCAATGCCAACTGCTTCAACATCTCAAATACTCGGAAATAACGAGTGCTTTGAACCTTATACATCTAATATCTATTCCAGAAGAACTTTATCCGGTGAATATGTTGTTGTAAACCAACACCTTCTTAAGGATTTGATAAAACTCGGTCTTTGGAATAACGAAATGAAGGAAAGATTGATGGCGGCAAACGGTAGTATTCAAGGCATAGAAAGCATTCCGGATAATATTAAAGATTTATATAAAACCGTGTGGGAAATCAAACAGAAAGTGATAATTGATATGGCTGCAGATAGAGGTGCTTTCATATGCCAAAGTCAAAGCTTAAATCTTTTTGTAGAAAGCCCTAATTATGCAAAACTGACATCTATGCATTTTTACGCTTGGAAACAAGGTCTAAAAACTGGGATGTATTACTTACGATCTAAAGCAGCAGTTGACCCTATCAAGTTTACATTAAGTGCGGATTACAAAGAAAAATTTGATAAAGACTCAAAAGAAGTAATGAATGTTGAAGATGGAACTAATGTTGAAGAAAACATCGAAGAAGGAGCTAGTTGCACAATGGATGATGGTTGTCTAATGTGCGGTAGTTAAGATTTATTATATAGTCAAGCTAAAAGGCTTTCCGGTAATTAACCGGAAGGCCTTTTTTTATGTAAAGCACTTTACATAAATATGCTTGAACACCTGTATTTGAATAGAACTCTTATAAAATACATAGCTTTAAAACGTTAAAATCAATTTTTACTAGAATAGTTAAAGGGTGTTGAGAATATACTTTGAATTAGATCTGAATTAATTCATAGTAGAGATAGAAGAAAAGAAGGATGTTAAGCTTGTATAGCTTAAAACAACCTGAGAATGAAGTGCCTGACACCCTTGGTATTTTGCTTGCTGTGGGCTTGCTATATGCAATCCCAATCCAACTCTATTGGCACCTCTGTCAAATGGGTTTCAAACCACTCTGAACTCAAAGAAGCAATTACGTTTTCTCTCAATAAAGAAAGTCTGTCCAATCTTATAAAGTCGAAAAGCGGAAAAAGCACAATTTCAATTCCATTCTTCTCAGATGTAAACCTCCAATTAGAACTTTACGAAACATTAATCTTTACTGAAAACTTTAAGGTTTTCGAGATGAATCACAACAGCAAAGTTCAAATTCAATACACAACAGGAAGACATTACTTAGGAACAGTGAAAGGCGAGAATAATTCAAAAGTAAGTGTTTCAGTTTTTGAGGATGAGATTTCAGCTATTCTTAGATACGAAAATAAAACTTATAATCTTGGTAGAATAAAAGATAAGTCCAATAGATATATACTTTATCAAGCGGAAAACTATTCAAGCTTAAATCCCTTCAAGTGTGAAACGATTGGGAAGAGCAATATGGATATTATGAAAAATCGTACACCACAAAAAAGTATGAGTAGTTGTACCAACGCTGTGGAAGTATATTTTGAATGCGATTTTGATATGTATTCAACCTTCGGATCCGTAAGCGCATGTGCTAACTATGTCACAAATATATTTACTGAAATCAACTCAATCTATTCAGCTGAGAATATTCCTATGCAGATTTCAGAAATTGTAATCTGGACTGCGGATGATCCATATAGTGACAATACGAACGGGATATCTGATTTTGCAAGCAGCTTAAATAATCTTGGATTTAACGGCGATCTGGCGCATTTGTTGACGAATGACCCGGGAGCAAATGGAGGAATTGCATTTGTAGATGTGCTCTGTGACAATAATCCATATGCTTATAGTGATATCGTTAATTCATATCAACCTTATCCTACTTACTCTTGGGATGTTGAAGTTATCGCCCATGAATTAGGTCATAATTTTGGTTCTGAACACACTCATGAATGTGTATGGGGTCCAAATCAAGACCAGCAAATTGATGATTGTGGAAACATTCCATCAGGGGGAGGACCGTGCTATGATCCAAATAATCCAATCGTACCACCTTCAGGAGGGACCATAATGAGTTATTGTCACCTCAACAGTGTAGGTATTAATTTTGCAAATGGGTTTGGTCAAGAACCCGGAGATTTGATTAGGGCGAAACATGATTCTTGTAAATGCGATAATTCAAGTTGTCAAACAGCTAAAGAATTAACTGAATCTGGAATCTATGAAGCACATCCTAATAATGGAGGAGGAGCATCAAATTCCAATGCTACAAATGCAGATTGGTATTATTTTATGCCCCCGGAAAATGGTACAGTGGATATATATTCTTGTGGAGAGGGTGTAGATACAAGAGTTTGGCTTCATACAGGATCTTGTGACACCCTCATTTTTGAAACGATTAGCGATGATGATTGTGATATGGGTAGTGGTTCTAACTATGCTTCTGAAATATTGCAATACAACATACAAGCAGGAACAAAATATTATATCGAATGAGATGACAGGTGGAGCAATCTTTCCTTTGATTGGACATTTATTTATTTTGAAACAGTTGAAATAGATACTTGTGATGCTACAAATCTGATGGTTTCAGGTATGATTGCAGATTCTACAATTCATGCTGAAATAAAATTAGATTCCGATGCTACAGTAATGAATACTTATCATGCCATTTTCAAAGCTGGTCAAGAAATTGAATTGCTTGGAGGATTTGAGATTGAATTAGGCGCCGAATTAGATCTTATGATTGAAAATTGCAATAATAATTAATTCAACTCCAAAGTATTTTTAAAATATTCATAAGAGATTGAAAACCCTTCTGATCGATCAATCTTAGGTTCCCAGTTCAGCAATTCTTTAGCTTTCGAAATATCAGGTTGTCTTATTTTTGGATCATCTTCCGGTAAGTCCTGATATATGATTGAAGACTTGGTTCCTGTTAACTTAATTATTTCTTCTGCTGCTTGTTTGATTGTGATTTCTATTGGATTTCCAATATTTACAGGAAGGTGATATTCCGACAATAGCAATCTATAAATGCCTTCAACCAGGTCATCTACATAACAAAATGATCTTGTCTGGCTTCCATCTCCAAACACAGTTATATCCTTTTCATTAATAGCTTGGGCAAAAAAAGTAGGTAAAGCTCTTCCATCGTTTAAACGCATTCTGGGACCGTAAGTATTAAAGATCCTAACAATTCCAGTGTTAAGTTGATGAAAACTGCGATAAGCCATAGTTAATGCTTCCATGAATCTTTTGGCCTCATCATATACTCCTCTCGGACCTATCGGATTAACATTGCCCCAATAATCTTCACTCTGCGGATGGATTAATGGATCACCATATACTTCAGAAGTGGAAGCGACCAATATTCTGGCATTTTTTGCTTTCGCTAAACCCAGGAGATTGTGTGTTCCTAATGAACCCACTTTCATGGTTTGTATTGGCATTTTGAGATAATCAATCGGACTGGCAGGGGAGGCAAAATGCAATATGTAATCTAGCTTTCCCGGGATATGAACATATTTTGTCACATCATGATGATAAAAGGCAAAATTCTGATTAGACATCAGATGATTGATATTATTTATGGAGCCTGTTAAGAGATTGTCCATAGCAAAAACTTCGTAACCGGCGTCAATAAACTTGTCACAAAGATGTGAACCTAAAAATCCGGCTCCACCTGTAATCAATACTCTTTTCTGATTGTTCATACTTTTAATTAAACCTTTTTTCTACCAATTGAAACATATTGAATTTCGTTTTCAGACATTTTTTCCAGGTCGTACAAGTTTCTTCCATCAAAAATAATAGCTTCATTAAGCAAAGATTTAATCTTCTGAAAATCGGGTGTTCTGAAAACACTCCATTCTGTCATTATTGCCAAAGCATCGCTATTCTCCAAAGCTTTGTACATATCATCAACAAAATCGACTCCTTCTTGTATTTTTGACCTTGTGTTTTCTATCGCTTCAGGATCAAATGCAACTACAGAAGCTCCCAATTCTAATAATTTGTTTATTGTATAAATTGATGGCGCTTCTCTTATATCGTCAGTATTTGGCTTGAAAGACAGACCCCAGATTGCAATTTGCTTGCCTTTTAAGTTTCCATCGTAATGTTGGCTTATCGCATCTGCTATTCTTAATTTTTGAAGTCCATTCACTTCCATTACAGACTTTAGAATCTTAAAATCATATTCATGATCATCGGCAATTTTGGATAGAGCTTGGACGTCTTTTGGGAAGCAAGATCCTCCATATCCTATTCCGGGAAATAAAAATCGTTTCCCGATTCTTGAATCTGTACCAATGCCCTTCCTTACATGATCCACATCAGCCTCTACTTTTTCACATAAGTTGGCTATTTCATTCATGAAGCTAATCTTTGTAGCCAGAAATGCATTCGCAGCATATTTTGTCATCTCAGCTGATCTTTCATCCATCATGATAATCGGATTACCTTGTCGAACAAATGGTTCGTATAAGTTTTTCATAACTTTCCTTGCCCTCTCTGAGCTTGTGCCGATAACAACACGTTCCGGTTTCATAAAATCTTGTACTGCAATCCCTTCTCTTAAAAATTCCGGATTAGAAACGACATCAAATAATTCTTCACTTAGGTTTTCTGTGAGTGCATTATGAACTTTATCTGCAGTTCCGACCGGTACAGTACTTTTATCTACTATGACAACATAATCTTGAATTAAGTGAGACAATTCTGAAGCTACATTAAGTACATATCGCAAGTCAGCCGAACCATCAGAGCCAGGTGGCGTAGGTAATGCCAGTATGATGATTTCAGTATTTTTGATTCCTTCTTCAAGCGAAGTCGTAAAATGTAATCGATTCTGTCTGATATTTCTTGAAAAGATAGTTTCGAGTCCAGGTTCATAAATAGGGATTTCTCCCCGTCTCATCATTTCAACCTTGTCGACATCAACGTCTACGCATACAACATCATTACCAGTTTCAGCGAAACATGTCCCTGTAACCAATCCGACATAGCCAGTTCCGACAATGGTTATTTTCATAAGTTATTTTTAGCAAAAGTATTTTTAATTATGGAAAAATTTAGAGGGTTCAGCTTTAATTAATGAATATCAAATAATTAACCAGATTATTAAGCTTCCTTGATCAATAGATCATTTTATTCATTAATCTTGCCTTACTTTTGTAAAATGTCATTTTTAAATGGTTATTGTTTAATCGAACTGCCATTTGACAGAGATTAAAAATATTCTGAATTACATGCTTAGCAAAGAGGAAAAATCAAAAAACAGAGAAATATTGTTCAGACATCTTGATGGCATTGTAACTGCACCATCTGCTTATGAATTACATGAAAGTGGAGTATTAGAATATTTACTTGAAAAAAAATCTGTTACCCTTGAGGAACTATCAAAGAGATTTAATGCAAATGAAGGATACCTGAATGTAGCACTACATACTTTGTGTGGCCAAGGGTGGTTAGATCAGAATATTGATAATAGTCTTGATTCAGTATCATTTTCTGTAAATGAACTTTCCGGTAAAGCTTTTGATCTGTTTTATTTATATGAAGATGTTGTTGGTTTATTGAAGTTTTCTGGCAATTTCCATAAACGGAAATTTGAATTGGAACCTTTTTATAAATGGGAAAAAATAAGTGTTACATACCGCAATCATTATGGATTTACTGAGGACCAAAGAGAGGATACTATCTTAAATCAAATTTTAAATCATATTGAAGGTATTCTGGCAGGACCGACTATTGTTGCTTTAGGAATGAGTGGAATGTTTCACAAATATTTTATGGAGGCTTCTTTTCGAGCAGAAGAATTCCATGAAGATCCGGAGTGTTTTGAAAAGCTATTAGACTTTTTTAAAGATCTGGGTTGGTTCGAAAAACAGAATCATACATTTAGATTTACCGAAAAGGGATTGTTTTTTGCAAAAAGAGCATCTGCATATGGTGTTACTGTATCCTATATCCCAACATTGAGAAGATTAAGGGAGTTGATTTTTGGAGATGCCTCCAAGTTACGTACGATTAAGGCTGGCGAACAAGAAATTCATGTGGACAGAGCTATGAATGTCTGGGGTAGTGGGGGAGCGCATTCAGCATATTTTCGGAAAGTTGATGAAATATTGGTTGATATTTTTAATGCACCTATAGATGACCAACCCAAAGGAGTTCTGGATATGGGCTGTGGTAATGGAGCTTTTATTGAACATATTTTTGATGTTATCGAGAGACAGACTTTACGTGGAAGAATGCTTGAAGATTATCCACTCTTTCTTGTTGGTGCAGACTTTAATAAAACAGCCATCAATATTTCCAGACAGAATCTGATAAAAGCTGATATATGGGCTAAAGTCATATGGGGAGATATTGGTAACCCGGGTTTATTAAGCAATACATTGAAGGAGGATTATAATATTGAATTGTCGGATCTTTTAAATGTCCGGACATTTTTAGATCATAATAGAATTCTGGAAATGCCAGAAAGGGAGCATGATTTTCTGAGTACATCGAAAGGCGCTTTTGCATATAAGACAGACAGGGTAAGCAATAATGATGTTGAGGCAAGTTTATATGAACATCTGTTAAGATGGAAACCTTATGTACAAAAGCATGGTTTGTTACTTATAGAATTACATACAATTTCTACTGAGCTGATCAAGAATAATCTTGGGCGGACGGCTGCAACAGCATATAATGCAACTCATGGTTATTCGGATCAATATATTTTGGAGCTTGAAAGTTTTAATAGAATAGCTAAAGCGGCTGGACTTATTGCTGAAGATAAATATGCCTCAAAATTTCCTGATTCAGAATTGGCGACTGTGAGTATCAATCTTTATAAAGGAAATTGATACCTTAAGAAATAAGATCCATCAGATACTGCCCATACCCACTTTTTAATAATGGGTGGGCAATTTTTTGAAGTTGTACACTATCAATAAATTTCATCCTGTATGCGACTTCTTCAATACATCCTATTTTATAGTCTTGCCTTTGTTCAATTACTCTTATAAATTCTGAAGCTGCTGATAAACTATCAAAAGTTCCTGTATCTAACCAAGCAGTTCCTCTAGGTAATATTTCTGCGGACAGCAGACCTGAGTTCAAATATTGCCGATTCAAATCCGTTATCTCATATTCTCCCCGAGATGAAGGTTCTAATCTTTTTGCCAGATCTACAACCTGATTATCATAAAAATAAAGGCCTGGGACAGCAAAATTTGATTTAGGTGAATCTGGTTTTTCTTCAATGCTGGTAACCTTATTTGTATTATCCAATTCTATAACTCCATAACGCTCCGGATCTTTAACCGGATATGCAAATACTGTAGCTCCCTTCTCTAATTTAGAACACTTTTGAAGTATATGAGAGAATCCACTGCCATAGAAGATGTTATCCCCCAGAATAAGTGCGACTTCATCACCATCGATAAAGGATTCTCCAATCACAAAAGCTTGAGCAAGACCATTTGGTTTTACCTGAACAGCATACTCAAACCGACAACCCAATTGACTACCATCGCCTAGCAGACGGATAAATTGATTTTGATCTTCCGGCGTACTAATAATCAAAATATCATTTATACCTGCAAGCATAAGAACAGACAAGGGATAATAAATCATTGGTTTATCATAGACGGGCATGAGTTGTTTGGAGATGGCTTTCGTTATTGGATATAGCCTTGATCCTGAACCTCCTGCTAATATTATACCTTTCACTTAATTACTTTTTAATTATTTGATTCGCCATACTGAAGCGAATAATATTTTCTATACTCACCTGACACGACATGATCTAACCATTCTATATTGTTTAAATACCAGTCGATTGTTTTGGAAAGCCCTTCTTCAAAAGTGAGACTTGGTTTCCAGGTTAATTCTTTTTCAATTTTTCCGGCATCGATTGCATATCTCATATCATGCCCTGCACGATCTTTTACATAGCGAATCAATGAAAGTGAACTTCCTTCATTTCTTCCAAGTTTTTCATCGGTTAGTTTGATAAGCAAATGAACTAGATCTATATTTTTCCATTCGTTATGCCCTCCAATATTATATGTTTCGCCTAATTTCCCTTCGTGAAAAACAGTATCTATGGCTTCAGCATGATCTAAGACATAAAGCCAATCGCGAACATTTAAGCCTTCTCCGTAAATCGGTAATTCTTGGGAATTGATTATGTTATTTATGAACAGCGGGATTAATTTTTCCGGAAATTGATTTGGGCCGTAGTTATTAGAACAATTACTAATTTTAATAGGCAGGCCATATGTGTGATAGAAAGCTCTGACAATGTGATCACTTCCTGCTTTGGAGGCTGAATATGGGCTCCTCGGATCATATGGACTTAATTCAGTAAATAGCCCGGTATCTTCTAAAGAACCATATACCTCATCTGTAGAGATATGATAGAATACATTATTGTTAGATGAATTGGTCCAATGTTTTTTAGCGCAATGTAGTAGATTGGCTGTACCAAGGATATTGGTTTTTAGAAAAATAAATGGATCATGAATTGATCGATCAACATGAGATTCAGCTGCCAGGTGAATGACTGAATCAATATGATAAGATTGAAATACAGAATCTAATTTGTCTATGTCTAAAATATCTCCATTTACAAAATGATAGTTGGATTTGTCTTCTATGTCTTTTATGTTTTCAAGGTTTCCGGCATAACTTAATTTATCAAAATTGATAATGTTATATCCGGGATATTTCAGTACAAATTGTCTAACGACATGAGATCCAATAAAACCTGCACCACCTGATATCAGAATATTCACTTATATTTTTCTTTTACGCAATAGCTTAAATAATGTTATAGTTGTTACCGAAGATAAATGATTCAACTGTATTAAGGTATAATTTAAGACCAAGTGCTAATTATTCGTATTAATTAGAGGTTTACTAAATTTTTCAGCTTTTGGATGCAGTTGAAGGACGGAATCTAGCTTATTAAAGGCTTCAATAGCCTCTGAAGAAGTAGGTGTAATGGGATTAAGTAATTCCCAATCTAAAGAATCTACCAGATCATAGAATCGACCTCGACTATCCAACCAGCAATTCCCATCAGTTGTAAAACTATTAATATTAGTACCTCCTCTATGGTTTTCAAGTTCTTCAAAGAATGGATTGTAATATTGGAATAATACCTCTCGTTCTTCATTAACGGGAACATAATCAACGATTTTATCGGCAAAGCTAACTCCATCGTACTTTGACAAATGGGACAATTTTGCAAGATCTAAAACTGTAGAATAGACATCAATTAATCCTACAGGTTTGTCATATGGGACATCACTATAGTTTTTATAAGGTCCTACATAATATGCAAACGCAGGAATATGACAACCCAGGTAAGAGCTAAAAGATTTTCCACCATTAAATTCTCCGATACCATTAATTTTTGTGAATATTCCCCAACCTGTTAAAGGTTCTCCTCCTGGATTATTGGTAATCCATCCTCTTGATGAACCATTATCACTTAATATCAACAGAACAGTCCCAGCTCCTTCTTGCAATTCCGGAAGCATATCTATTGTTTCAATTACAGCACCAATAATACTATCAGTAAGGCTGAATAATTCTGGTAAATATTTTGCATCATTTATTGTATCGTTAGGAAAATCGGAACTTCCTGGTGTAGGTTCAAATGGTTCATGAGCAGCTAACATTCTATAATCGAAAAAGAACGGCGTGTTTGAGTCTTTGTTACTATTAACAAAATCTTTGAAGTAGTCTAATACCAGATCCGGACCGTAATCGTCGATTTGGCAAGCAGATGAACCGTCATTGTAATAAAAGCTACCGCATCGGAGTATATGTTGCCATTTTCCAATACAGCAGTTAATAAATATTCATTGTAACCTAATCGCCGTGGATTCTCGAGGTTACCAACTTGATAATCTTCTTCAAATGCACTCGGTGATTTAAAAGCCATATTTCCTTGAAGTTGCCATTTGCCAGCAGCTGCAGTGTTATATCCGTTCCACAAAAGATTTTGAGCCATTGTTCTGGAATTCCAATTGATCTGCCCGAATTGTTGATAAGTTTTATACAGATATTTGCCAGTCATAAGTTGAACTCTGGAAGGAGTACAGACAGGAGAAGCATATGCATTTGTAAACGTTAAACCCTTATTCGGTAATGTTTCACGCAATGTCGGCAGTTCTAGTGCTTGAGATCCACCACCTATTCCGGTTAAACTATCTCCAAGCATAGCGGTATCGTAACCTAAATCATCAATTAACATAAGGATGATATTCGGTCTGTCACGTAGATGTGCTTGCCCTATTAGGTTAATCCCTGTTATCGAAAAGCAAATTAAAAGAAAACAGGATTTGAAGAATTTTTTTATTTGAATTGTAAAACTCATTTGGTTCCACTAATCAATATCTATTATAAGAAAATCGCCAATGTTCAATCCAGAGTTTAATATTATTCCCATTCCACTGGTATCGATACTAAATTCAGATTCTCTAATTCTCAAACCATTTATAAAGACTTGTGTTTCTCCAATTAGAGCATTCATATTTGAATCAAAAAAAGAATCCTGGGCTGCAGTTAAAACCTCAAATTCATATGGATTTTGATCTCCGAATGATTCAGATGAAATAACTTCTCCAGACAAAGATTTAGTCCAATCATTCAATTGGAAAGTTCCATCACCATTATTCTCAAGATAATATCCCATGTCATTAGTAATTCCAAATCCATTGTCTAATGAGTATCCAGAACCATTATGTTCCATAGTTGTCACATTTTCTGAAAGACTTGAAACTGATGTTTTGGGTACAGCAATAAATGTAAGGAGTGAGCCTTTATAAAATAACTTTATCGTGTCGGGTTGGTAACTATTACCTGAACTATAAGCAAAATCTAAATGATAAACAGCTCCGTCTAAGGTTATTGTATCCGGTAATCCATCAATAATATGGGTTTCATTTTGAGCATGGAGAATGCTCGAAAAAAATAAAATCAATAGTACAAACGAAATAATTCGGTGTATCATCGGAGATTGAATTGAGATTAATTTGCTTTGTTCCGTCCAAAATTAGGGATTATTGTTCAAAGAAACCATTATTCTTAATTTAAAAAGCTTTTGATGAATTCTTCCATTTGCCTATATATATATGTGGATACTTTTGAATATCTATCTTTAAACCTCTGCCTTTTTGGCCTTTATTGAATTCCAAAATATTATCTTTGTTTTCAAAATAGTGAATTATCCCGTTTTTATTTTCAGGTTCTATACCTAAAAATTCCGACATTCTATCAATATTATCACCTATTGATTGCAAAGATTTATAATATGGAAAATGAATTGCGTTATCAAATCCGGTTAACCAATCTTGACAAATTGAAACATCACGAGCTACACGAGCTATGACATCATCATAAGAAGTAAGATTTAAAAATCCTGAGAATCTTTTTTCAGTTTTTCCGTCTTGTTCTTTTGCTATTATTTCCTGAATGGACAAGATAACATCGTAAGGATTTCTATAGGTGCATATAATCTTAATTTTTCCATCACTTTCATATTCTCTAAATCGATCATTAAAATCACCATGAGTCTTTAAAATAATTATTTCATTATCCTCAACGAGATCGAACAAAACCGGGAGGTCAAATTCAGGATATTCGAGATAATCAGAATTTAGATCTTGGGGAAATCTAGACCTAATTTCTTCTTGAGAATTAATTTGTTCAATTAATTTATTAGCTATCTGCCATATATAAGTATGTAGGTCTTCAAACCAAAGTGGACAATAAGTGAATAAAATTAAGTTACACTTTTAAAAGTTAAATTGAAATATTCTTGTCTGCGTTTTTTAAATGTTTTGTGTTTACATAATTTTTTTCTCTTCAGTTTTTCTTCTTTTAATCCATAATAAACATCTGCTGGTGTCAAGTTTTGTAAAGATTCATGATATCTGTGATGGTTATAATATTTTACAAATTGTGAAAGAGGAAAACTCAATTCACCTGGGCTGTAATAATGATCCAGTTTAATTACATTTTTCATCGTTCTGTGATACCTTTCAATCTTGCCTTGCGTTTGAGGATGACCAGGTCTTCCTCTCACATGTTTAATTTTGTAATCATCCAAATAAGAGCTCAACTCTTGACTTAAATAACAAGATCCATTATCAGATAATAACTTAGGCGGTTTATTCAAATTTACATTTGGATGGTTTAATGCCTGATTCAAAGTATTTTTTACATCAAGGGTTTTCATCGTTGAGCACAACTCCCAACTTATAATGTACCTAGAATAATCATCTAATATAGTCGATAGGTAATACCATCCCCAGCCAATGATTTTGAAATAAGTAAAATCAGTTTGCCACATTTGATTGACAGTTGTTGTTTTGTCTTTAAATTCATCTGCGGCAGATATCAGATCATAATGAGGAGGGTTTATCAGTCCAGCAGATTTCAATATTCTGTAAACACTGCTTTCGCTTATAAAGTATTGATTCTCATCAGTATACCTGCAAGCCAATTCTCTACAAGAAAGCTCTGAAACTTCCAGTGCCAGATTCAATATATCAGACCTGATCCGATCAGGAATCTTGTTCCAGTAATGCTTCCTTGTACTTTTCTTTTCCTCTAATCCTACAATTCCATTTTCCCGATATTTCTTATACCAGTTGTAAAAGGTTGATTTGTGAATACCAATTTCCTTGAGAGTTCTTCTAACACTCCATTCGGATTGCTCAACCAGCCTAATCAGTTCCATCTTTTCTTTTGCTGTAAATCGCATATACTTCTTGAATTTTATTTTACTCCATTCAAGCTTTTTTTAAGCACACGATTTTTTAGAGTAAGTTCTGCTACTACCTCTTTAAGGTCTTGATTTTCTGTCTTTAGATGTTGAACTTCTGAAGTATTGGCTTCACGTTCTGTATCTCCCTTTAAACGTTTCTTCCCTGCTTCCATGAAATCTTTACTCCACTTATAATATAGTGGTTGTGAAATCTCTTCTCTTCTACAAAGAGAAGCAACGCTTTGTTCTCCTCTTAATCCTTCAATGACTATTCTAATCTTTTCTTCTGTAGAGAATTTACGTCTTGTCCTTCTTTTTACATCTCGGACATAAGATTCTGCTGATTTGTTTTTCTTGTTCATAATAAAGTGAATTTAATAGTTATGTATAACTTTTAATATTTCACTTAATGGTCCACTTTTATTTGACGATTTACACACAATTTCACCTAGTATAACGAATCCACCTTCAGACACTACGGTAGACTGTGATCAAGTCCCTTCGGCTCCAACATTAACAGCTACAGATAATTGTGACGCAAACGTCGATGTCAATTTTACTGAAACTGTGAATCCACAGATAGGTACATCATATACATTTACGAGGAAGTGGGAAGCTAGTGATGAATGTAGCAATACATCAAGTCATACACAGACGATAACGGTATTGAACGCTCCGATGGCAGATCCAATAATTACTTCAGATGATTACACTTGTGGGGTTGGAGTTAGTTATCCAGTACTATTTTCTACTACAAATACAGGAGATTCTCTTGTATGGTCATTTGGACAGAATAGTGTTCCAAGTTCTGCATCTGGTCTAGGACCTCATCTTGTTTGGTGGTCAACTGTAGGTTCAAAAACTATATCATTTACTGTGATTGATGATTATTGTATTAAACAAACAACTAAATCAGTTGATGTCAATCAAGATTTAACTGCATTAGTAGATTTTGGAGATCCTAATGATAATTGTCCTGGAGATTCAATTACCTGGACAAGTACTTCAACTGGAGGAAGTGGAAGTTATTCATATGCCTGGTATGACCCAAGTAATAGTCTAATAGGAACAGGACAAAGTATTTCTCATTTACTTGTTTCAGGAACATATCAATTTCAATTGACGGATTCTAATGGATGTGGAGACAATTTAGATAAGACCATTTCAGCTTGTTTTACTGACCCCGATGACAATGTCAGCTTCTATTCCTCCACTAACTACAAAATTTACCCCAACCCAACCAACAATGTTTTAATTGTCGAATACCTCAACTATGAAGGAAATAATCTGAGCATTAATATTTATGATCCATCCGGTAAAAATGTCTTTAAAAGATCGGAAGCTTTAGAGCAAGGCCTCAATTCAATTCAACTTGATCTAAGTCACCTTCACTCAGGCATTTATTTCATTAGCCTGGAAAATGAGCAAGAGTTAATAGTAGACAAATTTTCAATCATCCACAAATAGAACATCATATGACACATCCAACAACTCATATATATTCAATTCATAAGAACAGCTTTTTACAACTTAAGAGTAATGTATTATTCATTGGTGTTGTGGTAATAATTTGCTGCTTAATTTCCCTTAATCTCAGGGCTCAAACTCCTGTCGATTTTGTTCCTCCTTCGCCCGAATCTTCATCCTTGATAAAAGAAATTGAAATTGGGAACAATTATTCTTCCGGGTCTCCGAAAGTCCAAATTCCATTATATACTATACAAGGTGATAGATTAAATCTGCCTATTACTGCAAGTTATACTACGACCGGAACGAAAGTTTCAGATGAGGCAAGCCGATTAGGATTAGGTTGGAATCTTAATGCTGCTGGACAAGTCACCAGGAATGTAAGAGGGATCGCTGATGAAAGTCTATACACAATTGGTGTTGAAGATGATACTCAAGGAGGAGGAGGAACTAATTATAATATTACCGGATACATTCAAGATGGATGCGAAGATGACTATCTCTATTCCTGCGATCAATATCCTGATGAATTTTACTATTCTATTCCTGGAGGACCAACAGGAAAATTTACTTTGGATCAAGATGGGAATGTAGTGCAAATGCCTTACAATAATGTTGTAATTAGCTATGAAATGATGGACGATTCAATAGTATTAGAATCAGAGTCTTATTTTGACGTTTCAAGTACCATCACCGATCGAAATAATGATCCAGATATGATAGTTTCATTTGAAATTAAGGATGAGAATGGGAAAACTTACACTTTTGATAAAATCATTTTTACAGTAAATAATAAATATCAACTTCATGAAAATCAACAAGGCAGAGGATTTTGGGTTACAGATACTTATTCTGCTACCTGGAAACTGACAAAAATTCATAATGTTACAAATAATGAAGAAATAACTTTTGAATATGAAGAATCTGGTAGGTTAGAATATCCAAAATTATTTACATCCTATAATAATGCAACTGGCGCTGGTTCCTATTGCAATTGCCCCTCTATGCAGGATGAAGCTGATCAACTTTTTCCAAACTTTAGTTTAAGTTCAAATAATTCAATTCTGAAAACGATTTACTGGAGATATGGTAAGATTGAGTTTGAAAACGAAAAAAGATTGGATATTCTAGGTGATAAAAAGTTTAGTTCTATGAATGTCTATGATCTGGATCTCCAACAAAATTATAATTATCGATCAGGATATGACTTTATTCAGGATTATTTTACAGGTCCTAGTAATTTTCAAGGCAGTCATACAGGTTACAGGTTGAAGCTCAATGAAATAGTTCAATTAAAAAATAAAAACGGTCTTACAAGTAATGTTCCAGGATATTTATTTGATTATTATGATGATAATTCATTACCTCACAAAACCTCAGTTGAATCTGATCTGTGGGGCTATTTCAATGGAAACAGCTCAACAGATGGAATCCCAGAAATTTGGTATTACACCAATGATTCAACCAATTATTCAATCTCAACATTACCTAGAAACAATGGTGATTCATCTATATATGTCTCAGGGGCCAATAGACAAAGTAGCGTTGCTCACGCCAGAACTTCAGCTCTCAAAGAAGTTGTATATCCAACAGGAGGAAAGCATACATTGAATTATGAGCTGCACAAATTTAAATATGATAGTATAGAATATACAGGTGGAGGTATCAGATTGTTTTCAATCAGTATTGATGATGACAATGGAAATCTACAGCTTATCAACTACAGCTATATGGAGTCTGATAGTTCATCAAGTGGTTATGCTCATAGTCTTCCATCATATGCCAATTTTTGCACGGATTTTTCTCCTAAAAATCAAACTACTGTTGAATCCAATCTTTTTCGTTCTTCAACTCCTCTTGTGAGTAACATAGGCTAACAAATCACTTATTCAAGGGTCATAGAAACAGTTGTAAATAATGGATATACAATCTATGAATTTACTTCAGCAAATGATTATCCAGATGAGGAAGCCAATATTTCTCAATTACCAGCTGGGTTAGGAGTATTTGATAATTTCCCTTTTATCCAACCGACCTCTTCTGCTTATAAACGGGGATTGCGAAAAGCAAAATTTTTATATAATGGATCAGATGAGTTGCTATCAAGCTCAGAAAATTTCTATTCCTTCCAAGAAATTGACACAAATTTAGTTAATATAGAAGAGCCTGTTAATCCCCAATTACCAGGAGGAGGATGTACATTGATCTTAGCAGACAGAAGTATTTATGAAGTATTCATTCAATTAGATTCCACATCCTTCTCAAAAGATGGTCTTAATACTTTTAAGTCTTTTGAATATGATTCTACTAAATTCAAATTAAGAAATGAAAATTTCTATGTAGATAACGACACCTATAAAACGAACTTAAAATACCCTTTCGATTTCAATGATACTATTAATACTGAATTATCTAACCAGAGAAGGTTTCCCGTTATTGAAACAGAAAACCTTCTCAATAATGTCCAGTTCGAGGTCACAAGAAAGTTTATGATAAGTTCAACTCTACCAAGGGTCCTTATGTCATTCGAGATTCAATCTACGAAGCTGATTATGATATTCAAAATGGGATACATAATGGTGGTTATATTATTCAACGAACTTTTGTTGACTATGATACTACACTAGCCAAACCAACCTTATACAATGAAGATGGATGGAACAATATAAGTTTATCCTGGAATAACCTCAGTCAATTGGAAAGCAAGTCTTTTAATGGACAAATAGATAGTTTTTATTATGATGAGGATCTGAATCTAATTAAAAAAATTGTAGGTATAGATGGAATTGCCATAAGTTATTCCTACGATGAATATTTAAGATTAGCTTCGATTACTGAGAATTCTGGCAATCGAATATCATCATTCGAATACGAGTACGCTCCAAATTTTATAAAAAGTTCGACAACATATGGAGACGCTTTTTCTAAAGTAAGTTATAATTATTTTGATGGACTTAACAGACCAGTTCAATCACTTTTAAAAGCTTTTGCTAACGGAGCAGATGTCATAACAGAAGAAATTGTTTATAACAGTATTGGACAAGTAAGCAAAAAATTCTTTTTGCCTAACAATCATCTAATAACCCTTAATTATGAAGCAAGTCCATTAAATCGAATAAGTTCAGAAATGTATCCTGATAGCTCAAGTTCATTATTAAGCTATGACTCTGAAAACGGATTATTCAAAAAAACATTTACAGATGAAGTTGGGAATGTCTCAATAGAATTCAAAGATAAAATCGATAGATTGGATCATTTCGAGGATGCCCTGGGAAATACCACAAGTTATACCTACTACATTAATAACCAGGTCAAAGAAATAACTTCGCCTAATGGAGAAACTTTTGAATATGAATATGAAAGAAATGATCTCCAAACTAAAAAAGTAATTCCCGGACAAGAAGGATCCAACACCTATACCTATAATCAGAAAAAACTTGTAGCCAGTTCTACTGATCCGAATGGAAATGTATTAAGCTATACCTATGATAATTTTGGTAGAGTCACCGAAGAAGAACATGATTCTCTAGGTATCTTAGTTGAATACTTTTACGATGAATCAGCAGCTCAAAATTGTCCGACACCAAGTCATATTCCTTGTGACACTCCTTCAAAACTCCTGAATGGTAGATTGGTTGCTCAAAAAACAAGATTATTGGATGATTCCCCTACACCTAATTTTATATGGTCCTCCTTTCATTATGATGAATTTGGAAGAGTTGAAAAAACTTATACCGAAAGTTACGATGGTAAGGTAGATGAACTTACACTCACTTATAATGATGCCGACAATGTCGTCATAGAGGATAGATTATTTGACACCCAAAATACTCCTCTTAATATTAAATATGATAACAAATATGATATTTGGGATAGGATCACATCCAATACTATAACTATTGATAGTAATGAGGCGCATTTACTCAGTCAAGTTGATTATTGCCTCGAGGGTTTGGTAATGGAGAAATTTCTTGGTGGAGGACCTAAATCAGGAGCCCTTCAGTCATTGGATTACGATTATAACGATCGAGGTTGGTTAAGAAGAATAAATCAAAATCTTGCACCTTTTGCTTTTGGTCAGCATTTGGCAAACTGTAATCCCCAACAACCAATCGACGACACTGATACAGCAGATATTGTGGAAGAATATACAGTGAATATTGGACAACTTTTACAGATGCGATTCAATGTCGAATTGAGTTCGGAAGACTATGAAAATTGTACAAGCCATAGCTGTCCGGAACCAACAGGATGTGATGCTTATGGCCTGGATATACCGGCACAGGATACTTCTATAGCTAACATATTAGATAGTCTGTTTGCGCATTATACCAACGAGATTGATGTAGAATGTAATATAGATGGGGTTACTTCATTGGTTCAGAAAAGAGCTGTAAGTCTAGATTCCATCAATCTGCCATTAACAGTCTTTCGATTGAGATTCTGTGATGGTGATGAATTATACATTCCGGATAATTATTTAACAAGTATATATGGAGATTATTATATTCAACAAACGATAGAAATAAATTCATACGAACAGTCATTTGATGTTATGATAAATGGTGTTCAACAAGCAGTTAGCTTGGATGAATTTCTTGATTATATTATGAATATGCAGTCATTTAATGGCGGAACCCAAGTTTCTGCCGAGAATTATGTTGAATGCAATAATCTTGATTGTACCACTGAATATATGGACTGTGATGCTCAAACTGTCCAAAAACAATCTTCCGCTCTGAAATTACTTCAGAATCCGTCAAAGGTTATTGTAGGTCTTCAAACCAAAGTGGACAATAAGTGAATAAAATTAAGTTACACTTTTAAAAGTTAAATTGAAATATTTTTGTCTGCGTTTTTTAAATGTTTTGTGTTTACATAATTTTCTTCTCTTCAGTTTTTCTTCTTTTAATCCATAATAAACATCTGCTGGTATCAAGTTTTGTAAAGATTCATGATATCTGTGATGGTTATAATATTTTACAAATTGTGAAAGACGAAAACTCAATTCACCTGGGCTGTAATAATGATCCAGTTTAATTACATTTTTCATCGTTCTGTGATACCTTTCAATCTTGCCTTGCGTTTGAGGATGACCAGGTCTTCCTCTCACATGTTTAATTTTGTAATCATCCAAATAAGAGCTCAACTCTTGACTTAAATAACAAGATCCATTATCAGATAATAACTTAGGCGGTTTATTCAAATTTACATTTGGATGGTTTAATGCCTGATTCAAAGTATTTTTTACATCAAGGGTTTTCATCGTTGAGCACAACTCCCAACTTATAATGTACCTAGAATAATCATCTAATATAGTCGATAGGTAATACCATCCCCAGCCAATGATTTTGAAATAAGTAAAATCAGTTTGCCACATTTGATTGACAGTTGTTGTTTTGTCTTTAAATTCATCTGCGGCAGATATCAGATCATAATGAGGAGGGTTTATCAGTCCAGCAGATTTCAATATTCTGTAAACACTGCTTTTGCTTATAAAGTATTGATTCTCATCAGTATACCTGCAAGCCAATTCTCTACAAGAAAGCTCTGAAACTTCCAGTGCCAGATTCAATATATCAGACCTGATCCGATCAGGAATCTTGTTCCAGTAATGCTTCCTTGTACTTTTCTTTTCCTCTAATCCTACAATTCCATTTTCCCGATATTTCTTATACCAGTTGTAAAAGGTTGATTTGTGAATACCAATTTCCTTGAGAGTTCTTCTAACACTCCATTCGGATTGCTCAACCAGCCTAATCAGTTCCATCTTTTCTTTTGCTGTAAATCGCATATACTTCTTGAATTTTATTTTACTCCATTCAAGCTTTTTTTAAGCACACGATTTTTTAGAGTAAGTTCTGCTACTACCTCTTTAAGGTCTTGATTTTCTGTCTTTAGATGTTGAACTTCTGAAGTATTGGCTTCACGTTCTGTGTCTCCCTTTAAACGTTTCTTCCCTGCTTCCATGAAATCTTTACTCCACTTATAATATAGTGGTTGTGAAATCTCTTCTCTTCTACAAAGAGAAGCAACACTTTGTTCTCCTCTTAATCCTTCAATGACTATTCTAATCTTTTCTTCTGTAGAAAATTTACGTCTTGTCCTTCTTTTTACATCTCGGACATAAGATTCTGCTGATTTGTTTTTCTTGTTCATAATAAAGTGAATTTAATAGTTATGTATAACTTAATTTTATTCACTTAATGGTCCACTTTTATTTGACGATTTACAATGCTGTGCTTGAAGGGTTGGCAAAACATGGAACAGGGAGAGCTTTACTAACCACCAAAACCCAAAAGTAAAACCCAATTTATTTTTTTTCATGTGAGATGTTTTTCAATTGAGATCTTCAAATGAAAAAATAAAATGGCTATCTTTAGCGCTGTGCAAAGGCACAATGAAAAGAGCTTGAAAGGCTGTGTAAAGAAGTTGGAAAAGGAGTAAAAAGGAGTGTAGAGGTTTATAGGAACCGATCCGCTGGCTGAACGAGGTCCACAATACAGTCCATACAATTATTGCTTCAATAATCCAATTAGATTTAAGGATCCAGATGGTCGATGGCCAATAGAAACTATATGGGATATTGCAAATGTCGTATATGATGCAGGTGCTGCTATAGTAGATCATATAAAAGGAGATCATGAGGCTGCTCAAGGGCATTGGACGGATTTGGCTGCTGATGGTCTTGCGGTTCTAATTCCTTATGTTCCTGCTGGAGCGACCAAGGCTGTAAAGGGAACTAAGAAAGCAGTTAATGCTACCAAAGCGAAAAATCTTAAAGAGGCTGCTGAAAAAGGAATACCAAAAAGCCAATTAGGACCCAGTGGGAAACCGAAAATACATAAGGTAAGTATGTAGGTCTTCAAACCAAAGTGGACCATTAAGTGAATAAAATTAAGTTACACTTTTAAAAGTTAAATTGAAATATTCTTGTCTGCGTTTTTTAAATGTTTTGTGTTTACATAATTTTCTTCTCTTCAGTTTTTCTTCTTTTAATCCATAATAAACATCTGCTGGTGTCAAGTTTTGTAAAGATTCATGATATCTGTGATGGTTATAATATTTTACAAATTGTGAAAGAGGAAAACTCAATTCACCTGGGCTGTAATAATGATCCAGTTTAATTACATTTTTCATTGTTCTGTGATACCTTTCAATCTTGCCTTGCGTTTGAGGATGACCAGGTCTTCCTCTCACATGTTTAATTTTGTAATCATCCAAATAAGAGCTCAACTCTTGACTTAAATAACAAGATCCATTATCAGATAATAACTTAGGCGGTTTATTCAAATTTACATTTGGATGGTTTAATGCCTGATTCAAAGTATTTTTTACATCAAGGGTTTTCATCGTTGAGCACAACTCCCAACTTATAATGTACCTAGAATAATCATCTAATATAGTCGATAGGTAATACCATCCCCAGCCAATGATTTTGAAATAAGTAAAATCAGTTTGCCACATTTGATTGACAGTTGTTGTTTTGTCTTTAAATTCATCTGCGGCAGATATCAGATCATAATGAGGAGGGTTTATCAGTCCAGCAGATTTCAATATTCTGTAAACACTGCTTTCGCTTATAAAGTATTGATTCTCATCAGTATACCTGCAAGCCAATTCTCTACAAGAAAGCTCTGAAACTTCCAGTGCCAGATTCAATATATCAGACCTGATCCGATCAGGAATCTTGTTCCAGTAATGCTTCCTTGTACTTTTCTTTTCCTCTAATCCTACAATTCCATTTTCCCGATATTTCTTATACCAGTTGTAAAAGGTTGATTTGTGAATACCGATTTCTTTAAGCGTTCGTCTAACACTCCATTCGGATTGCTCAACCAGCCTAATCAGTTCCATTTTTTCTTTTGCTGTAAATCGCATATACTTCTTGAATTTTATTTTACTCCATTCAAGCTTTTTTTAAGCACACGATTTTTCAGAGTAAGTTCTGCTACTACCTCTTTAAGGTCTTGATTTTCTGTCTTTAGATGTTGAACTTCTGAAGTGTTGGCTTCACGTTCTGTGTCTCCCTTTAAACGTTTCTTCCCTGCTTCCATGAAATCTTTACTCCACTTATAATATAGTGGTTGTGAAATCTCTTCTCTTCTACAAAGAGAAGCAACACTTTGTTCTCCTCTTAATCCTTCAATGACTATTCTAATCTTTTCTTCTGTAGAAAATTTACGTCTTGTCCTTCTTTTTCCATCTCGGACATAAGATTCTGCTGATTTGTTTTTCTTGGTCATAATAAAGTGAATTTAATAGTTATGTATAACTTAATTTTATTCACTTAATGGTCCACTTTTATTTGACGATTTACATGATAAGCACGAAACAGGAATGACCCCTTACGTAAACCTTTGGGGAAGTCACTTGCAACACTCTACTCCGGACAAAGGAATCGAACAGTTTCCGGATTACCCTCGATATTCAACAGGCTATACTGCTCTTTTCAATACAATTGGATTCATGACAGAAACTCATATGCTGAAACCATACAAGCAAAGAGTAGAATCCACTTTAGAATTTATGAAAGCATTAGTCATGGCAGCTCACCAAAATAAAACGGAATTGCTGAAGATTCGAAATGAAGCAAAAAACAAAGTTAAGCATCAGGAGGAATTTGCAATCACCTGGGAAGTGGACGCTGAGAAAAATAAAATAATTGAATTTAAAGGCTACGAATCAGCTTATAAAAAAAGTGAAATCACTGGGAAAGATCGTCTATACTATGACCAGAACAAACCCTTTATTAAATCGATTCCTTATTTCGATTCCTTTAAAGATGCAATTACAGTAACTAAACCAGATTATTATGTAATTCCTCAATCCTGGCATAGGGTTATTCATCTTCTCGGTATAAATAATATTCAGTATGAAGTTATGACTGAAGACAAAGAAATGGAAGTGAGTGTTACTTATATCGATGGATTTGAAACAAGTAAGAGAGCCTTTGAAGAGCATTATTATCATTATAAAACTCAATTGCACGAAGAACAGAAGAAGGTTCATTTCAGGAAAGGGGATATTCTCGTACCTGTCAACCAGGACGGGAATAGATATATCATCGAAACCTTAGAACCACAAGCTGAAGATTCATTTTTCAAATGGAATTTTTTCGATATGATTCTCCAGAGAAAAGAATATTTTTCATCTTATGTATTTGAAGATCTTGCAGTAGATATACTAAAATCAGATCCTGAATTAAATCAAAAGTTTGAACTCAGAAAATCAGAAGATGAATCATTTGCATCAAATCCCCGTGCCCAATTAGACTTTATTTATTCTCATTCTCCACATTCTGAAAAAGAATATATGCGCTACCCCATTTTCAAAATTATGAAGTAAAATGCTCAAAAAAGTCTTTAAAATTATTTTGCTGATAATCCTTAAGATTGGATTATACTTCGGATATATATTTGGAATGCAAGCCTATGATCATTTCAAAATGAAACAACTGACTGAAAATCCAGTTCATACCGCAAGTCAAAATGTACATCGTGTTAATGATGCTTTTGTTGACGATTTAAATAACAAAAGGAACTTACAAGTATTTATACCACCGGGATATTATGAGGATTCAATCACATACCCTGTAATATATATGTTAGATGGAGAATCACTTTTTAATGACTTAACTGCGGGAGGATATGAATGGCAAGTTGACGAACAAATTGAAAAAACAATAGATACCGGTGGCCCACCTGCAATTGTTATCGGTATTGAAAGCAATGAACATAGATCCAAAGAGTATAAACCATATAGGTCCGGAAGAGATTCTGAAGAAGAAATATACGGTAAAGCATTTGCCAGATTTATTGCTCATACTCTAAAACCAATGATCGATTCCTTATATCGTACAAAAACAGATCCTGCAAATACTATAATCGGAGGATGCTCTTTGGGAGGACTATTAGCATATTATACATTAATGGAACACGAAGATATATTTGGTAAAGCATTGGTGTTTTCACCTTCATTCTGGGTATCTGAAGAGATCTTCTCTATACATCAAGAAAAAAACATCTCTGACAAAAAGCTCTTTCTAAGTGTGGGTTCCGGAGAAGGAAATATGGTAGGTCTTTCTTCAAGATGCTATAAAAACCTTAAGGAAGCAGGTATGACGAAAGATCAAATAAATTATGTAAAACAAAGAGGTAAACGACACGATCATCGAACGTGGAGAGCGGCCTTCAAAATAGCATATCCCTGGATTTTAGAAAGCTGATGGAGTTTGATTTTACGACCTTCCTTCTAACTTTGAGCCCTGATGTGAATATCTTATGTCATGACTGAAAAGATTTTAAGATACTTTATATTTTGCAATTAACATTAATTGATATTTTAGAAGTAAATGAAAAATAGCATAGTTTTAATTTCCCTCTTTTTCTTATTATCCTGTAACAATGATGGTGAGTCAACCAGCACAACTTCTGTCGCAAAAAGCAATATTCCAGATGCCCGAACTTTGAATATGATTGACAAGGTCCGATTAGCTGAAAAGAATATCGATCCTTTAAAGATTGCCTTTTATATGAATCAGGAGAGAGCTATCCTATATGGAAATCGAATCAATAGTTCTCAAGGAATGGATAAGATGAATATCATGATACAATATTCCAGTGAATTGCTTAAGTCCGGTCAAACTCAAAAAGCAATTAAACAAATGAATACTTTGTTCACAGGTATTAAAGATCTAGATTTTGTAGGTAAGCAAAATGTAGTTTTGAAAATGAAACAGATTCTAGCCATTTCATATATGCGCTTAGGAGAACAGGAAAATTGCTTAGCCAATCATAATTCAGCTTCTTGTGTTATTCCAATAGCTGAGGAGGCCTATCATACTAAACCACAAGGATCAACCGAAGCCATTAAATTGTATAAAGAAATACTAGAACTAAATCCCGATGATTTGCAATCAAAATATTTACTGAATATAGCTTGTATGACTCTAGGCAAATATCCTGATGAAGTTCCTCCCCAATTTTTAATTCCGGAATCATATTTTTATAAATCTTCATCTCTGAACAAATTCACAGATATCGCAGGGGGATTAGGTATAGATCAGATTGGCTTGGCTGGTGGAGTTTGTACTGAAGACTTCAATAATGATGGACATTTGGATATTATATGCTCCTCTTGGGGTTTTGGACATCAGCTTCAATATTTTGAAAATAGTGGTGATGGAAGCTTTATAGATCGTACTTCTGAAAGTAGATTAACCGGAGTCTCAGGAGGCTTAAATATCAAACATGGAGATTTTAATAATGATGGATTTGAAGATGTTTTAGTTTTAAGAGGTGCATGGTTCAATACACAAGGCAAAATCCCGAACTCCCTACTCCAAAACAACGGAGATGGAACATTCACCGATATTACTGTCGAAGCAGGATTTTATTCTGAAAAACCTACACAAACCGCTGCAATAGCCGATTTTGACCTGGATGGACATCTTGATATTTACATCGGCAATGAATCAGAAAGAGGAGGTGCATTTCCAAATGAGTTTTACCATAATAATGGAGACGGAACATTTGAAGAAATCGCTTCTCAAATCGGTCTGAATTATCAAGGATTTTGTAAAGGGGTTGCTGCCGGGGATATTAATAATGACAGATTACCTGATCTATATATATCCGTCCTGGGAACAGGTAATATGTTATTGAAAAACAGCTCAACAAAAGATAGAATTGCATTTCAAAATATATCCGTTAATTCTGGAACCTTGGCGCCAAGCATCAGTTTTCCTTGTTGGTTTTTCGACTTCAACAATGATGAATTAGAAGATATTTTTGTTTCTTCTTATGCTGATGTTCCGGAATCAGGGGCTTACTCATTCGCCGCTAGTATAAATCAGGCAAGTCATAGACTGAGACCTAGACTTTACATAAATCTAGGGAATAACACCTTCCTCGAAAAAGGTAAAGAAACGGGATTTACTGAATCCGCACTGACGATGGGTTCAAATTATGGCGATCTGGATAATGACGGTTATCTCGATATTTTCTTAGGAACAGGAGAACCTAATTTCAATACAATAGTTCCAAACAAAGTCTATAGAAATTTGGGTGGAAATAAAGTTGAAGATGTGACTTATGCATCCGGTTTTGGACACATCCAAAAAGGACATGGTGTCGGCTTTGGAGATTTTGATCATGATGGCGACCAGGATATTTATGCGGTTATGGGAGGCTCTTTCAATGGAGATGTATTCAGAAACGTCTTTTATGAAAACCCGAATGAAGGGAAAAATAATTGGACTTGTTTAGATCTCATCGGCACTAAATCAAATAAATCAGCTATTGGAGCAAAATTGGTTCTCAAAGTTAACGATGATGGTGAAGAAAGGAAGATTGTAAGAACAGTATCGAGCGGTTCAAGTTTTGGTGGGAATAGCCTCCAATTGGAGATTGGACTTGGTCAGGCCACACAAATTAAACAATTAACTATCTTCTGGCCGAATGCAGAAAAGACAACATCTGCATTCGCAGACTTACCCGTAAATCGAAAAATAATTATAACCGAAGGAGAAAATAAATTAGCCTATGGTAAACACAAGGCGTTTAAATTTAAACCACTCACTCATAAACATCATTAAAGGTCAGACAAGATATTTAGTTATTAGCCTATGTACTTAGAGAGCGTTACAATAGCTGTTGTCAAAATGAATGATATGATTAAGTTCTATCATTCGGTTTTTGAAATTGATTTTGAAAGTAGAGAAATGTATGGTTCTACATTATATTTTGGAAAGAGTAAAGATTTTGATATCCTACTCTGCCCAGCTGAACTTGCCGGAAATACGTCTGCACAAAATAGGTATCAGTTTCATTTTGTAGTGAAAGATCTTGATCACACTTTAAAGATAGCTCTTGCGAGTGGTGGAACTTTAATAAATCCACCAACCGATATGGGAAACGGAAGAGAAGCTGGAATATATGATCCCGATAAAATTCTATGGTTTTCAGAGAACTAAAGGTGGCATAGATGAAACAACACATCGCTAATATGGCATTGGTCGTTAAAGACTATGATGAAGCTATTCACTTTTACACCGATATTCTAGAGTTTGAACTTATTGAAGACACCAAATTATCAGAAACTAAAAGATGGGTAAGGGTTTCTCCCAAAGGAGCTACTGAGACATGTCTTCTATTGGCAAAAGCAGACGGCCTTAGTCAGGAAAAAGCTATAGGCAATCAATCTGGAGGGAGAGTATTTCTATTTTTATTTACTGATGATTTTTGGCGAGACTATAATAACTACAGCTCTCGTGGTGTAGAATTTATTCGAGAACCAATTGAAGAACCATATGGTACTGTTGCTGTTTTCGTAGATCTCTACGGAAATAAATGGGATCTTATAGAATCAAAACAAGTTCAGTGACATTAGAAGCCAGAAAAATCATTTGGGAATCTTTATCTGTTTTATATCTGGATATTGAATTGAATAAACAGACTTTTAGGTCTATTTCTGAAAAGATTCAAAAATCTCCTTTTACTTATTCAGAAATCGTGGAAATTAATAAATATGAACTTTTTCCTGTGCTTTATGTGAATCTAGTAGTTGTTGCTGGTGAATGGGCCGGTTTTGATGAAAAATTTCTGGAGCAATCCTGCTTGAAATCTTATCAGAATCGTAAAAATGTGCTTAATAGATTGAAAATCAATCTCTTGTATTTAATTTTCGGAGCCAATATTACCAAAGACCTCAGAAATATACAGGCCAATCTATCAGAAAATTGAATAGACATTAAGAAAAATTAAAATATATGTCGTATTTTTCATCATATTATATCGTTTTTATCGTCTAATAAAAAATACAAGAGCAGAGGTTCAACAATAAATCCTTAAAACAAGTACGAATCTACTAATAAGTCATCGTTGCTGTTAGACGACTTAATCGACGATAATGATCGTCGATTAAAAACAAAAGTAATTGAGAGTATAGCTAAATCAATTGTAAACGAGGTGCCTAGTGTTGATATTCCCATGTCATATTCAATGAACCCCTATCAAGGATGTGAACATGGTTGTGTTTATTGCTATGCAAGAAATACACATAATTATTGGGGCTATAGTGCGGGTTTAGATTTTGAAACAAACATAATCGTCAAGACGAATGCTGCTGAATTGCTTAAAAAGAAGCTTAATTCAAAACATTGGAAACCGAGTCCTATTATGATGTCCGGTAGTACAGACTGTTACCAGCCTGTCGAAAAGAAATATAAAATTACGCGTTCTCTTCTTCAGTGTTGCTTGGATTTCAAACACCCGGTTGGTCTGATTACAAAAAACAATTTGATTCTCAGAGATTTAGATATCCTTAAAGCCTTAAATGAAATGAATCTAGTCACTGTAGCTATATCGATAAACACACTTGACGATACACTAAGACAAAAACTAGAACCACGAGCATCATCAATACCATCAAGACTAAAGTTAATAGCGTCTCTTGTAGATAATGATATTCCTGTGACAGCACTTGCAGCTCCAATAATTCCAGGATTGAATGATCATGATATTTTTCCTTTGGTAAAAAAGCTTGCAGAATTAGGAGTTAATGGTATCGGCCAAATCGTCATTAGATTAAATGGTGATGTAGCAAAAATCTTTGAACACTGGTTGAATCAGTATTTTCCAGACAGGGCCAAAAAAGTAATAAATAAAATCAAAGAGCTACATGGTGGCCAGGTCAATGACAACAGGTTCAAGAAGAGGATGAAAGGCGAAGGAAAAATCGCAGAAATCATCCATCAGCAGTTCAAACTTGCAAAAAGTAAATACCTAACGGAGTTACCCTTTGAGTATAATCTTGACTCATATCTAAAATTTAAAAATCCGCAATTTAAATTTATTTTCAAACGATTAAATTTAAAAATGAATTTTACATTGAGACCCATAGAAGTAGGGGATTTAGAATGCCTCCTCAAATACGCCAATAACGCCGGGGTTGCAGGTAATCTAACAAATAGGTTCCCCTACCCTTATACTGAAAACGATGGCATCGAATTCATCAAATTTGCAACAAAGGAAAATCCCAGAAACATAATGGCTATCGATATTGAAACAGAACTTTCAGGATGTATTGGCATTCACCCTCAATCCGATATATTTCATAAAAATGCAGAATTAGGTTATTGGCTGGCTGAAAAATATTGGTCTAAAGGAATAATGACAAATGCAATAAAGCAGATGGTTGATTATGGTTTTAAAAACTGGGATATTGATAGGATTTTCGCGAAACCATTTGGAAGAAATATAGGCTCACAAAAAGCTCTGGAAAAATCCGGTTTTAAATTAGAAGCGCGATTAGAAAAAACCATTTTCAAGAATAGTCAATATGAAGATGAATTGATATATGGTTTCAGACGATCAGATTTATAACTAAAAAGGGAGTTTGGACAAATCTACATTTCCACCAGAAAGAATTATTCCAATTTTCTTATTCGCAAACAGTTCTTTTTTCTTCAATACTGCAGCAAATGGCACAGCACTTGATGGTTCAATCACAATTTTCATACGCTCCCATAATATTCTCATTGCTGCAATTATTTCTTTCTCTTCCACAGTAATTATTCGATCTACAAGTTTTTGAATAATTGGAAAATTTATATCGCCAAGATGTGTTCTCAACCCATCTGCAATAGTTTCAGCGGTTATATTGTATTCAATTTTTCCGGATTTAAGAGATCTAAATGCATCGTCTGCTTGTGCCGGTTCAGCACCAATAGTTTTACAATCGACTCCAAATGATCTGGCTGCCATTGCAGTCCCCGCAAGCAAGCCACCTCCCCCTACTGGAACTAAGATACAATCCAGGTCTCCCGAAGATTCCAGCAATTCGACAGCCGCAGTCCCTTGCCCAAGTATCACATCAATATCATTAGAAGGATGAAGCATAGAAGCTCCCTTTTCTTTAACGATAAGCTTTGTGGCTTCCTCACGAGCTTCGATCGTCGGAGTACATTCCGTAATAATTCCACCATAATCTCTTACAGCTTCTTTTTTAACGGCGGGCGCATTAGAGGGCATAACTATGAAGGCTTCTACATTTAGTTTTCGAGCTGCTAAGGAGACCGCCTGAGCAAAATTGCCTGAACTATGAGTTACGACTCCTCTTTGCCGTTGTTCATCACTTAATTGCAAAATAGCATTTGCAGCACCCCGCATTTTAAAGGCGCCCATTTTCTGAAAATTTTCGCATTTAAAATAAAGTTGCGCTCCGGTCATTTGATCTATTAGTTCAGATGTTAATACCGGCGTTCGATGGATTAATGATTCAATCCGTTTCGAAGTATCTAAGAGTTGAGATTTATAGTCCATAATTAAACTGCTGCAATTGCTTCTGTTTCTATTAAACAACCATAATGTAGTTCTCTTGTTGGAATTACAGCCCTCACAGGTTTGTGCGTTCCAAAAAATTCAGAATATACGCCATTTACATTTCCCCATAATTCAATATTTGAAATGTATAATCGGATTTGGATGATATTATTCTTATTGCTACCGGCTTCAGTCACAATATGTTCAATTTTCTGAAGGACTAAGCGGGTTTGTTCTTCGATGCTTGTCGGTACTTCTTTTGTATCTGAAAGTAAAGGGAGCTGTCCAGCCAGGTATAAGACGCCATTATGTTCTATGCAGCTCGAATAGTGGCCGTTGACAATTGGCATATTATCAGTTTTAATAATTTCCATAGAAATGAATTATGATCCAAAAATAGGCTTTCAGAATCAATCGATGGGCAGATTTTTAGAGTCTACAGAAGCTTATTTGCGAGATCTGACAATTCAGATCTTTCCCCTTTTTCAAGTTTAATATGGGCAAAGAGGTGATTTCCTTTCATTTTATCGATAAGATAAGTAAGTCCATTGCTTTGAGCATCCATGTAAGGACTATCGATCTGATGTATATCTCCCGTAAAAATTATCTTTGTTCCTTCTCCAGCTCTGGTAATCACTGTTTTAATTTCATGAGGGGTAAGGTTTTGAGTTTCATCAATGATGAAAAAAGCATTTGTCAAACTCCTTCCTCGAATGAATGTTAGAGCCGTTAAAGTTAATTCTCCTCTTTCCTGAAGATCGTCAATGATCTTGTTCTTTTTTTCGTTTTGTTTGAACTGAGATCTGATAAATTTCAAATTATCCCAAAGCGGCTCCATATAAGGAGATATCTTATCATTAGCATCTCCTGGTAAAAAACCAATATCTCTGTTACTTAAAGGAACAATTGGTCTTGAAAGAATGATCTGATCATATTTGTTCTTTTGTTCTAAGGCGGCAGCCAACGCCAAAAGGGTTTTCCCTGTGCCAGCAACTCCTTGTAGTGCAATTAATTTGATATCTGCATTCTGGAGGGCATCCATTGCAAATGTCTGTTCTGCATTCTTTGGTTTTATACCATAAGCATACATTTTATCTACCCGCTCAATCTTGTCAGTTACACTATTATATCTTGCTAAAGCGGATTCTGTGCAATTATTTAAAATGTAATAACCATTAGCTACTTTGTAATCTTTGAGTATCCCATTCTCTTTTATCGACTTATCAGAATAGAGAGAGCGAATAACTTCAGCATCAAGATTATGTAAAGCCGTTGTGCCTTCTGACAGATTATCGATATCTGTAACCTTTCCGGTAAGATAGTCTTCAGACATCAGACCAAGAGCCTTGGCTTTGATTCTGAGATTGATATCTTTAGTAACAAGAACAACTTTTGTTTTTTTATGCTTGTCTCTGAGAGCCAGAGCAACATTCAATATTTTATGGTCATTTTTTTCGTTTCCGTAGATCGTTTTGGCATCCGTTTCCTTAGAATCGGAATTCATAATGATCTTAAGTCTGCCTTTGTTCTTTCCAAGGCTAATCCACTTATTCAAGCCTTGATTTTCAGACAATTTATCTAAAAACCGGACGACACTTCTCGCTTCAAATTTTTTTGTATCGTTTCCAATTTTAAAATTATCTAATTCCTCAAGGACAGTAATCGGAATTATGATATCGTTGTCTTCAAAATTAATAATTGCATTATGGTCGAAAAGTAAAACTGAGGTGTCGCGGACATATAGTTTTGGCATGAATGCTGGTTTGTTTATTAATATATTATGAAAATATATAATATGTTCTAAAAACAAAAACTTCTGGCTATATTATATTCAATTAATTAAAAAATATGTCACGCTTTCTATTTTTCTTACTTGCGTTTTTTGGTATCGGAGTTGGATTGTATCCTTTGGCCTATCTTATTACAGATATGAGTGGATCTTTGTTAGGCTTAAAAAAAGCAGATCTTTTAAACAGCGCTTACTATCTTCCGATATTCTACACGCATATTTTTGCCGGGGCCATTGCTCTATTTGTGGGTTGGAGTCAATTCAGTAAAAAAATTAGAAGTTGGAATCTGAATTTTCACAGAAATGTTGGAAAAACATATGTAATCGCCGTATTGCTAAGCGGTTTTTCAGGATTCTTTATAGCCTTATTTGCCTCGGGTGGAATTGTAGCTCAGAGCGGCTTTACAAGCATGTCTATTGTCTGGCTATACACAACTATTCGGGCATTCTTATCTGTAAGGAAAGGAGATATTGCAAATCATCAAAAATGGATGATCAGGAGTTACGCTGTTTGTTTTGCTGCAGTTACACTACGCTTATGGTTACCAATATTCGGTGGAGTCTTTCATATGGAGTTCTTAGAAGGATATCGAATCATAGCATGGCTCTGCTGGGTACCTAATTTGTTTGTGGCTGAATACTTTGTTAGAAAGATCTAATTCTGATAAATGGAAAATCTAGGATTTATCCTCAAAGACGTCGTCAATAAAAGTGTTCGTGAATTAAAAACGCTATCAGATGTTGAAGTTGAATATAAAGAGAATCCATCCAAGTGGTCGAAAAAAGAAATACTTGGCCATCTCATTGATTCCGCCAATAATAATCTGAGAAGATTTGTTAATGCCTCAAGCAAAGAGGATTTAATATTTGAAGCTATGATCAAGAAGTCTGGGTTGCCGCTCAGAATTATCAAAATCATAATTGGGGAGATATAGTAAAACTATGGGAAGGCAATAATTTGCATCTATCTAGGGTCATCGACAATCTGGATGCAGACCTCAAATCTAAATTACACAAGCGTCACAATCTTGACAAAATTGCTTTCAAAGCTTTAAAAGCTGAGACGCCAATAAGTTTAAATTATTTGATTGAGGATTATATTTTCCACCTCGAAACATCATCTTTCTCAAATATTGCATCAATATGAACCTCGCCTTGGAAATTGAAAGGAGTACTACAATTGTCAAGGCTTTACGGCAATGACTTCCACCATCTGAGGACAATGAATGGTTGATCCATTCATAAATTCAAGTTCTTCAAAATCGGAAAGTGCAGCTTCAACCTCTTCGTGAGTCAAATAAGTTGCATCTATTAATTTTGGAAAATAAATATGGAAAAAACTTTTAGGCCAATGCCAGCTAAGATCGTTAGGCGATGCTATTTTGGACATAGGCCGTATAGATATAACCTCTAAGCCTTCATCATAAAAAATCTGTGGTAGTCGTCTTCCAATGTCAATATCTCCTTCCTGATCTTTAAAGCTTTTAAGGGCCCCTTCAATTCCTTTAGCAATTCCCGGAAGATGTGGTTCGGTTTGTAAAGTTGACCAATCATAATATTCATGGCTTACAAAAACACCCCCCGACTTCATTGATTTAATTATCTTGGAAACGACTTCCTCCGGATTATTTACCCACGCCAAAACCCATCTGCAATACACTCCATCCAGGCTATCATCAGTTAGAACCATGTGATCAAAATCAACATTCTGGACTTCAATATTCAATCCATGAAACTGACTATCCTTTTCTAAAAAATCAGTAAAATGTTTTGATTTATCAACAGCGATTACCTTTCCTTCTTTACCAACCATATAGGCCAGTTCCATACTACAAAATCCAGGCCCAGATCCAAGGTCTAAAATTGTCTGGCCATTACTAAATTCAGCTGTTTTCCAGGATCGTCTTGTTTCACTTCCCCAAACCTGATGCTGTAATCCCAGTCTGTGCAATTCCTCACGTTCAGTTCCTAAAATGTAGGCATTATTTTCTGCTTGACTCATTATTATTTGAATATTTGGAAACCGAAATTAATTAAAATGTAAGAATGTTTATTAACTTATCATAAGACTTGAATATGCCTATGAAATATATATTTGTTTTTGCTTCATTTTTATTCTTTTCACAATTACTTGTTGCACAAGCAGAGCGCCTTCATCCTATAGATTCTGACTTGGAAAATTGTCTTGAAAAAGAAGAAAATTATACAACACGAGGAATGGTTAAATGTATCCAATCAGCTTCAGAAAGATGGGATAAAGAACTCAATGTTCAATACAAAACCCTTGGTGATCTGCTGACAGAAGAACAATTTCAACAGATCCGCAAAGCGCAAAGAAACTGGATGAAATACAGAGATGCTGAATTTGAATTCATCGATAACTATTTTTCAAGAATAGATGGTTCGGTTAGAAACATCCTTTCAGCAACGAAGAAAATGGAAATAGTAAAAAGCCGGACTAAAGAGTTGAGAGCATATATTGAATTTCCTGAAATAGAAGAAAAATAATTTTTAATCATCCCGGCAAAATGAAATTATGAAACAGAAACTTGCTAATCTCCTATTTGTCCTCTTATGTGGAATTGTAATTTCAATTCTATCCATGTTTGTGTCCAAATTTTTTATTTCTAAAGATGTTGGACTCGCAGGAGGAGCAATGGTTTTGTTTTATGGCTTGGTCGCTATGATTCTTGGATTAATTGCAGCTTTTTTTCTAAAAAACAAATTGAATGCAAAACAGATCTTTTATACCAACATCCTTCTGAGCATATTAGTCCTTAGTTTTTTTGTTGTCGTTTACATAAAATTCGACAAATCAATAAATCAAACTCAAAAATTAATAAAGACAGAAGTGCCCCAAGACCTCTTAGCCCATTAATGGCGAAAGAATTAAGTCTTGACAGGAACATAGGTATTGGAATGGCAAAGCCTGTTATCGAATTAGATAAGGTAATAAAGATTTACAACTCCCCTGATTCTAAACATTTTGAAAAGATAAGTTTCAAACAAGGCGATCATTATATAGATATAGATCATGCTCCAAGTTGGTTAAACCCCGAACATAAAATTCTTGATTACAATGTTATTTATCTGAAAGCCATCTCACAACAAGGTGAATTCCTTGAATTGGAAGTGGATAAGATCAGTAAAAAGACATGCTGGTTTAAAAAGACAGATTTACGTTTTCTGCATTGGTCTGAATTTCTGTTTACAGTCAACTCGGTCGAACCAAAAAACTGGAATTCCAACCCCGTCCGGACTCATCCTCAGAGCAATGCTCCGGTAATTGAAGAAATGAATGAAAACTCCATATTAAAACCCTTGACTATTCAATCGGAATGGATGCAAGTTGAAGTGCTTGATGAGGATTACAATCCATAGATCGAGGTTGGATAATATGGAAAACCGACACAGAAATGCTGATTAGTTACAGCATATTCAGTTAACAAAAGGACTTAAAAATTTAATCAAATAAGAGAAAGAATTTATTCTTCTTACCATTTTCAACCATCATATATCTTTCACATATTAGGTCAGATGCATCCAATCTAATCTGACCGTCAGATATTTTCTCTTTATTGATACTTAGGGCGTTCCCTTTGATAGCTCTTCGGCATTCACTCAACGAACTAAATATTCTACCATGTTCCGTTAAGAGGGTTTCAATATTAATTTCACTATTAATGAGGCTGGATGACAAGTTAAAAGAAGGAACTTCTTTAGACACCATTGATAAAGAAGCCTCTTGCATTTCTAAGAGTCCTTCTTTTGACAATTGCCTATTGAATAATATTTCTGAAACATCGCTAACAGCCTGGTAAGTTCTTTGACCGTGTATTCTACTTGTCAATTCTTTTGCTAAAAAAATTTTACGGGCACGCGGATCGTCTGAAAGATCAGCTTCCATTTCTTCAATTTCAGCTTTAGATTTATAAGTAAAATATCTTGTAAAAACTGGAGTATCAGCATCATCAGCATTAATCCAAAACTGATAAAATTGATATGGCGAAGTCATCTCAGGATCAAGCCATAGATTTCCTTGCTCTGACTTCCCAAATTTTTTCCCATCTGACTTCGTCAGTAATTTGCTCGTAACGGCATAGGCTTTAGCATCTGTCAAATTTCTTCTTATAAATTCCGTACCAGAGGTTATGTTTCCCCATTGATCCGATCCTCCAATTTGAAATCTGCAATCTTCATTTTTATATAAGTATTGAAAATCATAAGCTTGGAGCAATTGATAACTAAATTCTGTAAATGACATACCTGTCTCGATTCTATTTTTTACAGAATCTTTAGACATCATATAATTAATAGTTAATGTTTTCCCTACATCTCTAAGAAAATCCAATACATTCATGTCACTATAGAAATCTAAGTTATTCAGAAGTTTGGCTTGATTGCCTGTATCTCCAAATTCAAGATATTCAGAAAATTGTTGAATTTGTTTGTCTACATTATTGTCTAATTCTTCATAAGATTTGAGTTGTCTTTCTTCATCTTTTCCAGAAGGGTCACCTACTCTTCCTGTAGCTCCACCCATTAATACTATTGGCTTATGACCGCTTCTTTGCCAGAGACATAACATCATGACCTGGACATAATTCCCGATGGTTAATGACTGAGCAGTCGGATCAAATCCGATGTAAGCTGTCATCATTCCCTTCGAAGCAGCCTCAACTGCGCCTGGAGTCATGTCATGAAGCATTCCCCGCCATTCTAATTCTTCAAAAAAATTCATTGAAATAATTTTCTACTGCAAAAGTATAAATCCCATTTAGATTAATAGAGCTTCTTGTGAAAAAGCTTTTAAGTAAAGACTTTTGTATGGATCTTTAATGAGAGCGGAGGTCGTAAGCAAAATCCAGGGAGACAGAATTTATGCAATACCGAAGTCCTGTCGGATCAGGACCATCTTTAAAAACATGTCCCAAATGGCCTCCACATCTTGCACAATGGACTTCCGTTCTTGCATGACCAATTTTGTAGTCTGTATCTTCTTCTACATGGTCTGGATTAATGGGTTGATAATAACTAGGCCAACCTGTTCCTGATTTAAATTTTGTACTTGAATCAAATAAAGGAAGCTGACATCCACGACAGATGTAAACACCTTTCGCTTTATGGTCCCATAGATCACCTGTAAAAGCTCTTTCTGTACCAGCCTTTCTGAGAACTTTATATTCCATTGGAGTGAGTTCAGACTGCCACTGATCATCCGTCTTGACAATCTTTTCTATTGATAAAGAATTGGACTGTGCAACCATTTGGTTGGATTTTGGCTGACAAGCCATTATCGTTATTGCAAGAAGAAATATCAGACTTTTCATAGTATATGCAAGTATGATTTGTGAACACCAATTCTAAGCTAAATGTTCATTTAAAAAAAATAAATAGAAATTCATTCTTCACCTCTTAATCTGGCATCCTGTTTCTTGACGATCTCAAGTATCTTTCTCATCGCATTAACAATGCCTAAAAAAATAAGGTAACAAATTGTAAAAATGAGATAGAGCATTCTGAATGCTCCCGCTTCATCCATTGATAATTTTGAAAAAAATTGTGACAACAATGCTGTTGATACAGCTAAAAAAAGATATCCAATCACGCTATGAAGCAGATAGAGTGTTTTCTTTTTATAGGATATACTCCAAATGGCATTGAAGAGCATGTAGAGTAATAAAATGGTAAATGATGCCTCCCAATAAAAAGCCGGATCAAACTCAGAAATCTTAACTGCTATTAATTTTATTATCGTAAACACAATTAATAGCAGACCAATGGCCACCAATACTTGTTTGAAAGGTGAAATCTGAAGATTAAATATGGATTTATTCTCTGTCACGATAATCTATAAAAAGAGAAAGTTAAACTAAATAATTGTGCCGTAAAGATCAAAAGCTTCCGCATTTATAATCTCTACATCAGCAAAATCACCAACTCGGGCAAAATTAGAATTTGCATCTATCAAGACTTCGTTATCAACTTCAGGTGAGTCATATTGTGTTCTGCCAATGAAATAGCCACCTTCCTTTCTGTCAAATAAGACTTTATATTTCTCTCCAATTTTACTCAAGTTTTTCTGGAATGAAATTTCTTGTTGAATTTCCATTAATTTATTTGCTCTTTCCGCCTTCAATTCATCTGGAACATCATCTTCTAAAAGGTGTGCTGAAGTCCCTTCTTCATGAGAATAAGTAAAAACACCTAATCGGTCAAATTGGATATCTCGAATGTAATCACATAGTATTTCGAAGTCTTCGCTGGTTTCGCCAGGAAATCCTACCAACATAGTTGTTCGTATGGTCATCTCCGGTAAGATGGATTTAATTTCTTTAAGAAGTTTTCGTTGATCCTCCTGACTGATGTGTCTCTTCATGGCTTTTAGTACAGGGTCCGCAGCATGTTGTAAGGGTATATCGAGATAATTGCAGATTTTATCTTGTTTCTTCATCGTCTCGATAATCTCAATTGGAAACTTGCTGGGATATGCATAATGCAATCTGATCCATTCTATTCCATCAACTTCACAAAGCGCATCGAGCAATTCTGGTAATGCCCTCTTTTTATAAATATCCAATCCATAATATGTAAGCTCCTGAGCTATTAATATCAATTCTTTTACGCCATTTCTTGCCAAATTTGTAGCCTCTTTAACCAACTGATCAATTGATCTAGAGATATGCTTGCCACGCATTAGTGGAATAGCGCAAAATGAACAAGTCCTGTTACATCCTTCAGAAATTTTCAGATAAGCATAATGCTGAGGTGTGCTTGTCCATCGCTCACCGATGAGATCATGTTTATAATCGGCATTTAATTTATTATGACTATCGGATTAATTACATATTTACCTCCCATTTTACAGATACAGAGTTAGTTACAACTCTATCGAATACAGAATTGAAGTATTTTCTATTAAACTTATAGCAGAACTCATCGAGATAACTTTGCAGATATTGCTCACCAATGGAATGATGCACATCTAACAGCAATCTTTTGGCATTGCTTATGACTATATGAACCCAAGGCAGAATTTTACGAGTCTCTTTCTTGTCCTTTATTACCACAGCTTTATGGTCAGTGAGGCTGTTTGCTAAATCATTATAGTTATTAGCTCCGTCTGTTATTGCAGATGTTTTTGTATCAATAGCTTGTTCTACTTGTGCATTGGTGCTTTCTTTGCTAAGGTCATCTAGTAATTTCATTTTAATGTATCTCACTTTTTTATTGGTTTTGTGCCTGTATTTTTTAGTAGGTTCCACAGATATTGATTCAGCCATAACCAATACTATTGCTTGCTTTTGACTTCCTTTACCTCTCTTATATTTTCCATCATTGTTTTCTAATTCTATTACGGTTTGATCTCGTCTTTCTTTGTTGGGAACTATTTCAAAGAAACCTTCATCAAGTTCAACTTGATTACCAAGAAGATAATTATCATCTCGCCTACCCATAGAGTGACGTATTTTATGAAGCATATACCAAATAGGCTCATAATAGGGATGACCTAACTGTCTTTGTATTTCTAATGCAGAAAAACTCTTTTTTGTGCTGGTAAGCATCATCATTCCAAAATACCAATAGTAGTAGGGTAGCTGAGATTTATGTAGTAATGTTCCACTACGTAAAGTCGTTCTAAACTTACAGGATTTACATTGGTATTGACTTCTTGTGGATAGCCAATAATGCTCTTGAGATTGGCAACGCTTACAAATAACTCCTTGTCTATCTCTTTCTGCTTTAAAGTGAGCTTTGCAGCTTGCTTCATCTGGATACTTTTTGAAAAAATCTTGTAACTTCATAACTAAGTGTCTAATAATTAGAAAGATACGAAATTATAGTGTCTTGTGCAAGCAATCCGATAGTCATAAAATTTATTGAGTGATGCAGGTAACTCTAAAGTCCCAAAATAGGCATCAACTTCAGGAATTTCCTGTTCGAGATCATTCTTGTACCTTTCGGACAAGCATCCGGTAACATATAATTTCTCGATGTGTCCTTTTTTCTTTAATTCGCTGCCCTCCAGAATTGTATCAATTGATCCTTGCTTAGCCCTGTCAATAAATCCACAAGTATTTATAATCAATATATTATCGTCTTCTTCATGTTTGTCGTGAGTGACATTATAATCATTAGCCTTTAATTGTGTAATCAGATTTTCTGAGTCAACTAGGTTCTTTGAACACCCCAGTGTAATCACACTTACATTATTGTTTTTCCGCTTTGTTTTCATAGAAGCGACAAAGATAAACCTAATTGGAATGATAATGTTATCAACAATGATTCGTTTATTTACATAGATTAAATTATCAAATTGATGAAATCTTCATTTCTTGTTGTATTCTTTTGTTTCGCAGGGTTTATGCTCTCTGCTCAAGTAGGCCTTTCAGTAAAGTATCAAAGTAATAATAGTAAAGAATGGAATTCTATTTATGAAAATGAATCCAATTCAAATGATAAATTCATTAGTTCCGCACTTGAGTATGGTGTAAACTATTGGTTTCGACTAAAAAACCAGAGAATTGAGTTTTTACCGGAAATCACTTATAGTAAATTAAGTTCTGATAATTTATCAAATCAACAGCTTATATCGAAAGCGGAGAAAACCACAATTGGAATTAATCTTAATGTTCAAATTTATCCGCTGGATTTTTTCAATGATTGCAATTGTCCAACTTTTTCAAAGGATGGAAATATATTAAGTAAGGGATTCTATTGGTTATTAAGTCCCGGGCTCACCCGCAATTCTAAAAATTTATTTCATGACCTTCCAGGCCAGGGAAGCCCGGATATTATTGAAGCTAAATCAGAAAATCAAATTACTGCTCATATAGGAATTGGTTTGGGACTCGATATTGGTGTAGCGGACATATTTACAATATCTCCCTTTGCCTTATATAATTTAAGTTTTGGCCACGAATGGTCAGAACTAAATACAACATATGGAGTATCTGAAAATGAAACTTATGCTACTTCTTCTAATCTTTCACAATTCAATATTGGAATTAGGTTGATGTTCAGACCGGATTATGTTAACCAGCAAAGAAGATAAATTAAACTTCTATATATTAAATTAACTACTTAGATCAGATCAACAATTTCCTTAGTTGATATAATACTATTCCTGCACAAACAGCTACATTAAAAGAATGCTTTGTTCCGAATTGAGGAATTTCAACACAGTAATCTAATAGAGGAAGTAAGTCAGAATTTAAGCCTTCAACTTCATTTCCGAAAATGACAACAATTTTTTGACCTTTTTTCAATGTAGGATTGAAATTTTCCAATGAAACCGACTGATCTGTTTGTTCAACTCCAAGAATTAAAAATCCTTGCTCTTTCAAAGTAGCTATTGCAGTGACTATATCCTCAGCATATGTCCAGTTGACACTATTTGTCGCTCCTATGGCGGATTTAGTAATTTCCTTATGAGGAGGTTGGGCTGTAATACCACATAACTTAAGTTCCTCTACGGCCAAGGCATCACAAGTTCTGAATATAGATCCCACATTAAAAGCAGATCTAATATTATCAAGTACTGTAACGATTGGAGCCTTTTCTGTTTTCTTAAACGCTTCAACGCTTAATCGTTGTAATTCATCAAGTTTTAACTTTCTCATCTGATAGCTTATACTTTAGTGCCGTATTTACAAAGCTAACAAAGAGTGGGTGAGGTTTTTCTACTGTACTTTTCAACTCAGGATGAAATTGAACTCCAACAAAATAAGGATGATCAGGTAATTCTATGATTTCAACCAATTCTTGTTCTGGATTCATTCCAGCCACAATCATTCCTGCTTTTTCAAAATCCTTCAGATAGGCATTATTAAATTCATATCTATGCCTGTGTCGTTCAGATACCTCTCCTCTATGGTATGATTTCGACGCAGCAGTTCCTTTTTCCAATTTACATTTATAGGATCCCAGCCGCATCGTTCCACCTTTGTTCTTAATCTTCTTTTGTTCTAACATCAAGTCAATCACAGGATTAGGACAATTGGGTTTTACTTCGGTAGAAGATGCACCTTTTAGTTTCATAATATTCTGTGCAAATTCTACAACTGCACATTGCATACCCAAGCATATACCTAAAAAGGGAATTTTGTTTTCTCTGATATATTTAATCGCTGCAATTTTTCCTTTTATACCTCTTTCACCAAACCCGGGTGCCACTAAGACACCATCGAGTCCATTAAGTTTTTTACCTATTTCTCCTACTTCAAGGATTTCAGAATGTATAGGAACTACATTAACTTTACATTCACTGTGAGCTCCGGAATGAACAAAAGCTTCATAAATAGATTTATAAGCATCCGGTAATTCATTATACTTTCCAACCAATCCAATTGTCACTTCATGAGTAGGGTTTTTCAATCGACCTAAAAATTCTTTCCAAGCAGATAATTCCGGACTTTGACTTGTCTTCAATTTCAACTTTTTCAAGACTCTGATATCCAGTTTTTCTTTAAGCATAAGAATTGGGACATCATATATAGATTGAGCATCTATAGCTTCAATAACCGATTTATAATCAACATTACAGAAGGATGATATCTTTCGTTTTATATCAGTGGTTAAGGGTTTTTCAGTTCTACAGACGAGGATGTCGGGTTGAATTCCTGCTTGCAATAGTTCCTTGACAGAGTGTTGGGTAGGTTTGGTTTTTAATTCTTTAGCTGCGCTCAAATATGGGATGAGTGTCAAATGAATACACAGGCAATTTTCTTTTCCCAATTCACGACGAAGTTGTCGTACTGCCTCTAAATATGGTAGTGATTCAATATCTCCAACTGTACCTCCCAATTCTGTAATCACAATATCAAATTCCCCTTTGTCCCCTAAAAGTTTTATTCTCCTTTTGATCTCATCAGTAATATGTGGAATGACTTGAACTGTTTTTCCTAAATATTGCCCTTCTCTTTCTTTGTTAATAACAGTTTGATATATTCTCCCTGTGGTAACATTATTCTCTTGTGAAGTTGGTGTGTTGAGAAAGCGTTCGTAGTGGCCCAGGTCAAGATCTGTTTCGGCTCCATCATCGGTTACATAACATTCCCCATGTTCGTATGGATTGAGTGTGCCGGGGTCAACGTTAATATAAGGATCAAATTTTTGAATGGTTACTTTATAGGATCTTTCCTGAAGTAACTTTGCCAGAGAGGCTGAAATTATTCCTTTCCCAAGAGAGGATGTTACTCCGCCCGTAACGAAAATATATTTAGTCATTAGGTTCTATTGAATCGTCAATTAGATTATTTCACTACGGGGCACAAAGGTAAGGAATTAAGTAGAATTTGAAAACTATGAAAGGACATTTAATAAATATATTATTTAAGATTTTTTGTTCCACAGATATGGCCTAAAGCTGCTTTACAACCCCTTGACTTTAGGTCCAATAAACTTAATATTCACTTAACATTAGGAGTATATCTTAGTGGCTTTAAGTAACAATATTTTGTTCCAATGAAAAAAATTCTTTTGAGCATATTGATTATCATAGGCATTCAAACTATAACATCAGCTCAGTTTATTCCACAAAAATTTGGAAAAGGATTGCAAGTCCTAGGCAAAGATTCAACCTTCTTTTTAAAATTAGGGTTCAGATTTCAAAACCTTTACACAGGAGAATGGACCATAAAAGATGGAAGTTTTTCTGATTTTGAAGGAGGATTCTTAATAAGAAGAATGCGACTCAAATTTGATGGTTGGGCGCACAATCCAAAAATTACATACAAACTTGAGCTCGCATTGTCTAACAGAGACAATAGCGGAGGAGCAAGTGATGAGTTCAGTAATGCCGCCAATATTGTTCTCGATGCATCAGTAGCTTACAATTTTTATAAAAATTTTACAATTCAATTTGGCCAACGGAAATTACCGGGGAACAGGGAACGCGTAATTTCTTCAGGAAACTTACAGTTTGTTGACAGGTCCAGGCTTAATTCTCGATTCACTTTGGATCGTGATATGGGACTACAATTAAAACACCATCACCTTATCGGTGAAAAGTTTCTTGTCAGAGAGATCATTGCATTTAGTCAGGGTGAAGGAAGGAATGTGACTCAGGGGCACTTTGGAGGCTTTAATTACACCTACAGACTTGAATTACTACCTTTTGGTACATTCCAATCAAAAGGAGATTATGTTGGATCGGCAATAAAGTTCGAAGAAACACCAAAATTATCTATCGGATTAACTTACGACAATAATAAAAATAGCGTAAGAGAAAGAGGTCAGAAAGGTAGTTTTATAATTGATAGTGATGGGAACTACATAGGCAAAACATTGAATACTTTCTTCGCCGATATGATGTTCAAACATAAGAAGTTTTCGCTTATGGCTGAATATGTACATAAACAAACTGGCGATGATAATCCAAATGTTTTTGATGAATCAGATAGGTTGATCGGAACTTTCTATACAGGGACAGGTCTAAATATTCAAGCCGAATACATGCTTAATAAAAATTGGGAATTGGCCTATAGATACACTGATATTAATCCTGATGAAGGCGTATCTAACGATGAGAATTATTATACACTAGCTATATCAAGATATGTTGTTGGTCATAAATTAAAAATACAATCTGACTTCACATATTTATCAAAAGAACTACGAGACAATGAGTTCATTTGGAGAACCCAAATGGATATTCATTTTTAAAAATCAAATCAACTAAATCAATTTAATATGGAATTCGGCATTTTCGATTTATTACAAGTTTTAGGCGCCCTAGCCTTCTTCGTATATGGAATGAAGGTCATGAGTGATGGTATTCAAAGAGCTGCAGGTTCGCAACTCCGAAATATTCTTAGAACGATGACAAAAAATCGATACCTAGGAGTCTTTACAGGATTTTTAACCACTGCTGTTGTTCAATCTTCATCAGCAACTACTGTTATGACAGTTAGTTTTGTAAATGCAGGTTTACTTACACTTGTTGAGTCAGCTGGTGTTATGATGGGCGCTAATATTGGAACTACGATTACAGGATGGCTGGTTTCAATACTAGGGTTCAAAGTGAAGCTAAATGTATTATCCATCCCATTATTTGCATTTGGAGTTCCAATGTTATTTTCCAACAAAGGAAAATTCAAGTATTGGGGAGAATTTCTAGTAGGATTTGCAATTCTATTCCTGGGACTTAGTTACCTCAAGGGCGCCGTTCCTGACATTAAAGGAAATACAGAAATTTTAGCTTTTTTTCAAAACTTCACAGAATGGGGAATTTTCTCCAGAATATTCTTTGTGTTTGTTGGTGCATTTGTAACAATTATAATTCAATCTTCGAGTGCAGCGATGGCTGTTACTCTAACTATGTGTGCACAGAGCTGGCTTCCTTTTGACGTTGCCGCTGCCATGATTCTAGGAGAAAATATAGGTACAACAATAACGGCAGAATTAGCTTCAATGATTGGAAATGTAAGCGCGAAAAGATCTGCAAGAATACACTCAATGTTTAATATAATTGGTGTGACCTGGATGGTTATATTTATGCCTGTCCTGTTACCTATACTTGCTAATACCGTACAATTCTTGTTTGGCATCGAAAATCCATATACGAGCGCCAATGATATGCCAATCGGTTTATCCGCCTTTCATACTGCTTTCAATTTGACCAATGTTATAGTTCTCATATGGTTCGTTCCATGGCTGGTGAAGGCCGCTACCTGGAGTGTCAAATCAACCGGGGAAGAAGATGAAGTCCACAGACTCAAATTTATTACTTCTGGTACAAGAACACCAGAATTAGCCACAGTTGAGCTACAAAAGGAAACAGCTCATTTCGGTGAAGTCACAAGCCGAATGAATGAGTTCGCACAAGCACTGTTGAATGAAGTCAAATCGAAAAAGCAAGATAAGTATCTAAAAAAACTACTGAAATATGAAGATATCACGGATAATATGGAAAAAGAAATCACAGAATATATTACCAAATTATCTAAAGATGAAATCACACCGAAAACCAGTATAAGATTGCGTAGTATTCTAAATGTATGTAATGACCTTGAAAGAATTGGTGATATCTACTATCAGGTATCAAAAACGATAGAAAGGAAAAATGATGAAAACGTATATTTTACTCCTGAACAGCGAGAAAACCTCAATGAATTCATGGACCTTATTGCTAAAGCTTTTAATATCATGAATGCAAACCTTTCTTCACCGAGTTATGACAGTGTATCCAAAACAAAAGCTGATGATATGGAAATTGATATCAACAGATTTAGGGATAAATTAAGAAAGGAGAATTTATCAAAATTAGGATCAACGGACTACAATATTAATTCAGCAATGGCATATAATAATATTTTCTCTTCATTGGAGAAAATAGGCGATCATATTATAAATGTTACAGAAGCTGTTGTCGGTGAAATATAATTTCAATACACCAGCCAAATTATAATTCAAGGATGACCTACCTATTAGGTCATCCTTTTTTATTTTTAAATATTAATTGAATTCGTGAAAGAAGTATTTAAATATTTTTTCAAGTTAGGATTTGTAGCTTTTGGAGGACCTGCAGCACACATTGCAATGATGGAGGAAGATCTTGTAAAAAGGAAAAAATGGTTGTCTACTGAAGAGTTTTTGGATTATATGGGTGCTACCAATCTAATTCCGGGGCCAAACTCCACCGAGATGACCATGCATTGTGGTTATCATCGTGCAGGAATAAAAGGTCTATTTGTAGCAGGTATGAGTTTTATTGTTCCAGCTGTAACATTAACCCTTATTATAGCCATCTTTTTTGAACAAGTGAATCAGATCACGTGGGTAATTCCAATCATCGCCGGAATTAAAGCGGCCGTAATCTCATTCATTGTTGCTGCTATAATTAAACTGGGAAAAAAAGCTGTTAAAACTTGGTTCCTATTCATACTGGGTTTACTTGTGATCCTTATTAGCTTCTTAGGTGTCAATGAGATTCTATGTATTCTTGGAGCAGGATTACTGGCAGTGCTTATTAGAACAATTCATGAAAAACCATCACTTAAAAGTCTTGCATTCCTTCCTTTATTTGCCTTATTGAAAATCCCTTATACACACTTAAAACTGTTTTTTATTTTCCTGAAAATTGGCGCTGTTTTATTTGGATCAGGATATGTGCTATTTGCTTATTTAGATGGGGAATTAATCGAACAAGCCGGATGGCTTACACATCCTGATTTGGTTGAAGCAATTGCAATTGGTCAGATTACCCCCGGTCCTGTTCTTTCGACTGCAACTTTTATCGGATATAAGATCGGTGGAATACAAGGTGCTCTTTTGGCTACAGTTGGAATTTTTCTGCCTTCTTTTTTCTACGTAGGGATTCTCAATAAAGCAGTAAAAAAAATGAGAGAATCCAAAATTTTAAGATTTTTTCTTGAAGCTGTTAATGTGGCTGCAGTAGCGGTCATGGTGGTGGTGACTATTAAAATGGCAGAATCCATAATTATTGATTGGAAGACAACGCTGATATGTGGGTTAAGTTTCTTCTTTTACTTTTATTATAAAAACCTGAATACCCTCTGGATCATCGTAGGTGGAGCTGTAGTAGCTTGGGCATTGTCTTATATATAATTCTGGATTTGCTATTTCTGAAGCCAATCATAATTTCCACTATATATTATTGTGAAAATCAAAGCAATAACAAGCGGGGTTAATGAAGAAAGTAACATCCATTTATAATATGACGAAGGAACTTTAGATTTTTCAATTTTATCAGCTACTATTGAAAACAATAGTAATGCTCCGATCACCAAACCAAGAATCAAGCAAATCAATAGACCTGTATACTCATCAAGCAACCAAATGCCTGAGTAAATAATAACTTGGATTATTAAACCTTCATGATACTTCATTAATAAAATTCAGTGCTTAGAATAAAGTCGGTTAAATATAATATTATAATGAAAAATGTTGAAGCAAAACTATTATATAGACAGATCTTACTTTTTCCTTTTATTTTAAATATAAAAGAAAAGCTATCTGTAATGTATTTCATACTTTTATTACTCTTAAAGCAAAGGCGAAGCAAAACCTAGCGCTAATAATTAAAGGAGTTAATAGAAATGAAGGGTACATTCAGAAATTTAAATCAAGAGGCAATTAAGGTACTCAAGCCGCTTGTTGATAAAAAAACATTCAAACCAATTATTGCTGGTCAAGACTATATTACAGTCGCTGGTCAGATGATAGATCAGATGGATATTCTATCTGTCCTGGAAGCTTCACTCGACGGATGGTTTACAGCTGGAAGATTCAGTCAAAAGTTGAATCTGAATTTGCAAAATGGTTCGGAACATCTTACAGTTCCTTGCTGGTCAATTCAGGCTCTTCTGCAAATTTATTAGCTTTTTACACCCTAACTTCTCCCAAACTTAAAGACCGGCAAATAAAGCCTGGAGATGAAGTTATAACAGTGGCTTCAGGATTTCCAACGACAATTAACCCAATTATACAATATGGCTGTGTACCGGTATTTGTAGATGTCGATATTCCCAGCTACAATATAAAAGCAGAATTACTTGAAGAAGCTGTTACTGATCGGACCAAGGCAATCATGATGGCACATACCATGGGTAATCCTTTTAATCTGACCGAAGTATTACGCGTAGCCAAAAAATACAACTTATGGGTAATTGAGGATAATTGCGATTCTATCGGTACAACATATAATGGATTGAAAACTGGAACTTTTGGAGATATGGCAACCACATCATTTTATCCGGCTCATCATATTACTATGGGAGAAGGAGGTGCTGTATTAATCAAGAAAGGTCCATTACATATGATCGCAAAAAGCTTTAGAGATTGGGGTAGAGACTGTTACTGTGATCCTGGAAAAGACAATACTTGCACAAAGCGTTTTGATTGGCAATTGGGTAATTTACCATATGGATATGACCATAAATACACTTATTCGCATATTGGATTCAATCTTAAAGTGACCGACTTACAAGCCGTTATTGGAGCAAGTCAACTTCAAAAAGTAGATTTATTTGTTGAAAAACGCCGACGAAATTTTGAAGCCTTTAAGGAAAGAATGAAAGATCTAGAAGAATATTTTATTTTACCTGAAGCTTTAGATAACAGCGATCCAAGTTGGTTTGGTTTTGTACTTACAATCAGAGAAGATGCTCATATAAACAGGCGTGATTTATTAACCTATCTTGAAGAAAATAGAATTGCTTCACGACTGTTGTTTGCAGGAAATATAATACGACAACCTGCTTATACAAGTATTGATAAAAGAATCGTAGGTGACCTAACCAATTCCGATTATATAATGAATAATACCTTTTGGTTGGGATTGTGGCCAGGTTTGGATGAATCACATTTTGATTACATCCATGATAAAATAAGCAGTTTTATCAAAACAATGTAGTTAGCTCTAAAAGAAATTAAGTCTTCCTCTTTTTCTTCTTTGCAGCCGGAAATAGGACATTATTTAGGATAAGTCTGTAACCAGGAGAATTTGGATGAAGATTCAAATCTGTTTCAGGATCACCAACAAAATGTCTATAATCTTCGGGATCATGACCGCCGTAAAAAGTCCATGTGCCATAACCATACGATCCATGTATATATCGGGCTTCCTCTATAGCATTGTTTTCTCCCATAACCAATACGTCTGATTTAATCTGATTTTTATGGTAAGCTGTAGTCTGACCCATAAAACCTTTCACTGTTCTTGTGTGGTTTTGGGTTAACATTGCCGGAATCGGATCCCATTTGGCAGAAAAGTCAAATAAAGTAAAATAATCAGTTGTTGGAGTAACCTTGCGTCGTCTGTGATCTATTGAAGAAAATTCATACTCCAGTGGATTCTTAATAAGATCAAAGTCTTTGAATGCAAAGCAATTATGATAATCTAATTTATCCTGAGCTGTAGGATCGGCACAATCTCCATCGTAAATATCAGCACAGATATCTAGTCCTTCCGCAGCTAAAGCAATATCATATGTATCGGTCGCAGAGCACATAGCAAACATAAATCCTCCACCTTCAACATATTCTCTGATTTTCTTAACGACTGCTAACTTCAGATTTGACACTTTTCCAAATCCCAGGCTTCGCGCCAACTGTTCCATTTTGCGCTGGTTTTCTTTGTACCATGGTTTATTGGACTGGGAATAATAAAACTTACCATATTGTCCGGTAAAATCTTCATGATGCAAATGCAACCAGTCATATTGAGCCAATTTATCTTCAAGTACATCTCGATCATAAATAGTTTCATATGGAATTTCTGCATATGTCAGAACCAGGGTAACTGCATCATCCCAAGGTTGAATCTGTTCTCCTTTAGCATTAAAATCAGGTGTATAGACTGCAATTTTGGGAGGAGTCTCCAGTTTTATTACTTCCTGATTCATTTCAGGATGAGAAATATCTTGTCTTATTTTATGGAATTGAGCATTGGGAATAACTTCATAATTAACCCCTCTTGTTTTGCATTCTTTTTCAAAAATGGAATTATGCCTGAAAGCAAAGGCTCCACCCCGGTAATTTAATAGCCAGTACGCCTCAACTCCGCTGTCAATAACCCAATAAGTAATTCCATATGCTTTAAGGTGATTTTTCTGTACATCGTGTTCCATGGGAATAAGGATGTAAGAAGCATTTAAATAAAATGCGAAAAGCATACAACTCAAAACCGTTAATAATCGTTTCATACTCTGACTTTAGATATTAATAGACTACAAATTAAAACAACGAAATTGACATAACTTGTGTTTTGTCAATTAAAGCATTAAATAATTTTTAATATTTGCAAGCGAATAGATTGATGCCTTGGATAATATAAAAATCTCATATCCTACTTATTTTTTAATAATAATCATCATTGCTGCTCTAGCATATGCTTTGTCTCTTTATTTCAGGGAGAAAAGAATGAAAGAAAATCATCGATGGCTTCCCAGTATTCTGGGCATATTAAGATTTATTAGCATTCTAGGTATCCTCTTCCTACTACTAACTCCTTTATTCAAGAACTTCTTAACTGAAACTCAAAAACCGATAATAGTAATTGCTTCAGATAGAAGTGCTTCGGTTGAAAGCTCAACTGATAAAAATCTACTTGACTCACTTCACAATAGTACACAATCAATAATAACAAATCTGTCTGATCAATTTGATTTTGTCAGTATTGACTTTGCTGAAAATTTAGTCTTTAGCTCCAATGATAGTATCAGACAAGAATCAAGCAATATTTCCGCTCCTCTCGAATATATTTCTGAATCGTATGAAAATCAGAATTTAGGTGCTGTTATTCTGCTTACTGATGGTATTTATAATGAAGGGAAAAGTCCTCTCTACGCAGATCTTAAGATGACAGCTCCATTGTATTCAGTCCCTTTGGGTGACACAACAATCAGAAAGGATCTGCTTATTAAAAATGCTATTCATAACCGCATCGTATATCTGAATGATAAATTTTTGATCGAAGTAGATGTTCAGGCTTATAATTCGAACGGGGCCAAGAGTAATTTAAATCTATACAAGGTTGAAGATAGACAATCTGTCAAATTACAAAGTGAAGGTATCAATATAGAAGGAAATAATTTTTTCAATTCATACCAATTTGAATTAGAAGCCAATACAGTTGGAAATAATAAATATTTCGTCAGCCTGAGCAGGATCAACAACGAAATCAGCTATCAAAATAATACGAGGAACATATACCTGGAAGTTCTCGATGCACGACAAAAGATTTTGTTGATTGCTGATGCACCGCATCCAGATATTAAAGCATTAAAATATATAATTGAAAAAAATAGGAACTACGAATTAAAAATTCTAAAAGTCGACGAACCGATTTCTAATTTCAATAGCTACGATCTAGTAATTCTTCATAATTTGCCAAGTAAGAAAAATCCGATATCAAATACCATAGCGCGAATTAACAAGAGAAAAAAACCAGTTTTCTATATTGCCGGTGCCACTATAGATATTCCAAATTTCAGTCAAGTACAAGACGTTATTGATGTAGAAGGATCCAGTGCTAATCTCAATAATGTAACACCCGTAATAAAACAGGATTTTACCCTTTTTACGACAAGCGATCTATTGAATAATGAGATAGGAAATTTTGTTCCTTTAAAAACAGCATTTGGGGATTATAAAATCAGTTCTACAGCACAAACAATGTTGTATCAAAAAATTGGGAACATTGAAACCACTTATCCTCTCCTGGCTTTTAGCGATATAAACAATCATAAACAGTCGGTGTTGTGTGGAGAAGGAATTTGGAGATGGCGCTTGATTGAATATGCAGAAAATGATCAGCAAGATATCAGCGATGAATTGATTATGAAAAGTCTTCAATATATATCACAAAAAGAAGACAAACGTAAATTCAGAGCATTTAGCAATAAGAATGTTTACAAAGAAAACGACAATATCGTCTTGGATGCTCAATTATATAATGCCAGCTACGAAGCAATTAACAATCCTGAAGCACACCTGACGATTACTGATGAAAATTCGAAAAAATATGAATATACTTTCTCAAAGTCTAATGACTTTTATCTTTTGAATGCTGGTCGTTTTACGGAAGGGAATTACAGTTTCTTAGCATCTACAAGCTACAATGGCGAAACATTAACTGCAAGTGGAAAATTCAATATTCAGTCCATAATAAAGGAACAATATGACCTGACTGCTAAACATGACTTGCTTTACAACTTAAGTCAAAAATTTGGTGGAGAATTGGTCTATCCTGATAAAATAAATGATTTGGAATCCATTTTAAGCGAGAATGATAATATCAAGCCTATCTTGTATCAAAAGGCACAAACAGAATCTTTGCTCAACCTCAAATGGTTACTCGGATTATTCATTCTTCTTTTAGGAGTAGAATGGTTTTTAAGAAGATATTTTGGAAGTTATTGATTACAACTTATTGATCTTCCTCACAGCATTTCCACTATCTGTTTCTATTTTTAAATAATATGACCCTTCATGTAAGAATCTTAGGTCTGATCTGTAAGTAGGAGAATTAATAAATTCTTCCTTCAATAGCCTTCCTTGAACATCAAATACGCTGATATGATTAATATTATTATCTGCATTCAATTCAATTGTCAAATAATCTTCCACAGGATTAGGGTATAAATTCAATTCCTCTAATGTCAATAGATCTTCTACAGTTGTGGTCCCGCCATTTTCTGTTTTTAAAATTGTTCCTTGATCCCCTACTGCATACCCTACTAGAGCAGATGTAAATGCGACTCCTTTAAGTCCACTGAAATTAGTAGGTCCGGATATTTTCCAATTTAACCCACCGTCTTTCGTTCTTAAAATTTTGCTTTGTGTAGGGTCTCCACCGACAATAAAACCGGTAAGAGGATCTGTAAAAAAGACATCATAATTATCGACATTACTGACTGGTGATATTGAAGTCCATGATTGACCACCGTCTTCTGAGCTAAGGACTTCACCCTTCCATCCTACTGCGAATGCCTTCTGATTTGTAAGAAGAAAAACCGATTGCAGAAAATTGGTCGTAGAGGTAGGAACTTCTGTCCAACTGAGACCTCCATTATCAGTTCTAAACACAATAGCACTGGAAGTAGAACCCCCTACAGCAATACCAGTATTCTCATCAAAAAAATGTATTGATTCCAAACTTAAGAGTGTTGCTGCTGTTTGCTTTTCCCAAGTCTCTCCGGCATCATTAGATTTTAGAATTGTTCCATTAGATCCGGAAATATAACCCAGATTATTGTTAAGGAAATATATCGATTTTAAAAATTCTTCACCTTCAATAAATATTTGGTCCCAGTTAATTCCATTATCAATCGTTTTCAAAATAATCGAAACGTTATCGACCAAATCTCTTCCAACAGCTATGGCTTCCTTGTTTTTTATAGCAAATACATCTGACAATTCTATATCCGGACTGCCATTGAAACTAATATCCCATGAGCCTCCTCCATCAACAGTTCCGATATAATATTCTCTCCAACTGCAAATCCAAAATCGATTCCCAGAAAACTAACAGCTTCAAAATTAATATCAGATTGAACGCTATTATCTTCCCATTGTGCAGATAAGAAAGATGGAAGTGTAAATAATAAAATGCAGCTGATTTTTAGAATTTTCATAATATGCTAATTTATTAGAATGATTATTTCAAAGTTTAAAAATATTGCTGAACAATGTAGCATTAATCTCATTTTTTTTGTCGCAGACGAAGACAAAAGAATACATAAAAAAAGCTTTTGAAATTTCTTCCAAAAGCTTTTCATAGTATATGCTATAGCACTAATGTGATATAACTATCTTTTTCGTTGTAAATCTATCTTTACTATAAAGTTTCAAGTAATATACTCCACTCTCGAGACTTGTTCCGTCGAAAGGAAAAACTTGATCCCCGCTTATCGTTCCACAGTTTCTTTCAACTACTAATCTTCCCATCGCATCGCTTACTTCCATTCTTACATCCTGTGGCAATTCGAAATTCATTCTGATAGAAGCCTGACTGCTGAACGGATTTGGATAAACGTCGATACTATTATCTAATACAACATCTATCGTAGAAGTAATACCATTTGCAACAGCTTCATTTATCGTTGTACTGTTGGCATTATCTACCAATCCACCAGGAATAATAAATGCACTTATGATATGCATGTTTTCATGGTTAAAATCCGGTGGAATAGAATAATTAAATAGATGAGTTACTGTAGATCCGGCAGCAATAGTCTCACCTACATACGCACCAATCTGACCACCATACTGAGTGAAATGATATCTTCCAACATGGTTATACACCATTTGTGAGGCCGGTACAGGGCTTGGTAATAATTCATAACCGCCCATAACTCCAGCTCCTCCTCCTGCGTAAGCATTTACTTGTGCATATCCACCTCCTGTGCCTGTTACACCATCTTCAGTCAGACCTACAAACAATCTTAAATCTCCAGTTAATGGAAAATTAAAATGTGTTGTGATTGCTACAGTTAATTCTCTTGTATTTTCATCATATTCAGCTCCATGAGTTAGATAGGCTAATGCCGTACCTTGTACTCTCTGAACAAAAGCTTGCTCGATTGCAGAAGGATCCATTACTGATTCTCTACTAACTACAATACTTGGAAATCCTGTAAAACCCGGGGTTCCAGTTAGCCCTGCATTCCAAGGACCAACGGCCATAGGATCACCGTTATGAACAGCAATTCCTACAAATCTGTCAGGATATCTTTCTGCCATTAAATTCATAAATACATCTCCACGAGGACACCACTGGCACCATGTTCCTGTTGCTTCTTCAACATATACTTGTTTGTCTTTAGCAGGAGTAAATCCTTGAATAACAAACCTTTGGCTGTTATTACATAAATTTTCATCTGCAACTTGGCCGTTCACTTCTAGCAAAGATAGTTTGACGTTATTTCCTCCGCTTGATAGATTAATTGTTTTATCAAGATCTACACCCATAGATTGTCCTGCTGTTATATTAACACCAGTAAATTCCTGATTAACTGTCCCGTCAGAAGTTTCGATTTCTATAGTAAATGATGTGATAGCATCTACACCTGTATTACTTACTTGTGCTCCAAGTGCTTTTTCAGATCCGGTAATTCCATATATACCATCAACTGCTGAAACGATTGCTGCATCAAGATTAAACGACACATCTTCTGCTTGGGCAGAATAGGTATAGCTTACATCATCAACAAAAAATTGATTCGTGTCATCAATAGGAAATAAATCAATAGAAGCGAGATAATTATTTGCACTGTCAAAAGATCCTATGCATTCGCCGTTAATTGAAACACGCCATAAATTGGATGTTAGATTTACGTCGATAGCTAAATTAAACCATTCATCTTGCGGATAAAGCGTTGTCAGTCTCAAGGCATCGGTATCATCAATGGCCATATTCCCATTGGTTCCAAGTCGAGCGTTCATTACCCAAGTTACTCCGGGTGCACTTTCACCTTGAAAATTAAAATATGCTCCTCTATTGGCAGGAACAAATAAGTTCATTTCGTAATGAAATTCTCCTGATGTCCTTTTACCTCCAAACCCTAAGACTACATCCTGAGGACCTCCTCCGGAGGCACCAACAAAAGCTATAGAATTATTGCCGCTGGCGGCCTGAGCATCAGTGACAGGAGCATCTTCAGCTCCACCGGTATTTCCTGACCAGGTTGTCCATTGAGTAGATTCAGATCCTACATAATCACCTACATTGTAAGTTTCAAAATCGTCGGAGAAGGTATCTTGAGCGTTTCCGATTCCAACAATCAATAAAATAAATAAGAGTTGTAAATATGTTTTCATAGTAAATAAATTGATTAGGCTTCTAATGTAATGAATATTAAGCTGTTAGGAAACTAATGGTTCTTTCATTTATCTGAAATAGTAGTTCAAACGACCATATTTGCCGTTTTCACAATAAATTGGAATCTGCTTGACAATTATTACAAGGAATATGCTGATTCTAAAAGATATTAAATAAATTCGCCATGGATTATAATATGTCTTATCACGGACATTTATAAAACGCATTCGAAATCATTAATAATTTATTCGTTAACCGATTCCCTAATCAAATCAAACAAATGAAAAAGACAATTCTAGCCTTATTAAGCTTATTCCTATTCTTCAATCATGACATGTCGTCTCAAGTCAATGTGATTGCAGTTGAAACCGTTCAAGAACAATCTACTCAAGTTGGGCTCAATTCTGATCTGACATACAGATTAATGGAACCCAATCAAGAGCTTCGTAAAAACGATATTTTAATCGATGCTAAAACAGAGGGTTTAATCGAAGATAAATCTTTAAGTTTTGGATTTTCAATTATTGGAATAGTAGATTATCAAAAATCAAATAGAAACTCAAAATTTGCCTATTTGATGCGACACCCTACATCGAATAATTAAATTGGTGAGTCTGTTAGTGAAGCCGTCATACATTCGGCACAATTATCAACCATAGCTTCTCTGAATGACTGGATAACAGCATATGGAGAATTTCTTTATAGTCCTGAACAAAGTTTTGGTTCTGGGACGATAACCAGTCTTGGGAGAAATCAAATAGAATTTAGAAAGGGAGTTATCATGCTTGGAAACCTAAGCAAATTTCCAATATACCTGGCTCTCGGTAAGATGGATGCTCCTTTCGGTCAAATGGGCAGCGTAAGTCCATTTACAAACTCTACCATGTGGCATGCCTTTGGTGGTCTTGGTTATGGAGCTATAATAGGCTTTAAAAAATATGGAATTAATCTAAGTATTTCGCCCTTCCAGGGTGGATCACAATTTCGGGCCCTCAACGTACCAGTAGACTCAACAGCTGTCCCTTCAAAGCTGAATAACTTGGTTCTTGACCTTAATTACACATTAACACTGAAAGGAAATATATCGGTAAATGTTGGTGCATCTTACGTCAAAGGAACTGCATATTGTCATCCGTTTCCGATAGTGCATTTTATGCCGTGTGGAGACAACAATCCAGCTTATAGTTATTATGCTTCAATAAATGTCAAAGACAGACTTACATTGAAAGCTTCATTTGCAAAAACAACTGAAGTTTGTCCAGGCACCTTTAACCCAAGTCCTCCACTGAATACATTTGAAGCATCAAAGGTCAGTTCTTTGGATTACGGGTTAAAATATCAAATAAACAAAACTGGAAAAATCATTTATACTGTATCAGGAGAATTCTCAAATTTTATTGCCGGACCTGCTGATTCCCCTTGGGAAAGACAAACACAGATTGTTATTGGTCTAAATGCCCAGGTAGAAAATACTTCCAGGATTTTTCTGGAATATTTCAGAACAGAAAGCTACGCTTCACTCAATTTTTTGAGCGGTGGTAATTTTGAAGATCCGGGTGTAACCCATAGTGATAGAAATACGAGTGGTTTTGGTTTTGTTGTAGGAGTTCTCTTTTCAATATGATGATACTTTCATCAAGCAATAAAAGAGCTAACAGAAAATAGCATTCTAAAATTATTCAATTTAAGTCTGAAATTATAATTAGCGATAAACTGATAAGAATTCCAGAAATGTGACTCATTTGCATTGTCCTTTTTCTTGCTTAAAGGTCATTGGACATATTTGAATATGGTAAAGGAATAACAAGCATAAGTATAGATAAATACTCCATTGATCCTGTTGACGGAACAGATTATTTCTCCAAGAAATTGAAAGTTTTAATGTCAATTTCACTAATTTAAATGCTATCGAATTATTCATAGAGGTAATTACTTAATCGGTTTAAGATGGTGAAACTTAATAGCATATTTCTATTGCTTTCTTTTTTAACAGTCAACATTACTGCTCAGGATATAAAACTTATAGATGACATTAAAAATCACACTGATGGCATTGGGTTGTGGTGGGCCGGTCACAATGGATGGTTGATTAAATCAGGTGATTTGGTCATATCAACAGATATTCTTTTAGACTATGATAAGCGAGCTCTAGCTACTTCTATAACTGCAGACGAATTAGCTGAAGTGCTTGATATTTCATTTATTACCCATGGCCATAAAGATCATTTCAATCGGAGTACGACTTCTGTTTTAGTAGAAAAATCTGATTGCATTTTTGTAATCCCTGAAAGTTGCATTCAAATTGCTGAGGCATTAAAAATTCCAGAACATCGTATTCATATCGCCAAACCAAGAGAGTCTTTTGAAGTGAAAGGAATAAAAGTTGAACCGCTTAGAGCCATTCATGGTAATGCCAACTTTTCAATTTATTACAAGGCAAATTTGCAAGATTGTGGTTATGTAATCGATGTTAACGGGACGAGATTCTTGCAGCCGGGAGATTCTTACCTCCTTGAAGACCATCTTTTTCTAAAAGATATCGATGTAATTTTCTTTTCCCCTACTGAGCACAATATGTATATCGACAGATCCGTCATTTTGATTAATACCCTGAACCCGGATTTTATTTTTCCACAACATCATAGTACAGTTGTAGTGAATGAGTCGACACGTTTTTGGGCCAAGGGATATCAAGATGAAGTTAAGATTAGATTATCAAAAGAGATGAAAGATAAATACTACATTCTTAAACAAGGAGAAAAGGTTCAAATCAAATAATCCTCGTTAAAATACTATTGCACTTTTGGTGAGTGTTGAAAAACCAAGATCTGCATTTGATTAGGCAGACTACTTTTACTTAGTTGAGTGAGATTACTTGCAAGCCTGTTTACATTTTTATTCATACTTAAATACTCATCTATAGTACCCAAGTCTTTTGGTTTACCAGGAGTAGGTTCTAACTCTGCGATCTTGTAATGCATCGGAATAAGTATATTAGGTTGTATAGAATCTATTATCTCTTCCAATTCTTCTGCCTTCAAAATATGATAATTATCATCTATAGGTAACATAAGGACATCTATGTCTTTTAAATCTCTTGATAGCGTATCCGTAATTGGACCATTATCTCCCCAGTGGGCAATTTTTATTCCCGCGACCTCAAAAATGAAAATGGTGTTTTTCTGACCAAATTCTTTTCCATAAGGATCACAATGTTTTCCTTTTAAGCCTTTAATTTTAAATGGCCCCTTTTCATAGTTTCCAGCATCCTGAAAAAAGGAATTTTGCCTTGCCAATAAGGTTTTAAATCCCGGAATATACCGCCATCATGGTCATAATGAGGATGCGTACTGAAAATAACATTGGCTTCAATATCTTTTGGAAATGTATAACTGATCCATGTCGAATCAGCAAAGGGATCTATAAGAATAGAATATTCGTCATGTGTCAATATAAAGCAGGCATGAGCAATGTATTCGAACTGGACCGATTGCGTTTCTTCTTCAAGATAAGTTATTTGAGCTTCGTCTTTTTTAGTTGATGTACAAGAAAAAATTGCAAATGTTATTATTAGAAAAAGTATTGGGCCAGATATATTTTTTGTTTTCAATTGTTACTTACTTTTCTTCCCTTTTCCAATGGAGCAACCAAGGGATATTATAAATATGTGTCCACCCAAAAACGCGAAGACCCTGAGTTGGATCCCAATTCGAATACCATCTTTGGTTTGGATCTCTTCTAGGCCGTGTATTGAAATCACCAGTTGTTGGAAGGTTTGACACTTCTCTCAGGGCTTCTGAGATATTTTTTTGATTGCCCAATTCTTCAAATGATTTATTCAATTTTCCGGTTTTAAAGATTTTTGATCTTTCTATTGCTTCATCTAAAAAACTTTGCTCACCAGTAAACTCATGGCCTAATACCAAACTATGAACAGTTGCCAGCAGTGATTCATATTCGTGATTGTAAGGTGGATTATCTCTTACTGCTCTGGCATGTCTAATAAGCGATTGTTTTATTTTTTCATCCTGGGTTAATTGATAATATTTATACAATCCATGAGAAGCATAGATCTGAGAATAGCCATATCTGTCAATAACTAAATTATCATATTGATTAGGCCCATTCTGTAGCTGCAATACTCTATTAACTCTATCTTCTAAATCCACAAAATATTTAGGATCTTTCGTTGCATCCCAAACTTCAACCATATTCCAGACTGAAAGATAAAGCCTCCTTCCAGTTAAGCCATGCTCTCCCCAGATCCTTCGAGTATACGAATCTGCTGTTAACCTAGCTATATCCAGACCACGATGATACCCCGTTAAATAATACGAAGCCACCCATCCTTTGACCCACACATGAGCACTTAATATGGCTGCCCAGTGCTGATTAGCATGCCTTCTCCCTACTCCGAGATAAGGATTGGCTATGGATTCTTGATCAGCATGTTCCCAATAATCCAATGCATCATTTGTGTCTCCATAATAATTTGGGTTCGTTGGCCAGTGAATGTTGTCTACGTCCATCGTATGCATGCTCATTGCTTGTGCTGCATAATAATATTTACTTTGGCCGGTACGCATAAATTGCAACCAATACATAAAATCTATGTCCGGTTCGTTATTTTGCCATCGATACCAATTATCTCGAAAGAACATGTTTTTCTGGTCTCCAAAATCGAACATACCATACCATGGTTCCCACTTTTGATTAAATAATTGCCAGTCAAATTTATAATCTAAAGATCGCTCATATACTGCGTTATCATCTTTTCGAGGAGAGAATTGCCCATAGACACCACTATCTGAATACACATTCGCGTCTGCATGCGGAACAGGTGGATTCAGAACATAATCCATCGTGTTTTTTATATTTTCAGTGCTTGCTTCATTTTCATGAAAGTAAATGACGAGTTCACTTGTTTTGGTAACTCCTTCAGCAAAATTTGAAATCATACCTTGATCACGTCTTAATGAAGAACGCGCAAAACTCATTGGACCTGCTTTTGGAGACCATAAGTAAGCTACAGCGATATCATTTTCGATATCAAAAGCTATTTCCTTCGGATATTCTTCCATAAAATTCCTGATTCCAATGGCTACTCCCCATTTGTTATCTGAGATATCCGCCCAGCCATCAGCTTTTTCAAATTCGCTATTAGAAATTCCATCAATGCTAATATCTCCCTTAAAACCACCTATTCTTTCTTCCATATCAGAATTGGGAACCGGAGGTGTTCGATTAGGTTTTGGCCCTGTTTGAAAAACAGAAACTAATTTTCCTGAATCAATAGATGATTCGTACATTTTGCTTCCTCCGGGATTGAACCAGCTACCTTCCTTGAAACTACTCCTATAATTCAATGAACCATTGAGCTTGTAATTCAACGAAAGTCCGGTGGCTGCAATCTGATCATTGGGAACCATCCAGCCTGTATCTTGAGTTTCTGAATCATCTTTAATTTCTTCATCATTGTATAAAGCAATATTTGCATGTTGCCCCGGAACTGGTTTATGTTTATCTGGGATACCGGTATACGTTAGTGTGTGATAAACTTTGATATAAGATTTACCTGCATAGAGATGAATTCTGATAATGAAAGGAGAGTCCCTATTGTCTTCTCTATTATATGTATAATTCCCTTCAAGACGCATTATGGTGTGCAAAGGACCAGAGCCGCGTTCTCTTACAGTTCTATTAATAATTGCAGAGGAAGAATCTATTCCCATGTCATCCAATAAATCTAAAAATGAACCTCTTCCATCAGAAACAGCAATTGTATCATTTACATCAAATCCATTGCGCTCTGTATCAAAGAAGACATTATCTATGAAGCCACCACCTCTTTTGTTGATTGAAAAACGGAGTGGACCTGTTTCTACCATACTGGTTTGTCCGGTTCGTTGAGCATTTTTAATCTTTATTCTATCTCCTTGAATAGGTGCTTTTCTGATCTCATCCCCATATTCAAGAATATATTCATCGTCACCGGTTGAAAAGAAAAATACCCAAATCCATTTAACACTAAAATCAACTGGCTCCCATGTTGTAACAAGAGTAGTTTGTGATGCTATTTCATTTCCGTTTATATCTAAAACCCGAACATGATCCGGAGAATGTAATGTTCCCTGAGCAAAAGGAATACCTATTGTTAATGGAGCTCCATCAATAGACTTTTCTACTTGAATATAAATACGCTCCGATGAGTGCATTGTAAACCCAATTAATACCAATAAGTGGATAAGGAAAAATCTATACAAATATTTTATTTTGATCATTATTCATATTCTATTGAATTCTTAATTGTTAATCTGAATAGCTTTTTCAGTAATATCATCCATTCTTAAAGAAAAGGCATCAAGATATAGTGCTGCTGCCCCTAATACAGCAATATCCGGATTTGAGGATATTACTATTTTTATTCTGTCCACTACTGATTTGTAAGCCAATTTTCCAATACTCTTCCAAAGTGAATCTTTAAAAAACTTATATGCTTTGCTCACAGACCCACCCATAATTATTATTTCCGGATCTATTGAATATAGAATTGCATTTATTGCATTCCCTAAGTGAGTTCCATAATCCTGAAACATCTCTAAGGATTCCGGATCTCCGGAGCTAGCTTTCTGAAAAACTTTTTCTCCATTTGCATTATGAATATTATTAAAAAATTGACCCCTACAATAATATTCAAAATGATGATCTAAATATGGAATCATTCCAAATTCACCAGCTCCACAATTAGAGCCATTGTATATTTTATTTTGAATTATTATTCCTGCAGCAACTCCTGTTCCAATTATAAGTGCAGCGTAATTTTCATAATTACGTCCTTCACCAAAATACTTTTCTCCTAGCGCAAAACAATTTGCATCATTGTTAATTATTACTGGAATTTGATATTTTTCTTCCAGAATATCCTTCAGATAAACCTTTTCCCAAGACGGTATATTCTGAACATCATAGACTATACCTTTGTCAATATCAACTATGCCTGGAACTCCAATTCCAATTCCTGACACTGAGTTATCAATTATATTATCTATAGTATTACAAATGGCTTGAAGGACTTCATCTTCAGTTCCATTTTTTGGGACTTGAACTTTAAATTTCTCTATCATTTCGGCATTACATACTTTCCCGGAAAGAATTTTTGTTCCTCCAAGATCCACTCCGATTACCGATATATCATTTTGATGGTTCACTCCAATGTTCTATTCATGAGAACACCTCTATTCCTTCTTTTTACTTAATATTTCATTATTGATTAGAGGTTTTGACCAAAATCCAATGCTTAGAATATATCCTAATGTTACAAATAAAAAGAACATACCTACCCTTAATCCAAATGCATCTCCAAGCCAACCTACAATAAGCGGAATAATGGCTCCACCTGCAATCCCAGTTACTAGAATTCCAGAAAAAGAACCATGGTGATTGGCAACTGAATTTAAAGCCAGGGAAATAATTATTGACCACATCACGGACACAAAAAATCCAACCAATGGAAATCCGATAAGTGCTATTGACTTTGATCCCAACAAGCTTACCAAAAGGGTAATCATCGTGGCCGCTGTAAATCCAATCAATACTTTTCGACTATCTACAAACTTTAATAGGATTAAGCCTAATATAGTACCGGCTGTCATCATTCCCCAAAACAATGAAACAGTGCTGGCTCCTGTCGTTTGAGGGTCGACATCATGATATGTTTGTAAAAATTGAGATATCCAATTTGCAACTCCTTGTTCTGTACCCACATATGCAAATATTCCAAAGAAGTATAAAATGACCATTGGTTTTTTCAATAAATCAAGATGCGTTTGTAAAGCTCCTACCTTCTCATCTTCCTTTAATTCTACTGAAGGAAATTTTACAATTCCAATCACAAAAACCATAATCAAAGAAACGATAGCAAAAACCCAATACAATGAAATCCAAGGTAAATTTGCAGGTACAAATCCTGAAAATAAATTTGTCAAAAAATTCCCTTCGCCACCTTCGTTTACCATATTCAAGACCAGATATGAGTAAAGCAAAGGGCTTAAGAAAGAAGCCAATCCAAAAAATAATTGACCTAATACTGAATTAAATGCAAAGTGTTTTTCTCCCCCAGCTACTCTTAACAATGGGTTTATCGCGACTTGCAACATCGCCATTCCAGTTCCAATAAAGAAAAGAGAAACGACATACATACTATATGATGGGTTCCAGGCAAATAGAAATGCCCCTAAAAAAGAGACTAAAAAAGCAAGCACCATTACCTTCTTTTCACCTACCCTTTCAACCAACATACCCGACGGAATTGACATCACCCCATAGGCAATAAAAAAAGCGAAAGGTAATAGAGCAACCAGGGTAAGACTTAAGTCAAAACTTTCAATAATATCAGGAACCAAAGGGCCAATAATATTAGTCAAAAAGGAGATGACAAAAAATGTCAATAAAATAAGACCTACAATAAAATAATTTCGCTTCATGGGATTAAGGTCTATTAAACTTTAGCATCGGGAAAAAATCAAGAATTTCTTCATCAGTAGGCTGGAATCCATATTCTGCAATTTCAAAAGCTTCAGTCCACTTAACATTCTTGGATCTCTCTTCGCCATACCATTTTTGAAGTGATTCTGCTCGGGCATCTAACATTTCTCCTGGATTTCTTTTAACGCGTTTTGCCAGCCACATTTTTCTTTCTTCTTTTCCTTCAGGAACTTTAGCGACGCTTTCTTCACGTCCTTGTGTCCAAGGTCCCCATTCGTACATCTGGGAAATATGACCATCTAAAGCATCTACTTTCTTTTGAATAGTACCATCGATATTAATAACTATATCTGGCTCGAAAGGATATGGTTTTTGAAAACGATCCTGCATATATAGGAATAAAGGATTTTTAGCTAAAGGAGGTGTATCTGGACATACATTGGGCACGATTACCATATATGAAGCATCCTGGACAACTTTTCCGGCATTCCTATGATCGGGATGATAATCATTTGTTCTTAATCCTAAAACTATATCAGCATCCCATTCTCTTATCGCTCTTATGACCTGATGCCGGACATGAAGTGTGGGCATTAATTCTCCATCATGGTTATCTAAGGTTTCGTATTCGGCAATACCAAGTCTTTTTCCGGCTTCTTTTGCCTCAGCCCTTCTTCTGTTACCAAGAGCTCCTCCCCCCTGGGTTTGATGACCGGCATCACCACTGGTCAATGCTAAGAATTTCACATTATGACCCATTTCAGCAAACATTGCAGCGGTGCCACCAAATTTGCTATCGCAATCATCCGGATGTGCTCCAATTGCAATAATATTTAAAACACGTTCCTGCCCATATGTTGTCAGTACAAAACCAAGCATTAAGAGAGAAATGAGATAAATCTTTTTCATACTTTAATAAATTTATATAGATGGTAAAAAATAGCCCACACGCATTAAGGTATGGGCTATTGTTTAATTTAAAGATAATTAACAAATAGTTAATATCCTGGATTTTGGCTAAAGCCTGAATTGAGATCCATTTCTCTTTGTGGTATTGCAAAAAGTAATTTGCCACCTACAGGTTTCCCTTGAGCGCTCATAACAGATTCAGCAACTCCAAATCTAAGTAAATCGGCCCATCTGTGATTTTCAAAAGCCAATTCAACTCTTCTTTCCTGTAACAGTTTATCATTGAATGAACCTGGAGTACTGGCATCAATCGGAGCTAATCCAGCTCTGGATCTTACTTGATTAATTAAATCGTAAGCTTGACCACCTTCACCTAATGCTTCAGCAAGCATTAAAAGTACATCCGCATATCTGAATACGACCCAATTATTGGGAGCATCATCATCGCTGAATGCATTTGTACTTCCATATTTGATTGTATATCCATCATCATCTGGTAAAACGCCTTCAATTGAAGCGGCGAATCTAAGATCTCCACTTTCATAGGCATTAATAAGGTCTCTTTCAGGTATATTACGTTGACCAGAAGTTACAGCATCGGATAGAATACCATGAAACTGATTCGTGAACTGATTTCCCTGGTCTCCGAATCCTCCTTCAAATTCTACTTCAAATATAGATTCTGAGTTGTGCTCATAATCTACTCCCCATAGATCAGCATAATTTCCAACCAGGCTGTACCCATATCCCATGACTCGATTTAGGGCGGATTCTGCGCCTCCGTTGTAACCCCAAGTCAGGTATACTTTGGCAAGCAATGTTGCTGCCGCTCCTTTAGTTGCTCTACCGACATCTGATCCACTATAACTTGTGGGTAGACTCCCTTCTGCACTTGTCAGGTCTGTTATCAATTGAGAATAAACAGAACTCGCAGAAACTTGTGTATGTGCCTGTCCTTCATCAACCGATGCGGTTTCGCTGAGAACTAAAGGAATATTTCCAAAAGCTACTGCCAAATGGTAATAATATAAAGATCTTAAGAAAAGAGCTTCACCTTTATACCGGTCTTTAAGCCCTGCATCCATGTCTACAGCATCTATACGGTCAAGAACGATGTTTGCGCGGGATATTCCCAGATAGGATTCGCCCCAAGCTGCTTCTGAGATATTACTTGTAGAAATATCTGTAAACTTGTCAAATACTGTTACTTCTTCAGCCAGTCCGGTGCCATCCCAGTAAGTGTTATCAGACCGTAATTCTTGCAATATCCAATAGCTCTGGTTATAGCAACCATCAGATTTAAGTGTATTATAAATAGCACTTACTGCAACTTGCATGTCAGAAGCAGGTTCATAAAAAGCTCCTGCATTTCTTTGGGATTTTGGTGCAAGATCGGTAAAACTGTCCGAGCACGATAGTATCCCTCCTATGACTATTATTGATATGATATATTTAATTTTCATTTTCTAATTGTTTAGCGTTATACAATAATTAAAACGACGCATTTACGCCAAAGGAAATAATTTTGGATAATGGATATGCTCCATAATCTTCACCTTGTACATTAACATTGTCTTCAATATTATTTACTTCCGGATTAAATCCAAGGTAATCTGTCAAAGTAATCAGATTTGTTCCTGAAACATATAATCTTAAACTTGTAAAGCTATTTCCGAGCGTCGTTTCAGGAAGATCATATGACAATGTCACATTTCTTAATCTTACATAAGACGCATCTTCAACTTGATAATTTGAAGGTCTGTTATTACTGTTACCAGTTTGTCGGTTCGCACGAGGTATTTCACCATTCCCTGGATCAGACGCTGATCTCCACCTGTCTACCCAATCTACATAACTATTATAATTGGCCTCCCCATTTCCCATATGTCTTCGGGTAAGATTCATTACTTCAGATCCTTCGACTCCCTGGATAAGAAAACTAAAACTGATATTGTCATAAGTGAAAGTATTTGTAATACCATAAGTGAAATCAGGAAGATAATTTCCGGTTACAGTCCTGTCGTCAGCATTTATCATACCGTCATTGTTAATGTCAACCCATCTGAAATCACCAGGACGAGGAGTAGCTATCTGATCAACTGGCCCTGCATCAATTTCGGCTTGGGTTTGATAGATTCCGTCGGTCATATATCCAAAAAAGCTTCCAATGGATTCACCTATTCTTGTTACATGCCTATTGCCTGCTCCACCAGAACTTAAAATATCATCTCCGGATGGACCTAGTTTGGTGACTTCATTGTTCAAAGTAGCAAAATTGAGATCGGTAGTCCATCTCAGTTTTCCTGATGTATTTCTACTGGTCAGTGTCAACTCAAATCCCTTATTAACGACTTCTCCAATATTTGTCAAAGCATTTGTAAATCCTAAAGCCGATGGAATTTGTACAGCTAGTAACAAGTCCGTTGTTGTACTATTAAAATATTCAATTGATCCATAAACTCTATCATCCCAAAATCCAAAATCCAGACCTATATCATAGGAGCTTGTTTTTTCCCAGCTTAGATCCTGATTACTGATCGTAGAAGGAGCAATTCCATTTGCTAATTGTCCCCCAAATGTGTAATTCGATTGATCTAACAAACCTATAGACGCATAATTAGGGATTAAAAAATTACCTGTTTTACCCCAACTTGCACGTAGTTTCAAATCACTTAATACTTCTGAATCAAGATCATTGGAAATTCTCCAACCTACTGAAGCGGAAGGAAATATTCCAGTTTTATTTCCGGCTCCAAATCTTGAAGATCTATCCGATCTGATAGAAGCCGTGACTAAAAATCTATCATTATAATCATAGTTAACTCTTGCCAAGAATGAAACTAAAGACCATTCTTCCTGAACAGCTGTTCCTTGAACTACCTGCCCACCACTTACAGTAGAAACCAGATCATCAGGAAAATTGTCTGCAATTATTGTATTGACATCAATCATCTCTTTTTGGGCAGTATATCCTACTACAGCATTGATCGAATGTTCTGTCCCAACAGTTTTGTCGTATGTCAGTGTTTGTTCTGCCAACCAGCTAACACTTTCAGAGGAACTCGATTGTCCATATGGTTCTCCGGAAGTAGCAGTTCTGTATAAGAGACTGTTTTTCCTGAAAAAATTCCTTTTATAATTGTTTATATCGGCACCAAAAAATGATTTGAACGTAAGTTCATTTGTGATATCGTATTCACCATATAAATTGGTAAAAGTTCTAAATTGGTTCAGTCTATCATCTACACCTTCAATTATTGCTAAAGGGTTACTTGCAGATGTCATAGAAGAAGTTTCATCATCGCTTGTGCGCAAGTAACTTTGATTGTCCAGTTGATTAGGCGTGCCATCTGCATTCAATGGCTGAACAGTTGGCGAATGTACTATACCGGAATATACAATTCCAGGAGGTCTTGCAAAATAAGGAGAACCCGCTGGTTTCTTATCGGAACTTGTATACGAAGGATTCAGATTTATTCCTATTCTTAGTTTATCATTTAAATCTGCCTGAAGATTCATTCTAAGGCTATATCTATCAAAACCGGTTCCTTCAATAATTCCTTCCTGGTTGTAATAATTTGCAGAAACATAGTAGCCTACATTTTCAGATCCTCCTGAGGCTGATAGATTGTGACTCTGGAGAAAAGCACTATTAAAAATTTCATCCTGCCAATCGGTATCTGTTCCATCAGGATTTTGAATATCGTCTGCTATTCTCCAAGCACCATTAGATCGCATTGAATTAGGATCACTTGCACTTGCCCCTGGATTATTTTGTAAATAAGCGTTATTGGTTGCATCAAGATTATAGTCGATCAATTGAGCGGCATTCATCAGGTCTAATTTATTGGCAACAGATTGAGAACCGACATAAGAATCATATGAAAAAACAGGCTTGCCACTTCGATTTCCCGCTTTTGTTGTGATTATAATAACGCCGTTTGATCCACGAGATCCATAAATAGATGCTGCAGATGCATCTTTGAGCACTTGAATGGATTCTATATCATTTGGGCTTAATGTTCCCAATGGGTTTTGAGTAGGAGGTCGGAATCGTCCGGTACCTCTTCTAAAGTTATCCCCTTGAACACCAAGATCTACGTTTTTTGAAATTGGAAATCCATCGACAACGTAGAGTGGTTCGTTTCCAGCTGTAATAGATCCAACTCCTCTGACTCTTATTGTAGGTCCTGCCCCGGGTTCTCCACTGGTTTCACTTACCTGAACTCCTGCCATCTGACCATGAATTGCATTTTCAAATGAAGTAACAGGGATATATTTAATCTGATCTGAAGATAATGAAGCTACAGATCCTGTGATATCTCGTTTCACTTGTCTTCCATATCCTGTTACAACAATTTCATCTAAAGCTGAAGCTAATTCTGCCATTTGTATGGAAATATCTGATCGCCCTGCGACTTGGACTTCCAAATCAGAATACCCTAAAAAAGAAAAGACTAAAGTAGCTTGGTCATCTACAGTAATTGTATAGTTGCCATCAATATCGGCGGCGGTACCATTAGAAGTTCCCTTTTCTAGAACTGTTGCTCCAATTAATGGAAAACCATCACTATCGGTGATTTGACCACGGACAGTAATAGGAGCAATGGCTGTTGTATTTAAGACATCAGGTATCGTTGATGTGATAAATGGCTCTTCTTCTGCATTTAATAATGTCGAAGAATACATGTAATTCGATTGCATTATTAATATAAAGCAAAGAAATACAAGATTTTGCTGAATGAATATTTTACGCAATTTCATACTCAGGTTTTAAATTTAATTAGTGAGTTATTTCGTTTATTAAAGTAACAATAAATTATTATTTAGAATAACAATGAATAAATATTTAGACTAAGTAGTGTGAAAAGTCTTTCAGACGATGATTCGCATTTTCAATCAAGACAATAAAATAGCAACCAAATTCAGTTTAATCTGAAATTAAAATTATGAGTACCTACAAATTGATAAGTATACTTGAAATGGGTCTCATTTTCTTTGCTGTTATTATTGCTTTTGGTGCTTTGGATAAGATTGACACTTTCGAGGATGAAGAACCTCAATATATTGAGCAGAGTGTTCGACTTGCTTAATATTTAGGTCAATAAAAAAAACTAGCTTTCAGGGAATTTTTTCTTAATAAATTATATTATATATTTGTAGCCCGCTTTTAACGAAATAGCGGTTAAATTAAAATAACAACACGGAGTGAATCTTAGAATACATTGAAAATGTGTTCAATAAAATTTACTCTTTAAAGATACATCGCGGAGTGAGATACCTAAGAATTCATTTTTGTAAAAAATGAATTCTGAATAAACCTTACTCCTAAAAATACATCGCGGAGTGGAGCAGTTGGTAGCTCGTCGGGCTCATAACCCGAAGGTCGTAGGTTCAAGTCCTGCCTCCGCTACAAAGACCCTTGTAAGTCACTGATTTACAGGGGTTTGTCTTTTTATTGTAGCTATTTTGTGGCTATTTATTATATTTGACTGATGCCAACCACTCCTGAAGTACGTTTTAACCTCCGGTCATATAATGAGGACAATACTCTTATAGTAGCAATCTTCCGCTACAAGGAAATACTGAAATATTCTACTAAGTTAAAAATTCCTCCAAAGTTCTGGAACAAGAATACTTCACACCCTCGCACAAGCTTTGTGGACTATCGAAAATACTCTGATGATCTAACCAATATCAAGAAAGCAATAATCAATATTTATCAGAAGAACAATAGAATTACAAAATCAGATTTCAAAACCAAATTAGATATAGCGTTGGGCAGAACTGAGATAGAATACACAAATGATTTAATTGACTTCATCTGGTCTTATTCCTCTAATTCAAGAATAAAGAATCTGAAGGATGAAAAAACCATTAGAAAATACGAAGGAGTAGCGAGAAAGTTAGAAAAGTATTCAAGGGTTTCAAGTGAGCGTATTTCCTACGAGCACATCAACCACAATTTTTCAAACAATTACGTCCATTTCCTATATACATATACCGGAGTTAGTTCTCAAAACACAGCAAATAAAGAACTATCAACTTTGGCTTTTTTATTAAAAGAGGCTAAAAAAGAAGGACTGCATAACCTTACGATTTATGAGGACGAAGACTTCTTAATCAAGAGGGTAAAGACTACTCAGATTTCATTAACTGAGGATGAATTAAAGCAGCTGTGGAAGTTTAATAATTTTAAATCTGGCGTTTCTTCGAGACAAGGTAAAACCTATAGTATAAAATTTTTAAAGGAAGTTCGTGACTGGTTTGTCGTGTGCTGCGATAGTTCAATGAGATGGCAAGACTTCAGCACGTTTAATAACCAGAAAATTTACAAAGATGGTGGTGATTCTTTTATTCATATTTGGACAGATAAAGGAGATGAGGAAGTCTTTATTCCAATAGAAAAACGACTGATATCAATATTTGAAGAATACGATTATTGCGCTCCAAAGATGAGTCAACAGAATTTCAATGATGCAATCAAATTAGTTTGTGAGCAAGCTGGTATTGTTTCTAAGGTTCAGGTAAACAGAAGTGTAAAGGGAAAGCAAATTAGAAAAGTTATTAGGAAGTGCGATGAGATTAGTGCTCATGACGGTAGAAGAACTTGGGCTACAATAAAGTATCTTAAAGGGTTTGCAATCGGACTTCTTATGCAAGTTACTGGTCATAAAAAAGAATCTACATTTTTGAATTATATTTCAATATCAAAGTTAGAAATGGCTAAAAAGCTCATGAAGAGGATGAAAGCAAATGATCCCGATAATCATTAACTGACTCTGCTGTTATTCTCGGCCTTCTTCCAACGGGGTAATAATCTTTTAGTATTCCCTCTCTTCTCAAATTGTCAATTGAAGAAACTGATATACCCAGTTCTTTTGCAGCTCCAGCCCTTGAATAGTCTTTAACTTTTAATTCGCTGACCGCTGACTTAACAGCCTTTTTTATCATCCTGGATAAAGTCATTGGATCTGTTACTATTATTTCCATAATTATATTTTTAGTTTGTGATTAACTGTCTTCGTTTTTTTCGTAAATGAATCCTAAACTATCTAGTATAGTGCAAAACTCATCCTCCTTCATATAAATTAAGTCCACTTCAACTAATGATTGAAAAAGGTCATCAAATAATTTAAATAGATCCATGTATCCAATAAAAATTTGAAAATACGGTACTGGCCAACTCCCAAACAGCCCTTGATCTACCCACTCTACAGTTAATTCTCCTGATAGATCTTCCTGTACATTCGTCTCCAGGTCATCATGATCCTTTGTTTCAAATGAGACACTATCCCAGTAGTCGTTATCGACAACACCAATGTGCACCTTTGATTCTTTCCTGATATAATACCTTTCGAGGTTTGGTTTCTTGTTGTTTAAATCCATATTATGTTACTTTTCTTCTTTCAATTTCATCTTGGTAGATTCTCGATAATTCATATTCCTCGTTTTCAATACTCTGTTTCAGGAGTTCCTTTAATTTATCCGTAGAGTGTGGCCCGTCACATCCTATTAGATACATTCCGTTTAAATCAAGCTCATTCATGGGGCAATTGCTCATTCTCTTATGTTTTAATATTCAATTCCAAGCTTCAATCTTTGTTCTTCTTGCCATGTTAATCCGAGTGTATAGCGTTTTATCTGGAGATGTGTTCGCTCCTTTTCAAGCATAACATATATTTGTAGCCGTCTAGCTAAATGCGCCGAAACAGGAGCTAGTGTCCTGATAATAGTTTGCATGTTTTTAATCGCCGGAATAGTAGCCTCCGATAAGGCAATTACTAATTCTAATATTTCATTAACTTTTTTGTCTGCTCTCATTACTTCAGTCTTTAGTTATAATTTACATTCAACTCCACTCAGATACAATTAGCAATCGAGCATTTTGGTCAGAAAGAAAAGGTAATCCCTTGTCACTTAAACTTTCTTTGAATGCATCAGAAAGCCACCTGATTGTCTTTACCTTGCGTTTGCTAGAAAACCCATAATCACTTTCGTCAAGTATCTTAATAAGACTTTCTTCGGCTAATGAGGCATTTTCGGCAAGGCAATAAAAATCACCTAATCCTACTGTTTCTAAGCTATATAATTTTAATCTCATAACATTTAGCTTTTAACCATTTATTAATTTATAGTGTGTCGGTTCTCCGTTCCACTCTCTAAACGTAACGCAATTATTGTCAGTGAAAACCCAATATTGCTTTTCGTAATCCCAAGTTGCATGATACATTTGTTCTGCAACCAAATTCCCTTTTATTTTGAGAAACACGTATTTTCCTTCAATCTTTGACTTGTTTGTCACATTCATAGCAGCGTAAGTCCTTACTCATCTTCTAATAGTTTGGTGTTTCTAAATAGCTAATAGGTTTCCCGATAGATTTCGCATATTCTAGTTCACTTCTTGTTGATTCTCCGATATAACCATCTACATTTAGTATAACTACTTCATCAGAAATATCTATTTTTCTTTTGTGCAGTTCGTCAAGAATATCTTTTACTCCTTCTTGCTCTGCACCATGATGATTTTCTTTAAAATATCCGTTAGGTAATATGTTTATTCCAAGTGTAATTATTCCTTGCTTTTCTAAGTTCCACCTTTCAATCATAAAGGTTGTAGCAAATCTTGTAGAGCCACAAAAGCACACTATTTTAGTCTTACTCATTATTTAATTAGTTTCATGTTTGATAATATTACCGTATTTAATATCCCTACAGTATGACCTTTGCCTTGTTTTATGGCAAAATTTCTTCTTTCAATTAATACCCTATTACTTTCCTTCAAAGCCTCTCTTAGTTCTGCGTTCTCTTTTTTGAAATCTTCTTTTACTTCGTTTGCAAGTTCTTCGGATAATCTCAATAGTCCATTTTCTTTTATTAGTTCTGCGTTCTTACTGTCGGAGTTCAATAACGTAAGACACACCATTTTGTGGAAGTTTACAATTTCGTTCTTGTTAGACTTGAGAACTTCTTTTCTCCATTCTTCACCAAAGGGTATATATTCTTCTTTTGCCTTACTCATAGTTGTTTTATCTTTTATTTAGTGTTTCGTTTAGCCAATTCGCTAAAACAAGCATCCTCTAATTCGGACTCCTTATCTTTTCCATATTCATCTAATAATTCTGCATAACTCAAGGTCTTTAAATACTCCCTGTAATGAGTTATAAGTTCTGCTTCTTCAGTTTTCATTTTACTTAATTGTTATTCTGTTAATATTCAGTCTGTGTTCGTTTTCTGGTCAATTATTTCTATCGCTTTAAAAAGCTCAAATGCTAATTGAGGTACTATTGCATTCCCTCCTCCTTTAATTGATTCTGTTCTCCATTTAGGAAAGGTAATAGAGTCCAGTCTGTCGGATAACCCATCATCTCCATTACAAATTGGGGGTTGAGACGGGAAGCCTTCCCATCTTCCTGGTGCATCAATTCTGCAATTACATCTTCCAGATTCCCTTTGTTTCTGTTCTTGCTGCAATTCCCTCTGGATGCTGCTTCTCTTGGAGTAGGCAACAAACCAGACCCTATCCCTTCTGTGTGGCGCACCGACACTTGCAGCTGGAAGTATAATCGGTTGTACTTCGTACCCTTCAGCTTCCAAGTCAGAACACACCTCCTCGAATACCAATCCCCCCATTCCAACTAACGATTCCAGAAACATTTTCCGCCACGATGTAAGTCGGCCCGACCTCTCGTATAACTCTAAGCATTTCCGGCCAGAGATGTCTGTCATCTTCCTTGCCAAGTCTTTTTCCGGCGATACTGTAGGGTTGGCAAGGGAACCCCCCTGTGAGGATGTCGATTTGTCCTCTGTGAACATTGAAATCTGTAGTAGTAATGTCATCATAACTTATGGCATTAGGCCAATAATATTTAAGTACCTTTTTTCCAAATTCATTCCATTCACAATGAAACACGTTTTCCCACCCCATCCATTCTGCAACAAGGTCAGATCCACCAATTCCGCTAAATAAACTTCCATGCCTCATTCATCTAACCATTCTATTTTTCCCAATTTTTCTTTTGCTTCTTCCATGTTCCATCCGGCAAACTTCTCTATAGCTTTCATGTCTATGTAAACATCATCTATCGTTAATACTTCTAGTATCTCTTCAAGAGTTTTACCGCTTACGAAAAAATCTCTCATATACAATAGAACTAAGCATTGCTTTTTGACATCTTCTATGTTTGATGAGCCTGTTTTCATAGTCCTTTTTCTTTTTGAATTTCTTTACATTTTTTGTCGTAATATTTCTTTATTTCCCGATAATCAAATTCATCTCTCTTCACTGTCAAATGACTTTTAATTTTTAAATCTTCAGCCGTTCCTTCACCCCATTTTCTATCCAGGTTCCTCTTGTAAGTTTCCACAACTTCAGAACTTGGGTCGCTCATTCTCTGCATATTGCATTTTTTACATTGAGCGTTTATGTTCCTCTCATCAAAACAAGTCGCTTCCTTTTCTGCTGCTACAAAATGACCTCCATCCGTGTTTCGGTTCCACACCGTAATCTTTCCACAGCTTATGCACTTACACGTTCCGTCTTTTCTTGCATCTCTCAGTCTTGCGTACTTTTGGGTAGAAGCCTTTGCTCTATCTCTGGCAGTTTGTCTTGGGTTTTTCTTTTTCGGTTTTCGCTTCTTTCTCTTGGTTGTTTTCTTGCGTACGTATTTCCTTTGAAACTCGTAACTCGTCATTTTCTGCTTCTCTACTTTCTCTGGCTTTGGGGTTGGGTTAAACATCATTCGTTCATTAATTCTCTCAGTTCTTTAGCTGCCCTCTTTAGGTAGCTCATAGCGGAGTTTAACTTGTTCTAACCTCACTTCCAGCCGTACTGAGAAGTTGCCTTACAAGTGTTTTTTTCTTTTTACTCATACCATTCTATTGTCATCACCCGTCATTTCGAAAAAATTAAACATTCCGTGAATCCTAGAAAACAAATCTTTCCCATAGGCTTCTTTAAATCCATTAAGAGTTAAATTTGTAGTTCCATGAGTAAGCAAATTCTTGTTTGCCCTTTGAGTGAGTATCTGGTTAATTGGGTCAGACTTAGAACCAAAAATGTTTCTTACATACTCCTTCCCTATCTCATCAAAACAGAATCCTTCCACTTCGCTTACCTTGTACCAATCAGGAATTACACTCAAGTCTTTAGTTGAATCTATTTGGTCAATTATGCTTTGGCATGAAGTGAAAACAAAAGGCTTGTTTTTAATCTTCCTACTGAACACACTAAACACTTTCATGAAGGTTGACTTACCGGTTCCGTTTTTCCCTAAGAGCAAAATCCCTTTACTCAAATCGAAATCTCCTTTCTTGTTTAAAGAATAATTCAACATATTTTCAAATAATTGTAATTGCTCTTGCCTCCATGAAAAATTCAAAGTGTTCTGCTTTTTTAAAATCTTCTCAAGGATGGAACAAGCGAAATCTTCAGCATCCTTGTAATTGATTTCAATAGGTAGAACCTCTTGCGGTTCCATTGTTTTTTCTCGATTTATTATTTCCTTGATTTCCATTTCCTTTTTTGTTTTTTTCCCAAGTGACAATACTTGCTTTCCAGTCCTTCATTGAGTTGCGCCCTACTTTCCATCCGTTGGATTCGTAGTGGTTAAAAAATTGTTCAGCGTCAATTTCATTGTTTCTCGATTTGCAATATTTTTCAATTTCAGTTATCGAGGGTTTTTGAAATTTCTTGACACTTCTATCTTTATCTTTTTCCTTGTCTTTATCTTTATCTTTATCCTTAACCCCTAGTGAGGGGCTAGGAAGGGGCTTAAAAAAATTAAACTGATTAAGTCTACTAATAATTGAATAATGAACTCTATTATTAGGGTTAAGTCCCTGAATGTCAGTCTTATATTGATAGGTGATGAATTTTTTAATGTACCAATATTCATCACTCAAAAATTCAATTCGTTCTTTTAAATATCTTTTGACTTCAGACGGTTCAAAATCTTCTCCTACCATTGCTTTTGCTATCTTAAAGTTGGGTGTCCAAACCCCCGCATAGTCACAATCATCCAACATGTAAAACCACAATAATTTATATTTACTTGGCAAATCTGAAAACCAAATGTCTTTCCATTTTCCTGTATTTGTAAATCTTTTCGCCATCTTCGTATTAAACTATTTTATAATATTTTCAAGCAAATTTTTTAGCGGATTCTGTATCACTAAAACAAATAATCCTAGCGTAATTATGCTCATCAAAATCAACTTTTTTAAATCCGGTTCGTTATTAAAGTGATAGCTGCTCATGCGTTTATTTTTAATTTGGATACCATCTTACCTAATGCTCCTTTCTTCTTTCCTGACCTAACACTAAGCCCCTTCTCAAGCAGTGTATCTGCTGCCCTTCTTAGGCTTATAATGCCTGGACTATTCCAGAACTTCATGAACTGCTTATACTCTGATTCTGTCCTTATACTGTGGTTTAGCAACTTGTTTTTGGGTAGCTTTCGATTGACTAAAACATAGTGCATTCTATCAATTGTCATTTCACCGTACTTATTTAATAGGTGGAGAACTAAATGTTCTTGGTCATTAGCTTTGTTCCAAGCTTCTTTAAGCTCTCCACCTACAAGTCCTATGGTGTTATAAAATGCCATTACACGAGTTCTGTTTCAGATTCAATAAAATTGTGTATAGCCACGTAGCATTTGTCCACTACGTCTTTTTTTGCTGTCCAAATACAATACTTTCCTATTTTTTCACACGTAACTAATTTAGCTTTGTAGGAGTCTATCAAGAGGTTAGAAACTTGGCTCTGATACAATCCAGACATTTCTTCTATTTCTTGATTACAAGCTGGAAGATTGTTTAGTATTTTTCTGTAAGTAGGGTTGTTTAATATCCTTGCCCTATCGTATGCAAGGGGCACTTTATTGTAGTTCATAGTTGGGATTTTTTATAAGGTAGTTCGTCAAAATCTTGGTTGTCTTTTTTGTCAAGACCTCTAAACATGGAACAAATAACTTCAGTTCTGTATTTTTCGTTTCCACTGTTGTCGGTCCATTTTCTAGTGCGTAATTTTCCTTCAGTATAAATCCTTGCTCCTTTCTTGAGGTCAGAAGCTCGTTCTGCGGATTTACCTCTTATGACAACATTGTGCCATTCAGTAAGTGATTGCCATTCTCCGGCTTTGTCTTTGTAGTTTTCGTTGGTAGCTAAAGAGAATGTTACTCTCGAATTTCCATCTTCAAACGTCTTTAATTCTGCGTCTTGTCCTAAATTTCCTATCAGTGTTACTTTGTTTATCATTATGCTGCTTTTAATTTGTTTGCTATTTTAATTGTGTTTTCGATTAGATATTCTCTTGCTAATTCTGCTTGAGTGTACATCTGTTTTACTCTCGAATAATCATAATCAAGGTGAAATGATTTAACCCTATGTTCGGGAACTATCTCTTCAAAGTCTTTGAACATATCAAAGGTTAATTCGGGGTCTGGTGTTGAAGCGCAATATTCCATTAACCCTACTTCGGTGTAGATTAAATTAGATACTGTTTCTACTTTTAGCTTTATAGGGATTGAGTCGGGAGTTGTAAGACCCAACTTTCTTGATACGTTCCATAATTCATTGGTTACTAAGTGTTCAGGAGTATCTACTAAACAGTATATAAGTTCTGCTTCTTTTAATCCTGTAAGTTCCATGTAAGTAATTAGCTGCCACTCGTAATCAATGGTAGGTATCTCTTGAGCGTGAAGTGGAAACGTTGAGAAATCCCAACTAGATTTTATATCTCTTACTTTCCCATCTATGTTGTCTGGTTCTCCTGTAATCCATTCGTTTCTAAATCTTTTGTCATTCTTAAAAAATAGATTACCTGTGACATTACAGTAAAGAGATATAGATTTTTCTTCTACTGCATTTCCTTTGTCGAGGTATTTGGATAGTATTTTTTTGGACCTTCCGAACACTATTTCTTGAATGATAGAATCGAGATATGTTTCTGCGCCCTTAGATAGTTTAGGCTTTTGGTCTCTTTGCTTAATCAAATCGCCCAAGTCAACCAACTGAAAGTCGGTTATTTTCCCCGATGCTTTCTTCTTCATTAAATCGCTCAGAAGTTTCTTTTGTCGTTCAGTTAAATTAGGCTTCATCCCTTTCATCAATTTCCCCATTGAAGAGGCTCTAAATAAGTATTGGTCTGGACTAATCATCTTTTAGTTTTCTAATTAATTGAATAGCAATTCTGGTTGCCCTAGCATATCCCCTCTTGAACTCTCTACTGTTCCATCCGTCCTTTTCGGCGGCGTTGTTTTGTTTTTTTAATCTCTCTATAATCTCTTTTTTACTCACCTTTTAATTTTTCATCAATGAATGAAAGTTTCGCTGCTGCTATTAAGTCTAAATACTCTTTGTCGTCTTTGCCGTTCTGAGTCAATTGAGTTTCAATTTTTGTAAGCGTTCCTACACTTTTAGCATTTCTTATAGAGTCTCGTATTCTAGTATCTATTTCATCTTCTTCCTTTTCTTTCTTCAGTGAGGTTACATACTTGTTATCATCATACATTCCAAGAAATACATCTGCTGAAAATCCTAGCTTAGAAAGAGCTTTTGTTGTTAGGTCGGTTAGCAGCTTTTTAGAACTGTCGTTTCCGGCTTTATAAACCATGTCTACACCTATTGGAAATACGCCACTTGGATAATAAAATATAGCGCCCAAATATATTTCTTGAGGGTCTTCTTTTGACGGGAAGAATCCATATTCCAACTCCCTAACTCCCCACTTATCACCATACGAACCCCATTGTTCTGTAGCTTGTTTAATTTGGTACTGAGCGTTTATTGCAGTGTATCCACCACGTTGATTTACCTTCTTAGTATAGTCGGGATTGGTTTTGCTTACCGCATCCCATAGTTTTAATTTGTTCTCTGACATTGTTTTTATTTTTTCTTATACCCTTTTCTCGTGTGAACTCTTGGGTTCTTGAAATACTTTTCCAAGTCCTCAAAGTGACTTAACTTTCGATACATCTTCCCCTTCCCTTTTTTAGGGTGTTTCATGTGTGTTGATATTGCAGATAATAAGCCCCCTCCGTTCCAATGCAAATCAAGATGAACAATGGAGTAATTAAACTGCTTTTTAAACCGAACCATGAAAGGGTATTCCTTCATTACAACTACCCATCCGTGTTTCTTTGCGCACTCTAAAGCTGCCTCCCTTTGTGTAGTATTTATTTGTAAAAAATTCACTTGTTTCATTTTTGAAAATCAGGGGCAGCCTCTGACCACCACCCCTGAAACTCTCGGGTTGGAAAAAACATTTATTCCTCAATTGTTTCTCCGTACTTCATGTACCGAATATTTATTAGGTGTAAAGAAGCAAGTTCAATTTCTCCAGCTGCAATTCTTAGTTCATAATATTCTTGCTCACCTACTTTCTCACTTGTAGCGAACTGTAGTTTTGAGATTACTAGGTTTTGTAAATCTTCAATAGCATCCATGTAGCCTAGTTTCCGAAGCATTTTGTCATTTGATAATCTAGCTTTAGGGATTATTGTAGTTTGAGTACCGAACTGCTTGTTTAAGTCGTCAAAGAAGTTTGTTAATGTTTCTGTTGCTTTTCCCATTTTTTAAGTTTTTTATTAGGCAAACAGTATTGACCCTGCAATTGAGCCTGAATACGGTTCTAGTTTATAGGGTTATTCTTGCTAATTTTCCTTTCTGCTGATTTCTTAGGAAAACGTGCTGTGGTAATTTCTTTTTCATTTCCATTTTAAAGTTTTAAAAAGGGGCAGGAGTTTCACCTACTCCGAGGTTAAGTCCAAAAAATAAATCGTTATTTCTATCTATCCATTTCGTAATCATCACTACCATAAAGCCTTCCGTCATAATCTTCATCATATTCAGGCTCGTTAGCAGGGTCTGTATATCCAGTCGGTATGTTAGAATCGTAGAACATATTATTCGTTTTTATCATGTTTTAATTACCCTATTGAGGTATTTCTTTATTCGTTTTTCTTATACAATTTTGATTACTACATTTCTTGGGAAAGATATTCGACTCTTTCCCGAATGACTTGTTTAGTGGCATCATAGACCCTACCTAGTACGTCAGCGTCTTTGATTTTGCCAGCTGTAACATTATAGTATTCAGACATAGATAGCTCTGCTCTCGCTGCTATAACCTTGCCTAGACCACGAATCTTAGGCTTTAAGTCTTCTATAGCTATTACAAAATCTAAATATTGCATATATTAGTATTATTTGATAGTACAATAATAGTACAATAATAGTACATTAATACCACAAAGTCAAATTTTAATACTAATAATATGCTATGATAATACTACACCACGGAAAAGAATTTCATAAATGGCTGAAAACCAACAACTTATCTGTTGCAGAAATAAGAAAAAAACTTAATAAAAAATACAATTCAGAGATATATGCCATGTTTAAGGTCGCCAGTTTCCGTACAGATACTATAAAAATACTACAAGAAAAGCTCGGATATATGGTTAGTACATACTATAATGAGGAAAAAGAATCTGCCTCAGTTAATGAAAAGAATGACAAAGACTCTTATATTAGTGATGAGTTTAAGTCCGAAGCATCAGTCCTCGATTTCACAAAATTTAGATTAATCCCCGTAGTTAGTAGGTTTGCCTATGCCTCTTATGCTGAGAGATGGGATGACCCCGAATACATTAATCATTTGGAAACAATACCAGTAGATTTGCCGAAAGATGGAAAATATTTGTGTTTTGAAGTCAAAGGAGATTCAATGTCCTACGACAAACCCAATTCTATAGAAGATGGTGACAAAGTAATTGGAAGAGAGTTAAAAAGGGAGTATTGGGGGGATAAGCTAAGAATTTCTGATTATAGCGAATGGGTAATAGTGCATAAGCAAAGGGGAATCCTTGTAAAAAGCATTATTTCTCAGGATATTGAAAAGGGGGATATAGTTTGCCACTCTTACAACCCTATCGAAAAAGACCTAACAATAAACCTAGACGATGTAAACAGCCTTTTCTATGTTGTTGAACATCATAAACGCAAAGGTAGAAAGCGGAACTATTTTTAATTCTAAAAAATAAAAGTATGAGAATATTTATTGTGTTAATGTTTTGGATGTTCCTTTCGTGTTCATCTTCACCGCCTCCTGGCTTAGAATGTGAAACTTGCATATTAATTACCGAGTCCAATAATCCGGATAATGATGGATGCAGAAATCAAGAAGAGGTTTTGGTATTTATTGTGACGGGACAGAATGCTATTGAGATTTGTTCTGAAGAAGAAAAGTTAGTGATATTTTATTCCTAAATCAGTACGGGGCGCTAGAAACCTTTTACGCTTATGAAATAGTGAGAACTAGAATCGAGTGTAATTAATACCTACATATTATTGATTCTTATAATATGTTTTCGTAACTTAGCACTTCTAAAGGGGATACACCCCGAGGTTAATATACAAAAGTCATATACACCTATTCAGGTGTGAAATAATCGTTGGTACTGGTTTTATTACTTAATCATTTAACACGTATTAATATGGCTTTTAAAAAAGACGAAATCACCCTAATTGCTGACGAAGTAGCCCGACTGTAAATCGTCAAATAAAAGTGGACCATTAAGTGAATAAAATTAAGTTATACATAACTATTAAATTCACTTTATTATGAACAAGAAAAACAAATCAGCAGAATCTTATGTCCGAGATGTAAAAAGAAGGACAAGACGTAAATTTTCTACAGAAGAAAAGATTAGAATAGTCATTGAAGGATTAAGAGGAGAACAAAGCGTTGCTTCTCTTTGTAGAAGAGAAGAGATTTCACAACCACTATATTATAAGTGGAGTAAAGATTTCATGGAAGCAGGGAAGAAACGTTTAAAGGGAGACACAGAACGTGAAGCCAACACTTCAGAAGTTCAACATCTAAAGACAGAAAATCAAGACCTTAAAGAGGTAGTAGCAGAACTTACCCTGAAAAATCGTGTGCTTAAAAAAAGCTTGAATGGAGTAAAATAAAATTCAAGAAGTATATGCGATTTACAGCAAAAGAAAAGATGGAACTGATTAGGCTGGTTGAGCAATCCGAATGGAGTGTTAGAAGAACTCTCAAGGAAATTGGTATTCACAAATCAACCTTTTACAACTGGTATAAGAAATATCGGGAAAATGGAATTGTAGGATTAGAGGAAAAGAAAAGTACAAGGAAGCACTATTGGAACAAGATTCCTGATCGGATCAGGTCTAATATATTGAATCTGGCACTGGAAGTTTCAGAGCTTTCTTGTAGAGAATTGGCTTGCAGGTATACTGATGAGAATCAATACTTTATAAGCGAAAGCAGTGGTTACAGAATATTGAAATCTGCTGGACTGATAAACCCTCCTCATTATGATCTGATATCTGCCGCAGATGAATTTAAAGACAAAACAACAACTGTCAATCAAATGTGGCAAACTGATTTTACTTATTTCAAAATCATTGGCTGGGGATGGTATTACCTATCGACTATATTAGATGATTATTCTAGGTACATTATAAGTTGGGAGTTGTGCTCAACGATGAAAACCCTTGATGTAAAAAATACTTTGAATCAGGCATTAAACCATCCAAATGTAAATTTGAATAAACCGCCTAAGTTATTATCTGATAATGGATCTTGTTATTTAAGTCAAGAGTTGAGCTCTTATTTGGATGATTACAAAATTAAACATGTGAGAGGAAGACCTGGTCATCCTCAAACGCAAGGCAAGATTGAAAGGTATCACAGAACAATGAAAAATGTAATTAAACTGGATCATTATTACAGCCCAGGTGAATTGAGTTTTCCTCTTTCACAATTTGTAAAATATTATAACCATCACAGATATCATGAATCTTTACAAAACTTGATACCAGCAGATGTTTATTATGGATTAAAAGAAGAAAAACTGAAGAGAAGAAAATTATGTAAACACAAAACATTTAAAAAACGCAGACAAGAATATTTCAATTTAACTTTTAAAAGTGTAACTTAATTTTATTCACTTATTGTCCACTTTGGTTTGAAGACCTACAAAAGGAACAGATGTTTCTGATACCTACTATCTGTATGATGACAAAGGGAGATTAACAACAGTATTACCTCCTGGTACAGATTCAAGTGACACAAATTTGATATTTAAATATGAATATTATAGGGACGATAAATTAAAAACCAAGAAAATTCCGGATCAGGATTTTACTGAATATATCTACAACGACAGAAATCAATTAGGATTGATGCAAGATCCTTTATTAAGAGATGAAAATAAATGGTTAGCTTATAATTATGATGCTTATGGAAGAGAGTTAGAAAATGGCTTTTATACAACAAGTCCTCCTACTAATGAATCTTTTAATTCACTAAATTTAAATACAACATTAAATACAAATGTATATGGGACATCAGGTATTGATATTAATAAATTAACAAGTCATTCTACTAACATTTTAGGAACAACAGATTATCTAACTACAAATTTTGTTTATGATTTGTGTGGCAGACTGGACAATACATATGCAAATAGCCATCTTAGATTAAATGCTTCAAATTGTGTAAAACAAGAATTTGATTATGATGCAGCTGATAATTTGATAATATCCAAGGATCAATTTATTAATATTGATGGAGTAACCAGTACAATGTTCTATAGATCCCATTATGATCATACAGGAAGAAATACTTATAATTATCATAGGATACATAATTCAACTAATTATACAAGACAAAGTCGATACACATATAATTACAAAAATTTGGTCTCAGGGACATATTTGGGATGGAGTAATAATGATTGGTTACAAAAGATAGATTATACATATAGATCACATGGAGCATTGTGGAAGATTAATGATTCTGATCTTTATGGTAATGAATCAGATCTTAAGGATTGCACAGCATTTGACCCTGATGATAATTCAAATTATCTAGATAATGATCTATTCTATGAGGAACTATTTTATAATAATTCGGTTTCAGGCTCTTCTGCTCAAGAAATTTTAAACAATCAGATTTTAAGATATGATGGAGGATCATTATCCGCAAGTATATGGCAAACAAAAGGGAGAAAAGAAAATGCTTATACATATGAATATGATTACAAAGGGCAGTTAACAGAAGCCAAATTTTTTGAACAAAAATTCGATGATTCAGATTTTATAAACAATGATTATTTTGGAACCACATATGTCTATGATGACAGATGTAATATTGTTAATTTAGAAAGAGAGGGACTCTTCAATGATTTTTTACCTGATTGTAGAGTACAAGAAAAGTTTGATGAACTTAATTATTCATATATATTAGGCACAAATAAACTTAAAACTGTAGATGATATAAGTCAGAATTTAAATGGCTTTAATGAAGTTAGCCCTCTAGATTTTCAATATGATCTCTCTGGTAATCTAATTCATGATCCTCATAAAAACATAGATATTTCATATAATTATCTGGGTTTAGTTGATGAAGTGGATTTTAATAATGGAAAATTAATTGAATGGTTATACTCAGCCGATGGTGAAATGTTAAAAAAGAAATCGACTGATGGAGTAACAATAATTGAAGAAATGGATCATATCGGAGCATTTGAATTTAAAGATGGAATATATTCAACATATTATATTCCAGAAGGAAGAATAAAAGTGACTTCTGGTAATGTATATGATTATGAATACGCTATCCATGACCATTTAGGAAACGTCAGAATTGCATTTTCAGACTTAAATGATGATGGAATTATCCAATCTCCAGAAGAAATTATTGATGAATTTCATTATTACCCTTTTGGGTTAAAAATGTATGGCCCTTGGATGTCTCTTCTAAATAATGATTTTGAATACCAATACAACGGGATAGAACTTGAAGATAATTTTGATCTAGATTGGAATACAGCAACGTATAGATCACTAGATCCAACTTTGGGCAGATGGTTTCAAATAGATCCTTATGCTGAAAGTTTTTACTCCATGAGTACCTACTGCTCTATGAACAACAACCCGATTAGCTTCTCTGATCCGGAGGGAGACTTTCCACTTTTAGCGGTTGCTATTGGAATGGGAATTGGTGCATTAACTAATACTGCTACTCAAGCAATTTCAAATGGAGGTTTTAATAATTGGAATTGGGGAGCTTTTGCAGGATCAGTAGTAGCAGGGGGAGTTGGAGGTGGAGTGTCTTCAGCAATGACATCGGCTGGTATTGGTGGTTTTTATGGAGGAGCAGTCACAGGTGGTGCCAGTGGATTCTCACAAAATCTAACTGCTGGGTTAATTAATGGAAACCTAACTGCTGGTGGTTTAGCAAAAAGTATATTTTTCGGAGCTGGTATTGGTGGTACAATTCAAGGACTCGGAGCGGCTATTGACGGACGTAGATTTTCTGATGGAGCAAGATTGATTGAAACACAGACTTTAGCAGACCAATCTATTTCGTTAGTTAAACAAGATGGAGCGAATAACTGTCTTTGTGCAAGTGCCGAAGCTGTTGACGGATCATTTGGAGGTAGTGTCACGCAAGATCAGGCACGAGGCTGGTTTCCAGGTACGAACGCTGAAACAGATGGTTTAGGCGATGTACCATTTTGGAATAAATACAGCTCTAATACGGGACATAAGGTTGTTGGGGTACAAGCTTCGTCAAGTACGACTAATGCAATTCCTCAGGCGATGGGTTTGGGCAGAAGAGTAGCGGTAAATTTAGATGTGTCAGGAAATGTCGGTCACTCAGTCGTAATGGATAATGTCATAAAACAAACTTATAAGCGGGTAAATGGATCTCTATTTTCAAAATCAATATTTAATGCTATGAATCCAGCAACAGGGAGTATAGCAAGTTATTCGAGTGGATATATTTCAAATGCTCATGCAATATTTTTTATTTATCCATAAAATGAGAAAGATGAGTTTGTTTAAAATACTTATTGTAAATATTCTATTACTTGTTTTCAGTAATCAATCCATTTCTCAGGTGGTAGACAAGAATAAGGTATCTCTCTTAAACAAGAAAATAGAATCCCTAATTTCAAAGTCAAAGTATAATTGTTTAAAAGAATATGAAAATATAATTCACGTATTTTGGGGAGAATTAAAAGAAAGACCTGATTCAACATTTGTTATAGTTCCGGTACTTTTCGAAGAAAGATGTTTATTTAAAAAGAAGAGTTATTTAAGAGCAGAAAGCTATGTTCTTTTTAATAATCAAATAGTTGGAATCTCCGATGGCAAACAATTATATAGAAATTGTGGGTATGTAAACAATAACCCATATGCAGATTCGGAAATATTGATAGATTTTATTTCAGATAAAAATTTGGATTTGATATTTCAATTAACAGAAATAAGACTTGGATTGTATTATGGAGTAGACAAAGAGAGTAATGAGATGTTTTTTGAGATGCAAGATAGAGGCTATAAAATAATTCCTAAAGAAAAACTATGAAACTAATAACAACAATTACCCTGGTCTTTTTTGCGCTGTTTATGTGTCAAGCACAAGGGGGAGAAATAGATGTAAAAAACAGCTTTTGGACGGGTACTAAGTTTTACCAGGGCAGCAATAAACTGGATAAATCCTTGGTTAAGGAAATGCTTTCAGAAAATGGAGAAGCACTGAATTTGTTCAATAAAGGAATGAGCCAACAATCTACGGCCTCCATAATAGCCGGGATAGGTGGAGCATTGATTGGTTGGCCGATAGGAAGTGCAATAGGGGGAGGGGATCCTCAATGGATATTAGCTGGAATTGGAGTAGGTGTAGTGGTGATAGGGGTACCAATATACTCCAGTGGAGGAAAAAAAGTTAACTCGGCGATAGATCTATACAGTGGAAAATCCATAGGAAGTATTTTACCAAAAGGCACTCATTTTTCTGCGTCTGTGATTGGCAGTAGCGAAGGTTTAGGTTTGCAAATAAGTTTTTGATAAATATTATACTTACTTAAAGATCAAGAAGCATAGGCAGCTTTAGCCTTATTATCTCTGATAGACATATCGATAAAGAAATAAAGCTTCTCTCTGACCTCGGAGGGCAGTTTTTGTAGTTCTACGACTCTGGTAAGTGTGGTGGAATCTACTTCCATGTCGGTAGCGCCAACGAGATAGTCAAGAGATACCTCTAATATCTGAGCGAGCTTTGCAGCCGTTTCTATGGATGGCTTCATTTCATTACGTTCATATCTTCCAATTACAGGTCCTTTAGTGTTCAACTTTTTGGCGACTTCTTCTTGAGAAAGCCCCTTTCTCTTACGTGCATCGAACAATCGTTTTCCAAAACTCATAAGTAACGTATTGATAGTAAAAAACTCGATAAATACAAATATACTGAATGTATAAGTGTTAATCAAAATGATAAGATTTTGATAATTAGAATGCATCCATTACCTTTGCAACTGATAAGTTGTTAAAAACATTTTTTTGACTTTAACATTTACTGTATGGAAATAACTGAAATCAAGTCTAAACTATCCCTCCAAACCGTCCTTACTCACTACCACATCAAGTTAGACAGAAACGGCAGAACCATCTGCCCTTGGCATGATGATAAGACACCAAGCTTGCAAGTGTATCTAAACACAAATACATGGACGTGCTTCTCATCAAACTGTAGTGCAGGATCAGGCGATCAGATCGACATGATCCGACTGATGGAAAAATGCACCGAACATGAAGCCTTCTTAAAAGCTAAAGTCATGGCTGGCCATGAGATCGTAGTATCTAAGAATGGACAAGAGAAAAAGATAAATAGAAATGATAGAATCAAACTACTGAGTCGAGCCTTTAATTTTTATGGAAATGCCTTGAAGCAAACCAAGTCCGCAGTAGCATATTTAGAAAGTAGAAAGCTGTGGAAAGGCTTTGCAGGAAAGACACCTTTAGACATGGGATTTAATGGTGGCAGGTTCCATTATCGAGGCAAGCTTACAGAAGCAGAAAAGCAACAATGGATCGACTTAGGGATGATGAAATCCATAGGAGAAAACAGTTACCGAAGCTGGGCGAAAGACTGCATCATTTTTCCACTGAAAAACTGCCGCGGGCAGACCGTATCATTTTATGGGCGATCGATTAGGAATAACGAAGATCAACGTCATTACTACCATAAAGACAGACAAGGCTTGTATCCTCAATATCCAAGCTCTCTCACCAAACGATTGATACTTACAGAATCGATCATTGATGCGGCCAGTCTGATCATAACCGATGTGATAACCGAAGAACTTGGCGTACTGGCTTGTTACGGGACAAAAGGGTTAATGGAAGAACATATCGAGGCGATCAAAAATCTACCCGAACTACAAGAAGTGATTTTCTTTTTTGATGGCGATCAGGCAGGGATAAAGGAAGCAGATAAGTACAGTAAACAGTTATCAAGCATCAAGAAAAACATGATTATCAGTAAGATCAATACACCAGATGGCGAAGATGTAAACAGCTTACACGTTGGACATGAGTTAGAAGTATTCCAGCACTTATTAGAAAATAGAACCGTCCTTTTTATGTCTGATAATCAGCCGTCAGAACTTTTTTCTTTCAATGGAAAAGACAATGGAACTATAAAAGACAAAGCATTAAAAAGCCAATTACACATCGATCATCCAGATCATCTACTCTATGAAACCGAAGCGATCAAAATACATATATGGGGAGGTATCGAGAGCCATAATTTAGGGAAGTTAAAAGTAAGTCTACACATCGAGCGGAAGGACAAACAAGGCAAGAGTTTTAGAGATGAAGTAAACCTATACAGCTTTAGCCAAGTAAAAAGAATCATCAATCATATCAGTGAAGCTCTTGAGATCAGCAGCAACTATGTAAGTGAAATAATATCAGATTTAACCAGGGAATTAGAAGCCCATCGGCTGAATCAAAAAGCAACACCTGCAGAAAATAAAAGAGATGAGAAAAGCTACATGACCGCAGCAGAAACCAAATCAGCAATGGCCTTATTAAAATCCCCTGGGCTGATGAGAAAGACTTTAGACTTGATTGTAAAAAGTGGCTTGGTAGGACAGCAAAAGAATGGCTTGTTATTGTTCTTACTCTACTTGTCAAGATATTTTGATGAACCTCTACATGCCATCATTTTTGGAAAATCAGGAAGCGGAAAAACCTATTTACAGACTAAGATTAGCGATTGTATACCACCCGAGGATCTGCGAGTAGTAACGAGCTTGACAGAGAACACTTTGTACTATAGTCCAAAAGGATATTGGAAACATAAAGTATTGTTGATTGAAGATTTAGAAGGTGTATATCAGGCTTTTTTACCCTTGCGAGAAATGATGAGTAAACAAGAGATCAGTAAGCTCACTACTGACAAAGACAGCAAGGGAAATAATGTACAAGTGAATCTAAAAGTAGAAGGTCCAATCTGTGTAAGTGGAGCGACGACTAAAGAATGGATATATGAGGACAATGCCAACCGAAGTTATTTATTTACCATAGACGAAAGTAAAAGTCATTTGGAATTGGTGATGAATTATCAACGAAAAGAATATGCTGGACAGATCAATAAACAGGATCAAGATAGTGCTAAAAGAAACCTACAGAATGGACAACGATTACTAAAGAAGCGACTGCACATTATCAATCCCTATGCAGAACAGTTGATTCTACCAGAGCAGGTATTTAAGAAGCTCAGGACGAATATGCATTACCTCAAGTTGATACAGATCATCACCTTTTACAACCAGTACAACAGGCAGATAAAAACCGATAGTAGCGGCAGAAAATATATAGAAAGTAGCATCGATGATATTGAATGGGCAAACCGATTGATCAAAGAAAGTCTGTTACAAAAGAGTGATGAATTAAGTGGAAATCTGCGGCAGTTTTTTGAGATCATAAAAGAGCTGATGAAAGAGAAAAAGGAAAGTGAACAAAGCTTCTATGCCAAGCAAATCAGAAAGCATTTAAGAATGAATCCCATGACCGTAAATAGGCACATCAGACACTTGGAAATGAGAGGTTATATCAGACAGGTCGGCGGCAATAGAAAGATAGGATATGAATATGAAATAGAGCTATGGAATGATTACGAAGAACTACAAAAAGGCATAGATATGATGGCTGAGAATTTACAGAAGATAAAAGACAGGATCGCTGCTAAAACCCAAAAAGTGGAAGTATAACAGTAAGTATAACACAAGTATAACAGCAGTAGACTGTTATACTTAATCAAGATAAAGTGTTGAATATCAATAGACTGAATCTTGCCAAATCAAGTATAACAAGTATAACATCTAAAGCAAGTAGGGGCATATGAAAACAGGGTCAGGGTCGCCGTTTGGATCGCAGGTATATGAAAGCAAAGAGAGCTTGAAAAAAGCATATCGGCAGTGGTTGGAGACCTACAATTATACTAAAGGAACGATCAAATTATTGATAGCCATTATAGATGACTGGAGTGATTTTATTGACGCTGAAAATTTAGAAACCCTGATCGGAGTAGATGCTAAAATGATGATCAGATATATCCAGTATTTACAAAAACGGCCAGGAAATCGAGGACTTAAAAACAGTACGATCAACAACAAAATTTATGCCCTGAGCAAGCTGGCAGAATACCTTTTAAAAAATCATCAGATTATCTTACCTCTACATGTTCGATACTTGGATGATGACAAAACAGAACGGCAGATCTTCAGCAGATCAGAAATAGAAAAACTGTATCAAGTAGCAGAATCAGACCGAATTGGAATGAGAGATATAGTCATGTTGAGCTTGTGTTATGGTTGTGGATTAAGACGAGGCGAATGTGCAGGACTGGACACCGAAGATGTACTCTTTGATAGAAATTTAATCTACATCAGAAGGACAAAAACCTATTATGAAAGATTAGTACCGATGACCGAGAAAATCAAAATTGATATAGAAAATTACTTGCTTTATAGCAGACCATTATTAGACAAAGGAAGAGAAAGAAAAGCCTTGTTACTCAGCAGAAGAGGATTAAGAATAAGCAGAGGGAATCTAAATAGTCGATTTAAAAGACTGATACTCATGGCAGGACTTGAAGATAGAAAAATGAATCTGCATAACCTGAGACACAGCATAGCGACACATCTTTTACAAGGTGGAATGAAGCTCAGCGATATCCAACAATTTTTAGGACATCGAAGCATCGAGAGTACACAGATTTATACTCACATCTTACACCAAATACAGGCTAATGAACTTGGAGCTACTGAGTAAATACGAGGATTGGTTAGGGCAATATCTAAAGACCGAAAAGAACCAGAGAAAGTACCGAAGAATGGTAGAACATTTTATCCAATGGACAGAATCAGACATAATAAAAGAAGTAGCATATCCTGAAATGATGGACTACATTAGGCACTGTCAGGATGAAGAAAAGAAACCCGGCATCATCAACAGATATTTAAGAGCAGTAAGACTATTTTTTGATTATCTGAATGAAAATAAGAGCGATTACTTAAATCCAGTTAGAGATTACAACCCAGCAAAGGACATCCAAATCAAAGGCGTACAACATAAGATCAGACCGGATTATTTAGATGAAAATGAGTTGGGTGAACTCTATGAAAACTACAAGGGAAAGCACAAAATACTACTTGGCTTATATGTGTATCAAGGCTTAAAAGTAGGAGAAGCTGAAAGCTTAAAACGAATCCATTTTGATCTAAAAAAGGGAAGTGTTTATATACCAAAAACCATTAAAGGAAATAGTAGAAACCTGAAATTAGCTACGGTACAGTTGTATGACCTGATAGAGCATATATCGAAATTAAAAGGTAGTTCCTTACTTGGTTCTCCATTACAAAATCAATCTCAACGACTCTGCAAAGAGCTACGAGAGATCAATCCAAAAATTAGAAACAGTTCTCATTTAAGAGGCAGTAGAATTAGTTATTGGGTGAGAAATTATAACATCCGGGAAGCTCGATATTTAGCCGGCCATCTGTCTGTGGCCAGTACTGAAAAATACCAAAGAGTCAATCTTGAAGACCTACAAAATCAAATCAGAAAGTTCCATCCATTAAGTTAGTTGTTATAATTAGCAGCCTGCTCCCTTCGGTCGCAGAAAGATTAAGTCATTGATCTGCTTGGCTCAAAATCAACGCATAGATCAAGGCCACCCGCAAGCAGTTCAGCGGCGTTCGTCGGGTTCCCTTGCAGCATATACCTCGCCAGACTTCCTACGTCAGTCACAGGAGCTTCCTATCGTCAGCACCTTTGTCATGGTATATGCAGACTGCGGTCAGCTCCTCACAGTAGTTCCCAGTCTGTCTGTAGAGTATGCCTCCATTACGCTAAAGCTTCATGGCGGTTCGCCAACGCCATACACTACATACATCCTTCCACTACTAATTATTTGGCGGACTGCTATACTCACTCGGCTACATGAATTTATTTTTTAGTTCGTTCCGCTAAAGCTTCACTAAGTTTTTAAAGGTATCATTTGCTGCACCCTGCCAATGCTCAACGCCTCGTCATTACATACGCTTCACCAGCCTTTAAATCCAACCCCAAAAGCTCGAGCACAGTCTGGCTGTCACTATTCCATTCCTCGAAGCGGCAGCAACTTCGCTTACGTGCCTCTACGAGTCGGCACTCTCAGCTCACACCTCGTTCGTGTCCGCAGTCAGTCCGCCCCTCAAAAGCTCAACTCGCTGTAGGCACTTTCACTGCTTTTTGCTAAGCTTCTAAAAATGGTTCAACACTTGCCAACCCACAATAAAAACAAACCCGAACGGCAAAGGTAGGCTGCCCTCAGATAGCTCAATGGAGCCTATCGGTTTTGTTTTTGCACATGCTCTGCTCTCCCTCAAATCAAAAGGCAAAATCAATTTTTTTCTTTCAATGGACTCGCAGAGCGAACGGAAATGTTCTATTGAAAACATCCGTTGAAAGAAAAAAGAAAAAAATGCGTTAATTTTATAGCTCGTCATTAAAAGTAATGGCGAAAAAATAAGCCTTGAAATATTGGAGTAGAGAAGTTGAGGGAAAAGCTGTTTTGGATGAGTTGATTGTACGATGAACAACAACCCGATAAGTAATGTCGATCCAAACGGCGATAACCCTATACTCATTGGTGCTGCAATTGGATTCTTGTCTAATGGGATAGGAAATGTGATGAACGGGAATAATTTTTTCGATGGTGCACTACAAGCAACTTTCTTCGGTGCAGTTGGTGGCGGAATCAGTGCAGGGATCGGAGGAATAGCATCAAACATGGCTGCAAATGGTGCAAGTCAACTTGGTGTTGGAGCTTTTCAAGTAGGAGCACATGGATTGTCTGGTGGATTAATGTCTGCTGCACAAGGAGGAAAATTCTGGCATGGTGCAGCGGCAGGAGGGTTTTCTTCTGGTGTAGGTTCAGGAATAGGAGCTTTAGGAGGGGGAGCAGGTGCCCAATGGTTGGAAGGTGGTTTGTCTGGTGGTTTTGGAAGTGCTATTGCTGGAGGAAGTTTTTGGCAAGGTGCAGGACAAGGATTTATTACTGGAGGACTTAATCATGCGGCACATGATATGTTTGGTGGAGGACCTGGAGATCCGCCAACGAAAGAAGAACTTAAAGTATATTTAGCAGGAGAATTTTTAAATGGGTCAATTAATCGACAGGAATATCTAAATGCTATCACTTTAGTTGATGATGGGCCATGGGGATTATTCAAACAAGTCACAAGTAATAACAAGGTTGAATTAGCTGTAACCGTATTTCCTGTTGGCCGATTGGGAATGCTTGGACGATACTTTGCAAGTTTAGCTCAATTAGGGCAATCTGGAAAAGTTATTGCGAACGTTGTTCGAGATGCGCCTCGATTAGTAGCGAAGTATGGTGGTAGAGCAGGAGATTGGAGAAAGATGACGAGTGCGACATATGCAGGTAGAGGCGGGTTTAAATTTTCGACGCATTGGTATCAGAATGTTACAACTGGTGCCCGTGTTGAATACAAAACTGTACTTGGAAGATGATGACACAATATTTTAAAATAAAGGCTTTAGTAATAGATGGTGATGAAGCCAAATTCAAAATTTCTGTAGGTAATGAAAATGTATCCTCATCAATAGAAATATTTGGATACATTGACGAGTTTAATAAGTTTGGAGAAGAATTAATAAATTTCCCGAAGGATTCGAATGATGTTTGCCAGTATGAGCTTGGAAAAGGAGAAGAAGAGTGGGCTTATTATTTATTAATAAAAATATTTTGTTATGAGCCATCGGGTCAAACAGCAATACAAATCAGTATGAATAATAAAAAAAAGGTGCCTGAGTTAGTAGAAGCGAATTTTTATTTACAAACATATCCTACATCTATAAATAAATTAGGTAAAAGCCTATCTAATTGGAAGCCTGATAAGGTCTCTAAATTGGAATGTAGTATTGAAGATATAAATTGAAATAAGCCCTCACTTTGGTGGGGCTTTTTCAATCAGGCACATATTGTAAAAGTTCTTCAAGTTCTTTATCTGTCAAGTTTTCTTTGTCCGATTTATCATAAATAGATAGTAGGAAAACAGTCTCATCAGAAACCACAAAATTGGTAATAATCCTTGCACCGCCTGATTTACCTTTTCCTTTGGATTTGATAGCAAGACGTATTTTATAGGAACTCTTTCCAAGAGCAGTTCCTTGAGTAGGATTTTCTTTGAGCTTTTGAATTAAGCCAAAGAGTTCTGATTTTAGAGAAGGATATTTTTTGATTAGTTTTTTGGTTTGTCGCTCAAAAACCTCTATAGATTTAACACTATAACTCATTTAAGAAATCTTCTGCATTTCGAGCTTCTTTTTTACCAGACCTTATGAGCTTCATTTCTTCAACAGCTTCCCGAATATCACTCATTAGTTGAGCTTTAGCATCTGTTAGTTGTTTTGTCTTTACATATGGCAAGCTTTTAAGTACCTCCATTAAATGGAAGGCTTTGTTGTCTTTTATATCTAATAGTACCTTCATAACTAATTACTTTTAGGATGAATATGCTTGTTGTGTTTTGTAATCCCTGATGACTGAATCAATAACGGAAAAGAGATGCGTTCTAAAATCGGGTTTCATATTTTGAATTTCCTGCAAACGCTTTACGGTTTTTTTATCAAAGGAGGCATTGATACCTTCCCCTACTAAATAATCAAGAGAAACACTAAAAGCATCAGCGATTTTCTTTGCGGCATCTACAGAAGGAAGAGCTAAGCTTCTTTCATACTTACTTATCATCTCACGAGAAACTCCACTTTCATTAGCCAAGTCAGTCTGTGACCAGCCTTTCTCTTTTCTAAGATTTGCTACTATTATTGATATTTTATCCATAAAAAGACTGTTTTGCGTCCATAAATTAGGTGTATTCGCAAATATACGGGATTATAGGATGATAATAAAGCCGATAGTTCTTTGTGATTGTGAAAATATAATCTATTTTTGCGTCTAATAGTTCCAGTAAAATATTTTAAATTTTTTTCAATGGAGATACGCGACATAAAAAATCAGCTTTCAATCCTCACCGTCCTTACCCACTACCAAATCAATGTTGATAGAAACGGCAGAGCCATCTGTCCGTGGCACAATGACAAAACACCGAGCTTACAAGTCTATCTCAATACTAACTCCTGGACCTGCTTTAGCTCCAACTGCAAAGCTGGCTCAGGCGATCAAATAGACATGATCAGGTTGATGGAGAAATGCACGGAACATGAAGCCTTCCTAAAAGCAAAGGTGATGTCTGGCCATGAAATCATTGTAAGCAAGAAGGGACAAGAGAAAAAAGTACGAGCAGATGACAGAATCAAATTACTGAGCCGAGCTTTTAACTTCTAGGGTAATGCTTTGAAGCAAACTAAGTCAGCAGTAGCATATTTAGAAAGCAGAAAGTTATGGAAAGGCTTTGGAGGCAAGACAGTTTTAGATATGGGCTTTAATGGAGGCAGATTCCATTATCGAGGAAAGCTCACAGAAGCTGAGAAACAAATTTGGATTGACTTAGGAATGATGAAAGCCATAGGAGAAAGCAGCTATAGAAGTTGGGCAAAAGATTGTATCATTTTTCCACTGAAAAACAAAAAAGCTCAGATCGTCAGTTTTTATGGAAGATCTACAACGAACAACAAAGACCAAAGACACTACTACCACAAAGATAGACAGGGCTTATACCCTCATTATCCAAGTTCACTTACTAACAGGCTGATACTTACAGAATCGATAATAGATGCAGCTAGTCTGATTATATCAAATGTGCTTACTGAAGAATTAGGTGTATTAGCCTGTTATGGAACGAAAGGATTAACAGCAGAACATATTGAGGCGATTAAAAAACTACGAGATCTTAAGGAAGTGATTTTCTTTTTTGATGGCGATCAGGCAGGGATAAAGCAAATAGATAAGTATAGTAAGCAATTATCAGGCATCAAGAAAAACATGATTATCAGTAAGATCAATACACCAGATGGCGAAGATGTAAACAGCTTACACGTTGGACATGAGTTAGAAGTATTCCAGCACTTATTAGAAAATAGAACCGTCCTTTTTATGTCTGATAATCAGCCGTCAGAACTTTTTTCTTTCAATGGATCAGACAATGGACAAGCAAAATCAAATGGACAAATTAAACCACTGAAAAGCCAACTCAATACATCAAATCCAGAACACATTATATATGAAACCAAAGGGATTAAAGTACACATCTGGGGCGGTATAGATCAACACAATTTAGGACGGCTCAAAGTGAGTTTACACATCCAAAGTAAGCAAAGCTTGTCTAATAATTGTAGGTCTTCAAACCAAAGTGGACAATAAGTGAATAAAATTAAGTTACACTTTTAAAAGTTAAATTGAAATATTTTTGTCTGCGTTTTTTAAATGTTTTGTGTTTACATAATTTTCTTCTCTTCAGTTTTTCTTCTTTTAATCCATAATAAACATCTGCTGGTGTCAAGTTTTGTAAAGATTCATGATATCTGTGATGGTTATAATATTTTACAAATTGTGAAAGAGGAAAACTCAATTCACCTGGGCTGTAATAATGATCCAGTTTAATTACATTTTTCATCGTTCTGTGATACCTTTCAATCTTGCCTTGCGTTTGAGGATGACCAGGTCTTCCTCTCACATGTTTAATTTTGTAATCATCCAAATAAGAGCTCAACTCTTGACTTAAATAACAAGATCCATTATCAGATAATAACTTAGGCGGTTTATTCAAATTTACATTTGGATGGTTTAATGCCTGATTCAAAGTATTTTTTACATCAAGGGTTTTCATCGTTGAGCACAACTCCCAACTTATAATGTACCTAGAATAATCATCTAATATAGTCGATAGGTAATACCATCCCCAGCCAATGATTTTGAAATAAGTAAAATCAGTTTGCCACATTTGATTGACAGTTGTTGTTTTGTCTTTAAATTCATCTGCGGCAGATATCAGATCATAATGAGGAGGGTTTATCAGTCCAGCAGATTTCAATATTCTGTAAACACTGCTTTCGCTTATAAAGTATTGATTCTCATCAGTATACCTGCAAGCCAATTCTCTACAAGAAAGCTCTGAAACTTCCAGTGCCAGATTCAATATATTAGACCTGATCCGATCAGGAATCTTGTTCCAGTAATGCTTCCTTGTACTTTTCTTTTCCTCTAATCCTACAATTCCATTTTCCCGATATTTCTTATACCAGTTGTAAAAGGTTGATTTGTGAATACCAATTTCCTTGAGAGTTCTTCTAACACTCCATTCGGATTGCTCAACCAGCCTAATCAGTTCCATCTTTTCTTTTGCTGTAAATCGCATATACTTCTTGAATTTTATTTTACTCCATTCAAGCTTTTTTTAAGCACACGATTTTTTAGAGTAAGTTCTGCTACTACCTCTTTAAGGTCTTGATTTTCTATCTTTAGATGTTGAACTTCTGAAGTGTTGGCTTCACGTTCTGTGTCTCCCTTTAAACGTTTCTTCCCTGCTTCCATGAAATCTTTACTCCACTTATAATATAGTGGTTGTGAAATCTCTTCTCTTCTACAAAGAGAAGCAACACTTTGTTCTCCTCTTAATCCTTCAATGACTATTCTAATCTTTTCTTCTGTAGAAAATTTACGTCTTGTCCTTCTTTTTACATCTCGGACATAAGATTCTGCTGATTTGTTTTTCTTGTTCATAATAAAGTGAATTTAATAGTTATGTATAACTTTTAATATTTCACTTAATGGTCCACTTTTATTTGACGATTTACACTACAAAGAGAAGCAACACTTTGTTCTCCTCTTAATCCTTCAATGACTATTCTAATCTTTTCTTCTGTAGAAAATTTACGTCTTGTCCTTCTTTTTACATCTCGGACATAAGATTCTGCTGATTTGTTTTTCTTGGTCATAATAAAGTGAATTTAATAGTTATGTATAACTTTTAATATTTCACTTAATGGTCCACTTTTATTTGACGATTTACACATTATCAAAGAATTATATAGCCAATTTAAGGATCTACATTTATATTAATTCTCACTGTTTTCTTACCTGACATTTCTAATATATCTGACTTAATAGTCAGAATCAACTCCTTGATATTTTTTAGTATTTTCTGATCTTTTTCTGATTTTATTATAATCTGTTGAAGATATAAACCTCTCAATCTTGAGATCCCGGGTGCCGATGGACCCATAACTCGATTAGAAAGTTTGTCTTTCAGTTTCTTTGCCATGATCTTGGCAGCTTCAGCGGCTACATCTGCTTTTTTATGCTTTATTGTAATTAATATCATTCTGAAGAATGGCGGGTAAAGAAAACGTTTTCTCTCGCTTAGTTCTCGCAAATAGAATCCCTTAAAATCATAATTTTGAGTTTCTCGAATTACTGGATGATCAGGATTAAATGTTTGAAGAATGACTTTCCCTTGTTTTTCTCTTCGTCCTGCACGACCGCTGACCTGTGTAAATAATTGAAAGGCTCTTTCATTAGCTTTGAAATCAGGGAAGTACAATATTTTATCTGCAGCAAGAACAGCTACGATAGAAATATTACCAAAATCCAATCCCTTGGTTATCATTTGGGTGCCGACCAGGATGTCAACCTTTTGATTTTTAAAATTATGTAGGATTTTTTCGTATGCATTCTTTGTTTTAGCAGTATCAAAATCAAGTCTACTGACATTGGCAGTCGGAAATATAGATCGGATTTCGTCTTCTATTTTTTCTGTTCCAAATCCCAGTTTATTCATTTTATCAAATCCACATTGTGGACAAGTAGAAGGTAATTTATGCCTATAGCCGCAATAATGACATCTCAACTCATTAAAGTAATGATGTACAGTTAAACTGACATCACAATTAGGACATTGAGCATGGAAGTCACATACTTTACATTGAAGAGCGGGTGAATAACCTCTCCGGTTTTGAAATATTAGAATTTGTTCATTTTTTGAAAGTGCCAGATCAATACTGTCTTTGAGTTCTTTGCTAAAAAGGGATTTCATCAGTCCCTTCTTGTATTGCTCTCTTAAGTCAACTACATTAATTTTCGGTAGTACTGACTCACCATGCCTCTCCATTAATTGTACAATCCCATATTTGCCATTCTTAGCATTCAAATAGGATTCCAATGATGGAGTTGCTGAGCCTAGTATTACTTTTGCACCATACAATCTAGCTAAATACAAAGCCGTATCTCTGGCTGAATACCTTGGGGCAGGATCTGATTGCTTGTATGAAGGGTCATGTTCTTCATCTATAATGATTAGTCCCAGATTTTCAAAAGGAAGAAATAAACTAGACCTGGCGCCAAGAATTAAACTTTTTCCGGACAAGGATGCATTCCAGATTTCTACTCGCTGATTGTTGCTCATCTTACTATGATAGACTCCTATATCCGCAGAGAAAACAGTCATTAGACGGTCTACTATTTGAGTGGTCAAGGCAATCTCAGGCAATAGATAAAGAACTTGTTCTCCTCTAGCAATAGATTCTTTAATTAGATCAATATAAATCCTTGTTTTTCCACTGCCCGTTATTCCAAATAATAGAACATGATTTAATCCTTCAGTAAAGTATGATCTGATTTCATTGATTGCCTTCTTCTGATATTTGTTTAAGGCGTCTAGTTTCTTTTCATCCAGGATTTCATTTTGAATCCTGCTTACTTCTTTTTTTTCAGAAATAAAGACTGTTTTTTTGACCATAGCCTGAATTACAGAGTTATCTATATTGGCAAGCTTGTATATATCAGTTTTGGGAATCCATTCCTGTTTACGAGCCAATTGGATATAGCTGAGTAATGCTCTCGTTTGGCGTTCACTTTTTTCAACAAGATTAAACGCTTTATTTATTGTATTGTCATCTTTATTGAATGAGTCTCTCAATTTGACAAATTCTTCAATTTTTGGTTTGAATTTTTCCTTTAATTCTTCTTTTACAAATAGGACATTCTTATCTAAAAGCGATTTTACAAGAGGGTAGACAGTCTTTTGTTCTATTATCTCCTGAGCTTGAGAAATAGTTATTTCATTTTGAATTGAGATAGCTTCCGCTAAAAGGTATTCTTTTTCAGTCAGCTTATCAAAATGATCATCAATATTTGGCGTAGCAATTAATTTGGTTTCACTATTTAATTTCAAACCTGTTGGAAGAGCTACATTCATAACTTCCCCAATTGTTGCCATATAGTACTTCGACATCCATGACCACAATGTATATTGTTGCTTTGTGATAATTGGGGCATCATCAATAATGGATCTTATGGGTCTTACTTTTTGAAGGCTGTTAATGGCTTCGTTTTCACCGATGACAATTGCAGAATAGAGTTTATTTCTTAAAGGAACTTCGACTCTGATTCCAAATTGGATCGCATCCCAATCTTCTTCCTTAACCAGGTAAGTGTATACCTTCGGAATAGCCAATGGGAGTATGACATCGATGTATTTTTTCTGTTGATCCACTGTGTTATTTATCAAAAACTCAATTTACTAAATCTATTAAGTAATTTATCTTTTGGATTACAAATGGTTTAGATGGGAATAATGTTTTTCGGGGATTCAAAAAATGTCGCCTGATATGAGATTTAAGTTTATTTCTATTATTTAACTACACCTTCTAAATCTAAAATTGGGAGTGGGAACGCATTCTTGATTTATTAATTAAGCGTTCTAATACTTTATGGTCATTTTAAAAAACTCCTAATTGTTTCTTTTGAAAATTTTGATAAGACCAATTTTCCGCTCATTTCAGCTCGGGTTTCCAAAAGTTGGTTCCAATCTTCTGTCCCTTCCCAAAAGACCTTTTTTAGCAGTGTCAACGCTTCTGGATTCATAGTATTTAATTTTTCACTGAAGTGAACCAGATATTCGTCCAATTGTTCTGTGGAATCAAAAACTTCATGAAACAATCCTCGATCTTTTGCCCATTCTGCTGTTTTCCATTCTGTAGCATTTAGGGCCAGTTGTGAATATGCTGATATACCAATTTTTCTTTCTACAGCCGGACCAATTACAAAGGGTCCGATGCCTACAGCTAATTCACTTAGTTTTACAGATGCATATTTCGTGGCCATACAGTAATCGAAGGCAGAAGAAAGACCAACTCCACCTCCTACAGCCTTTCCTTGTACACGTCCAATAACAATTTTTGGACATTTGCATATCGCGTTAATTACATTAGCAAAACCCATAAAAAATTGTTTTCCTGCCAGCTCATTTTCAATTTGGACTAACTCATCGAAACTGGCACCTGCGCAAAATGTTCTTTCTCCGCTACTTTTGATGATTATGAGGTTTATATTTTCATTTTGACCTGCATTAGTAATGTTTTCTTCAAGTTCGGTTAACAACTTAGAAGGCAGTGAGTTATGAGAAGGGTGATAAAATTCAATTGTTGCAATGCCATTGGACTCATTTAATATAACATGTCCTAATTCAGTTTTATCCATCAGATTTTCTATTATGAATTGTAAAGGTCTAATTTAGTTCCCGATTAAACGAATATGGCGGAACGGAATTTTGTTGATTACGTAAGAATAAATTGTAGATCCGGAAAAGGGGGTGCTGGTTCATCCCATTTTTATCGGGATAAAATGACAGCTAAAGGCGGCCCGGATGGGGGTGACGGAGGTAGAGGAGGACATATTATCCTGAAGGGAAATAAACAGATGTGGACATTGTTACCTCTTAGATATCGAAAACATGTTATTGCTGAACATGGAGAGAGTGGTGGAGGGTCCCGGAAGACAGGTGCTTCTGGTAGTGATGTTATTCTGGAAGTACCTTTAGGTACGATAGCTAAAAATGACGAAACCAAGGAGTTTCTTTTTGAAATTACCACCGATGGAGAAGAAAGAATTCTCCTTGATGGTGGACGTGGTGGACTTGGAAATTCACACTTCAAATCTCCAACTAATCAATCTCCCAGATATGCACAACCAGGAGAAGAAGGGAAGGAAGATTGGAAAATTCTGGAGTTAAAAGTATTGGCGGATGTAGGCTTAGTGGGATTCCCAAATGCTGGTAAGTCGACATTACTTTCTGTAATTACAGCGGCAAAACCAAAAATTGCCAGTTATGCGTTTACAACTTTGATACCGAATCTCGGGATTGTAAAGTATAGGGATCATAGGTCCTTTGTAATGGCTGATATCCCAGGAATTATTGAAGGGGCTCATGAAGGCCGCGGTTTAGGAATCCGATTTTTAAGACATATAGAAAGAAATGCTTTATTGCTTTTTCTAGTTTCCGCAGAGTCAGATAATATTACTAAAGAATATTCTGTATTACTTAATGAATTGGAGAAATATAATCCGGAATTGATGGACAAGCCACGGATTCTGGCTATTAGTAAAGCAGACTTACTTGATGATGAATTGAAAGAAATGATTATTTCAGAAATTCATATAAGTATTCCTATTCTGTTCATTTCATCTGTAGCTGATATTGGCTTAGATACCTTAAAGGACAAAATCTGGGAAACCATTAATGCGGATGACTAATTTATTTTGTCATGTTAAATATTATGTAGCAAAATAAAGTAAATGATTAGAATCAGATTCGATCATATTCTTTTACGGTCATTTCTGATTCTACTTCTCCGGTATGTTTTGTTTCAGCCGGCTCGAACAACATCAACCAGACTTCTTCTTCTGCTATTGGTTTGTGATCTACTCCTTTCGGAATTATAATCATATCACCTTCAGATAATTTTTTGATGTGGTCCCTGAATTCAATAATTAATTCGCCTTTCAAAATGTAAAACAATTCATCTTCTTCGGTATGATTGTGCCAGATAAACTCACCTTTTATTTTGGCAAGTTTCACATGTTGATTATTTAGTTCTCCGATGACTTTTGGACTCCAGTGATCAGAGAACAAATTGAATTTCTCATTGATGTTAATTACCTCCATATTGTGAATTTGTATTCACAATATCTTATTAAAGATTCAATTTCTGAATGATATGTTTAATTCTTTTTTGTCCATCAGGAGTACGTAAATACACAACATAAGATCCGGATGCCAAGTTAGAAATGTCAATTTTGTTATGCTGTCTGAAATTTCGTTCTCTCATCACCAATTGTCCTGAACTGTTTAAGATTGAAATATCAAAGGCTTGGTTGTTTCTGTTTTGAAAATACAATTCATCAACTGTTGGATTTGGGAAAAGGCTGATGTCTAAATCTTCTTCAATTTCTTCTCTTTCATTCAATTGTGCGATATAAAGATCATTGAGTTCCCAATTGTTTGCATCAGATCGAGTTAAAACAATAAATTTTCTGTTTTCAGTAAAATAAGGTTGGTGATTTCTGAAAACCTCATTATTTATATTTGAATTTTTAAATACTTCCATTTTTCTGAATGGTTCAGATAGGGAATTTCTCGTCATGATATGAATAGAAGGGAGTTCATTCTTTTTTTCAAGAGAAAGAAAATACGATAAGCCATCAGTTGATAATTTTCCCGACTTAATATTCCCATGTTCAAGAATTATTCTATTGCTTAGGCTATACTCATTTGGACCTGTTTTTAAGAGTTGGAGAATGCTGGTTTTTCCGCGGAAAAGATTAAATACAAATATTTGACTTAGGTCTTCTGTAAAACTGGGGCTTATTAGTTCTCCATGTATCGTACCTTTTAGATTGATAAGTTTGGTATCTGAAAAAGTATCATCAATGGACTTTCTTGATGCAAAATGGATTTGGGTAAGTTGATAGTTTATGCCTTTTCTAACTATATAACACAGTCTGAGTTCATCTGCAGATAGATAGGGTGAAAGATAGTCTTCACCGTGCGTATTATTAATAATCAGACTGGGTTCTTTAAATGGAAAATCAGGACTATTTCTTTTTGAAATGAAAAGTTCTGTTCTTTTTGTGTCTGGATCATAGCCACAAAAGTATAAACGCAATCCATCATTAGACAACCATGGATAGGCATCTGTATTCTTATTCAGATTTATTTCCTTAAGAGCCCGTAAGTTGTAGAGTTGTTCTTGAGATTCTAAATTTTGACTTTGTAACCCAATAAATAATACTATCAAAATAAGTATTGATTTATTGATCTTCATGACAATAGTTTTATGTCAGCAGACTCATTTCGACTTTTTTCTCGAGTTCTGCTACCGTATTCTTAAATAAATTGTCCGTGTCAATTAGATCCCTTACGGTGTTGATAGAGTAAATTACGGTAGAATGATCCTTACCTCCAAAATTATCACCAATTGTTTTTAAAGAACTTTTAGTGTAATTCTTTGCAAGGTACATCGAAAGTTGCCGTGCAATTACAACAGATCGCTTTCTGGTTTTGCTACTTAATTTTTCTACAGGAACTGAAAAGTGCTCTGCAACCAACTTAGCAATATTCTCGACTGAGATTCCTCTGTGTACTTGTGTGACGAATTTTTGAATAATTTCTTTTGCTAATTCTGTATCGATATTTCTGTTATTCAGATTAGCTTGTGCAAGCATTGAGATCATCACACCTTCTAACTCTCTGATGTTATTTTTTATGTTGAAGCAGATATATTCTACAACATTTTGAGGCACTTTTTCGACATCTTTGCCCATCTTCTCTTGCATAATTGCTAATCTCGTTTCAAAATCCGGAGATTGAAGGTCAGCTGTTAAGCCCCATTTAAAACGATTAATTAAGCGTTCCTTTACACCTTCAAGGTCTTTCGGAGGACGATCTGAAGTAAGAATTATTTGCTTTCCGGTTTGTTGCAATTGGTTAAATATATTGAAGAAAATATCTTGAGTTTTCTCTCGACCTGCTAAGAATTGAATATCATCAACAATTAATGTGTCTATTAATTGATAGAAGTTAACAAGGTCTTCCATTGTCCCATTTTTAATTGCTGAGACAATCTGAGTCGTAAATGCTTCTGTGGTTAGATACAGAACATTATGATTCAAGTTATTCTTTTTGGTCTCATTGCCAATGGCGTGGGCCAAGTGTGTTTTTCCCAGACCGACATCACCGTATAGTACTAATGGGTTAAATGCAGTTCCACCGGGTTTTGCACTTATAGAAAGTCCTGCTGATCTTCCAAGTCTGTTGCAATCACCTTCAATATAGTTTCCGAAAGTATATTTTTCAATAAGGTTAGATTGAATTTTTGTTTTTTTCAAACCTGGGATTACAAAAGGATTTTTGATGTCCTTTGCAGAGATTTCTGGTTGTTTTTGTTTGGGGCTTTTGTGGGAATCTACAACGATCTTATATTCTAATTGTCCTTTGGGTCCAAGAACTTGATAAATTGTTTTTTTGAGGATTCCGAGATAATGTTCTTCAATCCAATCATAAAAGAAACGGTTAGGTACCTGAATGGTAAGAATATTATGTTCGTACTTAATAGCTTTAATAGGCTTGAACCATGTGTTGAAACTTTTTTCGGGGACATTTGATCGAATTATGGTCAGACAATTCTCCCAAATAGACACATGAGATTCTATCATTTTGAGCTACTGTTTTGTTATTGTAAATTCAAAAAATTTCGACTAACTAATCAGCCTTAATCACTTTAAAGTTGGTTTTTGAAATTTAATGAATGGGATAGTTGAGAGACAAATATTGAAAAAAAAACCGAGTTATTTACAAATGGAAAAGAGTTTCGAACAAAAAAAGGAATAAAAAAAATATTATTGATCAAAAACAAAATATCATTAATAAAAATAATATGTAGTAATCAGTATATCAGTATATCAGTATATCAGTATATCAGTATATCAGTGTATTATGTATGAAGTATTTCATGAATCTATAAAAAACTAGTTATCAGTAAATGTCTATCCAACGAGTCTGTTTTTGCAAGAAACGCATTTCTTTTTATGATTCTTTTCAAAATATACATCGATGTGTCCAAGCAAAATTCCAGCCCATCCTGCCTGACTTACAATGACCTCTTTTCCATTTAGATTTCTTCTTTTGTCCGCCTTCCTCATAAATGTATGCGTATGTCCTCCTAGAATAAGATCTATGTCTTCTGTATTTTGAGCCAGTACTACATCTGAGATTCTATCAGACCTATAATTATATCCTAAATGTGACAAACAGATAACATAATCGCAAGCCATTTCATGTTTGAGTCTTGAAGCGTGAAGTTGTGCTCTTTTAATAGGATCTAAATAAATGGTTTCTTTATATAGAGTCTTAGGTACCAATCCTTTTAATTCAATACCAAGTCCTATTATACCTATTTTGAGGTCTTCAAATTCAAATATTTTATATTCTTGAATCTTATTGTGAAGAATGGTATTTCTAAAGTCATAATTGCTTACAATGAATGGAAAATTAGTGTGTTGCATTTGCTTTTCAAAGCCATCAATTCCCCCATCAAAATCGTGATTACCCATTGTAGCTGCATCATATCCAAGTTTGCTCATCAATTTCATTTCCAATTCGCCACCATAAAAATTGAAATAGGGTGTTCCCTGGAATATGTCACCCGCATCCAAAAGCAGAACATTACTTTCTTTTGAACGGATAGCTTCAATCATCTTTGCTCTTTTAGCTACACCCCCTAATCCGGAATTCCGACTACCATCATTCGGAAATGGATCTATTCTACTGTGAACATCATTGGTATGTAATATTGTCAATTTCACCAAATCAGGGTCAGAACTATAAGCTGATAATGGAAATTGAGAGGACATCATTAATAATGATCCTGAAATAGATTTTTTAATAAATGATCGTCTGTCAGCCATTAGAATATTCTTTTGGTGTTATCAATTTCAATAATTTGGCCACTGGAACTAAGATCTTCCAGATATTCGATAATTATTTCCCGTATAAATGCGCCTGAATTATCTTGAGGAACATCAATAAGAAAATCGCAATTATCTCCTCCATTAGCAATATAATCCGGCAATGCTACTCTGTATGTTTTATTTGAGTCTAATAATTCTCCATGAATCTTAACATCTTTTGCTACACCATCTTCAATTCTAAAGGATAAATTCTTACTCACAGGCCAGCCTCCGGAAGATGCTATCTTATTTAATAATTTTTGACATCTGTCAGAATCAAGTTTTAGAACAACAAGCATATTGTCAAAAGGCATTAACTCGTATATCTTTCCTTTTGTCAAAGGGCCGGCAGGAACAGACGGTAATCTTAATCCTCCATAATTTTGTACCGCAAAATCAATTTGATATGCATTTGTCTTGTTGGCCTGATCAAGCATAGCATCTGTAAACCAATTTCCCATGTTTGAGTTCGGTTTTGATTTTACCAGATCTTCAGGCATTTGGCCAATGACTAATGTCATTTCTTCATTCATTGTCTCCCTGTATGGGCTAATGAATTCATCTATGTCTTGATCTGATTCTGGAGTGCTTGGTTCTATTTGATTATAGTTAATCTTAGTATCTGCTATATGAAAGTGTTTTGTACGGGAGGTGCAAAACAGAGTAGAAATGAATGATATCAGAACAATTTGCTTAAACATCTAAAATGATTTTTGTTTCTTCTTTAATGGCCTGGATGGCTAGATCCAGAGGACTGGATTTCATTTGCTTTAATTGGGCAAATAATGAATCCGTCAACACATTGGCACTTTCTTGTGAGGAGACCTTAGATGATTGGTTATTAATAATACTTAAGATATCGTTCTTTGCCAGACTGATGATATCCCAAAGCTGTTGACTCGCATATAATTGCTGAGCCATATTATGTTCATATTCCTTTTGAACTGAAATCATCATTGCATTTTGTAATGCTTCTGCTGTCATATTCCTTGTTTTTAACCTCATAATCAGGTTTGGAATACTTATTCTTTCACAAAAAAGTAAAAGCCTCTCATAAGCTTGAAGCTTAAGAGGGATGGCATTTTTAGAATACTTGTTTCTCAGTTCTAAGGCTTTTAGCTCATATTGGCTGGCCAAATATTGTTTTAAAATGAAATAAACAGATAAGAAAACAACAAGAGCCGGAATGGTGTATTTAAGTACTTCAAGAATAATTTCCCACATAATAATCATGAATTCAAAAACTATCTTATAATAACAATCGTTTACAAATTTATATTTTTGTGTTTAGTAAAGATTATTTATAAGCAGTTATTATGCAAGAAGTTAAATCAAATACCGCACAACCTATTTCTTTGACCGATGGCGCCATAAGCCAATTAAGGCGCATATTCGAAGAAAAACAAGTGCCGGAAGGGTATGGACTCAGAGTTGGAATTAAAGGTGGAGGTTGCTCCGGATTTTCATATGTCCTGGGTTTCGATGAAAAAACAGAAAAGGACGAGGAGTACGACATAAATGGTATTACTGTTTATATGGAAAAGGCTCATGGTCTTTATCTACTTGGAATGGAAATCGATTGGTTAGAGGGTTTAAGTAATCGTGGATTCATTTTTAATAACCCCAATGCTTCTGAAACTTGCGGATGTGGAACTAGTTTTTCCGCATAATTATTTTCAAAAAATATAATATCTAAATCCAAAGTTTGCACCAATTGATGATGATGAAAAATCATTGAGCAAACTGAATGCTCTAAGGATTAGTGAACCAGATATACTCATCTGAGGGCTGACAAAATATTGTACACTATTATCAAATCTTAGATTTAATATATCTCCACTTGTATTGTAGAAAGGTTGAAAACTAAATCTAATTTGTGTCCGACCGGAAGGAATATAGCTTAAGGAAGTGTTTGCAGAGATTACAAATTGTTCCGGATCGATAATGTAATTCATCATTAAGCTGTTTGCAATGTGCCATTTAGAATTAATTGCCCTGTTTACAAATAAATTTCCGACCAGCCATGTTTGCTTGAAACTTCCAAATTTTCTGTATTCCACTCCTAAAGAAAACTGATTTCCATGACTTAAGGAGCTTGTTCTTTCGAACTTGAATGCATCTATCATATTGGCAATGGAATAATAATTATCTAGCTGGTATCCGGCCTCGTCAAGAATTTTAAGAAATTCAGCTTGGTTTTCAATAGATCTATATCTTGAATCAAGTTTATTGTTGTAATCCAACTGACGAATTTGTTGAGCAATAGAAAATAACTGTTCCTGTTCCAATATTAATATTTCAGTATCAACCTTATAATATTGATTGTTGATCCTAATGGTTTGATAAACAGAGGACATATCTTCGAGTCTTCCTTTACCAAAATAAAGTCCTGCATGATAATTATCATCGTATTTATCATTAGGCAAAGAAGAGTCGTAATCTAGATTTAATGAGCCTTGAGTTTCGATATACCAGGATCTCCTTGTTTTCAAATATTTGCTATACCTTCCAAACACATTTTGATCATAAACAAATTTACTATTACTTTCAGAGTCTAAGTTTTCATAACTATAGTAGGGAGCTATTGTAATGAATATGCTTGCGGTAGTTAATTCTTTAATACTTGTCAATTGATAATTTGCATTTAATCCTAAATTCAAGTTGGTCTGATCTTGACCATTGATAAATCCAGAACTATTTGAATTTAAATTCATCAAAGGAGAGATATACATTCTTGCCAGGCTTCCATCAGGATCATTGTATTCAGACCAATTAATCTGACTATTTAGATTTGTAAAAGTTGATACTACAACGGCAAGAAATAGAATTGACTTTTGCATAATGGAATTGTTTATTATTAAAATACAAAATGGGTTGCAACCTGAAGGAAACAACCCATTTATTTAATTTTATTTAACTGATTTCTACATATTTTTGATGATCTCATCACCAAATTCTGAACATTTTAACAATGTTGCGCCCTTCATTAATCTTTCAAAATCATAAGTTACCCTTTTAGCTTTTATGGCACCTTTTAATCCTTTCTCTATCAATCTTCCAACTTGCTTCCACCCTATGTAATGAAACATCATAACTCCCGAGAGGATGACAGAACTTGGATTTACTTTATCCAATCCGGCATATTTAGGAGCTGTTCCATGAGTAGCTTCAAATACTGCAACTCCGGTATTATAATTAATATTTGCTCCTGGTGCAATTCCAATTCCGCCTACGATTGCTGCAAGAGCATCTGAAATATAGTCACCGTTTAGATTTAAAGTAGCGATAACATCATATTCTGCAGGTCTCAAAAGTATTTGTTGAAGGAATGCATCTGCTATAACATCTTTTACAATGATCTCTCTTCCTTTATGGTCGATGACTTGCCATGGACCGCCATCTAAATCTCGAGATGCATATTCTTTTTTAGCCAGTTCATATCCCCACTCCTTAAATTTACCCTCGGTAAATTTCATGATATTACCCTTGTGAACAAGAGTAATAGATTTTGCTTTTGAACTTAGAGCGTGATTTATAGCTGCTCTGACAAGTCTTTCTGTTCCTTCTACAGAAACTGGTTTAACACCTAAGGATGCAGTATCAGGAAACCGGATTTCTTTGACACCCATTTCTTCGGTAAGAAAGGACTTAAGTTTTTCATTTTCTTCAGTCCCATGCAGATATTCAATACCTGCATAGATATCTTCAGTATTTTCTCTGAAAATAACCATGTCTACTAAGCCTGGTTTTTTCACAGGGGAGGGTACACCTCGGTACCATTTCACTGGTCTAACACATGCATAAAGATCTAGGATCTGTCTAATAGCAACATTCAAGGATCTGAAACCTCCACCTACAGGAGTAGTTAGTGGACCTTTTATAGCAACAAAATGTTCGGCTATTGTTCCCGTGGTTTCCTCAGGTAACCAATCACCTGGAGTTCTGGAATTTGCTTTTTCACCTGCATAGACTTCTTTCCAGTGGATTTTTCTGTCTCCACCATAAGCTTTCTCAACTGCCGCATCAAATACTCTAACTGCAGAAGCCCAAATATCAGGACCAATACCATCTCCTTCAATAAAAGGGATTATAGGATCTTTAGGAACTTGTAGTTTTCCTCTCTTGGAAATAGTAATCTTTGTACCACTCATCTTAATAATTTTTTAAGGCCTGCAAAAGTAAAAAATCAATTTTGCAATGCACTGTAATTTTTAATTAATGTATCTCTGAAATTATCGCTGTAGACCTCCGTTTTCAATTAATTTACTAAAGAAAATGGCATTCGCGTATAACCTGCTTCCTCCTAACCAATACCCTCTGAAATTAGGATTATCAAGAAGTGAAATCACTTTTCCTCTTCCTAATCCGAACGATTGAACTGCCGATGCACCTTTTGAGTTTTCAATATTATAATCTGATGCATATCCACTTAATAATGGATCATTAGAATACTTCATCGGATTGGCAAAACCATTTTCGGTTGGTTCAAAAAATTGGATCCCTCTTTTGAATACAGCTAGGGTGTTTTTTTCATAACCATAGAACAAAGGATGTTCAAGATCAATGTCCGCCTTAAAGATAGCTCCTCCAATAACTTGAGATCGATTATTATTTCGAGAAGTTTTATATGATTTTGGATTCGGTTTTTCCTGCTCGATGGATTTCCTTTTAAGTTCAATAATCTTTTGATTTGTAAGATAATTTATCGCCCCTCTTAGGGCTATAAGTGTTCCTCCATTGCTAATCCAGCTCTTTAATTTATCGGGTGCCAAACTCAGCTGGTTGTACCGGCCATCCGGCATAATTATTACATCATATCTACTCAAGTCTGCACTCCTAATTTGTCTCAGGTCTATCATCGAAGATCCAATGCCAAATCTTTGATCTAACTGATACCAACAACTTCCAGCATCATATCTGTTAATGCCTTCCCCGACGATCATGGCAACATTGGTTTTTGATAAAGTTTTATGTTTTGAACTCCCAATAGAATGACCGGTGATTGCATTACCAGAATCTATTGACCACAATGAGATATTGTTTTCTTCTGCAAGCTTAGAAACAAAATCAATGAGCTTTTTTTTCTCCCATTTTTCTTGCGTATTTAATGGAATAACAATTGTTCCTGGTTCTAATGCAAGGGTTTGACCTTGAGAATAATAATGCGAATTTTCAGTAATAACTTTTACTTGAATATCATTATTCAGAATATTATTTAAAACCTTCGGAGCGAGATAATCTTTCCAATTTACTGCGATAGCATAAGCATTTGAATCAATTGTAATGATTGACTTGAGCACGAGTTCTTTTATTTGCTTAAAGTCTGAAACATTAATTGATTTTTCAGATTCAGCATATGGGAACCCAAAAGCCAATGGAATTGTCCATGCAGAAACATCATAAAACAAGCTATCCCTAAACTGATTTACTTTTTCAAAAATAGTTTTTATGAGTCCTGATTGGATTTGATCTTTAGGAACAATATAACTTGATTTTTCATCGAAATTTCCATGATTTTTTAGAACGGTATTATCATGTTGATAAACATTAATATCATGTCTATTAAGTAGATCAATAAAAAAGGAAGCTTTATAATAATCTTCAGCTGTAAATATATAATAGCCTTCAAGTTCAGGTCTTGTGATATCAGCAAAATAGTCTCTTTTGTAATTAAGAATTTCATTTTTCAGATTAAGAGCAGCTTTTTGAGTTGATAGCGATGTAACAACCTGATTTCTTATTGTAAATGGAAAACTTAGCAATCCGTTATTCGTTTCACGCAAATAACCCCGGGAACTGGCTTGTTCAAATAAGATACCGATACATCCATTTATATCAGGGTAAGTTGAGCCCTTACCATAATAATAATCATCATAGGATTCTTTAGAGAAATACATAGAACCTATAGAGTCAAGAAACGAAGCATGATAATTTCCGATTTTTTCTGTGATATCTTGATTGATTTGAGGGGTATTGGGATTCGTTCTACTTGGTATACCTGGTTGAAAGAAAAATGTACTGTTTGATCCCATTTCATGATGATCCGTCAAGATATCTGGTTTCCATTCATGAAATGTTTCAATTCTACCTTTAGATTCAGGATGTACATTAAAAATCCAGTCTCTGTTAAGATCAAACCAATAGTGATTTGTTCTTCCCTGAGGCCAAACTTCATTAAATTCTCTTGATCGAGGATCTGAAACAGTTGTGGCATGTCGATGCATATTTGTCCAACTACTGAATCTTTGAAAACCATCAGGATTATAGCATGGATCGAGTAAGATTATCGTATTCTCCAGTAATTTGTTTAGCTGATCACTTTTTCCTGCCAATAAATAATAACTGACCAAAGCTGCTGCATTTCCACCACTGCTTTCGTTTCCATGAATACTATAACCTTGATATAATATGAGTGGTATGTTATCTATATCTAATGTCCCTGAGACTGACTTATCTACAAGTTTTCGATGTTCTGATTTAAGACTGTCAACTGACTGAATATTTTCTATAGAACTTATTGTCAAATAGACAAGTGGTCTGTTCTCATGAGAGCGCGCATATTCTGTAAACTTGCAGTTTTCACTTTGAGAACAAATTTCTTCTAGGTAATATACGAGTTGATCATGAGTGATGTGTTGATCTCCAATTTCAAAATTCAATTTTTCTTTTGGGCTTGTTATATTATTATCATATTCGATTTCGGGTAAATAATAGGATAAATCATTTTGTGATAAAGCTCTTCCAGAAATGATTAATAATATTCCAACAATAATTACCTTCGCAGACCCTATTTTCATTTTAAAAGTTTGAATTTAAAAAATACGAATATCCGATAAACTTATTTAATGTCAATATTCCTTTCATATCTTATTATTCCGCTTGTGTTACTTGTAATCATAATAAATGTGGTTTTTAGAGTAAAAATCATAAAGAAGTATAAGCAATTGAAGAAATACAATTTTAATATCGACAAGGATTTACTTCTTAATAAGAGGGAGATTGAAAGATTATATTTAGAAAAAGATCCTGTTTTAGAAAAAGATCTATTGGAATTTTCAAAGAATCTTAAAAGCATGGTTTTTGTTGCTGCTGTAGGGTTTGTTTTTATACTAATTATTTTCTTAATTACTTATTTGAAAACTTAAGTATTGAAAGTAGCATTATTTGGATATGGTCATTTAGGTAGATTTCATTTTAATTGTCTTAAACAGACTGAATTTGAACTCATTGGTATTTGTGATCCTAAATTAGAAGAGGGGAGTGAGATTGAAGGAGTTGCGATTAATAATAATGTAGATCAATTGATTAGTCAAGTGGAAGCTTGTGTATTAGCAAGCGATACAAGTTCTCATTATTTGTTAGCCAGTAAGGTCTTGCATGCCGGTAAGCATCTCTTTGTTGAAAAGCCTATGACAAGTACAAGAGAACAGGCTGAAAAACTGGTTAAGCTTGCAGAAGAAAATCCGCAGTTAATTACCCAAGTTGGATTTGTAGAACGATATAATCCGGCGTTCAGATTTTTAGGTCCGCATATAACTATTCCAAAATTTATAGAAGTACATCGCTTGTCTACATTCAATAGCCGTGGTAATGATGTCTCTGTAGTATCTGATTTAATGATCCATGACCTGGATTTGATTCTTGCGATTAAGCAGTCCAAAATCAAGGATATAAAAGCACATGGTGTAAAATTACTCTCTGATACTTTAGATATATGTAATGCCAGAATAGAATTTGAAGACAAATCTATTGCCAACTTAACTGCAAGCAGAATGAGTCTCAAAACAATGAGAAAGTTTAGAATATTTCAGGACGATGGTTATCTAAGTATGGACTTGGATAAAAAAGAGAGTCAAATTGTCCAATTATCAGATGAGAACTTTGAAGGTACTTTTCCTATTCAAGCAAAAGGGAAAACAAAATTTTTATCAGTTAAGTCTTCAGGAATACTTGAAGGTAATGCAATACTTACTGAATTGAAGGAGTTTTATAATTCGATTAAAACGTCTAGTCAGTCCAGCATTAATTTTAAAAATGCACTTAAGACGAGCCGTCTTGCAGATCAAATCGAACGAATTGCTTTAGAATCGACCGGGCTATGATAAAAACCATTCCAATATTAGTATGCAGTTTGCTGTTATCTTGCAGCTTTTTTGACGCCAGTGATGAATTGCCAATGATCTTGGAAGTTAATGAAGTGTCATTGACGACTGTTGCAAACGAAGGTTCCAATTCACATAATATATCTGCAGTTTCTGTTTTTGCAGATGGATTTAGTATAGGAGTATTTGAAGTACCCAGCTTAATCCCTGTGTTAGATCTAGATAATAATCGAGAAACTGTATTAGATATCTTTCCTGTAATTAGAAATAACGGAATAGGTAGTAATCCGATCCATTATCCATTTTACACATCAAAAGAATTCAGTTTTGCATTTGAGGAAGAAAAAATCATTCCTCTTGATCTTGAATTCAAATATGTAGAAAATAGTTCATTTGTTGTTATAGAGGATTTTGAAGGGAGTCATATTATCCAAGATAACATTGATGGAAATCCTGATATTGAATTTGAGAAATCTAGTGATGCTATTTATGGATCCTTTTGTGGCAAGATTACTACAACTGCCGACAATCCCATATTTGAGAAAGCAAGCAGTTTTAGATATTCAAAAGATGAAGTTCAAAACTCTCCAGTTTATCTAGAGATAGATTATAAAAATTCAATTCCGTTTCAAATTGGAGTTTTAAAATATTCAGGGTTATCTGGAAACAGGCAATATAAAATTGTATTGGTAGGTACATCAGAGTGGAACAAGATTTATATAGAACTAACAGAAGAATTAGGAGGAACAAATTACAACGAATTTCAATTGTTGTTTGGGAGTGCTGCCTCGAATGATATTGGCAGTGTGTGGATAGATAACATCAAACTCGTTGTGTTAAAGTAATTAATGAAAAACCAAAGGCAAGCAGAATTATTAATCTACAGGATTTTTGATTGGCTAATGGCAGCATTGGCATGGTTGCTGTTTTTTGGATACCGGAAAAGACTTGAAAAGCCAAATATTGACTGGTCTAAAATTGTTTTGGACCCTACATTAATAAAAGGATTGATTATTATTCCGTTTGGATGGCTGATTCTATATGCGGTTTTTGATAAATATCAAGATATATACAGGTTTTCAAGATTTGCAACCTTAAGAAGAACATTTACACTTTCATTAGCTGGCACATTAATCTTGTTTTTCTCTGTCTTACTTGATGATACAAGTCTTAATCATACCTCATATTTATATCCCTTCCTTTACCTTTTAGGGTTTCATTTTGGGCTTACTGCTTTATCTAGAATGACACTGTTAACTTGGGCTAACAGGAGATTGAAAAAAGGAAAAGTTAGTTACAATACCTTAATAATCGGTGGAGATCAAAGCGCTGTTGAGCTTATTAAGGAATTGAGCGAGAGGCCGAATAATTTGGGACACAATTTTATTGGATTCATTGATTCAAATGGTAAAAGTCAAAATCATCTCCAAGCCTATATGGACAACTTGGGAGAACTTGAAGACCTCAAAGAATGTTTAAGTTCATATAATGTTGAAGAAGTAATTATTGCGATAGAAACTTCGGAACACGATAAGCTTAAACTTATCCTTGATTTATTATATGGATATAAAGACACAATCCTTGTGAAGATCATCCCGGACATGTATGATATCATGATAGGAACTGTGAAAATGAATCATGTTTACGGAGCTGTATTAATTGAAATTGATCAGGAGCTAATGCCAAAATCTGAACGTATATTAAAACGGCTTATTGATATTGTTGCCAGTTTGATTTTGTTCATTATTTGTATTCCAATTTACCTGATATTATGTCTACTAGTAAAATTCTCATCTAAAGGACCAATTTTCATCAAACAGGAAAGGATAGGGAAGGATGGAAAACCATTTGGCATATATAAGTTTAGATCAATGTTTGTTAATTCAGAACCTGACGGCCCTCAATTAAGTAGTGATAATGATAAACGCGTAACAAAGTGGGGAAAGGTAATGCGAAAATGGAGACTTGATGAATTACCTCAATTTATAAATGTTCTAAGTGGAAGTATGTCTCTGGTAGGTCCACGTCCTGAGCGTCAATATTTTATTGATAAAATAATCGAGAATGAACCCTTATACCGCCATTTACTGAAAGTAAGACCAGGAATTACAAGTTGGGGACAAATCAAATATGGATATGCTTCTAATGTAGATCAGATGGTTCAAAGAATGAGGTTTGATTTAATCTATTTGGAAAACATGTCCCTGGCTTTAGATTTTAAAATCCTTTTTTACACCTTGCTTATATTGATTCAAGGAAAAGGTAAATGATGAGGAAATTTGGCTTAATAGGATACAGCTTAGAACATAGTTTTTCTCCTACGTATTTTGCAAATAAGTTTGAGCGAGAAAACATTTTGGATTCTGAGTATTTAAGATACGAGCTGAATGATATTGCAGAAATTAAAACACTTTTCCGAAAGAATCTTTCTGGATTGAATGTCACAATTCCTTTTAAAGAAACCGTTATTCCATATCTAGATAAACTGGATGAATCTGCACGTTCGGTTAATGCTGTCAATACGATAAAATTCATTGGGGAGGAGGCTATTGGATATAACACAGATGTTTATGGCTTTGAAAAAAGTTTTAAAGAATTTGTAAATCAAGATTATAAAGGAAGTGCATTGATATTAGGAACTGGAGGGTCTTCAAAGGCTGTAAATTTTGTACTTCAAAAACTTGGAATACAAACACGTTTTATATCTCGTTCAAAAGGAGATTTGCTTTACCAAGATCTCGATGATTTAATTATGTCGGAATGCTCTGTAATAGTCAATACTACACCCGTAGGAATGTTCCCAAATATCGAAGAATGTCCAAACATTCCTTACCATTTTTTGAGTCCTAAACATTTTGTCATGGACCTCATCTATAATCCTGAAAAAACACTATTTTTGAAGCGAGCTGAGAAGATGAATTCCAACATTAAAAATGGCATGGATATGCTTGCTTTTCAAGCTGAAAGATCTTGGGATATTTGGAACCAACAATAACAGAAATGGACGAAAAATCTCTTGGTTTACTTGACTTTGATAATACCGAAATTGCATTTGAGCATAAGTCTGACAAAGAACTGAAAAAACTCCATTTCTTATTTTCTCTAATGAACAAACGTACACTCGTAAGTCTTGGTTCATTGGTCACACCTATAGCGCTCAAAATCAACTTTCCTTTTATAAAATCTGTGGTCGAGACAACTATTTTTAATCAATTTGTAGGCGGACACACCTTATTAGACACTCAAAAAAATATAGATGAATTGTATCGTTTCAATACTTTAACAATACTTGATTACGGGGCTGAATCTAAAACATCTGAAGAAGATCTGGACAAGGTTATGAATGAGAATATCAAGGCTATAGAACTCGCAGCATCTAATAGCTCTGTTCCTGTAATAAGCACAAAATTAACAGGTCTAGCTCCAAACGATCTCCTTATTAATATGCAATCTAATAAGGAGTTATCGGAAGGGGAACAGAGAGATAAGATGAAATTAGAAAATCGGCTAAGTAAAATTTGTGAAAGGGCTCATGATCTTGACGTAGGGGTGATGATTGATGCTGAAGAAAGCTGGATGCAGGATACAATTGATTCGATGGTTGAAGATATGATGCGGGCTTATAATCAAAGTAAAAATATTGTATATAATACCTTTCAATTATACCGTCATGATAAGTTAGAATATTTAAAATCTTCTTTTGAAAAAGCTCAAAATGAAAATTATATTTTGGGAGCTAAACTTGTGAGAGGTGCTTATCTTAAAAAGGAGAATGAGTATGCAAAAGAACATGGGATACAGAGCTGTGTTCATAGTTCTAAGGAAAATACGGACACAGATTTCAACCAGGCGATAGCATTTTGTGTGAACAATTATCAAGGATTAGCATCGGTTTGTGCTTCTCATAATCAAAAGAGTAGCCTCTTCCAGGCAAAGCTCATAGAAGAGAAGTCAATAGATAAAACCCACCCTCATATTAATTTTTGCCAGCTGTTTGGTATGAGTGATAATATTACATTTAATCTCGCTAAAGCCGGTTTTAATGTTGCGAAATATGTACCATATGGCCCTTTAAAGGAAGTTGTTCCGTATTTAATTAGAAGGGCTCAAGAAAATAGCTCAGTAACGGGAGATATGAGTAGAGAATTAAAACTCATTACAAAGGAAATGAAAAGAAGGGGTGTTTAATTGAAATTTAAAAACTTACACAATGAAAATAGAATCGATATTTGTCATTTTGCTATTTGCTATAATTCTTTCTTGTACTGAAAATGTACAGGAAGACAACACAAGTCAGGTAACAGATTCCATGGATAATTTTTATGGAGAATTATATAAAAGGGATTCACTGAATCCATTATTAAATAAGTATACACCTTTTACTTTGACTACAGACATTTCTGCTCTATCAGAATCAGAAAAACAATTGATTCGGAAACTGATTGAAGCCGGTCAAATTATAGACGATATGTTTTGGTATGAAGCTTATGGAAATAAAGAAGAGCTTCTGAGCTCTATTGAGGATGAAGACTTAAAAACATTTGCTAGAATCAATTATGGACCCTATGACAGACTAGATGGGAATTAAGTGTTTTATTGAAGGAATAGCAGATAAAGCTGCTGGAGCAAATTATTATCCTTCAGACATGACCAAGGAAGAATTTTCAACCTCAGATATAGAAGATAAAGAAGGTCTATACACTTTCATTCGACGAAATAGTGAAGGTGGTTTAAAGAGTATTCCTTATCACAAACATTTTTCTGATCAAGTTAATAAAATATCGTCTTTGCTTTCGCAGTCAGCTAAGATATCAGAGAATAAGGCTTTAAGCAAATACTTGAATCTAAGAGCAAAAGCCATGTTAGATGATGAATATCAAAAAAGTGATATGGCTTGGTTGGATATGAAGGATAACCATATTGACATAATAATCGGACCAATTGAAACATATGAAGATCAACTATACGGATATAAAGCAGCTCATGAATGCTATGTACTAGTAAAGGATATGGCCTGGAGTGAAAGACTATCAAAATATGCTCAGTATTTACCTGATTTGCAAAAAGGCTTACCTGTCGATGAAAAATACAAATCGGAGGACCCTGGAAGAGATACTGAATTAAATGCATATGATATTATTTATTATTCAGGAGATTGCCATGCAGGCAGTAAAACGATTGCTATAAATCTGACCAATGATGAAAAAGTTCAGCTTGCAAAAGGAACTAGAAGATTGCAATTAAAGAATGCGATGCAGGCTAAATTTGAAAAAATTCTCGTTCCTATCTCTCAAGAATTAATCGACCCTTCACAGAGAGGCCACATAACATTCGATGCCTTTTTTGCAAATACAATGTTTCATGAAGTTGCTCATGGTTTAGGGATAAAGAACACAATTGATGGTAAAGGGACAGTCCGAAAAGCACTAAAAGAACATTCTTCTGCACTTGAAGAAGGCAAAGCAGATATGCTTGGATTATATATGATAAGACAGCTTCACGAGAGAGGAGAAATAGAAGGGGATTTGAAAGACTATTATGTGACTTTTATGACGAGTATTTTCCGATCAGTTCGATTTGGAGCTTCTTCAGCACATGGCAAGGCGAATATGATCAGATTTAATTATTTCGATGAAGCAGGAGCATTTACAAGAAATGCTGAGACGGGTCATTATAAAGTCAATTTTGACGAACTAGAAACTGCAATGGAGGGATTATCAGAAATAATTTTGACACTACAAGGAGATGGTGATTACGAAGGAGTTGCAGAATTGGTCAGTTCAAAAGGAGTAATCCGCAGTGAACTACAAAATGATTTAACTAGACTAAGTGATAAAGGCATTCCTGTTGATGTAGTTTTTAATCAAGGATTAAGTGTATTAGGCATTTAATTATTGTGTTTTGCATAGGGGTGAAATGTAAAATAGTTGTCTTATTAATGTGTTTTTATGAGAATGAAACCTCCTAAGCCGAATTAAAGGATTTGAATTAATGAATAAGTAGCCTCCTTCCCTAGGGGGCTTTTTTATGCATTTATGGTTCATTCCAAACATCAATTCTAACTTACTTCCAAATTTTATCAATCCGTTCTAATCAATAGACTTGTGCTTTAAGTCTAAATCTTGATTTTTGTAAAGTATACAAAATCAAGCATTTATAAATTACATATTAAAATATATAAAATATAAATATTTGAGGTAAGGGTATTCAATGATTTCAATGTCTAAATGGTGGAGGGGAAGGTCAAATGACAATTTTTTGACATTTAGCCTTCCTGAGAAGTAGGATAAACAACAGGTGTTAAAATCATCAATTATGCTGATAAAACCACCTTTGTTTGGAATTGGAAGCTAGTTGTCATTTAGCTTGATTTAGGACCGATAATAATGGATTAGTGGTCCTTCTTTAAGAAATTTGAAAGCGTGTATTAGCACATAAACCTTTTTGAGAATTTGTAATAGAATGAAAAACGCAAATTGTGTTTTATTGACACAAGTGTCAAATCTCATGTATCTGTCACTCACGGGTATACTTTGGGATGCGTTATTTTATCCTCATTTCTTATTCTCACTAACGCACGAAAAATCATTTTCACTATTAAGATTGATTTCTAAATAAGGTGTTGAAGAACGCCCCGTTTAGGAATTGACCTGTTTAATAACCTTTAGTCACTCAACCTTTAAAAAATGAGGAACCTTTACACTCTATTTTGTAACCCTTCTATTGAGGTAGAAGAATTTTGTTGCTATGGCAACAAACATTCAATTCTAAAATATGCTCGTCTGAGTTTTATTTTCTTAGTATTGAATTCCCTTTTCCTATTTAATATCAATGGACAGTCATGTTGTGAGCGTACGGTATCGAATACCACTCACTGTGCAACCAGCAGCGTGTATTCCATTTATTTAAAATCTGCCTCACAGGGATCTATTAATCTTCCTGCTTCTAATACAAGCTGGTTAGAATGTTCTGACGGAACCGCAACTTTTACTGGAGTTGCATCAGGAACAAATGGTTCTTTTGATGAAGAGATAAGCTTTACTTTCACATTTACTGGAAAAACTTCAAGCCCACCTTCGGGTAGTCCTAGAGGCCATACATGTTTGAATGAAAATACTTCAGGTTGGGTGTATTATCCAAACATGACTGGGATTATTACGACTATGAATGGCGGAACTATTTATGTTAGCCGTGATGGAGCTTCTTTTCAAGTAGGAAATGGAGCTAATGTGACAAGCAACAGTTTGTCATTTGGTGCTTCAGGTTGGTTTGATATTACAAGTGGTGGAAATGGATTCTTCAAAGATGGAGATATTAATATTATGCTTTCTTCTTCTTGCAATCCAACTACATTAGAGAAATGTTATGCTATCGCTCAGCATAATGGTGGTCAATTATATACATGGGATGCCTTTGGAAATTTCGATTTTGTTGGGACATTAGGAGTTGGTGAAGCAGAAACGATGTCTCTAAGTGGAGATTGTAACAGCGCATATACAGCTGATGGAGATGATATCGGAACAATTAACTTGAATAATGGTGTGTTTACATTATGTGGATCATTAAGCAACGGACAAGGTTCAAAAGGAACTGTAAATTTCAATGACATTGATGGGATGGCAATAGACAACAACTCAGGTTTGATTTGGGCTGTTGAAAGAGAAAGTGGAAACGATCTCCTTCTGGTTATTAATCCTAATACATGTGATATTGTAAATGATTACTTCGGAGCTAATACGGATTATGTTGTTCTTACGGGAGCATTGTCTGATGTAGACGACTTGGCTTTCAATCCATGTAGTGGGAATCTATATGGGGTTTCTACAGTTTCTGGATCAACTACAAATGACGTTATTGTACATATCAATACATCTACAGGTGCAATGAATACAGTAGCTACATTGAATGAGTGTGATATTGAAGGATTAAGCTTTAATGAGAATTGTGAGCTATTCGGTTCAACTGGTTCAACGGCCTGTCAAGTAGATGGTTCACTTTATAAAATAGATATAGCAACTCAAACTGCAGTTTTAATTGGAACTTTTCCTTCATCGAATGATGATGTTGAAGCGTTAGTTTGTTGTGTGTCTGCACCAGATCCACCTTCGAATAACCCACCAACTGAATGGGATTTTGATTGTTCAGATGATATATGTGTTGATATTATTGGAGCGGGTATTAAGAATAATCTACCAAAGACTTTAAATATTCCGAATTCTGGAAACGTGACACAAATTGTAGCTGAAGCTACCTACGATGGTTCAAATGCTCCTACAACTGTAACTTTTTCTACTTCAAGCGAATCATATGCAATCCCAAGAACTGAAATGGATAATACGGGATGTAATCCCGGGTATTATTATAGAGTGAAATTAGATCCTGCATCTTCAGTGACATTAAATGGTATTAACTCTGGAAATGCAGAATCATTTATTCTTTATGTTTTCAGACAAGATGCTCAATATGATAGCTCTACATGTTCTGGAGTGTTTGCACATCAGTGTATATATAAAGCAACGCATTGTGAGGATTTTATATTACATAGCCAGCAAGCCTCAAAAGATATAGATATAACTGTTCCATTGTCTGAAATCACAAATGATGGAAGAGTGGCTCATGTAACGGCAACTGCATGTGGTGTTACAGAAACTGAAACAATAAGTACTTATACTCATGGCAATTCTCTGAACATAGTTGAATTCACCCTGGATGATGTTCCTGGAAATTGTACAACTTTAGAATTATGTATTGAGTCTCCAAGTACTAATGGACAATCTTTGTATTTGTCAGGAGCTATTCAAGTAGAACAAGTTTGTAGTACATGTGATAATTTAACAAGCGGAGGTCAGATAGGATATGATCAATCAAGTTGCGACTATCCATTTGATCCTGCACTCATTCAAAATATTCAGTCTCCATCAGGAGGATCTGGAGCTATAGAATATATCTGGTTAGAAAGTACGACTCAACCTTGTAGTCCGCCGAACACTATTAATGACCCAGATTGGTCAATAATTGCTGGAGCAAATAGTTCTACTTATAACCCTCCTCCGATAACTGTAAATACATGTTATATCAGGTGTGCAAGAAGGGAAGGATGCGAAGATTATTTGGGAGAGTCCAATATTGTGACTATGATAATTGAGGATGATCAAATTTTAGAAATTGTTTGTCCTTCTAATGATTATATAGATTGTGATGAATCAAGCCATCCGGATAATACTGGATACGCAACAGCTTCATCATTATGTGGGACCGGAGACATTGATATAACTTGGATGGATGAATTAACTAACCCAGGTTCTTGTCCTCAGATAATTGAAAGAACATGGACAGCTACTGTGACATCAACGACTACAGAGTCCTGTGTTTCTGAAAATTTAGCACATTGGAATTTTGCTGGATCCGGTGGTTACAATATATGTGAATTGTATGGAAGCCATCCACTCCAGGCAGGCATTCCTCCAACAAGTACAAATGGTTCAGAATGTAATGGATTTAGCGTAGGAGATGTATATAAGAATGGTGCAAGTTCATGTGTTCAAGGTGCGTTTGGTTCTGCTGAAGCAGCTGCTTGCGTAGGTAGCCAAGATGGTTCTTCATTTGTGAATAATGATTATGATGCTACTAAATTTACAGTTTCATTCGGATCATCAGATGAAGGAAGAATTTCGGAGTTTTGTTTCTATGAAAGAGCAAGAACTAACAACGAAAACTTTGATCAGAACTGGCCTCCTCAAAAATATGGAATACGTGTATTAAAGAATGGATCTGAAATATATAAGAGCATAAATAATTCTACATCATCTTCCTGGTCTCAAGAATGTTTCGATTTTTCATCTGACTCAGATTTTGAGTATTCTGGTACGACTACATTTACTTTTGAATTGTTAAGTTATGACCCTACCCAGCAGAGATCGTCTGCGAATGAGAATGTTTGGGAAATAGATGAATTCAATGTATATGGATGTTGTGGTGATGTATCTGTACCAATTACTGAAATACTAACATGTGTACAAACAATTACAATTGATGACACTGAGCCACCTGTTATTACCGGTGTTCCGGCTGATATCACTGTTTCTTGTGCAGATGGTGTACCTCCAGTGGATCAAAATGTGGAAGCATCAGATAATTGTGCTTTTGTTACCAATTTCGAGGAAACAATTTCAGGAAACGAACCATGCGACTATGTTATTACTAGAACATGGAGCGCAACAGATGATTGTGATAATTCAGTAAGTAAATCTCAGGAAATTACTGTAAAAGATGAAACAAATCCTGATTTAACAGGCGTTCCTCAAAATGTATCTATAGATTGTTTTGACGATATTCCTGACTGGACTAGTCTTGCAAACGCTACAGATAATTGTGGTACTGTTTCAGTAGACCTTGTAATTGAAGATAATCAGAATAATAATAACCCACCTAATGATTTCGATTGTTGTGATACAGGAGATAAAGTGCAACAGGCTTTCATGAAATATACTGGTGAAAGTTGTTCAGCTACTTCCACAACACAGCAAGCTGACAAACATGATTGTGATGACTATTCGGGAGGACCCAATGGAGACACACAAGTTTATGTCATTGCTAATAGTGATAGTAACCATAATAATGGAGACGTATTTTTTACAGGTAATGTTAACTTAAACGAAGTTTTTAACATTGATGCTAATAATGCAGGCGAAAATAAACTTTCGTCAAATACGTATGTCCATATTTTTAATCAACAAGGAGGCACTAAATTGCAATTGGTAAAATTTCATGCCTCTTGTTCTGCTCCAGTTGTTATGGGAGAACAATTTGGAAGTTTGATCTGGACTAAAGCTATTTCCGAGAATGGTTCAGAATGTAATTCGTCAACAGATATTGATGAATGTTATGAAGGAGAGTTAGTAATAACATACATATGGACAGCAACTGATGAATGTGGTAATGAAGATTCAGAAACGAGGACCATTACAGTGGATGAAAATGATCCACCATCAATAAGCAACTTACCTAACGATACAACTGTAGAATGTCATGATGAAATCCCCGATTGGTCAAATCTAGGGACAGCAACTGATGATTGTGATGATAATCCAACAATTACCGTTACAATAAACGATGACAGCGATGAAGGACCAGAAGATGGCACAAATTGCTGTGATGGTGATGTAGATATTAAAGCGATACATGTTCAGTATACTGCAGAATCTTGCTCTGCAACTTCAACTGTACAGACGTCAGATAAATATGATTGCGATGATCACAATGGAGGACCTAACGGTGACCCTTCTGTATATGTAATCGCAAACGATATGAATAATCCAAATAATGGACTAATCTGGTTTGCAGGTGATGTTATGTTAAATGAAATAATCATAGCTGATGCTACAACTCAAGGAGAAAATAAATTAAAATCTAATACATACTTCCATATATATAATCAACAAGGTGGTACTTTACTTCAGGTTGTAAAAATTCACACTTCTTGTTCAGTACCAGTTGTTGTAGGAGATCAATTTGGATCTTTAGTTATTAAAACGACAGTAGATGAAATGGGAGGCGCTTGTGGTGGTGGAGGATTTGGTGGTGATGATTGTTGTGATGTTGGTGACAAACCAAATATGTTAACACTAACTTATACTGGAGAAGGATGTGGAGCAACTAATACATCTCAACAGCCTGATAAGCATGGTTGTGACGATTATTCAGGTGGTCCAAATGGTGACAATCAAGTATTTATCATTGTTAATGATGATAAGGAAGATGATCAAGGATTAATTTGGTTTACTGGAAGTGTCAATTTAAATGAAGCATTTACTATAGCTTCAGCTTCAGAGAATGAAGATGATTTTAAATCGCGAACTTATTTTCACATTTTTAGTCATGAAGGAGGCACGAAACTTCAACGCGCAGAAATTCATACGTCTTGTTCTGCTCCATTGGTAATTGGAGAACAAGTAGGAAGTATATTATTGAACGGTGTAAAATTCAAAGACGGTTCTGAATGCACTCCTCCAATACCTGAAGAAATTTGCTCAGAAGAAGATTATTAGATCATATATACTTGGAATGCAATTGATGAATGTGGGCTTTCTACAACAGAAATGAGAACTATAACTGTTGATGGGAATGATCCTCCAGAATTGATCGGTGTACCTAATGATGTAGAAATTAATTGTACAGATCCTCTACCAAATTGGGATAATATTGTTACAGCTATCGATGATTGTAGTCCTGTAACTGTCATTGTCACAGTTGAGACTGATGACGAATCTAATCCTCCAGATGGAACTAATTGTTGTGCTTCAGGAGATAAGGTTAAACAACTTTTTGTACGTTATACAGGAGAGGATTGTTCTGCAACAAATACGACACAAGGCTCAAATAAATATTCTTGTTCAGGTGATCCTAATTTCGATTCACAAGTTTATATTATTTCGAATGATGAGACCAATCCAAATAATGGGGATAGATGGTTTGAGGGAATTGTAGGCTTGAATGAGGTATTTAGTGCCGATGCTACATTAGAAGGTAAATCAAAATTAGATTCTCGTACATATTTCCATATTTATGATCAGCAGGGAGGAAATCTCCTTCAAACTGTTGAAATCCACACATCATGTTCAGTTGCTGTAGTAGTTGGAGAACAAGTTGGTTCATTGATAATAACCACAACAGTTATGGAAGATGGTTCTCAATGGGAGGCGGAGGAACAACCTCGGATTGTTGCGATAATGGTTGCGATAAAGTTGCTGATTTTGTAATGACTTACACTGGAGAAAGTTGTGATGCTACTAATACATCTCAACAATCTGATAAATATGATTGTAGTGGAGATCCACAAGGAGATAATCAAGTATATATTGTAGTAAATAGTGAAGAAAATAATCTAGGAGGTGAAGTATACTTCACCGGTAATGTAGATTTAGGCGGAGTGTTTACAGCGAGTGCTTCAAATGCAGGACAGAACAAATTGAATTCAAAAACATTTTTTCACATCTTTGATTACCAAGGAGGTACAGAAATTCAATTGGTTGAAATTCACGCTTCATGTTCAGCACCGGTAGTTCTTGGAGATCAAGTAGGTAGCTTGATAATTGTAAATGCGATATTTGAAAATGGATTTGAATGTGGACCAATCCCACCTGTTGATGTATGTGAAGATATAGAACAGACAATTACTTATAATTGGTCTGTTGTAGATGAATGCGGATTAACTGACGTCGCAAGTAGAACAATAACAATTAAAGATATAAACCCACCAGTTTCGTGCGATCCATTAGATAAAACTATAGAATGTGTGGGTACCTCTAATAATGAAAATGAAGCTCAATCTTGGAATGAATCGAATATTGCATTATTAGAAAGTTGTGCAACTGATGATTGTACCAATGTCTATGTTACCTCGAACTATAGTTTTGGAAATTTTGTTCCAGGCTGTGGAAATACAGGTTCTTTAATAGTGACATATGTAATTTCTGATGATTGCGGTAATTCTATTGAAAAAACTGCAACCTTTACAATAGAAGACACTAATCCACCATTTTTTGATGGCCTGGTTCCAGATGTGACTATTTCTTGTAATGATCCAATAGAATGGGGAACGCCAGCATTTTTGGATCATTGTGGAGACGTATCAATTACAGATACAAATACTACAGAATCTCCAGGAATTTGTACTGGAGAAAAAGTCTTAACAAGGACTTGGACAATAACAGATGATTGTGGTTTAGAAGCACAAACAAGTGCAAAAATCACCGTTATTGATAATACTCCCCCGACAGCTAGTGATCCTGACCCGATAACAGTTGAATGTTTCGATGAGATTCCTAATCCAGATCCTAAGGAGGTAACGGATGAGTATGACACATGTGATGATAACCCTACTGTTACTTTTGTAAGCGATAATATAACGAGTGTGCCTTGCACAGCCTATGAAACTACTGTAACACGTACATATAGAGTAACAGATTGTTCTGGTAATACTAAAGATGTATATCAAGAAATAATTATTGATAATGATCCTCCTTTGATAACATGCCCTGCTGATAAAGTAGTAGATTGTTTTTCAAATATTTATCCAGGCACACCAAATTTTAGAGTGGCCTGTACATTAAATCCAGTCATTGAAATTTCAGACCCAGTCCTTGTTGAAGGAGATGCAGATTGTCCGGGAGCAGAGTATGAAGTTACATATACAGTAGAAGATGCATGTGGAAGGACTGCATATTGTGTGCAGACATTTACTATCCACAATGATGGACCTACAATTGTATGTCCAGATGATCAGACAGTAGAATGTGCATCAGACATCGTTGAAGGAACACCGACGACTACGACTACATGTGGGATGGAGAAATGGGTAACTACAAGTGGCCCGACCTTGGTTTCTGGGCAAGCAGATTGTCCGGGAGCGAAGTATGAGATAGAATATACAGTAGAAGATGCATGTGGAAGGACTGCATATTGTGTGCAGACATTTACTATCCACAATGACGGACCGACAATCGTATGTCCAGATGATCAGACAGTAGAATGTGCATCAGACATCGTTGAAGGAACACCGACAACGACGACTTCATGTGGAATGGAGAAATGGGTAACGACGAGCGGCCCGACCCTGGTTTCTGGGGAAGCAGATTGTCCAGGAGCGAAGTATGAGATAGAATATACAGTAGAAGATGCATGTGGAAGGACTGCATATTGTGTGCAGACATTTACTATCCACAATGATGGACCGACAATAATATGTCCAGATGATCAGACAGTAGAATGTGCATCAGATATCGTTGAAGGGACACCTACATCGACAACTTCATGTGGGATGGAGAAATGGGTAACGACAAGTGGCCCGACCTTGGTTTCAGGAGATGCAGATTGTTATGGAGCGAAGTATGAGATTATATATACAGTAGAAGATGCATGTGGTAGGACGAAGAGTTATACGCAAACATTTACAATAGATAATGACGGACCTACAATTGTATGTCCAGATGATCAGACTGTAGAATGTGAATCAGATATCGTTGAAGGGACACCAACAACGACGACCTCATGTGGGATGGAGAAATGGGTAACGACGAGTGGACCGACCTTAGTATATGGGCAAGCAGATTGTCCAGGAGCGAAGTATGAGATAGTATATACAGTAGAAGATGCATGTGGTAGGACGAAGAGTTGTACACAAACATTTACAGATAGTGGTTTAAATAGGTTGAGTTTCTTATATTAGCACATGGAACATACTACTACTACTACTACTACTATTACTTGTCCCCATTGCAATTGTACTGACCTTCAAAAGAATGGTCATAGAGAAAACGGGAGACAACGTTGGCGTTGTAAAGTCTGCAAAAAGAGTTTTCAACTTAGCTATAGCTATAGCTATAGCTATAAAGCCAGAGAGCCCGGTGTTAAAGAACAAATTGACTCATTAATTCTCAATAGTTCAGGGGTTCGAGATACAGCAAGGATTTTAGGGATCAATAAAAATACGGTGATAGCTCACTTAAAAAAAAACGCTTCAAGTGAACCCTTATCTATTGAACAAGGAAGAAGTTCAAAGCCTTGATAATTTGGCAGTAAGTTTTCACTATACAGCAGAGGCAGATGAGTTTTGGTCTTATGTTGGCAGTAAGGCGAATCAAAGGTGGACTTGGTATGCGATGGATAAGCATTCCGGGATGATTTTGGCTTGGGTTAATGGAAAGCGTACCGATGAGAGCTTTGAAAAACTTCTGGATCTTCTTAAAGACATTCCCATTGGTGACTATTATACGGATGATTGGGGAGCTTATAGTAGGTCATTGCCAAAAAGCTTACATACTATTGGGAAAGATTTGACTTGGAAAATAGAACGGAAAAACTTGAATTTTAGAACGCATATCAAACGTCTTAATAGAAAAACCATTTGCTTTTCCAAAAATGAACAGATTCACGATAATGTCATTGGTATGTACATCGAAAAATACTATTATAAATCAGGAACTTATGGAGATCATCAGCCTATTTGACCCAGCACCTTATTTTGTACCTCTTCCTGAAACTGAATTTGCTTTGGCAATGGAAGAATTAGCGCAAGGTTGTCCTGATCCTGACGTAAATGAGGTTCGCTCAATCACCAGCATATCTATAGGAATTCCTGGGACTATAATATATTATGATCATTGGGAAGATGGATATGAAGTTGATTTGGAGAACCCTGTTCAATCAACTACTGAAATATGGGGTGACGGAATTCTTAGCAATGGAGTTGCACCATGGTGTCCTAGTGATATCTTTTCAAGTGGAGATATAGTTAATGCAGACAACATAATATCAACACCTAGAAATCCAGCTGTATTCTATATCGATGGCTTAGATAAGATTGGTTCATCTCGAACATTATCTGTTATTAAAACAGGCTATTCTGATGATGCTGGTCCTTTATTGGGAGGAGCTCTTGAAGTTATTGAGATCAGTCAATTAAGTATGGATTATATTGTCTCGGTAGGTGAAGATTTTGGAGATGAGTTTGAAAATACAGGATTAATAATACAAGGAATTGAAGATGGTACATTTGTTTCGGTCGATGCTAATGCGGATGGTGATTTTACAGATGGTAATGATGTAGATAATCAACTGATTAACGCCGGAGGAGTAATTTTCGTTCCAGAGGGGGTCAATGGGGGTGCAATAATTAATTCAAATAACCCCATTCAAACATCCATGTTTTCAGGTGATGTAGGATCCTGTTATGCGTTAAGAACATGGCTTGTATATCCTGAAAATCTTTGGGATTGTGTTTACTATTCTCCTGTTCCCAACGTAAATCCTAGTGAACCAGCAAAAATATATTTACGCCACACACAGAATTCTTCTGTATTAATTAATATGAGCGATAATACTGGCTTGATAACTCCAATAAATGTACCTGTAAGTACTACAGTCGAAGTAGATATACCTGAAGATAGTGGTGTGAAATTTGAAAGTGCGAATGGTTGTATTCCATTTACAATATTTGAATCTATCGATTCAGAAACACCGTCAAATGGGACTAGAGATTGGGGTTTTTCTCCAGTACCAGAGTCCAAATTAAAAAATGCAATTTTAGTAGGCTGGGGTCCGGGATCTAGCGATCTGACACAAAACGGAAATCCTGTTTGGGTCACGGTTCCTAATTCAACTACCATTTACTATAAATTTAACGGTCTGTAGGTCTTCAAACCAAAGTGGACAATAAGTGAATAAAATTAAGTTACACTTTTAAAAGTTAAATTGAAATATTTTTGTCTGCGTTTTTTAAATGTTTTGTGTTTACATAATTTTCTTCTCTTCAGTTTTTCTTCTTTTAATCCATAATAAACATCTGCTGGTATCAAGTTTTGTAAAGATTCATGATATCTGTGATGGTTATAATATTTTACAAATTGTGAAAGACGAAAACTCAATTCACCTGGGCTGTAATAATGATCCAGTTTAATTACATTTTTCATCGTTCTGTGATACCTTTCAATCTTGCCTTGCGTTTGAGGATGACCAGGTCTTCCTCTCACATGTTTAATTTTGTAATCATCCAAATAAGAGCTCAACTCTTGACTTAAATAACAAGATCCATTATCAGATAATAACTTAGGCGGTTTATTCAAATTTACATTTGGATGGTTTAATGCCTGATTCAAAGTATTTTTTACATCAAGGGTTTTCATCGTTGAGCACAACTCCCAACTTATAATGTACCTAGAATAATCATCTAATATAGTCGATAGGTAATACCATCCCCAGCCAATGATTTTGAAATAAGTAAAATCAGTTTGCCACATTTGATTGACAGTTGTTGTTTTGTCTTTAAATTCATCTGCGGCAGATATCAGATCATAATGAGGAGGGTTTATCAGTCCAGCAGATTTCAATATTCTGTAAACACTGCTTTCGCTTATAAAGTATTGATTCTCATCAGTATACCTGCAAGCCAATTCTCTACAAGAAAGCTCTGAAACTTCCAGTGCCAGATTCAATATATCAGACCTGATCCGATCAGGAATCTTGTTCCAGTAATGCTTCCTTGTACTTTTCTTTTCCTCTAATCCTACAATTCCATTTTCCCGATATTTCTTATACCAGTTGTAAAAGGTTGATTTGTGAATACCAATTTCCTTGAGAGTTCTTCTAACACTCCATTCGGATTGCTCAACCAGCCTAATCAGTTCCATCTTTTCTTTTGCTGTAAATCGCATATACTTCTTGAATTTTATTTTACTCCATTCAAGCTTTTTTTAAGCACACGATTTTTTAGAGTAAGTTCTGCTACTACCTCTTTAAGGTCTTGATTTTCTGTCTTTAGATGTTGAACTTCTGAAGTGTTGGCTTCACGTTCTGTGTCTCCCTTTAAACGTTTCTTCCCTGCTTCCATGAAATCTTTACTCCACTTATAATATAGTGGTTGTGAAATCTCTTCTCTTCTACAAAGAGAAGCAACACTTTGTTCTCCTCTTAATCCTTCAATGACTATTCTAATCTTTTCTTCTGTAGAAAATTTACGTCTTGTCCTTCTTTTTACATCTCGGACATAAGATTCTGCTGATTTGTTTTTCTTGTTCATAATAAAGTGAATTTAATAGTTATGTATAACTTAATTTTATTCACTTAATGGTCCACTTTTATTTGACGATTTACAATTGGTATCAATTAAATGTTACTACTGGTGAGTGGGAATATTTAGATACTCAAGCTACAGGAACTTCCTCAGAACAAGTATGGGAATATGTAGAAGTTCCTTGCGGTTCTGGTGGTCAAGAACATGATATTAGATATGCTGAAGTAAGGATTATTCAGAATGTAGGTGAACCTGATGAAATAGACCCAGATGATGGCCCAATATTAGTAAAACCTTGTCAACCTGAATTAGGAACTTCAGAAATATTTCATCCAATTGTTGAGGGATTAGGAGAGGAAGCAACATTTCCAGCTACTCTTGAAGAAATCGAATCTAACAATACAATTGTTGATGTTTCTTCTTTGTATGATATTGATTTTGGTTGTCCTGTTTCTGAGGACGAGATGAATGATTTTATTATTGAAGAAATGGAAATAATAGGAGAATGTAGTCAGGAAAGTTATGAAAATATGTTAAACTCAATATTAACATTCCCAACAGAATTATTATGTAGTCTTTTTGGTGATCCTATTGATTGGTTAGAGCTTTCTGATCAAGAAAGAATTGAAAAAATTATTTCTAATTTGATGTTCAAAAATTTCTTGGAAAGGTGACTCCCTCACGATCAAAATTTGAGAATGAATGAATATTTCACTAATTTACCTAATTGGGGTACTGGTTCACAAGGAAATGAAATATCTGGAGAACTTTGTAATAATGGTTCCACTGTTTGTACTGATATTGTTGTAGATTTTAATGGGAGTGCCTCTTGTTCTAATTGTATTGAAGTAAATTTGTGTCCCCCAAGAGTTTTACCAAATGGAAGCTGGGTTTATGAGTTGTCTAATTGCAATTCTTCCTGTGGCTCTTCAGGCACTTCTCAAACGCCTTGCGTGTCTATTACTGTTCCTGGAGCAGAAGCACAAGATTTTTATAATTATTATCAAATGATAAATATAGATTGTCCATGAAAATAATACAAACTTCTTTTCTTTTTATGCTATTAAGCGTATTGAATATTTCTTGTGATAATCAATCACAAATAAAATCTACATCATTGCAAAATGACTATGAAGCCAGATACATTGTTTATTGTTTTACAAATAACAATGCTTGCTCAACTGCAATTTTACAAAATGAATATTTAAATTTTAATGTTGAGGAATTTGTTGCTTCTAACGAAAGCTTAAATGTTAAAATTATTACTGATACTATTAGAATTGCACCTAAATCAATCAGTAATGTGGGAAATCAAGAAATTTTAGATCAATTTACTATGATGATGAGTATTTCAAATTTATATCTGAATAACAAATTAAAAGATAAGGAATTAAAAGTAAGCTGGTTTTTTAATGAACCAATAGAATATCTTGAACAAATTTCTGGAGTTGTAAGTTTCGAAGATTGCAGTATACCGACTATCTTGAAAGTCGACAATTTGGAATTAGAATTTGATCCCAGATTTGGCGTAAAATTTAATATAAAATCTGATAAGGAATCTTCAGATAAGATTATTGTTATTCAAAACGAATTGGCAAATTTTCAGCTTACTTTTAGCATTTCAGATGATTGTGAAAAAGAACTTCAAAAGAGGTTTTATAATTTTTATTAAAGGATTGTATAAGGCAAAAATCAACACAATTATCTAATTATTCTGGTATTAAATTAACATAATCAGAATCTGTATTGCGATTTCGATTTCCAATCTCTTCCTATCTAGGATGGCCTTAATTTCTATCCAGTGAATAAAAGGCACATCATAATCCTTCTTTGTGTGTTAATCTTAATTGTAATGACTAACTACATCCCATTCATAGATGGAATAAGTAGACAATATACATTTCAAACAGAGAACCAAGAATTTTATTACACATGCATTCCAACAAAAGGAAGAGACTATAATGTAATGGAAAGGAATTTTAATTGGTACAAAGAAGAAAATGATAATTCTGACTCACTAATTTTGTACAGGACTTTTAAGAAGAATCCACTTTGTTTTTGGAGGTATAAAAATTATTTAACAGACCCAATGTATAACTATCCGTACTTGCCTGAATAATTGTTTGAATTATCTATAGCCTATATAGTACATATTTGCTAAATCTGATTAAAATATCACAAAAACGACCCCTAAAACGACCGCTGCAAAATGCCTTTAGTTATAATTAACTGACAATCAATTAGATATGATAATATTAGTCGAAAATTGTCGGGATGACAGGATTTGAACCTGCGACCACACGGCCCCCAGCCGTGTGCGCTACCGGACTGCGCCACATCCCGTAAATATTCGAATTTAGAATATTTTTATCAAAACTATTCGTGAACAATCATTCCAATTCTTCAACTCCTAAATAATATTCCTTGTCAACTACTAAAAGTATAATGATGAACAATACATCTAAAAACATACTGAAGTAAAAAGAAAACTTTAATCCACTCAACAAATAACTGGACGAAGTATCTCCCGAAAAAATATAAAGACGATAGGCTGTAAATAATAAACTCAATATCAATACCCCTAAGGCCAAGGATATCGTTATTTTTTTCTGTGAAAAGAAAAAGATGCCCGAAATGAAAAACAGAGCAGACAATCCCAATCCCCAATAACCAATTATCACAGCCCATTTTTTGAAGTAATCGGTAGTATACATCAGTTCCTGAAGTGTTGATTTTAAGTCCAATTTTTGATCGGTGCTATCCGGTGAATAGAATCTGAAATCATGTCTAAAATTTGAAGATCTGTAGAGTCCAGTTCTTCTTGTTCAAATTCAACTTCCATATTTTCCATGACAGAATTGGTCATCTCCATCATGTTTTCTGTTTGAATAAGTTTTAGATTGTTGATCGTACCACATCCTCCGAAAAGAATCATGAAAATTCCAACAATTGTTCCCCAACTTGGTCGTGATGTCATTTATATTGATATTATTAAAGCAAATTATACAATGAAAGACAATTCTAAATATAATTTTAAAATACTTTTATGGTTTAATTACTGGAATATAGGAAAATCAAGGAACGAAAGATGAGTTATTTAGACGTAACGAAAGATGTTTATAAGAAGGCAGCAGAATCTCCGGATGTAGGTTTGTGTTGTACAACGACACCCATTTGGCAATTGCCGGGATTAGAAATGCCGGGGATAATGCTTGAAATGAATTATGGTTGTGGAACTACTGTCCACCCCCGGGATCTTGTAAACGATCCCAATATTCTTTATGTTGGCGTTGGCGGCGGAATGGAAGTACTCCAGTTTAGTTATTTCAGTAGAAAAAAGGGAGGAGTTGTCGGTGTTGATGTCGTTGATGAAATGTTAACGGCTTGCCAGAAGAACCTGCATATAGCAGAAGATATTAATCCATGGTTCAATCATGAATTTGTAGATCTCAGAAAAGGCACTGCTTTAAATTTGCCAGTCGAAAGTGAATCAATAGATGTAGCAGCACAAAATTGTCTTTTTAATATATTTGAAAAAGAAGATTTGAAAAAAGCACTCAGAGAAATCTATAGAGTGCTCAAACCTCATGGGAGGCTAGTATTATCTGATCCTGTCTGTGAACAATATATGCCTCAGAATCTAAGAGATGATGATAGATTAAGAGCCCTGTGCATAAGCGGGTCTCTTCCTTTGCAAGAGTACCTGGATCTGATTACAGAAATAGGTTTTGGAACTGTAGAAGTTCGTGCTAAAAGACCATATCGCATATTAAGTCCTAACCATTATGATGTAGATGAGATTATCTATATCGAATCTGTAGAAGTTGCGGCGATAAAAGACCCTATGCCGGAGGATGGGCCATGTATATTTACCGGTAAATCAGCCATTTATTATGGCAAGGATGATCATTTTGATGATAAGAAAGGTCATGTCCTTCTTCAGAATCAACCTGTAGCTATTTGTGATAAGACGGCTGGAGCCTTAGCTGATTTGGAAAGGGAAGATATTCACCTTTCAGAATCTACTTTCTTCTATGATGGTGGTGGATGTTGCTAATTTAAAAATATCGGCTAAACTTTTTCAATAACAAGGGCATAGCCTTGACCTACGCCTACACACATTGTAGCCAAACCATATTGAACATTCTTTTCATGCAGTTCAAGAGCAGCAGAATAAGTAATCCTGGTCCCTGATGCACCTAAGGGGTGGCCAATAGCTATAGCTCCTCCATTAGGATTAATTCTGGGGTCATCATCTGCCAATCCAAGTTCTCTTGTACAAGCCAGACTTTGAGCTGCAAAAGCTTCATTTAACTCTATTACACCTACATCTTCAAGTTTAATTCCTGCTCTTTTCAGTGCTTTATTTGAAGCGCCAACTGGACCAATACCCATAATTCGTGGTTCTACACCAACAACTGCAGAACTTACAAGACGTGCAATTGGATTTAGGTCGTATTTTTTAACAGCATCATAAGAGGCAATTATTACTGCGGCAGCACCATCATTTAGACCCGATGAATTTCCAGCTGTTACAGATCCACCATCCTTTTTGAAAGCGGTCCTTAGTTTTGAAAGAATTTCAATGGAAGAACCAGGTTTAATAAATTCGTCTTTGTCAAAAAGAATAGGATCTTTTTTTCTTTGAGGAATTTGGATCTCAGTGATCTCTTTTGATAATCGTCCATTCTTTTGAGCTTCAGAAGCTTTCATCTGAGACCAATAGGCAAATTTGTCCTGATCTTCCCGGCTGATATTAAATTTTTCAGCTAGATTTTCTGCGATCGTACCCATACCATCCGTCCCATACAAAGCTTCCAATTTTGGATTTATAAAACGCCAGCCAAAACTACTATCATGCATTTGAGCGTCTCTGCCGTAGGCTTTTGAAACTTTTGAAATAACCCAGGGACCTCTGGTCATATGCTCAACTCCTCCAGATAAAAACAATTCACCATCTCCGGTTTGGATGGCTCTGTGGGCATGGATTATTGCGGACATCCCTGAGGCACAAAGTCGATTAACAGTTTCACCCGGGACTGACCACGGCATACCGGCCAACAATGAAGCCATTCTGGCAACGTTACGATTGTCTTCACCCGCCTGATTAGCACAACCAATGATTACATCTTCAAAAGCTTCTTTAGGAATGTTAGGATTCTGTTCTAGTAAAGATGTGATCACATGTGCTATCAAATCGTCTGTTCTTATACTCGATAATGTTCCTCCAAAATTTCCAAAAGCTGTTCTTGTACCATCAACGATATATGTTTCTCGACTCATTTTCAATATTTGTTAATCAAAGGTCTAAAATTAAGAGTGAAAGCCTTTTAAATATGATTTTTTCTTCAATACTCTGCTTCCATACCAACTGAATGCTTCTCCATCGACAAGTAAAACTCTGGAATTAGGAAATTGTTTATCAAATTGGAGGCGATGCTTTTCAGCAAATGGAAAAGGTTCTGATGATAAGAGTATATATTCCGGGCTTTTTGATCTCAGCTCTTCTAATTCAATTTCTGGATATCTCGTTCTGTCGCCGAATATATTTTCAAAACCCAAATGATTTAACATCGAATGAATAAAAGCATGGCCAATTGTCATAATTGGATTGTTCCATATAATGTATGCCGCGGTGCTATGTTTATACTTTTTGAGTTCTACATATGCTTCATTCAATTCCGAGCACAATGCTTTACCTTCCTTAATTCTGTTCGTTATTTGAGCAATATCATTACATAGCAAAATACTGTCTTCAATCGTTTTTATATCGGACACAAAAACTTCAGAGATCTCTGATAAAGCTTCAATTTGAGCTTTGTCATTTTCTTCTTTGTTGGCAATAATAAGATCTGGTTTAAGAGGTAATATTTTATCAAGGTCAAGTGTTTTTGTGCCGCCAATGCGCAACTTATTTTTGAACCATTTATTGGGGTGAATACAGAATTTTGTAATGCCAATAACTTCTTCTTCCAGTTTTAAATCATACAGTAATTCCGTCTGAGAGGGGACTGTAGATATGATTTTTAATCTTTTCGAACTCAATTGTCAGGAAGATTTATTTTAAATTGCCAAATCTGAATATCTTAATAGCGAATATAAAATTACTATGAAAAATATTTCTACCCTTATTCTCCTTTTATTCTCATTTTCGATGCTTTTTGGCCAAAACGAACCAGGACCTTGTGGTACACAGGCTTACAAGTCTCCTTGGCTTAAAAAGTATCAGGCTAATCCAAGTCAATACGATTATAAGCGAGCAGAGACTATCCATTTAGCGATAACGATTAATAGGGTAGGACAAACGAATGGTCTCGGGAAGATGAAAGAAACGAATTTGCTTAACTCCATGTGTACTTTACAGAATGATTTTGAGGATACAGATATTAGATTCTATCTGAAAGAAAAAATCAGAGATATTAATGATTCTGATTTTTTCAATCATGAATCTGTTATTGATGGCGGATTGAAAATGTTTGAATATAATGTGGATAACACGATCAATTGCTATTTGGTCAGTGATGCAGCGGGGAATTGTGGATATAATTTACCTTGGGCCGGTGTTGCTGTCCAAGAATCCTGTGCCACTCCGGCAGATCACACCTGGGCGCATGAAATGGGACATGCACTTGCTCTTCCACACCCCTTTTTAGGATGGGAAGGAGGTGTATGGCATGATTTCAGTGTGGCCCATGATTATAATGATCCAGCCCCTGAAAAAGTCTTATATAATTATACAAACTTTAAAGATTCACTGGTTCTGGATACGGTATTGATAGATACAACTTTTGTCGAAAAAATGGATCGTAGCAATTGTCATATTGCGGCTGATGGATTTTGTGATACAAAACCGGATTATATTTATCAAAGATGGCAATGTAATGCCGATACTATAAGTCTTATAGAACAGACGGACCCTGATGGAATTAAATTCAATTCTGACGGCACTTTGATTATGTCCTATTCTATAGATAATTGTTCTGTACGTTTTTCAGAAGAACAAATCCTGGCGATGAGAGCGAATGCTCTTGATGAAAAACCGGAAATGTCATCCGTAGATCTCGATTTTCCAGAGGTAACAGATCCGCTTACTATTCAACATCAAGTTCCAGCTGAAGATGAAACAGTATTTTTTAGAGATATAGAATTTAATTGGTCCGGTCATCAAGACGATCAGTATTATCTATTTCAGATAGGTGTTGAGTCCACTTTCAGCGTGGTTCTTTTTGATACGATTGTAGATAATCCATCATTAACTATGAAAGAAGCGGATACAAGTTGGGGCAGTTTATTTTGGAGAGTCCAACCATTTACTGCAGATAATTTCTGTATAGAATATAGTCTTGGAAGCAGCTTTTTCCCTTCAGAAAGTACTTCCGCATCAGAAGTTGGCATTCTTGATTTAAACATCTATCCAACAGTACTTCATAATGGGCAAAACACACTATTTTTTCAATCAAATAAAAATTTGGACGAAACAAATTATGCAATTTATTCTCTTACCGGATTGAGAATTCAGGAAGGTGAGATAAGGCAGAACAAAATAGATATTGATCCATCACAAATGGCACAAGGGATGTATGCTTTGAAGTTGGTTTATAAGGGGCAATTAATCATCAAGAAGTTCTTTGTCGAATAATTAATTGCTAAAGCTCGAACGAATTAAATTATATAGATTTTCTATTCCCGGGATTGGACAAAACTGGACTTTTTGAGAAGTTAAATCAAAGATTTTTGACGCTGTAGTTTTACCGATGGCAAATAACTTTTCTTCTTTATAATCATATTTATTGAAATAAGCCTCCACATTCGCAGGACTTGTAAAAACAAGAATATCTGATTCCGGAATGTCGATATCATGTTTTATTTCATTTGAATAAATTCCAAGGTCAATAATTTGATCATCGTCAAAGGCGTTTTTCAGGAAATGTATGGAGTGCTTTGCCCTGGGTATAAGTAGTTTTTTGTTTTGAACCCTGGATTTTAACGCTTCAATAATGTGTTCTGAACTTGTGTTGGCAATATAATCCGGAAGACTAGAATTAATGGCTTTGAAGATATTAGCGCTTCCTTCTCCCATTACCCCATATGACAGTTGATCTGAATAGCCAACTTTTTCAAAAAAGGTTTTAATTGCAAAAGGGCTGTAGAAAAAGACCCAATCATAGGAAGGAGGGATTTCAAAATCTAGTTTTTTGAATTGGATTAAAGATTGACCGGATACTTTTATTCCTTCTGCATTTAATCTATAAAAAACAGAATTTTTATCTAAATTCCTGGATATGAAAAGACGTCTCAATCTTCTAAATCGAATAAGTCTTCAAACTGTCCGCCCATCATTAATGCTTTGAAACATCTGGTGGCAGCTATTACATCTGCCCGTGCATTATTAGGTGGGGAATAAGTCTTTTTAAAAATGATAGAATGTAATTCGGTCAAACTAGGCCATTTGTAACCACCGGTTCTGGAAGGCAATTTGCAAAAGAATGTACTTTCCTGCATAATACAGAACCGTTCTTTTTTGAATAAATCATGGCTCATCCCTTTCCTAAGATATTCTGCGGCCAAAGTATTTTCATTAAAATTGAGATTGTGAGCGAATACGAATTCTACATCTTGAAGACTATCATTAAATCCTTTTAGGACGTCTTCTAAGGGTGCTCCCTTTGTTTTTATATCGTCTTCGGCAATTTTACAACGATTCTCAATTGCAGGTGTAAAACCAAATCCTTCCGGAATGATAATGTGATCATAATCATTCACAGGATTTAATTCTTTATTGAGAATAATCCATGACATATGAATTATTCTAGGCCAGTTAAAAGTGTCCGAAAAAGGAGCTTTCCAACTCTTGGGTTTATCAATTCCGGAGCAGTCAAAAATGAGATACATGCAACAAATTTAGTTTAATAATTCTTGGACGACCTTTTCAGCAAGCTGAAAAGTTGTACTCTGGGAGACAATGATTCTTTTCATTTTTTCACCTTGTTGATAAGCTGCTGACACATGATAATTATTTGATGGATCTTTTTCACAAAAAACCCCCAGAGGAATGTGACAGCCACCACCTATCAATTGAAGTACCTTACGCTCGACATTACTTAATTCTGATACTTCACGGTGATGAATTTTGTTTAATATTCTTCTCATCTCATTATCATTTTCCCGGCATTGGTAGGCAATAATACCTTGACCAGGAGCGGGAATAAATTCTCTGGGATGAAGACGGAGGACTTCATAAGCGGCAAGATCAGATGATAATCTGTTAACTCCTGCTTTTGCTAAAATTATTCCATCATATTCTCCGGAATCCAACTTAGAAATCCGGGTGGGTACATTCCCTCTAAGATCTTTGATGATAATATGATCGAGAAGGTCTTTTATTTGAGCTCTTCTTCTTACGGAAGAAGTTCCGATTACAGCACCTTTTTTTAGTTTAAGTGTTTGAGAATTGTCAATCGAATCTTTTCTTATTATCAATACATCTGAAGGATCTTCTCTCTTGGATAGGCCAGCAATTACGAGACCTTGAGGTGACTCCGTAGGAAGATCTTTTAATGAATGAACGGCAACGTCAATTTTTTTATTTAGAAGGGAATCTTCAATTTCTTTTGTAAAAAATCCTTTCCCTTCCATCTTATCAAAACTTAAATTCTGAATTTTATCACCTTGTGTTTTGATAATCTTCAGTTCAGTGATACTATTTAATTCGATCAGTTGTTCTTGTAAGTTTTTAGCTTGCCAAAGTGCCAATTGACTTCCTCTTGTCCCAATTACGATAAGTCTTCTCAATCTTTATTCATTTTTATAAATAACATTGTTAATTTCCACGTTAAAGGTATTACAAGTTCAATAAACACAATCTTTCTTAGAGGAAATATGTCATATACATTAGGAAAATTAGCCGAAATAATTGGAGGCACGGTTAAAGGGGATGATCAAATACAAATTACAGGAGCTAATGGGATTGAAAACGCTCAGCAAGGAGATATCAGTTTTGTCTCCAATCAGAAATATTTGAATAATCTTAGCTCGACTGAAGCTTCAGCACTTTTGATGGATTCCAGCCTATACAAACCATCATATTCTATAGCTTGCTTATTAGTTGAAAATACTTATTCAGCGCTGGCAGATCTTTTGGCTATATTTTCTCCTGTCAACAATACAATTACCACGAATGAAGAATTAAGTTTTGTTCATGACGAAGCTCAATTGGCTGAGAATGTAAGTGTAGGTCTTTTTTCGATAATAGAAAAAGGGGCTACGATTGGAAAGAATACAAGAATTTTCGGTCAGGTATATATTGGTGATAATGTAATTATTGGTGACAACTGTACCTTATTCCCGGGAGTAAAAGTGTATTCTGGATGTGAAATTGGCAATAATGTGATTTTACATGCCAATTCAATTATTGGCTCAGATGGCTTTGGGTTTGCACCTTTGGAAGATGGAAGTTTTAAAAAAATACCTCAAATTGGAAATGTAATAATTGAATCAGATGTAGAAATTGGTGCAAATACAGTAATTGATAGAGCTTCAATGGGTTCAACAATTGTCCGTACTGGCACAAAATTGGATAACTTAATACAGATAGCACATAATGTAGAGATCGGAGAGCACACGGTTATTGCTGCTCAGGCGGGTATAGCTGGGAGTTCGAAAATAGGAAGACATTGCCAGATTGGCGGTCAGTCGGGCATTGTAGGCCATTTACAGATCGCAGATCAAACGATGATTCAAGCACAGAGCGGAATGACTAAAAGCGTTAATGAAAAAGGAACAAAATGGTATGGATCCCCTGCTATCGATTACAATAATTATTTAAAATCCTTTGCGATATACAAGAATTTGCCCGACCTTCAATCTAGAATAAACAAACTTGAAAAATTGTTGGGAGAACTTCAGCAATCGCTGAATAAATGATATGAAACAAAAAACCATAAAGCAGAAGTTTGAACTGGAGGGTATTGGTCTTCACACAGGGGAAAAAGTTCATTTAACTTGCATTCCGGCAGATGTTAATTCTGGTATAAAATTTAAAAGGACTGACCTGGATGGTTCTCCGGTTATTGATGCCTACATAATGAATGTTGATTCTACTTACAGAAGCACATGCCTGAAGAAGAATGATATTTTCATATATACAATCGAACATCTTCTTTCTGCATTATATGGTCTGAATGTTGACAATGTTTTAGTAGAATTAACAGGCCCGGAGATTCCTATTTTAAATGGCAGCGCAGAACCTTTTGTAGAAAAAATTCTTGAGTCTGGATTGGAAGAACAAGACGGAGATAGAGAATATATAGAGTTTGATGAGGAATTGGAATTTAAAGATGAAGTTAGTGGCGCCGAATATCTTTACTTACCTCCAGATAAAGATCACTTATTTGAAATAACATCAATCATCGATTATCACTCTAAAGTTGGAAGACAGGTTGCAGTTTATAATCCAGATATTTCTTATCATAAGGAAATTGCACCTTCAAGGACTTTTGTTTTTGTAAATGAATTAGAAGAGCTATTTCAGAAAGGTGTTATCAAAGGCGGCAGAGTTGACAATGCAATCGTATTCGGTCATGATGAATTTCCAAAGGAGAAAGTGAAAGAATTAGCTACCAAATTCAATGTAGAAGAAGATGTAATTGTTGATAATGGTATTTTGAATGGCTTAATTTTGCAATTTCCAAATGAACCGGCCAGACATAAATTACTGGATTTACTCGGTGATTTATATCTGCTCAAAAAACCTATAAAAGGCAGGATAATTGCCAAAAAGCCAGGTCATACCGGAAATATTGCATTTACAAGATTCCTACGGGATCAATTTCAGAAAAAAATAAAACTTAAAGGAAAGCCCAGTTATAAATTGGGCCAAGAGGTTATTTATGGTGTAGAAGAAATTAAAAGCCTCATTCCGCACAGGTTTCCTTTTTTATTGGTTGAAAAAATAATAGAGCTTACAGAATCAAAAGTTGTCGGTCTTAAAAATGTAAGTATTAATGAAGCATTTTTCCAAGGTCACTTCCCTGGAAACCCTGTGTTTCCGGGCGTTTTACAAATGGAAGCTTTAGCTCAAACAGGAGGTATTTTAGCGCTTTCCACAGTTGAAGATCCTGAAAACTGGGACACTTATTTTTTGAAGATGGATAATGTCAAATTCAAGAAAATAGTACATCCAGGCGATACAATCATTTTGAAAATGGAATTATTAACACCAATAAGAAGAGGAATTGTTCACATGCAAGGAACAGCATATGTTGGTGATTCTATCGTTTCTGAAGGAGAACTTAAAGCACAAATAATTAAAAGGTAGATGGAAGTGTCTCCACATTCAAACATTCATCCTAATGCACGAATAGCTGATAATGTAACTATCGAGCCCTTTGCTTCAATTCATGCCAATGTTAGTATTGGAGAAGGATCTTTGATCTCTTCAAATGTGGTTATTTATAGTGGTGTTACTATTGGAAAGAATTGCAAAATTTTTCCAGGCGCAGTTATAGGAGCTGAACCTCAGGATCTTAAATATGGAGGTGAAAATACTGTTGTTGAAATTGGAGACAATGTTATAATACGTGAATGTTGTACAATCAACAAGGGAACCAAAGCATCTGGTAAAACGATTGTTGAGTCCAATTGTTTGCTTATGGCATATGTACACATTGCACATGATTGCCACGTTAAAAACAATTGCATAATCGCTAATGGTGTAAACCTTGCAGGGCATGTGGTAATTAACGACAATGTAATACTAGGTGGACTTACATTAGTTCAGCAATTTGTTAGAATTGGAGAACACTCTTATGTAAGCGGAGGATGTAAAGTGAGAAAAGACATTCCACCATTCGTAAAAGCGGCAAGAGATCCTGTTTCATATGTCGGTATTAACAGAATTGGTTTAGAAAGAAAAAACTTTGAACGTATAGCAATTCATAGGATACAGGATATTTATCGTATCCTTTATGTAAAAGGTTGGCATATTACTAAAGCCATAGAATACATTAAATCACAACTCCCTGACAGTCAGGAGAAAACAGAAATATTGGATTTTGTTCTAAAATCAGAACGAGGACTTATGAAGGGATTCAATAGCTTGAGCGATAGTAATGGAGATTATTCTGTCTAACGTATGGAAACGATATGATTCTTCCTGGATCATTAAAGACCTTAATTGTAATATTTACCCAAAAGATAGATTGGCCATTCAAGGTCCGAATGGAAGTGGTAAATCTACTTTAATTCATCTTATTTCAGGCATGCTTCCCATGTCAAAAGGTCAAATCAAATATCAAGTCAATGGTCAGGATATAGATAATAATGAGATCTATAAATATTGTTCGATTTCTGCTGCTTATGCAGAGTTAGATTTGGAAATGACAATTCTTGAGTTATATAATCATTATAAATTATATAAGCCTTTAATTATCAATGATTTAGATGAATTTTTAGATTATTGTTTACTTACAAAAGAAAAAAGTAAAATCATCAAGACTCTGTCTTCCGGGATGAAACAAAGATTAAACCTTGCTTTGATTCTCAATTTTGATGTTCCTCTGCTATTATTGGATGAGCCAAGTTCATTTTTAGATGCTGATAAAAAATCTTGGTTCAATCGTCATCTTGAGAAAATGACAAAGAATAAGGCAGTAATTATTGCTTCAAACGATGATGAGGATTTGCACTCATGTAATAAGCAATTGGTATTAGCTTGATCCTAAATCCTCCTTCAGCTTTATCATATTCTTCTTTAAACTTAATAACTCTTCCTTAATTTTTTTCAAATTCTTGATCTTCTTGAGTCCTTCTTTTGCTCCTTCCAAAGTATGTCCTTGATTTTTTACTAAATGGTATATATCCTTGAGTATAAGAATGTCTTTTTTAACATATCGTCTAATTCCACTTTTATCCTTTTTGGGTTTAAGTTCATTAAACATCGTTTCCCAATAGCGTAAAAGAGAAGTCGATTCTCCGAACATTTTCGAGACTTCTCCTATAGTATAATATCTTTTTGTTAATGTATCTGGATCTAACATATTCGACATTGTATCTTATCAAAAAAATAAGAGACTGAGCAAAGCAATAATTGTCATGATCATAACGAGTACAAAATAGTATCCGATGGTTATAAATATAAATTTTATAAAGGTTTTAATATAGCCTTGATGATAATAAGTCATCAGATTATAGAATAAATATACGATTGGGATAAAGCTTACAATCAAAAAAACTCCGGTTGTGAGCTTAATAAAGTAGTTTACTACGAGTAAAACTGAAAAAAGGAGTAACATTTGAGCGTGAAAAATGACGATATGAAAGAGGTTTTCTAAAAAATAGCTTTTATGCCTTATATAAAGCAGTTTTAGGACCCAGGCCATTAAGATCGTCAACAAAATCAGGCCCCATAGCATATTCGCTACTATAAACTTGATTGATTGATCTAGATATAGCTTTATTCGCTTGAATTGCCTGACTACTATCTTGTCTTTTCTTGATTTGATGCCATATTTTCCAAATAGTTCATCCTCAGTCAGCGTATAGACATCTTTTGTAGTGATCCCTAAAGTCTTAAAATCTACACCAAATACCCGCCCATACGAGAATATTTCAGAATCCAATTTCAATTCTTTGTTAAAAACGGACTCTGTAATGCTATCTATAAGACAAGCATTCTCCTGGGTATATACTTTGTCAAGGTAGTTTTGATAGTTTTTGAAGAGTTGGTAATTGTTTATTTGCTTTTCCATAGAATTTTTTGGAAAGAAATCGAAGTTTCTAAATGAGATAGAAATCAATCCAAAAAACAAAACCAAACTCATGAATAGCAACCTGAAAGGGTGTATATGCATTGCGACTTGACCGGACATATACTTTCGGATTATTTTGTTTGGAATCCATATATCCTTTAGTGTCTTGAACAATCTATTGTCAAAATTGAGAAAAGAGTCGAGAAATGAGCTAAAGAGATGTTTGAAGCTCAGGTTTTGAAACTCTGCCTTTTGACCACATTGAGGGCAGTACTTGTCTTTATTGCTAAGCTGATAAGTGCAATTTAAACAGGTGTCTTTGGTATTCTTCATTTCTTAAGCCGAGGATAGTGTTAAAAATAAAATTAATTCACTCACATATAGCTACTACAAACTTTTATCTCTTTTGCGCTGAATACTCTTCGGTAGAAAACATATGACAAATTGGTATAATGTTTGCCTCACTATTGGTATGAATTACAAAAATATTTACAAAAAAATAAATAAGTAAATAATATAATTCATAAAATACTCAAATAGTACAAAAATCTAAACGTAAGAACACAAAAATTTTAATCATGGAAAATTTTTATAACACTAGCTTGAAAAATATGACATTAGTCATTTTCTCATTATTAATGGGATTGATGTCATATACCAATCTCAATGCCCAGTTAGTTGGAGTAGCATCATCAAATGCAAGTAGCTTTTGTGATTCCTCATGCGACACACTGGATTTGACGGTTGATGTATATATTGACGGTCAGTTATGGGATCCGCCTGGGGCTGTTGGCTACAGTTGGACCGGACCTAATGGCTTTTCATCAAACATAAGAAGTCCAAGAGTTCCAATGACTACTACAGATCAGTCAGGAACTTATTGCGTTGTATTGACAACATTCCCCGCGAATATATCAATACCGTCTTGTGTTCATATTGATGTAGAACCTACAATTGAATGGACTTGTCCTGAAATTGTGACTGTAACAGGAGCAGATTGCTCGACGGATTTAGTTGATTACAGTTTCACAATAAATGCTATAAATTGTCCTCCCGATCCTGTGAATTGGGATTTCACAATCTATGTAAATGCTGGTGTTTTCTATAATAATACTGGAAGCGGTGGAAGTGGAGACATAATTCTGCCTGGTATGGGTACATTGATAAATGGTGTACCTGCAGTTGTAGTAGCAGATTTACCATTTGGGACGCATGAAATGATAACTACATTAACAGACCCAAGTGATCCATCGAAAATTCTGGCTCAGTGTATTTCTGAACTCAGAGTTGTTGAAAGTATTAACAATGTAGCTTGTAACGATAATATTAATGTAACTCTAAACGAGGATTGCGAAGCGATACTGACTCCGGATATGATTCTGGAAGGGACCTATTGTTACGCTAATTTCACATTAGAAATAGATGGCTATCTCCCAGGTAATACAATAATGCTTGACGCCCCTGGTGATTATGTAGTAACAGTTACCGGAGTTTCCGGAATATCCTGTTGGGGTACAATAGCTGCCGAAGACAAATCAACACCATTAATTGATTGTGAAGACTTCGACGTTTATTGTTCTGATGCTGAACTTATTGCTCCAGGTACTATAATTAGAGGTTTCGGTAGAGATATCATTGAAAATACGCCTGTAGTTGCGAATTCAACCCACCCATTAGTGTTGAATCTGCTTGCACCTTCAGGAACTGTAATAGATATCGAACTTAATTTCCATGCTGAAATCGAAGAAGTTGATGATCTGGAGTTAATCTTAACAGCTCCGGATGGATTAACATCCGTTCAATTATTAGACCTCCATGATGGTAACTTCTTTAACTTCTGTACTGAATCCAATATTAATATTTGCTTACGAGATGATGCGATCTTAAGTCATGCTAATTTTGGATCTACAGAATTATGTAGATCAACACTGAATGCTTTTATAGGAGAATTCAGACCTCAAAATCCATTTAGCGGCTTTAATAATACTGATGCCTGGGGTAATTGGACACTTGAAGTGGTCAATAATAGTCTCACGGATGATATGTTGGTTGTAAAAGTGGATTTCAGAGTAATCACGAATGAAGGCATTATACCCACACAAACAGACATTATTCTAAATACGGGTTGTTCAGAACCTGATGTTGAAGGACCAACTGATGAATATGTTGGCGTCGATTGCGAGAATGGATATTGGAACACAATAGAAAGAACATGGGTTGTTACAAACAACTCTTCCGGACTATCTGCAACTTGTACCCATAATATAAACCTATTAAGATGGACAGTTCAGGATATTATCTGGCCTAAAAGCTATGATAACCTAGAACTGCCTGTAATTCACTGTTTTGATTTATTCGATCCTTTTACGGGCAATCTGGATGAATCTTTAGTAACAGAAGATACGATACCTGCTCCTTCAGTCACTGGATATCCACGTATACCATTTGGTGAAATGTGTGGCAATTTCCAGATGACAAAGACAGATCTCAAATTCAATCTTTGTGGAAAATATGCTTCAAAGACAATTAGAACTTGGTCTGTATTGGATTGGTGTACCGGTGAATTGGTTCATTATGATCAGATTATAAAAGTTGTTGATGATCAACCAATAGAAATTTCTTGCCAACCTGATCACGTATTCGATATCTATACTGATTCGTATACATGTACAGGTGATTGGGAGATTGTGCCTCCATTAAATTTTTCTAATTCTTGTGATGCTGATATCACATGGCAGGTGTTTTATTTAATTGATGACGATGAAAATCCTAATGACCCACCACTGGTTGGTGATTATATAGATACGAATGTTGAGTACTCTAATGGTATCCCTAGTGTTATCAGAGATCTTCCATCAGGAAGGAGAACATGGATCAAGTATGTCGCAAGCGATGATTGTGGTAATACCGGAGAATGTTTTACAGAAGTAGATGTATTTGATGACGATCTACCGAATCCAGTATGTATTGAGTTTACTGTTGTTGCTCTTAGCAATGATGGATGTGCTAAACTACATGCGGAATCAATAGATAATGGTTCTTGGGATAATTGTGGAATTGAAAGCTTCCACATTAAAAAATCATATGATTTCCAATGGATGTCTTATGTAGAGTATTGCTGTAACTGTGTATTAAATGATGAAAAAGTTCATTTGAGAGTAACAGATATAAATGGAAATACGAATACATGCGAAGTTGATGTAAAGATCCAGGATAATATTCCTCCAACTATAACCAATCGACCTCAAAACTTTTTCAATTTTGATTGTGCTGATGGTCCTGTGGATGTAGGGGAGATAATCTTGAATTCAATTCCTCAGTTTGCATATGAAGATAATTGCGATCCTAATGATGACGGCACCTTTTCTATTCAAACCGAATGGTCAAGGACTGATGGTGGAGGGTTGAATGATCCTCTGGAGCCGGGAAGTTGCGGATTAGCAAGTGTTAATGTCAATTGGATTATTCGAGATGAATGTGGAAACACGATTGGATCACATAATCAGAATATTAGCATTGGAAATAGTGCCACTACCTTTAACGTAAACTGGCCTTTCGATCCTCAACCGTTTACAAACTGTAGTACGACTGATGCATTACATCCAGATAACTTGTCTTCTCAGCATACAGTAGATTTCAGTGACGTAAATACCTTTGCTTGTAACAGCAGTATTGCGATTACGTGGGATGATCTTGTATTTGAGAATGTAGAAGGTTCTTGCCTTAAGATATTAAGAACCTGGACAGTAATCGACTGGTGTATAGCTGATGTGTATGGATTAGGACAAGGAACACAATCCTGGACTCAAGTATTGAGAGTTCACGATATAGAAGGACCAAATATTGATGTACCATCTCTCGTAACAGTGGATGCAACAACAGATGCATGTACTGTATTTGTCGGGGATACATTACTAATAGCAAATATCACAGATCAATGTACTGATATGTTTACCAATCAAGAGTTGACCTCATATTATGAGATAAACTATGCTGATGGATCATTCAGTTCAGGTACTGGTGAAGATGCAAGAGGGGATTATCCTTATGGTACAAGTACGATAACTTGGTATTCTGAAGACCATTGTGGAAATATGTCCGAAACCACAACTCTTGTACAAGTAAATGATGTTAAGCCTCCAACTCCATACTGTCTTGGAATTGTTGTTACGGCAACAATGACTGAAAATGGACCTGTGGAAATTTGGGCTTCAGACTTTAACCTTGGTGGTTTTGACAATGTAACCGGTAATACAAATTGTGGAAATTTCGGTCAACTTGATGTTTATTTCTTAGATGAATTCGATCAGGAAGTTGATTTTCTAGAGTTTGATTGTGATGATATTATGGACGGTGTATCTCAATTAATTACACTTGAAGTATATTATGAAGATGAAGCAGGTAATCGTGATTTCTGTATAGTACAACTCTTATTACAGGATAATGTAAATGATGCTTGTGTAAATTCAGCTGGTTCAAGAATTGCAGGAACTATTGAGACAGAGGAGTCTTCTCCATTAGAAAATGTCAAAGTAGATGTAACAAGTAATTCTCCTGATTTTATCAGAACAAGTTATACTGATAATCGAGGGAAGTTTGCCTTTGAGTTACCGATAAACAATAATTATTATCTCAATGCTAATATGGAAGACAGTCCATTGAATGGTGTTTCTACACTTGATTTGGTTTTGATTCAAAGACATATTTTAGGCATTCAGACACTAGATACGCCGTATAAATTAATTGCTGCTGATGCAGATGATAGTAATAACATTAGTGCTACAGACTTAATTACATTGAGAAAGCTCATATTAGGAATCTATGATGAGTTTCCAAATGGACAAAAGTCATGGAGGTTCCCTGAAAAAGGACAGGATTTCATTGATTCGGAAAAACCATTCCCGTATAATGAAACGATTGATGTTCTAGATTTATCAACTGTACCTGCAGATGGAAAAGATTTTGTAGCCGTAAAAATCGGTGATGTCAATGCAAGTGCAGAAGTGAACTTCAATAATCCTACTGTAGAAGAAAGAAATATAAATTCCGTGACTTTGGAAATAGATGAAATGATCTTAACAAAAGGATCTCTGGTTTCAATCCCGGTATATGCCAAGGATATGGATAATATTGTTGGACTTCAGAGTACAATTAATTTTGACTTCGATGTATTGACCTTCACTGGAATTGAAGAATCAGCGCTTGATGTCACTGAAGAAAATCTTGGGCTATATGCGGTTAATGAGGGTGTAATCACATTCTCTTGGAATAGTTATGAAGAGAAGAATATAAATGCTGATTTGCCATTATTCGAACTTCAATTTACAGCAACTGATAATAGAAGCTTGAGTGAAGTGATTTACTTTGGATCTTCTCTTACTAATGCAGAGGCTTATAATAGAGACCTTGAGATATTAGATGTAAATCTTGATTTTAGAGGATTATCTTATGATGAGTTTGTGCTTTATCAAAACATTCCGAATCCATTCAGTCAGTCTACTGAAATACGATTCAGTCTTCCTTCAGAATCAGAAATCATATTCAGTGTATATGATGTTAATGGAAGGGAATTGATGAGACAAAAATCTGTGTATAGTTTAGGTGATCATACGATTACATTGCATAAAGATCAATTGGAATCAAGTGGAGTTATGTATTATACACTGGAATCAATATTCGGTGTAGCGAGTAGAAAAATGATTCAAATAAAGTAATATAGACTAGAATTTACTCTCAAAAGCCGCGCAAGTTTTACTTGTGCGGCTTTTTTTTGGAATATATTTAATTATATAAGCTACAGTCTCAGTTGTGAGTATATTTATACTCATATTCTATTTCATTAATGGGCAGATAATTTTATGAATTTTACAGATTTATTACAGAATTACTCATTTGAAATCGTTGACCACAGACAATTCCTGATCAATGCCTTGTGGGTAGTTTTATTGAGTTGGATCCTAACTGCTTACTATAAGAAATACGGAAGATCGGTAGGAAACCGCTCCCAATTTTCTAATAATTTCATGTTGTTGGCATTGACAACAATGTTGATTATATATATTGTAAAATCAAGTATTGCTCTTTCACTTGGTCTTGTAGGAGCCTTATCGATAGTAAGGTTTAGAGCAGCAATAAAGGAACCTGAAGAATTAACCTATTTGTTTCTGGTCATAGGCATAGGCTTGGGGATGGGAGCGGGACAAGCTGGAATTACAATATTAGCATTTACACTTATAATTTCAATATTGTTTATCAGATCACGATTGTCAAGAAAATTGAGTTATTCTGTAAATAATCAAATGTTGATCAATATATCTTCTTCGGATATTGATGAGACCCAGATCAACGAAACATTATCGAAGAATTTTGATCATGTGGAACTGCGAAGATTTAGTAAAGAAGGAGAAAACATCTACATGACTTATATTATCGAACTCAAATCTTTTGATCAGATTTCTAAGGTTAAAAGTGAGTTATTCAAAATGTCTCCCGGATTAAACTTTTCTTTTGTGGATAATAAAAATGTACTTGGGTGATGAGCTGGTCTTACATATTTAGACAAAGCCTAATATTCAGTATTGTTTTCCTTTTTTTTAGCTTTTCGCTAAATGGCCAGTCCGGCGGACGCTTAGAAAGCGAATACAAGATTTCGATTCCTTCGAGTCTCGAAAACGAAGTTTGGAATTTCCTGACTGATAGTTTTTTAATCGAAATTGCAGATAGCCTGAAAACAAGCATAGCAGAGGAAAAATTCGTTGATGAGTATTTCGATTCTGAAGAACAAATCCTTTTGGAACACAACGCAGGCCTGAGGTTTAGAAGAAGGTTTGCTGAAGGAGAACTAATGAAAGAGCTTGTTCAGTTGAAACTTTCAAACGAAGGCGAAGATTTGGTCAGGAATGAAATAAAATATGATAAGACGGATAAAACATCTTTTGGTGATCCTTATGCTCAACACAAACTGCTCAAACACATGAAGCCCAATGACAGAGATGGATTAGCATTCCATCTGGCCCAATTTCAATTGAAACCTGAAGAAGTGCAATCTCAGCTGAAATTAATTCAGAAGAGAAAGCGAATTTATTTTTCTGATCAGGATAATATCAGTATAGCTACTATTACGTTTGACCATGTAACTAACTATCAATTCCCTTTTCAAACTTATGTTGAATTAGAAATCGAACTCAACGAGATTCGGTATACTTTGGCGGACACTGTGGAAAAACAAAAATTAGATAGCTTAGGAACTGATTTTAAATCAAGCATTTTAAGCAGATTTAATACATTGAAAATTGATCAAACTCCTAAATACAATAAAATGACTGCATTGATAAGTAAGAGTTTTCTTTCACAAGCTTATAGCAGCCTTCCCTGGATAATATTATCGATTATTGTATTGTATGCAGCTAGTTTATTCAGATGAAAATTAAAGGAAAATACAAATCCATTGGATTGATTTTATTGCCAATTGTTGTCCTTGGTTTAGGAGGATTATTTTTCCTGTTTCAAGATCATACCACATCTAATCAGAACACAGTTATAAAATATTTTTGTAACGCAGATATTCGAAATGGAGATTTATTTACAAATAGGAAAGAAAACTTTTCGAACGGACAATGTCAATCTTCAGATTACGCCTTTAGTGGAAAATATTCTTGTAAATGTACTGTTGAGTCCATCTATGGAATGAGTAAATCCTTAGAATATCCTCAAGCATTAGACACCATTTATTATTCAGTTTGGAAAAAGGGAGGAACAGGTAAAGGTGCTCTTGTTTTTTCTTCTGAAGACAATAATGTTTTTAAAGCTAAATCTCAACATTCTAAAAGCCAGAAGGGGTGGCTGTTGATCAGAGATACTATTATTCTACCATTTGATTTTATTGATGCTCATACTTTGATCTATCCTTACAATAGTGGTCAAGCAGATAGTATTTATTTTGATGATCTCAAAATTGAAATTCGTAAGCGTGCCATTAAGGTTGATGTTGAAACACATAATGGTGCGAGTATAGATATCAGTTTAACTCAACCTAATTTTCACAGAATTAAAAGAAAACGGGATGAAGCTATGGAAATTGGCCTCCTGTTTGCCTCAAAGGACGACTTGGTTGATGCTGACTTAAAAATTAGTGGAAAAGAATACAATTCTAAGATCAGATTAAAAGGAGATTTGCTTGACCATTTACAAGATGATAATTGGTCATTTAGAATTGAATTAAAGTCTAATGATGAATGGAATAATATGAATTCATTTTCTATTCATAACAGTAAGGCGAGGTCTCATTTGGCAGAATGGGTAATGCATGAATTGTTTAAGAAGGAACGAATCCTAACGCCTGATTATGATTTTATAAAGGTTTCTTTGAATGAAAAGTACTTAGGGGTATATGCCTATGAACAGCACTTTGATGATAAACTATTAGAGTTTAATAATCGTCAGCTCGGACCTATTCTGCGACACAATGACGATGGTTTTTGGGATAACGTTCGAGAAGAAATTGAACCCTTTCATTGGACGGCTTCAGCCCAGATAGAACTCTATAATAAGCGCAATTTCAATGATCCTGAGTTCAAAGAATTATTTGAATATGGGCAGGCGATGTTAAGCGGGTTTATATCTGGAAAATATAGTGCTTTTGAGGTTTTTGATCTTGATTTGATAGCCAAATACGTGGCGCTTCTAGAGCTGACCCATGCCAATCATGCTCAATTGTTGACGAATATCCGCTTCTATATGAATCCGGTAACAGGAAAATTGGAACCCATTGCTTTTGATTGCTTCGGAAGTCATCTCCCTGAGGTCAATAGTAAATGGACAGCTATTGGAGAAGGAGCTCATTCTGACAGGGATAATGAAAAGCTTATTAGTGAGGGTAATACTTATACCAGCTTATTGTTTTATGATCGGGACTTTTACAAAAAATATATGTCGTATTTGAGTGTTTTTGTCAGCGCGAAATATCTGAATACTTTTCAGGATTCCTTGAAGAGAGCTGCAGAAGGTCGTCAATATTATATTAGAAGCGATAACAAATACGCAAATTATTCATACTCTGACAAAGCCTTTTTTAAAAAGGCAGAATACACAAGAAAAAAGATTTACCCAAACCAAATTTCTCATTGAAGGCATATACAGTTAATGATTCTAGACAGCAAATTAGATTGGAATCCTTCCATTATTTCCCTTTGGAAATCATTGGATTTGGAGATGAATCCATGACAACAACTTTAGACAGTATTCTATATATGGAGCCCTATAATTCTAAAACAGGAATGACAGGTGTAACAGTTAATTTGGACGAACCTGTAAGGAAAGTCTTTTATAGAACGCTTGGTACAGATTCAATTTTTTCACATCGCATACCAAAATTGGATGCTCCAAGAGCTCATGTAGAATTTGTGAAAGCTTCAATTAAGGATTTACAAGAATTTGATTTTTTAACCCTTAATGAAAAGTATATTTCGTTTAAACCCGGCAATCACACGATTTCGAAACCTGTAGTTATACCGGATAATTTTAATGTTACAATTCCCGCTGGATGTACCTTATTGTTTAAGGACAAGGGATCGATAATGTCTTATTCTGCAATAAGAGCTATTGGCAGTCCGAATCAGCGTATTGTTTTTAAAGGTGAATCAGCAGCAGGGCAGGGGATTCATTTGTTGAGCGCCGGTGATAAGTCGGTATTCAGTAATTGCTACTTTTCCGATCTTTCTAATTTCCGCAGTAAGAATATAATTACTAAAGGTTCTTTGGTTGTTTATAATTCTAATGTTGAGTTGGATAATTGTAACTTTTATAATATTACTGCTAAAGATGCTCTGACCTTGATCAATAGTAAAGCCAATCTAAAAGATATCTTTTTCAAAGACTGTCAAGGGGATGGTATAGACGCCTACTTTTCAAATATTATTGCTACAGGTATTTCTTTTGAAAGAATCGGGAAAGACGCTATTGAGATCAATGGTGGATCTATGGAATTGGGTCAATTCTCTGGTACGCATATATTAAGTCATGGCATACGTGCTGAAGAATATGTTCAAATGGTCATAAAAGGATATACTCTTTCTTCATCTTCTAAATCTGTAATTGCAAGTTCTCATGCTGACATCATGATGTTTGATGTCGACTTGAATAAAGTAGATAGAGGATTCGAGATTCTAAGCAGCACAGAACCCGGCACTTCAGTAAGAGTTACCAATTATAAGAGCTCTGATATTAAACAAGAGTATGTTATGGAACAGGGAAGTGAACTCATTATTGATAACGATTCAAAATCACCATTGTAAGAGGTGCGATATGAAAGAAAATATCGTATTGATGGTCAGTTTTATGAAACTGTATTACATGAAATGATGAGCAATCCAGCTGTGTTTAGATTTAAATTTCCCGATCGTACGGTCAATAGTATTTACTATGATAATGTTGAATTTAAGGCACTAAAAGAAAATCTTCAAGGCATCAGGAATAGAGTAAAATATCGAATAAGGTGGTATGGTGAAGATCTATCCAACTTAAAAAGACCTGTGCTGGAAAAGAAAATTAAAATTAATATGCTGGGTAGAAAAGAATATGAACCCTTGGATGATTTTAATTTAATGAAGGATCTTGAAAGAATAAGTGAGGAACCAACTTTGAAGAAAAATGAACTTCAGGCTGTAACTTTAGTCAGATATGAACGAACTTATTTACAGTCTTTTGATGATAAAATAAGAGCGACGATTGACAGGAATATTCAATATTATAAAATTCAGTCTGACCATTTTGTTAATGTACCGACAATGGATCATGCATTAATCCTTGAGCTCAAGCATGAAGAATGTGATACAGAGTTGGCGGATTACTGCTTGCAGTCTATTCCATACAGATTGACAAAAAATTCGAAATATGTGTCTGCTATAATGAGTCAATGGTCCTGATGTCGAAAAATGTCTGGCAATGGGAAGTGTCCGTAATTGTGCTCTTTTTTGCTTGTTTAGAATTTGTATAAATAATATTTTATTATAATTTGAAAATGTGCTCATCTTTAAGATGTAAAAAGAGTTTTATATTTGCGATGATTTTAAAAACCGGTCGATTTAGATACAAATAATTTTATATGACTATCGGATTGCTTGCACAAGACACTATAATTTCGTATCTTTCTAATTATTAGACACTTAGTTATGAAGTTACAAGATTTTTTCAAAAAGTATCCAGATGAAGCAAGCTGCAAAGCTCACTTTAAAGCAGAAAGAGATAGACAAGGAGTTATTTGTAAGCGTTGCCAATCTCAAGAGCATTATTGGCTATCCACAAGAAGTCAATACCAATGTAAATCCTGTAAGTTTAGAACGACTTTACGTAGTGGAACATTACTACATAAATCTCAGCTACCCTACTACTATTGGTATTTTGGAATGATGATGCTTACCAGCACAAAAAAGAGTTTTTCTGCATTAGAAATACAAAGACAGTTAGGTCATCCCTATTATGAGCCTATTTGGTATATGCTTCATAAAATACGTCACTCTATGGGTAGGCGAGATGATAATTATCTTCTTGGTAATCAAGTTGAACTTGATGAAGGTTTCTTTGAAATAGTTCCCAACAAAGAAAGACGAGATCAAACCGTAATAGAATTAGAAAACAATGATGGAAAATATAAGAGAGGTAAAGGAAGTCAAAAGCAAGCAATAGTATTGGTTATGGCTGAATCAATATCTGTGGAACCTACTAAAAAATACAGGCACAAAACCAATAAAAAAGTGAGATACATTAAAATGAAATTACTAGATGACCTTAGCAAAGAAAGCACCAATGCACAAGTAGAACAAGCTATTGATACAAAAACATCTGCAATAACAGACGGAGCTAATAACTATAATGATTTAGCAAACAGCCTCACTGACCATAAAGCTGTGGTAATAAAGGACAAGAAAGAGACTCGTAAAATTCTGCCTTGGGTTCATATAGTCATAAGCAATGCCAAAAGATTGCTGTTAGATGTGCATCATTCCATTGGTGAGCAATATCTGCAAAGTTATCTCGATGAGTTCTGCTATAAGTTTAATAGAAAATACTTCAATTCTGTATTCGATAGAGTTGTAACTAACTCTGTATCTGTAAAATGGGAGGTAAATATGTAATTAATCCGATAGTCATATAATTTAAAAATTTCATATAGATAAAATGCTAATAGCAGCCTTTGTTTTAGTTGGTGTTCTGCTTCTTCTCGCATCAATTTTATCGGTCTCAGATAACCTAATAAATATAGAAGCTCAAAAGGAAGGAATTGATACCAAAAAGTATAAAATGGGTGTCGTTCCATCAATCAAAGAACTTTTTGGTAGCAGCGTACCCGAAGATATTGGGGATGGTTCTTACCACAATCTCAAAAAGGGATTCGATATTAAATTAACAGGAGCCGTAGGAGAAAATATTCAGACTCCATCTGTAAATAGATTTGCGATCAAACCTACTGACTTTAGAGGTATCGCTCCAATCCCAAAAATTGAAGTTGAACTTGGAGATGACGTAAAAGCAGGTGATCCTATTTTTCATGACAAATCAAATCCGAATATTAAATATGCGGCACCTGTAAGTGGAGAAATTGTAGAGATCAGAAGAGGAGCAAAAAGATCAATATCTCATGTAGTAGTACTTGCAGATAAAAGTCAAGAATCCAGACATTACGATAATATTCCTTCAATTGATTCTAACAGGGAAGATATCGTTAGTTTCTTAACAGGATCAGGGATTTGGCCTTATATAAATCAAAGACCTTTTGACCTTATAGCAGATCCGGATATCGTTCCAGACAATATATTTATTTCAACTTTTAATTCTGCTCCCTTATCACTGGATCTGAATCTTGTGGTTCAGGGTAAGGAAAGACATTTCCAAAGTGGAATTGATGTTCTTTCAAAACTAACCAATGGAAGTGTTCATTTAGGTATTGATGGAAGAATGGGTAAGAATCCTCATTATGCTTTCACAGATGCATCAAATGCAGAAAAACATTACTTCAATGGAAAGCACCCTTGTGGTAATGTAGGTGTTCAAATTCATCATGTCGCCCCTATAAAAAGCAATCAGAATGTGTGGACGCTTAAAGTGGAGACAGTAATCTCTTTAGGTAAGTTAATGCTTGAAGGTAAATATGATCTTTCCAGAATGGTCGCTATGACCGGTACTAAATTTGACAGCAATCATATCGTTAATACATATGAAGGGGCAAGCCTCGAAGAATTAGTGAAAGACAATGTCAAATTGAAAAATGGAAATACAAGAGTAATATTTGGAGATGTTCTTTCCGGAAAACGAACAGGTAAAGATGATTTCTTACCTGTTAATTGCAATCAACTTTCTGCAATAGAGGAAGGAGATTATTATGAATTATTTGGGTGGCTGATGCCAATAGCTCCTAGACCAAGTTTATCTAAAACTTTTCCGGGGTTTCTAATGCCGAATTACGAATTTAAAGCTGATACAAATACTCACGGTGAACTAAGAGCATTTGTAGTAACCGGACAATATGAAAAAGTATTACCAATGAATATATTTCCTCAACATCTGATGAAAGCCATTATGGCCGGAGATATTGAAAGGATGGAAGGATTAGGTATAAATGAATTAACCGAAGAAGATATCGCTTTATGCGAATTTGCTTGTACTTCTAAAATGCCGCTCCAGAGGATATTGAGAGAGGGATTAGAGATGATGAGGGAACAAGCCTAATAACAAATTAAAAGAAGCTAGAACAATAGATGGGATTCTTAGATTTTCTTAAAAAAATAGAACCGGATAAAAAGGATCAACCGTTTTTACATACGGCCTATGATGCCTTATTCACATTTGCATATGCCCCTAACTCTACAACTAGAGACGGTGTCCATATAAAGGACGGGATGGATTTGAAGCGAACGATGGTTATGGTAGTCCTTGCCATGCAATTTGCCTATATTTTCGGCACATATAATATTGGACATCAGCACTTTGTTGCGATGGGACAGTATCTTGGTTTTTTCGATGGACTTCATCTTAAGTTGACACATGGTTTAATAAAACTTTTTCCAATTTTTCTTTGGACCCACATAGTTGGTTTAGGAATTGAATTCTATTTCGCTTATAAAAAGGGGCATTCAGTAGAGGAAGGCTTCCTGGTTACAGGAGCATTAATTCCACTCATTATGCCTCCCGATATTCCAATATGGATTTTATGTGTATCTGTAGCTTTTGCAGTAATCTTAGGAAAAGAGGCATTTGGAGGAACAGGAATGAATATCTGGAACGTCGCACTTTTAGCCCGGGTTTTTGTATTCTTTGCTTATCCAACTTCTATCTCCGGAGATGAAGTCTGGGTCGCTGGATTTGATCATTTAGCTCCAGGAGCTGCAGTAGATTACGGATGGGCACATGAAGTCTTTAATTCATTATTTGAATTTTTTGATTGGTCGACCTTCAATCCGGCAGCCGTCGTTGCCGACGGCTATAGTGGAGCCACTCCTTTAGCACTTGCTTATTCAGGAGGATGGGAAAACGTAACTGAACATTTTACAACCGCACAAATGTGGTGGGGAACAATTCCTGGTTCAATTGGAGAAACGTGCAAACCTCTAATCATAGTTGGAGCAGCAATATTATTATTTACCGGTATTGGAAGCTGGAGGATAATGTTGAGCATGCTTATAGGAGCTGTAATTATGGCTTTATTGTTAAACGCCTGGGGTGCAACTCCATTCATGCAAGTCCCTTGGATGTATCAATTCTATATGGGAAGTTTCTTTTTCGCAATGGCATTTATGGCTACAGATCCTGTAACTGCAGCCTCAACCAATACAGGTAAAATAATATATGGATTTTTGATAGGGATGATCGGAATGCTTGTCAGAGTTATTAATCCCGCTTACCCCGAAGGATGGATGCTGGCAATATTATTCCTCAATACATTTGCTCCATTAATCGATCATTATGTATTAGAATCTAACATGAAAAAAAGAATGAATCATGCATAGTACGAACTCAGTCATACGATTTGTTTTAATATTAACCTTTGTAGTTGCTTTGGTTTTGGCCCTCATGCAAAATGGCCTGAAATCTATCCATGATAAAAACGAAGCACTCTATAGCAAGAAAGCAACCCTTGCAGCTGTAGCAAACCATATCGATGGAGATTTTAAGAAAATCTCAGATGAAATGGTGCAGGAAATCTTTGATAAACAAATAGAACAATTGGTTATTAATAGCGAGGGGACAATATTTTCAGCAGATGAAGTAGAAGTTTTAGGGACAAAAGGAGGAATGGCAGAAAATCTTGATCTTGGTAGAGAACAAAAAAAATCAGCAGATGAACGCCTTATGCCTTTGTATGTTTTTACAAAGTCAGATGGTTCTAAGTATTATATTGTCTATACGAGAGGCAAAGGACTTTGGGATGAAATTTGGGGAAATATCGCTATTGAGGAAGATCTAAAAACTCTAGCAGGTGTCTCATTTGACCATAAAGCTGAAACACCGGGCCTTGGTGCTGAAATAAAAGACAATGCCCAATTCAAACAACAATTTATTGGCAAAAAAATATACGATGATGAAGGTAATTTCACCTCTGTGTATGTAAGAAAGGAAGGAGCTAAGAGTGAGTTATATGAAGTAGATGGTATTTCCGGAGCCACCATAACGGCTGATGGAGTAACTGAAATGCTTGAGAGGGGACTTAAAGCTTACGAACCATATTTGAAAACAATAAAGGGTTAAGCCCAATTATTATAAAAGCATAATTACTAATGGCAGAAACTATTGTACAAGTTCCGAAGAAGACGACCATAAGGTTCGGTAAAAAAGAACGGAAGCTTCTGACGGATCCGATTAATGATAACAATCCGATTACAGTACAGGTATTAGGGATTTGTTCAGCCTTGGCTGTAACTACAGGAATGAAAAATGCAGCGGTCATGGCCGTGGCTGTGGTATTTGTTTGCCTGTTTGCGAATGTGATTACATCGGCATTGAGAAAATCTATTCCTAAACAAGTCAGAATGATCGTTCAGCTTGTTATTATTGCTGCTTTAGTAACAGTAGTTGAACTGACTCTAAAAGCAGTTGCTTTTGAAAGCTATAAGCAACTTTCAGTTTTCATAGGACTAATTATTACTAATTGTATTGTGATGGGTCGATTGGAAGCCTTCGCTATGGCCAACAAGCCTTATGAATCTGCTCTTGATGGACTTGGAAATGGGTTTGGCTATGGATTGATACTAATGGCAGTTGCTTTTTTCAGAGAATTATTTGGAAAAGGAGAATTCTTTGGGATAAAAATCATAGGACCAACAGGAGATTATTTGATTGATACTCAAGCAATCTGGTGGTTGAACTGGTATGAAAACAATAATTTAATGGTCCTTTTTCCTTCAGCCATGTTTGTTATTGCTGTCCTTATATGGGCACACAGAGCATGGAATCCTAAACTTGTTGATGTATCCTAAATCATAAAAAATGGAACTAGCAAATATATTTATCAAATCGGCATTTATTGAAAACCTGGCACTATCCTACTTTTTAGGAATGTGTTCTTATCTCGCCGTTTCAAAAACCGTTAAAACAGCTTTTGGATTAGGTCTGGCTGTTATTTTTGTGTTGGGAATAACAATGCCTATTAACTGGGTCATCAATACCTGGCTTTTAGGTGAAAACGGAATATTTCAGACGGATCTAACCTTTCTAAGGTTTATCCTTTTCATAGCTGTAATTGCTTCAATGGTGCAGCTGGTAGAAATGGTTGTAGAGAAATATTCTCCTGCTTTATATAACTCACTTGGAATTTTCCTTCCGCTTATTACAGTTAATTGTGCGATTCTGGGAGGGTCTTTATTTATGGTTTCAAAGGAATATAATTTTACTGAATCTGTGGCCTTTGGTCTGGGAGGTGGTTTTGGATGGTTCTTAGCAATAGTTGCTATAGCAGCAATTAGAGAGAAAATAAAATACTCAGATGTTCCTCCGGCATTAAGAGGGCTAGGAATGGCCTTTTTATTAACAGGATTGATGGGAATGGCTTTTATGGGATTAATGGGAATTGATCCAGCAGCATTTTAATGAACAGAATTAATCAGATATAAAATATGATAGTTTTTCAAATAGCTATAATGCCAATTGTCTTTGCGCTGATCGTTTTCTGCGGTGTAATACTAGCGCTGTCTGGTCTTTTGATCTATGCAAGAAAGAAACTGGTACCTCAAGGAGATGTGAAAATCATTGTGAATGGAGATAATGCCAATCCGCTATTAATTCAACCGGGATCGAACTTATTAACAGCATTATCTGAAAAGAATGTATTTCTACCTTCAGCCTGTGGAGGAGGAGGAACCTGTGCGATGTGTGAATGCCATGTTTATGCCGGTGGCGGAGAAGTGCTGCCTACAGAAATGAATCACTTGACGAGAAAAGAAGCTGCTGAAGGGATGAGATTAGCATGTCAGGTGAAGGTTAGAGAAGATATGGAAATTTCAGTTCCAGAGGAAATATTTGGAATCAAAAAATGGGAATGTGAAGTCATTTCCAATTATAATGTAGCTTCGTTCATAAAAGAATTTGTTGTTAGACTTCCGAAAGGCGAAGCCTTAGATTTTAAACCCGGAGGTTACATTCAGATAGACGTTCCTGAAATAGTAGTTCCTTTTAAAGATATGGATATTCAGGCGCATCCGGATCATCATGATGATCCGGATAAATTTAGATCAGAGTGGGATAAATTCAAGTTATGGGACCTGAAAATGGTAAATGAAGAACCTCAATTCAGGGCTTACTCTATGGCAAATCATCCTGCAGAAGGAAATATCGTCAAATTAAATATCAGAATCGCCACGCCTCCATTTGACAGAGCTAAAGGAGGTTGGATGGACGTTAATCCAGGGGTTTGCTCTTCTTATGTATTTGGATTGAATCCTGGAGATAAATGTACAATCTCAGGTCCTTATGGAGAATTTTTCATCAAGGAAACGGAAAAAGAGATGGTTTATATAGGGGGTGGAGCAGGTATGGCACCATTGCGATCACATCTATTCCATATGTTTCAGACCTTAAAAATGTCAGACAGAAAGGTTTCTTTCTGGTATGGAGGAAGAACAAAAAGAGAACTATTTTATATCGATGAATTTAGAGAGATTGAAAGACAGTATCCCAATTTCAAATTCTTTGTTTCCCTGGATAACCCATTACCGGAAGATAATTGGAAGGTAAAAGAAAGTTTAGATTCAGAAGGGGATGGATTTCGGGGGTTTATAATGCCTGTTTGTGTTGAACAATATTTAAAAAATCATCCTGAACCTGAAGAGGTAGAATACTATTTTTGTGGTCCTCCGGCAATGAATGCTTCTGTTATAAAAGCATTGGATGAGCTCGGAGTTCCAGAAGAAAATATTGCATTTGATGACTTCGGAGGATAGTAAGCTTTCTTCGAAAACTAAGAATATATTAAAGTGTCATGAATTCTTTCATGACACTTTTTTTGTCTGCATATTGCAGCAAAATGCAGAGATTTAATAAGTTTGTTTTGGAGCTTCTTTCGAGGAACAAACCTTGGATTTTAGCTCATTGCTTATTGTCTCTCAAGATGAGAAACAACATTAGAGATGACAGTTTTATTTAAATACTATAATTATATCACTAGGTAAATGAACAGAAGAAATTTTAGCACCGGAGCAAAATGGGAAGATATTGTTGGCTATTGCAGAGCAGTACAAGTGGGATATATAATCGAAATTGCGGGAACAACCGCAGTAATAGATGGTATTATTGTCCATAAGGGAGATGCATATCTCCAAACAAAAGCGATTATTGAAATTGCCAAAAGCGTTCTTGAGGAAGCGGGAGGAGATCTAAGCAATGTAATCCGCACCAGAATCTATGTAACAGACATCAGCAAATGGAGAGACATAGGGAAAGCACATGGAGAGTTTTACAGAACAATCAAACCTGCAACCTCTATGGTAGAAGTGTCTGGTCTTGTTGATCCGGATATGCTTGTCGAAATAGAATTTACTGCACATCTTTAATTCAATGGCGAGCTATAGCATAAAAGAAATATATTATACCCTTCAAGGTGAAGGATTTCATAGCGGCAGACCTGCCGTATTTTGCCGGTTTGCAGGTTGTAATCTATGGACTGGAAGAGAAGAGGATCGTTCTAAAGCCATTTGTAAGTTTTGTGATACTGATTTTTGGGGAATAGATGGTGAAAATGGCGGGAAGTATAAAGCCATTGGACTAACTGATAAGATAATGGAACTCTGGCCTCTGGATACAGCACCATTCATCGTCTTTACCGGGGGTGAACCAGCACTTCAATTGGACAACCCTCTTATAGAGGAATTAAAAAAACACGATAGTGAAATTGCTATAGAAACAAACGGAACAATTGAGTTATGCAATGGAATCGATTGGATATGTGTGTCTCCCAAAGCAAATACAAATATTGTCGTGAATTCTGGAAATGAATTAAAAATAATCTATCCACAAGAAGGAATAGATCCTGATAATTATACCGGGTGGGATTTTAATTTTTTCTTTCTCCAACCAATGGATAATCCATTTAGAGATGAGAACACAAGATTATGCATCGATTACTGCAAGAATCATCCTCAGTGGAGTTTGAGTCTACAGTCTCATAAATATTTAAATATTCCCTAATCAAATATCAGAAGTTGAATTTTATTCCCAAGCTTATTTTATGAGGGTAATAAGATTCTTCATCATCAATTATTGGTCTAAACGAATTATTGTAGATTGCATTTAATGACAATTGCCTGCTTATTTGTAATCCAAACCCGAGCTCCAAAAATGGAATGATTTGATTATCAATTTTTGTGGGAGGATATTGAAATCCTGAGGAAACATTTGCTAAATTATTTGAATCTTCATCAGCAAAAGTGCTATTAAAGTAATATTCTATACCAAGAGAGCTGAATACATTCAGATGCGGATTAAATTTATATTTAAACTGCATTCCGAAATCTAAATAAACCAGATTCTTCAGATTTACTTTAGAGTATTTGGCTGAAGTATATATCGAAGTATCTTGTAAAGCTCCTAACATATCTTCCTGTTCAGTAGGTGAAAATAATGTATCAATTGTGCTTGCTTTTTTATTTAAAATGCCAAATCCGGCAAATAATCCAGCATTAAATTTAGCTTGAGTTATATCAGTTTGAATCCTTGCAGATAAACCTTTCATTCTGAGATTAGGGGCATACAATCCTGATCCGGCAATACCAAATTGAGTTTTGAGTTTAGGCTTTTTAGAAACTTCAATAGGGTAGGAAAACGAAGGCTTATTGACCAATGATCTAATAAAAGAAGTTTCTAATAAAGATATATTGGATTTGATTTGAGCTAATGATAATATTGCTTCAAATCTGTGAGCCGGAGGAATATCTGTACTATGAGATTCAATTAAGCTGTCCGGATCGACTGAACTGTCTACAATTAGATCATCTTTATTTAATAGAGATTCCGTGACTTCAGCATTGTCAACAATAATAATGGCTTTAGTGCTTAGATCTGAATACTTATCATAATTTAAAGCTTTGGTATTTTCTATAACAATCTGATCTTGATTTATTACTTTCTTTATACTTGAAGACTTTTCTGATAATTCTACTAATGAAGTTGATATATTGGGTTCATCAGTATTTTGCTTTTCACTTTCATTATTATTGGTGATTATCGAAGATTCATTTATCACTCCGCCCTCACTATTTATTATGTCTGTTGTAGTTGAATTATCTGAAGAATTAAGATTGCTTTCATTAGAATGTTTGTCTTCTTGATTGGAATTTAATACAATAGGATTTTGCTTTTCTACTACTTCTTGAGCATGGTTGGTTTGACTAGTATGTATATAAATTGATATTCCGGCCAAGAGGATGAAGCCTCCAAAAAACAGCCAAAAGAGGAACCTTCGTTTTCTATCTTTTTTCTGAGGCATTTTTTGATCAAGACTGACGGTCATCTTATCCCATCCGCGATCTACCCGACCTAATTTATTATCCTGCTTCATTTAATTTATTTGTATACTTCTCGTAATATTCTTTTTGTAATAATTTTCTGGCTTCCGCCAAATACCATCTACAGGTATTGTTATTCATATTCAGTTTTTCACTGATTTCCTTATGTTCAAATCCTTCAATAGCATAAAGGTGGAACACTTTCATATGCTTCTCAGGCAGCTTATCGATCAAACCAACAAGATCTTGATAGTAAAGATCGTGTTGAGCTTTTTGTACCCCGTCATGGTTAATATCATCATAGATTAGGAACTTCAGATCATTCTTATATTTTCTGAAATAGTTACTTATACTATGATACATTATACGTCGAATCCATCCTTCAAATGATCCGCTGAAATTATAGAGATGAATCTTTTGAAAAACCCGAAGAAAGCCATCGTTCAGAATGTCTATTATCTTATCATCATCCTGGGTGTGCCGTAAAACCATCCTTTCCATTATAGGAAAGAAATGTCTATACAATTGCTCTTGGGCAGATCTTTGATTATCTGTGCATCCCTTGACAATCTCTTCCCATTTGAGTCTGTCTTGATGTGCATTTGTATTGCTTTCTTCGCCCAAAGAATAGGTTTATTTTACAATAATAGACCAAATCTAATTGTCAATCTTCGATATAATAAATCCTGTTCAGATTTTGTACCAAATGTCCATTGATCGTCATAAGTAAATTCAGCATTTTGAAATTTATAACCAATATCCAATGTATACTTGATGGTTTTATTTGTTCCGAATCGTATTCCGATAGATGGATATACCATCAATCCTCCTTTTGCATAACTCATTAAGTAATCTTGATCTTTTAAGGCTATACTATAGCCAACCTGAAGATTATACATTAAAGAACTATTACTCTCGTTTAAAAAACCTGAAATCTCAGTAAATAGGGGAATTAATTCTTCTCCTGAATTCCACACATATTGATCCCATCCTAAACCTGCACCGACGCTTAAGTATCTGTTGAACCGATGACCTGCAGACATTGAGAATCCAATACCGTTTACTGATTTAGCTCTATTACCGGGATTACCAGTAATGAAATTTCCTTTCACAGTATAATAGATACCTTGATCCTTGAAGTTGTATGGATTCTCTACAGAAATGGCTAGCGTGCTTTTTTGTATCACTTTTTTGACATCTCTGGTGTCAAACCTGATGACACTTCCCCAAGTGGTACTTAATTGGATGGACTTATTCGGTTCCCAAGATATAATTTTACCTTCTATACGTGAACCGCTCTTCAAATAGAGGATAACTTCAGAATTATCTACTTGAACCTCTTCTTGCCCATGAACTGTAGTGTTCATGAACAAGCTGAGTAAGGCTATGATTAATGTTAGTTTTTTCATTTCTAGTTTATTTGCTTACAGAGACAAAGCTTATTTCTTTAAGATCAGTTGGATTGGATGAATCGAATTGATAAAGACCATCATCGCCAATCACCAGAAGATGATTTGCAGATAATGATATTGCATCAATAGCATTTATGTTTTTTAAATGCGCTACTCTATTTTCATCTACTTTATCTAAATCATCAGTCTTAAAAACTTTTAATCCAAACTCTCCTTCACATAAGAATAAATAATCACCGTTCAGACTTAAGCCATGGGGTCTATCCATTTGATAACTTTTGATTAAACTCGGCAATCTTATATTGCTAATATCAATGACATCAAGCTGATTGCTAAATGATTCACATGCTGTGCCATCTCGAAGTGTTACATAAGCAATTTCATCTTTTACATAAACAGGATCACATGCTCTGGCGTGTCTGAATTCTGATACATATTGAGGAAGTGATGGTGTGCTTGCATCATAGATAAACATTCCATTGTTTCCTCCAATAAATAGATATTCTTGGTATGGAAACAAAGTTTCAATCGTTCCCCAACCTACAGTTGTAGTTTGTGTCTTCACAGGTTTAGTAGGATCTTCAACATCATAGGCTACCAATTCTCTGTCATTAATAACATACAGGTGATCGAAACTTAAAGTAAACCTTGCCAATGAACCCGCTACACCAACTACACCAGAATTACTGATACCTCCAGGAATTGAATTGTTACTTAAAGCATCTTCCGCAAAGAAAATATTTCCACCTTTCCAAAATGTATTTGAACCAAAATTTGGATCTGAACATTCAACATTCGTTCGAATCTCAGTTGGTTTATTATATATATAATAACCTAGATTTGGAAACAGCTCATATTTGCTGAATACTTCAGAATCTCTGCATACGACTTCTGGATTATTGAGATCAGAAATATCAATACTCAAGAGGTCTACATAATTGTCTGCATAAAGAATATTATCCTTTATGGCGATGTCCAGATTTCCTGGAATATGAATAAAGCCTATATTTTGTGGATTTGAAGGATCACTATTATCCAGAATATGGATTCCTTCATATTTCTCATTAATAAGGACCATATTATTATAGAAGTACATTTTACCTACATCCCTTAATTCTCGAGATGCATGTGTATTAATGTCTATTCGGAATTCTTCAGGTTGAACATAAATGGCTTCATATTGAATGAATACCCTGGTCTCATTACATTCATCCTTTAGACATGAACTAAGTGCTAGGATTAGGAATGAAAAGATGAAAATGGATAGAAAATTAATTGATAGTATTTTTTTCATGACGTTCTATTTTATTTACTCCTATAGACATCATGAAAGGAGAATCTGTTGGTCAGATTCGATTATTTTTTAGTTTATTTCTTATTTTCTATTTTAATCTTCCTTCGAAGGGCTGTCTTCTTCCTTTAGATCGATTACCTCTTTTTCATCTAGATCGTCCAATTCTACTTTCAAATTATCGATAATGAAATTCTGCCTGTCAGGTGTGTTTTTACCCATGTAGTAGCTCAATAAGTCAGGTATATGTGTATTATGCTTGAGATAGACGGGTTCTAATTTGATGTTTTCACCTATAAAACCTCCGAATTCATCTGGTGAGATTTCACCAAGACCCTTGAATCTTGTAATCTCAGGTTTGCCGCGTAATTGCTTAATTGCACTTTGCTTTTCAGATTCAGAATAACAATAAAAAGTTTTTTGTTTATCACGAACCCTGAATAATGGTGTCTCTAAAATAAACAGATGACCTTCCCGCACCAAATCAGGAAAGAATTGCAAAAAGAAAGTTAACAGCAATAATCTGATATGCATTCCATCTACATCAGCATCCGTTGCTATAACCACATTGTTAAATCTTAATCCTTCAATACCATCCTCTATATTCAGCGCATGCTGCAATAGATTCAATTCTTCATTTTCGTAAACAATCTTTTTCGTTTGTCCGAAACTATTTAATGGCTTTCCCCGTAAACTAAATACAGCCTGAGTTTGAACATTTCTTGCTTTTGTTATAGATCCGCTTGCAGAATCACCCTCAGTAATAAAAATTGTTGTTGCTCTTTTATCTTCCTCAGGGTTTTTTTTATCATCCAGATGCAATTTGCAATCTCGAAGTTTCTTATTGTGAATATTCGCTTTTTTTGCTCTTTGATTGGCTAATTTCTTTATTCCGGCAATTTCTTTTCTTTCACGTTCGGATTGTTGGATTCTTTTGAGTAATGCTTCGGCCTGAGATTTATTCTTATGCAGAAAATTATCAAAATGTTCTTTTACAAAATCAACGATAAAAGATCTTACAGTTACACCATCAGGTGCCATCTTCAAAGATCCGAGTTTAGTTTTCGTTTGCGATTCAAAAACGGGCTCTTCAACACGAACACTTATTGCTCCAATAATTGAAGTCTGAATATCCCTTGCATCAAAACTTTTATTAAAGAATTCTCTAATAGTTTTAACAATACCTTCTCTAAATGCTGCAAGATGAGTTCCACCCTGAGTCGTATTCTGACCATTAACAAATGAATAATATTCCTCACCATATTGGGTGCCATGGGTTAAACCCATTTCAATATCGTTACCCGAAAGATGGATAATAGGGTAACGAAGTGTGGTTTCATCTGTCTTGTTGGATAGCAGGTCTAATAGACCATTTTTTGATTGGTAGGTTTTTCTATTGAATATTATTTTTAAACCAGAATTTAGATATGCATAATCCCATAACCGGTCTTCAATAAATTCATCTCTATATCTATATTTTTTAAAAATGTTGGTATCAGGTCTGAATTCTACTAAGGTTCCGGATACTTCTTTTGATTTGACAATTCGCGTCTGGTTGATTAATTCTCCTAATTTAAACTCTGCCGTTTTAGATTTTCCGTCTCTGAATGCGGCAACGACAAATTCTTCAGAAAGGGCATTAACTGCTTTGGTTCCAACGCCATTTAATCCTACTGATTTTTTAAAGGCTTTCGAATCATATTTACCACCAGTATTAATTTTGGAAACACAATCCACCAATTTTCCTAAAGGAATACCTCTTCCATAATCCCTTACCCTTACCAATCCATCTTCAATATTTATTTCAATCTGCTTTCCATAACCCATTACATATTCATCGATACAATTATCCAAGACTTCTTTTAGAAGTACATAGATTCCGTCATCCTGAGTAGATCCATCTCCCAACTTCCCAATGTACATTCCCGGACGCAATCGGATATGCTCTTTCCAGTCTAAGGATTTAATGTTCGCTTCAGTATATGTGATTTGTGCCATAGAGTACAAAAGTATTAATAATGTATAACCAAAATTAATAAATCATATTAGAATAAATAATAATGTGTATCATTTGAAACCATGAATATAGAAGATTACTCTCAACGAATAATTGTAAAGCTTCCTGTCATCGTTTCGAGTTCTCCGGCCGTATTTAATACTTGAATAACATAGACGAACACTCCTTGCTCTACTTCCTGATTATTCACAAGTCCATTCCAACCAAAATCAGCTTGATTCACAGGTATTTGTTCTACTTCAAATACCAGATTTCCCCATCTGTCAAAAATTCTCATTTCCTGAACAATCAATTCAGAAAAATTACTCTGAATGAAAAATTTGTCATTCGGAGGGTTATTGATATCTATAATATTCGGGATATAATAATGAACAACAGGCGTATATATAATCGTCCTTTCCAGATTTATCAGACAGCCATTCTCGGTTGTAAAACTAACAGTGTATGTTGTATTCTGAGAAATAGATGCAACAGGATTAGGACAATCCGAACAATTCAAAGTATTTGCAGGAGTCCAGCTAATATTAGAAGGATTGCTTACGCCGGTTAGACTTAATTGATAAACATTTACAGATAGATTGTCTATGACAATATCTGTTCCGCTCGTATCGATAGATTCCAGTAATATGTCATCTTCATATTGACAAGCGCCACTTACCAATTGAATATTATAATTTCCATTTGCTACATTAACTTCAATTGGAATTGAATTGAATTGACCAAAACTCATTCCATTTAAATATAATTCAACAGGGAAGTCGAGACCATTTGTAGATTCTATAATCAATGTAGCCTCCGTACCGTCCGGACAAGACGGAAGAGTACCAATTTCTGCACTTGGGATATCAAAACTTAGACTAATGTTAATCGTACTGTCGCAACCTGCCGCATTTCCGGAATTCAGAATTTCTTGACCGCTAGGATTAGAAGCATTATAGGTATTTCCATTTATTATAATATCCTGATCTTGACAATATATGTCATCTACATTTGCAATTGAATTTGACATAAAACTTAGATCAACTTCAATGATACTATCACAACCATTTATCGATTGAGAAAACAGTATCGTTGTGCCAGAACTATTATTTGAGTCATATGTATCAATACCTATCTGAATAGATTCACCTTCGCAAAGCGTCAAAAACATATCACTTATGGCTTCCTGGTAAAAATCCAAATTAACCATAATGGTGCTGTCGCATCCATTAACCGAACCATTATCTATAGTAATTTCTCCCGATTGATTATTAATATCAAATATTACGCCTTCAATAGTCACTTGTTCTTCTGGACAAAATTGTGCATTGAATCCACCGAAAACAGCATCTTCAAAAGTGATGTCAATATCTACTATTGAATCACAGCCAAATACTGAAGCTCCTGAGAAGCTCATTGTTGTCATTGTATTCGCACTAAAATCAGTACCCAGAATATTAATGGTCTCTCCAACACAATATACTCCCTGTGTTAATCCAGGTTCTGAAGGGTAATTATTTATTACCAAATGTATCAATGAATCACAGCCATCGACACTCTGCAGAGAGATATCTTCAGAAGAGAAATATTCTAAGTTATCAATTAGAATGGACTCACCTACGCAAATCGTGGATTCTATATCGCTCTCATAAGATTGATATATATCAAAACTCAAACTGAGGCCACTATCAAGATCTACTGAGCAATAAGTAAATACATCCATTATTTGAGATGGAATTAAATCCATCTGACCAGGATCCGAGCCAATAAACAAGGTATCTCCAAACTGAGATATTTCACCTTTATCCCTATCGGCACAAACAATAAGTACTGAAGACATATTTACAGCTTGTGAAACAGGCCATTGATCTCCACTGCCTATTTCTGTCAATGTCATATCAGCTGCAACAAATTGATTTGAAGTGAAATTGATCTCCACACAATCTTCAATTCCAACACACAATTCACTTGCTGATCCTGTGATCTGAATATCTGGAAGCGGGTTGACTATAAGTATAAAATCTATTGAATCAGAAGGACACCCACCAGAACCATCTATGATATAGCTAAAAATAGTTGTGGCATCAGCTTCCCAGATATCATTGATTGGATTAAGATGATCAGAAGCCAAGGCAAAAATGCCACCCGGACTTTCATCTTCTATAAAGTCCGATAATGATATTAATTCATCTTCACAGACTTGATTAACCATTGAAGGACTACCTGCGGATATATTTTCTGTTAAAAATATAGCTATTGAGGCCGTATCATTTTCGCAATTACCTGAATTGTTCAGTATAATATATTCAATATCATAAGTATTACCAGGTTGTGAGGAAGCTGTATTCCAATCACTGCCTGATAGAAGGAATCCATCAGGTTCAAAATTACCTCCACTATCGGCATCAACAGATAACAAGCTACTTATGTCGACAATATCTCCCAGGCAGGCTGTATATTGAATATCTAATCCGGCATTTGGGCCTTCTTCAATGTTGATTATCAAGGAAGAGGCAACAGCTCCGCACAAATCCCCGACAAGTACAGCACTAATCGTATATGTGAACGCATACGATCCGCCTACTGCTCCACCAAAGAGGACGCTTGTTGAATCACTCAAATCAACTGCACTTGGACCTGCAATTTGCGACCATTGTCCACCTGGTTCCGGGTTATTCAATAATGCCATTAAATCTTGAGGAGGAGCTCCTTGACAGAGTGCCATTATAGAATCCTCCCGGGTGTATGGAGCGTCAATAACAATCAAATTAAAAATACTCGAAGTCAAACCACAAGTATCCTCTATAGCATATACAAAGTCGTATGACCCCACAGGAATGGGACTAAAGTTTATATCCGATGAATCCGATGGATTAAAATCCGGTATGAATGGAAATGACCATTGCCCATTTTCATCAGGAAATCCAAGTTGTTCCATTAGGTTAAAGTTAAATACATCGAATCCTTCACAAATGTTTAGTATCGTATTTTCTCCAGTATAAGGGATGTTAGAGATCTGAACATTAAATGAATCAAGGTAGGTGCACAAGCCTATGGTATCAAGAAGATATATTGTCTGGGAGTCAAAAATGGTATCCCCTGAGCTGATATGTTGAGCCTGGTCTGAAAATGGAAATAAGCTATAAGTTGCACTATCCGAACTTAAACCTACAATCTCAGGTAATTCTAAAAACCCACAACCCAAAGTATCTCCTGATATATTTATCTGAGGACCTTGTTCGATACTAATAGAGACTAATACCTCAGGAGCACAAACAGGATCTTGAGAAGGATCGTATAAAAAGAAGTCAAATTCCGTTACCATATTGCTAATACCAAATAGTGTGTCTCCAGGAAGCAATACATCACCTGTGCCTTGAGATTCAGAATAATAAGCAACATTAGAAGTCATTGGATTAATGTCAGGCAAAACCAAATGGTTACAAATAATCAAAGGTATGTCTGCTTGATAATCTATCGATGAGTCTAAAATGATCTCTATTTCCGACTGAACTTGACAACCATTATCTCCAATTACAATCAGAAATAAACTCAAAATATTATCTGATTCAAATATCTCCTCTCCATCAAAATAAGAATCGCCCGATCCATCGTTTTCAGTATTATATTCAAAACTAATCACAGGTCCCTCTAATTCTGGAAGTGGAAGTATTATTGAACCGCAACCACCAAGTTGTCCTTCTGGACTAATAATCAAAAGAGGCGTAGTGACCATGAAAATCACTTCTTCTACATCACTGCATGGACCACTATTATCAAACAGATATATTGAACTTAATCCTTCGGGATCTATGTAGCTTCCGCTGGTATAAGGTCCATCGGATAAATTTTGATCAAGATAAAAAACTGGATTAATTGAATTGACAATATCTGCAATGTCATCTACATCAGGTAATTCATAGGGATTTGCACAATCAATTATATCACTTGTTACTGTAATTACCGGAGTTGCAAAAACTGGTAATTCGATTTCTACACTTTCAGAAAAACAATTTCCATCATCAACAATTGCATAGATCGTAGTTCCGTCATTTATATCATAATTTTCAGGATTATTAATCTCATCGTTTAAGTCTTCATCTGAATACCAGGTGACTGTTAAAGAACCATCTCCTCCTGTTATTTCATCTTCCATAATTGTCAGATCAATTAATTCTGTCTGATCAAGACAATAAGGGTCAGGATTTGGATCTATGATAGAAGGAGCGTCTAAGAGATCCAGATTAATAATATTATTGACAGCATCAATCATAGCATCACATCCATTGGCATCCGTGACACTTATAAGCTGTAAAGTGAGGGGGAGGAAAGCACCTGGAAGTGAAACCAAGATCGGATCGCCTGAAAAATCTATATCGGGTAATATTAAACTTTCATCATGGCAAACTCTAACGGTTTGATCAATGTCGATTGCGAATCCTGGTAATGTAATTGAGTTGACACTTATAACTACATCATAGGGTTGAGTCCCGCCGCTCAGAATGAATTCTAAATCACTATCATCATCCGTACATTCATTTGGACATAGGTCTGCGCCACCACTAATTCCAGCGACAATCGAGCCTATCACAATAGCGACGGAAGAAGTATTTGTACATGAAGAGCCATCGGTAACAGTAACCGTATATGTACCTGCATTGGTGGATCCAATGTTGTTGATAGAAGGATCTTGATTGTTAGATGTAAATCCATCAGGCCCTGACCAGGACCACGTAGTGGCATCTCCTCCTATCTCATCAAGATTCAAAGTAGATCCGGCACACAATTCTGTAGCATTAGCATCTGCAACAGCAGAAGGTAAATCACCAATTGAAATTGTAATCTCACTTGTAGCAGAGCACATGCCTGATACATCAGTAGCTGTAACAATGTAAGTTCCTGCCTGTGAATTATTTATTATACTTACTACAGGATCCTGAATGAATGCTGTAAATCCATCAGGTCCCGACCATTCCCATGAATCTCCAAAATCACCAATCTCATCCAATTCCAAATCTTCACCATCGCCTACACAGAATAAGATGAAATTAGAACTTGCATCTGGTTCTGGGACAATTAATAAATCAAGATCGATTTCTTCTTCAAGAGAAAGACAACCATTGTCATCTACTATAGCATATACACTTGTGATTCCGCTAATATAATCCCAAGGGGTAGTTATTGGATTTGTCATATTCATATCCTCAAACCATTGTACAGATCCAATTCCACCGGAAACATCATCATCTAATGATGTTAAATCAAATGATTCTTCGTCATCGTTAAGATCGTCACATAATTGCAAAGGACCAGCTGGAAATATATCAGGAACAGCCACAATGGAGACGACTACCATTGATGTTGCATCGCAATCATTAACATCAGTAGTCATCAAAGTATATTCTTCACCATCTTCAGGACCAGTAGCAAAAGTATTCTGAGCTGTATCATCATCTATTGATCCATTACCATCATTGGTCCAACTCCAATCTGTAACTATTGAAACATCTCCGGCGTCTCCAATGAGATCTAAGTTTTCACTACCACAAATAGGGTCATTGGAAGTAATATCAGGAACGCCTTCCCAACATACAATGATGACATTCGAAAACGAGTTTGTTTCTGTAGCAGCCCAATTCTGGTTCGAAATTATTATTTCAGCTTCTGTGATTCCTTGTGTGCAAAAAATTGAAGTCGTATAGTTTCCATTTTGTTCAGCATCCGTAGTACCGGATTCACCTATCAATTCTGAATCTACCTCGTTTCCGTCAATGAAAAATTGCATCCACATAAAATCCCAGCAATTATTACATCCTCCGCCAACAGGATCTGTAGGATCACCGGTACATCCTCCACATTCATCTGACATTTCCATGTTTCCAGAGCCCTCCCATGCCAAATTGAAACTATAATCAACAGAAAACTGAATTGAGCTACATTCACTGATATCAATTCCTGAATAGGTATCAACTACAGGTGTTCCGAAATTATCATCAATATTTGTATAGGATTGACCAGCTAGATCTACATCGATATTCGTTTGGGAGAAACAAATCACCAACGAACTAAAGAAGCTAAAGAAGCTAAAGAAGAGTAAAAACATTCTCATTCCTGGTTATAAATTGGTAAGGAAAAAATCCTAACAAAATAATGCTCTAACAAAAGAGATTCTAAGAGAAAGTGTAATAATGATTAGAAAACTGTAAAGTAAAAAATATCCTTTAAAAATGGATGTCAATTTATATCGAAAATCAACTTTTCGGTAATTTTATATTCTCTTAGTTTCAATCTAACTTTCCTTTTTATATAAATTCATTTCGATTAAGAAATGCTGCTTGGACAATAATTAAATTAAGTAGTAATTTTGCGCGCAACAAAAAATGTTTAATGACACAACATCTAAGTGAACAGGAACTAGTAAGAAGAGAGAATTTGCAAAAGTTAATTGATCTTGGAATAAAACCTTATCCAAGCAGTACTTATGATGTAAGTAATTCCATAAGTGAGGTACTTGAGGGATTCAAAGAAGGAAGTGAAGATTTTCAAAGTGTAAGTGTTGCAGGCAGACTGATGAGTAAGCGTGTAATGGGAAAAGCTTCTTTTGCAGAAATCCAAGACAGCTCGGGGAGAATACAAATCTATGTCAGTAGAGATGATATTTGCCCGGAAGAAAATAAGGATTTATATAATCAAGGGTTTAAAAAGTTAATGGATTTAGGTGATTTCATCGGTATTAAAGGCTATGCTTTTTTTACTCAAAAGGGACAATTATCTATACATGTAACTGAGCTGACGCTCTTAAGTAAATCCTTGAAACCTCTTCCTGTAGTGAAGACTGATGCGGAAGGAAATACCTTCGATGCAGTTACAGATCCTGAATTTAAATACAGACAACGATATGTTGATTTAACAATTAATCCAGAAGTGAGAGCGACTTTTGCTAAAAGGTCTAAGATGATCAATGCCATGAGAAAATTCATGGAGAAAGATGGATACCTTGAAGTTGAAACTCCGGTTTTGCAACCAATGTATGGTGGTGCTGCCGCAAGACCTTTCAAAACACACCATAATACTTTAGATGCGACTTTTTTTCTTCGGATAGCCAATGAATTGTATCTCAAACGTCTGATTGTTGGAGGGTACGAAGGTGTTTTCGAATTTGCCAAAGATTTTCGAAATGAAGGAATGAGCAGGTTCCATAATCCGGAATTTACTATGATGGAGTTATATGTTGCTTATAAAGATTATTATTGGATGATGGAGTTTACGGAAGCTATGCTTGAGTATGTTGCAATGGAAGTTCATGGAACAACAGAACTTCAGGTCGGTGAAAATATAATCAGCTTTAAGCGTCCTTGGAAAAGATATACAATGTATGAAGCGATAGAACATTTTACCGGGGTCGATATTTCTGAAATGGATGAACAGACGCTTAGAACAACAGCAGACAAGTTAGATGTGCATGTTGATAACACGATGGGAAAAGGTAAGATAATCGATGAGATTTTTGGTGAAAAATGTGAACACCAATTGATACAGCCAACATTTATCACTGACTATCCCGTAGAGATGTCACCTTTAGCAAAAAAACATAGATCCAAAGAAGGGCTGGTTGAAAGATTCGAAGGCATTTGTAATGCCAAAGAAATATGCAATGCTTTTTCTGAATTGAATGATCCGATAGATCAAAGATCAAGATTCGAAGAGCAGTTGGAACTTGGTAAAAAAGGAGATGAGGAAGCGATGCAATTAGACGAAGACTATCTAAGATCTTTAGAATATGGAATGCCACCTACAGCCGGAATTGGAATCGGAATTGATAGATTGGCCATGATAATGACCAATCAGGATTCTATCCAGGACGTTCTTTTCTTTCCACAAATGAAACCTGAAGTTACTGAATAGGCATTTATTTTCTTGACTTTTTAAGCTTATAAAAGGCCTTATAAGACTGAATGTTTAGGGTGTTTCACTAGTGATTTTAATTGTTTTGAATATGACAAAATCATTTTAATACTAGCACCTTTCAAAAAAACTCTTTTTATTTGGTGTAAGTTTAAAGTCAAGACCCCACAATTGAAAATTATTGTTGCCACATATGATAAGCATATTGCGGAGAACATAACTGGGTTTCTAAATCATCCTGATTATGTTTTAACAATCAGTAATAGCACTGAAGAATTGAGATCTTTGATTCAGATTCAGATACCTGATTGCCTTATTACAGATTTCAAGAATTCATCTGGTCACGATTTTTATGAAGCTTTGACATACTTCAAGAAGTTAATGATTCCTGTTGTTTTTCTTGATTCTGAAAACAGTGAGGAAAAATATCATGAATTAAAAAAATTACCACTAAGCTGTTTTGTACATTATCCGGTTGACAGGCTGACTTTAAGATCTATTTTGGATAATATTAATCGGAGTGTTTTTCAACTGTATTCTTCAAACTTGGCTTTCGGTAGATTTTTATTTGTTCGCAAGAACAATCTTTTTGAGAAGATTGATATCGCATCAATTGATTATCTACACTCAGAAGGCAATTACACAAATATATTTTCACGAGGGGAGAAGTATACTATTAAGTACTCTTTGACACGATTATTAGAGATTCCTAATTTCCAATCCCTCTTGAGAATTCACAGGAACTATGCCGTTCAAAAGAACGAAATCAAGCTTGTTGATTTTGCTTCCAGAAAATTGATATCACGAGATATTGAAATTCCTTTTGGAAGAACATATACCAAGAGCATACGAAAATGTATGCACATTCCTCAGTAGTTTAAAATTCAAACACTAACAGTAATTCGATGCACTCCTGGAGTGTATTTTTTGGATATTAAAAATTTAATTGTCTCATAGCTGGATTGATCGCTGACAAAATCTAAGTCTTTTATATCAAGAATTAAGACAGGAAAAGAGGTAATATTTCTTATATATTCAAAATAGGAGTCTTGTATTTTTTTAAGATATTCCGGCTTTAGATCTGTTTCAAATTGCCTGTCTCTTTTTGATATATTCTCAAGAAGATGTTCTATATCTCTATGGAGATAAACAAGGATATCTGGTTTTGGGAATGAATTATTTAGAACCGAAAAAAGCATTTGAAATAACCTGTATTCTTCTTCTTGAAGATTTTTACGTGCAAACAATTGAGTTTTTATAAGACTAAAATCAGAAATTATATGCTCGGTAAATAAATCTGCAGATGTGTTTAGCTCTTGCAATTGTTTGAATCTTTCAGTCATAAAAAACAATTCCACAGTGAATGCATACCTTTCAGGGTTTTGATAAAATAAAGGAAGGAATGGATTATTAGCGAATTGTTCAAGTAGGGCTCTACCGTTAACATCCATACATAATCTTTCTACCAGGGAAGTCTTCCCACTTCCAATGTTCCCTTCGACACAAATATATTTATATGGAATATTCATATTTATAATTCAAAGAGAATGGGTTTCGACAAATCTTCAGATTCATCTGATAATTGCTGCAAAGATTTGTTAAGTTCTGGATGCATAAATTCTGGACAAATGTCTAACAAGGGTACTAAAACAAAATTACGATTTGTTAATTGAGGATGTGGTATGATTAGATCATCATTTTTAATTATTCTATCGCCAAAGAAAATAATATCTATATCGATGATCCTGGGACCCCATTTGATAGATTTCAACCTTCCCATCTTGGATTCGATAGTTTGACAGTCAAGAAGTAATTCTTTCGGAGATTTATCGGTTGATATTTGAAATGCAATATTCAGAAAATTTGGTTGTTCGCTATAACCCCAGGGTATAGTCTTATATAGGGAAGACTTTTTTGTAATCAAACCAATCCTCTTAGAAATCATGTATTCTGCAAGCTCAATATTGTGTTGAGGATTGCCGAGATTAGAACCTAGATGAAGAATGCATTCTTGCAATAATAGCTGAGTTAATTTTTACCTATAGCATCAAGGTATTTGTTAAGCTCTTCTTTAACTTTTGGAAATAAAATGAATAGACCAAGCATATTTGGGAATACCAGAGCTAAGATCATTGCGTCGGAAAATCCCCATACAGAATCCATATTAGCAGCTGCTCCTATTACAATAAATACGAGGAATAATAATTTATAAGCTAAATCTGAGGCTTTACTTTTACCAAAAAGGTACATCCACGATTGGAGACCATAATATGACCATGATATCATCGTAGAAATTGCAAATAAAACTATTGCAATAGTCAGTAAATAAGGGAACCACGATATAAAGGATTCAAAAGCCATAGAAGTTAATACTGCTCCTTCCACTGTTTCTCCATTAATTACAACAGCTCCTCCATATTCGAAGATTCCACCACTGTTATAAAATATAATAACAAGAGCAGTCATTGTACAGATGACGACTGTATCAATAAATGGCTCTAACAAGGCTACTAATCCTTCAGAAGCAGGGAATTTTGTTTTTACAGCGGAATGGGCAATTGAAGCGGACCCTGCTCCGGCTTCATTTGAGAATGCGGCACGTTGAAATCCTACTATAAGGACACCCATTAATCCTCCTATTCCCGCCTTAGGCGTAAAGGCTTGAGAAAAAATCTGACCAAATGCGTCATCGATATAACTGAAATTTCCAAGAATAATGAACAGACAAGCTGCTCCATAAATAACGGCCATAAAAGGAACAACTTTCTCAGTTACACTTGCAATCCTTTTGATTCCTCCAATGATTACAAACCCAACAACAACAGCTAATATAATTCCAATAATAGTACCTGATGAACCACTTTGCCATCCTATCATAGATGCAAGTTGTAGTGCGGCTTGGTTAGATTGTGCGGCATTTCCTCCACCAAATGATGCTCCAATGCAAAGCATAGCAAATAGAACAGCTAAACCTTTTCCTAAACCGGTATAACCTCTTTCTTTTAATCCTTTGGATAGGTAATACATTGGTCCTCCATAGACTGTTCCATCTTCTCCAATATCTCGATATTTCACACCTAGTGTACATTCAACAAATTTCGTTGACATTCCTATCAGTCCACATATAATCATCCAAAATGTGGCACCAGGACCTCCTAATCCAATGGCCAGTGCGACACCTGCAATATTACCAAGACCTACTGTACCTGATACTGCCGTAGCTAAAGCCTGAAAATGGGTGACTTCTCCTTCTTCACTTTCAATCCTGATGGTATCAAAAATATCTCCATCTACCATATGAACATTGGCATCCGTTATCGTTTCACCTCCACCTTCAATATCATCATACTTGCCTCTGACTACATTAATAGCCAGGGGAAATTTCCTGATATTAATAAATGCAAAATAGAGTGTAAAAAAAGATGCTCCCACTACCAGAAGCAATACAACAAAAGGTATATCCTGACCTCCCAAAGGAATTGTAGTTAGTACAAACCCTTCCCAGGCACTGGCTATAGGGGAAAACCATTCATTTATTCTTTCATCCAAGCCTTCAGCAAAGCTTGAAAATGGAGTAAGTAATACAATTAATAATACAGTTGAAATTTTTTGAATGATTTTCATAGGACTCATCGTTGACTTGTTCAATATCAGATTATAATTTCTGATAATAAGTGTATTGTAGATATTAAAGCTGACCAATATATTTAAATAAGTTGATCAATAAAAAATTATCTGAAGAAATAGCCTGAAGAACATCAAATAGAATTTTTAGGAAATACATACGAATATTTTTAATATATACATATAGAATGTATTTTCGCGTAATCACAATTATAGCTTGAAACAGTATCTAAATCTACTCCAGCATATTCTTGATAACGGTGTTTCGAAAGAGGACCGTACAGGTACAGGAACCATAAGTTGTTTTGGCTATCAAATGAGATTCGATCTTGCAGAAGGATTTCCTATTGTGACGACTAAGAAATTGCACCTCAGATCTATAATTCATGAATTATTATGGTTTTTGAATGGAGATACCAATATAAAGTATCTTCAGGATAATGGTGTCAGAATATGGAATGAATGGGCTGATGACAATGGAGAACTTGGACCAGTCTACGGGAAACAGTGGAGATCCTGGACTAAACCGAATGGTCAAACGATCGATCAAATATCCAGAGCTGTTTATCTGATTAAGAATAATCCGGATTCAAGAAGGATTATTGTAAATGCTTGGAATGCCGGCGAATTGGATGAAATGGCCCTAAGCCCCTGTCATTGCCTCTTCCAGTTTTATGTCCTCAACGGGAAACTGTCCTGCCAACTTTACCAAAGATCCGCCGACACATTTCTTGGTGTTCCTTTTAACATTGCATCCTATGCTCTGCTTACAATGATGATGGCACAAGTTTGTGACCTTGAATATGGTGATTTTGTGCATAGTTTTGGTGATGTGCACCTTTACAATGACCATTTTGACCAAGCCCGGCTTCAATTAACCAGGCAAACAAAGCCTTTGCCTAGAATGAAACTAAACGAACAAGTAAAAAATATTTTTGATTTTAGATATGAGGACTTTGAATTGATCGATTATGAACACCATCCGCACATCAAAGCTAGGGTGTCTGTGTAGCTATTTAGATGCTATCTAAATAGCTAACTACTTATAGTAATAATTGTTAATACTGGTAGCGAATTTTATTTTTGCACGGAATTGAAAAAAGACAGTTCGAGAACTCTTTTTTAAAGTACTAGGAATGATCAGAAACACTATTAAAACCTTCCTGTTTTTCATAGCATTTATTGTGCTTCCTTTTCTTGGAAATGCACAGGCCAATGTTGATGAAGGTAAAGCACTATTCAAGAACAATTGTGCTCAATGTCATGCCAAAAACATGAAGTCTTCCGCGACAGGACCTGCACTTGGGGGATTTGAAGAATTTTGGACAGATTATCCAAGGGAAGACCTCTACGAATGGGTGAGGAATTCACAAGGACTTTTAGCAACTGGCCACCCAAGAGCTGTCGAACTCTGGACAGAGCATAAACCAACAATAATGCAACCTGCTCCTCATCTAACAGATGAGAATATAGAATCTATTATTCTGTATGTAAATGATATGTTTTTGAATGGACCTGGTGGACTTCCACAAAATGGACTTACTCAACAGGTAGAAGCTAAAGGAACACCTTCCTGGGTCTATTTTCTTCTCTTTGGATTCTTGGCACTTTTATCCCTGGTACTTGCAAGAATCATTTCTCAATTAAACATCATAGCCAGTAAGAAGGAAGGAAGAGAAGTAGAAAGCAAAACACTTTTACAAACACTTACAAGTAAAGGTGTTGTTTCGTTTGCATTATTTGCAGCAGTTATACTTGGAGGCTACACCACAGTTAATAATGCAGTTTCATTAGGCAGACAGCAAGGTTATTCTCCAGAACAACCGATTAAATTCTCTCATGAAACACATGCCGGGCTTCATAAAATTGATTGCCAATATTGTCATGATGGCGCCAGACGCTCTAAACACGCAGTTATACCAGCAGCCAACACATGTATGAATTGTCATAGAGCAATTACAATCGGCACAGAACATGGAACACAAGAATTAACAAAAATATACGCCTCTATAGGTTACAACCCTAATGATAATACTTACTTAGATAATTATGAGGATATGAGCCAGGAGGATGTTAAAGCCATCTTTAGTAAATGGATTGGCGATAACTATCTCACTGAAACCGGACTGACAGGTTTGGATAGCGAAGGAGAAAAGGTGATAGAAGATCAATGGGATGAAATCGTATCCTCACTCACAAATGAACAAAAGAAAACTGTTCAAGGACCTATAGAGTGGACCAGAATTCATAACCTGCCTGACCATGTATACTTTAATCATTCTCAGCATGTATCTGTAGGTAAGTTAGAATGCCAGCAATGTCACGGAACTGTAGAGGGGATGGAGGTACTGGAACAGTTTGCACCACTTTCAATGGGATGGTGTATTAATTGCCACAGAGAGACTGAAGTGAAATTTGCAGGCAATGAATATTATGATAGTTATGTAAAATATCATGAAGAACTCAATAATGGAGATCGTGATAAAGTGACGGTTGAGGATATAGGTGGACTGGAATGTCAAAAATGTCATTATTAAAAAGCAATAATTGAATCACAATAAGCGCATGGATAATAATTCGATTTGGGTTGGTGAAAAAGATCTTAACAGAGAAGAAGCTTTTTTAGAATCTGTTGATAAGGAATTTGGTGGACAAGAGATACTGGAACAAGGTGAACTGTTAACAGATCAACAAACCAACAGAAGAGATTTTCTGAAATTCTTAGGATTTGGACTTGGAGCAGCAACTGTAGCTGCCGGGTGCGATATTCCTGTTAAAAGAGTAATTCCTTATGTCATCAAACCAGATGAGATCGTTCCCGGAGTTGCAACCTACTATGCTTCAACATATGTTGAAGGTGGAGACTATTGCCCGATTCTCGTTAAAACAAGAGAGGGCCGTCCCATTAAAATAGAAGGAAATGATCTGTCATCAATTACTCAAGGAGGAACTTCAGCCCGTGCTCAAGCATCTGTACTAAGTCTTTATGACACTAATCGATTCAAATCCCCTCTCCAGAAAACGGATGATGGCTATGAAAAAATATCATGGGCAGATTTGGATTCCAATGTCAAAGCCGCATTAGCTGAATCAAGCAATGTTGCAATTGTTACGAATACAGTATTGAGTCCAACTGCTAAAGAAGCTTTGAACGAATTCGTAAACAAGTTCAATAACGCAAAAATCGTTTCTTATGATCCTGTTTCGTCGGCTGCTTTATTAGAAGCCAATGAGATGTCATTTGGTGAAAGGCTTATTCCTGATTACAAGTTTGACAAAGCAGATGTAATCGTTTCTTTTGGAGCTGACTTTTTAGGAACATGGGTTTCACCAGTTGAATTCGCATCTCAGTATGCATCAAATAGAAAACTAGATTCTGTTGACTCTACAATGTCAAGGCACATACAAGTTGAAAGTTTCATGTCAATGACTGGATCTAATGCCGATAATCGTGTTTTGATTAAGCCATCAGAAATGGGCCTTGCAATAGCATACCTGCATGGTCAATTAACGAATAGTGGCGGAGGAGATGGATTAAACGATAAGGCAAAAGCCGCTTTGTCAAAAGTCGCAAACGAATTGACTTCAGCAAAAGGTCATTCGCTTGTTGTAAGTGGATCTAATAACACACATGAACAAATTCTTATCAATGACATAAATAATGTACTTGAAAATTATGGCAAGACATTAAGCTTTGATCATGCTTCTTTGCAAAGACAAGGAAATGAAAAGGACCTGGATGCTTTAATTAGTAGAATGGAAGGCGGACTTCTGGATACATTAGTTGTATGGGGAGCAAATCCCGCTTATGACTATAGTGGAGCAGATAGATTTATATCTGCTGTTGAAAAAGTAGCAAATACAGTTTCTATCGCTTTTCAACCGAATAAAACAAGCAGTTATTGTAATTATATAGCACCTGAGCCTCATTCATTAGAAAGTTGGGGTGACGCTGAAGCGAAAAGAGGTCAACTATCATTAATTCAACCGACGATCAGTCCATTATTTGATACACGTCAGGCCGCTTTAAGTTTGCTGATATGGTCCGATTCTGACAACATTGACACGAATGCGGATCAAGCATATCTTAATTATTTGAAATCTGTCTGGAACAGTAAATACTTCAGCAATCAAAATGAGTATCTAAGCTTCGATTCTTTTTGGAGAAGTGCACTACATGATGGAGTGGTTAAAACTTCAGTAGGAGCTGGATCCAGTAGCTTTAGTGCAAATGTAAATTTGGCTAAAAGCAAAATTTCATCAAAAAGCAATTCAGAACTTGAAATAAGTTTTTTCGAAACTGTCAACATGGGTAATGGACAGTTTTCAACAAATCCATGGTTGCAAGAAATGCCAGATCCTGTTGCGAGAACAACATGGGGAAATTACCTTGCTGTACCTGTTAATTTCGACGGTGTAAGGCGGTTCGTCGGTATGAACGAATTGAAAGATGGCGATATGGTTGAATTGACTGTCGGAGAGAAAACCATGCATGTGCCTGTTATTCAACAATTTGGAATGGCAGCCGGTACGGTGGCTCTGGCTTTAGGATATGGTAGAGAAGAAGCAGGACTTTGTGGAACTGGAGTAGGAGTAAACATCAATGATTGTCTTGGTTCAGCTGAAGGTAGGACACAATATTACAATACGGAAGTAAGTGTCTCTTCTAAAACAGGAAAAGAAGAAGAATTCTCTTGTGTTCAATATCACCATACAATTGGTGTGAAGGCTGACAATGAAAAAGGAGAAGAGATTAATGCAGATGAAGCTGCATTGGCTTTCGCCTATGGTGCAACTGGATATCAGGGATCATTAACAGACAGATCAGTTATTTACAATACAAATATCAAAGATCTAAAAGAAAGTGTCGCTCATCTGAAAGACAATAGAGCCACTTTTGAACATTTAAATGAAGCAACATTATATCCATTTGAAGAATATACTGAAGAGAAATATTCTCAGGGCCATCATTGGGGAATGCATGTTGATCTGAATGCATGTATAGGATGTAATGCCTGTACAGTCTCTTGTATGGCAGAGAATAATGTTCCTGTAGTTGGTAAAAAAGAAGTGAGTCGACACCATGAAATGACATGGTTGAGAATTGACAGATACTATTTTGGAGACGCAGAAAATCCTAATACTGTTTATCAGCCAATGATGTGTCAGCATTGTGATAATGCGCCTTGTGAAAATGTGTGTCCGGTTAATGCAACCAACCATAGTTCGGAAGGTCTTAATCAAATGGCTTATAACAGATGTGTAGGAACAAGATATTGCGCAAATAACTGTCCTTATAAAGTCAGAAGATTCAACTGGTTAGATTATACTACTGCGGATACATTCCCAGGTAACCAGCCTACAGTTTTCGGAGAAGAAATCCCATTTGGTGCTGATAATTTAACCAGAATGGTATTGAATCCTGATGTTACTGTAAGAGCAAGAGGAGTTATTGAAAAATGTAGTTTCTGTGTTCAAAGAATACAAGAAGGAAAACTGACAGCTAAGAAAGAAGGAAGAAAATTAATGGATTCTGATGTTAGAACAGCTTGTCAAACAGCTTGTCCTACTGGAGCTATCACTTTTGGTGATATGAATAACGAGCACGGTACATTAAGTAAGAAGTTGAAATCACCTCTTAATTATGAGGCATTGGAAGAAGTTAATGTCAGATCTTCAGTGAGTTATACGATGAAGGTTGTAAATAGAGATGGAAGTCTAGATGCTTAATTGATTAATAATTGAAAGAAATTAAACACGATAAATGAATCATTACGTCAGTCCAATTAGAGAACCACTTATACATGGTAACAAGACCTACCATGATATAACTGAGGATCTCGCATCACCAACGGAGAAAAAACCTGGCTTAAGCTGGACTTTAGGGTTTCTGGTATCTCTAAGTTTACTTGGATTTGGTCTGTTTTGTATTGCATGGACCATCTGGATAGGTATTGGAACCTGGAATCTTAATAGAACTGTAGGATGGGGATGGGATATTACCAATTTCGTTTGGTGGATTGGTATTGGTCACGCCGGAACATTAATTTCTGCTATTCTCTTATTGTTCAGACAGAAATGGAGAACAGGAGTAAACAGAGCTGCTGAAGCAATGACAATATTTGCAGTAATCTGCGCAGCTTTATTCCCCGGTATTCATGTAGGTCGTGTGTGGGTTGTATTTTATTTCTTTCCTTATCCAAATACGAGAGGACCAATATGGCCAAACTTTAATTCACCATTACTTTGGGATTTATTCGCCATATCAACATATTTCACTGTATCCCTATTATTCTGGTATACAGGACTTGTACCTGATTTTGCTACTGTACGTGACAGAGCTAAAGGATTAAGACGAAAAATTTATAATATACTTTCTTTTGGATGGACAGGGTCTGCTAAACATTGGCAAAGATGGGAAGCACTTTCGTTGGTACTTGCTGGTATTGCAACACCACTTGTACTTTCTGTTCATACGATTGTAAGTTTTGATTTCGCAACTTCTGTTGTCCCTGGATGGCATACTACGATATTCCCACCATACTTTGTTGCTGGTGCAATATTTTCAGGATTTGCCATGGTACTTACCTTAATGATAGTGACCAGGAAAGTACTACACTTAGAAGAATATATAACGGTAGGACATATAGAATCCATGAACAAGGTTATCCTTGTTACAGGAACGATCGTCGGAGTAGCATATTTGACAGAGTTATTTATCGCTTGGTATTCTGGTTATGTATATGAACAATTTGCATTCTTTAATCGGGCAACCGGCCCATATTGGTGGGCTTATTTTGGAATGATGTTTTGTAATGTGATGTCTCCACAAATATTCTGGAAGAGATCATGGAGAAGAAATGTGGCCGTTACATTCTTTGTTTCAATAATCATCAATATCGGAATGTGGTTTGAGAGATTTGTAATTATTGCAACAACCCTGGCTAGAGATTATCTTCCTTCAAGTTGGTCTTATTATTCTCCAACGTGGGTAGAGATTGGAATTTTCACCGGTACGCTAGGTATATTCTTTACACTGTATTTATTATTTACAAGAGTGGCACCGGTCGTCGCGATTGCAGAGGTGAAAGCTATTTTGAAATCTGCGGGGGATCAATATACCGGCCCTAATGCAGTACATCATGGTCAACACGAAGAAGTAAAACAAGATATTCAAGAAAGTCATGATGGAGATCATCATGCTTAGTTCAAATAATTTTTTGAAATAATGGGACATACAAAAGATATTATTTACGGGCTTTATAACGACGAAGAAGATTTGTTGAAAGCGGTAAAACAAGCAAATGAAGCACATCTGGAAATTATGGATGTGTATACTCCATTTCCTGTTCATGGACTTGATCCCTTATTGGGATTAACTGAATCAAGACTACATATAACCGGTTTTGTGTATGGACTTCTTGGAACACTGACTGCATTCCTGGGAATGACATGGATTTTCACTAAAGATTGGCCACAAGTTTTTGGAGGGAAACCTCACTGGTCTGTTCCTGCATTTATTCCAATAACATTCGAATTAACAGTTCTTTTTGCTGCTATTGGAATGACTGTAACATTTTATGTTATTAATGGATTGGGACCCGGTGTAGTAAATCCCACAATTGATTTAAGAATAACTGATGATAAATTTTGCATTGCTTTTGATAAGGCGGAAGTAGATTCTGATGACGTAGAATCTTTTCTTAGAAATTCAGGAGCTGCAGAAATTAATTCAAAGACGATATAACACATGAAATATATTTTTAAATATTCAATCATCTTTACACTTGGTCTGTTTTTGATGTTACAATCATGCCAGAGACCGGGAGGTAACAGCACAGGCAGTGAATTCATGCCTGATATGGGTCATTCCGTAGCCTATGAAGCTAATTCTTACAGTTACTATTCTCTTAATACATGGGGAAGCGAGGATGAATATTATGAATTCGCAAAACCCAAATTACCTGTTTTAGGAACTGTCCCCCGTAGTTCATCTGCAAATATCTCAATCCCCCAATCCATTCATGTAAGCGCTTACAATTATGGTGATTCTGAAGAAGATAGAACCCGCGCAATGACTGAAATTATTGATAATCCATTTGACATTACAGATGCTGGAATAGCACAAGGAAAGGAACTCTATGGATACTATTGTTCAACTTGTCACGGAGATAAAGGAGACGGTGATGGATATCTTGTCAGAGATGATGGAGGTGTTTATCCTGTTCAACCGGCAAATTTCATGTCGGATGAATTTATGGCTGCCACCAATGGAAGATACTATCACTCAATTATGAGAGGAAGAAACCTGATGGGCGCATACACTGATAAATTGAATACTGAAGAAAGATGGCAAGTGATTCATTATATAAGATCTCTTCAAGCTAAAGAAAAGTCTCTTGTATATAATCAAATGGAAAACACGCTGAATACTATAGATAGACCGGCTGGAGAAATAATAGAAGAGATCATAGAAGAAGAGCAGCACGATGATGATGGAGGCCATGAGCATTCAGAAGATGAAGATCATGAAGCGGATCATGAAAATAATGACAACGATAATCATAATCACTAAATCTTAAGCAAAACAGAAAGAGATGACTTACGATTTTAATAGTAAAAATAAAATGTGGTTGATCATCGGAATGATGGTTGGAGTAATTTGCTTAGGCTGGACTTATTTCGCTGTTGACGATGCTTTGCATACTCGCTTTTGGTCAAATTTCCTTCATAACTCTGTATTTTTTACAGGCATAGCTTTGATGGCTGGATTTTTTATGACTGCAAGTATAACAGCATGGGCAGGTTGGTATGTCAACTTTAAAAGAGTATGGGAATCCTTCTCACTATTTTTGATTGTCGGCATGATATTAATGGCAATTATTGGAGTTGGAGTGTACTTGGGCTGGCACCATCTTTATCATTGGGCAGATCCTGCAACGCTGGATCCGACGAGTGATCACTACGATAAACTATTGGCTGGAAAATCCAGTTTCCTAAATAAAAATTGGTTCTTATTCGGAACGATATCATTCATAGGCGTATGGTACTTTATTCTTAGAAGGATCCGTACACTCTCTCTAAATGAGGATAAAAATCCTTCCGGAGAATTCAAACAACACCACAGTATAAGAAAGTGGGCCGCCTTGTTTTTACCATTAGCAGGATTTGGTTCTGCTGCAATGATTTGGCAGTGGATAATGTCAGTTGATGCACATTGGTACAGCACCTTGTTCGGTTGGTATACTGGAGCAAGCTGGTTTGTTTCAATGATTTGTATTACAATTTTGGTATTGCTGTACTTGAAATCTAAAGGCTATTATAAGGAAGTAAATGTTGAGCATTTTCATGACTTAGGTAAATTTTTATTTGCCTTTAGTATATTCTGGGCTTACTTGTGGTTTTCACAATACATGTTAATCTGGTATGCAAATATTGGAGAGGAAACAGTCTACTTTAAAGAGCGATTGACAAATTACCCTGCACTGTTTTATTTGAATCTGGGGATCAACTTTTTTGCACCATTTTTAATTCTAATGCGTAACGATACGAAGAGGAAAATGGGTTCTTTAGCATTTACTGCAGGACTTGTACTATTTGGTCACTGGATGGATTTCTTTTTAATGCTTAAACCGGGTATTCTTCATACGGCACATGCAGCATTAGAACACGGACATTCAGCTGAAGGACATGGTGAAACAATTCCAGATGCGACCCATGAAGGTGGACATGAAGTGGCAGAAGCCATAGTACATCATGGAGGAGATTCCGCAAGTGCTTTTGAAATGGGATTCAGCATGCCTGGATTTCTTGAATTAGGAACATTTATTGGCTTTTTATGCCTCTTTTTATATTTCGTTTTCAATATGTTGTCAAAGAATCCTTTGATAGGAGAAAACGATCCTTATATGGAAGAGAGCTTACATCATCATAGTTAAAATTTTTAAAACTAAATAAATGACAGGTTTAGTTGCCATATTAATAATAATCTTAATCGCAGTAATTGTTGTCCAATTAGGACGGTTAACTGAAATTGCTGCGAAAATAAGAGGTGAAGAAGAAGTTGAAACTATCAACAATAATAGGACTGGAGTTTATATGTTGTTATTTCTAATCGCTTTCATAGTTTTTTGCGTTGTTTCAGCTTATCTGTTCAAAGATCGAATGTTAGGCTATGGTCCTCATGGAGCAGCTTCAGCTCATGGTTCACAATTAGATCACATATTCAATGTTACATTGCTTTGGACAGGAATCGTATTTGTGATCACACACATCGCCTTATTTTGGTTCTCTTATAAGTATAGAGAGGACAAAAGTCGTACGGCATTCTTTTTCCCACATAGCACCAAACTGGAGATATTTTGGACAGTGATTCCAACCTTCGTTCTGGTTTATCTTGTAGTAAGTGGATTAAGAATATGGAATGATGTCATGTTCGATGTTGATCCGGAAGAAGAACATATTGAAATTGAAGCTACAGGCTATCAGTTTGCATGGGATCTCAGATATCCTGGACCGGATGGAAAATTAGGAACAAGAAATTTCAGATTAATTGACCCGGCTTCAAATCCATTGGGACAGGATTGGACCGATCCAAAAAATATTGATGATTTCCAACCCACTGAAATAGTTTTACCAAAAGGAAAAAAAGTAAGAGTGAGGATCACAGCAAAGGATGTTTTGCACAACTTCTATCTGCCTCACTTTAGAGTAAAAATGGATGCCGTTCCAGGCCTTCCAACATATTTTGTATTTACTCCAATTAAGACTACAGAAGAATACAAACAAGAACTGCGCGATTACCCGGAATGGCAGCAATTGGCTGACCCGGCTGATCCGGATAGTCCTATGAGATGGGAAGAATTTGAATATGAGTTGGCTTGTGCTGAATTATGCGGGAAAGGACATTATAGTATGAGACGTCTGGTAAAGATTGTTGAACAGGAAGAATATGAAGAATGGCTGTTGACACAGCAATCTTATTATATGACAAATATTCGGAATTCTGATAAAGATCCGTTTATAGGTCAATTGCTCAATTCTGAAATATTGGAAAGAGAACGTGAATTGATTTCTGAATTTAGTTCAGCTTTAGACAGTGAAGAAGAAACATTGATAAGATTGAAGAACGTGTTTTTTGAATCGGGATCTGCTTCTTTGAAAGATGATTCTAAGTATGAGCTTAACAAATTGGCAAGTTTGTTAATGGAGAATCCAAACTTAGTTGTTGAATTTGGCGGCCATACAGATAATACTGGTGATGCGAATTCTAATATGGTCCTTTCACAAGACAGGGCCAATGCTGTTGTAAGTTATCTCAGCGATAAAGGAGCTCAGAATATGAGTTCAAGAGGATATGGACAGACTCGACCTGCTGATTCTAACGATACAGAAGAGGGTAGACAAAATAATAGAAGAACAGAATTAAAAATAATATCAAAATAAATTAATTCCAATGTCAGATATAATGATAAAACCACAAGACGAGCTGGATGTGTTGATAGAGGAACAAGGATATGATGATCATTTTCATGAACATCATCTTGGGGATAAATACCGATCCAACTTCATTGGACATTATATATTTAGCATGGACCATAAGATCATTGCAAGACAATTCCTGATTACTGGAATTTTCTGGGCATTGATTGGTGCAGCTATGTCAATCATATTTAGATTGCAACTAGGTTATCCTGAAGCGGATTTAACCTGGATAAAACCACTTCTTGGGAAGTGGATAGTTGTTGAAAATGGGATAGGTTCCCTATCTCCAGAGTTTTATTACGCCCTTGTGACAATGCACGGGACCATCTTGGTTTTCTTCGTATTGACAGCCGGATTAAGTGGTACGTTTAGTAATCTACTTATTCCTCTTCAAGTCGGAGCACGTGATATGGCTTCACCATTTCTAAACATGCTGTCTTATTGGTTTTTCTTTATGGCAGGATGTGTAATGTTCTATTCATTATTCCTTAGTACAGGACCTTTTTCCGGAGGATGGACCGGATATCCACCTTTGAGTGCATTGCCACAAGCTTCAACAGGCTCTGGTTCTGGTATGACACTATGGCTTATAAGTTTGACCTTATTCGTTGTTTCAGTTCTGTTGGGAGGTATTAATTATATCACTACAATTCTAAACTTGAGAACAAAAGGTATGAGTATGTGGAGAATGCCTCTTCCTATGTGGGCGTTTTTTGTGACTGCTGTTTTAGGATTGTTGTCATTTCCAGTATTAGCTTCAGGCTTCTTCATGCTTATGTTCGATAGAGGTTTGGGGACGAGTTTTTTCTTAAGTGAAATATTTATAGAAGGGCAGGCACTTGACTATGTAGGGGGTAGTCCGATTCTGTTCCAGCATCTATTCTGGTTCTTGGGTCATCCGGAAGTGTACATTATTATATTACCGGCAATGGGAATTGTGTCAGAGGTTTTATCTGTACAAGCACGAAAGCCAATTTTTGGTTATCAAGCCATGGTATTATCCATATTGGCGATTGGGTTTTTGTCATTTATTGTTTGGGCGCATCACATGTTTATGTCTGGAGTAAATCCATTCTTGTCTAACTTCTTTGTAATATTTACCTTGATAATTGCTGTTCCTTCTGCAGTCAAGGTTTTCAACTGGATAACCACTTTGTATGGTGGAAATATTCGATTTACATCTGGAATGTTATTCGCAATTGGATTTGTTTCAATGTTTATATCTGGTGGATTAACTGGAATCTTTTTGGGTAATTCAGCGATTGATATCCAAATGCATGATACATATTTTGTCGTTGCGCATTTTCACATTGTAATGGGAATAGCGGCATTTTTTGGAATGTTTGCAGGTGTTTATCATTGGTTTCCTAAAATGTTCCAAAGGTTTATGAATGAAACTTTAGGAAAGATTCATTTTTGGGTGACATTGATTGGTGCTTATGCGATTTTTTGGCCTATGCATTACATAGGTATGGCTGGAGTTCCAAGGCGATATTATAGTTTTGACACTTTTGATGCTTTCAAGCATTTTAGTTCGATAAATCAATTCATCACGATAGCAGCGACAGTAGTATTTGCTGTTCAAGTCTTATTTGTGATTAATTTCTTTTACAGCATTTTTAAAGGTAAAAAACAAACTACAAGAAATCCATACGGTGCAAACACATTGGAATGGACAACTCCAATTGAACCAGGCCATGGAAACTGGCCGGGTAAAATTCCTTCAGTTCACAGATGGGCATATGATTACGGTAAAGATGGGAAGGAATTTATTCCTCAAGTGGTTCCGATGGAAGAAGGAGAAGTAGCAGGAGACGAAAGTCATTAAATAAAAACAATTAGCAATAGAAATTGAGTAAGGCAATTACAAGAAAGATAGAGTCAGGAGCTGAGATTCACAAAATCTGGGATCTTCACCTACTTGTAAAATTCAGATTATCACTGATGGTCGTAATCTCATCTGCCTTGGCATATCTTATTGCAGCAGGAAGTGCATTTGACTGGACAACATTTGCTTTATTGTTCTTTGGAGGATTTGCAATTACAGGGGCATCTAACGGAATCAATCAAGTATTAGAAAAGGAGCATGACGCTTTGATGGAAAGAACTAAGAATCGACCATTACCCGCTAATAGAATGAAGATTTCTGAAGCAGTTCTTATAAGTGGCTTGCTGATGGTTTTTGGAATAGCGTGTCTTGCTGTTATTCATCCTCTATGTTGCTTTTTTGGAATGGCATCATTCATTTTATATTCATTTGTATATACTCCTTTGAAGAGATATTCAACTTTGGCAGTAGCTATTGGTGCAATACCAGGAGCATTTCCGGTATTAATTGGTGTAATCGCACATGATGGGACTTTAACTACTCTGGGAATAACATTATTCCTAATTCAGTTTTTGTGGCAGTTTCCACACTTCTGGGCTATTTCTTATTTGTCATTTGAAGATTATGATAATGCAGGATTCAAACTTCTACCCAAGAATGCTGATGGATCTATAGATAGAAACTTAGGATTATATTCTGCTTTATATAGCTTGTTAATAATACCCACAATATTTTGGGCGTATTATTCAGGTTTAGAGACAAGCTTCGTAACTATTTCACTACTAGTGATAGTCACTTTGATATATGCATTTCTTGGCTTGTATCTACAATTTAAACCTTCAAAAAAGTCTGCTTTGGCATTGATGTTTAGTTCCTTTTTTTATTTACCCATTGTTCTAATTCTTTATCTAGTTGGTTAATATGAGAGCAATGACAATGAATCAAATATCATACAGGAATCGCATACATCCCCATTTGTTTGCCTTGTATATCTCATTCGCCAGTATTATTATGATGTTTGGCGCTTTGACAAGTGCATATATCGTCAAACATGCTGCAGGTGATTGGTTGGAATATCAGATGCCGTCAATCTTTTATTTTAGTACGGCTGCATTATTATTATCAAGTGTTTGTTTGCATTATTCTTATTATAGTTTTAACAAGCAAAATTCATTTAACTATAGATTGTTTTTAGTTTTTGCATTTATTCTAGGAGTCACTTTTGTGACCTTACAATATAATGGGTGGCAATCACTTTATTCTACCGGGTTGGATTTAAAAGCTAATGTTTCAGGATCGTTTTTATATCTGATAACTGGTTTGCATGCCTTGCATATTTTAGGAGGAATAGCCGCCATCACTGTTGCTATAATACACGCATTCACACTCCCATTTATAATAACCGAAAAAAGAAAAATCAGATTCCGATTAGTGCTTCATTATTGGCACTTCGTGGATATTTTATGGATTTATTTATTAGCATTCTTATTACTTTGTAAATAATATACAATGGCAGATACTTTGACACATCATGCTGGAGAAGAGACCGATGAAAAGCTGTGGTCCGGAGGGAAAACACCTTTTAAGATCAGCTATGGTAAACTGATGATGTGGTACTTTCTACTTTCTGATGCATTCACCTTTGCTGGATTCTTAATTGCTTATGGTACTTTGAGAATGAGCATGCCGAGTTGGCCTGTACCAGACTTTGTGTTTAGCGCATTTCCGGGAGGATTACATCACAAACCATTATTGTTTGTAACAGTAATGACTTTTATTCTTCTTTTTAGTTCTTATACCATGGTACGTGCCGTACAGGAAGGACAACAGGAAAATAAAAATGGTGTAGTATTCTGGATGATCTTAACAATTTTTGGTGGATTAGGATTTCTAGGATCTCAAGCTTGGGAATGGACAACACTAATCAAAGCTGAACATGTATCGGTGACTACCAACCCATTTAGTTCACATACTGAACATGGCGTCTACCTGGAAGGGGATGGACATGACATAACAGAAGGAGATGTATTCGAACCCGGTGATCCTTATTTGATCCATAAGCATCATGGAGAGTGGCACCAATTAGATTATAAAGTTACAGAAGGTGACGAAGCCGGAAAGATAAAAGAACAAGAATTTGGTCCAAAAGCATTTGGTGCGTTGTTTTTCTTTATCACAGGATTTCATGGATTCCACGTTTTTTCCGGAGTGATATTTTTATTGATTATTTGTGTAAATGCGGCTACTGGTCTTTATGTAGAACGAAAGAATGGGTATGAGATGGTTGAAAAGATTGGGCTGTATTGGCACTTTGTAGACCTTGTATGGGTATTTGTGTTTTTAGTATTTTATTTAATCTAAAGAATTAATTGATTATGGGTCATTCTTACGAAAAATCTAAAAAGATTGCATTAAAAATAATAATCATCCTAGCTGTAATTACAGCTATTGAGGTAATTATTGCCTTACTCGGTAAAGGCTATCTTATCAGTGGATTTGAATTGCCACTTGTGGTGTTGGGATTGGTTATGATTGCATTAAGTATAACAAAAGCTTACCTTATTGTGTATGAATTCATGCACATGAAATATGAAGTTCCAGCCTTGGTAAAAACAGTTCTATTACCAATTGGATTATTGGTTTGGGCTGTCATTGCTTTCTTCGTTGAAGGTAATGATTGGCAGAATAGAAGAAAACTTATTGATAATAAGGATAAAGAGAAAATTGAAAATCGCACCATAAAGGCTCCCGCTCAAGAAGGGATGCTCTTTGAGATGGACGAAACTAAATTGGGATAATATGAAGGCCACTTGTTGCCCTTTTTTTATATAAAAAATTAGTCCCTTATTGATTTAGATACTTATGAAATCTTTACGCACAATACTCATATTAATTGTATTATTCGTTCTCCCGGCAGGGTCATGGTATTTTTTGAAATATGGTTTTAATTGGAGGAAAGGGAAATTGGCTGCACTTGAAACCAAGGGACATTTTATTTCAGACCTTAACTGGAATTCTATTGAAAAGGAGAACATAAACAACAGCTTTTCCAGCAGAACAACAGTGGTAAAATTTGCAGATGGCTTAAGTGTCAATGATGAGAAGATTATTGATCAATTCAAAAAAGTAAATGGATTTCAATGGGTCTTGATTTCAAAAGATTCTTCATCTTTTATTAATGTACCATCTAACGATCCCAGAAAATATATTGTTAGTCCAAGATTTTATAGTTCACCCAATTCATATAGATCCTTAGGTCATTATATGTTGGTTGATACGGGCTTAAATATCAGACAGATATATGAGGGAGATTCTGAAAAGATGCTTCGCAAATTAGTTGAGGATATTACAATTGTTATCCCAAAAAAGAAACAAAAAGATATTTCAATCAGAAAGAAAAATAATGACTGAATACGTAAGTAATACGAAACTTGCAAAAAAATTAAATGTTTGGGCATACATACTATCAGTAATCATACTGGTAACAGTCGTGATGATGCGAAAAATACAAATCGATCTTCCATTTGAAACAAAATCATTACCGGCAACATATTCTATACTAAATATAGTTACAGCATTAATTCTGATCTATGCACTGATAAAAGTGAAAGCCAAGCAAATCATTCAACATCGAAATGCTATCATGCTGGCCATGTTTACCTCTGCTGTTTTCTTAATAATGTATGTATTGTACCATATTACAAATGAGCCTGTTAAGTATTGTGGAGAAGGACCGATGAGAATAATCTATTTTGTTCTTTTGATTACACATATTTTAGCTGCTGCCGTGATTTTCCCTTTCATATTATTTACTTTTGTACGAGGAATTAGTTTTCAGGTTGAAAAACATCGGAAAATGGGCAGATGGGTATTTCCAATTTGGCTGTTTGTTACAATTTCCGGACCTATAACTTATTTGCTTTTATTGCCATGCTATTAATATGAAGAAGAATCTGATAATTGTTGCTCTCGTTTTGGTTTTTGTCAGTTTGTCATTGATAGATGTGCAGGCTCAATGCCCCATGTGCAGAATGTCAGCAGAATCGAACCTTGCAGATGGAGGAACTGCCGGAAAGGGTTTGAACAAGGGCATTTTGTATATGTTATCCCTACCTTATTTACTTGTAGTTTCCTTAGGTGTTCTGTGGTATAAAAATCGAAGAAAAATTGATGAAGATTTTTTTATTGAACCCTTCTCCGATAACTAAAGAAAGGCCCCTCTGCAATCAGAGAGACCTTATATATCTTAGCCATTATTTTTAGAATCTGAAGCCATACCCTACATTGAAGGTCCAGCCTTTATGTTTACCCCCTGCATCAAGAATAAAATCCTGACTTACAAAATTATTTAATGCACGAGTGTAACCAATTTCCGTAATAAAATGACCTTGCTTATAAGGTATTTCAACTCCTGCCAAGGCTTTGGCGGAAATATCAATCCTATTGTAATTATCACTGCTGAGATCCATATCGATTGTAGCAATATTAAAATCCAGAATCGCAGTTGCTTTCGTTTTTAATGACCCAGATAGGGCGTAGCCCAAACTTGGTCCAGCAGCTAAATAAGGACGAATCCTTGATTTGTTATTGATATTAAATTTTAGCATGACCGGTACTTCCAGGTAATTGATTTCATTTGTCAATTTAATACCTAAGGGTAAATTCATTCCTAAAAAATCTAATCCCATGGATTCATTGACTTTAAAACCTTTTTTCTGATAGACCAAACCTGTTCTTAAGCTTAACAGATCATCTAGTTTTTGATCCAGAATTACAGAAGCATTCAGTCTGCTAATAGGGCTTATATCTACTATATCGCTTGATATAACAGATGTCTCAGTATTAGCAGTATTGAATCCCGTCATTATATTCACTTGTGTTTGTGACAAAAGAGGGAAACTGGAAATTGCTATAATGAATGTGCCGATTAAAAATGTTATCTTTTTCATATCCCTATATTTTAGTGAACAATTATAAGGACGACGAGATATTCGTGTTAAGAGAAGTTATTGGCTTGTTAATGAAAGCATAAAAAAAGACCTTCTTTTTAAAAGAAGGTCTCTACTGTTTTTGAAATCGAATAATACTAGAAATAAATAATCTCTTAAAACAGTTTTGGAAATTGATTTATGAAACTAAAAAAGAATTCCTCCTGATACTGCTAAAGACCCTGCACCCCCTAAAATAAATTTGGGTTCAAGATAAATTTCTATACTGTCTCCTGCACCAAAAGTAATAAACGCGCCAATATTTAAACCTGTATCCGTATGACTACCGCCAAGAATGACTCCAAAATCAAAACTTGTAATACTCAATCCGACCATAGGGGCTAAATTAAAATTATCACTAATTTCAAGTCCTTTATAATGTGCATCGAAATCAATAGAGAAGTTGTAAAAGTCCTCTAAGTGATAAGTAAAGGTACCCGCACCTGCCCACGAATCATTTACATCATAGAGGGCCTTACCTTGTATTCCTAGAACTGACCCATCAAATATCATTTGTACACCTGCTCCAAAACTAAATTGGCTAAATCCGGTAGTAATTAATCCAAAAAATAATAAGAAAGTTATCGCTATGTTTTTCATTTGGTAAGATTTTAGATATAAATATAAACATATATAAAAAACCAGCAATATTTTTTTAAAATTATACTTTAATCTTAATAACTGTAAAAAAGACAGCCGCCCAGGAACCTAATAAAGCGACACCTCCAAGAGGGGTAAGTAATCCAAGTATTTTCGTAGATTCAAAACCAAATACCTCTTTCATTGCTAGTAGATAAAGGCTGCCTGAAAACAAACATATTCCACATAAAAAGAAGAGACAGACATAGAATAATCCTCTTATTCTATATATCCGATACAATAAAGCTGTACAAAAGATTGCCAGTGTATGATAGAACTGATAATTAACTCCGGTTTTAAATGCGCTTATTGATTTCGGACCAAGATGAGCAGGAAGAACATGACTGCCAAAAGCTCCTAATATTACAGCTGTACAACCAAGAATAGCGGTGATGATAATGAGGATTTTAAACTTTTTCTGCATATACTTCAAATTTACACTATTTGCCAATCTATTGGAGATTGCTTATTAGTTTTTAATAGTTCATTTGTTTTTGAAAAATGGGCACATCCCATAAACGCATTTCTTGCAAGAGGGGAGGGATGAGCCGCTTCAAGAACATAATGCTTCATTTCATCGATTAACACTTTTTTAGATTGAGCAAACCTTCCCCACAACAAAAAAATAATACCAGATTTCTTTTCTGAGATCAATTGAATAACTGCATCAGTAAATTCCTGCCATCCAATATTTTTGTGAGACCCCGGACTTTTATGTTCAACCGTAAGCATAGCATTTAATAAAAAGACACCTTGGTCTGCCCAAGAACTTAAATCGCCATGAACCGGCATCGTAATGCCGCAGTCAGTAATGAGTTCTTTATAAACGTTTTTAAGAGATGGGGGTATTTTAATATTTTTTGGAACCGAAAAACAAAGACCCATTGCTTCTCCGGGGCCATGATAAGGATCCTGACCTAGAATAACAACTTTTACTTTATCTAATGGAGTGAGATTGAATGCATGAAAGATCATAGATCCCGGGGGATAAATCGTTTTTCCATTGCCTTTAGCATTTTTTAGATGCAGGCTTATATTGTCAAAGTACTGTGATTCAAAATTTGTCCACAGGACATCTTTCCATGATTTTTCAATATGTACTTTTTCCGGGTTCAAATTGTAATTGGGGATAGTTTAATCCTTACTATCTATTTAAAAAGTCAATACTTCAATTTACTGTACATATAATATAAGGGCTTTGCTTTGATTTTTTGCTCTTAAGTGAAGAAAGTATAAGCCCGCAACTGGATTATGAAGTATTACGGCATCGTTTTTTTGTGTAAATGGAATGGAGCGCCCATTGATATCAAAGATTTTAACACTCATATTTTTATTACTCAAATCCTGAATATTAATTATTCCATGACTTGGATTTGGATGTACGTTCAATCCTGAGAAGATATCATCAATTCCGGCCTGTAGATTACAACTCGACTCCCCTAACCAATTGAACCCATCAGTCATAATCTGATTTCTCATCGGAAAGTCAATTGTGTGGCCAACACCTTGTAAAACATTAGATTCTACACAGGCTTCATTATTCTGCAGTGCTTGGAATAAGGGTGTAAATCTTGCCGCTAATAAATCTGCAGATCCATGTATTAAGTAGAAGGATTCGTCTTCAGCATTTTCAAGAATATTATTGATCTCTCCGGTTCCATTTATTGCTGCTCCAATGATGAGGTAACCTTTGAATTTCTCTGTATTCCTTAGCCCATATGTATAGCTTGTTTTTCCTCCCCACGAAAAACCCATTACGTATTGTTCGTTTCTATTGATATTATACCAAAAACCAATCGAATCCAAAAGGACGCTCGTAAAAGCAGTATCTATAGGATCGTCAATCCGTCCATCAGGTCCTCCATCAGGGCAGACAAGTAAAAGTTTATTTGATTCAGCAAATGCAATTAAGTGTATCTCGCCATGATTCTGCATCCCAGCGATTTGTATTGAGAGGATGGAGACCAAGCATCAAACTCTGGGGTGTGCTTTCATCGTATGAACTTGGAACATAAAGAGAATACTTTTTGAAATTATCGTTTTGGAAGGGAAATCCACTATCAATTTTTTCTTGACTAATTAAAGCAATGCTGATAAGGAATAGTAAGGAAGAAAGTAAATATTTCATTTATTATGTTCTTTGTTTAAATATCTCACTAATTAATCAGAATAAATGTTTCGAGGAGGACCTTAGAAGAATCAAATATCATAAAGTGTTTAAATCTTAATTTTTGAAATAGATAATATTGTCAAGACTTAACTTAGATAAGCCAATCAGTTCTCTGTTTTGATTCACACCATCGATGGATTTAAACTTGTAAAGAACCGCTTTGTTTCCTTCTCTTTTATATTGAGTACCATAGATTTGTTCTTTATCATTTAGCATTAAGAATCTATCGTATAGATTCGCATAATCGACCCAATTGCCTTCTCCTTTGAGACAATGTTGTTTTAGAATGGGGAGATATTTTTCATACTGTTCTACATCTTTTGAATGATTGATAACTAAAGGGACAACGGAAATCAATCTTTCGCCATACTCAGATTTTAATGGCCAGCCATATTCTTGTAAAAAATATTCTAAGTAATCTAGATTGCTTTCGTAATGATCTCTTTTTATCTGGTCTGAGACATTGAATTTATTGCCATGTGAGATTTCATATTGTGTTCCTGTTAATTTTTGTATGGCTGATTCCAGGTTAATATATTTTTGATCTTCTACTATCAAAGAATCCAGCAGAAATGCGTTAAGACCGTAGTTTAATTGGGTATAGGAATTAGTTATCTTCAGCTTAATCAGATCTACCATTTGCTTATTTAGAGACTTGGATATTCTATCATCATGGAATATCAAATTCAGATATTTTGGGCTTACCGTATTAAGCCAGATTTTCAAATTTTTTACAAATACAGCTCTTTCTTCAGTTTTGGCAAACTTCACCATATTTCTATAGGCCCCCTGGTTTACCGATAATTGACTTTTTCTAAGAATGACTTTTCTAAATGATTGTTCTTTTACGTTTGATCCGAATTCCAATCTAGCTAAACTGTCACCTTTTGCTATTTCTAATAATCTGACAGGAGATATTTTATGGTGTACGTTCAAATATTCACTTACTTGATTTGCTCTTTTTTGCGATAATAATAAATTGTCACTCCCATAAGAATCGGCATGAGCTTCTATCTCCAAAACATCATTTTTCCTAATGTTGGTTGAATTTACGATTGAATCAATTTGCATTTTTTGATTAATACTCAGATTGTATTGATTCTGATCATACAGTAAAATAGTTGAATCTTTCGCGATTGCTGTTTTTTCAAAATAGTCCTGGTCAAAACAATCTACATACTCATAGCTGCCACCGGAATTTTGTGTTTCTCTTATCTCTAAGTTATCAATGAAGTAATAGTATCTCCCTTCCCTATATTGATTATTTGGCCAATTCCCATTTCTAAATAACCCAATCGTTAAATAGTTTAGATCACATAGAGGTCGAATAGTCCAGCTTTTCCTCTTCCATTGATTAAGATGAGTTGATCCATACGAAAGGATGTTGTTGGATTCCAGCATGGAGTCCTTTATGTTTTTCACAGGAATATTCGTCAATTTGATACCTCCATTTTTAAAAATTGTAGTATCAATATTATATCTATCAGGAAAAAAGACATGTATTGAGACTTCATATATTTTACCTACTTCTAATGATGAGTTCAATGGAACTTTGATATATGAAGAAATTCCATGATTTTCTGCGTCTCTTCTGTAATCTATTCCTCTTGAATAGTATCCCATCTGAATCATTTGACATCCATCTTGGACAGCATATTGTTCAAATTACAAAATCCTTCATACTCGTTTTGAGCTGTCACTTTATTCTTGCAGGAGCAAATGGAATATCCCCAGCCTCCACGATATGTCCAATTTTTTAATCGTATGCTTTCACTTCCAAAAAAATTCCATTTCTGAATATCATTGACATTATGTTCGAAACTGGCATTTGGAACTATACTTTGAGAATTGAGCAGTTGAGAAAAATAGAAAACAGAGAAGCAAAGGAGTAGTATGAATTTACTTCTTTCAGTCACGGTGCTGGATTTAACAATTATTCCCAAACTGTTGATTTCCTATATACAGTTCCTTTGAATAAGGCAACAACATCATCATTTTGATTGGTAACTGTAACTCGATATTGTGCCAACTTCGGAGAGAGGTTGTCTTCAACGCAGATAGCTGTTAATATATCACCCGGTTTAATTGCAGCAGTGTGTGATATTGATGTTTCTATAGAGACTGCATGCTGACCTCGGCTATTGGAAGCAAATGCAAACGCACTATCAGCAAAGGAATATGAGATACCTCCATGAGCGATATCAAAACCGTTGGTCATTTCATGTCTTACAGTCATCTGAAGGGTGCAACGCCCATCCCCAATTTCCAGAGCTTCAATACCTAACCATTGACTGAAATCATCATTGTTATACATTTTATTGAAGATCTCTTCAGCGCTTAGCATGTCATTTATTTAATTCTAATTGGAATATTTTCAACGATTTCTAAACCATATCCAATAAGCCCAACTCTTTTTCTCGGATTATTTGTAAGCAGTTTAAGTTTGGAAATTTCGAGTTTGTTCAGGATTTGGGCTCCAATACCAAGATCTCTCTGCTGATTACTTTTGGTGTGGTGGGGTGAAGGATTCAATCGTTGCCCGTTTTTGATTTGTGATTGAAGGGCATCTAGAGTATTAAGAATATGTTTGTCATCTTCTTTTTGTCTGAGATATAGGAGTAAGCCTTTACCTTCTTCAGATATAATCTCTAATGTTCTGTGTAATTGTTGCCCATAACCATGAAGTAAAGCACCTAGAATATCACCGGTATTGCTGGAAGAATGAACTCTTGTCAGAATAGCTTCACCTTTTCCCCAATTTCCTTTTTTGATAGCCAAATGAGTTAGCCTCGAATTGATTTCAGTAAATGCGATCACTTCGAGTTCACCATATTGCGTATCGAATTTTACACTTGTTTTTCGTTCAATCAGACTTTCATTTTGCATTCTGTAGGCAACTAAGTCTTTAATCGAAATAATCTTCAGGTCTAAAGCTTTGGCCATTGTTATGAGTTGAGGAAGGCGAGCCATTGAACCATCTGAATTAAGAATTTCTACCAGAGTGCCTGCAGGATAGAGACCTGCCAACCTTGCCAGATCTACAGCGGCTTCAGTATGTCCAGTCCTTCTAAGCACACCTCCCTGTTCGGCGATTAGTGGAAAAATATGTCCTGGTCTTGCGAAATCTTGTGCTGTGGTTTTTGATTCAACTAATGCTTTTATACCTGTTGCTCTGTCGTAGGCTGAAATACCTGTACTGCACCCGTTTCCAATAAGATCTATTGATATTGTAAATGCAGTTTCATGCAGGGCTGTATTGCTGCTGACCATTTTATTGAGTTCAAGCTCTTTCGCTCGCTGTTCTGTGATAGGAGTACAAATAAGACCCCGACCATGAGTCGCCATAAAATTGATGATATCAGGAGTTATTTTTTCGGCGGCGCAAATAAAATCGCCTTCATTTTCTCTGTCTTCATCATCGACAACAATAATAACTTTACCATCTTTTATGTCCTGGATGGCTTCTTCGATGGTGTTTAACTTAATATCTTTTAAGGTACCTGTCTCCATTCTTACAATTTGACAAAAAAGTAACGTACTTTATTTTTTAATTTAAACCCAAAACTCGCAACAGAAATCCGAGGTCTTTAATATGTAAATGTATTTAATTTTTTCAGGGTTTTCATTCCGTTTTCAACAAAATTTCATAGGCTATGTGTATAGCCCCCCTTACTCCAAATGAGTTTTTTTTTGCAATTCCAGTAAATCCTTGTTTTAAATTTTTAAAATTTTGTATTCTTGGTTTGAGAAAACCTGAAGTATTTTCTCTCTGGCGTGATTTACAAAAGTTGTAGCCACAGTAATGTAACGAAAACAAACCGTTTTGACTCTCATTTTAAGACTAATATTTGGAGTTTTATTTTTCACCAAAATTACTTTTGTCCACTCAAAAAGAATTAAGCACATCGCCATTAAATACATAAACGCAGTATTGGTATCCAAATCCATAAAAGGCAAGTGTTTCAAGTTGAAATCACTGATTAAGAATTTGTTAGAATTCTCCCCATCGCCTCGTTGGTTGTAAAATTCGATAATTTCTTGATTTGAAAAAACTAAATTGTTGGTCATTATTCCATAATAATTGTAAGGGGTCCCTGATATAAAATCGATTTGCTGGTCTTTTTTTAGAGATCTTGTAAGCACAATTCTATAAGAAAATCCCCCATTAAAAGGGGTGTAAATTAGTGATGCAACTTCTTTTATTTCGTTGTTGATTTCCTCTTTTTTCCAATCTTTAATTTTTCCACATAAAGAGATGAACTTTTGGGAACTGATGTTTCTAATATAAAAGTTAGTCGCCTTTTGGCTAACCAGTTCAATGACTTCTTTTTGATAAGATGCAGAGTCTGCTCTAAAATGTTCTATTTTTATTTGATTGTCGCTCAGGTTTTTAAAACATCTTTCTAGTGTTTCAAATTGTTTATACTTTGCAGGGGTGTTGCCGTTATGGTTTTCAATATGCACAGGTAATCTGCCTATGAAGGCGAAATTGGGATGGTAGGCTTTAGTGTTTTTATAGCTTTTTTTGGCATCTTGTTTTTTGTTTTCAAGAACTACATTGTCAAAATCAAGTGTGTATTTTTCTTCTTTTTTAAGTTGACCTGTTTTTGCACAAAGAGCGATTAAAGATGCGTTGGTTTGATTGTTGTAATTGAATTGATGAACAATTCCTTGGCCAGTTATCTCCCTAATTGTTGGTTCTTTTAATTCCTGACAAGCATATTCAACCGTATCTGGGGAAGGGATTTTGGTAAAACTTTGGCAAGTGAATTTATTTTTAAGATGTTCTAAATCAGAAATATACTCTCCATTGCATAAAGAATTTCCCAACAAAGAAAGCACAATGTCGGCATACGAATATTGGGCTCTAAAATTCCGATAACCTAAATTTTTATCGAGAAAAACATCTATTTTTGAGCGTTTAATGGCATTAAAAATAAAATTTAAGCCACCAAAAGGGGTGATATTTTTTGAAGATTGTTTAGTTTTAAGCATTGTAGTGTTTTGCAGGGTTCAACCGCAATTTCCACCTTTTAGGTGAAACTACAAAACCCTGAAAGCCTTTTGAAAACAAAAGGCTAAGGGGTATTTATAAATGTTGTTGCGAGTTTAGGGTAAAATGTAAAACAGGCTTTATAGTTTATTTATTTCGTTAGTTTCTTGAGATTTAATTTTTAATTTTAATTATAAAATCAAATGTTTGTAAATCATGAAAAATAATAATCTAATATTCACATTTTTCAGCCTTTTAATGTTAGTTGGACTAATTCTAACTTTCCAATCTTGTGGTGATGATGAGATCGAAGGGTGTACTGACATAACCGCTGATAATTACGATGCTACTGCGACCTTAGACAGTGGAAACTGTGTGTATTCCGGATGTACAGATCCAGATGCAGAAAATTATAATTCGCAAGCAACAAATGACGATGGTAGTTGTGTATATGCAAGAGATAAATTTATTGGAATGTATCTTTCAGTTTTCACATGCCCCGGATTTTTAGCGGCATTAAGCAATGACAGCTTATTGATTGTTATCGAACCCGGACTGGATGAAAATGACAAGTCTTCTATAATTCTTTCGCTTGAAGTAATGGGTATTCTAATTTCTTTCAGAGGATCGGTAGATGGTGAAACTTTGACGATAATGGATGAATTAAAAGATGCTGTTCTTCCGGATCTTCCAACGATTGGAACAATAACTGCTGATGTTGTTGGAACCGGGTCTGCAACATTATCTTCTGATCTATCAACTATTGATGGCACAGTTAATTTAGTTGTTACCGCAGCTGGATTGCCAGTTCCTATAACAGGAGAGTGTACACTAGTTGGAATGCGGCAATAGGATTAAAATATAATACAACTAAAAAAGCCTTCTTAGAAAAAGAGGGCTTTTTTTTAAGCACAAAACCAATTTATCCGAATAAAGAGGTATTAAAAAAGTAGGATCTTAATTAATATTATTCTCTTCATTTAAATTATCCGCAACAGGATTGAGCATATGAGTAAATGTGTTTTCAACCCTTTTAGAAATGAGAAAATATGGAACCCAAATCAAGCAGGTTGTAAACCTATTTAGTAAATCTCTACTCCACATCGATTCTTCTGGCATTAATGTTTGAACTACCCATCCATCAATAAACACAACTAAAAACATAATGATATAATAACAAGCCATGAATTTTGGAATACTGCTACGCTTTTTAAAAAATAGTATAATAAGTAGTATTTTCCCTATTAATAAAACAATATTTATTATTGTTTCAAAACTAATTAATATAACGTGAGTTTGATGTAAGACTAGGCCAAAAGGAGTTGTTTGGTATCGACCAGATTCTTATAAATGGAGGGTTTAGATTCTTTAAACCCGTAGGCACAAAGTCCACCAAGTATATTGACGAAAAATCCGGCAAAGGAACGATGCCTTGTATGTTCGATCTGTGAAATATTTTTGAGTTGGTCAATAATGGTTTCAGAGATAGCAAGTTTTCGGAGCAGAAGAGCATCCTGTAGGGGTGTAATCATTTTGGATTTCATATTCCGTCTCAACTTAGTAATCAAATGAATACCTCTCAAGAAAAGAGTGTCAAAGATTTGCTTGTTGACAATATAGCCTTTATCACCGAACAACCGGCCATAGACCTTCTTCATAAACCGTTTACACTTCAATACGGCATTATCATGCACATTGCCCGGAGTGAGTTGAAAATCAATCACTTCGCCCCGGTCATTATGAACCAGATGAAGTTTGAAACCATAAAACCAACCCTTTGAAGTCTTGCCTCGTTTGGCCAGTCCAGCAAACACCTTGTGGGAATGAATCCTTCGATTGTGACAGACCCGGATACTGGTTGAATCAATAAAGGATATCCCACTACATTTACCCATTCGGTACATCTTTACAAACAAGGCTAATGGTAGGACCGCTTTGGTTTGCAACTCCACCATCCGATTATAAGATACCAGATTGGGAAAATAGCCGCGCATATGTTGGCAGACATGATTCTGGTAAAAGTGCTTAAAGCAACGGTATCCACTCATATGAAAAAATACGATGATGCTCATCACCTCGCTCATGGATAACCTGCAGGTACGATTCCGTCGATTTTTCTTTCCCTCTAGGGTATGAGATTTTTAAAAGTGATCAAAATCGGTGAAAAAATCATCGAAAGCACAGAAAATTGCAATAATTTGACTATCTTTCATAGTAGAGCTTTTTTGTTTTAATTAATTGATTATCAACTATTAAGATAAACAAAATTGCTCTTTCTTTTTATCCTATTTTTCCACTTCCTTACGTCGAACTCACGTTAAGATAAGTAATTCACGGCCATAATCAACACTAGACTCATTCCATAAAATTTTCCAAGAAGAGCTACTAAAAGTTTCTTCTGCAATTAACTCTATATAATCATTTATAAAAGAAAATGGAGACAATACTAATCCAATTGCTGGGAGGATTAGCCAACCGCGAGTAGGCTTTCCTTCATTATAAATTGGTGGTTTCGGGTCATATCGGAAATACATCCAATTACACAATATTGCGCCAAAAAGAAGACCTATAATAATCAGAATCCAAACTGGCCAAGCAAGAGTTGAATTTTCTTCAGATCCAATTAAACCTTTATCATAAGATAATTGATATGTTAGATCATCTTCAATCTCATTCAATTGTTTTAGTATTGTTTTGACATCAGAATAATCTACACTTCCTTTTTTTAAATAATACCTATATTTTAACTGAAGTGTCTGATTCTTCAAAGGTCATTGAATGACGATAATCAAAGTATTTATTATTGATTTTATTCTCTTTGTTAGAAATGGTCCAAGTTCCAGGTAGATGAATAATTGTAGTTTGGATGTATTCTATTAAATCACCTAAATCGTATGGAGTATTAGTCTTTTGTGGAACCGATAAGTTAACGTAATCATTAAGAATGAGTGATGATAAATTTAGAACAAAGTGCTTATCAGTTTCTTCCCAGATAATTGGAATTTGGTAGGATTCCTTCACGATGAGTTCATTAGAATTATTACGAGAAGTATCAATTAGTTCTAGGGAATCAGCAGTAAGTTCTTGATAAGTATTTTGGTAAAATTCACTATAATTTTTTTTAATTTCAGACCTGCTGTTTCTATTAAAATAAGCTCTCTCGCTGTCTGACTTCTCACCTGTAAATCGAGAAATGATGTTGTAAGTTGCACTTCCATTAATGGAATCAAGTGTTAGGATTTCGTCGACAATAATCTGTGGTGTAATATTATCACCAAAAGATTGTAAATTTCCAACTCCTTCTTTGATGGGCAATCCTTTTTCATAAGTTGGGTCCACGATATGATCAAGGTTACCACCCTGATAACTAATTGTTGGATCAATAAAAAAGGTTTCCTCATCCTTTGTAAAAGTTACAATGCAATGATTAAAACAATGAGGACTAGGTGCTCTGTTTTCAATTGATTCTCCTTTACTTGAATGTACAAGAATAGGGACTGCATCAATTCCTATTTCTTGAAGAATGGTGGCTAATAGAAAAGACTTATCCTTGCAATCTCCAAATCGTTGTTTTAAGACTTGTAATGGATTATGCGGCTTAAAGGCATTAATTCCTTCTTCAAAACCTAAATACCTGATCTCATCCTGAACAAATCTAATCGCAGCCAATATATTTTCATCGCTATTATGTAATGAAAGATGAGATTCTATTTCTTTGCTCAATTTTTTTCTGTCTACTGAGCTTATGTCGTATAATTCGGTTGCCCAAGTCACAACATCTTTCCAGTTTTTCATTGAGGACAGTGTTACAAACCTGTGTTGTTCATACCATACCGGAATAGTATAATCAAAATATTCTGCCTTACGATCCCTCAGATCCCATTTGTAAATCCATTTATCCTGTTCTATTAAAACATCTGCTGTAACTGCATCAGTTGAGTATTTAACATTCATTTTTTTATTAAAAATGAATGTTTGATATATATGATTTATAGGCAGTTCATAATCTTGATAAAGAGTTGCAAATCTATGATTACCGTAAATAGGATTATAGCCTTTTATAGTATAGTTATATTCAATAATGTCACCAGGTCGGATATCATTCAACTCTTTTATTGCAGTTAGAGATCCATCATACATAGAACGATTTAGATTTGTTTCTCTCTGGAGGACTTTAAAATCATTTGTCACCCTCTTTTGGGTTTCGTCGCCTCTGTGGATTAAAATTTTATGTATGATTAAAGATTGAAAACTAGGGTCATAGTGCATGGTAATCGAAGACATTTCCTGAACTCCCTGTGAATTATAAAGATGCACAACAGTGTGGTAATAATTTTCTTGAAGAATAGCATTTTTTTGCTGATCAATCAATAAATAGCGATAGGGACTCTGATCGTCATTTTTGCCAGGTATATAGTCAATGTTTTCAACCCAAGATGAGACTGGTCCTTGTTCAATAGGAGTTTGCGCGTTAGATGTAGATTGAGTAAAACCTAAGTAAAAAATAATTAATAAAACGAAATAAGAAATCTTCATATGGGAGATCATGCCAAGTGTAACCAATCTAAATTGTTGGATATAATAAATATAATCATTAAAAAATAGGAATAACCTAACACATTGGAAGCTTTTAATCAAGATTTTCTATTAGTTGAAGACTTACTTCGGATCAAGCATAAAAACTCATTTATGAGTATTATTAATTTATATTCTAAAATTAAATTTTAGTAATAGCTATGATACATTGGTTTGCTGATGTGTATTTAAGAGCAATTAAATTCTTAAGCTATCAATTTTTTCTTTCAATTTAAACAGCATGTAATTGTCCATAAATAAAAAAAGTCCTATGTTTTTAACATAAGACTTTGGTATTCTCTAGTGACCCCGACAGGATTCGAACCTGTGACCTACTGATTAGAAGTCATAACCTTTACGTTTTCATCTAGTTTCATTTGGTTTCTTTTACACACTAATTACACTGATAATCAATGATTTAGTTATCATCTAGTTTCTTTTAGTTTCTTTTTATCCTTAAATTGGTGTATCAAATAGTGTATCAAATTTAAAAAATGGCTAAAGCATCAATCTATTGGGATAAAAGACGAAAATTGAAAAATGGCACTTATCCTATCATGATTCGTGTAACAAACAAGAAGGTTAGAAGATATTATAAAACCGGATATCATCATCCAGGGATTGAAGTTAAAATTGTTTCAGAGGATACTGGAGAAAAAGAAACTCATCTATCTATTGAGCCTTTATTTTCATCTAAAATCAAAGGAAAGGAAAACAAGATTATAAGAGACAAACTTTTCAAACTGTTAAACAAGGCAGAAAAAAACATTTCAGAGTTACCCCAATTTGATTTTAGAAGATTTGAAGAATTATACCTTAAGAAATCAAAGGCGTCGATATTTTCTGATGTATTTGAATCATTCAAAGACTACCAATTAAAATTAGAAGATGAACAACGAGCTTCCACAGCTAATAGTTACTATTGTGCCGCTAATTCAATAAAAGACTTTGCTAAAAAAGAATTGAAAGAATACTCCAAAACTCCAAAAGAAGATATCAAAATGCCATTTAGTTCGATTACTGTTAAGCTTTTAGAAGATTATGAACAATGGATGACAGACGCAGGAAATTCTGTTTCTACGGTCGGGATTTATTTAAGGAATCTTAGAAGAATCTATAATATTTCTATTAACGAAGGATTCACTCCTAAGGAATATTATCCTTTTGGCATTGATAAGTATGTTGTTCCTTCAAGTGTAAATCATAAAAGAGCCTTAACATTTGAACAAGTAAATCAAATCTTTAATCACAATTGTTACCACCCTAACATGGAGAAGTTTCGAGATATATGGATGTTTAGTTATTTATGTCAAGGAATGAACTTCAAGGATATTGCAAATCTAAAATGGAGTAACCTAGACAGTGACAAATTGTACTTTATTCGGCAGAAGTCATCTAGAGCAAATAAAGGGAAGCAAAAGAAAACCATAGTATATCTAACAACTCAAGCCAAAAACATAATAAATAAATGGGGAGTGGATAAAAGAAACTCTGATAATAATATTTTTCCATTTTTCACCCCAGGAATATCTGAAGAAAGAAAACTGAGCATTTCAAAACAGCAAATTAAAAACATTAATAAGTGGATGAAAAGAATTGCTTTAGAATTAGAGTTTGATGTTATCCCTACATTCTATTATGCTAGACATACTTATGCCACTATATTAAGAAATAGTGGTGCTAGCATTGATTATATCTCTGAAGCCTTGGGTCATAACAGTACTAAGACAACACAGAACTATTTAGATAGCTTCGAAGAAACTAAAGTAAGGGAGTATAATTCAAGGTTACTAGACCCTAATTTTAACTAGTCGAAACTATTACAAGTACTACTTAATTTTTTTTTATAAACGATATCCTCCTAAAATTCATATCCAATTGCGATGGTTAATATTAATGGAGTATGATTAATTTCTGAAGAAAAAATGATGTCACTCTTTAGTCCAAAAAAACTGTTGGTAGTATAATAGTATCTTGCTTCAAAACCAACTAAAAAGCTAAAAGCATCTCTGGCCCAAACAAAGCTGTGATTTATTTCTGATGGAGAAATATCTAAAATTTGGCTGTCTTTATATTCAATAATGCCAAAACCTAAATGTGGTATGAAACTTATTTTTTTTTGACTTAGAACATATCCAAAATCAATCGAGTAATTTCTTAATTCTCTCCAGGACACAAATCCTATTTCAATCTGTTCTGGAGATAAAAATAGAATAAAATATTTATGCTTTATATGATTAAAAGAGATAGAATATTTTCCATCTAAAATATATCCAATTGAAAAAGCTGGTTTCTTGAAATTTTTAAAAAAGTTTGATTCTTTAAATTTTATATCATTATAATAAGTAATGCTTGAACCTATTGAAGCATTAAATTTTTGTCCAAATGAGTTATTAGCTAGAAATAATAGAAAAAAAATTGTTAAAAAAAAAATTAGTCATAAGATAATACAAACGCATTTAGTAAATGAAGAATCAAACTTTCCGCTTTGATTAATTACTAATAATCAATCTTTCATATTTTATCTCATTTTCAATCTTGGAAATTACAAAATACAACCCATTGGTTAAATGTGAAACATCAACTGCTTCTTTAAATTCAAAAATACTTAAAACCTTCTTACCTTTAATATCAAAAATGATTAATGACTCATATTTATAATTGTTAAATCTTATTTCATCATTTGCAGGGTTAGGATAAATTAAAATAGCTTCGTTCACTGGAAGGACAGGATTTAATGCAATATCAATTTCTTCATAATTTATTCTAAAAGTTTCTTCAAAATCTTCACAAGGGTCGTCATCATTGTCGCAATCTACTATGCTCCATTTTAGAATCTGAGTACCTGAGTTTGAAGAAGTAGCAAATAAATACCAAGTTTGACCACCTGGAGGAATCGTTCCAAAATCAGAAACAATAAACTCTGATGAACTTAACCAATTTACTGTCCATGTCCATGGGATACTCCATTGTTGGAAGTATACATTATAAGGGCCATCTGAAACTGAAAAATGCCAAGGTTGACCATATCCTGAGTCTACATCATAATCGCATAGATAAGGATAATTTAAAGGTGTAGTAAATCTGAAACAATCAGCATGATACTCATCTCCTACATGCCTTTCAACCCATTCATTTGTAACAATCTTATCCTCGTTGGAACAATACCCATATAATAATTCTGTAATTGCAATTGAACTAATCTTAGCATCAAACATTGTTGAAGAGCCAGATAACCCTAAGAAAGAGGCTAAAGCTATTTCCAAAGCATTGTAGGTCTTCAAACCAAAGTGGACAATAAGTGAATAAAATTAAGTTACACTTTTAAAAGTTAAATTGAAATATTTTTGTCTGCGTTTTTTAAATGTTTTGTGTTTACATAATTTTCTTCTCTTCAGTTTTTCTTCTTTTAATCCATAATAAACATCTGCTGGTGTCAAGTTTTGTAAAGATTCATGATATCTGTGATGGTTATAATATTTTACAAATTGTGAAAGAGGAAAACTCAATTCACCTGGGCTGTAATAATGATCCAGTTTAATTACATTTTTCATTGTTCTGTGATACCTTTCAATCTTGCCTTGCGTTTGAGGATGACCAGGTCTTCCTCTCACATGTTTAATTTTGTAATCATCCAAATAAGAGCTCAACTCTTGACTTAAATAACAAGATCCATTATCAGATAATAACTTAGGCGGTTTATTCAAATTTACATTTGGATGGTTTAATGCCTGATTCAAAGTATTTTTTACATCAAGGGTTTTCATCGTTGAGCACAACTCCCAACTTATAATGTACCTAGAATAATCATCTAATATAGTCGATAGGTAATACCATCCCCAGCCAATGATTTTGAAATAAGTAAAATCAGTTTGCCACATTTGATTGACAGTTGTTGTTTTGTCTTTAAATTCATCTGCGGCAGATATCAGATCATAATGAGGAGGGTTTATCAGTCCAGCAGATTTCAATATTCTGTAAACACTGCTTTCGCTTATAAAGTATTGATTCTCATCAGTATACCTGCAAGCCAATTCTCTACAAGAAAGCTCTGAAACTTCCAGTGCCAGATTCAATATATTAGACCTGATCCGATCAGGAATCTTGTTCCAGTAATGCTTCCTTGTACTTTTCTTTTCCTCTAATCCTACAATTCCATTTTCCCGATATTTCTTATACCAGTTGTAAAAGGTTGATTTGTGAATACCAATTTCCTTGAGAGTTCTTCTAACACTCCATTCGGATTGCTCAACCAGCCTAATCAGTTTCATTTTTTCTTTTGCTGTAAATCGCATATACTTCTTGAATTTTATTTTACTCCATTCAAGCTTTTTTTAAGCACACGATTTTTTAGAGTAAGTTCTGCTACTACCTCTTTAAGGTCTTGATTTTCTGTCTTTAGATGTTGAACTTCTGAAGTATTGGCTTCACGTTCTGTGTCTCCCTTTAAACGTTTCTTCCCTGCTTCCATGAAATCTTTACTCTACTTATAATATAGTGGTTGTGAAATCTCTTCTCTTCTACAAAGAGAAGCAACACTTTGTTCTCCTCTTAATCCTTCAATGACTATTCTAATCTTTTCTTCTGTAGAAAATTTACGTCTTGTCCTTCTTTTTACATCTCGGACATAAGATTCTGCTGATTTGTTTTTCTTGTTCATAATAAAGTGAATTTAATAGTTATGTATAACTTAATTTTATTCACTTAATGGTCCACTTTTATTTGACGATTTACACAACTCATATTAAATTCTTTTTGTATTAGTTAATTGGAATTTCAAAAAATACCATTACTTGTACAATCTTGTATAAGTAATTCGTTCTATATTAGTAGCCAACTAGAACTTTCATTATTCATTAACTCAACCTAAGAAGTATGTTTAAACAAGTTGTCTATCTATTAACTTTTTGCTTCTTTTTAATAAGCTGCCAAAAGGATGAATCATTAGTTCACCAACCACAAGATATAATCAATGAACCTGTGGCATTTAATCCTGGGGGATTAAACGAAAATAATATTTTGAACCATTTACAATCAACAGCGGGTTATTTCGATATAGACTCTTCAGTAAATGAAATTAGGTGGGATTTAGCTGAAGCTTTAGATGTTGAAAATTACGAACAAACTGTTGCTTATTTACCTGTAATAGCAATTTCAAACCAAACGGTTGTAGATTTAGTGAAAGTGATAGTTACTGGAAGCAACTTAGAACTTTTCCTGTTTAGCAATTCCTTTTCGAACAATGATGTAATTGAAACATTTACACATTTTCAAAAGAAAATGGTTGATCCAACTAGAAGAATATTCAAAGCATATAATGTTTCAGATACAGGAGTATCTTCTCGTGGAATATATGATTGCTACGTGCATGTGGTTATCACATTAGAAATATACATTGTCACTCTTCCTGATGGATCTGTTGCAGAAAAGTATGTCTATAATCCTACAGCAGAAATTATTTGCAATAGTGTATTTACAAATATTGAGATTGTGCCTGTTGAAGACTTATCAGGAAGCTCGTGCTGTACAGGAGGTGGAGGAGGTGGAGATGGAGATCCGATGGATATACATTCTTCATTTTCAGCATGCACCGATTCATTAGGGATAGACTTTGGTTCAAATACAGCCATCGCCAGTGTTTGGCATTCAATGTGTGGATGTGAGGGTATGGCGCTTCAGCTTATAAGTCAAGGTATCCTTGATGAAATGTCAAATATTTATGGAGATAACTTGGATGGTAATAATTGTGCTTTTAGATGCAGTAAAATATATGAGTATATTTCGTTGTCATCAATGATCGAAGAAATTAAGGTGCCATGTAGTGAAGATTCTCCGACTTTAGGAGATATTATTAGTGAGATCTACTCTCAAAAAACTGATTGTACTGATATTAGTTTAAATGACGCTACAGAATATATGGATAGTACTTATGACGACTACATATTTCTAAATAGTTTGTACGATGGTATTTATGAAAATAATGTAATCACAAGTACTTCGCTGGCCAACACATTTAATTCTCCTGGAAATCAAACTGCTTCAATTCATGAGCTAGGTGGATTCATTGGATCAGAAATGGATTGTAACTCAGACGATATTTACAAATATGTTCCAGCTCATATTATGTGTTTGGCAATCGATGGAAATCCATACATAAATTGTCCAAGTTTTAGACCTACTATTTGTAGTATATTCTCCGAGCATGAAATTAGTAGTGAAGAAGAATTTATTAGTGTTTTAAATAGTCTTGAAATGTCACCAGATGTGAGTGAATTAAAAGATTGCATTAAGACTCATATATTGGAGTTAATTGAAGATAACCCTAATATTTTAATAGATGGATGCTTCCAAAATGGCAGTATACCTGATATCTCTGATTTAGCTAGTTTTATACCAAGCCAAGAAATATTAGACATTATTGAAGATCGCGGGGAAGGAAATTGGGATCTTCAAACAATAACTGATGCGAAAGGAGCAACCTTAAATGCAGATTATTTTTGGTTAGAGTTTCAAACCCTTCCTACCATCAATGGAATACAGCAATCAGCTGAAGAAACATTTAATTACATACAACAAAATTTTCAATCATTTGATGATGGTTGCATACCAGGAACTTTTAATTTCACCTCATTAAGTATTGATGAACCTAATTGGTTATCAAGTAATCCTATGGGAACCATGTTTGACATAACTATTCCCACTAATGACGGAACTGTTATTACATCCCAATACGATAATTCTCCTAATCAATGTTTTTGTTGGACATTTACTACAGTATTCACCCCAGATAATGAAGGAAACCATCCTGTTTCTGGAAATAGACAATTTGGGTTATTTCAGGAATCAAATGGAAATTGGACATTTTACACAAGAGGGGTTGATAGAGTTACAGCAAATGTATTGTCCGGATTATTTGATGCTGTTGGATTTTTTGGAGCAGATTTACTTTGGAATTGTATTTTTAATAATGTTTATGATTTTCTAGATGATAATAGTGCAAATCCATTAGAAGCTAAATCTGAAAATTATAGACCAAAATGGGAAATAGTTGAAGACCAAATTTTAGATCTACCGTTAAATGATTTATTAGAATGTATTCACTCAGAAACCGTAATTAGATAATTATTACAAAATAAAAATGAGAAAAATAATTACCAAGAATTTACTGGTATTAATTATATCAAGTTTACTTTATTTTTTGATATGTCTTATTTATTACGCCATAATTAATGAAGCTCGAACTTCTAAAGAAGAGTTTGCTTACATCTTTTTAGCATATTTTGTAGTTTACGTACAATATTTTCTTTATTATTTTGGTCTGATAATTATAATTAACCTTAATTATAAGTTTGAATTTTTGAAAATCAGAGTTTTTTATTTTTTAACTCTTGTATTAGCATACTTCTTGTTTCTTTATTACTATCAAGAGACAATGTATGACTGGGATTACTTCGGTATTATCTTATTCTTAGTGTCACTAATATCGATAATATTTTTCTTGACAAAGATTTATATTAAACCAATTTATATTCACAAGCATGAGTAATAAACTTTAGTTTAATACAGTGTATATTATAGTAAATTTTTAAAAGTTCAATAGGTATCGTTACGATGTAGAAAAACCCAAACTAAAACCATTAACTCCTGAAGAGGTAGAAAAAATGAGATGTTCAAAATACAAACATTTAATCTAACCCATTAAGAACCAAATACTTGAATATTACGTTTATTTATAATATATTACCTTCGATATTCTCAGAATGGCTTTTGGGGTATTGTGGGGCACAAAGCCCCTTTTTAATATAGAGAATGATGGCAGCACCAATTGGAAATGAGTTTTATAAAAAAAGAACAAGGCACGGAAGGAAGAAACTTTTCGAAAGCCCTAAAGCATTATTAGAAGCTGCTTTTGAATACTTTAAGTGGTGTGATGATAACCCACTAGAAGAAGAGAAAGTATTTCACTACAAAGGACAAATCACAAGAACTGAAATTTGCAAGTTAAGAGCTTATACGTTAAAAGGCTTATGTAATTACTTAAAGTGTTCTGAAAATTACTTCATTCAATTCAAGGCAGCAGACAGAAAAGATAAAGAAGCTTTCGTTAGGGTCATTAAGGAAATAGAAAGTATTATTTATGACCAGAAGTTCACTGGAGCGGCTGCTGGTTTCTTAAATCCTAACATAATTGCAAGGGATTTAGGTTTAGTAGATAAGAAGGAAACTAAGCAATCAGGTAAGCTTGTGATCACGAAAAGTGAAGGGATTGAATTACCTGACAATGGAGAAAAAGTTGATTAAGTTATGTGTGGTTGCATCCTTACGCCTCCGGTCGATTTAGATTCAATAGAATATCCTGCTAGTTGGATTGACATTGAAATACCTCCTGTAAATCGTCAAATAAAAGTGGACCATTAAGTGAATAAAATTAAGTTATACATAACTATTAAATTCACTTTATTATGAACAAGAAAAACAAATCAGCAGAATCTTATGTCCGAGATGTAAAAAGAAGGACAAGACGTAAATTTTCTACAGAAGAAAAGATTAGAATAGTCATTGAAGGATTAAGAGGAGAACAAAGTGTTGCTTCTCTTTGTAGAAGAGAAGAGATTTCACAACCACTATAATATAAGTGGAGTAAAGATTTCATGGAAGCAGGGAAGAAACGTTTAAAGGGAGACACAGAACGTGAAGCCAACACTTCAGAAGTTCAACATCTAAAGACAGAAAATCAAGACCTTAAAGAGGTAGTAGCAGAACTTACTCTAAAAAATCGTGTGCTTAAAAAAAGCTTGAATGGAGTAAAATAAAATTCAAGAAGTATATGCGATTTACAGCAAAAGAAAAGATGGAACTGATTAGGCTGGTTGAGCAATCCGAATGGAGTGTTAGAAGAACTCTCAAGGAAATTGGTATTCACAAATCAACCTTTTACAACTGGTATAAGAAATATCGGGAAAATGGAATTGTAGGATTAGAGGAAAAGAAAAGTACAAGGAAGCATTACTGGAACAAGATTCCTGATCGGATCAGGTCTGATATATTGAATCTGGCACTGGAAGTTTCAGAGCTTTCTTGTAGAGAATTGGCTTGCAGGTATACTGATGAGAATCAATACTTTATAAGCGAAAGCAGTGTTTACAGAATATTGAAATCTGCTGGACTGATAAACCCTCCTCATTATGATCTGATATCTGCCGCAGATGAATTTAAAGACAAAACAACAACTGTCAATCAAATGTGGCAAACTGATTTTACTTATTTCAAAATCATTGGCTGGGGATGGTATTACCTATCGACTATATTAGATGATTATTCTAGGTACATTATAAGTTGGGAGTTGTGCTCAACGATGAAAACCCTTGATGTAAAAAATACTTTGAATCAGGCATTAAACCATCCAAATGTAAATTTGAATAAACCGCCTAAGTTATTATCTGATAATGGATCTTGTTATTTAAGTCAAGAGTTGAGCTCTTATTTGGATGATTACAAAATTAAACATGTGAGAGGAAGACCTGGTCATCCTCAAACGCAAGGCAAGATTGAAAGATATCACAGAACGATGAAAAATGTAATTAAACTGGATCATTATTACAGCCCAGGTGAATTGAGTTTTCCTCTTTCACAATTTGTAAAATATTATAACCATCACAGATATCATGAATCTTTACAAAACTTGACACCAGCAGATGTTTATTATGGATTAAAAGAAGAAAAACTGAAGAGAAGAAAATTATGTAAACACAAAACATTTAAAAAACGCAGACAAAAATATTTCAATTTAACTTTTAAAAGTGTAACTTAATTTTATTCACTTATTGTCCACTTTGGTTTGAAGACCTACACTTTCTATATGACTATCAAAAAGTTCACCTGCTTGTATTGACCTTATCATGTTATTCAGTCTTCTTGCCCCTATTTCTTGTGTTCTCTTTTTACTAAATATTGCAACTGCCTCTCCTCGTTCTCCATACGCCGGTCTACCTTCTGACTGAAAACCCAAATATGTGTCATCATCTGAAGCATGCGAACCACCACCTAGAATCTCGACTCCTTCAGTACCTTTTCCGAATTTCTTTTTTACTAATTGGGCAGCTCTAACTTTTGAGAATATGTAAGAACCCCACATCGTTGCGATTGCTGGTATTGCAAATGGGAATCCTAATTGTGACCATATTGTTGTACTTGCAGTAATTAAATTGCTACTCTGTGAGATTGCATCCAGAATGATTTGTTGCTGTTGGGCTTTCTTTTGTTGTTCTAATGCTTTTTGCTGGTTCTTCCTGGCATCTTCTAATTCTTTTTGTCTAGTCGTAATCTTGTGAGCTTGATTCAAATTTCTTGCTTGCATTTCCGCAGCTAATGCTCTTTCAGCACTAGCTACTTCAGTATTTGCCTGTTGGACTCTTTGGGCTGCAATTTGAGCTTGAAAGTCGAATAATTGTTGAATCTGACCTTTAGAAAAATTCACAGAGTCGTTTATTGCTTGCTTCTCATCCTCACCTACTTTTAATCCTAGTGCTGAGAAAATATCTCGCCCTTTAGGGTCGCCTTTTGATAATATTTCAATCTCTGCTGTTAAATTTGCTATGAGCCTTCTAATGCCTTTTGCTCTTGCAGAATCACCTTGACTTGTAGCTTCTAAAAATTTAAGTTCGGCTTCAAGTCTTTTTTTTAAGAACTCTTTATGTAGTAAAGTTTTTTCTTCTTCTGTAGACTTAAAAGCACGAAGTTTAGCCCTCTCAAGTTCTTCCTCAAATTTCAATTCTCTTAAAGACTTGTTGAGTGCTAAGGTTTCGTTTTTAGTGACATTAGACCCTACACCTCCACCTTGTATTCCTGTTAAACTTGGTAAATCTGGGATAATTGATTGATTAGATTTCAGCTTTCCAAATAACCTATCTACAAGTCTGTTAAATTCTACTTCATACCCCTTGTCGATGAGTTCTAATGCCCTTCTATTATCCCTGTGTTTAAATCTTAGTTTTTTGTATTTTAAATCTAAAAGTGCTAACTCTTTATCGTTTTTATCCTCAATACCATCAATTCTTAATTTGTCTAATTCTACTTCCTTTTTGAAGTTTTCCTCAATTAATTTTGACTCTTCAGTTCTTTTCTCATTATTCCTAACTTGAAGTGCGTCTTCTCTTTGTCTATTGATTAAATCAAAAGTTTTAGCTAGTCCATTTAATCGAAAATCAATATCCTCTATCTGTCTTTCGATTGGGTCACTAACACTGGAAAACGTCAATAGTGTTTGGTCTGTAACTTTTCTTCCCTGCTCTAATGCGACTCTTGCTGTCTCGAGTTTGTTTGTTAAAAGGTCAATTTCATTTAACTGCCTTGATAAGTCTTCGACGGTTAATCTTCCTCCAATTCTGCCCACTAGTTTTTCTTCCAAACTTTCAATTTCCTCTAGAGTGGATTTTTCTATATCTAAATTAGATAGGTACTCTGGGTACAAATCATTAAGCTCCTTAATGGCGTCCTTTCTTGTTTTAGATTGCTTATTATAATTTTTTATAACAAAAAACAATCTCTCTGTCTGTGCAGTTGCACTATCAATTCTCTTCTCAAGACTAGATAGTTCTTCTTCAACCTCCTTTGCTCCTTCATCAAATAATGCTAATGCCCCAACAACGGCTATTATAGAAGTAACAAGCAATCCCATAGGGTTTAAAGCCATTGCAGAATTTAGAGCCAATTGAGAAGCCGTTGCTGCTCTGGTGCTAAATGATAAAGCCCTGTTTGCAACAACTAGCCTAAAAGTGTTCGAAGTAAGTGCTTTAGCTAAGCTAGAAGTAGCAGCCAACACAAGCCTGTATCCTGCGTAAGCAGCCGTTAAAGTGATTATTGCTTTAGTTAAATTTAATAATGCTTTTGAGTTACGTTGAATAAAACCCAACACCCTTGATAGTCTTTCAAAAAAATCAGCAAACACATTGTTAGCTTCCAACTCTCTCACAAACTCTATCCAAGCATTACCAAATCTTTCTTGCGCTGCTGCAAGTGTGTTTATCCGGTCAACATTCTCAAGTCCAAAGGTCTTTTCGATTTCTTTAGCAAACTTAGGCAGTGCCGTTTCACTTAACACTTCTCCTCTTCGCAACATTCCGTCTAACTCTCCAACAGTCACATTTAATGCTTCTGCCATTATATTCATAGCTCCTGGAACTTTCTCACCTAGCTGCCTTCTTAATTCCTCGGTACTTACTTTTCCTTTAGATATGATTTGTTCAAGTGCTAAGAACACTTCTCTTGTGGATTGAGTATTTGACCTAAAACAGAAGATACTTTAGCGAAAGTTCCGAATATATCTTGAGTTTCTTTAACTGATAAGCTTGTAGCTTTGGTTGCAGCCCGAAACTTTGTATAAGCCTGAGTTGCTGTTAATAAATCAACTCCGAACGCCTTTGTTGTTTCACTTAAAAATTCTTGAGTTTGCGCAAGTTCTTTTTCGTCAGTAATTATCTTCTCAATAGCGAACGTTACTGCATCTAATTGTTTAGTAGTCCTGAAAATTGAATCAAATACCCTTTGAACTGCATGGAACCCTAAGTAAATTCCTAATAATCGCTTTGCCGACGTAGCAAGCTTTGAAAAGGCAGTTCTAGTTCCTAAAGTTTCGGCTTTCTGCTTACGAAATTGTGCGGACAAACGCTTTGATTGAGCAGTTAATCTTTTTCCTTCTGCGGTCGCTTTTGCTTTCTCCGCACCCATTTTTCTTAACTGTAGTTGAATGCCTTTAATTTTGGCCTCTAATCCATCTAATGAATCTTTTTCAGCTAACGTAGCCTTTGCTTGAAGCTTTTGTTCCTTCCTTAGTTGTCTCCTCTTTTCTTTTTCAATCTCTATCTCTTTTCCAAGCTCAGATTTCTCTATTTTTAGGTTCTTGTGTTCGTTTGCTAGCTTTCTTACCGCGACAGCAGCTTCTTCTATTTGTTTCCCATCTTTACTAGGACTAAAACCAGGTAGAGTAGTTTTTATTGATTTTAGACGTGTTTCAATTTCGGCAATATAATTATCTAATTTTTTTAGTTGATTAATTGCCTCATTAATCTTGCTGTCATCAAAAATATCATTCGTGTAAATGGGATTACTCATATTAAAAACAATTATAATATGTCAAGATAAAAAAATACTTGCAACAATGTTGCATTTGGGTTATATTTTTACAAAGATTCATAGTAATCTTCTGTGTAATTAGAGTGAACATAAATTCCATCTGATGAGCACTTCTTCTCTTTGTCTTCATGAATCTCGTCCCGAATCTGTCTTAGTACAAGCAAATATTCCGGATACTCCGATATGATTTTTTTTGTGTGCAGGATATTCACAGCATAGCCGAAAGCAATTAGATAGAATTGGAATCCATCCCAGGTTAATGGTGGGACGGGTAAATCGTATTTCTCAATGCCATAATCTTTTGAAAAGTCATTTACCCAATTTGCATTGTATCGCACGTAGTCACTAAACAATCTGAGCAAGTGTTTCGGTGACTCTACTTCTTTATACAATGTTCTCATTTAAATATGATGTTTCTTAAAAAATTAATTCCTCTTCTTGCTCGTTTTGACTCTCAGTAAAATCAATTGGTTGAATATCTGATTCATTAAATTGTGATTGCATTGACTTTTGTTTGAATTTCCGCTTATCATATTCGAGATTTAAAAGCCCCCGCCTACCGTGCCTATTTTTGGCAATTATTAGCTCAACGCAATTGTCTCTATCGTTACCACTGTAATAAGAATCCCTATAAAGAAAAGACACAATATCAGCGTCTTGCTCTATGGCCCCCGACTCCCTTAAATCTGACAACTGTGGGCGCTTGTCACCTCCCCTTGTTTCAACAGAGCGGTTCAATTGTGATAGAGCCAGAACTGTAAGATTACAGTCTCCAGAAGAAGCCAAAAGCTTTATACTCCTTGATATTTTTTCAATTTGTGAGTTTCGGGTCATCCTGGTATCATCTGTTGTAATTAGTTGTAAATAGTCAATGACAACAAAATCAATACTGTATTTCATTTTTAAGAACCTTGAACATATGACAATGTCTGTGATGCTTCTTTTATTATCATAAACAAATAGGGGGCAAGAATTTATCTCTTCATGAGCGTGTTCTATTTTTCTCAATTCAGCATCATTGAAATTTCCAGTTCTTAAGCATTCAACATCAATGCCTGTCTTGATACAGACTAACGTATTTATTATCTGGGTTACAGACATCTCAAGGGAGTAGAATACTGAGGGAATTTTCTTTTCAATTGCAAATAAGATGAAGTTAAGTGCTAATGTTGTTTTGCCAAGTCCTGGTCTTGCGCCCAAAACTATAAGGTCGGTTCGCTGCCATCCTCCGGTTAGGTCGTTCAATTTCTGAAAACCAGTATCTATACCTGAAAGCCCATTTGAACTCCTTGCATTCAATATCGTGTCTAGTGCTTCTCTTGTATATTCAGATACATGACCTACACCAGAATCATCTGATTTCAGAAGTTCGCTTAGCCCGTCATTAACAAGAGAAATCACCTCTTCACTATTCTGGCTCTGACCTATAGCTTGCTGTGCTTCTGTCAAAACTTGGACAACACCTTGCCTTAAGTTCTCCTCTGTTAAACATTCAATATGCTCTTGCAATTTAGCTGGGTTAGCATTTTGCACTAGTTCATTGAGTCGCTCAAAGGGAATTAGATGTTTGTCCTTTATAGAGTTCGCTAATAAAGGCAAGTCCAACTTTACACTCTTGGAGTAAGCTTCAGACAATGACTCATAAATGCTCCTATGTATCTCTTCTTTGAAAACGGACACGCTCAGTTTCCGGCAATGGTCGAAATAATACTTCTGGTTTAATAAGAGTGAACCGATTATCGATTCTTCAATGACTTTTAAAGTACTCATAGGACTTGGTAATGAATATTGTTAATTAATAGAGGTTGTTCTTCTTCAACATCATCCTTCCATCTTTCCCTATTTATAAATGTTGCAGGGTATGGTTGAAATTTATTATTCATTTCAAATTGTTTTAGATACTTAGGTAAGACTTCAAATAATTCATTGACATCACTATTTGATAATTTGCTCCAAGCTTTCTCAGCTTTCTTCTTATCCTTCTTCTTATCGTATAAACCCCAAAACTTTTCAAATTGCGCATTAATAGGTTTATTAATAGGTTTACTAATAGGTATAGGTTCGTTATTTTCACTACTTCGATTCGTTGTTTTAACAAATCCATTCGTTATTTTAACAAATGGCAGTTCCAAGTATTGACAACCTTCTTTGGTTAAAGCATACCATGTGGTCTTGTCATACCTTCTCTTGTTGTAATCTCCCTTTATCAATAACCTCCTATCAATAAGATTATTAATTGCAGTCCTTATCTTCATATCACTCAAATAAGGATAAACTTCTCTTAAGCTCTTAATACTATTGTAAGTCCATGTATATCCATCAAAATTCTTTGAATCAATGTGGATGCTCTTACAATGCCAATGACCGAAATAATTCAGAAGTATTGCAGAATTAATACCTAACTCCACCGCATATTGAACTATGAACGAGTGTGTTCTCATTAGGTTTCGTTAAGTTTCGAATAACTAATTCTTTCCAAAATCTTTCGCCTATATTCTTTTTCTGCTTCATATTCTTCCACTGTATTTGCTATTTCTAATCTGATGATGTTCATTCTATCTTCAGGCTTAGTGATGTGCCCCCAGGAATTATTGACAAACTCTTCTAATAACAGGAAAATGTTAACTTCTTTTTCTTCAATTATCCGCCCCGACTTTGAATACCTTATAGTTTTCATAATCCCAATTTTGTTTGGATAATCTCTGGGTCAGCAACTTTCAGATAGTATGCTTGGCGCTTCATTAATTTACATTTCGACTTTACTTTACTTTCCAATAGCTTCTTTTCTAGGATAAGAATCTTAACGTACTGCGTAATACAGTTAATAGGATAACCAGATAGTTTGGCAGCCATTTGTCTAGTAACAGGATGACCGTATTCCTTGATTACAGTTAGTAATCTGTCACAGGCTCGACCTTGATTCCCATTTGCAATCTGATGATAAAAGGCAAGTTTTGAAGTTTCTCGCGGCTCCTGATTATGTCGAATAGTGCTATGTAATTTTGACTCAAATCTCTCCATCATTCTGGGATTTCAGATTTAGCTAAAATTTCAGTCTTTGAAGGAATGGTTTGAGATGTTAACCATTTGATGAAATCATCTTCATATACATAGACGAGCCTAGAACCTGGAGGCTTGAAGTGTCGAAACTGCCGCTCTGACACCGCTTTATACAATTTCGACATCGAAATAATATATCTGGAAGAAAGAGTTCTCAGAGAAAAGAGAATTTGATGGGAATGTATTTGGGACATGGATGTCGCGTTAATTTTTTTCAGTGTAAAAATATTGCGTTGTACCAGTCCCTTAGGTACGAAATGATGACTAAAGGACATGTACAGCTTTTAGAAAAAACTAGATTAGTGACTATCCCTTAGTCGACTTTAATGTGTTTTCACTTTAGGAGTCACGAACGTCAATTCAGGTGAACCTTGAGTGTTTCAAGATTCACTTCTCGAATTGATGATTCCTCCGTCCTTTAGCGAAATCAAGAATTTATAAATTGAAGCATTTCTTTAAATGCAACAGCGTTGCAACAAATATATTACAATTTTTTATAATATGTCAAGTGTTAATAGATATTTTTTCATGAAAATTGTTGTATTCCTAGAAATTCGAGTTATTGAGCTTGAAAAGGAGATACTGATTGAGAAGGGAAAAGAATATATCTCAACATCAAATCAAACTAGTAATTCCACTTTATCCAAAATGGATAAACCGAAATTACACAACACTCAAAAAGAAATGGCTAAAGAGATAGGTGTATCATTAGGAACTCTAGCACGAATGGAACAAATAGACAAACATGGTTCTGACGAGTTAAAGAGAAATATTAATGGCCGTAAATCTGATTATTAGTGCTAGAAGTGAAACACTGAGTAATGAAACCACAATTAACATTACTATTTAACATGATTTCATTGTTATTAGCAGGAACAGACGAATCACACAGTATACTTCTAGCACAATTTCCTCCTTGCTCGCATGATATGTTAATTAACCTATTATCATTATTAATACAACCATTATTAGAGCTCATAATTATAGTTGCAGAGTTTTCACTTCGATTATGAAATATATTCTCTATTACACATCCTGATACTCCGTCCATTAAGATAGCTGCGTTTACATGGCTACTGAAAGTTGGAAATGGACACTCGTCAGGGTCATAAACACAACAATTAGTTTGACTTGGAACACAAGGGCTCCCTTCTCCACAATCTATATCACCCACAGTTGCAACATCATTAAACATCAAATCAGAGATAAGAGTATTACATTGATTTCCAGAAATTTCTATTCCGTTTTCCCAAAAATTAAATCGGCTATCTGTTATGGTGACAGAGCTAGCTGAAGTAAGACATTCTGAATTTATTAATGAAATAGCAGTGTGCCCTCTTGAAGAGTCACAAGAAGATGGCTTGGTTACACCTTCGTAAGAATCAATAGATAATTCATCTATCTCACAATCTGTGCAATTACTTCCTATTTCTAAGCCAGGAGTATTGGCATCCGAACCTGTTAATTTGAGTCTTGAACTTGAAATAGATTCCCCTTTTATCTGGTTATTGTCTCCATCTAAATATCCACCCGGAGTTCCTCCAAGTATTAAAGTAGTTCCAGCAGGTATTCTGATTATATCATTACCTAGTAAAAAAATAGTTTCTAAACACTCAATAGTGATTCCCTCCTCAATACAGAAGGGAATGTTATTATCTAAAGCGTACTCTAGGTCATCACAGTCCTGAACGATTAATCCAATTTGACCATTCAATTGAAAACTCAATAGTATTGTTGTTAATAATAATAAATTCTTCATTTTAATTACAATTTGGTGCTGGTTTAGGAATAAAGTTTGATTGAATTTCATTCAATTTAACATCAATGAATGTGACGCCAGGAATTTGGTCATCAACCTCATCAAAACTGCAATTTGGAGAAGTATTATTATAAGAAATGAAAGTTGCTCTAGGAGCACCAAAGTGTACGGTAGTAGAGGCCTCGCCACAAGTATTGTTGTTATAAATAGGACAAAGTGCTGAGCCGTCCTCTTTTTCTTCAACTAGCAATAGCGATATACAATCTTCAATTGTCAAATTCCAAAAAGAATTGTTATAGGGAGATACTAAATAACAAGAAGTATTGTTTTCTAAATCATCAGGACAAGGAGGAGCATTTGGAGCGTAGTATGTGTCAAGTCTTATTGCATATTTGCTTTCTGAAGTTAGAGTATTAAGATGAATATCCTTGAATACATTATCTGCACAACCTGTTAACCAAATTCCATATTGTCCAAAATCTTTGATTTCGATTGAAGAAATGAAATTGGCATTAGCATGACCTTTCAGTTTTATCCCAACATTAAAATTGGTAATAGTTAAGTCTGATAAATTATTAAAATAACTTACTTGAAGAAGGTCATCTTTTGCTCCAGCTTTACAATCACCACTGCCTCCACAAATAAAGTTTTGGTCTATTTCATTAAATATTACAATTGCTTGACCATTAGGAGTGGAGTTATAACCATTGGTTATTTCTATCCCCTCAATCGAATTGAAGCTGGTAGTATTAGTTGTACTTTCAATTAATATTGTTTCATCAAGTGCAATTGATGATATTTTACCTTTGTCCTCTCCACCAGATCCTCTTATTGAAGTTCCGTTATCCAAAACTTTAATTGCAGGGCCCTGGGTATTAACGTACCTAATTTCTGTATCATCATATAAGACTAATTGATCAAGAAATGTTAACGTTATCGTGTTGGAAAAATAGAATCCACCATCTATACAAATTTTTCTTACAGGGGATAATAATCCATTACAGTTGTTTGATTGATCTAGCAAGTCATGAATACTACTTACACAAGTTTCTACTTGACCATTTATCTTTAAAGAAAAGAAAGGTGACTCATGTGGGAAGTTCTCTAAATCAACGAGAATAGTTGGGTCGCTTATTAATTCAATATAGCAACATGTAGACAGGCCTCCTTGAGAACCTCCACCTTTTTGAGTATAGACATTTGAAATAGAAAAGAAAAAACTGATGGCAAATAAATAAGGAATTACTTTGTTGTTCATTTCAATGATTTTAAGGCTTAAAAAGTAATAATCATTTAATGAAATCTGAAGTACTATCAGAACTTTAACAATCTTGTATTAGGATTAAGTTACCAGTCTGTTCTTCTAAGACAATTAATTCACTATATCCTCTACCCTGTGAGGATTTTACATCAGAGCATTGAGCAATATATCATCTAATTACTTTTAAAACGAATTGGTATTAACATGATGTATTAAAAATAAAGTGTATCAAAAAGTGTATCAAATCGATTTTTGAAGATAATCGAAAAGAGCGCAATATTAGCTTTAAATATTTGATAATCAATTAGATAGGAAAGTGACCCCGGCACGATTCGAACGTGCGACCTACTGATTAGAAGTCAGTTGCTCTATCCAGCTGAGCTACGGGGCCATATTTACGATATAATCCTGATAATCTTTTTAACAGGGCTGCAAATATACGTTATTATATTTTTTCTTGTCAAAATTTATGAGCTTGAAAACGGAGAAAAATTACACGCCTCAATACGCTTTATTTTTTATGATATTGAGATATTATAGTGTTTATAGATGAAGGCTTGAAAATATTATCTAGGTTCTGTCAAAGACATAAATTCTGGAATTTGACGAAATTCTTTAGTTAACATATCATCACGGTAGGTGAAATAAATATAAAGGAAGCCTTCCTTAGTGGCTTGCTTGAAATGATTTATAGCTTGATCAGAATTGCCAAGATGCCCTTCAATAATTCCAAGGGCATATTCTAACTGTCCGGGAAATACAGATTTATTTTCGATCAACTTGTTTTTCCAATCTTGTGCTTCATCAATTCTCCCCATTTTTATCAAACAAATAACTGCAGTCTCAGAAAAGAACCATTTTCCTAATGGTGGTTGATTATAAAAGTTCTTCGCTCTTGAATAAGCGTCTTCATAATCCTGTTTCAAATATGAAATCGTTGCCTTATAATATTGATACCATGTAGATTCTTTATGCAGTTCAACCCATGAATCAAATATGTTCAAGTATTTATTGAGATCCTCTGATCTATCCATATGATACAAATCAATACAGATTGTCCAGGGTAACAGTAGGAGGAGTATAATATCCACCAGCCTGTAGATTCTTTTTTTCATACAAATTCAAAAGACTGTCCACTTTCTCCATTTGTCCTGATCTTGTATAAGCTCGAATATGATAAATTGCAAGAAATGCAGTAATTAATTCAGTTTCTAATTGCTCAATAAGAAGGATAGTAGAATCATATTTTTCATTTTGTAAAAAGTAGTTTACATATGAAACAAGAATCATTTGTTGATCAATATTATCGAATGTTAAGGCTTCTTTTTCTTGAATTACTGGGAACAATTCTTTACATTTTGAAAGGTAATTTGCATCCCTAAATTGGTTAATAGCTATTCTGGCATCTGAAATCTGATTAAACTTCATATATAACTCCCAAAACAGTTCAGCATATAATGCATAATTACCTTCTGTAAATGAATTATAACTTTCATATCGAAGTCTTTCGTATTCAGTAAAATTCCCTTTAAGCTCCTCCAATTTTTCAATTGCACTGATTGTGATTTCAGGAGAAGCATATTGCCTTCCAATAACCATCAACTCAAATAAGGGTTTAGTAAAGCTAGAATCTAGTTTGAAAGATTTGTTGAAGTGCTTAATTCTTGAAGTCCAATCCCCGGGATGCAATTTTTTACCGATAACATATTCTTGATAAGCATCATATTTTGGAGGTCGTTTACCGACTATTTTATTTTTAGTAACCCAAAAACCTAATAGTTCCTGCTGGACAGATTCTAAAAGACCCATAAGATTGTCTTTTGATGCTGAACAGGGCTTTGTAGAAAATAAAACACTTTTTGTAGAGGCATCTACAAGTTCAGCCATCATTACGAGATTGTTTTCTCCCTCGTTATAAAATCTTCCTCTTATAATATTTGATGTTCGTTCTGGCACATAATTCGGATTTTCAGCTAAGCTTGATATTAGAACATTTGGATCTTCTTTAATTACACGAGCTTCACCTGTTTCCAAAAGTCCCTGGCTGATCCAATCCATTGACATCAATCCAAAGAATTCTAAGTTCTCATCTCCAGTTTGATTTTCGAAAGGAAGTACAGCTACTGTGCTATCATGAATTCCCTTTAAAGTATTTGATTCTTCGTGAAGCTTTGCATCATAAAACCAAAATATTACCGCGAAAATAACGGATATGACTATAAGAGCCGGTAATTGCCAAAATGGTCTCTTTTTTAGTTTTTTATCCTTTAGTTTACCTGTTATATTTTTCCTACTCGGAATATTAAGGTCTTTGTTCGCTAAAGCAAACACATCAACAGGATCCTCGATATTTTTAAATTCTAAACTGCCCAAAGATTTAAGACGAAATTCCGGTTTATTTTTAATTTGATCCCGTATTGCTCTACTTATAAGTAGAGATCCTTCTACTGCAATGGATTCAAGTCGGGAAGCAATATTAACTCCATCTCCAAAAGCATTATCATCTTTGAAGACAACTTCTCCGAGATGCATGCCTATAGTAATTGGAATATCAATTTCTTTTAAAGCAATATTTTGTAAATCGTTTGCGCATTTGCCTCCATCTGTTGTGCTGTCAAATGACAATAATGCACTATCACCAAAATTTTTGATTATTTGACCGGAATTGGCCCTACTTACTTTTTCAATTGCAGAATTGAAATGATTTAGCGCTACAAGTGCTTTCTCCTCATTACTTTGAATAAATGACTTATAGTTTGCAATGCTTGCAAAGAGGATCGTACTTAACTTACGAACTTGGTTCATTTTAACAAAATAATTAATTTCTCTACTGATTGATCATTTTAATCCAAGCGAGACTTTTGGGAATTATCGAGCAGTTAATTATTTTCTAAGCCATCTTAGTTCTGATAATTTACGGCCGAAAATCCAGGTGACTTATAAATCTACCCTTACACTTGCAAGAAATAAAGAACCCATTTTCGGCATCCTTGGCCATATCCGGTATTCGGTATTCGGTATTGAATATATTTTGGCCCGTAAGATTAACATGGACTCCATTTCCAAAGTTGTAGCCTACACCTGCATCTACAACAGTGAATGCTTCAACCAAACCAACATATATTGTACCTTCTTCAACTTCTACATCGCTTTGATATCTTAGTGCAGCATTATAGTTAAAACCCTTTTTTTCCGGAATGTAATCAAATCCAAGTCTCAGCTTTTTGTCTGCAATATTCAAATTATAAATTTGGCCGGTTCCTTGATTTCCTAACTCTTCATCATCCCAAACATTTTTACTTAACCATGAAAAATTTGAGAAAATCGAAAAATCGTCATTTAGATAATAAGTCAATCCAAAATCAAATCCATAATAATCGATCTCCCCGGCATTGTATCTGGAGACCAAATAAACAGGTAGTGTAGAATCGGGTACAATATCAGATTCAACGAGACCCAAAGGATTTTCTGCCAATCCACTAGCAACTCCGGAAAGCATGGCTGCCAGTTCAGCTTGAGAACTACCCAATGTCATCAATACGGCTGGGTCACTTGCTGCTATAAATCCATCAGCCACGTCTGAACCAAGTGTTGGATAAAGAACCAAAGGACTGGCCTGGCCTGTAAATAATAAATCTATTCTCTTATTATAATATACATCTAGGTTGACAGAAAGATTAGATCCGAATACTCCTTTGTATCCTAATTCATAGCTAATCGATTTTGTTGATTTGAATTCGTTTCTAGTTGGTAAAGAAGATGCGATCTGTCCATTTACCAATAAGGCACCATTGGATTGCCCTGGAATACTTGGTATTAATGAAGAAAGATAAGCCGTTAAATCCGGGCTAAGGCCTGGTCCAAGAATACTTAGGGCTACAGCATAAGGGGTACTTAAATTAAGATTTATTCCTTCATAGGAACCTCCAAGAAAACTCTGTGTGACAAGAGGGTCGCTAAATGTGATATCTTCAATTCACCCATGAAATGGACGTTGAAAGCGGGAGTTATTCCAAACGGGATATCTGCATAAATATCAAGTGAAATTGGAGAACTTACAGCCTTATTATAAGTTAATCGGACTGTTTGTGTTGGACTGGCATTATAGATTAGTCCAAATCTGGGCGATACTGTATTTTCATCTATAGCAGAAAACCTATCAAACCTGGCGGCTGCAACTACATCCAACTTATTAGTCAGATTATATTTGGCTTGAGCGAATCCTGAATAAATACCAAAATTATCTTCATCTTCATATCTTCCATGAACAGTGCCATTAGTCCTGTTAATAGTTACTTGGGCTTCGACTCCAACAATCAAATCTAATTTATCCGGTAAATTATCAAATTCATATTGAGTCAGAAATTGGTATTGGCTGTTTTTTGTTTTGGATGACAATCCCGTTCTGTATAAAAATCCTTTTTCATTGACATTATCCAGGATATTCAAAAATCCTTGCATGAACAAATTTTTAGAAGAAAAGCGGACTTGTCCGTAATAATTAGGGTGTTTACCTAGCGCCTCTCCTAATGAAGCTCTAACCAATCCTGCCCTATATGCCCATCCTGCTGTTGCCGTTAAACTAGTTTCTTCTCCTAACTTATATTCCAAAGTGCCGGTTATACCATAACTTTCAATTTGTTCTTCAAAACTTGTAATATTTTCAAATAATACTTCTCCTGTTTCAGCTGAAGTAACAGTAGGAATAATCTCTGCTATTGAAGCTGCATCATCAGGATCATTTGGATCTAAAGGAAAATCCTTAGCTCTATTATAATAGCTTAAAAATTTAAAAGCCATTTTGTCGTTTACTTTTTTTGCATGTCTACCAGCGATAGAAAAACTGGACTGTGTGCCTCCTACAACTCTAACAGTTGTTCCTTCATCAAATGGGCTACGACTTATAAAATGAATTACACCAGTTTCAACACCAGGTCCATACAGAGCAGATCCTGGGCCTCTAACAATTTCTATTCTGTCTAAATCTATATCCTGTAAAGGAGTACGGGATAATGTTGCTACACCAGTTCCTGGTGCAGTTAATGTTCTATAATCATGAAGAAAATAGGTGTCAGTTCCAAAAACCCTTTCTTTCCCCCTCAAAGAAATTTGGTAATGGTCAACTCCTTGCTGACTGACATGAACGCCCATTACATTATGCAAATGTTGTGAAACATGGGATAGCGCTTTTGAATTTAACCTTCTGGCTTCAATTACAGAAATTGATGCCGGCGCTTCATTTATTTTTTCACTCTTTCTTGATGCAGATACTATAATTGTTTCACCTAATAATGCTTGCGCTTTGAGGACTATATTTAGTTCCATATTTTCCGAAACCATTATTTCATAATCCTGATATCCAACATACGAAACAACAACTTTGAAAGGTACAGCTTGATCTGTAGAAAGACTAAATGATCCATCCATATTTGAGGTTACACCTTCAGAACTTTCTATAATAAAAACAGAAGCTCCTCCAAGGGTATCACCTGATTTGTTGTCTGTAATGTTTCCTGAAATATTGGTTTGGGTGTTACCTGTGAGTGCTACAAGTGCACAGAATAATAATAGCAGTATTTTTTCATGGTTAGATGCTTTAACAACCATTGATAAATCATAAGCAGCAAAATTATTAATGGAGTTTTATGACTATCAAGGATAATTTCAACTGCAATAAATATAATATATTAAGAGCACATTTAAGTTTTTTAACTACTATATAATGCCATTAATCTACCAAGTCAGAATCATCTGGCTTTAGTCAATTCCATGAATTCTTTTGTAGACTGTAATTCCTTACTAAGAAAATCATTGCGATAGGTAACCCAATAGTAATTGTACCCTTCGTTATTCGCCTTTTTAAAGTGATAAATAGCTTTATCAATTTTTCCAAGGTGGCCTTCTATTATACCAAGGGCATAATCTCTCTGTCCTGGAAATATCTCTCCTCCATTAGCAATCATCTCTTTCCATTCTTCGGCTTCTTTTAATTTTCCAAGCTTTATAAGACATACAGCAGCAGTCTCAGTATACAACCATTTCCCAAGGTCTGTATTGTAATGCTTTACAGCTTTCCGATAGGCTTCCTCATAATTTCCTCGCATATAATCAATGGTCATTTCACGCCAATCGCTCCAATTATCTAAGGAATAAAGTTCTATCCATTTTTCGTGAATAGATAGATATTTTTCAAGTTCCTTTAATTGATCATTTAGGAACAAATCCACACAAACAACTCGTATGAGTTGGGTGGTATTAAACTTTCCTTTGAAATAAAGATTTTTATTTTCATAAAACTCTAACAGCTGATCCACTTTATCATAATCCCCAAGTCTGGTATATGATCTTAAATGGAATAAAGCAATCCTTAATAGTTGAACTTCTTGATCCATTTGTTCGATGAGTAATATGGTTGAATCGTATTGTTCGTTTTGAAAATAGGCGTTAATATAATTCACATATATTTGCTGTTCTTCGATATCTGAATAACTAAGATTTTCTCTTTCTTCAACTATTGGAAACAGCTCTTTACATTTTGAAACCATATTTTCACTGGAATAATGATCCAGTGCTTTTCGTGAATCAGAAAGTTGATGATAGTCTTCATACAATTTCCACAGTAGATCAGCATTTTTTGCATAGCTTCCATGGATCAAAGCTTTTTGTCCAAGAAATGACAAGCGTTCGTAATCTGTAAATGATTGCTTTCGGGCTTCAAGGATGACAAGAGCTGTATCTGCAAGTTCAGGAGCTGCAAAATCTTTCCCAATCTCTAAAAGCTCGAATGCAGGTTGGTTGAATGTAGAATCAAGTTCAATCGCCTTTTTAAAATGACTAACTCTTTTTAACCATTCCTTAGGATGCAGTTTTTCCGCTTTCACAAATTCCATATAAGCATCATATTTCGGAGGCTTTTTGCTTAATAATTCACCTTTACTTACCCAATATCCTAATAAAGACTGTTTGACGGATTCAATGAGAGGCATTGGATCTGACCCTTGACCGGTGCATGGTTGGGGTGAATAGATTGCATTTTTGCTCTGTGCATCTACAATCTCTGCAATGACAGTAATGTTGTTGCCACCACTATTATAGTACCTTCCTTTGATTAGAATAGTAGCACGTCCAGGAACGTAAGCTGGATTTTTTTCTATTCCGGCAAGAATTACATTTGCATCTTCCTTAATGACATTGGCCTCTCCGGTTTCAATTAATCCCTGACTTATCCAATCCATAATCATTAATCCGAATGATTCTAGATTCGAATCTCCACTTTGATTTTCAAAGGGCAGGACAGCTACATTTTGTTCTGTTAAATCAAGAGTTTGAATATCCCTGGATTTTTTGTTTTGGAAATACCAAAAAACTACAAGCAAGATTAATAACAAAAGGATTGTCACAGGTGATAACCAATTGTTGGATTTTGTAAGTTTTTTTTCTTTTAGTTTACCTACAATCTCTTCTTTTTTTGGAATTTTAAATCCATCGTTTTTAAGGGCGAAGACTTCTATAGAATCATCAATATTTTTGAAATCTATTTTACCTAATGAGTGAAGATCAAATTCCTGTTTGTTTTTAATCTGGTCCCTTATGGCTCGACTAATGAGTACAGATCCGGGAATACCTATAGTTTCTAATCTTGAAGCAATGTTTACACCATCTCCAAAAGCGTTGTCATTTTTAAAGACCACTTCACCTAAGTGCATCCCGATTCTAACGGGAATATTATGCTCGTATAAAAATTGCTTTTGAATTTCTTTTGCCCCCATAACACCATCGGTAACACTCTCAAAAGCAAGCAAAGCCCCATCTCCATAATACTGAATAATACGACCTTGATATTGGGCAGCCTTTGACTCAAGGGTATCTTGAAACATACTTAAAGCATTAAGTGCCAATGCTTCATTTTTTTGCATCAAAGCTGTATAGCCTGCAATGTCCGCAAAGAGAATGGTACTTAATTTGCGCGTTTCAGTCATTTCTTGAAATTAGAAAGAATTGTATATCCTGTTACCATTAATAGCATACTTAAATCATTATATATGGACACACAAAACTGGAGACAAATATCGAAAATTTAGGTGGGACTTGTTAATTCTATGAATTCTGGAATTTTGTGGAGATCTTTTGAAAGATAATCATGTCTATATGAAAAATATATATAAACAAATCCAGCTTGAATAGCTTGTTCTTCATTGGTTCGTAAAAGGCCTGAATATCCATCAAAATTAGCAAACAAGATTGTACTTAATTTGCGTTTTTCTATCATTGCCTTAATTTAATGAAAAATGATAAATCTTCGGAGAATTCACACAAGTGTAGAAAACTATGAAAGTCCAGTTAATTGATAAAAATAAAGAAGCTTTTAAGCATAATATGAAATCCGGGAAATTGCCTGATACATCTTACAAACTGGATGTATTACATACTTTTCAAAAGCACTGGGATTTATCAGAATTGGATTTAAAAAGCATGGTTGATAAAAGTTTTTCAGTTTCTATTTCTGGAAGACTTTGGGGTGGATCATTTAATTCTGCAAAATCATCGATGTTGACATTTATTGATATGAACAAAGAATTTGTTCGCTCGATGTTTAGAGACTTAATGAATGAAAGCATAGATGTGACTCAGCGTGTAAAAAGATTTGTTTTTCATTGTGATCAATTATTGCTTGAAAGACTGAAACTTAAGTTATCTGATAATGTCCATTTCAATGATGAACGGATGGCTTCTCTTTATCTTGCATTAAGGTATCCGGAAGTCTATACGCTTTTTGATTATCCAATATTTGCAACATGTATGAATAAATTTGAGTCAAGGCAAATTCCAGCTGAATTTGAAATAGCCAAATATTTTTTACTTTGCCGCTCAATAAAAACAATTCTGAAAAAGGATGAAGATTTGATAAATCTGTATGGATCTAAAATTTCATTTCCTGTAATCTTGGAGGATAGTTTATTGTTTTTGGTACATGCCTTTTTAGAATTTGTGGCTGATAATAATTAAGTATAAAACCAGGCTTAGTCTATTACTCGAATGAGCTGGAAAGATTTTTCTATGTCTATTTCTGTTAATAATATTGTTTGTTACTCAATAATGAAGCAATTATATATTAAATATTTATTTAATATGTTTAATCGTGTTTAAAAATAAAGCTTAATGGCTTGAATTTGTCACTGAGACGAGGAGTATACGTTTTAGCACAAGCTGACAAATTTTTCAAATATTTTTTGTTTTAATGTATAAGTTTTAAGAAAACATGTATCTTAAATATTAAATTTATTCATATATGTTGTCATATGATCATTATTTACCATTCGCTTCCTTCAATGCTTCCAGTATTTTCTTTAAGGCTTCAGAAGTTTTTCGCTATGGTTTTTTACTTGATGATTTTGAAGTTGGAGGTGAATTGATTCAATTATATTCCTATCATAATTACTATGTAGAGATTGTATATGGAGAAAACTTTGATGACATAAAAATGATTCAAGCCATATCCGTTGGTGACGCCCTTGAAAAATACACCGACTTAGAGTCTTTTAATCAAGCGCTCATCGACTTGTTTGCTGCTTAGCCCTGATAATTTCTATCCAGGAGCCGGACCCGTTTCATTATTTTATTTAAAATTGCTTTTGGGCTTATAATTCTTACCGCTTCTCCAAATGATAATATTAAACTTTCAAATTCAAAGTTTGGGATTACTTCCACACTAAACCTGGTTTTTGTTTTATCGGATATTAGTTCCTTTTGTGTGTGGTGGATAGGTTTGGTTTTGATGTAACTAACAGTTGTCCCAAAGACATCAAAAACAATGGTCTGAACTTTTTTATTGGGCTCGAGTGTCACACCAATAATATCATTGAAGTAGGTGTCGGGGTTAAATTGATTCGATTGAACATAGGATTGAATAGATAATTTTAAATCTAAGATCCTTTCCAGACCATAAGTTCGCAATTGTTGTCTTTCATGATTGTGTGCGTAGAGATACCATCTGTTGTCATATTCTTTTAACAGATAAGGACTGATAATTAAGGAAGATGCTTTTCGGTCAAAGGGCTTATAAGTCATAAACAGTGACTTTTCATCTTTGATGGCTTCATATAGTGTATCCAACCATCTCTGTCCCGGAATTACCGGAGCTTGTTCAATGTGGACAAACTTTTTAGTTTGGGTAGTGGATTCATAGGCCAATAGCTCCAATTTTTGAATAATATTCTCAATCCCTTCCAGATGTCTGAATCCGGTAAATTGTCGAAGAAGACCAATGGCTTGTTTTAATTCTTTGCTATCGGATCGATTTAAAGGGGCTTCTGTTATTGAATAACTTCGATTGGAATAGTAATAGGACTTCTCAGTTCTATCGTATTCTATAGGGGCGTAATATCCAAGAACTTCATCGTGTCTCATACTTTGGAGGTCTCCTTTGATGGTTCGTTCAGATAAAGTAGTTTTTTTGGCGGTCACTTTTTCAATTTCTGAAGAACAGGCATCTGCAAGACTTTTCCAATTCCACTGTTTATCGACTTGTCTCAGACATTTATCAATTACGCGATAACGAATGAGTGCATGTTTATTTGTTGACATGTCTAATGTTTTATCGTGCAAATATAATGCACGATGAGATATATCATTGTATTGTAATCAAAAAAATAGAATCATGAAAAATAATTGGCAAGTAAAAATCAATAATGACGGAACTCTTTTTATTAAAGGCAGAAAAAAGGAAAAGGGTCTTCAAAATTTATTTGGTATGCAAGAATTTGAATATGGCCTTTGTATATATGCTCATTACTTAAGACCGTTGCGAAAACTTCTAAACCAATTATTCCCTAATGCCAGTATAAAGAATATTGAAGCTTTAGAGACCATCATTCTGGAAGAATTTTGCAATATGAGATCTGTTCGCACATTACAAAGTCATCTGGATAAGACAGAAATTCCTTACAGGTCATATAGCAGTGTGGCTTAAATAACAATTGAATTATTAGTGATTCAATGAGTTTTTCAGATATGTAACTTAGAATTTAGTTGTATAACTGAAAAATACGTTATATATTTATCGCATTGAATATTAGACTCCATACATATGCGATAGTATGAACTTGAAAAAACTCACTCGATCTGAAGAAGAAATTATGCACATGATTTGGGACATCAGTCTCTGTACTGTCAGTCAGTTGATTGAACAGATGTCAGAACCCAAACCTCCCCATAGCACCATTTCTTCAATTGTCCGCATCTTAGAAAAAAAGGGTTTTGTTGATTACAAAGCCTATGGACGTACTCATGAGTATTATCCAACAGTTGAAAAAAAAGATTATTCAAAGTTTTCCTTGAAGAATTTGGTGTCCAATTATTTTGAAGGATCCATGAATGACATGGTCTCATTCCTGGTAAAAGAAAATGACTTGAGTTTAAAAGAACTCTCACAGTTAATAAAGAAAATGGACGATCAATCTTCAACCAATAAAGACAAATGATATGTTTCAATATTTCTTAGAAGTAAGCATCGCATGGGCCATTTTCTTTTTAATTTATTATGGTTTTCTACGAAAAGAAACCTTCTTTTCTTCTAATAGATGGTATCTTCTGAATACAATATGGATTGGATTATTATTGCCAGTGATCAGACAAGTTCCATATTCAATCAATGCGCAGTTTGCCCAAGTTGAACCCATAGAAATGCTTTATAGCGGCACCGTTAATTTTGTTCAACTTTTCGAACAACCAAATCCCGGTGTCAATCTGAATCTGTATTCCATCATTCTTACGATTTACCTTTTAGGAGCTGTCCTTTGTGCTCTTAGAATGATCTATGGATTGCTTCGCATCAATCAACTTTGGAATATAGGGGAGAAGCAACATTACGAACAATTTTCTCTAGTCCGTACCAATCAGGATCAGTTGCCATTTTCATTTTTTAAACATGTATTTGTTAATCGAAAATTTTTGAAAAATGCTTCTTTTCAAGAAATTCTAAAACATGAATTAACGCATGTTCGTCTAAGACATACATTCGATATCCTCTTTTTAGAATTAATCAGCATTGCCTTTTGGTGGGACCCAATCATTTACCTTTATAAGAGAGCCATTAGAACAGCACACGAATACATGGCTGATGCATTCGCCAGCGGATCGGAAATCAAGAAATATGGCCACATACTTTTAGGACAGAGTTCATCCGGAATAGAACTCGCATTGACACACCAGTTTTTTAATTCACATTTAAAAAAACGACTACAGATGTTGCACAAAGAAAAATCGGCCCCATACAGGGCTCTAAAGTATCTTTTAGTTACTCCATTCATTATTTTGCTTGCCCTGCTTTTTTCTTCAAATAGTTATGTTGAACCAGCAATTGCTTCGACAACAGGGGATTTAGAAAAGAGCATATCTGGAACAGAAATAGAAATGCTGGGCTTAAACGATAACAAAGTTTATATAGGTATTGATAATAAAGTTGAATTGGTATCAGATCCAGCATCTAATAGCATAGATCTTAATTCATTAGATCCCGAATACGCAGAAGTTGTCAAGATTAGCAACAATCAATTTAGCATACTTCCTATTAAACCCATGCCTCGAAATAAAAGCTTGAAACTTGAAGCTACATCGGAGATTTCATCAACGATATTTGAATGCTTAATCAGAAGATTACCTGCAATAATTCATGATACAATTCCAAAAAAGTTCAATGATGAACTATTCAAGGTCGTAGAAGAGATGCCCAGGTTTCCAGGATGTGAGGAAGAGTCAGGTGGAAAAAAAGAAAAGGATGATTGCGGTCGTGAGAAACTGCTTGAATATATTGGAATGAACTTGAAATACCCAAGTGAGGCAAGAGAGAAAGGAACTGAAGGGATGGTAGTTATTCAATTTGTAGTCGAAAAAAATGGTACAGTCGGCGATATCAAAATTTTACGCGAAATAGGAGATGGTTGTGGAGAAGCAGGTAAAAAAGTAGTAGAGTCGATGAATCAAATGGATAATCGATGGAATCCAGGTAAACAAAGAGGACAACTGGTAAGAGTTGTTTATACGCTACCCATTAAATTTAAACTTCCGAAAGGAGATTCAGGTCATGAAGATGTGCCACCTCCTCCACCACCTCCAGCCCCATCTCACAGAGGAGGTGAGATGCCTGATGCTCCATCACCTCCAGTTGCTCCGGAAATGAAGGCTCCAACTCCACAGTCCGCTCCATCACCCCATTCAGAACCGGCGCCTGAACCTGACGCCCCAAGTCCACCAACACCCCCGTCAGCACCTGATTTTGAATCTCACCCACCTCCACCTCCACCACATGCAAAAATAGATGGAGAAAAATTTATGGTAGTTGAGCAAATGCCCAGATTCCCAGGTTGTGAGAATGAAAAAATAAGCAACCATAAAAAGGAGCAGTGTGCAAAACAGAAAATGTTGGAATATATCTATGGAAATTTGTCGTATCCTAAAGAAGCAAAAGAGCAAGGAGTGCAAGGCATGGTCGTACTCGAGTTTGTTGTAGAAACAGATGGAGCGATATCTAACATCGAAATTGTGAGAGATATTGGTGCAGGATGTGGACAGGCAGCATTTGAGGTTCTGAATTCCATGAATGACATGGGAGAACGATGGATACCAGGCAAACAAAGAGGAAAATCAGTTCGTGTCAAATATACGATCCCGGTAAAATTTAAAGCGGGAGTTGGTAATCACAAGCAGAAAGAAAAATAGATTACTTTTCGTCAAGAACGAAATGAAAAAATAGAAAGTGAATCTTGAAGTAAAGCAGTTACAGGAATGTAGGGTGTTATAATATTCCAATCCGACTGCAAATCCTAAATCCTTAAGTCGTCAAAGAGAATTAATTATTTGCAAATAGTAAATAAATATGCCAATAGCAAACCTTTTGCTGTTGGGTTTTGTATAATATTTGATCCTTTTACTCACTAAAAAAAGATTCAATTTCGTTTCTCACTTATGCGTCTATTTTTCTACATACTTTTATTTATTGCTGAACCGGTATTCCTGACCATTAATATTCATGCCCAGGACGAGATCAGATATAATATTATCGTTGAGAAACCCGAAAAGGAGAACGCCAACATTAGATTTGAATTGATCATTGAACCAGAAGATGGAGACAGACAGAAATTTGAAACGCTTTCTGTAGATACTTTTATCCAACTACTCGTAAAGGACATTACCAGACTCCCGGATTCCAAGAACAATGTACTGTGTTATATCCATGGGATGTGGGGAGGAAATAGATATAATTTTAATCACGCAATGGGCTTAATGACTTCCTCATATTTAGATCATAAGGATTCTGATATCGGAAGGATTTTATCTGTTAAATGGCCGGGCAATAGTCTTGAATACAAAGACAATAAAGCCAGAGTTTATAAAATTGCAGATGAATTAAGTGAAGTACTCGTTCATGTAATACGATCAGTTCAGTTGGCGGATTTATTTACACCTAAGTTCAACATGGATTTTGATTTAATGGCCCATTCTTTAGGTAATGAGTTATTTAAAGAAGTTCTGATAAATATGGACAAGAAGGAATTTCAATACCGCTTGTTTGATCAAATAATTTTGGCGGCTCCAGATTTAGATGTTCACTTGCTTAACCCTGGAGAAGACCTTTCAAGACTTAAAGATGCTGCCACCAGAAGTCACATATACTTCAGTCGAAAAGATATGACACTAACGGTTTCTAAAAACCTTAACAAAAAGGATCGTCTTGGTGTGATTGGCCCGGTTGAAGATTCAAATATCGCTGACAACATTTATTTTGTGGATGTTTCAAATGTCAAAGACGAATCAAATATAGGCGAGAGAATATCAGGACACTCATACTATCGAAGTTCACAAATAGCTACTTCTGATATGTTGTATACATTAATAGGATTGCAAAACGGCAACTTTTCCAACAGAACATTAGTCGATAACAAAAAGAATATTTTTGCTATTGAAGCAAATTAAGCTCTTCATTTAATACACTATCCTTAGCTACCGGTATTTCAAGAGTTTCATCACAAAACTTAAATATTTCATTTTGTACACTTTCCCAATTCTTGTTAAGACAAGAGCATCCAATCACATGACCAAAGGCATCTTCGAATGATAAGACAGTTTTATTATCAGCAGGTGTAGAGCTTGTCTTGTCAAATTCTTTGATGGCATCAATGGAAATAACATCATCAAGGTTGTTTTCGTCTTTGTAATAATAAGCAACAAAATAGGGTAGACTCAACTCTTTAAAATTCTCCTTTGTCATCGTCTGATCAAGAAGTTCTCTTAAGGCGATATATCCTTCTATCCTGTTTTTAGTGGTCCAATATGCTTGAACTTTAGGAGAAGGGTTATCCCACATTCTGTAATTTCCACCTGTTAAGTATCGCATCATCTGTTTGCCCCATGGCTTTGTCAAAAGTTTTGAATTACTGTCATACAAATCAAAATTAGGAGACATCATGATAAGACCCTCAACTGCAGGATCATTGACAGCAAGATATGTGCTCAAAGTGCCGCCTGTTGATGTCGACACAAGAATGACCTTGTGTCCTATGTTTTTACCAATCGCAATAGCCTCTTTTGCTGAATTAATTAAGGACATTGGCGTCAATTCAAGGAATGCGTCTTCATTTGTTGTTCCATGTTGAGAAAGTCTGCTGAGATAAGTATTACAAGAATATCGGTCAGCAAGATTTTGAATAATAGGTCTTCCTTCTCCATGAGAAGCAGAAAAGCCGTGCAGATAGACGAATGAATATTCCGTCTTATTGATACTGTCGCTCCAAATAAATTGAGCTTCATTATCAAATTTAATGTTTGAAAGCTGATTCTCCTTTTGATCCACATAGTGACTCAATTCATGAATGGGAACATCCAGAATTATTGGATCGTTATCTACTTTTTCAAAATAAGAACTTGGTCCACAGAATACTAAAGTGCAAAGGATAATAAAGGAAGCTAAACTAAACTTGAATATTTTTTTCATATAAACAGGGCTGTTTTGTTGGGAAGTCTTCAAAAATACACTGCATGTGAACAAATGATCTTATTTTCACAAAAAAAGATCGCGAAATGAAATATATCATCATCTTAACTGGTCTCTTATTTTCTATAAATGGTTTTGCTCAATATGAATTCTCACATCTAAAAGATCTGGATTGTTCTGCTGTAAAGAATCAGGCAAAAACTGGAACATGTTGGAGCTTTGCGACGGCAACCTTTATTGAATCCGAATTGTTGAGGATGGGTAAAGGAGAACATAACTTATCTGAAATGTTTGTGGTAAGAAATATATACAAGTATAAAGCGATGAATTATATCCTCCGCCGTGGCAAGGCCAATTTTTCACAAGGCAGCTTAGGGCATGATCTAATAAGAATGATAAAAAAAGAAGGCGTTGTTCCAGAATCTGTTTATTCAGGGTTATTGCAGGGCGAGGTATCACATAATCATAGTGAGATGGAAGCTGGCCTTAAAGGTTTTTTAGATGGCATTCTAAAATCCAAAAGATTAAGTAAGAAATGGAAGAATGCATTTTCTGGGATACTCGATGCTTACATTGGTTATATGCCTAAAAAGTTTGAATATCAGGGAAAAACATATACCGCAAAAAGTTTGGCTGAAGACCTGGGCTTACAAGCAGATGAATATGTAAGTCTTACTTCATTTACCCATCATCCTTATCATGAAAAATTTATACTTGAAATACCTGATAATTATTCCAATGGAGCATTTTACAATATCCCTTTGGATGAATTAATGTCTACAATAGACAATGCAATTAATAGTGGTTACTCTATCGGATGGGATGGTGATGTAAGTGAAAATGGATTTTCAGCACAAAATGGGATTGCCGTATTACCTACTGAGGATTCAAGGAAAGATTTGTTCAAAGAACCTGGAGAAGAATTAAAAGTTACAGCTGATCTTAGACAAGAACATTTTGAGAGCTTTTCTACTACAGATGATCATCTGATGCACATTGTTGGAAAAGCAAAAGATAAAAATGGTACGGAGTATTATATTATTAAAAATAGCTGGGGAGAAATTAATCCTTTTAAAGGGTTTTTATACATGTCAAAAGCTTATGTAAAAATGAAAACCATTGCCGTTATGGTTCATCAAGATGCACTTTCAGCTAAAATAAAAAGTAATATTTCTGAAGATTAATCTGCGCTAATAGATTGGTATAAATCTGGAAATTGCCTCAGGTCATCGATTGTATCGATGTCATTTAACTTCGGTAATTGAGTATAACTTAATTGAAGTGATTCAATTTTTCTAATCGTTTGTTCCATTACTTTTGAACTGCTCCATTCGATATCTTCAAATAAGGCAGAATGTAATTTTTTCATTCCCAAAAGATAATATCCACCATCTTCTGAAGGACCGATAACACAGTCATGTTTATCTAATCTGATAAAAGCCTCTTCAATTATTTGAGAAGAGATGTCAGGGCAATCGCTACCAATGATTATAGCCTTAGACTGAGAATTAAGCACATATTGAAAGGCTCCAAACATTTTTCTACCGAGATCACCTTCAGGCTGTAATTGCTTTTGATATTGATTTGAATTCCATTCATCTTCTTTTATTGACGAATGATAAAAGAGATATCTCGAAGCAGATACTTTTAAAGTTTCAGTCCGTGTATGTTCAAGAAGTTTTTGATAAATGAGTAAAGCGTTCTTGTTTCCAATAGAGGCTGCAAGTCTTGTTTTAACATAACCTGCAATTGGATTTTTTATGAATATGATGAGACCTCTAGCTATGAGATATATTATTTGTCTTTTTCTTTGTCTTTATCCTTCTTCTTGTCTTCTTTGATATAGACATCATCACCATCATCTAATTTGTTGGAGATGGCTGAATACGGTCCGACCACAACTTGAACAGTATCTTCCAATCCTTCAAGGATTTGAATGTACTCATCATCCTGGATACCCGTTGTTACTTCATGCATAGAAACAGTATCTCCTGCGAAAGAAAAGACAACTTCTTTGAATTCTTTATCATCTTCTGAGGCGGAATCTTCTTTTCCTTCTTTTTCAATTTCTCGAGCCGTTACCGATTGGATAGGCACACTTAATACACCTTCAACTTCATTCGTGTAAATATCAACAGAGGCTGACATTCCAGGTCTGAAAGGAAACTGTTTTCCAGGTTCAATCAGGTCATTGTATGATTCAGGATCTATTCTGATTTTAACAATGAAATTTGTAACCTGATCTGTGTTTAAGGCTGCACCAGCTCCACCAATATTAGAAGCAGAATTGGCGATCTCTGAAATATATCCTTTAAATATTTTGTCTAGATAAGCATCTACTTCAATGTCTACTTCGTCATTCAAAGCCACTCTGATAATATCATTTTCTGATACATCAACTTGAACTTCAATCGAGCTTAGATTTGCAATTCGCATCATTTCAGTTCCCGACATTTGAATGGTTCCTACCACTCTTTCACCTTGTTCAACGCTAAGACTGGAAATTAATCCATCTACTGGAGCTGATATTGTTGTCTTATTTAGACTTGTTTGCATTTCCTGATAAGAGGCTTCAGCAGATTCTACATTGTATTTTGCACTTTCAATGCTTTGTTCAGCTGAGCGAATACTTGCCTCCATTGATTTAAGGTTAGCAGCCAGGTTTTCAACATTTGTTATGGCTTGTTCTAAGTCTGCCTGTGACACTATTCCCTCATTTTTCAATTGATTATTTCTATCCAGAATTTTTCTTGCATTCTTCAGTTGAGCCACAATTTGCTCTCTCTGAGCGATGTTGCCTTCCTTGTTGCTTTTAGACATAGCTAAATTTGATTTAGCCCCACTGACTGCAGCTTTTGCTCTCTGTAGCGCGGAAACATAAGATTCAGGATCTATTTTCGCAAGAAGTTGGCCTGCAGTAACAGAATCACCTTCCATGACATAGAGTTCAACAATTTCTCCGGAAACATCAGAGGAAATTTTTACTTCCTTTTCAGGGAATACTCGACCTGATGCTGACACAGTTTCCTTAATCGTTCGATTTTCAATTTTTTCGATGCTTATTTCTGTCCCTTTAGGTTTGCTTTTACCTTTATATATTGCTGCAACAATAAGTAATCCGATTAGGATTATTCCTATGATTGTATACAATAGTCGTTTGCTCTTCTTTTTAGCCATTATTATAATTTAAGTGGTTTTCCAAGGTAAAATTCTAAAATTTTGATGTTGAATAGGTACTGATATTTATCAATTAATCTTGTTATTTCAGCATTCTCCATCTGGGTTTTTTGAGATTCCCATTCGAAGCTGTTCGTTGCTCCGATTTCAAGTCTTTTCGTTGTATTTTCGAAAGCTAATTTTTGAGCTTCAAGTGCTTTTTCTGAAGCTTCTAGTTTTTGCTTTGATGCTCTTGCATCTGCTAATGCTTGTTGGACAGTAATTTTTAAATTCTCTAATTGTTGATCATAATTCAATTGAGCATTGATGGCATTGAGTTTGGCAAACTGAACATTGGATTTTGTGTTCCCGTTGTTATAGATTGGGATGCTGACGCCAACACCGAAACCATATGAAAGGTTTTCATCAATTTGAGTCGTATAATTGGTTTTTGAAATATCAAAAGCCGGTACTTCCTGTGAGATAGTTACCGGAACATCATTTAGAGGTAGAACAGGATTATTAGATGAAATTAAAAGATCTGTTTGTACTGTAGATGTACCACTCTCAACAAAACTTCTAGCCTGATTTGAATAAGCAGATCCAAGACTTGCGCCGAATCTTACACTTGGAAAATGAAGTCCTTTTGCTATATCAACTCCGATAGCGGCACTTTGAATTCTAAGTTCGTTAGCCAAAAGGTCCGGTCTGTTTTTCTGCGCTTCAATGAATGCATATTCAAAATCAATAAGATCAGGATCGGTCTGAATAACGATATCCTCTGGTGCTTCTATTTCTAAAGGAAAACTTGGATCCAGTCTGAGCACTTGCTTCAGTTGAAGCGTGGCGATATCGAGATTGTTTCTTGAGGTGATTAATACCTGTTCACTTTGTGCGATTTGGGCTTCTAGATTCAAACTTTCTGATTCTGGAAGCGCACCTGCACTAATTGATTTATTGATTTGATCTAATTGTTGCTGACTAAGATCAAGTTGCCCTTCTGAAATGGTAATATTTTCAATGGCAAAAAGTACATTTAGAAAATTAGTGGCAACCTGTAGAGCGATCGCTCTTCTCATATTATCCAGATCGGCTTCACTGGCATCCTTTTCTACTTTAGCTTGCTTGATATTGTTTCCTATTCTGAACCCTTCAAAAATTGAAAAACCAGTGTTTAGCCCATAATTATTTGAGAAAAATGTAGCAGTTATGAAGTCATTAGATGTTGGGTCTACGGTTTTACCAAAATTCCAATTTACGCCGGTATTGGCATTCAGGTTTGGATACCTGGCTTGCTTTGCAAGATCTAAACTTACATCTGCTTGAGATACAGCAACTTCAGATTGATTAATAGCGATACTTGCTTTCTGAGAATGCAAAACACACTTTTCCAAAGTCCATTTTTCTTGGGCTGAAGAAAATATTGGTAAAATCATTACCAATATGACGATGAGACTATTATAGTTTCTATTCATACAATTTGTAAATGAGCTGTAAGATTAATCAATTGATACAAAAACTACCAATATATTCTATAAAGCTTTTCAAATCATGGATAAACTTGCAATTAATATAATTCGGCAATTATTTAGTGATTCATTCCATAGAATAAATAAATTGAATAATTTTGTGGCTCTCTAGCCAAAGTGGCGGAAATAGAAGACATTCTGGACTCAAATTCCAGCTTTTGACAATTTAAAATAGTATCAGCCGATGTGGCGGAATTGGTAGACGCGCCGGATTCAAAATCCGGTTCTGGCAACAGAGTGGGGGTTCGAGTCCCCCCATCGGTACTTTTCTTATCTTTTTAATTCCGGACTATATAATTTATTAATACAAAATTCCTTGGGGATAGATTTGAGAATAAGAATGACATGATCATTTTTTAATAGACTAGATGTCTTATTAATGCCTTTCTCTAATTATTATTTACGGTCTGACATATAATGGTTTAATGTAAATCTTTGTCAAGAAAAATATTATCGATATTAGTGTAATATGTACATATTGAGAAAAGTCTATTTTATTATCTTGATAATTGGGTATAGTGTTCAGCTTATTAGTCAGGTTCAAATTGGACAAACGATCAATTGTCTCAAATTAATAACTTAAATAGCTGTGTTGCCATTGTTAATATGTCCTCTGATGGATCTAGACTCTTTTATTCCAATGTAGGACCTTCCAATTTCTATCGACATGATAAAGGATATAATATCTGGATATTGGATTTGATAAATGAAGAATGGAAAGAAATATCAAATATATCTAATAGTGATTACATAGTTGCTTCACTTTCGTTTGATGCATCAGGAGATGGTAAAACCTTTGCAGTTGCAGCTTTTGAATCTATTATTCCCATTGGTGAATTGTTAGCACAAGTATTGATTTATCATGAACTTGACGATCAATGGATAATTGCAGATAGTTCATTTCAGGTTAGAAAAAACACGAGGACCCCTGAATTAGATATTGAGTTGAACCACATTGGAGATAAGATAATTATAGGTTCACCTGGGTGTCAAGGATTTTATCCGGTACCTTTTAGGAATGATCTTGCGTTTGGCAATAAAACCGAATCTCAATGGACATTCGAAAATCTTGTCTTCACTAATAATGGAATTGGTCTAAGCATTGATATTTCAGACGATGGGAACACAGTGATTTCTAGTTCATATTTTCTTGGATGTTACCAGGAATATAATCGTAATGGTAGTGTAACCTTCCCTGTTTTCAGACATAGTTTAACTAGACACTTTCAAATTTAATTCTTTTAAATATCTTATAGGTGAAACACCTCCAAGAGAACTGTGGGGATGGTTCAAGTTGTAATCTATTCTCCATTCTTCTGCTAATTTTCTTAATTGTCCTAGATCTTCAAATATATACGCATCTAAAATATCTTCTCTAAACAACCTATTGAATCTTTCGATATACGCATTTTGTGTTGGCTTACCCGGTTGAATGTATTGGATTTGTATCTTCTTTTCTTTGCACCAATTCATAAATAGTTTGCTTATAAATTCAGGTCCGTTGTCAACTCTAATTTTCTTGGGTACCCCTCTTATCCATATCAGTTCTTCTAATTGTCTTACCAGACTACTACTGTTCTGTGAATAGTCAGCATTTACAATCAATGCTTCACGACTAAAATCATCCAATACGTTTAATACCCTTACTTTTCTTCCATACTCTAAACTATCATGCATAAAATCAGCACTCCATGTTCTATTAACTGTTTGAGGTATTTTTAAAGGATGTTTAATTCGTGCTGGTAACCTTCTTTTTCTCTTTCTTCTTAACTTAAGTTTCATTTTTCTATAGACTCGGAGTACTCTTTTACGATTCCATCTGTATCCTTCATTCCTGATCCGCAGATAGTAATTATCAAACCCACGTGTGGGATGATCTTTGGCTAATCTTTCAAGAACTTCCATTAGTAAACTATCATCCTTTTTAGTTTGATAGTACCATTGTGATCTCGGAAGATTTACAACTCTACACGCCCTCTGAACTTTTACTCCTTTATCTTCAATGAGAAATTGTGCTCGTTTTTTCTTTTCAGAAGGCTTTAAAACTTTTTTTCAAGAATCTCTTTTAAGAGTTGATGATCTAAACTTAAGTCGGCAAACATGCGCTTAAGTCTTACGTTTTCTTGTTCAAGTTCTTTGAGCTTTCTTGATTGATGGGTTTCCATTCCGCCATACTTCTTTTTCCAGTTATAAAAGGTGGCTTTGCTAATCCCAGATTCCCTGCAAATGGATTCGCAGCTCTTTCCTGCTTCATACTGTTTTAGCAAGGAAACAATTTGGCTTTCTGTAAATCTTGACTTTTTCATTTTCATTCAGTTTAAAATTAACAATTCTGTCTAGTTTTAAACTGTCCAGTTTTTGGGGAAGGCTACAGTAGAGCAGTTATTTTTGACAATGAATTTGATCCAAGAATTATCCAAGAATTATCCAAGAATTTATTGGACCTGATTTTGATAGTGAATTAGGTGAAGGAGTTGTTATATCTGGTGATGGGAATACTATTGCAATTACAGAAAAACAAGGATGTGCGAGTAGTTTAGTTGGACCATATAAAATTAGAGTGCTTAGAAAAGAAGGGATTGAATGGAAACAAATAGGTAATGTAATAGAGGGTTATCAAAAGCATACTATTACTCCAAATGGATTGGATCTTTCGTCCGATGGAAATCGGATTGCAGCAGGGTCAATTAATTTTTGTCGCGGCCTAACCCCACCTCAGGCAAAGTTATTTGAATTTAAGAATAATCAGTGGAATCAAATTGGTAATTCTATTGTATCGGATGGTCTAGATGATAGCTTGACTGGAGCTTCAGTTTCTATTTCTAATGATGGAACTATTTTAGCAGTTGGTGAATCTTGGAAGGATGGTGTCGGTCAGGTAAGGGTTTTTAAATTTCCAAACTACACTTCAAGCTCTGAGGATTTGAATTTTAATTACTCTATTTACCCCAACCCATCTTCAGATTTTATTAATATTAAAGGAGTAGATGGCAAGTATTTTATTTATGATCTAAATGGTAAGCTTTTACAAACTGGTATGGTGAATCCTCAGAGTATTGATATTAGTTCTTTGTCGAAGGGAATGTACATACTTAAAATTTATTCATCAAGTAGAACAATTGTATCTAGAATAGTTAAAATATAATTTTATTTATTTACTAAGAGTTATTTTTTTTTATTAGACAATAAACTTCCTGTCAGATGGTAGTATTTAGAATAATTTTCTTAGCATTTATTTTGTTAATTCCCAATCTTTTGTCTGGACAACTTACAAATAAAGAAATTTGGTGGGATTCTGGTTTAATGTTAAGTGTCTCACATGGTGGAGAATACGATACAATTAGTTTAAAGGAAATAATTTCAGGAAAAGATAAAACCTCTTTTCTAATTAATCAAAATGGTGACACTTTAAATCATGATTACATAAAAGGTAAAGTTCTTTTATTGGATTATTGGTTTTTAGCCTGTAAGCCCTGCATTGCTGAGATTATGGGTTTTGATAGATTAAAATCAAGATTTAAAAACGATCAATTCGAAGTAATTACTTTTACTTCTGATAAATTTTTTGATGTACAGGAAAAGTTACTCAGTAAAAGAAATTTCAAATTTCACATAATCTCAAATTCATCCCTACTAAAAAAGCATACCTATCCTTTAAAAATTCTAACGGATAAAAGAGGTGATTTAATTATTATGCAATTCGGTGGAGGTTCTATATCAAAAGATGCAGGAATAAAAATGTGCGAAAAGTACGAACCACTAATACTCAAATCTTTAAAAGCTTAAATTGATATAATTACTTTTGTGTTTCTTATTAGTTATTTTGTGATTTAATCTAACGTAATTTCATCAATTAGATACTTGCCTCCTGTTTTCCGAATAATATAAAATACTCCTTCTGAATATAGAATCTCAATAATAATCCCCTAACTTTAGGAGTAGGTCTATCCTCAGACTTAAAGCCTAAAGAACAATCTATGAAAAAAATTATTGTAGCAACAATTGGTTTGGCTTTAGTATTGGGACTCATTAACTGTAGCCAATCTGCCACGAAGACGAATTATCACAGTTTATTTTCCGATAACCTTGAAACTCCAGCTATAGGAACAGTTCCAGATAGAATATCACTGGATCAAGGCTGGGACAATGAAACCCGGATGAAATTCTGGTTTACGAGTCAAGGTTCACAAATACTTCCCTACAGTTGGTTTGTTCATCTGGAACAATCTGATACGACATCTTATTTTAGAGACTCTGAGCATATGGAATCGATGAGGTATCTGCCAAGTCAGTCTTCAGCATTAAATCCCGGAGGATTACCAATTGGGTTCACAATAACAAGTAATAATCAAAAAGATGAAGATCAATGGCTGGGTATGACATGTGCCGCTTGTCATACGAATCAGATGGATTATAATGGTCGTCAACTCATAATCGATGGAGGCCCAACCTTAGCAAATTTTGTTTTGTTTTTAAGCGAACTTATTGATGCTATGAATGCCACAAATGGTGACAATGATAAGTTTGATAGATTCGCTCAGAATGTCCTTGGAACAGATAATACTTCAGATGTATCTGATCAGTTAAGAAGAGATCTATTAAAAGTGACCCAGGATCTTGCGGAGCGGCAACTCGTCAATGCTTTACCGGATAACTATCCGGCTGATTTTACAAGTTATGCCAGACTGGATGCTTTTGGCAATATACAGAATGCAGGAACAGCTTTTGCTTTGCATGATCTAGCGAATAGAAATCCACCTGTAGCTCCGGTTTCTTATCCCTTTTTATGGGGGACGCATCAATCTGATGTTGTCCAATGGGATGCATCTGCACCAAATACAAGTATTGTTGGCCCATTGACAAGAAACATAGGAGAAGTAGTTGGAGTATTTGGCAAATTGAGTATCGATAAGGTTTCAGGTATAAAGAAAATATTGGGAGAAGAACACCGCTATAGTTCAACAATAAATTTTAATAATCTTGGATTACTTGAAGATTGGGTTAGAGATCTTAGATCTCCAGCTTGGCCACAAAAATATTTCCCTCCGATAGATGCTGTAAAAGCGGCTGAAGGTCATCTACTTTTTCAACAACATTGTGAGAGCTGCCATCAAGTTATTCCAAGATCTAATGAAGGTTATAGATATATTTCTGTAAAAACTCCGGTAAAGGAATTAAGAACCGATCCATATACGGCCTGGAATGCACAGAACTATACAGCCAAATCTTTAATACTGGAAGGATCAAAAAATAAGATATTAGCTGGTCCTACGTTTGAAGAAACAACAACAGCTTTGGACATTCCTATCAATGGAGTATTGGGATTAATAATTGACAATCCTATAGAAGCAATATCTGCAGGTGCAGTAGAAGTAGATGGTAAAGCCGAAAAATTAACCAAAAATCAAATCGTTGAGCAGCATATCAATACGCACGATTCTATGATACTGGTTCAGAAAAGAGCGCTTGAGTTTCAAGCTAGATCCGACACTACAATTGATGTGAACGGCTTAGTGTATAAAGCCAGACCGCTCAATGGAATATGGGCAACGGCACCTTTTTCACACAATGGATCAATTCCGAATTTGTGGCAATTGTTACAAGATCCTATGGATAGACAAAAGTCTTTTTGGGTCGGAAGCCGTGAGTTCGACCCTATTCAGGTGGGATATATAACTGATGAGGGCCTTTCAGAATTTCATGTTGAAAACGAACAAGGAGAAATTCAAAAAGGCAATTCCAATCTTGGGCATATCTATGGTACAATTCTTACTGATGACCAAAAATGGAAATTGATTGAATACATGAAAACTTTGTAGAGTTAGAATTATTCACATTAACTTGGCTGTCTTTTAAAATTAGTTTTCTAATAGTTAAATTTTAGATTCCATACATTATAAATCCTCTGGTATTCTTTTTGATATTAGACTGATAATATATACCATCTCATGAAGGTAACAGACCATATAATTAATGCTGAAGGCAACACGCTTATTTCTTTTGAAGTGTTACCGCCCTTGAAAGGAGGTCGGATGCAAGATATTTTTGATATGCTGGATCCATTGATGGAATTCAAACCATCCTTCATAGATGTAACTTATCATAGAGAAGAGATCATATTTAACAAGAGGGAAAGTGGTTATTATGAAAAAGTTTCCATTCGCAAGAGACCGGGAACAGTAGGTATTTGTGCTTCCCTGATGCATAGATATGGTGTGGATGCAGTTCCACATTTAATTTGTGGGGGATTTAACATTGAGGAAACAGAGAATGCACTTATCGATTTAAATTTTTTGGGGATCGATAATGTATTAGCGATCCGAGGAGATGCCAGGAAATTTGAAGAGAGATTTCAAGAAGAAAAAAATGGGCATAAATACGCTGTGGATTTAGTTCGGCAAATTGAAAACATGAATCGGGGTCAATATCTTGATCCAGACCTAGAAAATGCTTCACCTACAGAATTCTGTATCGGTGTTGCAGGTTATCCCGAAAAACATTTTGAAGCTCCAAATTTTGATTCTGATTTAGAATTTCTAAATCAGAAGATTGATGCTGGTGGAGGGTACATTGTTACGCAAATGTTTTTTGATAATTCCAAATTTTTTGAATTTGTCGATAAGTGCAGAGCTATTGGAATTAAATGTCCTATCATACCCGGACTAAAACCTGTTACACTTATTTCACAGTTGAGTTCTATTCCACGAAAGTTTTTTGTTAACTATCCAGATGACTTTGTGAAAGAGATGCATGCAGCAAAGGACAAAGAAGCGATTAGACAAGTAGGAATAGAATGGTGTATTCATCAATCAAAAGAGCTCAAAGAAAAAGGCGCCCCTTGTTTGCATTATTATACAATGGGAGACACAAAGACCATGATCAAAATTCTATCTGCAATTGCTTAAGCTCTCGATTACTCAATAAGGATGGTCTACATTATTGATTTTGATATTTAGTCTCTCCTCCAACAATCGTATAGATTATTTTGGTTGAAGGAATATCTGAATCTTCACAAGTCAGAAGGTTTTTATCCAATATCGTTATGTCAGCTAGTTTTCCAACTTCTAATGACCCTTTAATATCTTCTTCGAAAGCACCATAGGCCGCATCGATAGTGTATGATCGGAGTGCAGCTTCACGACTCATTCGTTGTTCCACGAAAAATCGCATTCCATTGTCTAATCTTGTTCGCGTTACTGAAGCATAGTAATTATCAATGGGGTTGATGTCTTCTACTGGAACGTCTGTTCCATTAACAATAACTACATCTTGATCAAGAAGACTTTTCCATACATAAGCACCAACTTTTGATCTAAGGCTTCCTAATCTTTTTACAACGAATGGAGCATCTGAAGTACAGTGAACAGCCTGCATAGATGCGATGGCACCTGTGGATTTAAAGCGGTTGATATCATTAGGGTTTAGATGTTGAGCATGTTCAACTCGCCACCTTAAACCGGCTTGTTTGTTATTGTAGTGTTCAATTATGTCCAGGGTTTCTTTATTGGCACGATCACCTATGGCATGAACACATAATTGCATCCCATTTTCAAAAGCGGCTTGAGCAATGCTTTCGACTCTTGATATTGGTGTAGTATTTTGCCCATAGAAATCATTTTTATCAGCGTAAGGTTCTGTTAACCATGCGCCATGAGCGCCAAGAGCACCATCAATTTCAGATTTTATGGCTCGGCAAGTGTAAAAATTATTCCCAAAATTTATTTTCTTATAATCTGAAATCTTTCCATCTACTTTGTGCAAGCTGTCTCTCAGCATAACCCAAAGACGGACATCCAGTTTGTTGTTTTCAGCTAACCCTTCATACCTTTTTAAGGACTTAAATTTTGAACCCGCATCCTGAAAACTTGTAATCCCATTTTCAAGACATTCTTTTTCTGCTAATTCAATCGCTTCATACCATAATGCAGTTTGCTGTTCTTCATTTAATGATTCAAGATGACTTAAATAGGCTTCTCTAATGGAGGTCATTGCGCGCTCTTCAAAAACTCCAATCGGTTGATTATTATCATCCTTAACAATTTTTCCTCCTGCTGGATCAGGAGTTTCTGAATTCATGCCCACTTTTTTCATTGCATTATCATTGGCGAAAAGCGAATGACCGCTCGCATGAAACAAAATGACTGGGTGGTCTGGCACTAGTTGACTTAGGCTGGAGTGCTTTGGATAATCTCCGTAATGATCATCCGGTTGTTCGTACCATTTTTCCTGGTGCCATCCTCTACCATATATCCATTCCCCTTTTTCTGTAGATTTTGCCTTTTCAACGACTTTCTCTACGATCTGATTCCAACTTGTATCTTTAAGAAAATTCAAATTTTGAAGAGATTTGCCCATGTTATGGAAATGTCCGTGACCTTCGATAAATCCAGGCATAACAAAGAGTCCGGCGGCGTCAATCAATTCAGTATTTTCATTTGCTTTTTTTGAAATATCAGAATATTCTCCAAGTTCAATTATTTTGTCCGCTGAGATAGCAATGGCATTAAATGGACTTGTATTATTTGTTGCTGTATAAAAATCACCATTGTAAATGATCATATCTGGAGCTGTATCCTGCGAACAGGAAAATAAAATGCTTAGAGAAAGAAGAATTGAATATCGCACTGATTTTTTTTACAAAGATTGAATAATATTTATATGACTATCGGATTAATTACATATTTACCTCCCATTTTACAGATACAGAGTTAGTTACAACTCTATCGAATACAGAATTGAAGTATTTTCTATTAAACTTATAGCAGAACTCATCGAGATAACTTTGCAGATATTGCTCACCAATGGAATGATGCACATCTAACAGCAATCTTTTGGCATTGCTTATGACTATATGAACCCAAGGCAGAATTTTACGAGTCTCTTTCTTGTCCTTTATTACCACAGCTTTATGGTCAGTGAGGCTGTTTGCTAAATCATTATAGTTATTAGCTCCGTCTGTTATTGCAGATGTTTTTGTATCAATAGCTTGTTCTACTTGTGCATTGGTGCTTTCTTTGCTAAGGTCATCTAGTAATTTCATTTTAATGTATCTCACTTTTTTATTGGTTTTGTGCCTGTATTTTTTAGTAGGTTCCACAGATATTGATTCAGCCATAACCAATACTATTGCTTGCTTTTGACTTCCTTTACCTCTCTTATATTTTCCATCATTGTTTTCTAATTCTATTACGGTTTGATCTCGTCTTTCTTTGTTGGGAACTATTTCAAAGAAACCTTCATCAAGTTCAACTTGATTACCAAGAAGATAATTATCATCTCGCCTACCCATAGAGTGACGTATTTTATGAAGCATATACCAAATAGGCTCATAATAGGGATGACCTAACTGTCTTTGTATTTCTAATGCAGAAAAACTCTTTTTTGTGCTGGTAAGCATCATCATTCCAAAATACCAATAGTAGTAGGGTAGCTGAGATTTATGTAGTAATGTTCCACTACGTAAAGTCGTTCTAAACTTACAGGATTTACATTGGTATTGACTTCTTGTGGATAGCCAATAATGCTCTTGAGATTGGCAACGCTTACAAATAACTCCTTGTCTATCTCTTTCTGCTTTAAAGTGAGCTTTGCAGCTTGCTTCATCTGGATACTTTTTGAAAAAATCTTGTAACTTCATAACTAAGTGTCTAATAATTAGAAAGATACGAAATTATAGTGTCTTGTGCAAGCAATCCGATAGTCATAAATATTTAAAAAGATAAGTGATACAATCATTAGTTTTGAGGCCAATCTAAAAATGAGGATGTATACCTTAAGTGAATTAGGAAGTTTTTTTAATACGAAACTAGCAGATTTTAAATTTGATTCGGCTCCGGAAGCCTTATATGAGCCCATAGATTATATTATGTCTTTAGGAGGGAAGAGGATTAGACCAATTCTACTTCTGGCCTCATATAATATGTATGATGAATCAATAGATCATCCATTTGAGGCTGCTTTAGCATTTGAAGTGTTTCACAATTTCTCTCTGGTTCATGATGATATAATGGATGATGCAGATATCCGACGCGGAAAGGCTGCTACTCATATAAAGTATAACGTGAATGCCGCAATTCTATCCGGCGATGCGATGCTCATTATCGCATATCGTTTGATTGAAAAGTATAAATCCAATTATTCCAGGTGTATGAAGTTGTTTTCTAAGACTGCATTGGAAGTTTGCGAAGGTCAACGATTGGATATGGATTTCGAGGAATTAGATGATATCTCAATCGAAGATTATATTGAAATGATCAGTTTGAAAACCTCTGTATTGGTTGCTGCATGCTTGGGAATGGGAGCAATACTTGCTGATTCTAATGCTGAAGATGTGGATCATCTATATCAATTCGGAAAAAATCTTGGGATTGCTTTTCAAATTCAAGATGATATTCTTGACACCTTTGGTGATGCATCAAAAGTGGGTAAAAGAATTGGAGGAGATATTATCCAAAAGAAAAAAACATATTTGTATTTAAAATCCCTTGAGCTTCTGTCTGAAGTCGAGCAAAATGAATTGCGGGAATTGTATCAGGGTAAAGGCGAGGAATCTCAAATTCTTGTAGATAAAGTTGTAGGTCTATTTGAAAGGGCTCATGTAAAGCTGCATGCTCAGGAATTAAAATTGGTCTATCAACAACTGGCGATGTCACATCTTGACGCGGTATCGGTCTCAGAGGATAAAAAATCAATTCTACGTCAATTTCCCAGTGAATTATTGGATAGATCTTCCTAAAAGTTTACTCATCTTCAAATAGGATTTTACAATTCCACCATTCTTTATCGATTTCACAATTATATCGTTCATAAAATCTTACTGCATTTACATTCCAATCAAGAACTTGCCACTTTATCAGTTTACATTTTTTTTGTTTGGCCAATTCTAGTAATTGATTAAATAGCTTTTCTCCAATTTTTTTATTTCTAAATTCTGATTTTACTACAAAATCTTCCAGATAAAGCATTTTACCTTTCCAGGTATTGAATGTATCATAGAACAGCGCCATTCCAGCTATTACACCCTTGTATTCAGCTATTAAAAGATCAATGAGTTGACTTTCAAAAGCCTTATTATAATCCTGTATTGTTGCTGTTACAGCATCGGGCTCGTTTTCGAAAACAGCTAATTCTTTTACCAGTTCTAAGACATGGGGTAGGTCCCTCTTTTTAGCCCTTCTGATTTCGATCATTTTTCTTGATTTTATAGCCAATAATTATGTTGAAAAAACACCTTTGCAAAACTAAAAAATAGTCTTACCTTTGCACCTCATTTTTAAAAGCTGAAATTAACTAATATATGCCTACTATAAATCAGTTGGTGAAAAAGGGTAGAAAGAAAGTATTTACTGCAAGTAAATCAAGAGCTCTTGAGGGATCACCTCAAAAAAGAGGGGTTTGTACGCGGGTATATACAACAACACCTAAAAAACCAAATTCTGCACTTAGAAAAGTTGCCAAAGTAAGATTGACCAATGGAATTGAGGTGATAGCCTATATTCCTGGAGAAGGACACAACCTTCAAGAACACTCCATAGTATTGATCAGAGGAGGAAGGGTAAAAGATCTTCCCGGAGTTAGATATACTATTGTAAGAGGCGCCTTGGATACAGCAGGTGTTGAAAAGAGATTACAATCAAGATCAAAATACGGTACTAAAAGACCAAAAAAATAATAGCATAGCATGAGGAAAAGAAAGCCAAAAAAGCGAATACTACAACCGGATCCTAGATTTGGAGATCCAATGGTAACTCAATTCGTCAATAACATGATGTGGGAAGGAAAGAAAACTGTTGCTTACAACATTTTCTATGAAGCTATGGATATAATCCAGGAGAAAACTGGCGAAGACCCACATGAAACTTGGAAAAAGGCATTGACTAATATCACTCCTGGTGTAGAAGTTAGAAGTAGAAGAATAGGTGGAGCAACTTTTCAGATTCCAACTGAAATCAGACCTGCAAGAAAACTTTCTGTAGGAATGAAGTGGCTTATTAAGTATTCCAGAGCTAGAAATGGTAAAGGAATGGCGGAAAAATTATCTGCTGAGATTATGGCTGCTAGCAAAGGAGAAGGTGCTGCTGTGAAAAAGAGAGAAGATACACACAAAATGGCGGAATCGAATAGAGCATTCGCCCACTTCAGAGTATAATACATTCATTTAAAATATATAAATCTTAAGTTTTAACAATTATGGCTAAAGATCTTTCCTATTTAAGGAATATAGGTATTGCCGCACACATTGATGCTGGTAAAACAACCACAACTGAAAGAGTTCTCTACTATACAGGTATGAGCCACAAAATTGGTGAAGTTCATGACGGTGCAGCTACAATGGACTGGATGGAACAAGAGCAAGAAAGAGGTATTACGATTACTTCTGCTGCTACAAAAACCAACTGGAATTGGAAAGGTAATGACTATCCAATGAATATCATTGATACTCCCGGTCACGTTGACTTTACAGTTGAAGTAAATCGATCTCTAAGAGTTCTTGATGGTCTTGTTTTTCTTTTTTGTGCTGTTTCAGGTGTAGAACCTCAGTCTGAAACAAACTGGAGATTAGCTGATAACTATAAGGTACCTCGAATTGGGTTTGTAAATAAAATGGACAGATCAGGAGCTGATTTCTTTTCAGTTGTTAAAGACGTAAAAGATAAACTAGGATCTGACGCTATTCCTCTTCAAGTTCCAATTGGAGCAGAAGAAAACTTTAAAGGAGTAGTCGATTTGATTACTGGTAAAGGTATCGTTTGGAATGAGGACGATATGGGAATGACCTATGAAGAAGTTCCTATTCCTGATGATTTGAAGGAAACGGTGATGGAGTGGAGAGAGAAGTTGTTGGAGGCCATCGCAGAATATGATGATTCATTGATGGAGAAATTCTTCGATGATCCAGACAGTATAACAGAAGAAGAAATGATTAAGGCTGTAAGAGATGCCGTTATAGATAACAAGTTTGTTCCTATGATGGCTGGTTCTGCCTTTAAAAATAAAGGTGTTCAAGCTGTTCTTGACGCTGTATGTGCCTTTTTACCTTCACCTTTAGATGTAGAAGCGATAACAGGGATTAACCCTAAGACTGAAGCTGAAGAAATTAGACGCCCTACTGTTGAAGATCCTTTTACTGCATTAGCTTTTAAAATTGCGACAGACCCATATGTAGGTCGATTAGCATTCTTTAGAGTTTACTCTGGAGCTTTAGATGCAGGGTCTTACATCTATAATTCACGTTCTGATAACAAAGAAAGAATCTCCAGACTTTATCAGATGCATTCTAATAAACAAAATGCGATTGATAAAGTAGAAGCAGGTGATATTGCCGCTGGTGTTGGATTTAAAGATATCAGAACCGGAGACACACTTTGTCAGGAAGGCAAACCGATTGTTCTTGAAAGCATGGTTTTCCCTGATCCAGTGATCGGAATCGCAATAGAACCTAAAACACAGAAGGATGTAGATAAACTCGGAATGGCTTTAGCTAAGCTTTCTGAAGAAGATCCTACTTTCCGTGTTAGATTTGATGAAGACACAAATCAAACTGTGATTAGTGGAATGGGAGAACTTCACCTTGAAATTATCCTTGATAGATTGAGAAGAGAGTTTAAGGTTGAATGTAATCAAGGGCAACCTCAAGTTAATTATAAAGAGGCATTAACTGCTACTGTTGACCATACTGAAAGATTGAAGAAGCAATCTGGTGGATCAGGTTTGTTTGCTCAGATGCAATTCGAACTCGGCCCTGCAGATCAGGAGTTTTTAGATTCTGATGAATTCAAGTCAGGTAAAGACAAATTACAATTTGAAAATAAAATATTCGGAGGATCGATTCCAAAGGAATATTTTCCATCAATTGTAAAAGGATTTAAAGCAATGATGGATTCAGGAGTATTGGCTGGATATGGTATTGATAGCATGAAAGTTAAATTATACGATGGATCAACGCATGCCGTGGATTCAAAACCAATTGCATTTGAATTATGTGCAAAAGAAGGATTTAGAGCTGCTGCATATAAAGCAAAGCCAGTTCTGATGGAGCCAATTATGAGTCTTGAAGTTGTTACTCCGGAAGAATATGTTGGATCAGTAATTGGTGATTTAAATAGAAGAAGAGGGCTACCAAAAGGACAAGAAGCACGTCCTGGCGGGGCTATTGTAATACAAGGTGACGTTCCATTATCAGAAATGTTTGGATATGTTACTCAATTAAGAACGATAACATCAGGTAGAGCAAGTAGCACTATGACATTTTCGCATTATGCTAAAGCTCCACAAGGTGTTGCTAAAGAAGTTATTGAAAAAGCAAGAGGGGAAGTAAAAGTTTAGTTTTTTTAGTTGTGAATTCAATTATAAAAATATACCTTTGCCCCACTTTTTGACATTATAAAAGGCTATGAATCAAAAAATTCGTATTAAACTCCGCTCTTATGACTACAATTTAGTTGATAAGTCGACGGAGAAGATCGTGAAAACAGTACGCAATAGCGGAGCTGTGATCTCTGGTCCGATTCCTCTGCCAACGGATAAGGAAGTGCATACGGTACTACGGTCACCGCATGTTAACAAAAAATCTCGCGAGCAGTTTCAGATGAGGACACACAAGAGACTCATAGAAATATTTACACCCACACAAAAGACGGTGGATGCACTTTCTAAGTTAGAATTACCAAGTGGTGTAGATATTCAGGTTAAGCTCACTTAACTACTATTTTCACAAAAGATTGAAATAATTTTTAACGGACTACTTGTAGTCCTTAAGCATATACTGCTAAATATTAAAAGATGAACGGTTTAATCGGAAAGAAAATCGGGATGACCAGCATATTCAATGAGCAAGGAAATAATATTCCCTGTACTGTTATTGAAGCAGGTCCGAACTTTGTTTCTCAGGTAAAAACTGAGGAGACCGATGGTTATAATGCTCTACAATTAGCATTTGGAGCTAGAAAAGAGAAAAGAACGACTAATGCACTTAAAGGGCATTATAGTAAAGCTAAAATTGATTCAGCTAAGAGATTGGCTGAGTTTAGAGATTTTAGCCTGGAGAAATCTCTTGGTGAAAAAATCAATGTAGATGAAGTCTTCGAAGAAGGTGACATCGTACATGCTGTCGGTATTTCTAAAGGAAAAGGTTTTCAGGGTGTTGTAAAAAGACATGGTTTCGGTGGGGTTGGACAATCTACACACGGTCAACACAACAGACAAAGAGCTCCCGGAGCCATTGGAGCATGTGCTACCCCTTCAAGAGTATTTAAAGGAATGAAGATGGGTGGAAGAATGGGTGGAAAACGTGTAAAAACTTTGAATCTGCAGATCGTAAAGATTTTTCCAGAGAAGAATCTTTTATTAATCAAAGGAGCTGTGCCTGGGCACAAAGGCTCTATTGTAATTATTGAAAAGTAATAGTCATGAAAGTTGATGTTTACGGCATAAATGGAAAGAGTACAGGAAGAAAAGTTGATCTTCCTGATGATATATTCGGTATAGAACCCAATGATCATGCACTTTATTTAGATATTAAATCTATACAAGCCAATAAAAGACAAGGAACCCATAAAGCTAAAGAGCGCGGTGAGATAGTAGGATCTACGAGGAAGATTAAAAAGCAAAAGGGTACCGGTACTGCTCGTGCAGGTTCTATAAAGAATCCGATTTTTAGAGGAGGAGGAAGAATATTTGGGCCAAGACCTAGAAAGTATAACCTCAAAATGAATAAAAAGGTTAAGACATTAGCTAAGAAGTCAGCATTGACTACGAAAGCTTTGTCAGGCGCAATAAAGATTATTGAAGATTTCACATTTGATAAACCAAAAACAAGCGAGTTTACAAATGTGATAAACAATCTTGAATTGACTTCAAATAAATCTCTTTTTGTGCTTCCTGAACAGGATGAAAACCTTTACTTATCAAGCAGAAATCTGAAAAGATCGAAAGTGATGTTGGCTTCGGATTTAAACAGCTATGATATTATGAATGCTGGAACTTTAATAATATCTGAAGGATCAGTTGAAAAAATAAAAGAATCATTTTTAAAGAAATAAAAATGGCAAAACAAATATTAATAAAACCTATCATTTCAGAAAAGTCAGAAACGCTTTCCGGTGACCTGAATCAATATAGCTTCGTGGTCAACAGAAAATCAAATAAGATTGAGATAAGAAAAGCAGTTGAGGAAATGTATAGTGTAAATGTGGCTTCTGTAAATACGATGATTATGCCCGGTAAAGCAAAAACACGTAATACAAAGTCAGGTGTTTTAAAAGGAAGAATTAGTGCATACAAAAAAGCAATTGTCAAACTATCTGAAGGAGAAGAGATTGACTTTTTTGGAGATATATAATTATTAAGCAATGGCAGTTAAAAAACATAAGCCGGTAACACCGGGATCAAGATTTCACGTAAGTAATACTTTTGATGAGCTTACTGCTGATCGTCCACTTAAGAAGTTGACGAAAGGGAAATCTCAAACAGGTGGTAGAAATCATTCCGGTAAAATGACAGTTCGAAATATTGGGGGCGGTCACAAAAGAAAATATCGTGTAATCGATTTCAAAAGAGACAAAGATGGTGTTCCAGGTACTGTAAAAACTATAGAGTACGATCCGAACAGATCTGCGTATATCGCTCTTGTTTTCTATGTAGATGGTGACAAAAGATATATCATAGCACCTAACAGTATTGAAGTTGGTGCCCAAATAATGGCAGGAAAGAATGCCACACCTGATATTGGAAACTCATTATTTCTAAGTGAAATTCCTCTGGGTTCTTCAATACATGCGATTGAATTAAGTCCTGGAAAGGGAGCACAATTAGCAAGAAGTGCTGGTACTTATGGTGTGTTAATGGGAAGAGAGGGCAAATATGGAATTATAAAATTGCCAAGTGGTGAAGTTAGAAGAGTACTGCTTACTTGCAAAGCAACAATGGGAACCACTTCTAATCCTGATCATGGACTTCAGGTCATGGGTAAAGCCGGAAGGAATAGATGGAAAGGGAACAGACCAAGAGTAAGAGGTGTAGCTATGAACCCGGTTGATCACCCAATGGGTGGTGGTGAAGGTAAAGCTTCAGGAGGACACCCTAGATCAAGAACAGGTGTATTTGCTAAAGGACAGAAAACGAGGAAAAAAGTAAGCCTTCGAACAAATTGATTATTTCAAGAAGAAAAACTAAAAAATAAATTAAAGAATGGCTAGATCGGTAAAAAAGGGGCCGTACGTGTACCACAAACTTATTAAGAAGATTGACCTTGCTCAATCTTCTCAGAAAAAGTCAGTCATAAAGACTTGGTCAAGATCTTCGATGGTAATTCCGACTATGGTAGGATTAACCATTGCAGTTCATAATGGTAAAACATTTATACCAGTATACGTCACAGAGAACATGGTAGGACACAAATTAGGAGAATTTGCACCTACTAGAACATTCAAAGGTCATTCAGGAAACAGAAAATAGTAATTAAGAATTAGATCAAATGGAAGCTGTAGCAAAATTGAAAAATGTACCATTATCTGCGCGAAAGATGCGTTACGTAGTTGATAGTGTTCGAGGAAAATCAGTAGACGATGCTTTGAATATCCTCAAATATTCCAAAAGAGAGGCATCTGAGTGGCTTGAAAAACTCTTGCTTTCAGCTATCTCAAATTGGGAGAACAAATTAGATATGGCTTATAGTGCCGATGATTATGGTCTATTTATTAAAACTGTTTTTGTTGATGAAGCAGGAATGTTGAAAAGATTTAGACCAGCTCCTCATGGTCGTGCTCATAGAATTCGTAAAAGAAGCAATCATGTAACAGTTATTGTTGAGAATGCGAAGGAATTAGAGCAAGAGGAAGTTGAAGAAATTATTGAAGAAAATACTGAAGATTAAATAAAAAATATGGGTCAAAAGACGAATCCAATAGGTAATCGATTAGGCATCATCAGAGGATGGGAATCCAACTGGTTTGGTGGTAAAGATTTCGCTAAAAAAGTAGTTGAAGATGAAAAAATCAGAGTCTACTTAAGAGCAAGAGTTCAAAAAGGTGGAATCGCAAGAATTATCATCGAAAGAACACTTAAAAGAATTACTGTTACTGTTCATACATCCAGACCAGGTATTATCATTGGTAAAGGGGGCCAGGAAGTAGATAGGATTAGAGAAGAATTGAGAAAATTGACCGGTAAGGAAGTTCAGATTAATATAGTTGAAATTAGAAAACCTGAACTGGACGCCAATATCGTTGCAGAATCAATAGGAAAACAGCTTGAAGCCAGAGTGAATTTTAGAAGAGCTATTAAGATGGCAATTCAGTCTTCAATGAGAGCTGGTGCAGAAGGAATTAAAGTAAGAATCAGTGGAAGATTGAATGGTGCGGAAATGGCACGATCTGAAGAATTTAAAGATGGTAGAACACCGCTTCACACTTTTAGAGCTGATATAGATTATTCACTTTTTGAAGCGCTGACAGTATATGGAAAAATTGGTGTAAAAGTGTGGATATGCAGAGGTGAAGTTTTAGGAAAAAGAGATTTATCACCAAATGTAGGTGATGGAAAAACCAAAGGCGGAAGAGATAATAGAGGCCGAGGAAGAGGTGGTGATAATAGAGGAAGAGATAATAGAGGAAGAGGAAGAGGTGGTGACAATAGAGGAAGAGGAGGAAATAAAGGAAGAAATTAAAAAAGTTAAGTAAATAATTTAGTAAAAATGCTACAACCGAAGCGTACTAAGTATAGAAAACAGCAGAAAGGCAGAAACAGAGGCTTAGCTTATAAAGGAAGCACAATAGCTTTTGGAACGTTTGCCCTTAAAACTGTCGAAAATGGTAGAATTACCAATCGACAAATAGAAGCTGCAAGGATTGCATTGACAAGGTACATGCAAAGACAAGGTAAAGTTTGGATTAGAATATTTCCAGACAAACCAATTACATCTAAACCTTTGGAAGTAAGGATGGGAAAAGGAAAGGGTAACCTTGATCACTATGTGGCCTCAATTAAAGCTGGAAGAATCATGTTTGAATTAGATGGAGTTCCTAGAGCGGTTGCTTATGAAGCTTTAAGATTAGCAGCGCAAAAACTGCCTGTTATGACAAAAACGATTACTAGACCAGATTATTTTGAAGAGTAATACATTATAATAATGCCAAGTAAAAAATATATAGAACTACAAGAGTTCACTGAAGACGAACTGAAAAATGAATTGACTGAAACTATGTCTCAGTACAAAAAACTTCAGTTTGATCACGCCTTACGAGGGTTGGAAAATCCAATTGCCTTAAGAGAGGTACGCAGAGATATTGCCCGCTTAAACACTGAAGTTAGAAATCGGGAATTAAAAGTTATGTCTGATGAAGATGTAGCATTAAGATCAAAAAAAGTCGCTAGAAGACGTAAATAGTAATTATGGCAATTGCAGAAACTAAAACAAACAGGAAACAGATTATCGGTCTGGTAACCAGTACAAAGATGGATAAGTCAATTACGGTATCTGTCGAAAGAAAATTACGACACCCGATATATGGAAAGTTTGTTAAGAAATCCAAGAAATTTATGGCACATGATCCAAAAAATGACTGTAACGAAGGCGATATAGTTAAAATTATGGAATCCAGACCTCTAAGTAGAAGGAAGCGATGGAAACTTGTAGAAATTATTGAACGAGCTAAATAATTAAATAATGATACAACAAGAAAGCAGATTAAATGTAGCTGATAATTCAGGAGCCAAAGAAGTACTTTGTATCAGAGTGCTTGGCGGAACTAAAAGAAGATATGCTTCAGTTGGTGACAAGATTATTGTTACAGTTAAAGATGCAGCTCCAGGAGCTGGAGGAGTAAAAAAAGGATTGGTTTCACCTGCTGTTATAGTTAGAACAAAAAAAGAAATCAGAAGAAAAGATGGTTCTTATATCCGCTTTGATGATAATGCAGTTGTTCTGTTAAATGCAGATGATGAACCAAGAGGAACAAGGATATTTGGCCCTGTTGCCAGAGAACTTAGAGATAAAGATTATATGCGTATTATTTCATTAGCACCAGAAGTGCTTTAAGAAAATAAATTATGAGATCAATAACATCACATAAGACGAAAAAATTACATATTAAAAAGGGAGATAAAATTCAAGTGATTTCAGGTTCTTACAAAGGAACCACAGGAGAAGTAAAAGAGATATTCCCAAATAAGTATAGAGCGATAGTTGAAGGTGTGAACATCGTTAAAAAACACACCAAGCCTACCAATGATAACCCTGGAGGTATCAATGAAGTAGAAGCGCCTATTCATCTTTCCAATTTATTATTAGTTGATCCTAAATCTGGGGAAGCAACTAGAATTGGTAGAAAGAATGATGGGAAGAAAAATGTTAGATATTCTAAAAAATCAGGTGAAATAATTAATTAGGATGAGTTACGAACCAAGATTAAGAAAAGTATATAAAGATGAGATTGTTCCAAAATTAATGGAACAGTTCAATTACTCATCTATTATGCAAGTTCCAAAACTTTTAAAAATAACACTGAATCAAGGTGTTGGAGCTGCAACTCAAGACAAGAAACTTGTTACTAGCGCTGTTGATGAAATGTCTTTAATCGCTGGACAAAAGGCAGTTGCAACAACGGCTAAGAAGTCAGTCTCAAATTTCAAATTGAGAGAATTCATGCCGATTGGCTCAAAAGTAACCTTGAGACAAGATAAAATGTGGGAGTTTTTGGATAGACTGGTTTCAGTGTCACTTCCAAGGGTAAGAGACTTCAGAGGTATTAATGATAAAAGTTTTGATGGAAGAGGCAATTATTCTTTAGGAATAAAAGAACAAATAATTTTTCCAGAAATTAATATCGATAAGATCGGAAGAATATCAGGTATGGATATAAGTTTTGTTACCACTGCAAAAACAGATGCAGAATCTTTAGCACTCCTAAAACTATTAGGAATGCCATTTAAAAATCAAAGAAATTAATATAATATGGCTAGAAAATCATTGATCGCCAGAGAAGAAAAAAGGAGAAAACTTGTCGAAAAGTATGCTGCCAAAAGAAAGCAGCTGAAAGAAGAAGGAAGATGGGATGAATTAGACAAACTTCCTAAAAATTCAAGTGCGGTTAGATTGCACAACAGATGCAAATTAACCGGAAGACCTAAAGGATACATGAGAAGATTCGGTGTCAATAGGGTAAAATTTAGAGAAATGGCTCTAGCAGGTAAAATTCCAGGTTTAACAAAGGCAAGCTGGTAGTATAAAAAAAGATAAAAATGGCAGTAACTGATCCAATAGCAGATTATTTAACAAGAATTAGAAATGCTCAGCAAGCTCGACATAGAGTAGTTGAAATTCCAGCTTCAAAAATGAAAAAAGGAATAACTGAGATTCTATATAATCAAGGTTTTATTCTTAAGTACAAATTTGATGATGAAGCCGGAAAAAATGGAATAATTAGGATTGCATTGAAATATGATATGCGATCAAAAGAACCTGTGATAAAGAAGTTGGGAAGACACAGTAGACCAGGTTTGAGAAAATATGTAAAAGTTGGTGAGATTCCAAGAACTATAAATGGTCTTGGTATCAGCATCGTATCAACTTCACATGGTGTGATGACAGACAAACGTGCAAGAAAAGAGAACCTTGGTGGAGAATTAATATGTTATATCTATTAAAAAAAAATTGTAATGTCAAGAATAGGTAATGCTCCAATAACAATTCCAGATGGCGTCACTCTAGAAGTGGGCAGTGGAAATGTATTGACTGCAAAAGGTCCAAAAGGAGAACTAACACAAAAGATAGACCCAGATTTGGAAGTTTCGATCGAAGAAGGTGTCCTTACAGTTAAAAGACATACAGATCAGAAAAGACATAGATCTGTTCATGGCTTATTCAGATCGTTGATCAAGAATATGGTTATAGGAGTCTCTCAAGGATTTATGAAAGAACTGGAATTAAAGGGCGTTGGATACAGAGTGAATAACACAGGGAATCTACTTGAATTGACCTTGGGCTATTCTCACCCTATTTACTTTTATATTCCGGATGAGATTAAGCTTACCACATCAATGGAAAAAGGTAAGCCCCCTTCAATTGTATTGGAGTCCAATGACCTGCAATTATTAGGGCAGGTTGCTGCAAAAATAAAGGCCTTTAGAAAGACTGAACCTTACAAAGGAAAAGGAATCAGATTCAAAGGTGAAGTTGTAAGAAGAAAAGCTGGTAAAACAGCTGGTTAAAACTAAAAAAACATGAGTACTCGGATTAAATCTAAGCAAAGAATTAGGTATTCAATTAGAAAAAAGATAAACGGTACACCAGATGTACCTAGATTATCTGTATTCAGAAGCAATAAGCACATTTATTGTCAATTGATTGATGATGTGAATGGGATTACCTTGGCAAATGCTGATTCCAAAACTTTAAACCTTGGTTCTGGCGTAAACTCTGCTTCTGAAGTAGGTAAATTGATTGCTGAAAAAGCAAAAACTAAAAAGATCTCTAAAGTTGTATTTGATAGAGGTGGGAATTTATATCATGGACGAGTAAAAGCTTTGGCTGATGCAGCTAGAGAATCTGGACTAGTCTTTTAATTATCATTTAATTAGAAAAATCAATGGCACAAAATTCAAATAAAGTAAAAGCAATTGAAACTTCAGAACTAAAAGAAAAACTTGTAAGTCTTCAGAGAGTGGCGAAAGTTACAAAAGGGGGTAGAACATTTAGTTTTTCGGCTTTGGTTGTACTTGGCGATGGCAAAGGTAGAATCGGTCATGGACTTGGTAAAGCAAGAGATGTTCAGGAATCTATCGCAAAAGCAGTTGATGATGCGAGAAAAAATCTAGTTAGAGTTCCAATACTTCATGGTACAATACCTCATGAACAGAAAGGAAAATATGGCGCCGGAAAAGTATTAATCAAACCCGCTGCTGATGGTACAGGTGTAATTGCTGGTGGAGCAATGAGAGCTGTTTTCGAAAGTGCCGGAGTTCATAATGTTCTTGCAAAATCTCAAGGTTCTTCTAACCCACATAATGTTGTAAAAGCAACTATAAACGCTCTAAGCTTGTTAAGAAGTCCAAAACAAATTGCAAAAGAAAGAGGAATCTCATTAGAAAAGTTGTTTGAAGGATAAGATACAGATTATGAAAAAAATTAAAATCACACAAGTCAGAAGTGTCATCGACAGAAGTCAAAGACAAAAAGATACCATGAAAGCTCTTGGCTTAAGAAGAATCAATCATTCAATAGTGAAAGATGGTTCTCCTCAAGTTCTAGGGATGATTGATAAGGTGAAACATTTAATTACAATAGAAAAAGCGTAAGCATAAATTATAAAATTATGGAACTTCATAATTTAAAACCTGCTAAAGGTTCAGTAAAAAAGAAAAAAAGAATAGCTAGAGGCCAGGGCTCAGGTAAAGGGGGTACTTCTACCAGAGGTCATAAAGGAGCTAAATCAAGATCTGGTTATAAGCGGAAAAGAAATTTTGAAGGTGGTCAGATGCCTTTACAAATGAGAATTCCAAAAAGAGGATTCAAGAGTCCTAACAGAATTGATTATGTAGCAATAAACCTGAGCAGACTTCAAGAAATCCATGACAAATTTGGACTAAAAGATGTCACTCTTGACGCACTAAAAGAAAATAAGATTATTAAGAAAAATGATCTTGTAAAGATTTTAGGAAATGGTGAAATATCAACTTCAATTAATGTAAGTGTAAATGCTATTTCTGCAACAGCAAAAGCTCATATTGAATCCAAAGGTGGTTCTGTAACAATTCTATAATATCCAGGCATGAATAAATTTATTGAGACCTTAAAGAATATTTGGAAAATTAAAGAATTAAGGGAAAGGATTCTTTTTACAATAGGCATACTCGCAGTTTATCGAATCGGAGCCTTTATCGTTCTTCCCGGTGTCAACTCTGAAGCTCTAGAAACAGCAGTTGGTCAGAGAGGATCCAATGATATCCTTGGTTTAATTAACACATTTACGGGTGGAGCTTTTAATCAAGCAGCCATTTTTGCCTTAGGGATCATGCCATACATTACAGCTTCCATTATAATTCAGTTACTTGGATTTGCTGTTCCTTATTTTCAAAAATTACAGCAAAAAGAAGGTGAATCCGGAAGAAAGAAATTAACTCAGATTACACGTATTCTTACTGTATTTATTACCCTTGTTCAAGGGGGTGGATATCTGAAATATATCCAGTCTATGCCGAATGCTATCCATGATTCTTTATCAATGGGAGTGTTCTTTTTCTCAAATATTTTAATTCTTTCGACAGGTACAATCTTTGCAATGTGGCTGGGTGAAAAAATTACGGATAGAGGAATTGGAAATGGTGTTTCACTACTGATCACAGTAGGAATTATTGCCACTTTACCACGTTCTTTTGCAACTGAAGTAATATCTCAGTTCAATGGTGGCGGAGGTTTCCTTTTAATATTAGAGTTAGCTGCTTTATTCTTTATTGTGATGGGAACAGTATTGGTAGTTCAAGGTGTAAGAAGAATTCCGATCCAGTTTGCCAAACGAATGGTAGGAAGAGGAGCTCAAAATATGCCTGTTTCAGGAGCACGGGATTATATTCCATTAAAAGTAAATGCTTCAGGAGTAATGCCTATAATCTTTGCGCAAGCAATTATGTTCCTTCCTGTTTCTATTGCCCAATGGGTCAGTGCGGATGGAGCTACTCCAGGTAATTTTTTAATGAGTTTAAGTGATTGGAAATCAATTCCTTACAATGTGATATTCTTCTTTCTTGTTGTAATATTTACTTATGTCTATACTGCTTTATTAGTAAATCCTCAACAGTATGCTGAATATCTGAAGCGACAGAATGCATTTATTCCAGGTATAAAACCGGGAAAAATGACTCAGGAATTTATTGATACCCTGACAACAAGGGTAACACTTCCTGGATCTATCTTCTTAGGTTTTATTTCAATATTACCAGCAATTATTGCTGTATTCGGAGTTAATGATGCATTCGCTCTGTTCTTTGGAGGAACGTCATTGCTTATTCTAGTGGCTGTTGTCTTGGATACATTACAGCAAGTAGAAAGCTATTTATTAATGAGAAAGTATGATGGTTTGGTTAAATCCGGAAGGATAAAGGGAAGGAGTGGTATGCAGACCATCGGCGCCGGAATGTAATAATCATATGATTTATTACAAAACCGAAGAGGATATTGAACACATAAAGGAGAGTTGTCTTATCGTCTCCAATACATTAGCACACATTGCAAGCATTCTTAAGCCCGGAATAACCGGAAAGCAACTGGATAAGGAAGCAGAAGAATATATACTGGATAATAAGGCAAAACCAGGCTTTAAAGGATATAGAGGATTCCCTGCCACTTTGTGTATTTCTCCAAATGATAGTGTGGTTCATGGTATTCCAACGGATGTTCCATTTGATGAAAAGGACATCATAAGTATTGATTGTGGCTCACTTCTCAATGGTTATTTTGGTGATTCAGCATTTACTTTTGCAATGGCCGGAGTTGATGAAGAAGTTATGAGTCTTCTGGTCTGTACAAAAGAATCTTTATACAAGGGTATAGAAGTTGCTAAATGTGGTAATAGAATAGGAGATATTGGTTCTGCAATTCAAGAACATAATGAGCATCGAAATTATAGTGTAGTTAGAGAATTAGTAGGGCATGGCATTGGAAAATCACTACATGAAGCGCCGGAAGTACCCAATTATGGAAAAAGAGGAAGAGGTCCGAAATTAAAGGATGGATTAGTGATTGCTATCGAACCAATGATAAATATGGGAACAAAAGCAGTCAAGCAATCTAATGATGGGTGGACCATTATTACAAAAGACAATAAGCCGTCCGCTCACTATGAGCATACAATAGCGATAACATCCGAAAAAACACAGGTTTTATCGGATCATTCGTTAATAGAAAATGCTATAAAAAATAACTCTGAAATCAGGAATATCTCGTTAAAAAATTAGATATTTGCACTCCAATTTTTTTAATGGCGAAGAAAGACTTAATTCAACAGGACGGAACAATAGAAGAAGCGTTATCAAATGCTATGTTTCGGGTTCGGTTGGAGAATGATCATCTCATTGTTGCAACGATTTCAGGAAAGATGCGAATGAATTATATTCGAATCCTTCCGGGAGACAAAGTAGCAGTAGAAATGTCGCCATATGATTTAACTAGAGGACGCATTACTTATAGATATAAATAATGATATGAAAGTAAAAGCTTCAATAAAAAAACGATCAGCAGATTGTAAGATAGTTAGGAGGAAAGGGAAACTATATATTATTAATAAAAAGAACCCTAAGTTCAAACAAAGACAAGGCTAATATTATGGCAAGAATATCTGGAGTTGATTTACCAAAGAATAAAAGAGGCATAATAGGCCTTACCTATATTTATGGGATAGGTAGAAGTAAAGCAAAGGAAATCCTAGGTAGGGTAGGAATTGATGAAAGTGTAAAAGTGGATGATTGGTCTGATGATAATATCATGCAGATATCTAAAATGATCCAGGATGATTACACTGTAGAAGGTGAATTAAGAAGTGAAGTACAAACAAACATTAAGCGATTAATGGATATTGTTTGCTATAGAGGTTTGAGACATAGAAAAGGCTTACCTGTAAGAGGGCAGAGAACACAGACGAATGCCAGAACCAGAAAAGGAAGAAAGAAAACTGTTGCAAATAAGAAAAAAGCCACTAAATAGTAAATAAATGTCAAAAGTTAGAAAGGCAAAGAAAAGAAAAGTACATGTTGAACCGGAAGGTCTGGCTTATATCAAAGCCAGTTTTAACAACATAATTATCTCACTAACCAATAAGCAAGGTCATGTGATTTCTTGGGCATCTGCCGGTAAAGCAGGATTTAGAGGATCAAAGAAGAACACACCGTTTGCAGCACAGATTGCAGCAAAAGATGCGGCTCAAGTGGCTTATGATGCAGGAATGAGATATGCAGAAGTACTTGTTAAAGGTCCTGGTTCTGGACGAGAAGCTGCAATTAGAGCAATTGATGAAATAGGAATCAGAGTTACCAAAATCAAAGATGTTACGCCTCTTCCTCATAACGGTTGCAGACCTCCGAAAAGAAGAAGAGTTTAATTAAACCCAATAAGATACTTAATTAATGGCTAGATATACTGGACCAAAAACTAAAATGGCAAGAAGATTCGGAGATGCAATCTTCGGACCAGATAGAAGTTTCGATAAGAGAAAATATCCTCCTGGACAGCATGGACCTTCTCGAAGAAGAAAGCAAAAATCTGATTATGCCATCCAATTGACAGAAAAACAGAAAGCTAAATATACCTACGGTCTTTTAGAAAGACAGTTTAGAAACTTATATGTTAAGGCAAATAGCAAAAGTGGTGTAACAGGTGAAATCTTACTTCAGTATTTAGAAGCAAGATTAGACAACACTGTTTTTAGATTAGGTATTTCACCTACTAGAAGAGGAGCAAGACAATTGGTTTCTCATAAGCATATTTTAGTAAACGGAAAATTGACAAATATCCCTTCATATCTTCTTAAACCAGGAGATGTGATATCTGTAAGAAATAAATCCCGTAACCTCGAAGTTGTTCAGAATTCAATTAGTGCTAAATCTGATATTCGTAAGTGGAATTGGTTGGAGTGGAATCCTGAAAGAATGGAAGGAACGTTCATGGAATACCCTGAAAGAGCAAAAATTCCTGAAAATATTAACGAGCAATTAATTGTTGAACTTTATTCTAAATAGAATAGAGCGAATATCAAATAATTTTAGCTGTTTTCATGCAGCATTACAATCAAAAAAAAGCTTAAATAAGGTATGAGTATTTTAAATTTTCAAAGACCTAATAAAATTCTATTAACAAAGGCTGATGAATTTGATGGCATGTTTGAGTTTAAGCCTCTTGAACCTGGATTTGGTCAAACAATAGGAAATTCAATAAGAAGAGTATTACTATCTTCTCTGGAAGGGTATGCAATTTCTGCTGTAAGAATAGCAGGTGTAGATCATGAATTTTCGACAATTAAAGGTGTTGTAGAAGATGTTGTTGATATTATCCTTAATATCAAGCAGGTAAGATTAAAACCGGAAATCGAAATTCCTGATTCAGATGTAGAAAAGATCTATTTGACAATCAGTGGGAAAGATCAACTTACAGCTGCTGATATTGAAGCTCATACGAATATTTTTAAAGTAATGAATCCAGAATTAGTGATCTGCAGTATGGATTCTAATGTAAACCTGGAAATTGAGCTGACAGTTACTAAAGGTAGAGGATACGTTCCAGCAAGTGAAACATTAACAAAGGATGCTCCAATTGGCGTAATTCCTGTAGATGCTATTTATACTCCAATTAAGAAAGTAGCATATAAAGTAGAAAATACAAGGGTTGGTCAGAGAACGGATTATGAGAAACTATCAATTGAAATAAAAACTGACGGTACAATCCACCCTGAAGATGCTGTTAAAGAAGCTTCAAGAATCCTTATCCAACATTTAATGTTGGTGACAGATGAGAATATCACATTTGATACAGAGAAAGGAAGAGAAGACGACATCGTTGATGAGCATATTTTACATATGAGAAAGCTTTTAAAGACGCCTCTTGAAGATCTTGATCTTTCAGTAAGAGCTTATAATTGTTTAAAAGCGGCCAAGATAAATTTACTTGGTGAAATGGTAAAATACGATACAAATGAATTATTGAAATTTAGAAATTTCGGCAAAAAATCATTGGTTGAAATCGAAGAGTTACTACAAAATAAAGGTCTGACATTTGGAATGGACCTGTCTAAATACAAATTGGACGAGGAATAAGAAAAGGAATCGCATCGACTCATAGGATTCTATTATAAATAGTATAAAACGCTGCTTAATTTTTATAAAAGTCGATTGAAATTTTAAGTAGTAGTGGTACAAGAATACTCAGACAATGAGACATAATAAAAAATTCAATCACCTAGGAAGGAAAAGAGGCCACAGAATAGCCCTTTTAAAAAATCTTTCTAATTCACTAATTGAACATAAGCGAATCAATACAACTCTAGCTAAAGCTAAGGCACTTAGAGTACACATTGAACCTATCTTAACCAAGGCTAAAACAGATACTAATCACAGTAGAAGGGTTGTGTTTAGCTATTTGCAAAGCAAAGATTCAATAAAAGAATTATTCGGCGTTATTGCAGAAAAAATTGCTACTAGACCCGGAGGTTATACGAGAGTCATTAAAACAGGATTTCGAAAGGGAGATGGTGCTGAGATGGCAATGATTGAACTGGTTGATTTTAATGAACTATATTCCAACAGTAAAGAAGCTAAATCAGGAGGTAGAAGAAGAAGAAAGAAGAAGAAGTCTGAAGCAGTTGCTGCTGTATCAAGTCAGGAAGAAGAATAGATCATATTTTTTATGATTTTAATAAATGGGCAATAGTGTTAGCATTATTGCCCATTTATATTATACAAAATTATATATTTGCAGCGCGTCAGAATACAAGTAAATTATGTTCAATCCATCTCAATCAAATGCAGTTCTTCTTCTCGAAGATGGAACTGTTTTCAAAGGACAAGCAGCAGGTGTAAAAGGTATCGGTACTGGTGAAATCTGTTTTAACACCGGAATGACAGGATATCAGGAAATTTTTACCGACCCTTCATATTTCGGCCAGATACTTGTAACCACTTCAGCCCATATTGGAAATTATGGAATTAAAGATTCAGAAATAGAATCTGATAAAGTTCAAATTGCAGGCTTGGTTTGTAAGAATTTTACAGATGATTATTCCAGACCTATAGCAGATTCAACTATTCAAAACTACTTCGAAGAAAATAACATCGTATGTATCCACCAATTGGATACTCGGGCTATAGTTAAACATATCCGAAGTAAAGGAGCAATGAATTGCCTTATCTCTACTTCAGAGATGGATATAGATAAATTGAAAGAGATTTGCAAAGATATTCCTTCTATGAACGGTCTAGAATTAGCCTCGAAGGTTAGTACGAAAGAAAGCTATACTCTGGGAGATGAAGAATCAGATCTTAGAGTTGCAGTTCTGGATTATGGAACCAAGAAGAATATTCTAAGATGCTTTACTGAAAGAGGGGCATTTTTAAAAGTGTTTCCTGCAAAAACTGCTCTTGATGACCTCTTAGCTTTTAATGCAGATGGATATTTTTTATCCAATGGTCCTGGTGATCCTTCTACTATGCATTATGCAATTGAGACGATCAAGCAATTACTTAAATTAGGAAAGCCGATTTTTGGTATATGTTTGGGACACCAATTATTAGCATTAGCCAATGATATTCCAACATACAAAATGCACCATGGACATAGAGGGATAAATCACCCGGTAAAAAATATTATAACCGGACATTGTGAGGTAACCAGTCAAAATCATGGATTTGGTGTTAGTCCTCAGGCCATTGATGAGAGTGAAGTTGTAGAAATCACACATGTAAACCTGAATGACGCTACTATAGAAGGTATAAAAGTCAAAGATTTACCGGTAACTTCAGTGCAATATCACCCTGAAGCTTCCCCGGGACCTCATGATTCTCGATATTTATTTGATAACTTCATTGAGACCATTAAGTCTTTTAAAAACTAACAGATGAGCAGGATTTCTGATATCAAAGCAAGACAAATATTCGACTCAAGAGGCAATCCTACTGTTGAAGTAGATGTTGTGACTGAGAATGGATATCTGGGAAGAGCAGCAGTTCCATCAGGAGCTTCTACTGGTAAATACGAAGCAGTGGAATTAAGGGACGGAGACGATAATTCATTTCTTGGAAAAGGAGTTTCAAAAGCTGTTAGTAATGTCAATAACCAGATATTGGGTGCATTAATTGGCGAAGATGTTTTCGAACAGAGATTGATTGATGACAAAATGATTGGTCTCGATAATTCCAGCAATAAAGCCAATTTAGGTGCTAATGCAATACTCGGTGTTTCTCTTGCGGGTGCAAAAGCAGCGGCTTTAGAATCAGGACAATCTTTGTTCCGGTATATAGGAGGGGTAAATGCTCATGTATTGCCTGTACCTATGATGAATATCCTGAATGGTGGTTCTCATGCTGATAACAGTATTGACTTCCAGGAATTCATGATAATGCCCACAGGGGCCGAATCTTTTTCTGAAGGATTGAAAATGGGTGTAGAGGTTTTTCATCACTTGAAGAAGGTTTTACAATCCAAAAACTATTCAACAAATGTTGGTGATGAAGGAGGCTTTGCACCAAATATTAAGTCCAATAAGGAAGCTGTTGAAATTGTTCTAAAAGCTATTGAAGAAGCTGGATACAGACCGGGGGAGGATATTTTTATTGCTATGGATGCAGCGGCTTCTGAATTTTATTTAACAGAGGAAAAAGTCTATCACTTTCATAAATCTACGGGAGAAAAATTAAGTTCTGATGATATGATATCCTACTGGTCTGATTGGGTGAATAATTATCCAATTGTATCCATAGAGGATGGATTAGATGAAGATGATTGGAGTGCTTGGGCAAAGCTTAATTCAGCAATTGGAGATAAAGTCCAGCTTGTCGGTGATGATTTGTTTGTGACAAATACAGAGCGACTAAAAAGAGGAATACTTGAATCCTCAGCTAATTCCATATTAATTAAGGTGAATCAAATAGGATCTTTATCAGAAACGATTGATGCTGTTTCCATGGCTCATTCTAATAGTTTGACATCAGTGATGAGTCACAGATCAGGTGAAACAGAAGACACCACGATTTCAGATCTGGCTGTAGCTTTAAACACAGGTCAAATTAAGACTGGTTCACCGTCTAGAAGCGACCGTGTTGCAAAATATAATCAATTGCTAAGGATAGAAGAGGAATTAGGTTCTATGGCTTATTACCCCGGCAAATCAATATTTAAACAATAGAATTAATATATTTACATTATAATTTTTTGTAATGGGTCTACAAAAGAAACTACAAGATCACTCCAGGTTGATATCTACTCAATCGTGGCTTAATAAATATTCTATTGCGATCATAGCTTTTGTCGTGTGGTTAAGCTTTTTTGATAATTATAATTTTATAACTCAATTTCGTTTAAGCCATTCCATTTCAGAATTAGATGATAAAAAGGAATACTACGAAAAAGAATTAGAGAATGCCTTGGCAGAGCGTGAAGTTATTAATAACGATATAGAAAAATATGCACGAGAAAAATATCTAATGCATAAAGACAATGAACAAATAATTATAATTAAGTAAGCAATGAGTGTATTAGTTGATAAAGATTCTAAAATTATAGTCCAAGGATTTACAGGAAACGAAGGAAGTTTTCACGCTTCTCAAATGATTGACTACGGAACCAATATTGTTGGTGGAGTTACTCCTGGAAAAGGTGGAATGGAGCACTTAGGAAAACCAGTATTTAATACGGTTGATGAAGCGGTATCAAAACAAGGCGCCAATGTTTCGATAATTTTTGTTCCTCCCAGATTTGCCGGGGATGCGATTATGGAAGCTGCTGAAGCAGGTATCAATGTTATTATATGTATAACTGAAGGAATCCCTGTTCAGGACATGGTGAAAGTTAAAGCCTATATAGATGATTTTGATTGTAGGCTGATTGGACCAAATTGTCCCGGAGTCATTACACCCGGTGAAGCCAAAGTAGGAATTATGCCTGGTTTTATACATAATCCAGGTAAAATTGGAATCGTATCCAGATCTGGAACGCTTACTTATGAAGCTGTAGATCAGGTCACAAAGGCCGGTATGGGTCAATCTACGTGCATAGGTATCGGAGGAGACCCAATTCCTGGAACGACCACTAAGGAAGCTGTAGAATTGCTTATGAATGATCCTGATACAGATGGTATTGTAATGATAGGAGAAATAGGAGGCAATATGGAAGCTGATGCTGCAAGATGGATTAAAGAAAATGGAACAAAGCCTGTTGTAGGTTTTATAGCTGGACAAACTGCTCCGGCGGGAAGAACCATGGGCCATGCAGGGGCTATTGTTGGAGGTAAAGATGATACCGCTGCTGCTAAAATGGAAATTATGGAAGCCTGTGGAATTTCTGTCGTTAACTCCCCTGCAGATATTGGAGCTACCATGGCTGAATTACTTTCGTAATTCAATATAATGTCATAGTTTTTTGAGCCACTTTGATTTAAGTGGAATAAATTAATATAAGGTTGGAAGGAAACAATATATAGCAAATTGATTTATGTTAATAATAGAAAAATCATTTTGGCTTATTAGAATTGAGGCGGTTCATTATATTTGAGCAGCCTTTTTTTATGAATAGATACTTTGCAGAAATAGCGTATAGAGGAGACTCGTTTTCAGGTTGGCAAAAACAAGTAAATGCCATCACAATTCAGGAAAAAATTGAAGCATCTTTTTCTCGAATATTCAATACCGAAATTCCAATAGTGGGATGTGGAAGAACAGATGCAGGAGTTCACGCCAGCCAATATTATTTTCATGTAGATTTACCAGAATTTGATTTTAAATTAGAAGATCTGGTTTTCAAAATAAATGGCATGGTAGGTTCTGATATTATTATTAAGAGAATATCAGAAGTGAAAAGCGATTATCATTCTAGATTTGATGCAATAGAAAGGACTTATAATTATCATATTATTTTCAAAAAAGACCCATTTAGAAAAGGAATGGTATATGAGTATGATCAATCGGTAATACCTGATTTAAAAAATTTAAATAAAGCTGCTGATATTGTGCTTAAATATTCTTCATTTTTCCCATTTTGCAAAAGCAATACAGATGTAGATACATATGAATGTCAAATAACTCAATCGAAATGGGAAAAATTAGAATCAGGAGAAATGATTTATTCTATTAGTTCAAATCGATTTCTCCGCGGAATGGTAAGATTAATTGTCGGTATGTGTATCAATGTTTCTATTGATCGTTTATCGATAGCTGATGTGAAACATGCTTTTGAAGATCAAGTAAGGTTAGAACGGTCATGGTCTGTTCCGGCAGGAGGATTATTTTTAAGTCGAATAAAATACCCTTATCAAATACATTGAATAAAATACTAATATATAATCAGTTTAAATCCAATAGTTTAACTTATACGATTGATTTTCTTTCCGAATGGTTTGAGTCAATAGAATTTGAAATTATACACTCACTTGATAGCCTATCTGATTCTGAAAACTTTTTTATTAATTATACTGAAAATCGGGTTGATAGATCGATCCACTTACCTAATGCCGGTCTATTGAAAGACGGATTCGAGATGAGCGATTTTGATTCTTTTCAAACTCAACTTGAGTTTGAGAATTCCAGTTTCAATTTTGATTTTCTCTCAGCTATCTTTTATCTAATTAGCAGAGCCGAAGAATATCAAAATCCTAAGTTTGATAAACATGGTCGTTATGAACCTGAAGAAAGCATATTATGGAAAAAAGGCCTTCTTGAAGAACCTTTGATTGACAAATGGATAATTAGCTTTATTGACATAGTTAATCGCGAATTTGGATTACAACTGAAATTGAAGCATAAATTTGAATTTCAATCTACTCTTGATATAGATCATATGTTTGCATACCAGCATAAACCATTACCTATAAAGCTTGGGTCATTTGTAAAGGATGTGTTGAAGATGAAATTCATAAAATTGAAAAGGAGGTTTTCTTCGAAAGACCCCTTTGATACTTATAGCGAAATATTTGATTTTCATGACACTCTAGGCTTCAAATTGATTGTTTTTATTCTCTGTAGTGTCAGATCAAAATTTGATAAGTCTTTATCACCAGATAACAAAGAATCCATTTACAGAATACAAAGTATTTCAGATCGGAATGACGTTGGAATACATCCGTCATACAAATCTAACAGCAACCCAATAAAGATTGAGAATGAAAAAAAATTACTCGAATCAATAGTATCAAAATCTATTAGTTCATCAAGACAACATTACCTTAGAATTAAATTCCCTCTTACTTACAGATCATTAATAGAAGCTGGAATAAATAATGATTACTCGATGGGTTATCCTTCAAAAATTGGATTTCGAGCCGGAACAAGCAGGCCATTTTTATGGTATGATTTATTAAAGGATGAAATAACAACACTACGTATTTATCCATTTCAAATTATGGATGTTACATTAAAATCTTATCTCAAACTTACTCCTGATGAAGCATTGAAAAGTTCAATAGACCTCATTAAGAAAATAAAAGAGGTAAGCGGATATTGTTCAATTATCTGGCACAATAGTTCATTCTATGAATTAGAAGGATGGAAAGACTGGGGAGAAACTTACAGAAATATCTTGTCATTTATTAAATCAAATTAGGCAATATCATGGATTCCATTGGTGTATCACCTACTGTACTTCTGGTAACAATAGCAATATACTTTTGCCTACTCTACATTATTTCCTACCTGACAGGGAAGAACGCAGATACTGAAACATTTTTTAATGCTAAGAAGAATTCATCATGGATTCTTGTTGCAATTGGGATGATTGGAGCATCTCTTTCAGGAGTTACATTTATTTCAATTCCGGGCGTTGTTGGAGCAGAAGGGACGAATCAAGGGTTTGCTTATATGCAGATGGTGATGGGATACCTGGTTGGATATATATTCATTGCATTAGTGCTTATGCCCATCTATTATAAATATCAGTTGACAACAATATATGGGTATTTAAAATCGCGATTTGGAAAGGTATCCTATAAAATGGGCGCTTTCTTTTTCTTGATTTCCAGGATCATCGGCGCATCATTGAGATTATACTTGGTAGCTATTGTTATGCACCCATTTATTCTAAAACCATTTGGTATTTCATTTGAGGTCACTGTTTTAGTTACGTTGATTTTAATATGGGTTTATACTTATAAAGGAGGAATAAAAACAATTGTCTGGACAGACACAATTCAAACTGTGACGATGTTGACAGCTGTTGTTTTGACAGTATATGCCATTTCTAATGAATTAGGATTTTCTATTTTGAATATTGGAAGTGAAATTCAGTCCGCTGATTTAGGACAATGGTTTTTCTTTGAGAATGGATGGTCAGATCCTAATAATTTCTTTAAGCAATTTTTAAGCGGTGCATTGATTGCAATAGTAATGACGGGACTTGACCAGGATATGATGCAAAAGAATCTGACCTGTAGAAATCTTAAGGAAGCTCAAAAAAACATTTATTTGTTTAGTTCAATCCTGGTTATTGCAAATATACTCTTCCTTTCTTTGGGTGCGATATTATACATTTACGCAAGATCAAAAGGTTTAGAGATTCCTGAGAAAACAGACCAACTTTTCCCACTCATAGCTATTCATCACTTATCTCCTTTTATTGGAGTTGTATTCGTTATAGGTCTGATAGCAGCAGCTTATTCCAGTGCGGATTCTGCATTGACTTCTTTGACAACTTCTTATTGTGTTGATTTTCTTGATTTTGAAATAGAGGAAAGAACAGAAAAAATTAAAAAGAATATTCGATTAAAGGTACACGTCGCATTTACTATAATCCTTTTTATTGCCATATTGGTATTCAATCAGATTAATAGTGACGCCGTGATTAATGGCTTGTTTAAAATTGCAGGGTATACTTATGGACCTTTATTAGGTTTATTTGCTTTTGGAATTTTTAATAAGCGAATTGTAATTGATAAGTGGGTCTGGATCGTTGTTCTCGTTTCACCAATTTTAGCATTTATTCTGGATATCAATTCTGATGTTTGGTTTAATGGTCTTCAATTTGGATTCTTTATTTTAGCAGTAAATGGATTGATTACCTACCTGGGATTGTTCATCATATCCTCTTCTCCTAAAAGCCAGATTTCAGAATAAGCTTTATTGCTATGGAAAAAATTACTGAACAGGATTCAAATCACAGACATCTTGAACATATGTCCACCCAGGAATTACTCACCAAAATAAATGAGGAAGACCAACAAGTGGCCCTAAAAGTTCAGTCTATTATTAAGGAAATAGGAGTTGTGGTCGATGCTATTTATGATAAAATGAAGGATGGAGGCAGGCTTTTCTATGTTGGTGCTGGCACGAGTGGTCGTCTTGGGATTTTAGATGCTTCAGAATGTCCACCTACGTTTGGAGTTTCTCATGACTGGGTTATTGGCCTGATTGCGGGAGGGGATTCTGCGATTCGAAGATCTGTTGAACATGCCGAGGATGATACTTCGCAAGGCATAAAAGATCTCGAGGAATATTTAATAAATGAAGATGATTTTGTTGTCGGAATTGCGGCATCAGGTACAACACCATATGTAATTGGTGCTCTGAATAATTGTCAGCAAAGAAAGATTCAAACTGCTTGCATTACTTGTAATCCCGGATCACCGATTACCAAAGTTGCAGATTATCCTATTGTGTGTGCTGTAGGCCCCGAATTTATAACAGGGAGTACCAGGATGAAAGCCGGTACAGCACAAAAACTGATGTTGAACATGATAAGCACTTCTGTAATGATAAAACTGGGTAGAGTAGAGGATAATAAAATGGTTGATATGCAATTGAGCAATGCAAAGTTGTTGGACAGAGGGACCAGAATGATTATGGCCAAAACGGATCTTTCCTATGAAGACGCAAATACCTTACTTATGGAACATGGTTCTGTTAGATTGGCACTTATAGCCTGCAAAAACTAATTGGCTATAACAATTTTTTTAGTTGTGAGCCAGCAGAGCACTCTGGTATATTCAATTGAAACTTTAAACTTATGTCTTCGAATTAGTCTTAATCTAATTGAAAGTAATCATCTTCACGTTCAAGCGCTCTTTCTTCCTTAGTTTTTATAAATGTATCTCTCTGCAAGAAGTAAGTTTGCTCGTCTTCTTCATCTTCCCAGGGGTCCCGTTTGGCTTCATCTCTTTCTATCATTCCTTTAAATATATAGGCTACAAGAATTCCTACTATTCCTCCCATGAGGTGACTTTCCCAGGATATTCCTTCTTGAACAGGAAGTATACCACCTAGATAGCCGCTATAGAGAATAATAACAATAAGAGCAAGGATTATGGATTTAATATTTCTTCGAAAGATGCCACTCCAAAATATAAAGGCAACAAGACCATATACTACGCCACTTGCACCTATGTGATAGACTGACCTTCCAAATAACCAGACTGATGCTCCTGTTAATACATAAATGAAAAAGAAGCTTGCTAAGGCAGCCCGTTTATAAAAAAAATAAATCATTGTTGCGGTAACAAAAAGAGGAGCAGAATTAGAAATTAAATGCTCCCAGGATCCATGAATCAATGGAGCGGTAAAGATGCCAATCCATCCATCTGGTTCTCTTGGGAAAATACCAAACCTTGATAAGGATATCTGACTGATTATTGTCCAAATATGAACTGCCCAAATTACTGCGATAATAAAACCGCTAAATTTCAGTGAACTAATAAATTTTTTAACAGATTTTTCCAAGTTAGTTATATCTTCTCTGAATAAGCTTTATGAATTTTTTTGCCTTTTTATAGTTAATATCGCTTTGCCAGTTGTGCTTGTTAGCAACACTATTCATCAATATCTTCTTTGCTTCATCAAAATTATCCAGTCCGTTTAAAGCAGTTAACATATTATCAAATTCCTTTTTATCTCCACCAAATAGTTCATTGATTGTAAATATTCGTTCATTTATTCCCATAGCTTTCGACAAGTCAGGAATAGCTTTCTGGCTTAATTTATCAGAAAGGTCAGAAACTCCAGTTGTTTCAAATAATTCTAACAATTCTGGTGCAATTTCGTTCTGTAAAACGGACTTATCTTCTTCCGGAACGGCTTCGTTGCCATTTTGATTTTCTTTCGAGGTGTTATCAGCACTTTCATCTGAAGCAACGGGTTCCGGTGATTCTTCCTTGTTTAATTGTTTCTTAAGCTTCTTCTCTATTTTTTTTTGCTTCTTAATTTTTCTAAGCATTTCCTCTTGCTCGAGATCTTTAGGTTTTCCATCAATTATAGCAACAGATTCGTAAAGGTCTAAAACATAGGCTTTTAGTAAATCTTTTTCAGTATCACTGGCTTCGCCAATGTTATTTATAATGTCATAAAGTCTGTTTATTTTCTTTATGATTAAGGAAATATTATTTAAGTCCATATATTTCTTGTCTTTTGTTTTGCAATTATAATATCTAAATTAACTTCGGTACTTCAATATTTATTGAGTGAATACATTAAAAAAGAATTCTTTAAGTATTAAATCTATTAATATATTTAAAAAACTTTAATGCGAAAATATGTTTTTGGAGCCGAATTTTAAAGGACAAAGGAGCGGATGGATAGAAGTTATATGCGGTTCTATGTTTTCAGGCAAGACAGAAGAACTTATCAGAAGGCTCAATCGTGCCAGAATAGCTAATCAAAGAATACTGATTTTTAAGCCCTTGAAAGATGTAAGATATGATGATTCTAAAGTTGTATCACATGATGCAAACGCTATAGCTTCAATTCCAATCAAGAAGAGTACAGATATTTATGACCACATTTCGAATACAAATGTTGTAGGAATTGATGAAGCGCAATTTTTTGATTTGGATCTCACAGATGTTTGCCAGAAACTGGCTATGAAAGGAATACGAGTTATCGCAGCGGGATTGGATATGGATTATTTAGGTAAACCTTTTGGCCCTCTTCCTTATTTGCTATCGGTAGCAGAATACATAACTAAAGTACATGCGATTTGTCCACATTGTGGAAGTCTGGCGACACACTCCTATAGATTGTCAGAAGAAGAAGATCAAGTACTCATTGGTGAAAAAGACAAATATGAACCCCGATGCAGAGTATGCTACAGCATGGGCAATATTCTTGATTTTAGACAGGCAAAATTAGACTAGAAGTCAATACAAATTCAGTACATTTGTCGTCTTGTAAAAAGACTGCTATGTCCTCCAAAAAAATTAATTCCGCACTCATCTCTGTATTTGATAAATCCGGACTTGAACCTATTGTAGAACATCTAAAGAAATTAGACATTATAATCTATTCTACTGGTGGCACATATACTTTTCTTGAAAGTCAAGGATTAGAACCAATCAAGGTTGAAGATATAACATCCTATCCTTCAATTTTGGATGGCAGAGTTAAGACTCTGCACCCGAAGGTTTTTGGAGGGATATTGGCAAGAAGAGAAGAGGATCATCTTATGCAATTGGAAGAATACGATATTCCAGAAATTGACTTGGTCATTGTTGATTTATATCCTTTTGAAGAAACATTGAAGAGTACATACGATGAAGAACGCATTATTGAAAAAATAGATATTGGTGGAATAGCTTTAATCAGAGCAGCAGCTAAAAACTTTAATGACATTTTGATAATTCCGTCAAAAGAGAAATATGGTTTTCTTGAAACTGTATTAGACGACCAGTCCGGTCAGACAAGTCTTGAAGACAGAAAAGAAATGGCCGCCGCCGCCTTCGCTGTTTCCTCTCATTATGATACTGCTATATATAATTATTTTAACAGAGATCAGGATTTGGAAAGTATGAAATTAAGTTTCAATGAAGGGTCTTCATTAAGATATGGTGAAAACCCTCATCAAAAAGGAATATACTTTGGAGAATTAAACGATGTTTTTGAAAAATTGGCTGGTAAGGCTTTATCATTTAATAATCTCGTAGATATTGATGCTGCTATCCAAGTGATGTCAGAATTCAGGGATGAAGCTCCAACATTTGCCATTCTCAAACACACAAATACATGTGGGATCGCAAGTAGGAATAATGTCAATGATGCATGGAAAGCTGCTTTGGCAGGAGATCCGGTTTCGGCATTCGGAGGCATTCTTATTTCAAACAGTAAAATAGATCTTACAACAGCAGAAGAAATCAATCAATTGTTTTATGAAGTCCTTATAGCTCCCGATTTTGATGATGATGCTCTTGAACTTTTAAAAACAAAGAAAAAAAGGGTTCTTCTTAACTTGAAAAACTATTTTAAACAAGATAAAAATTACAAGAGTATCTTGAATGGTGTAATTGTTCAGGACATGGATTTGAAAATGGAATCCGGACAAGATTTTATCTGTAGGACGAAAGTAGAACCTTCAAAAGAGCAAGTTGATGATCTGGTATTTGCTAATAAAATAGTGAAACACCTAAAATCCAATACTATTGTTCTTGTAATGGATGGCCAATTGTTGGGAATGGGTTGTGGTCAAACATCCAGAGTTGATGCATGTCACCAAGCCATCAAGAAAGCTATTCATTTTGGCTTTGACCTCAATGGTGCTGCAATGGCATCAGATGCATTTTTCCCATTTCCTGATTGTGTGGAAATAGCAGATAATGCAGGTATAAAAAGTATCATTCAGCCCGGTGGATCGATAAAAGATCAGTTAAGTATTGACTATTGCGATGAAAATGAACTATCTATGGTTTTTACAAATACCAGACACTTCAAACATTGAATCTAGTTGTTGACATAGGTAATTCTTTTATTAAGATCGCCGTCTTCAAAGAAGACACCATTTTGTATAGCAAATATCATAAAACTTTTCATGTAAAAGATTTAAAGGTCTTAAGAAAGAAATATCCCTTTTCAAGAGCAATAGCCTCATCTGTCAGACAAAATAATCCTTATTTCATACAACATTTATTGAAGAATTATAATCTTCTATTATTGGACCACAAAACGAAAGTACCGATAAAGAATATGTATAAAACACCTTCAACTTTAGGTTTTGATCGTCTTGCTGCAGTAGTAGGCGGAAATCATCTTTATGCTAAGAAGAATGTACTTGTGATTGATATAGGAACATGCATGACTTTTGACTATATAGATAAAGCGGGAAATTATCTCGGCGGAAACATTTCTCCCGGTATAGAAGTGAGGTTGAAATCAATGAATGAATACACATCTAGTTTGCCATTGGTCAAGAGAAGTAATAACCAAGACATCCTAGGTAAAACCACCAAATCAGCGCTTCAAAATGGGGCTGTGAAGGGAATAAAATATGAGATTGAGAGTTTTATTAAAACTTTAACTAAAAAGATGGGCCATTTAACGGTCATTTTAACCGGTGGAGACGCTTTATATTTTGGAGAACTCATAGAATCTAAGATATTTGTGGACCCAAAGCTTGTGCTCAAAGGACTTAATGAAATACTTAAATACAATAGTTAGAAAAGGAATAGTGCTAATCGCACTTTTAATGCCTATACTTTCCTGGGCTCAACCCAAGGACAATTCACCATATTCTAGGTTTGGAATAGGAGATATAGTTGATGATAATTTTTTAGCATCACAATATATGGGCGGCTTAGGGGCTTCTTTTATAGACCCTTATAATATCAATATTGTTAATCCGGCTTCTCTGAGTTATTTAGGAGCATCAACTTTTGATATTGGACTTTTTGCAGAACGTTCTACACTCACAGATAATCAAAACATATCTGTATCCAGATGGAATGGGAATCTTAATTATCTTTCTTTAGCATTCCCTTTACAGAATGCATTAAATGATATTCTAGATCGTAAGAAAAGAGATATTAATGCAGGAATGGGATTTACCTTGATGCCATATTCTACTGTTGGATATGATATTTCTTCATTTTTGTTTGATGAAAATTTTGGAGAATATGAAATAAATTATCAAGGATCAGGAGGCTCATACCAATTCCTATGGAGTAATGGTATCAGATATAAAAATCTTGCTGTTGGTTTAAATCTTGGGTATCTTTTTGGAAAGATAAGCAATGTTACAAATATCAATTTTACTGATTCAGACGCTGCATTTACCAGTTTTTTAGATAGGAATACAAATATTTCCGGATTTGTATGGCGAGGAGGTATAATGTATACCCATATTTTAAATCAAAAGAAGTCTGCTGATGATCAATCCACTGAATTCAAAAAATTTGTATTTGGTTTGTATGTCAATTCCTCGACTTCCTTAAATACGCGAGCCAATATTTTTGAAGCATCTTTATTAAGTTTGCCCGGAGGAGAAACAATAATCGATACATTTAAAGATGTACGTGGGGAAAAAACTGAAGGAACATTACCCTCAGAGATTGGACTTGGTGTATCTTACGTAAATGGTAACAGTTTTTCTCTTGGGATGAACTATGAAACGACTAAATGGTCAAATTTCTCAAGCGAAATTGTTAATTATAATTTAAAAGACACATATAAGTTATCTTTCGGAGGTTTTTATCGTCCAAATTATAAATCGATCACGAATTACTTCTCAAGAGTGTATTATAGATTTGGAGGATTCTACCAAAAAGTACCGGTAGAAATTAACCAAGGAGAGGATATAAAAGATTACGGGATTAGTGTAGGTTTGGGAATGCCATTTTTCTATCAAAGAAAGATATCTCATGCCAACCTGGGTGTAACTTTGGGATGGAAAGGAAATGGGACTTCAATTGAAGAAAGGTATATTAAATTTTCATTTAGTTTTACCTTCAATGATGATGAGTGGTTTATTAAAAGAAAGTATAATTAATAAATAACAGTACACATGGATAAGATCAGAAACTTAAGCTTTGTTACTCTAACCATGATTTTAATGAGTCAAACCTCCTTTGCTCAATACAACTCTTGGATTGGAGATCCAAAGGAGGAAGATGCTTCCAATGCTCACTCTATTTACAGACAGGCTATCAAAGCAGAAGATTGGGATATCGCATTTGAAAACTGGGAAATTGCATATACATTGGCTCCTGCAGCTGATGGCAAGCGAGATTATCATTTTCTTGACGGTGTAAAATTATATGTTAACAAGTTCAAGAAGGAAGCTGATGCTGAGATGAAGAAAGAATATGTAGCCATTATTGACAGACTTTATACTGAGGCTATTGAAGCTTATGAAACCAGAGCTATTAAACCTTCAAAATGTGGAGACAATCCTGATTGTTATGTGAAAAAAATAGGATATGTATTAGGAAGGAAAGGCTTTAACATGTTTTATACATTAAATTCGGTTTACAGCAAGAACCTTGCTGTTTTCGAGGAATCTATGGATTTGGCAGGCAATGATTCTGAGTATATCATTTTTGATCCCGTTTGTGCAATGATCGTATATCAATTTCAAAAAGGAAAAATGGATAAGGAGAAAGTCCTTATGCTTTATAATAAAATGGAAAGCATTGCTAATTATAATCTAGAACACCATAAAACCTTAGGTCAATACTACGAGCAGGCATGGAAAGCTGCAAAATCTAAGCTTGCTCCAATTGAACCTGACATTTTTGATTGTGAGTACTTTAAGCCAAAATATAAATTACTCTATGATGAAAATCCTGATGACTATGACAATCTTAAGAACATCCTGGGATTACTTAAGAAAAGAGGATGTGAAGAAAGTGATCCTTTTGTTATGGAATTAGATGAGAAATGGAAGATTTACGCCGCTGAAGAAAATGCTAAAAGGCAAGCTGAATTCGAAGCTAACAATCCAAATATAGTAGCCAAGAAAATGTATGATGAAGGTGATTTTAGAGGGGCAATAAACAAATATGATGAAGCGATTGATTCAGAATCTGATCTTGAAAAGAAAGCAAGTTATTTATTTTCAAAAGCGTCAATTCAGTTTAGAAAATTGAAGCAATATGCTACAGCCAGAGCCACAGCATATGAAGCTGCTAAAATGAAAGAGGGATGGGGAAGACCTTACATGCTTATCGGTGATATGTATGGTCAAACTGCTAGAAACTGTGGGGATGACTGGAATCAGAGATTAGCAATTATTGCAGCAATTGATAAATATAATTATGCTAAATCCTTAGATCCTGAAGTAGCCGATGAAGCAAAAACCAGGGTTTCAAAATATTATGGCTCTCTTCCTGACATTTCTGAGGGTCACATGAGAGGAAATAAAAAAGGAGATGTTGTAAAAGTAGGTTGCTGGATTGGTGAGCAAGTAAAAGTTAGATTTAAATAGAATAAAAAACTCCACGGAATATAATAAGCCTTCAACTTAATGTTGGAGGCTTTTTTTTAATCCCCAAATGATATACCAATCATTCTTGCCGTTTCAACCAGCTGATGATTTGTTTGAATATGTTTGTAATGGCTAATTGCGTCTTGGATCGAAGCATCTTCTATCTTATGGTTTTTGTAGGTAGCCATTCTGCCAAATTGTGCATCCTTGACCATTTGAAATGCCTTAACCCCAAATGCAGTTGCTAAAATCCTATCAAAAGCTATTGGTGTGCCCCCTCTCTGGATATGTCCCAATACAGCTACTCTTACATCGGGTTCACAGCCCTCATCTTCCAGTGACTTTCTTAATACATTTCCTATTCCTCCTAATATAACGTGAGTTTGATGTAAGACTAGGCCAAAAGGAGTTGTTTGGTATCGACCAGATTCTTATAAATGGAGGGTTTAGATTCTTTAAACCCGTAGGCACAAAGTCCACCAAGTATATTGACGAAAAATCCGGCAAAGGAACGATGCCTTGTATGTTCGATCTGTGAAATATTTTTGAGTTGGTCAATAATGGTTTCAGAGATAGCAAGTTTTCGGAGCAGAAGAGCATCCTGTAGGGGTGTAATCATTTTGGATTTCATATTCCGTCTCAACTTAGTAATCAAATGAATACCTCTCAAGAAAAGAGTGTCAAAGATTTGCTTGTTGACAATATAGCCTTTATCACCGAACAACCGGCCATAGACCTTCTTCATAAACCGTTTACACTTCAATACGGCATTATCATGCACATTGCCCGGAGTGAGTTGAAAATCAATCACTTCGCCCCGGTCATTATGAACCAGATGAAGTTTGAAACCATAAAACCAACCCTTTGAAGTCTTGCCTCGTTTGGCCAGTCCAGCAAACACCTTGTGGGAATGAATCCTTCGATTGTGACAGACCCGGATACTGGTTGAATCAATAAAGGATATCCCACTACATTTACCCATTCGGTACATCTTTACAAACAAGGCTAATGGTAGGACCGCTTTGGTTTGCAACTCCACCATCCGATTATAAGATACCAGATTGGGAAAATAGCCGCGCATATGTTGGCAGACATGATTCTGGTAAAAGTGCTTAAAGCAACGGTATCCACTCATATGAAAAAATACGATGATGCTCATCACCTCGCTCATGGATAACCTGCAGGTACGATTCCGTCGATTTTTCTTTCCCTCTAGGGTATGAGATTTTTAAAAGTGATCGAAATCGGTGAAAAAATCATCGAAAGCACAGAAAATTGCAATAATTTGACTATCTTTCATAGTAGAGCTTTTTTGTTTTAATTAATTGATTATCAACTATTAAGATAAACAAAATTGCTCTTTCTTTTTATCCTATTTTTCCACTTCCTTACGTCGAACTCACGTTAATTTAATATTCTCTTCATCTTCTATAATCTTGCCAATAACTTCATCTTGTATTTTTGCTCCTTCTGCTATAACAATATTTACAAATCCTCTGCCTTTATCGTATCTTTTATTTATCTCTTTTCTCACATTCTTTATTGTAAATGGGATTTCCGGAATTAAACAAATTTCAGCACCTCCAGCCAATGCTGTATGAAGGGCAATCCAACCTGCATCTCTTCCCATAACTTCTAATATCATTACTCTGTTATGACTTGAAGCTGTTGTAACCAATTTGTCAAAAGCATCTGTTGCTATTTGAACAGCCGTACTAAATCCAAATGTCAAATCAGTTGTGGACAAATCGTTGTCAATCGTTTTTGGGACACCAATTATGTTTACTCCTTTTTCAAATAGATGTTGTGAAATAGCCTGTGATCCATCTCCACCAATATTGATCACTGCGTCAATATTCATACTATTGATTCGATTTATCAGCTTGTCGGTTAAATCTTTATAAATGTAACTTCCGTCTTCCTGAAGAACGGGATAAGACATCGGATTTCCTTTATTTGTGGTTTTTATGATTGTACCACCAAGAACATGAATTCCTTTTATTGCTTCATTGTTAAGAGGGACGAGTTCCATCGGATCTTTAAGCAAACCATTAAATGCTTCAATACTTCCTATGACTTCCCAGTTTCCATCATTTTCTGCTGATTTAACTATAGCTCTTATGACCGCATTAAGTCCGGGGCAATCACCTCCACCGGTTAATACAAGGATTTTCTTCTTCGACATTATACTATATTATATATTAAATACGCTATATAGATATCCAAATATGGCACTTTTTAGAATTTATAAAGTGATTCCCATACCAATCATTATTTTTGCCATCTAAGTATGTATATGATGAACAGATATTTCAGATCTTTTTCGACTTTATTATTTTTAATTTTTGTGTTTGTACAATGTACTCCAAAAGTCACTGAGCCCGTTCAAAAAGAAATACCTGTAGTAGTTGAAAAGCCTAAGGAAGATAATAATCCTTGCATCACACTAAACGAATTAAGCAATTCTAAAAGAAATGAAATTGAGACCGCATATGTTCTATATAAAGATCAAATAAAGCTCAAGAACTACAGTAAAGCTTTTCCCCTTTGGAAAGAAGCTTATTATAATGCTCCTGCTGCAAATGGATCTATTAAATATCAATTTGAAGATGGTTTGCGTATTTATAAGCATTTCTATGAAAATGAAAGTGATCCTGGTAAAAGAGCAGAATATGTGGACACCATTATGAGCATATATGATAAAAGAATTGAGTGCTTCGGTGAGAGAGCTTATATAGCAGGAAGAAAAGCATTTGATTACTATTATTATTATCAGGATCAAGCTAATGATGAAGAGGTATTCGAACTTTTTAAGGAAGCAATTAATGGTAAAGGCAAACGTGCAGACTATTTTATTATTAATCCTTTTTCAAAAATTATTTCAGATAAAGTTGTTACTGAACAAATTTCGATAGAGGAAGGTAATAAATATGCAATGATGCTTTTGGAAGCTATCGAATATGGAAGTGCATCCGGTAAAAATGTAGAAGCATGGTCAATAATTAATGATTATGCGCCTGCCAGATTGGAAAATCTTGAAGGAATTGAAGGAATGTATGATTGTTCATATTATGAAAAGAAATACCTCAATTTGGTGAGAGAGAATAATACAGACTGTGAAATTATCAACAGAGCCTATAGCCGACTTTTATGGGGCAAATGTGATGCGGACAATACCAGTTTAATTGAAATAGCAGAAATCAAAGAGACGAATTGTTATACACCTCCTCCTCCTGATGGACCACTTAAACGAGCATATACAGCATATACAGAAGGACGGTACCTTGTAGCTGTTCGCTTATTTGATGAATTTGTCAATATCACAGAGGACCCTGAGAAGAAGGCAAAATATAATCTGCTTATTGCCAAGATCTACTATGGTGACATTAAGAATTTCTCTCTTTCGAGAAAATATGCATTGAATTCTCTTGAAAACAATCCTGAATCAGGCGAGCCTTATTTGTTAATTGGAAAATTATATGCTTCTAGTGGACCGCTATGTGGTCCAGGGAGAGGATGGGATAGCCAAATAGTAACATGGGCAGCAATAGATATGTGGCAAAAAGCTAAATCAGATCCATTAGTCTCAAAAGAAGCCAGAAAACTAATCGCTACTTATTGGCAGTATATGCCGAATAAGGAAGATATCTTTTTAAGAAACATTAAATCAGGGAGTGTTTTCAAGATTCCTTGTTGGATTAACAGGACTACAAAAGTTAGAACTTCAGATTAATTCCAAATTCATTTTAAAATTATTGTCTTTTCAGTCATACCGATTGAGCTAGCTTCAATGAATTAACATTTAGCTCCATTTATGACATGTTTCCTTAGTAGATTATATTTAATTTTATGATCGACTGATGAAAAATATATTTGTCTTAATAATTATTCTATGTTGCGGGCATTCAATATTTGCGCAGCGTGTTATCCAACCTAAGTTGATAGAAGTTGACTGGAAGGGTATTGTATATAATAAGGAATGGTCAATTGATATTAGACTACATGAGAATGGAGCTGCAATTGCTTATAATTCCGGAAGAATTAAATCCTATCATAAGACCAATTATTATCAGATAGAATTGGGGTTCATGAGAGATCCAAGAGAAAAGAGTCAAAGTAAAATTTCTCAGTCAGGTCGTTCGGGCTCTTTTGCATTCGGAAAAATTAACAGTCTTATAAATTTAAGATTGGGGGTAGGGACGAAAAAGTATGTCTCTGAAAAAGAAAAACGAAAAGGATTGGCAGTAGGATATACCTACCAGATTGGTCCTTCAATTGCTATACTAAAACCATATTATCTCGATCTAGAATATGTAATTCAGCAAGAGGAACAGAAATATGTAGACATAAGAGCTGAAAAATATTCTGCTGAAAATCACGATCTATTTTTAAATGAAGATTTTATCAGAGGGAAATCCTCATTTTTTAAAGGCTTTGATGAACTCAGAATCAAAGCAGGTGTTCAAGGTAAGATAGCCGCCCATTTTGCGATGGGTGCATTTGACAAATATGTGAAGGCTTTTGAAACCGGAGTTATGTTTGATGTGTTTTCTAGTAATATTCCAATAATGTTAGAAACTGAGGAAATAAGCAACAAGCCATATTTTATCAAGCTATATTTGAACATTCAATTAGGGACAAGAAACAATTAATGTTAGAATTACCAGTAATATCAGAAAAACCAAAAAGGCCTAGAAAACCTGATTGGCTTAGAGTGAAATTGCCTATTGGAGAAGATTACCGTAGAGTCAGGCATCTTGTAGATGAATATAATCTTAACACAATCTGTCAGAGCGGAAATTGTCCCAATATGGGAGAATGTTGGGGAGCAGGTACAGCAACATTTATGATATTGGGTGACGTCTGTACAAGGAGTTGCTCTTTTTGCGCTGTTAAGACCGGAAGACCACCTGAATATGATGAAGATGAACCAAGACGCGTGGCAGAAGCTATTCGTCTAATGGGAGTTAAACATGCTGTTCTAACATCGGTTAACCGGGACGAACTTAAAGATCGAGGTGCTGAAATATGGTATCGTACAGTTGTAGAAACAAAGGCCGCAAATCCTGACACAACTATCGAAACATTGATTCCTGATGTTAGAGCTAACTGGGCAGCCCTCGCTAGGATGATTGAAGGTGGGCAAGAAGTTGTTTCTCATAATATGGAAACGGTAAGACGACTGTACCGGAAAGTAAGACCACAGGCCAAATACGACAGAAGTTTGGAACAAATCCAAAGAACAAAGGATCACAACAAAAGAACCAAATCCGGATTTATGGTTGGTCTTGGTGAGACTAAAGAAGAAGTATTGGAAATTATGGCAGACCTTCATGCTCATGGGTGTGATGTAGTTACTATTGGACAATATTTACAACCGACAAAAATGCATTTGGCTGTAGAAGAATATGTACATCCCGATGTATTCAGTTATTATAAGGAGGAAGGATTGAAAATGGGCATTGATTTTGTCGAAAGCGGTCCTTTAGTTAGATCATCTTATCACGCAGAAAGACACCTATAAACGAATCTTATGCTTTATGACGTAAAAGCGGGTATTATTGGGCTTTCTGGAATTGGAAAGCAGTATGCTCATCTCCTTAAATATCATGTAAAAAATCTTGATCTAATTGCAGCGAGTGGTAGAACGCAAAAAGAATTGCTTCATGCCAAGAATGATCTTTCCCTACAGTATGTCTATTCAGATTTTAAGCAGCTCATTGAAAACCATGATATAGACGCTGTTTTTATCTTTTGCCCACCAGATCAGAAAGCACACTATGCTACAAGTGCTATCAATGCCGGTAAGCATGTTTTTATCGGTTTGCCTATGGCTACAAATGTTGAAGATGCACGCTTTCTCCTTAAGACCGCAGAAAGTCGGCCTTCCCAAACTTCAATGTCGGGATTCGCTTTTAGACTGGACCCGCGATTATTGGATTTAAAATCTAAACTAATAGAAGGACATATTGGCGCTATTAATTCTTTGAAAATAGATTCTAGTTTTACCCATAGCCTTAATTCAAAGTATGTTAAAAGCTCAGGAAGTACTTTCATAGATAATGTAATCAATGAAATTGATATTTGCCTTTGGTTATTAGATGGAGAACCTGAATCTATTCAATGTCAAACTAAGGATCTGGAATTCCAAGTACATGGGAAAATGAAGAATGGAGTTCTTTTTAATATTTCCGTAAGGCCATCAAAAACTAAGAACAAAGGATTTTTGAAGGTGTCTGGTTCTACAGGCCGACTTCATTTGGATAACGAAAGTGAGTTGATAATAAGAGATATAAGAAAAGATAGTTCTTCGCAACAATTACATTTTATTGATCCTGATTTCAGCTTCAATGTTGATTATCACCATTGCAAACATTTCGTAGATGTAATAATGGGGAATTCTAAATCATTGCTGAGTCTCAGTTCAAATGTTGACGCTATTCAACTCGCTATTGCAATAGAAAAATCTAAGGTTCTTAATCAGATGGTTCTGTTTGAAGATCAGAATTAAGTGTTTTTGACTCCGCACTTTTACTTAGCTCATTAAGCACTATAAAGGCTCCGATCAGAGCAGGAATGAATATCAAGAAACTTCTGTGTAATAAAGTAAAAGTACCAATGTAATCTTCTGATATAACTCCGGCCATTAGTCCTGCAATACTTAATTCTGCAATTCCACTTCCACCCGGACTTGGTGCGAAATATAAAAGTAAATATATAATCGTCTGAACTGCAATAACAACAATAATATCTGCCTCTGTATTGAGCGCCAGAATTATTATATAAGCTAGAAGGTATTTATTGAGATATAAAATAATAGTTATTAAAAAGCTATAAACCATCAATTGAGGTCTGGTCCTTAGTAAGCTTATACATTTATTACGATAGTCGACAAGACTTGATCTCGCATTCTGACCAAATTTTTGGAGTAATGAACTCCACTTTTTACTTAGACTACTGATTAAGTTGGCAAGCTTTTCAATCAACAGTCCTATGAAGTTCGGGAAAAAAAGACCGATCATGACAATGACAAATAATGTAGTAAAAACACTAAAACCAAATTTGGCAAGTTGATCAATGAAACCTGTCGGAATTCTATCTCTTAAAATGTAATAAGCTGCAAGACCGGAAATTGGGAAAAATACAAGCGTAGATATCCAATTCATAAAACTGAGCGTCACGCAATTTGTAAAACTGACGCCATTATTATAATAAACATATAATTGAGCTACTCCTCCTCCAGATTGTGATGGCGTTACAGCACCCATAAAAATATTGGCCAAATTAGCTTTGAAGCTTAACCAAAATTTTTTCTCCGGGTAAAACTCTACTACAAAAATGTGATTTCTCCAAGCTCCAATTACTAGATCATTAAAGATGAAAACAAAGGCAAAAAGAAAATATAAGGGCCTGATTTTTTTCCATACGTCAAGTGTGTTTCCCGTATTGGTATACATGAAAATACCTATCAATGTAAGAATTGAAATACTTAGGAAATAAATTACCCCTTTCTTGATAAGAGCTTTGTTAAATACCTTTTTTGTATTAAGAAAATGTGGACTTGAATCAGACATAATTAATTATCTAGATAATTTCTGATTATCGAGAATACTTCTTTAGTACATATGGGTCTGTTTAAAACTTTTCCAAGGGTATCTAAACGTCCTCTATCTATGAGGTAGAATATTGCCTTTTTTGTGCTCATTTTGGAAGGCTAAATGTAAGCAATAAAAAGGTTTTATAACTGAAAATTTCTTGATAATTTATTTCAAGATCTCCTCAAAAAAGGCTTTTGTAAAAGGAATAGTAGGTGGTGCCGTAAATACTTTTAAATCATTTAGAAAAGTACCTTCTTCATCGAGAAATTTAAATATAGTTTCAGGTGGGAGCTGCTTGAATAAATTTCCAAAAACTTCTGACCCATTGGTTTTACCTGTAAGGATAGCATTCAAAAATATACTGTCATAGAAATGGTAACGATTTTTTTTAATCTTATAAGAATCCAAACGATTGCTCAAGATGGCATTCAACAATTTGTCGGTATCCTTCTGAATTCGATAATATGCATAACCACTAGAGCCTTTTACCCTACCCGCATTAGTACCTATGCTTATAACTTTTTTGTTAACCGAAGATTTAAAATTATAATCAGTCATTGGTATAGCACCAACTTCTTCTTCCTCAATCTGATAATTTTCAATTTGAAGCGTATTCTTAATATAAGATTTCAAATATGGGTCATAAAAGCTAGGGTCAGGGATATCTTTTGAGAAAATTGCTATTTCTACAAGTGCTTTTCTCCTACTGTGAGGAAGAACATAAAAAAATCGTGTTTCATCAGCTTGGTCTAATCTGAAATCCATAAATATGGCTTGATTTTCATCAAAAACATCCTCATCACATTCGATTATCCAACCTTTAAAATGTTGCCACACGAAATGGCTTTTTGAGAAGTCCGGTTTATCATAATAGCTTTTAAAAATATATTCAGCCGAATAATTTGCATGAGTACATTGAATTTCTGATATTGTACCTCCCTCATTCAGATTGATTATTTGATCGGTAATAAATTCTGTGTTAGGACTATTCTTAAGAAATGAAATGACATGTTTATAAAAATCTATCCCTCTGATCATATTGTAACTGTAGGGATGAATATCGAATGACTGATTAAAATCTTTGTTGGCAAAAAATATTTGCTTCCAGGACTTATATATTAGATGATCAAAGCTGTTTTCTGATTTACTCCAATAGCACCATGTTCTGTCATTTTTATTTTTTAAATCTTTATCAATGAGTAAAATGGATTTATTATCAAGAATTGGGGATTTCCTGATTTTATATGCCAAACTTAATCCTGCTAATCCAGCTCCTGCAATTATGTAATCATACTTTTTTGACATTTATTTGTATCATTTTGTATCATTTTGTGTCATTTTGTGTCTATATGAAGATGAAAAGCTATAAAGAAATCGAATCTTTTTTGTTTCGACAATTACCAATGTATCAGCGTATCGGTCCAAAAGCCTTTAAGAAGGATTTGAAAAACATTAAACATCTTTCCAAAATCACATCCCATCCTCATAAGGCATTCAAATCTATCCATATTGCCGGAACTAATGGTAAAGGATCAACGTCTTTTTTTATTGCTACAGCTCTTTTTGAGCATGGATATAAAGTTGGCTTATATACTTCCCCGCATTATAAATCCTACAGAGAACGGATTCGGGTAGATGGAAAAATGATAAAGGTGCCCTATATCAAAAAGTTTGTAAACAAATTGATTGCTATGGGTCTGTTTAAATCAGAATTCAAACCATCATTTTTTGAAATTTCGGTAGCTATGGCATTCAGTTACTTCAAAGAAGAAGAAGTTGATTATGCAGTGATTGAAACAGGATTAGGAGGTCGATTAGATTCTACAAATGTGATAAATCCGGTGTTGTCAATAATTACAAATATCTCGAAAGATCACACCAATTTTTTGGGGAATACTCTAAATAAAATTGCGAGAGAAAAAGCCGGTATCATCAAGAAAAACGTACCACTTATAGTCGGACGGACACAAAAAGAAACAAAAGACATTTTTAAAAGTATTGCAAAAGAGAAAAACGCAAAATTGATTTTTGCTGATAAAAAGAAATATGAGACTATTGGTATCTACAAAGGACATGCAGATTTTCAATTAGAAAATCTGCAAACAGCGTTAACAGCATTACACTCCATATTAAAGAGTCCTGATTATAAAAAAATACAGAAAGCATGGTCCAAAACGATGAAATCTTGGTCATACCTTGGGCGCTACCAATTTCTGTCAAGGAAACCTAAAATCCTAGTCGATAGCGCACATAATGAAGCAGGAATAAAAAATCTTTTTGATCAAATCAAAAATGGATCTTACAAGAACTTGCATATAGTATTGGCTGTAGTGAATGATAAAGACTTAAGTCATTTGTTGAGCCTGTTTCCTGAGGAGGCAATATATTATTTTAGCCAAGCTAAAATTCCAAGAGCCTTAGACGCTAAGGTTTTGCTTGAACAAGCCGGAACCCATGGATTAATGGGAAAAACCTATAGTTCTGTGAAACGAGCCTTATCCTCAGCTAAAAGAAAAGCGGGCTCTAAAGATTTAATTCTTGTTACAGGAAGTATTTTTACTGTTGCTGAAGTTGTTTAAATTAAGTTTAACGACATTATTATGAAATTCTATTTTTATTTATAAGATGTTTCGCGTTCTCTTATTGTTCGGTTTTGTATTTATGCTGACTCTGCAATCCGCAAGAGGAGAGTCCACATCAGATACTATTACTGTATTTATATTCATGGGAGAAGATTGTAGAATATGTCATTATTATGCTGCTGAGCTATCTAGACTCAATGAAGAATACAGCTCAGATAACATTTCCTTTATTGGCTTGTTTCCAAATCGGTATTCGTCAGACGAGGGGATCGAAAAATTTAAAGAAAAATATAGGATTCCCTTTCCACTAAAGAGAGAATATTTTCAGACAAAGACAAAATCACTGGGTGCTAAAATCACTCCTGAGGTTTTTGTTTATAATGAAACGAAGCAAGATATCATCTATCACGGAAGGATCGATAACAGCTATTATAGAGTAGGTCGGTTACGACGTGTAGTGACCAGCCATGAATTAGAGGATGTATTGAAAGAAGTTTCCGAAGGTGATTATTCAACTCATCAATCCGAACCGGCAATAGGATGTTTCATTTCGATAGTTGAATAACCATCCCATCATAAAACGGCGGCTTTATTAACTGCAATGCTTGCATTTAGTTCAAATCCTACAAGTATGACAAATGCATTGATCTGTAACCAAATTAGCAAAACGATTAATGCACCGATGGAACCATAGATTTCATTGTACTGACCAAAGTTATTTATGAAAAATGAGAATAACAGAGAAGAAATAATCGATAAGATAGTAGCCAGAATCGCTCCGGTATTGAACCATCTAATCCTTTCTTTCATAGCAGATCCGTATCGGTAAATCAATGTAATTCCAAGATATATAATTGTACCGGCAACAATCCATTTTACAAATTTGAAAACGGATCCGGAATTCACAATTTCCAATTTGTCAATAATCAGTTCCAGGATGGGTTGTCCAAAGATGATTAGGAACATGGAAACTAAGAAAAGAGCTCCAAGCAAGATGGTTAAAAACATGGCGACTAGCCTGTTTTTTACGTAGCTTCTTTTCTTAAATACGCGTTCATAACTTTTATGAAATCCGTACATTAAAGTTACCATACCTGAGCTGGAGAATACTACGGCAAAAATAAAACCAAGAGACAAGAGGCTTCCTCTTTTTATGGAAGCTACACCTTCTATGACCCTAAATAAATAATTGTGTGCTCCTTCCGGTAAAAATCCAGATGTTGATTCTCGGAACAGGCTGATATAATCAGCTGTAATAGGAAATAGGGGTAGCAGAGTAAATAGAAAAATTATAGCTGGAAACAAAGATAGAAAGAAGTTGAAGGCAATAGAGTTAGCTCTGGTCACAATGTCATCTCTCATCGCTTCCTTGTAAATAAAACTTATGACATCATAAATAGGGACACCTGAAAATCCAGGAAGAGAATATCTCTTTGTAATTCTTATGATATACTTAATTAAATTCCACTCTACAAGACTCATTCGTGATTGTTCGTGTGACTAAAATAGGGCGATAATTTGTCTATTAAAAACTGAGGTACTGAGAGGCGTTTTCCATTTTTCATATCAACAAAAAATAATTTAATATTTGCTTTGTTAATTAATCTTCCATCGGGGTTAATCAATTGGTGTTGAAATGTGATCATCTTGGTAGGGAGATCATTTAGTATTGTCCTGATTGTTATGTTTTCATCATAATAAGCAGGAAGAATATATCTGGATTCAAGATGTAAGACTGGAAGCATAATATTGTATTTGTCTTCCATGGCTTTATAGGATAGTCCTAAATTTCTCAAACTTTCAACCCTTCCTATTTCATAGTACTTAGCATAGTGACCATAATAGAGATAACCCATCTTATCGGTCTCTGCATATCTTACTCTTTTTTTGAAGTCAAATGTGTACATCTTTGATTATTACATTAAAATCGCTTATAATAATAGTTAAATATATATTTACACTTCATAATTAACACTAAGAGATGTTCAAAAAACTTAAGTCAATATTTGTTATTGAGGATGAAAATAACAGTGCTGGTAATAATACTCCACCAGCAGCCCCAAAGGAAGATAAACCAACTCCATCGTCTATTAAAATAAACAAACCAACATACAGCAAAGAAAATCCACCAAAAGGAAAAGTTGATGAGAAATTTATAAATAGATTACTTGGGGCTATTGAAGATGCAAATCTTGAAGGATTTGATTATCTGGAGTATAAACAAGCTCTTCAGAATCTTTCCGGAATGGAGATGGAAGAAGTTACAAAATTCCAGTCTGCTTTAGCTATGGCAAAAACAATGGGTACGACACCACAGAATCTTATCGATAGTGCCAATCATTATATCGAAATATTGAAGAAGGAAGAGAATAAATTCCTCGACGCTTTTCGAAATCAGATGAGTCGGCATATTGATGACCATAATAATCAACTCAAAAGTTTAGAAACATCAATTAGTAATAAGAAGAAACAAATTGAAAAGTTGCAAAAGGAAATTGAGACAGAATCTAAAAGTCTTAAAGAAAAAAAGAGTACGATTGAAAAATCAAAAGCAAAAGTAGAGACCACAAAAGACAGCTTTTACCATGCCTATCATATCGTAGCAGAACAAATTAAAGATGATCTAGTAAAGATGAAAAAGTACTTATAATCGAAACCGACAGCATATGAAAACCTTATTAAATATTCTACTGGTATTAACATTATTGCCATTTAATGGAGAAGCTCAAATCTTCAAAAAGATAAAACGTCAAGCCGAAGATAAGTTCATACGAAAGATTGAAGATAAGGTAGTTCAAGTGGCTTCTGATGCAATTGTACGTGCTGCTTACTGTAGGTCTTCAAACCAAAGTGGACAATAAGTGAATAAAATTAAGTTACACTTTTAAAAGTTAAATTGAAATATTTTTGTCTGCGTTTTTTAAATGTTTTGTGTTTACATAATTTTCTTCTCTTCAGTTTTTCTTCTTTTAATCCATAATAAACATCTGCTGGTGTCAAGTTTTGTAAAGATTCATGATATCTGTGATGGTTATAATATTTTACAAATTGTGAAAGAGGAAAACTCAATTCACCTGGGCTGTAATAATGATCCAGTTTAATTACATTTTTCATCGTTCTGTGATACCTTTCAATCTTGCCTTGCGTTTGAGGATGACCAGGTCTTCCTCTCACATGTTTAATTTTGTAATCATCCAAATAAGAGCTCAACTCTTGACTTAAATAACAAGATCCATTATCAGATAATAACTTAGGCGGTTTATTCAAATTTACATTTGGATGGTTTAATGCCTGATTCAAAGTATTTTTTACATCAAGGGTTTTCATCGTTGAGCACAACTCCCAACTTATAATGTACCTAGAATAATCATCTAATATAGTCGATAGGTAATACCATCCCCAGCCAATGATTTTGAAATAAGTAAAATCAGTTTGCCACATTTGATTGACAGTTGTTGTTTTGTCTTTAAATTCATCTGCGGCAGATATCAGATCATAATGAGGAGGGTTTATCAGTCCAGCAGATTTCAATATTCTGTAAACACTGCTTTCGCTTATAAAGTATTGATTCTCATCAGTATACCTGCAAGCCAATTCTCTACAAGAAAGCTCTGAAACTTCCAGTGCCAGATTCAATATATTAGACCTGATCCGATCAGGAATCTTGTTCCAATAGTGCTTCCTTGTACTTTTCTTTTCCTCTAATCCTACAATTCCATTTTCCCGATATTTCTTATACCAGTTGTAAAAGGTTGATTTGTGAATACCAATTTCCTTGAGAGTTCTTCTAACACTCCATTCGGATTGCTCAACCAGCCTAATCAGTTCCATCTTTTCTTTTGCTGTAAATCGCATATACTTCTTGAATTTTATTTTACTCCATTCAAGCTTTTTTTAAGCACACGATTTTTCAGAGTAAGTTCTGCTACTACCTCTTTAAGGTCTTGATTTTCTGTCTTTAGATGTTGAACTTCTGAAGTGTTGGCTTCACGTTCTGTATCTCCCTTTAAACGTTTCTTCCCTGCTTCCATGAAATCTTTACTCCACTTATAATATAGTGGTTGTGAAATCTCTTCTCTTCTACAAAGAGAAGCAACACTTTGTTCTCCTCTTAATCCTTCAATGACTATTCTAATCTTTTCTTCTGTAGAAAATTTACGTCTTGTCCTTCTTTTTACATCTCGGACATAAGATTCTGCTGATTTGTTTTTCTTGTTCATAATAAAGTGAATTTAATAGTTATGTATAACTTAATTTTATTCACTTAATGGTCCACTTTTATTTGACGATTTACACATCAATTTAATAATCGAAATTACTTGAGTGTCATCTGAAGTCAAATGAGAATCTACCACTATTAATTCATTTCGTTCGATATTTAGAGTCTTTACAAGAGCATTAACAGAATAAATACTGCCAGCAGAGAATCCCTTTTCAATTCTTTGAATTGTTCTTATTGAAATACCAGAATGTGATGCCAGGTCTTCTTGTGTTAGACCTTTTGCAATTCTGTGAGACTTTAAATTTTTTCTTCGATTGTCCAAATTGATAAAAGCTTACATTATTAAAATATTGGAGACACGATTAAGGTCGTATTACATTTTCAGCGTTAACAGGTGTGTTTTCTAATATATAATCTGTCATGAGCGTATATAAATGTCTTCGTGTGTTTTCTCCTTCTCTGATACTATGCGATCTGTTAGGATAGGCCATCATTTGGAATTGCTTGTTATGTTTTATTAATTCATTTGCAAGTAGTTCAAGACTTTGATAATGTACATTGTCGTCACCTGTCCCATGAACCAAAAGTAAATTACCTTTTAAGTTTTTAGCATATGTAATTGGCGAGCCTTTTATAAAATCAGCTTCGTTTTCTTGCGGTAAACCCATATATCTTTCCTGATAAATATTGTCATATAATAATTGATTTGAAACTGATGCTATTGATACACCTGTCTGATAAGTTTCAGGATATTGAAACAAAAGGTTCAAAGTCATTGAGCCACCGCCACTCCAACCCCAAACTGCTGTTCGGTTTTCATCCAGGTAATCCAGTTTTAATATTTCTTTTGCTGCTAAAGCCTGATCGCGGGCATTGATCACCCCAATCTTTCTATAGATACTTTTGCGCCATTCACTTCCCTTGAGACAAGGTGTTCCTCTATTGTCCATATCAATAATAACATATCCTTTTTGAGCCATCATTATATTCCAGAGACCTACTTGCCTATCTGTAGCTACTTGACCCCAGGGTTCTCCATACACATGAAATAATACAGGATATACTTTGAGTTCATCAAAATCTATCGGCAGTATCATTCTTACATCTATTTCAATCCCTTCTTCAGTAGTAACTTTTGTAAACTTAATTTCCGGTATTGATAATTTTTCGAGCTGTTCTTTATAATCCTTATTGACAACCAGAGTTTTAATGATTTTATGTTCAGGTAGTGAGATTAGATGAACGGATCTTACATCGTTAACGCTTTGATGAGAATGTATGGCATATTTGGCATTCGAAGAAATATTATATGCGTTTACCCCACTGTATTCTTCAGGGCTTATTCTTTCAGGAGGAGCAATACCATCAAGCCCTGCCCGGTAGAGATACCGTTGTGTGCTATTAAATGGTGAAGCCATGAAATAAAGTGAACTATTGTCCGACCCGACCATAGCTGCAACATCATAAGCCCCCGTGGTGATCAAAGTTTTAACTCCGGTATTAATGTTGACTTTGTAAACTTTACGCCAATCTTCAGTTTCTCTCATTCTTAAAAAGCAAGTACCATTTTCAACGATTGTCAGATCATTATTTCCCCAGGCATTTGATGACATATCCGGATGCTGTAGTTCAATCCAACTCTTTTCGTGTTCTTCATATACGATTTTTAACTCACCACTTGATGGAATATAAGACCAAATTTTAAGATGGTTTTGTTTCCTGTTTATTTGTTGGATTAACAGCAGGTCTTCATTAATCCATTGCATGCCGGGAAGATAATTTTGCTTTTCATCGCCAGGAAGAGGCAGCCAAGTCTTCTTACCTGTATTAAGATTAATAGTTCCAATTATAGCACCGGAAGGAACTTGTCCAACTTTCGGATACTGCAAAGGAATGGGTTCTGAATATATTGAATCTGTGTAGTTTATCATATAGTAGATTCCTATCTCAGTGGCATCAATTCGCCAGAAAGCGATATACTGATCATCAGCGCTCCATGAAAAACCATCTCTTTTACCAAACTCTTCTTCGTAAGCCCAATCGAATGTTCCTATAATATTGTCTTTATTTCCTTTTGTGGTTAATTGTTCAAGTTTACCTGTCGTATAATTTTCTTTGTAGATATTGAATTGGTGAACATAAGCTACATATTGATTGTCATATGAAAACTTGGCAAACATCAAAGAAGAAGGACTGAACTCTTTACCAATTTGTTTCAATTGTTTTTTGGATAGATCATAGACCCAATAATCTCCTTTTGTAAAAGACCTCCAGACGCGACTTGAATTATTGAATATCAATACTTTTTTTCCATCAGGGGATAAACTAAAGCTTTGAATTTCCAGTGATCCCGAATCCGTCATCAAAGCTTCAGCAGGAACAAATACTTCTTTGTCCATATTGGATGAAGTATAACGTATCAATTCATCGGCATTAGGAATGGTGATCGACTTTTCAATAGTTACATACGATTCTCCATTATCAATCCATTGAATTTCTCTTTCAGAATCCTGAGAAAACTCAGAAGAATTAAAAATTCTGTCTAAGCTTAATAAGCTAGAATCTATACTTGCTTGAGAAATTAGAAGATGGCCATTGATAAATGCAATTGCTATTAAAGCAAACTTTACTTTTCTATACATATTACTTTCTTGAAAAGACTAACAATTTTTATAAAAATATTTGTGTTCCAGTTTGGCTTCGATATCCTTTGCAGCTTTGGTGATCGAAAGACCTCCTAGGTTTGTACACCGCAATGTATTAGGAATACTATTACCCACATCATACATCGTTTCGATGACCTGGTCTAATGGAATAAGGTGATCATAATCTGCAAGAGCCATATTCGCGCATGAAAGAGCGTTAGATGCAGCCATTACATTCCGGTTGAGGCATGGAGCTTCAACTCTATTGCCTATGGGATCACATATCATTCCTAAAGAACTTTGAAGTGCCATAGATGCAGCTCCTATAGATTGATTGAGTGTACCACCAGCCAGGTAAACAATTGATGAGGCAGCCATTGTAGAACCAGATCCGCATTCCGCTTGACATCCGCCGACTTCAGCTGCAAATGTTGAATGTTCAGCTATAAAAACACCAATTAGACCAGCAATTAATAAAGCCTTTATTGCGTCATCCTTTGGTAAATCCAAAGCATCAACAACAGCAATTACGGCACCCGGCATAGCCCCGCAAGACCCTGCGGTTGGTGCTGCAACAATTACGCCCATGCTGCTTTTTACTTCCATTATTGCAGATACATACATTACGATTCTGTTAAGAACAGCACCGCCACCTATCAATTTGTTTCCCTCCATCAGGGATTTAAATTTTACAGATTGGCTTCCTAATATGCGATCTTCATATTGAGTTCCTTGTAAGCCTGTAGAAATAGAAGCTTTCATTATATCATGAATCTCCTCCATTTTATTAATCACCTCATCATGTGATATCCCGCCTCTTGCACTTTCATAATGAAGAGCAAGCTCCCATAATTCTAAGTTTTTGTCCTTATTATATTCTAGCATATCGTCACAACTGACAAAGGAAGGAGTTGTGTTTTTTTGTGAGAGAACGGGAAGAACAGGTTTCAATTCCTTAATGACTAAAACCTCGTCAAGACTGTTTAGTTCTTGTAGGTAAACCTTTTCCAGAGGAGATTTGGTTTTAATCTCGATAAACGATACTCCGGAAGTTTGATGGATTTCCAGATCTTCAAGAACTATATTTTTTCTAATGTATTCTGCTGTTGATTCAATAGAATTTTTGACATAGACTAAAGTTTCTACATACCCACCATCCATCCATACTTTTGCGCCATCTATATTGATAATTTCGATCATTCCACCTCCTGTGGATATGGCTGTTATTTCTCTGGTTTCTGTCTGATTATGAAGAATGATCTTATATGCATTGGGGTGTTTTTCTTCAAGTTCAACAAGGCGAAAATCGATTTCTATTCCAGCTGTGGCTATATATTCTTCTGCTTTTTCTAATCTTTCATCATAGGCTTCCCAACCTAAAAAGCCGCCAAAAAGACCCATGTCTGAACCTTGAGCTTTATGGGTTGTAGCTAATGAACCAGAGGGGTCAAATTCAATTTCTACTTTAGCTATGTTCCCAGACATCAGATCAAGGCACAATCTTCCAATTCTTAAAGAAGCTGCACAATGAGAACTTGAAGGGCCTCTCATTACAGGACCTAATACATCATTAAAAATACTTGGATATTTCATCTGGTAAGGATATAGATATCAAATTAAAGTTAATAACTCAAAAAATAAACTCTATGAACTTTTATTGTTCAAACAACTGGATTCTGTTTCCGTCTAAATCATTTATTACGAGCATTCTCTTTCCAGAATTATCATCGGTCACTACAGAACCAGCAAACTTCACTTTTCGTTTTTCGAGATGTTCAATCCAGGTATCAAAATTTTGGACTTTGAGGCCGAACTTAAAGAAGCCCATCAGTTTTAGTCCCTTTTGCTGGCCTTCCAGTGCTTCGGATTGAGATACTGAAGCTTCTAATTCTATTAATTCAAGATCTATTGTACCTGTCGTGAGATTTGCTTGTTTGAAACGACGTTCCTCATGATCCAAACTATTTATCAATTCAAACCCCAAGGCGTTTTTGTACCATTGAATTGATTCTTCAATGTCATCGACAATTATCGCAACAAATGAGGCCTTAGCTTCTGGTAGCGTATTTTTTTGTGCTAAACAAAATGTACTACATAATACGATTAAAAGAACAAGGATATATCTCACTATTTTTCAGCTTTTTGAATATCATTAATTCTATTTTTTAAATCCATTTGATGCAATCCATGGATGGTACTAGCATCTTTAGCTTTTTTTACTTGCTGTAAAATGGAATATAAAGATCCCCTGGCTGCAGCTTTAATGTCACTGATGACTACATCATTAGCATCTTCTTCCAGTAAATCTTTCATTTTCTTAATATAGAGTCTTTGAAGATTTCTTTTATATGGATCTGCTCCAGTTTTCAGATTGCTAAAAACATATCTTTCGGTTTGATTAAATAATTCATAAAGGCTATATGCAACTGCCCCGTTTAGAGCTTCATTTTCAACCAATCTATTCAGACGTCCTTTATTAAATAATTGATTAAGAACACTCGAATGCAAACTTTTTACACGATCAATTACTCCGTCAGATTCAAATTTCCGTGTCAATTCAGCATCTACGAGTCAATGCGGAGTATTAAACAAATGTCTATTCAAAAACTACATTGCTCTTTGTTGTTTCGACTTCGATATATGTGTATATGTAGCATCTTTTTGATCTTGAGTTTTGCTGATCTCAATTACACCTCCAACATTGGCAACAACATGTCCCATGTATCGCCTGAATTGATTGAATACCTGTTGATATAAATCCTCAGTTTGATCATAATCTTCTCCAGCTTCGTAAGTCCACTCTTCCAGATTAGGCACAATTCTTTTTAAATTTTTAATTCCATATTCACTTGCTTTCATTGAATCATCACCAAGGTCTTCTGTCTGTGCAGTAGGATCCAATGGTAAGCCTCGTTGTCTTCCGTATCGATATAATGGGTCATCAGCTCTTCTTTTGATCCAATTATTTAATATTGGTCGTTCGTCTTCTTTTGAATCAGCATTGGAAATTAATTTATATCCGTAGATGATTGACCATTTGTCGTATGTACCAATGTTTGGCATAAGACCTACATTACCATCTTCAGGTTGAGCAACATAATTAAATCTTGCATAATCCATGATCGATGGAGCAGTTCCCATTTTCCTTGTGAACTTAACAGAACGTAAAGAATCAACCGGATAGGCAACACTTGATCCCATATTATGTGGCAAACCAAGTGTATGTCCTACTTCATGTGCTGATACAAATCTGATTAGTCTGCCCATTACTTCTTCCTTAAAATTTACACCTCTGGCTTCAGGATTGATAGCTGCTGTTTGAATGAAAAACCAATTCCTTAACAGGCGCATCACGTTATGATACCAAATGATATCCGATTCAAGGATCTCACCTGTTCGGGGGTCATGAACATGTGGACCCATAGCATTTTGAATATCTGTAGACACATATCGAATAACAGAGTAACGTGTATCCTCTGGTGACCAATCTGGATTTTCCTCTTTAGTAGGGGCTTCTCTTCCAATAATCGCATTTTTAAAACCCGCCTTTTCAAATGCAGCTTGCCAATCATTTACGCCTTGAATCAAGTAAGGAACCCATTTTTTCGGTGTTGCAGGATCGATGTAGTAGACAATAGGTTTGATAGGTTCAACCAATTCACCACGAGCATAAGCTTCAGGATCTTTTGGTTCCAGTCTCCATCTGGTAATGAATCTTTCTGATTCAGTTCTTTGATCATTCAAACTATAATTTATCTGAGAAACAGAAAAATAACCAACTCGATCATCATAATATCTTGGTTGCATCGGTACAGCAGGTAGAACAATAAATGATTGATTCATCTCAACTGAAAGTGTTCCCGTAATTCTGTTGTGAGGAAGTTTATTGCCGCCCTTAAAAGTAAGTATGTGTCTTACTTCAACATTGGTCGGAAAACTTTTCATTGAAGTAATCATACTTCTTTCTGAATCAAGTCCTTTTATTCCAAAGTTTTCTCTCTGGCTACTGCTGACGGCAGAAATCATTGGAATGTCTTTGGTGAAAAACGGATCTATTTTGATAACTGAACTACTGTCACCAGTAGTTTCAATATCGAGCATCATTATGATGGGTTCAAAATTGTTGTTGATTACAGACTTGTAAATGGGGTCTTCGTGACTGGCAACACTATTATAGGATACAGACCGAAGAGCTATCTTTTCACCTAGCTTTTGCCATCTTATAACTTGTTGAGGTCGTGATTTTACTCCTGCACCTCCGAAATTGAGATTCTTTACAAACCCTGAAATTCGAGATACTATTAATATTTCCTTATCTAAAATGTTGTCGGGTATTTCAAAGTAGTGCTTGCCTTTAACATTGTGAGTTCCAAACAATCCACTAGATGAAATTGCATCTTCTGTGATAATATCAGAATAAACTTTTGGTTCTTTCTTGTCATCTTTCTTGTCATCTTTCTTGTCATCTTTCTTTTCTTCCGTTTTGTCTTCTTTTTTGTCTTGAGACATGAGGGGTTGAACACTCAAAAAAACCGCGAGGATAAGGATCAAATTTTTCATTAATATTTATTTTTTGAAGCATCAAAATAGAACAATTTTTAATTAATGATAAATAGAAATCTAAAATGTTTGAGTCAATTTGATAATCTTTTAGAACAGCTAATTGATAATGATTTTGAATTCGATTTAGTTAATTTTATTTTGTTGATGGATTATGTGCTGGAGAAATGTTAATTCTTTAATTTGTATGAAATGAAAAACCAATGCTTTTTAGCCTACTTCAGGCTGTAGGTCTTCAAACCAAAGTGGACAATAAGTGAATAAAATTAAGTTACACTTTTAAAAGTTAAATTGAAATATTTTTGTCTGCGTTTTTTAAATGTTTTGTGTTTACATAATTTTCTTCTCTTCAGTTTTTCTTCTTTTAATCCATAATAAACATCTGCTGGTGTCAAGTTTTGTAAAGATTCATGATATCTGTGATGGTTATAATATTTTACAAATTGTGAAAGAGGAAAACTCAATTCACCTGGGCTGTAATAATGATCCAGTTTAATTACATTTTTCATCGTTCTGTGATACCTTTCAATCTTGCCTTGCGTTTGAGGATGACCAGGTCTTCCTCTCACATGTTTAATTTTGTAATCATCCAAATAAGAGCTCAACTCTTGACTTAAATAACAAGATCCATTATCAGATAATAACTTAGGCGGTTTATTCAAATTTACATTTGGATGGTTTAATGCCTGATTCAAAGTATTTTTTACATCAAGGGTTTTCATCGTTGAGCACAACTCCCAACTTATAATGTACCTAGAATAATCATCTAATATAGTCGATAGGTAATACCATCCCCAGCCAATGATTTTGAAATAAGTAAAATCAGTTTGCCACATTTGATTGACAGTTGTTGTTTTGTCTTTAAATTCATCTGCGGCAGATATCAGATCATAATGAGGAGGGTTTATCAGTCCAGCAGATTTCAATATTCTGTAAACACTGCTTTCGCTTATAAAGTATTGATTCTCATCAGTATACCTGCAAGCCAATTCTCTACAAGAAAGCTCTGAAACTTCCAGTGCCAGATTCAATATATCAGACCTGATCCGATCAGGAATCTTGTTCCAGTAGTGCTTCCTTGTACTTTTCTTTTCCTCTAATCCTACAATTCCATTTTCCCGATATTTCTTATACCAGTTGTAAAAGGTTGATTTGTGAATACCAATTTCCTTGAGAGTTCTTCTAACACTCCATTCGGATTGCTCAACCAGCCTAATCAGTTCCATCTTTTCTTTTGCTGTAAATCGCATATACTTCTTGAATTTTATTTTACTCCATTCAAGCTTTTTTTAAGCACACGATTTTTCAGGGTAAGTTCTGCTACTACCTCTTTAAGGTCTTGATTTTCTGTCTTTAGATGTTGAACTTCTGAAGTATTGGCTTCACGTTCTGTGTCTCCCTTTAAACGTTTCTTCCCTGCTTCCATGAAATCTTTACTCCACTTATAATATAGTGGTTGTGAAATCTCTTCTCTTCTACAAAGAGAAGCAACGCTTTGTTCTCCTCTTAATCCTTCAATGACTATTCTAATCTTTTCTTCTGTAGAAAATTTACGTCTTGTCCTTCTTTTTACATCTCGGACATAAGATTCTGCTGATTTGTTTTTCTTGTTCATAATAAAGTGAATTTAATAGTTATGTATAACTTAATTTTATTCACTTAATGGTCCACTTTTATTTGACGATTTACACTCTACAGCTGTGACAATTGACGGAAATAATATCGATGCTGGAACATATGGATTATATATGTTACCCAACGAGAATTCAGTTGATATAATATTGTCAAGCGCTACCAAAAACTGGGGAACTGTTGTTCCAACTCCTGAAGAAACGGTCGCAACAGTCAGTGTGACACCTACTAAGGGCGAACATTATGAATGGCTAAGTTATGAGTTTGAAGATCGCGGTGGCAGTGACGTTACTGCAGTTCTTAAATGGGAATCATGGCGTATTCCTCTTAAAATTGAAGTAGACGTTAAGAATATTGTCATTGATAATATGAGAGCCGAACTTAAAGGCGTTGCCGGATTTGGGTATTTAGGAAAAGAGCAAGTCGCTCGATATTGTCTTACCAATGATATTGCTCTTGATGAAGCTATGACTTGGATAGATCAGTCGATTACTAATGAAAAACGATTTAGTAATCTTACAGTAAAATCAGGACTCTTAAATAAAGCGGGTGATAGTGAAGTCGCAAAGGAGATCATGAAGGATGCTCTTACAATGGCAACTCCAGTACAGATGAATATCTATGGATACCAATTATTGAACAGTGGAGATTTTGATGGTGCTACAAAAATATTTTTGAAGAATATCGAAAGTACACCGAAAACACATCCTTTTTATTGGGGATTTGTGGATAGTGTAGGGGAGGCATATCTCAATAATAAGGATATCGACAATTCACTTAAATACTACAGATTGGCCAAAACATATGCACCGGAATCTAATCATGCCTATTTGGATGGTGTGATCAGCGGGATTTTGGAAAAGAACAAACCCTAAAGTGAGAATGTTTTAATAATGAAATAGCCTGTCATCGATGATGATAGGCTATTTTTTTGAGGAGATCATATTAATCAGGTATTAATGCCAATCTTCTTTCAGAAGTATATATTTATCTATTAAGGTTCCATCTTCCATAATCTTAGAATCATATGTAAAACCAAGTTTCGTCATGACATTGACCGAAGCTGTATTCTCCGGAATTGCCATACAAACAATTTTTTCCAAATTGAGTTTATAGAATCCAAAATCAAGAGATACTTTTGATGACTCAGTTGCTATTCCTTTGCCCCAATAGTTTTGTTTGAATCTATAACCAAGATCAACTTCATCAAATTCGGGAAGATACTTTAGTCCAGAGAATCCTATAAATTCATTGGTGTCCTTATAAATTACGGCGAATCTTCCAAAGTTATATTTTTGGTAATCATGATCGATGACATTGAAGATTCTTGATTTCATTTCATCATATGGCCGGACCCCTCCATCATTGGTATATCTTGAAACTTCTGGGTCAAGATTTACTTCGTATGAAGCATCGACATCATCCATTGTAAATGGCCGTAGAATTAATCTTGGTGTTTCAATAACTTCGGTAAACATTTTCTCTTTTTTACTGGGATCTAATCCTCTTCCAGATGCTTTAAATCATTTAGAAAATCTAATGAATCTTTTAATTCCTGAAGAGGAAATTTCTTAAGGATGAAAACTATTATCATTGAGACCACAAAGCTTCCACCTGTCAGCATTAATATCTCGTTTAGTCCAAATCCAAGATCAAATATATTCAATCCACTGACGGCTTTCACTATTACAATTATAAATGGCACAAAAAATAATGGGATTAAAACAAAAAGAGAGTTCGTATCCAAAAGTTCTAAGCATCTCAATTTTTCAATCCTCCGTTGTGTGTGAATAATTGAAAACTGATGTCTGATAGACCAAAATAAACTTAATTTAAAAGCCTCCATAATCAAACTCAAAATTGATATTATAATAAGTGAGAGCGCAGGCAAGAACAGCTGTATCTTTTCAAAATTATCGATTGCAAAGCCAATTAGAAATATCAACCAGAAAAAGGCAACTACGATTTCGAAGATAGCAGTCCATTTTATTTCTGAAAGTTTGTCTTGTAACTTATAGGCTGTTAATTCGCTCAAAGCGTCTTGATTAATACTGATTTCAGAGTTATCCATATTTATATCATTCCACAGTTCAGAAATTTCATTTAATTCCATTTTAAACGTTTTTAAAGTTTTTAAATTTGTTAATAATTCTATTTAGTCTCGTGCTGACATTAGAAGTAGAGATTCCTAAAATCTTTGAGATTTGGGCATTGTCACATCCTTCCAGTTTTAAACTGATCAGTGCTTTCTCAACAGGTTTCAAATGCTTGAATAGATCATGGAGTTTGTCAAGATTTTCATTAGAACCCCCTTCTTCCAATAGTTGACCACTTATAGAACCTTTGTAATCTTCAATGAGCTTCTTATGGTTTGATGTTTTTCTCACATATGATATACTCATGTTTAAAGCAATCCTATACAACCAAGTAGAAAAGGCATACGTGTTATCATATCTGTCAAATGATTTCCATAATTGTAGGACTATCTCCTGAAACAGATCTTTACGCTCTTCCTGATTCTGACAATAAATACTCGTGATCTTAAGAATAAGATTCTTGTGTTGATTAATGTATTCTGTAAATCTCTTTTCTTGAGTCATTCACTTGTTTTATACATTATTCGTTTGAACTTTGGAATTGTCACAAATTGTTGAATTTATTTTCATCAATATCGTGAATATTCAAGAATTATTGATTTGCTACGAGTAGCAGATTGAGGTGAGGAACCTTATTTGATTATATTTTTGAAAATTGATTTTTTGATAGTGGGCCATTCATTGGAAAGTATACTATAGAATACACTATCTCTTCGAAAACCATCTGACATTAAAGTATGACTTCTCAATGTTCCCTCATATTTGGCTCCTATTGCTTTAATTGCTATTAGAAATTGTTCATTTCTTGCATCGGTTTTGAATTCAACACGTTTCCAATTTAATTCTTCGAAAATATAACTCATTAAGAGGTATTTGGAATTTCTGTTTATACCGGAACGTTGGTATTTTTTGCCTAACCAAGTAGACCCTATTTCGATTCTTTGATCTTTCGCCGAAACATTTAATAAGCTGCTGCATCCAGTGTAGGCTTGATATTGTTTACTGAAGATTACGAAGGGATATTTTTGTTTATTGTTCCTTAATTCGAGGTTATCATTGATGTAATCTTCAAGCAATTCGATGGTACCAAACTTGGGAGGAGAATATTTAAGAAGATCCGGATTTTCTAAAACAATTGGACTTAAAGCTTCAAGATGTTTAATGTTTAGAGGTTCAAGTCGAACAGCATCGTTTTCCAGAATTATATCATTGGTGTAATCTAGATTCATTCAATTGCTAGTGATTCGTTAATTATTGTTTTTCCTGTAAAGGACTTTTGAAGATTTAAAGTTTACTATATCAAATAACTCAAGTTCTTCTGTTTCTATTTTAGTTATTGGAAGCTTTACTAAATCATTTATAAATCTGGAAATGTAAAGTGTGTCCTCCTGTAAATACCAGATTCCATCCATCCGGTTTTTACAAAATCTTCCAGATTCCACATAATAAAGAACTATGACTGAATCGGGTCTTAACTCAAATGAGTCTGCATAGTGATCATTCAGAATGAAGCCAGTATGACCTTTGCCTAAGTCATATGTAACTGTATCTTTTTCTTCAAGATCAATTATTTGTTTTGGTTCCCATGCTCCGTAAATGCTTTCTTCATTGACAGTAAACTTATATCTGCAGTCCGTAGATTCTATTTCACCTAGTTTGACAGGTTGAATAAGTTCTATATTATCACAAGAGCTTATTAATATAGACAAGACAAATAGAAACTTGAATTGATCAACCATCTTTAATTAGATTCAATATTTGGTAATTCACTTAGCTTATAAATTATCTTATTATTATGCTCTTTCCCAATTCGTACCATTTCATCTGCACCTCCTGAAGGACCTCCAATTCTCATAACCACATCACACTTGCTTATTAGTCTGATCGCAACAGGGTGAAAGTAATTGTTCCAGATGTTATCTCCCATTTCCTTCGATCCCGCTGTCTTAATAATGGGTAATGCGAACCATTCGCCAAGCACCGGTAGATGTCCAAGATCATATATGTGAAGGGCCATTTCATTCATGGCATCTTCATTTCTTTTGATTAAGATGGGATCATCATTTGTTCCTGACCGATAAGGTCCAGCGACTAGTATCAATAATGGAGTCATATTAACTTTCTGATTTTATTGGTATCCAAATATTTTGCAAAATATTAGAGTCATCGTTTTTTGAACTCTCATCCAAGATATCAAAATGTGGTCTGCTATCTAATAAGTAATTAGCATCGGGTAGCCATTTTTTAAATATGTATTCGTAAATGCGACCAGCGTTTTTTGCTCCAAGAAATTGAATGAGTATATATTTTCCTTTGGGTAAAATAATTGATTCCATGTTTTCGGGAATCGTATTATGGTCCGTCACCTCAGCAGCAGCCCATTTTGTAAATAAATTTGCCGGACTAAAATTTTGATAATATTTATTTGAATAGATTCGGATATCATAAACATATTGACTAGTTCTATTCGTGATTTCATTGCGTCTTGGCATAAAATTATGGAAAAGATTATATGTTGAATCATTTACTAGAGACATCTGCTCGTGCATTCCGATAAGTTTTTTCTCATTTATGTCTTTCACTAGAATCTGTATATTTTCAACCATAGATTCTATTTGTTTGTAAAAAGTTGAAGGTGTTCTATCTTCATTTACACGCGTTCTAGTTTAATGTGTGGTTTCGCAGGTAATTCAACTGTTATGCTATCTCCTGCAGTTACTTCTCCTGCTTTTGTAACAACACCCATTATTCCTGCTTTCCTAATAATACCCTAAACTCGCAACAACATTTATAAATACCCCTTAGCCTTTTGTTTTCAAAAGGCTTTCAGGGTTTTGTAGTTTCACCTAAAAGGTGGAAATTGCGGTTGAACCCTGCAAAACACTACAATGCTTAAAACTAAACAATCTTCAAGAAATATCACCCCTTTTGGTGGCTTAAATTTTATTTTTAATGCCATTAAACGCTCAAAAATAGATGTTTTTCTCGATAAAAATTTAGGTTATCGGAATTTTAGAGCCCAATATTCGTATGCCGACATTGTGCTTTCTTTGTTGGGAAATTCTTTATGCAATGGAGAGTATATTTCTGATTTAGAACATCTTAAAAATAAATTCACTTGCCAAAGTTTTACCAAAATCCCTTCCCCAGATACGGTTGAATATGCTTGTCAGGAATTAAAAGAACCAACAATTAGGGAGATAACTGGCCAAGGAATTGTTCATCAATTCAATTACAACAATCAAACCAACGCATCTTTAATCGCTCTTTGTGCAAAAACAGGTCAACTTAAAAAAGAAGAAAAATACACACTTGATTTTGACAATGTAGTTCTTGAAAACAAAAAACAAGATGCCAAAAAAAGCTATAAAAACACTAAAGCCTACCATCCCAATTTCGCCTTCATAGGCAGATTACCTGTGCATATTGAAAACCATAACGGCAACACCCCTGCAAAGTATAAACAATTTGAAACACTAGAAAGATGTTTTAAAAACCTGAGCGACAATCAAATAAAAATAGAACATTTTAGAGCAGACTCTGCATCTTATCAAAAAGAAGTCATTGAACTGGTTAGCCAAAAGGCGACTAACTTTTATATTAGAAACATCAGTTCCCAAAAGTTCATCTCTTTATGTGGAAAAATTAAAGATTGGAAAAAAGAGGAAATCAACAACGAAATAAAAGAAGTTGCATCACTAATTTACACCCCTTTTAATGGGGGATTTTCTTATAGAATTGTGCTTACAAGATCTCTAAAAAAAGACCAGCAAATCGATTTTATATCAGGGACCCCTTACAATTATTATGGAATAATGACCAACAATTTAGTTTTTTCAAATCAAGAAATTATCGAATTTTACAACCAACGAGGCGATGGGGAGAATTCTAACAAATTCTTAATCAGTGATTTCAACTTGAAACACTTGCCTTTTATGGATTTGGATACCAATACTGCGTTTATGTATTTAATGGCGATGTGCTTAATTCTTTTTGAGTGGACAAAAGTAATTTTGGTGAAAAATAAAACTCCAAATATTAGTCTTAAAATGAGAGTCAAAACGGTTTGTTTTCGTTACATTACTGTGGCTACAACTTTTGTAAATCACGCCAGAGAGAAAATACTTCAGGTTTTCTCAAACCAAGAATACAAAATTTTAAAAATTTAAAACAAGGATTTACTGGAATTGCAAAAAAAAAACTCATTTGGAGTAAGGGGGGCTATACACATAGCCTATGAAATTTTGTTGAAAACGGAATGAAAACCCTGAAAAAATTAAATACATTTACATATTAAAGACCTCGGATTTCTGTTGCGAGTTTTGGGTAATATTTCCATTTTCATCTTTGTAAATTAATTGTTTCATAAGACCATCCTGGAAATCATTGAGTTGGGAACATGGATTCCGTAATCCTGTTATTTCGACTTGTGCTGTTGCACCAATTCTGAGAATTGAACCCTTTGGGAGCTGGAGTAAGTCAATATTTTCTGTAGTAATATTTTCTCCAATATCTCCGGGATTAAGCTGGAAGCCTGACTGCTTGAGCTCATCAAATAATCCTTTATGAATAAGGTGAACTTGCCGTAAATTGGGTTGGTCGGGATTCTGTCGTACTCTTGATCTATGTTTAATTTTTTCACCTTTATGAGCATCCCCGTCTACGCCCAGTCCTTCAAGCAGATGTATTCTTGTAGCAGGGTTTTTACTGAATCCATGAACTGGACTTTTACTTACAGAAATTACTTTTCCCAATTATGATTTTTTTTTATTAATTAGACACATATAATTGTCGGTATTCAAATGTACTAAGTATGATCCACTTACAATAAGTGTATTAGATTAAGAAATAGTGGGGTAGCAATACTCAGATGACCAGCATAGATACATTTTTGCCATTTATTATTCCTTTCCATGAATTGTTTGCTTTCGTATTGCCTCCTATGTCTCCATTTTTATCGACTTTAATTCTATAGGTATCTAAGCCAATAATATTATTAGGATCTTCTTTTCTGTATCCATCTAGGAAGTACACTTTTTTTGATGGGTTATATCTTCCTTTTACAAATTCCTTAGCCGTTAATCCAATCTTATCAGCATAATGACTTTTGCTCAAGAACGATCCTTCGTCATATCTTACGACCTGCCAAATAAAGTGTCCTTCAACATTATTTGATTTTGAATGGTTAAGTATGAGATCAAATTCAAAAACATAAGTCGTATTCAATTTTATCCAACTTCCCTGAAATTGGTAGGTTTGGGCGGATAACCCCGTGAACAATAAAAACGATATAAAAAAATTGAAACAAAAAGCGAATGGGTGCATGGGTCGAAGATTTAATAATGAACGATTTTAAGGAGCTCAGAATTATTCCATGTCTATTTTAATTGTTTTCTCATCGATCGGCATCTCAAGCTTAGTAAAATAATAATTGTATTAATTTGCGCTCCAAATAGTGATTAAATGAAAAGACCTCTTGTTTACCCCCTTGATAAGAATGCTAATAAAGAAGCTGAGGAAATGTCTGCTTTTTATGAAGAGACATTAGGATTTACTCCAAATAGCTTGTTTACTATGATGCATCGGCCCAGAATATCAAGAGCCTTTTTAGAAATGAACCAAGCGGTTATGGAAAATAAAGGCAGAATCATGAGTTCGATAAAAAGAGAATTGGCTTATTTGTCAAGTATGACGACTGGGTGTCGATATTGTGAAGCCCATGCAATTCGTGCTGCTGAACGCTATGGATCTGAACAGGATAGACTAAATCATATTTGGGAGTATAAAACTTACGGAGCGTTTACAGAAGGCGAACGTGCCATATTTGATTTAGCCATTGCAGCCTCATCGGTTCCAAATGGAGTTACTGATGAAATTTCTGAAAATATGAGAAACACTGGAACGACGGTGAAATAGTTGAGGTATTAGGGGTTATAGCTCTATTCGGATACCTTAATAGATGGAATGATTCAATGGGAACACAATTAGAAGATCCTGCTGCCTAAGATGGTCATAAGTATTTAGGACAGAAAGGGTGGTCCAGAGGTAAGCACCAGTATTAAATCCTGGGTTCAGTTAATCTTTTTGATAACTCAACAGAAATCAAATTTTCTAGTGGTGTTTTTCCAGTGGAGATCTTTCTTATGTTAATAATTAACGGGTAACCATACTTTAGTTTGTTTTTCTGCTGTGATTTATCCATAATTATTGAAGTATTATTTTCAAGAATTAAAGCTATCAAGTGAGGATACTCTGGTTTTAATGACTTGACTGCTTGTACATTATTCCATTTTATCAACTGATTTTTAGTCCCATCAGTATTATTAATGATTCCATTGTTGTCAATAATCAGCATTCTATTTTGAAACATATATTTATATAATGCCCATAGCAACAGTCCCAACCAAAATACCAAATTTGCGATCCCGATTATTTTTGCTAGAAATGGGTTGTTGTAATTAGAGGAATAAAATGTTAACTGTATTCCCAAGTAAATAAACGGTATGGCGCCGCTCAATGCAAATACCAACTGTTTTAAGGTTCTTTTAATGATAATTTTCTCCATTAAAACTATTGCTTAACTTCTGTTATAGGAATAAAAGTGTCATTAGGCTTTGTTCCATTATCAAATGACAGAACATCCATTGGACAAACAGTAATACAAATTCCACAATGTATGCATGAACTGTTCGTGTTATCAAATGGCTCTTGATTTTTAGCAAACTTCATGACGTCCACACCCACTTGACAATAAGTAGAACATTGTGTACAAGAAATACATTTATCGTTGGAAACAATTTTCAATTTACCATACCAGCTGGAAAGTATTTTCATATAATGGGCGAGGGGACACCAGAATCGACACCAAGTCTTTCCACCAAAGAATGGATATAAACCAATAGGGATAACGGCTACCAACCAAAAGTCGACGATATAGTCATATGTAGACCAGATAGCGTTGTTGCCTTCAGATCCAAAAGCAAAATATATTACGGCTAATGAAATAAATGACCAAATCATGATTAATGGACCTTGGAATTCAAATTTCTGACTTCTCAAGCCTTTAGGAGACAGGTGCCTCCAAGTATCTCCAAGTGTTTCCGCGAGTCCACCACATCCACAAACCCAGGTACAAAAACGCATTCCATGAAATCGAACGAAAATTGGAATGGCGATGAAAGTAAGGAATAGCCCAAATCCAATAAATCCCCATTTTATCATTGCAGGATCTCCTTCGTACCACCAGAAGAAAGTGTTGAAAAACAATGGAAAAGGTTGATATAAACCCCATCCTCTCCAATAGAATTTTCCAATCATTACGGATAAAACCATATTTACAACAATGAAGAAAATCAATTGGAATGCAATGATACTTATAAAGCGTTTGATCTGATGATTGTCACCAGTATCAATTCCCCAACGTTTCATGGCGCGAAGACCAAAAAATAAAACTAAAAAGGTGTAAAGTGCAGAATACCAAAACGATGGTGCTCCTTTTAATGCTATAACTGCTGTAGGAACAAATTTTTCAAATATGCCACTTCCGAGATATGCCGCAATTGCATCGCTGCCTATCCAATGAAATGGAAATTTTGGAGTACTGCTTTTTGCGGCATAAATCACATAACTGAGAATCATAGTTAGACTGAGCCATGCCCATCTGTTTCGCTTGTATCCCATGAATGATAATACAATCAGTCCAAAGAAAAATCCTATACCAGCTAAACTGCCTCTAAAAGATCCATTGTGAACACCAACTTCATACCCCCAAATGCTTATGCCTGCCATGGTCAGCAATCCGGCAATTAATGCGATCCATTTGTTTCCATGCCAAGAGTCGGCCAAATCAATACCTACTTTTTTGAAGAATCCCACTGAAGGGATTGCGCCAATCATCTCGAAGACGACTTGATTGCTGACGACTTTTTTTTCCTCCTTGTCCTGATCCATCAGAACGATACTATCTTGTTCGATAGCTTCCAATCTGGTATCAAAATATAGATCTATTTTACCTTCAGATGCTTTTTCAAGAATTGCATCAGAGTTTCTTTTCTTTGGATAGATAAACTCCTTATCGATGGTCGCCATAGTAACATGATTGGTGTCACATAAGGCAAGTGCAGCTTCACATGCTACATCTCCACCACCGTAGACAAATAGCTGGTTATTTCTATAAATTCCGGCATCAGCCAGAGAATGAAATATTCTATTGGCATATTTCTTTTCACCTGGCACTCCTGCTTTTCGCGGATTACCGGATTTACCAATGGATAATAATATTATTGCAGCTGTATATTTTGATTTGTCCGTGACGACCGTAAAGTTTCCTTTGCTGCCTTGAATATCTTCAACCTTTTCGAATTCATGCAAATTCATGTTAAAGGCTTTGCGTTCCTCATCCCATTTTTCAAGCAATACTTCTTTAGGACATTCTTCAAACCAGATGCTTCCTTTTTGTTCCAACGAATGAGGCTCATTAAAGAGTGGCTTTCCTTTTGTGAAATCCTGTATAAGATTTGCAAACCGTTCGGCTTCAATAACCAGATAGCTGATGCCAAGTTCATAGCAACGCTTAGAAGCAGCAAATCCTGTTGCTCCGCTTCCTACAATAATGACCTGATAATTTAAATCTGACTTGTCCTTGTATTTTTTGCTTTCATCTTGAATATTATTAACCCAGTCGTAACCATCATTGAGCCCTACCTTTAACAAGGGATTACCTGCCGCATCTCCAACGATATAAAGTCCTTTAATTCTTGTTTCACCGAATTCATCTACACTAGGAAGTTTTGGATAAGAAGGCCCAAGGCGTTTAGGACCTCTTAATATTTTAATGTCATCTCTAACTCTCTCTTTAAGGCGATCAATTGAAAGCGCTTCGATCATACGGATTTAATATTTTCTCCTAAGTTAATTTGATTTAAAGAATTCGCTTGAATTAATATTGTCAATATAAGACAGAATGCATCATTCAAATGGATTTTTCAACGAGATCAATAATTTCGGTAACGTTCAAATCTGTTGTATCAATAATTTGGACGGAGTTTGGGCATTCATATTCTGATAATTGTCTATTAACAATGTCTACTCTCTGATACATTCGGTTTTCAGGTATTCTCAACTCGTCTCTTCTGTGATTTTCCTGAAGTTCACATTTTAAATAAACGATTTTTAGTCTTCCTTGTACTTTTGAAAATAACTGATCTATAAGTATTTCTAAACCAAAGGGGGTCCACACATTTTCAATTGCAACCGACATATTGTAATCCAGATAGGCTTGAGTGATCTTGACTGTTAGATTTGCTGTGAATGCTTCCTCTTCTTCTGTCCATTGCCCAAAATCTTTTTTATGAATCCACTCTGTCAGATAATCACACTCTATACAAGCACCATCTTTTAATTTAGCCCACGCCACTCCAGTTGTAGTTTTACCTACTCCACACGCACCTGTTATGATTAATATTTCGTTCATTTTGATTCTAACTTGATTAAATAGCGGCGAATTCTAGCTTAGTAATTTATTGATAGTTAGGAATATTTAATCCTAGTATTATATCACGCTTTATGCTTAGATGACCATTTTCAGTATTTACGCTCACTATTCCTGATCCACCTCTTTTTGGCTGAGAAGATCTTTCTGATGTTGTCAATAGAGGGTCGTCGTCAAAAAGAAAATCATCAATATAATATTCGTTTATATCTTGCTCTTTAACTGTTATATGAATATGTTCTGCGACTGCTCCACCAGGATAAGCGCCTGGTCTTACGGTATAGAAATTATATTTACCATCATCTCCGGTTTTTATCCATCCACGGATATATCCATGCCTTCTGTCCCATCCTTTTTCAACACCTTTAGTAGGATATATGCCTTGAGGATTTGTATGATAAATATAAAGAATGACATCCTCTGCAGGAGTTTTTCCGTCTTGATTATAGACGATTCCACTGATTTTAAGTTTGGCGGATGAATTATAGTAAGTGGGTAAGGTGTCGACAGCAATTAATACTTTATCTCCATATTCATGTATAGCTTCACAGCCTTCACAAGGTCCGCCTACTAACTGTGTATTACTAGTTTTAGACGTTTGGGAATAACAGGAATTGAATATTATCAATGTTAAAAAGCCAAAGAGAAGTAGCTTTATTTCAATTTTTATTAAGCTTTTTAGAGTCATGCTTTAGAATTTAGAATATAATACCTGGGGCAAGTACCCATTTAAAAATCACTCTTAGAAAAACTAAAAGACCGAGCGTAGGTATAGATAGTTTGGCGAGTTCAGTGTTGCCTGATTTTTCTAATGTTTTTATGCCTTCAGCATTTTGCCATGGATAAATAAATACCATTCCACTCATAATTGGATATATGATACTGATTATTGCAATGATAGGTAAATAAAGAAATGTGATTATTGATGATCCTATTAACCAGGGTACTATTAATATTATTAATGAGAAGTTCTTTCTGGACTTACCATCTTGTATCCATTCAGGGTTAGAGCAGAATTCCAAAAATGGCTTAGTCATCCTGAATGCGATGTATAATAGTGCCATTGCACCAATGATAGCCACAATTATTTGATAAACTATTGGAAAGTCAAGAAGTAAATAAACCTTTCCAATATCCCCATTATTAAATAGTGGGCCGGTCATCAGGTAACCAAGGAAATTATTAAATCCTAATACAGAGAACCAAAGCAAAAGCAAATGAATGAGTTTACGTCCCTTTGATCTTAAAAATAGAAACGCCGCTATTAATCCTTGAAATAAGCTGAGTATCGGTCCTGCAAGGGTATCTGGCACTTTTGAGACAATAAAAGCTGATCAAATGCAAAATGTTCTACGAAGTTATGATGAAGAACAGGAACGCTATTGTACAAATATCCAATTATTGCGTGAGCGAGTTCATGAAGGATGGTTGTAATTAGAAATGCAATAACATATAAAAAGGTAGAATTCAGGATTATAAAACTTCTTTCTTTCATTATATCCCAAGTTATTCAATATTTTCTTCTGATGATCTTTGAAAATATTGATATACGGACATCAGTATGGGAAATAATTAGAAACCAAAGGCCAGATGAATTCCTAAACTGAAATGTATGTCTTCAGGATCATAAGCTAGTTCCATGACTGGACCTATATGAAAATTGCCCATTTCAAACTCATAGGTTGTCTCCAGATGTAAGGCAAATGCAGCAGATGAGTCCTCTTCATTTTCAAATGTAAAACCTGGTGCTAAATTTAAACTGAGTTTTTCAATTAAGCGATAACTAGCGACAAGTCCATATGTCTGATGTTCGTGATCATCAAATATTCTCTCATAGCCCAATCCAAAACCCCATTTGTTATCTTTAATATAATAGAGATAATGAAAATGTACACCATAAGTCCATTCTTTTTCTTTGAAAAAGTAATAGGGTGAAACGGCTAGTCCAATTTCGTTTCGGTGGTGACTGTGATGAACATGATCTGGATGATCGTGGTCTGTGTGATCGTGGTCTGTGTGATCGTGTTTATGATCCTGAGCTGAAAGCTGTAGTGTGAAGACAAGTAGTCCTATGATTAAACTGTATTTCATAATAATTCTAAGTAAAAATATTATTTATAATTAACCTTAATTCCGGTATTAAGTTGCTTTCAAACCAAGTGTTTTTTTTAATCCAAATATTATTCCTTGGAGAAGGGTGCGGTAAAACAATAAATTCAGGAAGAAAGGATTTGTATGCCTTAACTGTATTTGTAAGTGTTTTTTTATTCCTATCTACCAAGTATTTTTTTTGAGCATAGACTCCTATAAGTATTTTAAGTTCTAACTTTTTCATTTTAGCAAGGACTTTGTTATGCCAGAGAGGCGCGCATTCTTTGCGGGGAGCTAAGTCTCCTGATTTTCCTTTACCAGGGCAACAAAAACTCATAGGAAGAAGTGCAAAATTCTTAGGATTATAAAAAGTATCAGTATCTACACCTAACCATTCTCTTAATCTTACACCGCTTTTATCATCCCAGGGGATGCTTGTTTTGTGAACTATATTTCCGGGTGCTTGACCAATTATAACTACCCGGCTATCTTGGTGTGCTGTCATTACAGGATTAACACCATGTTCAAGAAATGGAAGACAAACAGTACATTGACGGATTTCGGAAATTATACCTTTCATGCAGAATTGTTCTATTCAATTAAAATCTACAGGATTATGAATATAGAATAGCAATAATTATATTTAAAAATTACCGCAAGAAACAATTTTTATATAATTAACTAAGCAAAAAAGATAGAATATGTCCTTACATACAATTTTTGTTAAACTTCATGAAGAAGGTCCACATTTAGATTTAACAGAAGGCACACATCAGGGTGAAGCTTTAACTTTTGAAACTGAGGTCAGTGCCGGTGATACTATTAAATGGCAATTATCCTCAGACAGTGGTATTGCTTCTTTAGAGCGTGTTAAACCTTATAGTCCGGAAGAAAGACCCGATGATGCTGATCTTATATCTGCTTCAATTAAGAATTCTGATGGGTCTATTCAAGTGAGTGTTCATGCCCCTGCTTCGCATGGTGAACTACATGAATCTTACCTTATGGGTACAGAAAGAATTCAGGTGATGAAATTACATGGGAAGACCCCAAACTAAGAATGCGAGGCAATACCGGAAATTAAACTACTAATTCAGGATACTTGAGATTTCGGAAGCTAGGAAAAATAGCTGCTTATAACTGAGGAAATATTGTTCTAATTCCATTGATAGGGGATATTATCTCATTGTTGGAATAATACTGAAAACATAACGATATTCTTTTGCAGGAATGCAATATTCATCATGTACCAATCTTCCCCATGAATTATCACCTCCTACACCCATCTGTAGATGATCAATATTCCATTGATACAGATTTCCCAATTTGATATCAGAACCATGTTTTGATGTCACAGGAACAAGGCCAGATACTGATTTTCCACCATCTTTTCCAATAACGAAATCCAGTTCCTTATTTGTAAATGGCCATATGCTGCCATTTAAGAGGTGATGGTCTTCTGATTGAACTGTCAACTTTAGGATATCTGATTCTGCCGTCATCCACCGTAAATCGGTTTTGTTTCCTGTTTCCTGAGGACGAGAATACCGATGAAATTGTTTAGTTATTTTATCCCTGTAAATCCCAATCTTTCCCGATGATTTTCTATCCCAATACGTTTCATGCGGGCCACGACCATACCAGGATGTGTGTGTGAAATTATTATTTAAGAAAACGGACATACCGACTCTTGGAATATTGGGTAAGCCTTCAGTGATTGGTTTAAATTTATATTTTATCCCTAATTGACCTTTTTCAGAAAGTGCATAATGAATTACTAGTTCTGCAATACTGTCCTGCAAAATGTATTCAGTTGTAAATAATATAATATCATCCACAGTTTTAGGAGGGTAGAGTAGTCTGGATTCTAAATTATTGCTAGCATATTGCCAGATTTTCGCCCAGATATGCATTTCATTTCCCAGATCATTATCAGTAGGAGCTCTCCAAAAATTGGGTTTGATTGGCATAGAAGTAATAAGATATCCGTTGAAATGCCAATGCAAAATTTCTCCTGTTTGATTGTGGACTTCAATTGTCGTAATTCCATTTCCAATAAGAAAACTATAGGACTTTCTGACGATTTTAAATGGGTTACTATCCAGATCTGATTCTTTACCAACAATATTTCGTTCTTGAATTATAAATTGCTCATTGGCCAATTCATGATCCGCGCTAATGAGATCTGAAGCCTGGATCGTATGCAGACTAAAACTTAACACATATTCGGATGATGTATCAAGATCACCATATTGAAGATTAAACAATTGACTTTCTTGGGGAGCGATATCAATTTCCTGGATTTCTCCTTCTCTTTCATTTAAACCATCCTTCAATAAAACCCATTTGAGCTTTAGATCCTTTAGCGCCTGGAAAAAGAACTTATTGCTTAATTGCAATTGACTTTTATTCAGATCCCAATCAAACGTGATGTTTTGATATACTTTCTTGACCTCATAAAGGTGGGGGTGAGGGTTTCTGTAGGGATCAACTAAACCATTATTCAGAAAATTTCCATCCGTAGGAAGGTCAGGGTGATAGTCGTGACCGTAAGCCAGAAAGGGCCTACCATTTTCATTTTTATATTCCAATGATTGATCCACCCAATCCCAAATAAATCCACCTTGCAAAGAGGGATAACGTTTAATGATATCCCAATAATCCTGAAGGTTGCCAACTGAATTCCCCATAGCGTGAGCATATTCTATCATTATGGCTGGTCGGTCCGGATTCTTTTCTGCATAGTTAATTAAGGCTTCAGGTCTCGGATACATGGGGCAATAAATATCTGTATAATCAGATTTTCTTGCTGGTTCATATTGAACAGGGCGGGTTTTGTCCATCTCTTTTAGCCATTGATAAGTTTGTCTAAACACTTCTCCTTCTCCAGCTTCATTTCCTAGTGACCATATAATGATTGATGGATGATTCCTGTCTCTGTAATACATGCGTTGGGTTCTATCAAGATGAGCCGGAAACCATGACATTTCATTTCCAATTTGAGTTTGCTCATCTATCGCTAAAGGATGGCTTTCAATATTGGCTTCATCGATTACATACAAACCATGTAAATCGCATAGATCATACCAGTAAGGATGATTGGGGTAATGGCTGCTTCTGACCGCATTGATGTTGTGTTGTTTCATCAATTTAATATCCTCTTCCATGCGCTCTTTTGAAATAACATGCCCTGTATGTGGATCAGTTTCATGACGATCTACACCTTTTATGTAGATGGCTTGACCATTGATCAGCAATTGATTGTTTTCGACGCGAATATTTCTAAATCCTACTGATTTTTGAATGTATTGATCGTTGCTTTTGTCAGTTTCATCCATTAGTTGGATCTCCAGACTATAACAGTTAGGAATTTCTGCAGACCATTGTTTGACATCTGCAACAATGGAATCAAATTCAACAATCAGACTATCTCCGGCATTAATAATCAGATTACGTTCGATCTCTATTATTTCATCTTCTTCGTCTGATAGTTTAACCCGGATTTTTCGATTCTGATCTTCTTGGGAATTGTTTGAAATCCACGTTTTAAGTTTGAATAACCCATCTTGAAAGCTGTCATCTAGATCAGCGAGTATTTCAAAATCTGATATTGTTGTCTTTTCTCTTGAGTAGATGAAAACTTCTCTTTCAATACCACTCATCCGAAGCATATCCTGACTTTCAAGATAACTGGCATCGCTCCATCGATACATCTGGATAGCAATTTGATTATCGCCCTCGTGAATGAATGGTGTAATATCGAATTCAGCAGGCGTTTTGGATCCTTGTGAAAAACCGACAAATGTGCCATTGATGTATAGATACATTGCTGACTTTGCACCAGCGAAATGGATAATAACATCATCTCCTGACCATTTTTCAGGAATTGTAAAACGATGTCTGTACGTACCAACCGGGTTGTAATCTTTGGGAGCGTCAGGCCATGTCGTGGTGAATGGATATCGTTCATCCAAATAAATAGGGTGACCGTATCCTTCCACTTCCCAATTGGCTGGAACAGGGATGCTATCCCACAAGGTATCGTCAAAATCGGTTTTGTAAAATTGCTTTATTCTGTTTTTTGGAGATTTAGACCAGTGAAATTTCCAGTCTCCGTTTAATGATACATACCTCTCAGAATTATGGACATCAATTACTGACGCCAGAGCATTGTTTTCAAAAGCAAAAAAATCTGCTCTGGGATGTAATTTGTTAATTTCAAAAATCTGATGGTTGCAGTGAGAATTGTACTTCCTGTCTTCTCTGCTGCAAGCAGTTAAGATCAACAGTAATCCAAATAATATATACCTAGTCATTCTGATCTTTCAAAAGTAATAATATATAGTGAGCAGCAGACCAGCTGAAATTTTCAGACTCCATTCCTTGCCCTGTTAAAGGGTGATAGTTTTCTCTTATTGATGGACCTTTCATTAAAACACCTTCAGCATTATGAATGAGTTTGTAAGTGGCCTCAAAAGCTTCTTGATGAAAACCATAATTCTGAAGACCTTTCACACCAAAGTATGCTTGATCAAGCCAAACAGGTCCTCTCCAATAACCCCGATCTGGAGTGAAGTCTGAATCGAACGAACTTAAGGTTTGAAAAGGGACTTTGGTGTTGAAGTAGTTTGCATCCATCATCTTATCTTTAACTGCTTCTGCTTGAGTTGAAGTAGCAATATTGGCCCATAATGGGATCCAGGCTTCACAACCAAAGCGTTTTATAAATTGAGTGCCGGATATATCTGTGTCAAAGAACCATCCGCTTTCTTGATTATAGAACTGATTCTTGATTTTCTCTTTTAATAATTCTGCTTGATTAATATAAAGATCTTTGTCTGCTTGTAATTCCAGTGTTTCAGCCATTTTGGTGATATAAATTTTATCTGCATAGAGGTATGCATTTAGATCTACACTTTCTTGATTCAGAGAATAGGCTCCAGCACTGTTTTTTAGTATCTGACTGCTGTCAAATCTTACAGCATTGTCCATTCCACTTTCCCATTTAGCGGCAATTAAGGATCCATCTGTTGATCCATATTCACAAATTCCATCACCATCATGATCTCTGTTGATGTACCACCATTTATGTTGCTTAATGACTTTTGGATACATTTCTTTTATAAAATCAAGATCATTATGAATTTCAAATGTTTTCCAGATAGCCCAAGCGGAAAGGGGAGGTTTTGTATTTCTAAAATTGTGATTTTCAATCGTCGTATCCCTATAAACACAGTCTGCAATAAATCCATCATCTGACATAAAATCAAACATTGCTCTGATTTGGTCTTTAGCCAATTCGGGATTAACATGAGCTAATGCTACGGCGTGCTTCCAGCTATCCCAGGCCCAAAAACCATGAAACCACTCATAATGGTAACTCGGAAATAATCCAGCATGAGAAAGTTCTCCAGCCGGAATTCGCCAATTATTCTGTAATGTTAGATGAGATTTTGCTATCAGGTCTTTATAATTTTCGGTTTTCCAATGGGTATCTAACTTTTCATATAACTGTTGTAATTGTTTTTTCTTTTGATGCTTTCTCTTGTCAATAAGATCAGAATGCTTGCTTACTATTTCAGCTAACTGTTTTGCTTCTTCTTCTAAATTGTATTCGGGGAAAATAAAACTGTGAGAAAGTAATAAGGTTTTAGATTCCTTTGTCTTCAATTCTATATTGTCTATACTGATCTTATAGGCCTTATTATTAATCTCAATGGCGGTAGCTGTATCTTGATGAACAGAAATATAAGCTTGTGCTGGACTTCTTTCAGATTTTAATAAAATCTTGTCATTTTCATTTGTAAGATCGAATCCATCAGTTATAATTTCACCACTCCATTGAGCATTGATTAGTAGAGCTTCTGAAGAAGTATTCGTAATTGTTGTTATGATTAAGGCAGAATGTGCAGAATTAAAAGCCAGGACCTGCTTGATCCTTATGTCACCATTTGTAAGTTTTTGCTCAAGGTGGCTGTTATAGCTATTTTGTTCAACTTCGAATTTATTAAAGTCGAACTTATGATTTGATTTGGCATCTTCAAGATGTAGTGTGCTCAGATTTTTACTACACCAAACACCATTATCCTGAGTCATAAGAAAGGGCCCGGAAAAGCCTCCGTAATAATTTGGATCACTTGGCAATCCATACGCAAACCAAGCGCCTTGATCTGAAAATGCTAATGAAGTTCTATCTTTTGAAGATTGTGGAGTTCCTTCATAGTTAAGCACATTGGAAGGATAATAAATTGGAAGGTTTTCAATTTTGTTTTTATCTGTCTCACAGCATAAAAAGAGAATCGATAAGCTCATGTAAAACATTATTCCATACGATTTCCAATCGTTCATATTGTGAATTTATGATTTCAAAAATAGTTAATGGAAGCAAACATTTTGATTTTAATTAGTGAGGAGAATTCAGCTCTTTGCTCAATCAATTAAAATTGGAAAGAAACACTTCTTTGTATCCTGCTGAAATAGGAATCCTATCTTCATCGATGACAGCCTGATTGCCTTCGAGATATTTTACTTTCTCAACATTAACAATATATGATCGATGACATTGGACAATTCCGGAGCCCAGTTTTCCAATGTAAGAAGCAAGCCTGTCTTTAGTGACATATGTTTTACCTTCAGTATGAATTTTCACATAATCACCATGGGCTTCAATAAACAGGATCTCATTAATGTCCAACTTATACAGGCGTTTGTTTTCTTTGATAACCACATGTTTATTTGTCTCAGTCTCTTTGTTATGATTGTCGAAATAGAGCTTAATCTTATCTATTGTTTTAAGGAATCGGTCAAATGGAATAGGTTTTAGTAAATAGTCAAAAGCATTGTACTCAAAAGCGTCAATGGCATGATCGGGATTGGCTGTTATAAAAACAACAAGAGAATCAAGGTTTTGTGTTTTCAGGAAATCTAACCCACTGATTAAAGGCATATTTATATCCAGGAAGATGACATCTGCTTTACCGTTTTCAAGGAAATTTCTTAATTCCATTGCAGATTTAAATTCTTCAATTGTTGAAAAGTCATCAAGTTCTTTCAAATAATCAGAAATGATCTTTCTGGAAAGGGGTTCGTCATCGACGATGACACAATTAATCTTTTCCATTTACAATAAATTGATTTTGAGTTCTGAAATAAACCGGTTATCAAAGTGATCGTTAACCCATGTATATTTTCCGGGATAAATTAAGTCTAATCGCTTTCTTGCATTATTCAATCCGACGCCTCCCTCCTTTACATCTTCCTTTTCCTTGTTGTAGCTGTTTGAACTTCTAAGTTCTAATGTACCGTTCTGACTATCGACATGAATATTAATGTCAATAAACACGTCATCTTTATTGCAATGTTTGAACGTGTTTTCAACAATCGGAAGAAGAACTAAAGGTGCAATCTGATATTCATTCACTTGTCCGGAAGTATTAAATTTCACTTCAGCACTTTCTTCAAGCCTTAATTTTTCAAGTTCAACATAATTTTTCAAGTAATCTAATTCTTCATTTAATGGAACAAAATCAGATTGTGTTCTATAAAGAATATATCGCAAAGCGTCTGATAATTTTATGATGTAATTTTTCCCAAGCTCGTCAGAAAGTGTAGATAGAGAATAAATATTGTTCAAGCTGTTAAACAGGAAATGAGGATTCATCTGCGCTTTTAAACTGCTTAACTGCACTTCATGGTTTTCCTTTTCGAGTTTTATCTGAACGTCTTTAAGCTCAAACCAATTTTTTGCAAAAATAAAGAGAAACGAACCAATAAGATAAGCCAGAATGTACTGCGTGATTTCAAAATAGCTAAACATTGAAATAAAGTAATATCCGGGAAAGACCCATTCAGCGAGAAAATCAAAAACAAGATAGTGAAGGAGAATGCCAAGTGGAATTAAAAGAAGAACGAGTAGGGTATATAGCAATATCTTTTTCAGAATGATGAATCGATCTATGAGTTTGTAATTCATATAGACAATGATCATCAAAGGAATTTGGAACAGTAAAGTGTAAATCCAATCTACTGTTCCATTATTGTAGTCTTTTGTAAATAACCTGAATAATATCAAGAACGAAACCATCCAAAACCCAATGTGGAACAAAACCGATTTTGTTATTATTCTTTGCATTACTCCTAATTAAATTGAAACAAGATATTCTTCATCTGCGAAAAGATTTTCATCATTACCATACTTGCTTACAAAAGCTCTCAATTCTTCAGTTGATGCTGTAAGAATTAAAAAATCGTCGATGACTTCATGCTTTAATCGTACACGTTTTTGCTTTATCAAGTCTTCAATGAATTCAGAATCAAATGATTGCAATATGATTCCATCATCACTAAAATTTACTTTTGCAAAAGTGTGTGCAAAAATGTTGTTGGAAGCAAACCTCATATTCTTTGACTCAGTATCCTCATGTGGGAAGAAATCGGCATAAGTCTCGCCATTAATTTTTGTGAGGTATACATTCATCATCTTTTTAGTGAAGTCACTCTCTGTCATTTCATAATAACTCAGAATATAATGGTCTAATTCTTCATAGTCGATTGTGCCATTCAATTTTTTGGTATTGTTTTCAACGATACTTTTTGTTGAATTCTCGAAACTGACCGGATTAGATTTGAACCAGCCTGACTTTGCGGTTGCTGTGGCATTTACAGCTCTTTCAAAAGTCCACTTTGCTGAAGTTTCAAACTGTGAGAATGTTATATTCATTTTTGAAGTATCGGCTTCAGGGATATGATCTTTAATCATTGATCCCATATTGTTTGCGAACTGATCGAAAATGCTGTCTTTAAACATTTGAATTTCTTCTCTGTCGGAATTTTCATCCATCCACTCTCCTATAATTCTGTCATTAAGAACTATATCATTTTCTGTATAAATTGGATGAAGTGATGGAATACAGCTTACAGCGAACAAACATATTACGATCGTCAGTAATTTCAATTTTTTCATTTTTTCATTTTTTGTTGACACAAACATGAATGGTAAATGTGTTCAACTCAAAAAATGTCGTTGAATGAGAAGAAATAGTCGTTGAGTCATGATGTTCTGACTAAAATATGTTGGAAGATAAATAACACAAATAACTTGGGTGCAATTCTTTGATTTATTTGAATAGAATAGACCAATGAAGGAATTAGTCTATTGACCAAGTTCTATAGAGCCAATCTTTTATTGAGCAGAGGGCAGATTTGAATATATAGACTTACTTATGATTTTTCATAGACTCTCACATGATCGATAATAAGTTTTTGAGATTCCATTGTTTCATCCAAGCCTTTGAGTCCTCCCCAGCCACCACCAATGGCAAGATTAAGGATAAGGTTCTGTGCTTTATTATAGGGCCATGCCAGTTCGGTTTTGGTATCATTATAATCAAAGTATTCTTGTCCATCTACGAATGCCTTGATATAATCAGGAGTCCACTCAATCGTATAATCATGAAATTCAGCGTTCATATTTTTGACATCAAGAATCTTGGTGGGCTGATTTCCTAACTTAAAATAATAGGCACCGCAATGGATGGAAGCATGTGCTTTACCATCTCCTGTTACATTATCGATTTCATAGCCTACACATTCAAGAATATCAATTTCACCACAGTATGGCCATGATAATTCATCTATATATTCATCTCCTAAGGTCCAACCCGCAGCCCAGTTTCCTTTGTGCACCGGAACTTTCGCTCTTATGTCAATTTTGCCATACAGAAATGTGACTTTACCCCGTGTTGTTAACCGGGCAGAAGTCCATTGATGACCATTATCATTTTTTAGTGCTTCAATAATTAGACTTCCGTTTTCTAGTCTGGCATTTTCAATCCTGTTCTCAGTATAATATTCAAGCTCGTTGTTGCCCCAGCCCCAATCACCGATGTCATAGGTCCATTTGCTTGTATCTGGAATACCTTCACCATCAAACTCGTCAGACCAAACAAGTTTCCATTCTTCTCCATCTGTTTTTTGAGTCATCGTAACAGGTGTTGTTTGATGTTTCTTGATCAAAGTAAATGTGATTTTATCCACCTTGATGTTATTCCCTTTTAGATGTAGTTTTATCTTATGAAAGCCTTTGTTTAATGGACTTCCATCTTTAACAGATACTTTAAATGATTCACTTTTTGAAATTGAGAAAGAACCAGTGATGTTGTAAGTTCTGTCATCTTTATTATCGATATAGTCCTCAATCCAGGCTGTTGTATTTTCAGTGTCTGAATAAGCCAACAGTTCGAGTTTGTATCTTCCTGCAATTGGAATCTGAACGTCATAAGCCAACCAGGAATCACCATTGGAAGAATTAATATAACTTCCATCCTGCACACTCAATGCCCCTTTTTGCTCAACATAATTTTCGGCTTCTATTACCAGACCATTTTCAGTGTAGACATGTTCTTTTACTTCAATATTACTTTCCGAAGTAGATTTATTCGAACACGAGATAAACAGTATGAACATCAATACGATGAAGGATGAGTTGATTTTAAATAGATTGGTAAGCATATGTTTGAATTTGTTTTTTGTAATAGTTTATAAGAGTAAGATTAATGAACCAACAGTTTTTCAAGCTCTTCGAGAGATTTTCCTTTTGTCTCCGGAAGCTTAAGGACAATAAAGATTAATCCCAATACAGCAAAAATACCATAGATCATGAAGGTCATCGAGCTACCCAAAGTGTCCAATTCCCATGGGAAAACCAATTGAACCAAGAAACTGACGGCAGAATTTACCAATCCCACAAAAGAGATAGCAAGGCCTCGAATCCAATTTGGAAACAGTTCTGAAAACAGGACCCACATAACAGGGCCCACTGATATTGCGAACGAAGCCACAAAGCCAAGTATTCCAATAAGAATAAGCATGGCATTTATTTTTACAGATGACGTTAATAATTGAGATTCATTGGCTTGAGCCATTTCTGCTCCCAGAACTTCGCGCGTTGCTTTTTTAAAGCTGACATCGCTGGTATATGTCTGCCCAATCATAGGAGCAAGTAATTCTTGATTTATTTCAGTAGGAAGTGTTTGGACTGATTCAGAAGTAAGTGTATATGTCGCTTGACGAAATCCATAAGACAATAAGAACATTGTAAGTATTATCCCTGACACTCCGACGACAAGAAGGGGCTTTCTGCCCAGTTTGTCAATTAATAGAATAGCAATGACTGTGAAGACCAAATTGACTAAGCCTACAAGTATGGCTTGCATAAAAGAAGCATCGGTTCCGATTCCGGATTGTTCGAAAATCATTGGTGCATAGAAAAAGACGGAATTGATTCCTGTAATTTGTTGCAGTATTCCAATAACCAAACCTATTGTTAAAACAAGTCTCAGTCCTGGTGTGAACAATTCCTTAAGAGGAGTTTTAGTTTTTTCTTCTCCCATACTGTCTTTTACAGATTGTATTACATTTTGTGCTTCGTCTTCGTCAGCCGCTTTTCTCATTATTTGGAGAGCTTCATCATAATGGCCTTTCATGGCCAGCCAACGTGGACTTCTTGGAACGATAAATAATGAAAAGAAATATAGTATTGCGGGTACCGCTTCCAAGCCAAGCATCCACCTCCAATTATATTCTCCAAATTTCAAATTTTGTGCCCACGATGCATTTGAGTCTCCTAATTGAAGTATCATATAATTTGTAAAAAATGCCACGGAGATCCCAAGTACAATATTCAATTGATTAAAAGATACCATTCTGCCTCTCATAGCAGGTGGAGCGATTTCAGCGATATACATCGGCGCAATAATTAAAGAAGCACCAACTCCTAGACCACCTATCATTCTTGCTATAACTAAAACAATAAATGAGGGTGCAAGGGCCGAGCCAACAGCTGAAATAAAATATAATAATGCAGCATAAGACAAAACTCGTTTCCGACCGATTTTATCGCTAAGCGGTCCAGCTGTCATCATAGCAAAGGTGGCTGATAAAGTAAGAGATCCTACAGCCCAACCCAACTGAATTTTAGTAAGGTCAAATTCTAGTTCGATAAATTTATTTACACCTGAAATAACCGACGCATCAAAACCCATCAGGAAACCACCAAGGGCTACGATAAGGGCTACCATCACAACAAAATAATTCTCACTCATATTTCTTTTTTAGTTGGTTTAAATCTCTGTTTGTTTAAGTCCATTAAGATCCGATAATTATAGTTTGTATAGCATTATCATCAATCGTGATTATTGTTTCTTTCTGATCATGAAGAAGCACAAAACTTTTCGAATCCGGAGTCATGTTTAATACGATTGCTGCTATAGAACCATTTGGATTTTGAGCCGCTGTTATCATTAAATCTTTATCAGAGCATTCGTGTCCTATCCGAACGGCACCAGGCCTGATGTATTTACTGAAATGAGACAGTGTATAATACAGGGTGTGTAATATACTTCATCTTTATCGGGATCAACAATCACAGGAGCGACACACCAGTTGCTGGCCCAATTTGGTCCTCCTTGTCTGTCCAATATCATATTCCAGTCTACCCATCCTTCAACCCAATTATTCAAACAAACAATGATGTCTCTGGCATATCTATATACGGGAACGTACTTAGGGTGGTACTTTTTATCCTCAGGAGATGCCCAATCCCATCCCCAGTCAGTGGTTTCCTTTTTCCAATACCATGCATCATCTTGCCAGTGAGGAATCTCTGCATCTACACAGGCTTCTGTTTGAATAAGGTGCTTGTCGGGGGCATGTTCATGTGCAAAGTTTAAAGCGTCCGGAAACCAATCGTAAGTACTAGCATACCAATGTAAAGCTGTTCCATAGAAATACTTTGAACTCTCTTTGCTTTTGAATAAAGTTTTAACCCATTTTTCTAATTCATGGTCACGGTTTTGATCATAGCCGAGAATCTTAACATCGTGATTGTCTGATTCAAGTTTTGGCCCCAAATGATTATTTACGAAATCCAACATTTCTTCAGGGGTAAAATGCATACTTTCCCAATTGCTATCATTACCCAAGGGTTCATTTTCTACGGTAATCCCCCAAATGTCAATTCCTTCCTTTTTGTAGGCTTCCAGATATTTCGAGAAAAATAGAGCCCAGGTATTATAATATTCCGGAAGTAATTTTCCACCCTTCCAATCCTTATTGTCTTTCATCCAGGGTGGGGCAGTCCATGGTGAAGAAATTATCTTAAACCCTTCCTCTGAAATATCCATTGCTTCCTTTATCATTGGTATAATGTCGTCTTGATCTTCTATTATTGTAAAGGAACTAAGCGATGTATCTCCATCTAGTGGTGCATAGGAATAATTTCCCAAAGAAAAATCACAAGAGTTTATATGTGTGCGTGTAAGAGAATATTGTGCGCCTTGATTTCCAAAATAGGCCTCCAGTACTTCTTTTCTATTGTCGAGGCTAAGTTTATTTAGAAGGTAAGCCGACGACTCAGTGAAAGATCCTCCAAATCCTGTTATAGATTGAAATTTTTCATCTGAACTTATATTAATGCTGACAGGTGTGGCTGCTGACTCAAAGTTTGTAAGTTTTTCAAGCTTTTGGCCTTTGGATGAGCTCTGGTAAACATCTACAATAAGCTTGTTAGGCTTAGGTTGACATCCGCTTGCAAGGCTAATTGTCAGGATTATCAAGATTATCGAATTCAATTTCATCTTTCTGTAAATTGTGCTAGCCAAAGTAAGCGTTTGCCGTTTATTAATGAAAAATAGAGCTACAACTCTACTTTCTCAGTAGAAGAAATACTTTCTCATTACTACATCAGAATGTAAATAGTATCAAATTCTAGGTGTTTAGCTTAGAATGCCTCGAAATTAGATGGAGCTCAGTATTTTTCTGATTTCGCTTTTGTAGACTTCGCTTTTGTGAATATTATTATGACCTGCCTTAGCAATTGGAATTAGAACCGTGTTGGAATTTTCTTTGTTTAGGCTAACTGCATGAGAATATGGAATCAATTGATCTTTTTGACCGTGTAAAATATAAATTGGGCATTGAACAGATTTGATAAACTTATTGGTTTCTAATGTAAATTCAATAAGGGTAAAGGCAATATTTTCGTTTTTTGTTTAATAAGTGAAATAAGACTGTAATAAGGCGAGTTCAGAATCAAGGAATTTGGGTTATTATTTGATGCTAGGTAGGTGGCGATTCCGGTTCCTATTGAAGTGCCGCAAAGGACAATGGTGTTTTCAGGATACGTAACTTTTAAATAATCATATACTTTCTGAGCATCCTCTAATAATTGCGCTTCAGATTGAATTTTCCCTTCACTCTTTCCATACCCTCGATAATCCAAGAAAAGAATATCATGGCCTGCAACTATAAATGAATTTGCTTGGTGACCCCAACCCTGGATTGTTCCACCATTACCATGAAAATATAAGACAACTCCTTTTGAGTTTGGGTTTTTAAAAAGAATAGCATTTAGGTTAATATCATCATCAGTTTGAATATTTATTTCTTCAAATTCATTATCGAATCTGAATTTATAATTAGGATTGAGTTTTGTTGCCGGGAAAATAAAACTCTCTTGAAAACTATATAAGAGTAAACCTCCGATAATATAGGCTACAAGAATTCCGATTGATAAGATGATGAGCTTTCTTTTCAAATTTCAAACTTTTTTCCGATCAAGATGTTTTCTTCTGCATTAAATCCATGGATGGATTCTGTATCTCTTTGAAATGTCTGGTTTTCAATTACAAATCCCTGATTCTCCATTCTCTCTATTAAGCCCGAAATAGAATATATTCTTACATGGTCTTTTTGACCGAAATGATGAAGTCTTTCTTCTTCACTTTCTATGCTTTCGTCTTCAAATATTTCTCCGGTTTTGAATGGAGTTTGGATGTAACATTTTCCTCCTGATCGCAATACCCTATATAATTCCATCATAGCTTGAGTATCATTTGGAACATGTTCAAGAACATGAAAGCATATGATCATGTCAATACATTTATCGGGTAAATCAATATCGGTAATATCTAATTGGTAATCGCTCTCGAATTCATTAGCAAAATCTGAAGTGATATATTCTTTAGCAGAATTAAGGTTAACAATATTTTGCTTTAAACTTTTAGGAGGTGAAAAGTGTAAAACAACTTTATCTTTAAACTCCGATTTTGTAAGATCCCAAAGCCTTCTATTTCTAGGCAAACTGCCGCATGAAGGACACAATAGATCACCGTTTTTCATGTTTACAAAGGACTTCAGATTGAATTCACAAATATTGCATTGATACCGATTGCCTTTATAGCTATACGCTATGAGTTTTCTGAAAAATTCTTCATTTGATTTTAAGAATCGATCAGGTAATATCCTTTTGATGATATTTTTAATAATCTCATACACTAGACGAAAGGATTATAGAAATCTCTGTTTGTCACCATCAAAATTGACAGTTATCTTTGAGATTTTATCTGTTCTGTTAAATATTGTTTTCGACCATTCCTGTTCAATAGTTAAAACCTCCTGTTCAATACTATCCCCGTTTTGGAATGTTACTATCATTTTTTCTGGTTCACCTATTGTATAAATAACTGGAACCTGACAATAAGTGAATGCTATCGAATTTGGGTCCATAGAGATGGTTTGATTGTTCCCACTAATATCTGTGAATTGGAAGTTGCTTTTTTCTGTAATGAACTCACTTGTTTTTAAAAGTTGAGGATTAAAAATGATTTTTCCATTACGAATTATAACACCTAGTTCTCCAAATCTTGCGATGATATCTTCTTTAACCTGTCCGGTCATTCCAGGTTGCTGAGCACCGGCATTGCCAGGTGTATGTGAGTAGGGGTCAGTCGGAAAAGCTCCATAATTATCCGGAGTTTTATTAAAGCCCAATCCTTCTCTGATATCGTAATAGGATTCAATTAATTTATTCCGAATATCAGGATCAATATCTTTTTCTAATGCATCCAGGCAATTCTCTTCTACAGCAAGCATTAATTTCGAAACCATGTGCCAATAGATTGATCCCAATCCTTCGTAAGCAAAGAAAGTTCCTGATCTGCCTGTAAATGATTTATGATCAAAAACATCTTCAAAGATCTGCAGGATATTTTCCTGGTCTGATTGATTGAGATTCAATTCTGTTTTTTGCAATGCTTCAAGAACATCTGTTTTGTTGTGAAAACTTCCATTGAAATGAAATTTTCCGCTTACATCCCTTTCAATTATACGACGATCATTATTTGTGACCATTGATGACAAAATTGGATTGTTTTGAATGGCTTCACTTGAGATAATGTTTTTGTTTTCAAAGCGATCAAGCTGTCTATCCGGATAGAGGATGTAACTGTGTTGGTTTGATCTATATAGTTGACTTTGTCTTAGTTCCTGTAAAAGCTCGAGTGAAGCAGATGGACTCAAAGCCCCTGAACTCAAGACAGCAACTTGACCTTCCAGCATTTCATACAGATGACGCACAGTTAAACCACCATCAGGATCTACTTCCATAAGATTATAAGAATGATATAGTTTGTCTTCTCGTTTATTGGCTTCGATGGTATGATCGATACATGTCCATACAGTTGTAAAGAAAGTATCCAATTCTTTTATAGAGAGTTGACTAACCTTGCCGGAGAATCCTTCATACACTCTGGTTCTATAATCATTGCCTGCCTTTCCCAGTTCGTCAACTATTTGTCTTCTTAGAATGTTCGTTCTCTCATCATTTAGTGAAGAGCTATATTTTTCAAAACTTTTTGATAATGCATTAAATTTATCTGTCAATTCTTCTGAGAGCTCGATTTCATTCAGATCCACTCTTGAGAATAATGATTGCGAGAAATTTATAAATCGACGTATGTAATATAAGGTGACCATCGAAACTCCATAACCAACTAGTGCATTATTTGCATCATTCCATTCAGGGCGCTGAGTATTTAGCCATATACCCCCCTTCAGGAATAAAATTTGAAAGCTTTGTAAAAAGGCAAAGTAATATTTTCTCGGCGAAGTTTACATAAGTGATTTGTCCCTGATTATCGTAAACCAGTTTTCCATCTGCTCCCAGAATTTCTGTCCGCTTTTCTATTTCTGATTGCAGGTCATGATCAAATATTATTGTGTCATGAGGATTCGAAAGCAATTCATCATAATCCTTAATTCGATAAGGGACATTAGCATAGGTATATTCTTTTTGAATAAGCATGCTTTCTATTGCTCCTGGGTGATGGGCATTCGATATCTCCATTAGTTTGAGGAGATATATAATCTGATGATCTCCCCAATAACCTATGTAAACCCATGGGTCATCTTCATCAATTAACTCCCAGTCGATCCCATCTCGTGTAATCCTATAAGGATTATATCCGTCAAGCGTTGAAGCATTTACAAATTTGCTGATCATGCTTTCTAGATATTCAGGATATGACAAGGATAAAGCCTCCCAATTCTGAAATATATCACGCCAATTACCTTGATAATAAAATTTCTTTTGACCTAATTCATCGTGCAACTCAATTGAGAAACGATTCCAAGGGCGGCTGGGATCACCATGTCTTCGACTGAAAGTCAAAGGCAAATACTCCAGACATAATCGGTTTAATTCTTGGTCGTTGTTTTGAGCTGCTGCATTCTTAAAAGTTGTATAATTCACATCGTCGGGGAGAGACTGAAAAAAGGAATCATGTCTGGCAGCAACATTGGTATTTGATTGTTGAATAAATTTATGGAGATCTGTTTTTGGAAAATTATAGTGATTGTCAAACGTTCCACCTCGCATTACGTTGAAAAGTACATTAGCAAAATGTCGTGTGGTTAATAATTCATCCGTACTTTTTTGAAGTCCATCTGATGCTCCAACAATATTAATCAGATCATTGGTGCCTTGATCGATATCAGCCTGAAGAAGTGTGGAAATATCATTCCTGTTTTGAATGAAATCATGAGTGGCAAAAGCATCTGATGGCCCTTGATTGATATCTGCAACAAAATACCATGTCTTGCTGTCCTCCTGTGAAAGGTCTAATGAGCTTTCAATAAAATAGGCTCCACGTTCAGCTCGAATATCCGTTTCCGGACTCAGTTTTTCTCCTCTTCTAAAATTATTTAATTGATTTGAAGATAAAAGTTGTGTATGCGGATTTAAACCTGTATGCCAAACCGTTGTCGCTTTAAGAGCTTCACTGGGTTCTGCTTTGTCCACAGGAACAGAGCTCAAAAGAAAAAGGCCCAGGTTAGAATCTTCAAGAAGTTCGTTTTTTTTGTAAGCATCCAGTAGGGTGCTTCTCTCCAATTGCATCTTTAAGTTGACGCCATAGGGGAGAATGTTCTGGAGACCATCAAGGATTCGAATATTGAGCTTTGATGCGTCTCGAGATTGAATCTTTGATTTTTTTATAAATCCATACAACTCACTGAAGTTCCAGCTATAAGAAAAACTAAGCCCCAGGTCTTTATTGATTTCCTCGAAAATAAGTTTATTGCCATACGTGTTTTTGTACAAGTTTCGCTGAAGGGCATATAAGCCTGCATATCTATCTGAAAAGGGTTCCCACAAATAATCTTGATCATCTTTTGTTACAATGAAAATTGTTTTACTTCCCGTCACATCTCCGCTGTCATGAATTTTGTCATCTGTGTAGTAAGGGAATAATGCATTTTCCGGATTCTTCCTTCCTGCTGACAAACCTCCAAGACTTGATATGTATAACCAATGATCTGAATGGCTGACCAGGCTAATGTAGAAAGCTGACATCTGATCATAATTGCTAATCTTATAATAGCCTTCACCATCTATATCCACAAAGCCACCACCAACTGATTGGGAGTTATGCTTTAAGCTTGTTTGGCCAACTTTAATTGTCTTACTGGTCATTTAATTATTATTTGGAAGTATGGCAGAACTAAACTTTAAATGGCGTCGAAATTTTCCTTTTCCTTCAAGGAAGTGACCCGGATCGTCAAATTCAAATCCATTGCTAAACTCAAAAGAAACATGATTTGTATAAACAAATATGCCTCCTACATCTTCATTTAAAGTAAGAAGTATACCTCCATACATCATCCGTTCTTTAATTTTCGGAAATATATTAAAGGCAATTTCCCGGAGGGATTCCATGATTTTAAACTTTATATCATCCAAGGTCATAATCTGGATGATGAAGTCTTGAACTTTGGGGTCTGCGGATGCTTTCATGTTGTAAATTTTGTTGCTAATACAAATTCTTTATGTAAGCAATTTGAATATAGTAATTTCAGGGCGCACGTTGAATCTAACTTGCCATAGGTGTCCAAGTGCTCTATTAATATACATTTTTCTTCCGTCATTTAAATCGAATAATCCGGATGAATATCGTTTATTTTTAACAGGAAGCATCGGTGGATTTAGAAATGGAGGTTTGCATTGGCCTCCATGTGTGTGGCCTGAAAATATCCAACCCTGATAATTATTCCATATGTCTAAATCTGCAGTATCAGGATTATGACTCATTAGTATATTTGGAAGTGTATTATCCAGGTTTTTCATTACAAGAGATGGGTTAAAATTCCTACCCCAATAATCATCTAAGCCAATAAAATTTAAATTATTAATTAACTTTTGTTCATTCCTTAATACTTCGATTCCATATGTTTTCAATTCTGCTGTTATTTTATTTGCAATGTTATTGTCAGCCCAATTTTTTCCGTAATCGTGATTTCCCAGAATCCCCACAGTAGCCAACTTTCCTTTTGGAAAATGTTTTATTGTGTTTTTTAAATCCTGAATCTGTTTGTCTGAATCATAGGTTATATAGTCGCCGGTGTACATGACAAAATCAGGCTCTTTTCTTTTGGCTTTCTCCAAAGACTTGATTATATAATTAATAGGAAATCTGTTACTAATATGAATGTCACTTATTTGCATTAATGTTTTGCCTTCCAGAGAATCCGGAAGATTAGGTATCCTGCTAGATTTGGTAACAAACTCTAAATTAAATGGCTCGATTTGCCAAGTATAAAGACCAGAAGCGATAATCGTACTGCCAATAATAGTTGAGGATTTAATAAGGGTTCGTCTTTTCATTGAATTTTTGAAATTGCATCTTTAATCTTCTGAATAGATTTTTTTACTTTTTCATTTGATGTCGCAATATTCATTCTCATAAATAAAGCTCCTTCTCTTCCAAACCAGTGACCAGCATTCATAGCAATACCTGAGTTTTTGGTCATTTGATTAAACATCTCTTTGGAGTCGTCGAAGATTCTTCTGAAATCCAGCCATACTTGATAGCTTCCTTCGGGTCTGATCAAACCAATTTTTGTTTCTAATAATTCTGTTTCGATGGTCACAACATTTTGCTCAATAGTCTTGATGAGATTGAGCAACCATTCATGACCATCATTGTATGCGGCTTCTAACGCGACTCTTGTGAGGGCGTTTGTTCTTCCGAGGTTATACTTTTTTAAAGCGGTTGACAATTTTTTTCTGATGCCCTCATTTGGAACAATTGCCATGGAGTCTGATATTCCACAAAGGTTAAAACTTTTTGCTTCAGAAGTAAGGACGACGAATTGATCATAGATGTCTCGAAATTCCAATAATGATGTGAATTTGTTGTTGAATAAAATAATGTCCTTGTGGATTTCATCTGAGATTATAAGGACTTCATTTTCATTACAAATATTGATGACCATACTTAACTCATCCTTTGTCCAAACCCTACCTACTGGATTGTGTGGATTGCAGATGATCAAAATTTTATTTGATGGCAGTTTGGCTTTTTCCTTAAGATCTTCGAAATCTATTTTATAATGTTGATCGGCAAGTTTTAAAGGATTTTTGATCAGTTGTCTTCCCGCATGTCTGATAACATCTTTGAATTCCATAAAGACTGGAGGCTGAATAATAACACCTTCATTATTGTGCGAATGATTTTCAAGAAGAATTGATATACTCGTTGTAATTGAAGGGCTATATAAAACCTCCTCTTTTTTTAACTCTATTTGATATCGATCCTGATACCATTTTTTTTGGGATGCAAAGAAACTATCAGGTTTGTATTCGTAAGCAAATCCTGAATTGGTAATTCGTTTAACAAGAGCATCCTGGATTGACGGCGCGATCTGGAAATCCATATCGGCTATCCACATCGGTATAGCGTTCTTATCACTAAATAGAGATAAGAGCATGTCAGGATTTGTCTTAGAGAGGGGAAGAAGATTTAGTTTTTTGTCAATCTGCATTTTCCAGGAATTGATTCAAATTTAGTTTAACCAAAAGTCATTTGGTTGAAATATACCTGTTTTCATAAAGCCATTTCCATTTGATATAGATCAAAGCCGGGGGACCAAAAGTTTTTTTCGGTTTTTTCAAGCTGAAAACCCATTTTATTATAAAAGGGATGCGCCATTTGGGAAGTTCTGACAATAATTGTTTGTATATCCGAACGCGCTTTTATAACAGCGATTCTGTGCTGTGTGAGTAGTTTTCCAATGCCTTTGCCTTGGAATTTGGGATGAGCCATATCCCATGATAATCTTGCGACTTTTTGATTGGGAAAGTAGTTGATTCCTGCAGCTCCAAGGATTCGTTCATTATCAACGATGATAAAATAGTCTTCTATTTCTTTGTCGAGATATTCTATAAAATCTTTTTCTTCAGTGGCTGAGAAATAGGTAGGACTATTAAGTCGAAGTAAGTTCAAAACATCTTCTCTAATTGAATCTGTGTATTTTTTTACTTGAAAGCTCACTTCTTAATTTTTTATAATAAACTTAGCTATGATAATGAATTTTGGACACAAATGTTTAATCGAACATTTGAAAGAATGATAAAATGTTCATATATTTGAAGTATGAAAATATCCACAAGGAAATTTACAGCAAGTAAGTTACATTCTGTAGCCAAATTACTAAAGACTATGGCTCATCCGGTCAAACTAGAAATTCTAGAAGTGCTTGAAGCCGAAGAACCTTTAGATGTGTCTACTATCTGTAAGAGAATAGGGGCACAATGTGAGATATCTATGATGTCGCATCATCTGGCAAAAATGAGAGACAACGGAATTCTATCTTCTGAGAAAATTGGCAAACAAGTATACTACCGAATTGCTGACCGGCATATCCTCGGCATTTTTGATTGTATTGAAGGATGTAGTTTGGTTTAACTTTTTTTTGAAATGTTATTTGAATAAATGAAGAACTGTTAGAAATATAAAATATGGAAATAGCAGGGTACATCATGGCATTATTCATAGGCTTATCATTGGGCTTAATAGGAGGCGGAGGATCGATACTAGCAGTTCCTGTACTGGCTTATTTATTTGGTATGGATGAAAAAGTTGCCACAGCATATTCATTATTTATAGTGGGTTCGGCAGGCTTGGTTGGAGGTCTTGGTCAGAATGTAAATAAGAATGTTGACTGGCGAACAGCCGTTGTTTTTGGGATACCTGCGATACTAGGTGTTTGGGTGGTCAGACATTTTGTAATTCCTGCATTACCTGATGTATTGTTTACGATTCAGGATTTTGATTTTACCAGAAGAATGGGAATGTTTGGTTTATTTGCTTTTCTGATGCTTTGGGCGGCATGGTCAATGCTCTCAACCAAAGAACGCAAAGGTGGAACTGGAAAGATCAAATATAATTACCCTCTAATACTTGCAGAAGGTTTGATCGTTGGTGCTATTACAGGAATGGTAGGCGCTGGAGGTGGATTCTTGATCATTCCAGCATTAGTTGGCTCGCCAATTTAGAAATAAAAAAAGCATCGTAACAATTAGCTTGAGTTTCGGCTGAAAATATTTTATTGTAGGTCTTCAAACCAAAGTGGACCTGTAGGTCTTCAAACCAAAGTGGACAATAAGTGAATAAAATTAAGTTACACTTTTAAAAGTTAAATTGAAATATTTTTGTCTGCGTTTTTTAAATGTTTTGTGTTTACATAATTTTCTTCTCTTCAGTTTTTCTTCTTTTAATCCATAATAAACATCTGCTGGTATCAAGTTTTGTAAAGATTCATGATATCTGTGATGGTTATAATATTTTACAAATTGTGAAAGAGGAAAACTCAATTCACCTGGGCTGTAATAATGATCCAGTTTAATTACATTTTTCATTGTTCTGTGATACCTTTCAATCTTGCCTTGCGTTTGAGGATGACCAGGTCTTCCTCTCACATGTTTAATTTTGTAATCATCCAAATAAGAGCTCAACTCTTGACTTAAATAACAAGATCCATTATCAGATAATAACTTAGGCGGTTTATTCAAATTTACATTTGGATGGTTTAATGCCTGATTCAAAGTATTTTTTACATCAAGGGTTTTCATCGTTGAGCACAACTCCCAACTTATAATGTACCTAGAATAATCATCTAATATAGTCGATAGGTAATACCATCCCCAGCCAATGATTTTGAAATAAGTAAAATCAGTTTGCCACATTTGATTGACAGTTGTTGTTTTGTCTTTAAATTCATCTGCGGCAGATATCAGATCATAATGAGGAGGGTTTATCAGTCCAGCAGATTTCAATATTCTGTAAACACTGCTTTCGCTTATAAAGTATTGATTCTCATCAGTATACCTGCAAGCCAATTCTCTACAAGAAAGCTCTGAAACTTCCAGTGCCAGATTCAATATATTAGACCTGATCCGATCAGGAATCTTGTTCCAGTAATGCTTCCTTGTACTTTTCTTTTCCTCTAATCCTACAATTCCATTTTCCCGATATTTCTTATACCAGTTGTAAAAGGTTGATTTGTGAATACCAATTTCCTTGAGAGTTCTTCTAACACTCCATTCGGATTGCTCAACCAGCCTAATCAGTTCCATCTTTTCTTTTGCTGTAAATCGCATATACTTCTTGAATTTTATTTTACTCCATTCAAGCTTTTTTTAAGCACACGATTTTTCAGGGTAAGTTCTGCTACTACCTCTTTAAGGTCTTGATTTTCTGTCTTTAGATGTTGAACTTCTGAAGTGTTGGCTTCACGTTCTGTGTCTCCCTTTAAACGTTTCTTCCCTGCTTCCATGAAATCTTTACTCCACTTATAATATAGTGGTTGTGAAATCTCTTCTCTTCTACAAAGAGAAGCAACACTTTGTTCTCCTCTTAATCCTTCAATGACTATTCTAATCTTTTCTTCTGTAGAAAATTTACGTCTTGTCCTTCTTTTTACATCTCGGACATAAGATTCTGCTGATTTGTTTTTCTTGTTCATAATAAAGTGAATTTAATAGTTATGTATAACTTTTAATATTTCACTTAATGGTCCACTTTTATTTGACGATTTACAAGGAAGACCTGGTCATCCTCAAACGCAAGGCAAGATTGAAAGGTATCACAGAACAATGAAAAATGTAATTAAACTGGATCATTATTACAGCCCAGGTGAATTGAGTTTTCCTCTTTCACAATTTGTAAAATATTATAACCATCACAGATATCATGAATCTTTACAAAACTTGATACCAGCAGATGTTTATTATGGATTAAAAGAAGAAAAACTGAAGAGAAGAAAATTATGTAAACACAAAACATTTAAAAAACGCAGACAAGAATATTTCAATTTAACTTTTAAAAGTGTAACTTAATTTTATTCACTTATTGTCCACTTTGGTTTGAAGACCTACACCAGGTCAATGTCTTCATTAATTGGTAACCAACGATCAACCTGAACTTGAGAAGGGTTTGTGCCACTAAATAAATCTTCAGGCGTAAAATGATAAATGTTGTTGGCATCTACACTTTGTCTCAAAAAAGGAAGGTCTTGAAAAGCAACTGTATTGAATTCAGCAATATTTTGATTGTGATCAAAATGGAAGTGGGATAACAAAATTGAAACCGGTAAGGGAGTAAGCTGATCTATGATGTGTTTTATTTTTGAATTATTGATGGCTTGATTTTCACCGGAACCAGAATCAAACATTAAGGCTTGGTTATCTCCCAGAATAAGATAAGAAACATTGTATTGAGAACTTTTTGGTTCTTCAAGAGCATATGTCCGATCTGCTATACTAGCAATCTCAAACCAATCTGAAGAAACCATCTCTATTGGGTCCGGTTCTTCTTCTACCATTGTTTCTTTATTATTACAGCAGTTGAAAAATAGAACTAAGACTAAAATAAAAAATAACATGATTTTGCTCACTATGGTAAAACTTGTTTTGATTTTCAGTTGACTAAACTAGCTATCTTTTTATTCTTAATGAATTTTCATTTTGATTGGTGTAATATCATTATATCTATATGATGTCGGGATATTGAGACAAATGATGAGTTAATTGTAAATTGATATCTTATATACCGCAATATTTTATTTTTAAGAATATAGTATTTGAACATGCAAGCTGAAGGGACTCCAAAAGAAAAGGCTATACCTGGAATTTGGGATAATCAAATTATACATTTCATCGGATTGATATTTTTAATAGTGATAGTCTGGTGCTTGTGGGCCAAAATTGAAAAGCCAAACCCTATCTTCTTCTGGAGTGCGATCGCAGTTCCGGTTTTGCATCAAATTTATGTCTGGTTATCGTGGAGAATTGAATTGAATTCATCTGGTGTAACTAAGTCAATAGGATTTAAAGCTTATTTGATTTTCTTCTTTATTCTTTTTGCTGGAAGGGCCATCAGTATTATATGCATAGCTTACTTAGATATGAACAGTTTGGGATTCGATCCATTACCACGATTTGCAATTGCAGGTTTATTGTTATTGCCAGCCTTGTATTTGACATATAGTGTTAAAAAATATTTTGCTTTCACCAGAGCGGCGGGAGGTGATCATTTTTATCAAAAATACCGTGACCTTCCAATTGTCCAGAAAGGAATATTCCGATTTTCTTCTAACTCGATGTATGTCTTTGGCTTTATGATGTTATGGGCTATTGCTATCGGATTTAACTCAAAGGCGGCTTTAATCGTTGCTGCATTCAACCATGCTTATATATGGGTGCATTACTTTGTTACTGAAAAACCAGATATGGAATATTTGGTGCTGGGTCAAATAGGCTGATGATCTCCATAAGTTCCTGATTTATAATAGTATTTTTCGATGTACATACCAATGACATTATCGTGAATCTGTTCATTTTTGGAAAAGCAAATGGTTTTTCTATTAAGACGTTTGATATGCGTTCTAAAATTCAAGTTTTTCCGTTCTATTTTCCAAGTCAAATCTTTCCCAATAGTATGTAAGCTTTTTGGCAATGACCTACTATAAGCTCCCCAATCATCCATATAATAGTCACCAATGGGAATGTCTTTAAGAAGATCCAGAAGTTTTTCAAAGCTCTCATCGGTACGCTTTCCATTAACCCAAGCCAAAATCATCCCGGAATGCTTATCCATCGCATACCAAGTCCACCTTTGATTCGCCTTACTGCCAACATAAGACCAAAACTCATCTGCCTCTGCTGTATAGTGAAAACTTACTGCCAAATTATCAAGGCTTTGAACTTCTTCCTTGTTCAATAGATAAGGGTTCACTTGAAGCGTTTTTTTTTAAGTGAGCTATCACCGTATTTTTATTGATCCCTAAAATCCTTGCTGTATCTCGAACCCCTGAACTATTGAGAATTAATGAGTCAATTTGTTCTTTAACACCGGGCTCTCTGGCTTTATAGCTATAGCTATAGCTATAGCTAAGTTGAAAACTCTTTTTGCAGACTTTACAACGCCAACGTTGTCTCCCGTTTTCTCTATGACCATTCTTTTGAAGGTCAGTACAATTGCAATGGGGACAAGTAATAGTAGTAGTAGTAGTATGTTCCATGTGCTAATATAAGAAACTCAACCTATTTAAACCACTATCGAATATTTGTATGGAGGCAAAGAGAGTTTATAATCTATGCTTATTCAATTATTAGAACGAGCACTCATTTATTCTATTTCTTCCCATTCTTTTCCATCCCAGATCCACAGATCATCTAATGGTAATTGCTCGCCATCCTTGTTTTCTTTGCCACCGAAAAGATATCCTAATTGAGACCCTGGATCGTAGGCAAAACCAAAACTGTGACGCGCAGATGGACCTTTAATATCAAGAGGAATAATCTTGTTTTGGTCGATTCGAAATGTAGAGCTTTTAGCTTGATAACGATAGTCTTTGCCACCAAATCCAATTATGCTTTCCAAAGCTTCATCATAAATCATAGCATGATGATCCAGAGAAGAGTTGTCATATGGTCCACATAAAGCCGACCATTCTCCATCTTCCCATTTCCATAGATCTGCATATTGTCCATTGATCCAAAGCCCTCCATAAATATTAATGCTTTGTGCGTTCTTATTGAAGGCCATTCCAAACGCAGCTCTTTTTGGAGGAGAAATAATATCTAGTTTTTCCCATTGTTCAGACCATTTCCAGCTTTCACTTACAACTTCTTCTCCATTCCAACCTCCGAATGCCATTAGTGCGTTCTCTTCTTCCAAATAAACCATTTGATGATGATCGACTTTGTAAGTGTTATTGGTTTCAATTTGTGTCCATCTATGACCATCCCACTCCCAGAGGTCAGAGTAAGTTGTGCTATTGTTTCCTCGACCTCCGTGGATAACAATTGACTTTCTCGAATCATGATACGCAACAGCACAAAAGCCTCTGGGGCTTGGGCCGATTGAGTCTACTTTAGTCCATTTTTCATCTTCCAAAATCCATGTATCATTCAAATAGGGCCCGCCTCTTTTATTTGTTCCTCCAAACAGAAGCAGTTGATTAGTAGTTGGGTTAAACACTAGAACATGCCCCCATCTTGCTCCAGGAAAATGATTGTTATCATTAATCTTAAAAGGTAAATGTGAAGACGAAATAAATATAGTAGACAGTAAAATGAGTAGACTAAAAAAAATCTTGCTTTTATTCGTTTTAGCATATACGCACCAGATTTAAGTGAATATTTGTAGTTCGCAATTTGTACGATCCAATTTTTATTCAAATTAACAAAAATGATGACCATCTTTATTCAGATTAAATGGATTTCATCTTTTTATGTCTTGCTTGAGATTCTTTGAGAATTTTTTTTAAATCATTTCTAGCTTTGGATTGATGAAGGTTTTACAGAAAGGTTTTGCGGGATCTTTTATGTAATAATTTTGAAATTTGGAATCTGAATGTTTAAAAGCTTTAAAAGGATAAACTTCTGCAACTATCATTTCCTTGAAATCTTTTTGAAGGTGTTTGATGATAAGATTTGACTGATGAGTTTGATCTTGATTAAATGTATATATCGCAGATCGATATTTTTCTCTCATCGAATGTTTAGAAGTGGCTGAGTGTGTATGCAGGTGAACTTCTATAAGCGTTTGGAGGGAAATTTCATTTTCTTCAAAATGTACGAGCACAGCCTCAGAGAATGAATTTTGTTCATCTGAAGATGCGATATATCCTTGCTCTACTTTTATTACACCTTTTAGAAACTGGAATACGGCTTCTGTACACCAATGACATCCACCACCTAATCCAATCTTACTAATCATCTAATAGCTGTTAGTTTACAAGTACATTTAATTCAGAGTTTGAGAAAATCAGATAATGGGTACCAAAAGGGGATACCCATCGTCTGTGAATATTTTTAAATTAAGCGTGATAATATCTCTCTTTAAGGATTTTACCATCTTTCCATTCGGATGCAACAATTTGTTCCGAGACCATTGTTGTTCCGTTTTTTAATTTCAAAGTCATTACGGCATCGTAAAAACTATGATTTCCATGAACTGCATAATTGCCTACATTATACCCAATGAATTCTTCCAATTCGTTGTTAATAAAATCTGCTTCAAACTTCACACAAAAATCTTTTCCTTTTTTAGGATCTCCATTCGCTTCTCTTAATTCTACATCATCATGCAAATATGTTTCCATCGCTTGAATAAATTGGCCTTCAGCCAGCAGGTCGTGAATATGTAATAAATTCTTTTCTATTTGATTTTGCATCTTAACTTGTTTTTAAATTATTAATGAGTAGTTTGACTTGAATACTGATGAATTTTGTCGTGCAATGCAGACTCGGTTTGAAGACCAACTAATGATTCCACAACTTCGCCATCTTGGATAAAGAATAGTGCAGGAATACTTCTCACTCCAAATGATTCAGCCAACTCTTTATTTGTTTCCACGTTTACTTTTGCTATTGCAAAATCTGATTTGTGGAGTTCCGCAAGTTTTTCAACTGTAGGAAGTAATGTTCGGCATGGACCACATCAATCAGCATAGAAGTCTAATAGTACAGGTTTGCCTTCACTAATAATTTCTTGAAAGTCTTTGTTATTTTTTATTTCTCTCATGTTATATATTTTATGGTAATTAAAAATTATAACACAAATATGAATCCTATTTCAAGCTGAAGAATAGGCTGTTATTCCTTAACTGTTGGCATATTTACCTATTGACCGGATTCTCTGAAATCAAGCGGAGAAATTCCCATTTGTTTCTTGAAAAAACGGCTAAATGACTGGATGTCTAAGAATCCAAGATCGTAACCGATTTCGGATATAGATTTGTCAGAATACTTCAAAAGTCGCTTCGCTTCGAGTATTAATCGATCCTTTATGAATTGTAAAGGAGATTTGATGCCTAATTTGTTAAAAAGATTAGAAAGGGTTTTGGGTGCTTTATTTAATAACTGAGCATAATCTGCAACACTATGCTTCTCTCTGAAATATTTTTCAACAAAATAATTGAACTCTCTGACAGTATCTGTATGTATTAAATCGGAGGAGGTAAAACTGCTTTGAGCTTTATAGATTCTAGTGCAAAGTATAAGTATTCTTTTTAACATCATTTGCAGCATTTCTAATTGTAAACTATCATTTGACTTCATTTCCATATCAAGTACCTTCCAGACGGATTCTAAAATTTCATTATCACTATCCGGAATATCAATGATTGGTAAAGCGGGTGAGCCATAATATAAAATACCTTTGCAACCAACTTCACTATCATGATCGAGAATGCAATAAAATGGTTTATTGAACCTTAAAAGTTTTAATTCACTAATCTTTTCAATTTCTATTTTATGAAATTCAGTATAACAGATGATTTGATTCGTGTTAAAAACATAGGGGGCAGAATCAATAGTAAGTCGATTAGAATCAGATGTGAACCAAAGAAGTGACAGTTCATTGCTATCTGAAGATTTCAGAATATCACAATTTTCTTGAGTAATAAGCTCCACTTCAAATGATTCCCCATTTCTTCCTCTGTATTTCATTATGAAATTTCAAGTATTTAAAATTGTCCTTAATTAAAGGGTAATAAATCGGGTTCCAAATAATTTAACCTTGCTTGCTTTGATATAAAAATATCTGAACTATAATGACTTTGGATCAGCTCTTTAAAGTTTGATTTTAACCTTGGGAATTCTGATATAAAATCCTTGAAACTGCCTGATTCAGATTTTTGTATAAATTGGTTTACAATTTTAATGGCAGCTAAGGTTAGGGTAGTGTGGTACTTGTCTTCGGCGCCTACATGTTTCACAAAAGACTTAATTTGAGATTGGATATCTTCTTCAGCTTTCTGAACACCATTTTTCGTGATTTTAATCCAGGCAAGACGTAAGTGTGCTTCGTGGCTAAATAGCTCAGGCTTGAGTTGGCATGAAAAGAATTGCGCTTCAAATTCGTTGTCAGACAGATCCCAATGAGAGTTGCTCATACTTGATTTTTAAAAATTGAAATACAAATATAAGCGCATCAAATCAATTTAACATCCGCCTTAACTTCGAGAAGTCCAGGACCATCATGGTCGAATAGTTTGTTCATTGCATCTTCTAAGTCTTCTGTTTTTTGAACTAAGATTCCTAATGCACCGCAGCTCTCAGCATAGGATGCAAAATTCGGATTGACAAGACTTGTAGCCCACACATCAAATTCTCCAGCTCTTTGTTCCTTGGATATTTTGCCCAGTTCATTATTGTTAAGCAAAATAATCTTAATTGGCATTTTGTATTTCACGGCAGTAGTCAATTCTGCGAGGTATTGACAAAATCCACCATCACCTGCAACTGCAATTACAGGTTGATCACTTCCAACTGCAGCCCAGGCTCCAAGTGCTGCTGGAAGGGCAAACCCTATCGAGCCTAGATATCCGGACATCAGAAACCGATGATTATCACTTTCAAAATATCTACCAAAAGAATAAGCATTGTTTCCTACATCTACACACATGACTGCATTCTTTGGTGCTAATCGAGTCAATGTATCAAAAACAGCAATTGAGCTGATACCTTCACCTCTGTCCTCTAATAAGCGTTTTTGTTTTTCTGCACGCCAAATAGACCAGCGCTTTTCAATTTCCTCTCTTTGATTTACTTTATTGTCAGAGTTGGATAATTGCTGATTGAGCATTTCCACGGTAACAGAAATTTCTCCCCAAACGGGAATTTGTACTTTATGGAATTTACTCAAAGCCATTGGGTCAAAATCGATTTGTATTGTAGGAATTTTAGGTGTGATTCCCGTATGTTTTGAAAAAGAAGCTCCAATTACTAAGAGTAGATCAGCCTCATTCATAAACCAGGATGCAATCGGTGTTCCGCTCCTTCCTAAAACACCACAACCTAATGGATGACTATCTGAGATTTGTCCTTTTGCTTTAAAAGTAGTCATGACAGGACAATTCATTTTTTCTGCGAGGGCAATGACATTTTCCATGTGGAATCGAGCACCATGACCTACTATAATTGCCGGTCTTTGTGCTTTGTTTAACTGTTCTAAAGCTTCATTAAATGTTTCCTGAGGTGGTGCAATCGTCATCGGTGTTATCCTTCCTTTAGGAGTCTTTGATTTTGCTTTTGTAGATGCGGGAAGGGTTTGGATTTCATCCGGAAAAGTAAGATGAGAAACATCTCTTTTTATAATGGTATGCTTAATCGCTAGAAGCATAAGCTCTGCATGTCGACTGTTTTGCTGAACTCTATGATTGAATTCAGCAACAGTATCAAATGCTCTCACCAGATCTAATTCCTGAAAATTACCTGTACCTACGACCTGTGTTGCAACTTGTCCTGTCAATGCCAGGATTGGTGCACGGTCTACTTTTGCATCCCACAAGCCAGTATACATGTTGGTAGCTCCTGGTCCGGCAATTGCAAAACATGCAGCAGGTCTGCCCGTTAATTTACCATAGGCAGAAGCTGCGAAAGATGCTGCACCTTCATGTCTTATACCAATAAACTTGAGATTTCCTTTTTCTTCTTGTCGCTTTAAAGCATCAGCTAATCCCAAATTAGAATGACCCACCATGCCAAAAACTGTATCTATGCCCCAGTTGACCATGGTTTCTGCCATGATATCTGTTATCGTAAATTCAGGATCTGCTTCTTTTTCTAATCCTACATAGATTCCATCCGCTTCAATCTTAATCGGAAAAGTATCTACACCATCATCATATCCAGGAATTTTCCCAGTACAAGGATTAAAATCCCAACCATGCCAGGGACACCTTAACATTCCATTTTCAATAGATCCTTCTCCAAGTGGACCACCCTGATGTGGACATTTGTTATCCAAAGCACTAATCGTTCCCTCATATTTTGTCAGGCAAATCCCTTTATGACCAGCTGTTACAGTCATTACCCGCCCTTCCAATAATTCATTTTCTTTATCTAGTACTTTATGCCAAACGATTTGATTTTCGTCCATTTTAATAGATTTTTTTCACCAATTTAGAAATCGTTAGTCCTTGAATCAGTATGGAAAAAATAACCGTTCCATAGGTTAATAAGAGAATCGTGTTTTTTGAAAACTCCGGGGCCAATGAAAATGCCAAAGCCAGTGAGATACCGCCTTTTAATCCTCCCCATGTAAGAACATAGGTGGTTTTTAACCAGGAACTTTCTTCGTGTTTTAATAGGGAGCACGGAAGCCATACTGAAATAAACCTTGCAATTAAAACCAAAATAATGGATAGCACCGCAAGTATTAAATAACTGCTATTTTCAATGACTATGAGATGAAATGCCAGACCTAAAAACACAAAGAGCACTCCATTCAAACTATCATCAAGAATATGCCAAAAGCCAACAAGATTTTTTCTGGTTTCAGGGTTGAAATCAGGCGCTTTAATTTTACTACCAATATATAAACCGGCTACAACCATCGCTAATGGACCGGAAGTAAGTAATAACATAGCAATACTATAACCTCCAAAAACAACAGCAAGACTTAGTACAGTAGGTAAATAGATTTGATCTTCAGATGACTTCATGAGTCTATAACCTCCAATACCCAATACGAGGCCTAATAGGAGACCCAGGAAAACTTCTTCGGCAAAAAGAAGCACGATTTCCAGGTATATATTGCTGCTTTGTTCCATCATTTCTCCCACACCACTAACAAGAAGAATAGCTGTAAAAACAATTACTCCAATTCCGTCATTAAATAAGGATTCACCTTCAATTTTCAACTTCAATGATTCACTGATATTCGTGTTTTTTAGTATTCCCAGTACGGCTATTGGATCAGTGGGTGAAATTAGAGCACCAAATAACAGACAGTGCAGATATGGAATAGAACAGTTGATCATTTTTGCCAAATAAAAGAGTCCAGTTCCTACGAGGAACGTTGATATTAATACACCTACTGTTGCGAATAGAAGCACAGTTACTTTTTCCTTTTTCAATTTATTAATGTCAACATGTAATGCTCCGGCAAATAATAGGAAACCAAGCAATACATCCAGCATGATATGTGTGAAGTCAGTATTCAGGATGAGATCACAAAAGAAACTATAAACTGGTGGAACCACCGGTCTTAAAGCGAGCACTATAATAGCCAAAATCAATGCCATGATCATCTGTCCTATGGTCATTGGTAGTTTGAGCCATTTATAATTAATGAAGCTTAACAGCGCCGCGAGCGCAAACATTATGCTAAAGGATTCATACATGTTATTCGTATTTCATTTTAATGTCATTAATATCTAAGTACAAAATATCCCAACTAGAAAACTTATTAGTGGTTCCAGTTACAGAAACTTTTTCAGCAACATATTTTAATGTCTCTTTGTTTAATGGACTACCTTGCTTATCCAGCATAAGATAATATTTATAATCTTGATTATTGTCTTCAGGTTCATATCTAAAAACTGGAGGGATGCCACCACTTATGCATCTAATTGCACAGCTTTTATGAATCTTACCTTCTCCGGGTTTCATTACGCCGAAATAACATTTTGGATCCAAAATCTCGCCCTTGACAGAAATAAATTCTTTCGGAGTTAAATTGATTTCTTTTTTGGATGTTGCCTCAAGTTGTTGAATAAGAGAATCGTCTTTTTGAGTTAACTCCATTAATGTCTTACCATCTCCTTTGATTAATGTTCCCGCCAATACAATTTTTTTTCTATGAAGAGATCCGGTTCTTTCCTGAATTTTATTCATTGTTGCATTAGCACCAACTTTGCCAAATCCAACCAATAAAATCTCATTCGAAATGCCTTCAGGTAGTTGCCCCTCATCAGCTATTAACATGGGATAAGGTATATTATAATAGAGTCCTGAAATCTGACTTGTTTTTCCTAATTGAAATGAATGAGTGTTAAAACCCTTTTGAAAAAAAACCAGTAAAAAAACAAAAACTGGAATCAAAGCAAAAAATAAAATTATTCGCTTTCTTAAAAAACGTCGATGCTCATCTCCCATTTTTTCCTGCCAACCAATATAAAATCTATCATCCTTATTCATGAGACTCTATTTTGGCAGGATCAACAAAGGTTCCTTCAAATTTGGGAGTAGGGTTTAACCAGACAGTATTCTCCCAAATACGTGTTTCATATGTTTTTACTTTTTCGGTAAAAGGCGGTGGAGATTGACCATTATGAGGCAGATATTGGTAGCCATGCCATGGACAGGTAATGCATCCATCTATAATTTTTCCTTCTCCTAAAGGTCCCATTTGATGTTTACAAACATTGTGCACTGCAGATACTTTATTGTTATACTTGAAAATGGCAATATTTTCACCTTTAATAAAAACTGTTTTAGCGCAAGATTCTGGAATTTCATGAATGGAAGCTATTTCATAGAATCCTTCTTTTTCCAATTTTGTTTTATTCGATTTTAAATTTTTTCTTTCATTCCATCCACTGTAGAAATGTAAAGTAGATACAACTAAAAAACCTGTAATCAACAGCGTCCAGTAAACAGGATGACTTTCATATTGCAATGCTCCTGTTGCGACATGAATGATGATCAGGCCATAAGCAAAATAGACCATCATATGTAAAGCTTTCCAGATTTCAGGCGACAGGTTTTTAAGCCAAAAATCATGGCTCGTAACTGCCATTAAGTATAATATTATCAATGCAAAAAATCCTAATATTTGGAATGGAAATTCACTGATTGAAGTATAATTTAAATTAGAAGTAAATATACTTACAACAGGATTTGTATCGCCGAGGGTATGGAACTCAATCATACAGAATAGTCCATGAGTCAAAGCGAGTAAAAACATAGAGACGCCCATATGGCGCCTATTATAAAGTAAGGGTAAAAAAAGCTTATTTAGCCTGGAAACTGGTCCGATTATTAAAATCAAATGAAGTAATAAGAATGAGCAAAGACCTGTAGCTCTGATAATTAATGTTTCAATTGTAATTTCAGGATGAAAAATGAATTGAAAAGCGATATAAGAAACGAAAAACAATAATATTCCTAACCATAGAATTTTGTCATATTCCTTCTTTTGCTTGTTCCATAGAACCGGGACATAATTATTGCTCATTGTATGGCAAGTATTATAATTAGAGAAACAAGCAGACTAATTACTACCCAACTATAAAAATGTCTGTGTCGTAATGAAGGCTTCATGATTTCGATACTCTAATCCATTTAATTAAAAAAAGAAGCCACAACAAGCTTAATCCCGGAAATATTAAGACCCTGAAAAGGAAGCTTGCATTTTTAGTGTTTGGATCTACTTGATGAATCCCTTTCCATAAAAATATTATTGAAAACAAAACTCCAAGCGCTAAGTAAAATCCAATACAGTTGATTAAAATGTTTATAATATTTTCCATGATTTGAATTATGATGAACTTACACCGGCAAATGGAATTCCGGTGAGTTTATGGATATCATAATGAAATGTACTTAAATCATTAAAGTTAAACTTAGCTATATCATCATGACCACAAGACCTTGCAATCACTTTGATCAGATCATTCGATGCTCTAAAAAAGTTGTTAAGTTGATTCGCAGATGACTCGATAATCAATCGTTTTCTCAATCCTTCTTTCTGTGTAGCTATACCCACGGGACAATTATTAGAACCACAGGCACGCATTCCTAAACATCCAATAGCTTGCAGTGCAGAATTAGAGACGGCAATTGCATCTGCACCCAACATCATGGCTTTTGCAAAATCTTCGGGTACACGTAATCCTCCTGTGATAATGAGTGTGACATCATCTGCTTGTATACTATCAAGATGTTTTCTTGCTCTTGCTAGAGCAGGTATAGTTGGAACATTAATATTGTCTCTAAGAATCGTGGGTGCGGAACCTGTTCCACCACCTCGACCATCAAGAATGATATAATCTACACCAACTTCAAGTGCAAAATCAATATCTGCTTCAATATGACTAGCAGCAATTTTATAACCCACGGGAATGCCTCCTGTTCGTTCTCTCACTTCTTGGGCTACTTCCTTGAAATCTTTTGCGGTGAATAAATCTGGAAACGCGGCCGGAGATATGGCAGCACGACCTTCTTCCAATCCACGCACTCCTGCAATCTCCTTGGATACTTTATGAGCAGGAAGGTGACCTCCAGTACCTGTTTTTGCACCTTGACCTCCCTTAAAATGGAAAGCCTGTGATTTTGCTACTTTGTCGAGTGTATAGCCAAATTTACCTGAGGCTAATTCATAAAAGTATCTTGAATTATTTGCTTGTTCCTCTGGAAGCATTCCTCCTTCTCCACTACAAATTCCAGTTCCTGCCATTTCAACACCCATGGCCAAAGCAATTTTAGCTTCCCGGGATAAAGCGCCAAAACTCATATGGAAACAAAGATGGGCATATCAAGTAAAAGTGGTTTTTTGGCTTTTGGCCCTATGGTAACTTTAGTTTTAACCTCCTCATGATCTAACAAGGGACGTGATGCCAGTTGTGCTGGAAGAAATTGAATGTTTTCCCATTTAGGAAGTGTATTCCGATCAACACCCATTGATGCTGATGGCCCATGATGTCCATATTTTTTTAATCCATTTTGAGTCAGTTCTTTGATGTATCGAGTATAAGGTTCAGTACTTTCTGGATGGGTGTCTGAATATTGTCCCAGGTACTGCTCCCGATCGAACGGTTGTGGATAATCAAGTAAATATTGATTTATTTCATTTTCATCTACCAATACAAAATCCTCGTGAATCTCCGAGTAGAATTTATGCAGGACTTCTTTATTATTGTATTCGCTTACTCCAGAGTCGATACGATAGTCCCATCCATGAAGTCCACATATTATATTATTACCATCAACATATCCATCCGCCATTAAAGCACCACGATGCAGGCAGCGTCCATATAGAACAGATACTTTTTCGTCATAGCGGAGGACCACAAGATCTAGTCCGTTAAGTTGTGCAGCTTTTGGTTTTCTGTCTTCAAGTGAGGAAAAGGAAGTTAGTTTTATCTTATGCATTTGAATTCAGTTGATTTCGTTTAAAATTTGAATATCAATGTTACTTTATAGAAGCTATTCAATTCTATCTTTGATATGAACCTGATAAAATTGCAAATTGTTCAAATCCGCATCATTTCTTTTTTTATTGTTTACTGATTCAATAAATTCATTTACATCCTTATCGGTTTCCTCATTGACTAATTTCTTCATAATATCAATTCTCAATAATGAACCCTAACTCTTGAGAAATTTTTATATCATCAAGTGCTTTCTTGTTTTCATTCAAGGCTTTATGAATGATAGATCGGAAATAATAAAAAGATCCTTCGTCATTACTTAGATCTATAGCCCGATTGATATATTGGAGAGCTTCAGTGAAGTTGCCTAATTTTTGAAGTAGAATTGACATATTGTAATAAGAAAGAACATCTTCTGAATTCAATTCAATGAGTTTTGAAAAATCTACCATTGCCAAACTATCTTGATTCAACCGCATTAATAATACAGCACGATTTCCGATAGCACGTTGATAGTCTGGGTATATTTCGATAGCTCTACTAAAATCCTCTAGTGCAGTTTGGTTGTTAGAAGAAGCTAAATTTGCAAGTCCTCTGTTATTGTAAGATTCATGTAAATCAGGATTTATTCTTATGCATTGATTACAATCCAATAGAGCACTATCAAACTTGCCGCTTTCATAATAACTGGAAGCTCTATTGCAATACGCAAGACGATGATCAGGGTATTTTTTTATAACATCGCTCCAGAGCGTAATATTGTTTTTCCACACTTTTGTTCTTTGATGACTAATGAAAACGAGTGAAACGATATAGAGGATAGCAACTGTTTTTATTATTTGTCGAGTAAAACCTGTCTTTGTTTGTTTAGCGAAATAATTGACCCAAATAAATGAAATGATATAAAAGATGCCGATGTATGACAAGTAAGTAAATCGATCAGAAATAATAGCCTTTCCTGCTGGGATTATTTGTAAGACTGGAGCTATGCTAATAAGGAAAAACAGAAATCCGAATGCATAGTCTCTGTTTCTTTTCATTGATTTTATTGTAAAAAAGAATAGTGCTATACCAGGTAATATTGCTGCATATATATACCAAGGCATATCTCCGCCTGAAGTATAAGGATAAGGATGAAAAGCACAAAGATTGTACGGGAGGATACATTTAATGAGGTATACCATCATACCGTAAGCTCCTACGAAAATGCTTTTGTACCATTGAAGCTCTGATAATTCAAACATGGCTTGTCCGGCTTGCTGAGTTTTGATCAGAATAATTCCAAATACTATACTTAAAAGAAAGAAAGGAATTTTTTCGAAAAGGTTTTGCCTCCAATTTTTGTGTCGTAATAAGTAGTCTATTGCTATTAGAATTACGGGCAATGTGACGGCCATTCCTTTTGCGAATAAGCTCAAAATGAAACAGGTCAAAGTAGCCAAATAGTACCGTAGTTTGTTTGAAGGTGACTTAAGATAATTCATGTAAAATACGAGAGCAAGCAGGTAGTAAAAACTATATAGAACATCCTTCCTTTCAGAAATCCATGCCACAGATTCAACATGCATTGGATGGATGCCGAACAATAGAGCCGTAATAAATGCGATTGTTATATTATCCGATATTTTCCTGATAAATACATATACGAGAAAGGCATTTAGTAAATGCAGTACCAGATTATGAATATGATATAATGCAGCATCAAATCCGCCAAGACTATAATCAATAGCAAGTGAGATGAGTGTCATAGGATGATATAATCCCTGCACTTGAAAAGTACCAAAGATATTGCAGAGCCCTGCCATGACAGGTCTTGGATCAGGAGATTGTCAAGAACATAAGCTGGATCATCCCAATTAACCCAACCGTTGGAAACGACAGGAAACATTGCAGCACATGATCCCAATAGAACAATTAGGATAGGATAAGAACTTTGTTTAGACCATTTGGAATTTTTCAATGAATATTGTTTCCCAAAGTATATTATTGAGGCTTTTCCATATAAGATTTAAGACTATCTCTGATGAAGTAATTCCATCCTGCAATTCCGCTCTCTCTTTTAAACTCTGGAATATCTTGAGGAAAATCTTCTGTTACAATAGAAGTGACTTGCAATAATGTCTGATCATTATTTTGTGATAATTCAAAACTTACGAGACCAATTCCTGGATATCCCTCATAACGCCAGTCATAAGTGATCTTTGAATTAGAAACTACTTCTACTATTGTCCACAAATGAGGAAAGACTCGATCTTCAAGTTGAACAATAAATTGTGTTTTAAATCCAACTTCAGGTTTGAAATCAGGAATATTATTAAAGAACCATTGCCTCATTTTATCGACATTGGTGATAGCATCCCATACATCTTCAATTGAATTGCTAAAAGATTGTTCTACGATGATAGGAGGATCAGACTTTTTCATTGCTCTCTTGTTTGAATAAATAGATGTAGAATTAAATTGAATTGATTTTTACAAAAAACTCAAGATTCTATAAAGTTATACAAAACAAAAGTACTTCATCGGCCATCTTAGCAAAAAGCGACATTAGCCATAATCACTAATATAATTTGCGAGATATTCCGATGGTGTGCATGACATAAAGTTCTTGAATGCCCTATTAAATGTAGCCTTACTTGAAAATCCGGACTCATAAGCCAATTCTAGTAATTTAACATTGGTACTTCTTCTAGAATGGATAATCTTAATAAAATAATTGATTCGGGCCTCATTAATGATGGCGTTAAAATTAGTATTGGATTGGTTACCAATAATTCTGGAAAGGTATTTCGATGAAATTTCCAGTTGATTAGCCACACGAACTACTGAAATTCTATCATCAAGAAAAATTTTATCCTTGCGAATAAGTTTAAGGAATCTGTGCCAGTAAATATTGTTTTGTGGTGAGACTTGAATATCCTGAAGATATGGGGCGATTACTACAGCAAGCAAATTAATAGATCTTTTAATCTCAGTACTATTTGCATTGTTTTTTCGATATTTTGAATATATCATTCCTGTCAACTTGTTTTTAAATATGATGGACTTTGACAATTCAAGATTTTGAGCATGACCAATATTAGTTGGAATGGCCCTGTCTTTAGAATCAGACTTGAGCCTTCGTCTCCAATCAGAAGTTCTAAGTGGAATATGATTTTTCTCTGGTAATGATTCTTGTAAAGATGACAGGGATGCAATCCTATCCAAGGATTTCGGTAATTTTTTAAACGTATTAGTCGAAGGACATAATTTAAAAAGGCTTAATTCCTGAAGCTTTAACTTCGATTCAAATTCATTCAAAAGATATTGAATAATTTCTTTGGAAGATTGAATCGGATTTAGATTTGGTATAATATCTAATACGATATCTATAATGGGATTATCCCCATGCTGAGTTTGGACTGTTCTATAATTCACCCTTAAAATGATTTAGAAGTTGACAATTAACACTGGGAGAGTTTAAATATAACGATTTAAATATACATAATGTTGACATTGGCATGCTTACTTGAGGTCTCAAAAAGTATACAAGGAAATCTGAAGCGATAGCTATAATAAATAGGGCTAAATTGAAGGTATTATATGTTATATATTTCCTTAAACCGTTTCCAAAGAATCACCGGATTAACAGGTGAATCATGTTTCGGCGGTGCCTTTATCTTCATAGTCAGGATGAAGGCACTCCTGTTTTATATAAATTATTGATGTAATAAAAATGAAATTATTTCAGTATTATCTTTTCAGTTCTATATGTAGTTCCAGTAAATAAATCTGATCTGAAAGTCATTTCAAATTTCACTTCTTTAGAGTTATTGACCTCTATGATCCTGGTTTCAATTTGTTCCGTATTCGCAGAAGTATAATTAGTTAAACTGTCGACGTACACTAGATCAAAACTAGTGGAACCGGCAGTAATTAGTATATTTTCAGAAGCTTCCAAGTAGTCTACGTCACTTACAAAAGGAAAGAACATGTCATCTCCTCTTTCTTTACCATATTCCCATTCCTGAGTAATATAACCTCCAATATCATTGTTGTTTTCAGAGATTGAATATTCAACAGCTCGACTATAATCTGAAGATGCTTCACCAAAGTCTCTTCCATATCCATTGTCAAAAACCAAAAGGTTTCCATCAGGAAGAATAGCTGGTGAATGTTGCCCCCAACTCCAATCAAAATCTACACCACTTGACCTTAATACGTAATCAGAATATGGGTAGCTCCATCCTTCAGGAGGAGATAGAATCCATTTTAGTTTATTATCCCAAGTTATTTTGAATATCCCTTGGGGTTGACTTGAAACTATAATAGAGTTATCACTTTCGTCATAAATGACAGCGTTTGTATGAATCCAATCTTGACCATCGGCTATTTTCCTGAGTGTATATCTATCCTTAGGAAGTATTTCGGCCAGATTCCAAACATTGTTAATGGTTTGGTTTTGTCTATCCAATTCAATTATATGATCATAAGGGTGAAGATTACCAACTTTACTTACAGTAATTAAAAAATTCCCATTTGGTATTTCTAAGACATCATGATGAGGGTCAACATAGTCAGGATTGAAAAAACACTCACTTACAAAATCACCCATTATAGTGTATTCTATAATGCTTCCTTCTCCAGCTTTTCCATATGCTAAGTTTCCATTTCTAAGCATTTGTAAAGCAAATTTCCTGTCGGTAGAAAAACCCGTTGAATACCATCTCACTTTTCCAAAGGGATCAACCATAAATGGAATATGAATAGGTCTGTAATTGACAAGGAAGAGAACGTTTTCTTCTAGGGGACTATAATTTTTCACAATATCAATTTCTGGAAATTCTTCCTGCAATTCTTCTGTCATGATCGATACTGGAATTTTTTTCCTTTCTACTCCATCTTTATTCGTAAAAATAAGTTCGACTTGATTATTAAATTCGCTATACATTCCATAAATTTTGATGAGATGATGTTTCCCAAAAAAATCAGGATATAAAGTAATATTAGATTTTTCTCCATCAACTCCTAAAACCTTTACGATGAACTTACCCTTTACGGGCGTTTCTACTTCCACTACCGCAGTGAGCGGTGCATTACCATAAGGATTTACGTTGATTTGGTTATTCTCGATGTAAAAATCGTTCCCTAGAAATCCTGTTGAAATGGAGCTGGCATCTATTAGTTCCAAATTTACCATCCAATTAGCTGTATCAATAGAGTGATTTAGTACAATATCATCATTGACTTCGTAGAGAAGACCATCTTCATACTCTAGGATTATCTCATTATCGATTTGATTTATAGTTTTAATAAGTGATCCGCATTCGTTAGCCTGCGCAATCATAACTTTGAAATTGAGTAAATTGTTTATTTGAGTTAGATTTTCAATTTCATCTTCTAGTTCTAGAATTTGAGTTTCCAAATCCTCCTCATTTGTACTGCATGAAAGAATGAATACAAATAATAATACACATATTATTAACGACAAGTAATTACATATTCTCATTTCGTAAGTTGAACTTAAAATAAATATTATGCTTAAGCTAAACATTAAAAGTAAAATTAATATAATGAAACAGACATGACATTAATAACTGTTCCTTGAAGAAAAACTGTTTGAATTTGGTTTGTTGATGATATCCATTCAGAATTCTTTATTTTTCAGACAATGAATTTGAAAGGATCCATAACACTATCTTGTATAATTACGATTCTAGGGTTCGTAGCTTGCAATCTGGACTCTTCACCTAATACTAAGTCAGAGTCTTTTGATTATTATCCTACATCTAAACCATTCGCTCGCTGGTGGTGGTTTGCAACAGAAATAAAGAAAAACGATATACGGTTCCAATTGGATTGGGCAAAAGAGAAGAACTTTGGTGGGGTAGAGGTCGCCTGGGTTTATCCTTTATATCGCTATCAAAGAATGTATGCCAGAAATTATAACAGACATTATCCTAAAGATACAACTGCCCAGAAATGGTTGAGTCCGGAATGGGTTGATGTAGTCTCTTTTACTAAATCTTATGCAGATTCCATCGGATTGGTGTGCGATTTTACTTTTGGAAGCGCCTGGCCCGTTGCAGGTTCAAATATCACCAAGGAGTATTCATCTCAGGTTTATGGAGATTCTACATTTCGACAGTTGTTAACTTTTGCTTGGACATTCCCGGATACTCAATACGTAATCAATCATCTGGATAGCAATGCCTTTCATCAATTTGCCGAGCCTGTAGGCGAAGCGCTAACACAAGCATTAAAAGGATCTAAATCCGCTTTGTTTACTGATTCCTGGGAGATAAAGCTAAATTCCAATTATAAGATTTGGACACCTGGTTTTGATAAAAGCTTTTTGGAAAAATATGGGTATGATATTATTCCATATATGGAAACCGGTCTTGATTCTTTCTCCGATGTCCGATACGATTATCAAATGCTATTGGATGACTATGTTACCGAGGGGTTCTATAAACCCTATGTTAATAAGTGTAAAGAATTAGGTGCTTGGTCCAGGGTTCAGTGTCTTGCATCTCCTACGGATGTTATGACCACTTATGGGCTCGTCGATATTCCTGAAACGGAAGCCATGTTGAACAACCCCAATTATTCAAGGATTGTAAGTTCTTCAGCTTGTTTGAGTTCTAAATCACTTGTTTCAAGTGAATCATTTACTTGTATGTATGGCTTTCCTTCCACTTATTTGAGAGAAGAACAAACTGCAGACCTCAAATTGGTAGCCGATGCGCTCTTTTCCCAAGGTGTTAATCATCATGTTTATCATGGAATGCCTTATAATCCTGAAGGAAGTGACACTATTGAATTCTTTGCAACAACATATTTTGGACCTGGTGGTAGCTTGTCTGAAGAGTTAGCAGATTTCAATTCCTATATAGAAAAAGTTTCAGGAATTCTTCGAACTGGTCATAGCTATTCTGATGTAGCACTTTATATTCCATATGAAGATGGTGTAATGAAGGGAGCCTATCCTCCGGAACGACAAAGGGTATGGGTCTGGGGAGAGTACGAGTTAAGATATATATATCCACCTGAGGAGACTGAAGGATATCATCCTTTATGGATAAATCGACATTTTTTAGAACAAGCCCATTTTAATAAAGGACAATTACATGTCGGTGATGCTCATTTTTCTTCGCTTTATGTTGATGTAGAATTCATGGATAGTCGTGCTTTGAAACGAGTTGTTGAGCTTGCTGCAGAGGGTCTTCCTGTGTGCCTGAAAAGTATGCCGAAAGAGCCAGGTAAAATGAAATCCAGTGATTATCAAGATTTATTAGAGCAATTGTCTTCCTTCAGCAATGTGTCTTCTGATTTGAAGAGTCTGATCAATCACCCTCCACTTATTGAAGGAACCGATATTCCAGAATATTGGTGTAGAGTTGATGATGAAGGAACATATTATCTGTTTTTAGCACAGCCTAAGACTAAACATCTGAAGTATCCTCTCTTTTCAGGACAATCATTTATGGAAGAACCCGAAATTAAAGACTTAAGTATAACTGTAAATGGCCTTTCTATTCAAAGGCAATTTGAATTTAAACCCTACCAATCATTGCTCGTTAAAATTTCTTCGGATGGAGAAATCGAGTTGATGGATATTGACTTTATTCCAAAGGATCCAGTTATTCGTCCAAAAGAAAAACAAAAAATGTACTTTTAAACTGTTACTTGTATTTGTTACTATACACTATAAATAAGGACTTTCAAATAATTATGCAGTATATACTTTTCATTTTCTTCATGTTTTTCGCGATGAGTTATAATAATGCTCAAGAATATAATATCCTCGATTTTGGAGCGATTCCAGATGGTAAGACCTTGTGCACAAAGCAAATTCAAAATGCGATTAATACCGCTAACGAGCGGGGCGGTGGCCAGGTGATCTTTCCTAAAGGCACATTTCTCAGTGGCAGTATACTTATGAAATCCGGTGTTGAACTTTACTTAGAGGAAGAGGCTGTTTTATTGGGTAGTACAGATCCAAAACATTATCTGAAACTAAATAGATGGAAAGCTTTCATCTTGGCTGATCATCAGGATAATATTTCTATTAAAGGGACTGGTGAAATTAATGGACAAGGCAGACAGTTGGCGCTCCATATTGACAGTCTTTTCTATGCTGGGCAAATCGATAGTTCAGATTATAATTTTGTTGAGATGCGTCCTAAATATTATTTGCGTCCGCAGCTTATTGAATTCGTGGATTGTAATAACGTGGAAGTCATCGATGTTACTTTGAAAAATGCGGCATGTTGGGTTCAAACACACGACCGATGTGTAAATGTAATTATTGATAATGTTACCACAATAAGTGATGCCTATTGGAACAATGACGGCATAGATATTTCAGATTGTAAAAATGTCAGAATCACGAATTGTTATGTCAATGCAGCAGATGATGGGATTTGTCTCAAGTCTCACTCTGACGATTATTATTGTGATAGTATATACATTGCAAATTGTACAGTTCGTTCCAGTGCCAGTGCCATCAAATTTGGAACAAAATCGGCAGGAGGGTTTAAAAATGTGACCATAGAAAATATAAAAGTCTATGATACATTCAGGTCAGTTGTTGCTATTGAAAATGTAGATGGCGGTATCGTAGAAAATATTCTTATCAAGAATGTCACAGCAAAGAATACCGGTAATGCCATTTTTATTAAGATAGGAAACCGGAGGCGTCAAAAAGACACAGGTGTTTTGCGAAATGTTGTTTTGAAAAACTTTAAGGTGGAGGTGGCATTCGGTCGACCGGATAACGACTATGAGATTAGAGGACCTTCACTTCCGTTTTTTCATAATACTTTTCCTTCGTCGATTACCGGAATCCCTGGATATCCAGTTGAAAATGTCGTTCTTGAAAACATTGAAATTATCTATCCCGGGAAAGGTAATGATGGGCTTGCCAATATGCCTTTGTCAAGATTGAAAGATGTGCCGGAAAAAATTAAAGCCTATCCTGAATTTTCGATGTTTGGTGAATTACCTGCATGGGGCTTTTACGTAAGACATATGGATGGATTGGTAATGAGTAATATCCGGATAAGTATTAAAGAACCAGATTACAGACCTGCTGTCGTTTTTGATGATGTTAACAACTTAATTGTTCGATCCTTGATCATTGGAGGAGACGAAAAAAATAATAAGATCATTTTGCATAACACGGATAATGTGAGTATTGATAATAGATCTTCAGTTGTGAAAATGTAAGCTTTACTTATGTCCAATTATCGCACTATACCCATTGCTTTTTTATTAATCATATCGGGATGTAATAAATCAATTTTTGAGACTTCTTACAACGATGGATCAACAGGATTTGGAAAAGGAGCGTTACTTACTACCAAATTTAATTCATTCGAAGAATTGAAAGAAGTCATTCAAATTGACTATTCCCGACAAGGAAGAAATCAAGTGACTTTACGACACAATGGAGGAAGAGCAGGAGTTGTCAGCATACTCAAATCTGGTATTAATAAAACTGATTTTATTCTAGCTAAGAAGGGAACATTATGGAATAAACTATCATTGGGATTACAGACGCCATATGCTGTCATCAATAAAACAAAATTGCTTGAAGCCTATATCCTTGCAAGACGACGTTTCGATGTGTTTGGAGAAGGAGATATTGCATTTTTCGACTTTGCACAAAAAATGGTGTCTCATATTAATTCAAGCGATTTGCAAAAAATCCGTAGAGAGGATTTAACTGAAAAAGGCTACCTCAATACTTTTAATCATATTACTGCTCAAGCATTTATGACGACTCTTTTCTCTGAAAAGATGGCAGACTTTATTGCTGACGTTCATGAACGTGATCGTTTGCCGGAATTAATTACTGGAGATTTTACTGAGGAACAATTATCAGACCTCGACAATGGGGCTGTCGATAATTATGTGGACATAATTAATAATGAGTGGGGACAAGAGCTTGGCAAATTTCTAAAAAAGAAATTTAGAATAGAATCAGATACATATTGGACTGCCGAATTACTAGCCAATTACTTAAATGAAATTCAAAGCTATTTTAGTTGGAATTTTCAGATTGGATTTGAACCATTCAGACCTTCAGATGATATTGTAATAAGGTTTGCTTACAAGTTGGAAAGTATAAAAGCAGATGTTTCAGTTTACTAGGCGGATATTCAAGACAGACGTCAACTTTCTTTAGTGGCTATTACTTCTTAATCAGTTGATATTTGGTTCTTCCGGTTGTATCATCAATAATATTGTAGTTATTCTGAATCTCTTTTCTCCCAACGACCAACCAATTGTTTATAGCATTCATCCAGTCTTCTTCTTCAACGGTTGCTTTATGAAGATCAGCGCCACTAAAGTTGGCTTCTGTCAGATTGATTCTCCTCAAATTGGCATCTACAAGAATTGCATCACTCATGTTTACTCGCAATAAATTTGATCCAAAGAAATCAGCTCTTTCCATATTTGCTCCGTTGAACAGTGCATTGTTTAAATCTGCCCATTGTAAGTCTGTATTGCTTAAATCTGCTTTTTTTAATGTGGCATTTGAGAAATTTGCGCCATTAAGATCAGCATTATTAAAGTTCGCTTTGTTACAGTCTGACCAACTAAAGTCTGCTCTTTTCATATCTGCAGATTGTAGTTTTGCTTTTTTTAGATTCGCTCCCCAAAATATAGTTTTCTTTAAATCAGAATAACTGAAATCTACTTCTTCAAGTTGTGCATCTTTCAGGTTGGCTTGACTTAAATCAACATAACTTAAGTCTGCACTTTTTAGGTTCGCTCCGGTTAAGTCAGCATGTGAAAAGGAGGAGTTCACTTTTATATTATGGAAAGAAGTCGAATCGATATTCATGGTCGCCAAGTAAAGCAAGAGGATTCCTCTTTCCGGGCTCAGTGCGTTGCTGGAAAGGCTGTCTCCATTTATAAATTTATATGGCTTGAGAGAATAACTAAGTACTTCAATTCTATTTATTGTTTCAACAGAGAGGACCCGGGTGGAGTTATTCTTTAATTCATCATCTATAATATCAAAGAGATTATTCATCAATGTTGATACATTACTATTTCTAAAAGAATCAATAAGTGAAGTTTGATAATCTATAATATTACTGAGCTCTTGAAATTCGTACTTAAAGTTTTTATTCTGTTTGTAAATGAAAAAACAACAAACAATAATCCCAACCAGAAGGAAGGAAGTTGTTAATGTCCCACTACGATTAATCTTTCTGCTCGCGTTCATGATGAAAAATTAATCATTTACACTCAGTCCATAATTATTTCTCTAGTAAAAGTTTAGAATGTACATCTTCATCAATTCATTTGGATGGAAAAACCATGGGATTTTAGTATATTTAGAAAATAGGGTCTCATTCTTTAAGTTAAAGTTTATAGAGCATATTGGATTCCTATTTCAACCTTTAATAACTAAACCAAATGAATTATGGCAACTAGGACAATTTATGTAAGCAAGGAAGCTACAAACAATAACCTCGTTTTGAGGGATAGCGAAGGACATAATCCGGGTAATGACCAACTCACAACCGATGTACGACCCGGAGATACAGTAATTTGGGAGCTTGACCCCACAGCCAGACCTCCACGAACTATTTATTCACTTGAAGGTGTAATGGAAAAGCCATTTACTACTGTAGATCTTTTAGTTGCTCCTCCAACTAAATCCGATAATCAATATCAGGGAACCGTTACCAGTGCTACTAATAAAACAGGACAAGAAGAAAATTATAATATAAGATATAAGGTTACTTCTGATGGACAGGTATTAACGGATGATCCAAAATTGAAAATGATTTAATTTCAATTTGTTATTATTAATTTTAATTAGATAGCATATTTAGTTATAGACCTTGAAAAAGGATCATCTTTACTTTATCGCATATGCAAATGGGCAATAGATTTCTCCTGGGTATAATGATGTTGTTATTCAATTTGGCACTTATTGGGCAAAACCAAAAAATGTCTGATAGCCTGAAAGCAATTTATCATTCCGGTTCAAAAATTGATTCTACACTACAGCTTCTTGTTGAAATTACAATCTATGAAAGTAGCCCCGATAGCTTACTGTTTTATTCTGACTTGCTCATTGAAAAAGCATTAGAATTAACTGATTTAAACGCACTACATAATGGTTATTTGCAGAAAGGAAATGCATTACGACTGAAAGGAGATCTTGACCATGCATTAGATGCCTTTTTCAAAAGTATTGATTACGCAATAAAAATCGAAGATAACAAAGGTGTCGGCAAGCTCAATATCTCAATTGCCGATATTTATTCTGAAAACGGAAACAGTAATAATGCTTTGCTTTATTACCATAAAGGGATAGATATACTGAGGGAAACACAGGATTCGGTTTCGCTTGCTACAGCACTTAATAATATCGGTGATGAATGTTTTTACTCCGGACAGTTAGATTCTGCAATCATTTATACACAGGAAGCGGCCAAGATTTTCAATGATGTAAATCGTCAAATAAAAGTGGACAATAAGTGAATAAAATTAAGTTACACTTTTAAAAGTTAAATTGAAATATTCTTGTCTGCGTTTTTTAAATGTTTTGTGTTTACATAATTTTCTTCTCTTCAGTTTTTCTTCTTTTAATCCATAATAAACATCTGCTGGTGTCAAGTTTTGTAAAGATTCATGATATCTGTGATGGTTATAATATTTTACAAATTGTGAAAGACGAAAACTCAATTCACCTGGGCTGTAATAATGATCCAGTTTAATTACATTTTTCATCGTTCTGTGATACCTTTCAATCTTGCCTTGCGTTTGAGGATGACCAGGTCTTCCTCTCACATGTTTAATTTTGTAATCATCCAAATAAGAGCTCAACTCTTGACTTAAATAACAAGATCCATTATCAGATAATAACTTAGGCGGTTTATTCAAATTTACATTTGGATGGTTTAATGCCTGATTCAAAGTATTTTTTACATCAAGGGTTTTCATCGTTGAGCACAACTCCCAACTTATAATGTACCTAGAATAATCATCTAATATAGTCGATAGGTAATACCATCCCCAGCCAATGATTTTGAAATAAGTAAAATCAGTTTGCCACATTTGATTGACAGTTGTTGTTTTGTCTTTAAATTCATCTGCGGCAGATATCAGATCATAATGAGGAGGGTTTATCAGTCCAGCAGATTTCAATATTCTGTAAACACTGCTTTCGCTTATAAAGTATTGATTCTCATCAGTATACCTGCAAGCCAATTCTCTACAAGAAAGCTCTGAAACTTCCAGTGCCAGATTCAATATATCAGACCTGATCCGATCAGGAATCTTGTTCCAGTAATGCTTCCTTGTACTTTTCTTTTCCTCTAATCCTACAATTCCATTTTCCCGATATTTCTTATACCAGTTGTAAAAGGTTGATTTGTGAATACCAATTTCCTTGAGAGTTCTTCTAATGCTCCATTCGGATTGCTCAACCAGCCTAATCAGTTCCATCTTTTCTTTTGCTGTAAATCGCATATACTTCTTGAATTTTATTTTACTCCATTCAAGCTTTTTTTAAGCACACGATTTTTTAGAGTAAGTTCTGCTACTACCTCTTTAAGGTCTTGATTTTCTGTCTTTAGATGTTGAACTTCTGAAGTATTGGCTTCACGTTCTGTGTCTCCCTTTAAACGTTTCTTCCCTGCTTCCATGAAATCTTTACTCCACTTATAATATAGTGGTTGTGAAATCTCTTCTCTTCTACAAAGAGAAGCAACGCTTTGTTCTCCTCTTAATCCTTCAATGACTATTCTAATCTTTTCTTCTGTAGAAAATTTACGTCTTGTCCTTCTTTTTACATCTCGGACATAAGATTCTGCTGATTTGTTTTTCTTGGTCATAGTAAAGTGAATTTAATAGTTATGTATAACTTTTAATATTTCACTTAATGGTCCACTTTTATTTGACGATTTACAAATTCCAGACTTCTGGTAGCGTTTCGAACGGCAGCTTCAAGTAGTCCGATGGCAAGCTGATTTCTTGCCAGGTTATTCAGGCCATCACTTTCTGATCTCATGTCACCTGCAGCTTTCGAATATTCGGCTCCTTTTGTTGAATTTTCAATTCCTTTATCATATAGTTGCATGTGGAAATATAAATTTCCGAGGTTGTTGTGGGCAAAGTTTCTGACCCAATAGTAATTAGGGCTGGAAGCGATATCCAACATCTTTAAATATTCTTTTTCCGATTGTGAGAAGTTTCCTTTATTCTTATTAAGGATTCCAAAATCATTATAAATGCCTAGCATTCTGGAAGTATCTTTTAAAGCAGTATATACTTTTAGAGCTTTCGTAAAGTAATGTTCAACTTTATCATAATCTTTCTGTTTATTATATATAATTCCTATCCCTTGGCTTGCATTAGCAGCATCCATTTCGTAGTAGTTCTTTTCTGCAATTTCCAATGCTTTCAAATTGTATTCTACTGACTTTTCATGATTGCCTCCATTGCTGTGGAAATATCCAATGCTGGCATATGCCTGACATATGTTAATTGAATCTTTTATTTCAATGGAAAGTTTAAGAACCTTTTCTAATGTTTCAATTGCTTCATTCCTTCGGCCAAGCCTTTCTTCAATAAAAGCAATTTCAACTGGAATGAATATTATGTCTGACTGATTATCAGCTATTTCAGCAATTCTTAACGCTTCATTATAGTAATAATAAGAGCTGTCGGGTTCATAGTGATAATCATGGATCTTCCCTTTATCAACGAATGCATTAAATTGCCCCCAATACTCATCCAATTCAACGGCCAGATGATAAGCTAACATCACCAATGAATCCGACGTTGACTTTAAGTGGATGACCTGTCTACTTGAATCTAGTAATGACTGTGTTGATGGTGACTGTGCAAATGACACCTTGCCCGCAATCAATATTATAAACAGGCAAACAGTATATCTCAATTTATTCATCTGGCATTTTTTATATGGTCTTTGAAGTTATGAAAGTTAATTACAACATAGGCTTTCATTAAAACTTTTGTCCATCCTGATTATTTCTTAAAAAAGCACATAATATCTTGAAAACCAATTAGATAGAAGGCATTTAATATGAATTTTGAATTCTATGTCCCCTTTTTGTCCCCCTTAAGTCTACCCGTTATTTTTGGAAATCGATGTGCTTCACTATGATCTTTGTTTCGTCAGTTGTTTACCGATATTTCGGGCATTTTCAAAAAAAATTAAACATACTTATCATGAAAAATTTATCAACAAGGGTTTTCGCAATCATTCTAATCTTCTTTATTTCTTTTATAAGTTGTTCAAAAGATGATTCAGCTATTGATCCTGGAAGTGATCCTAATGGATTAACTTTTCAAAACGTGATCAATTCCGGTGGATCTGTTAACAGCCCCAATATTAGCCATGCTGAAGACACAACGAATATTGAAACAAATTTGCCAATTGGCGATGGTACTTTTAACTGCACAACTGTTACTTATGACATTAATGCTGCCTCTGGTGGAAGTTCCGGATTTCCACTTTTCGATGTGAGATCGGATGTTATTTATCCTGGCAGCATGTTGCAAGGCAATTCTTTGAATTCTGGAAATCCAAACCCTATTGTTGTTGAGCGTGCAGGAGGAAATATTTCAATCAATATTCTTGATGGGAATCTGCAGTCTTCATTTGAAGTAAATCAAGTGAAAAAAAGTACAATTACCGATGCTATAAACAATATTATCAACAGCGCTACTGGAACCTTACCTTCCAATTTTAATATTAAAATCGAAAGCATACAAAGCAGGGAACAATTTGCTCTTGCATTAGGAGTTGATGTAAATTCAACATTTGTAGATCTGGAATCTAATTTGAACTACAATTCAGATTCTGAGAGGAGTACATTTATGGTAAGCTTGAATCAGAGTTACTATACCATGAGTTTTGATCTTCCTACTTCATTGGATAAATTATTTGATCCCTCTGTTACACCTTCTGATTTGAATAATTATGTTGGAGAGAATAATCCTGCTACTTATATTTCAAGTGTAACCTACGGTCGCATTTTTTATATGTTGATTGAGTCTTCCTCTTCTCAATCAGAATTGGAAACTGCAGTTAATACCGCCTTTAGTGGAATAACAGTTGATGTCGATGCGACATTGGAAATCAACCATTTTAGCAGTTTAGAGAATGTAACTTATAGTGTATTTGCTTATGGTGGAGATGCCGGATCAACCTTTGGTGCAATTGGGGTCACAAACATAAATACACTCGTCGAAGTCTTAAAGCAAAGTTCCACATTGGGATCAGCAAAACCATTGTCCTATGTCGTGAGAAATGTGTCGAATAACCAGATTGTTGCGACACAACTAGCCACTTCATATGATGTTGTAGAGTGTGAACAGGTGGGTGCTGTTGGAACTTTACCTTCTATATCACATTGGACGAATCATCCTTTAATTAATGATTTTGGGTCAATTTCTGCGGCATATGCCGATAGCAAAGATGAGTTTGTACTCATGAATAAAAGGGAAGAATACCTGATTAGCAGGATCAATCAAAATGGAGATGGAATTTTAGAAGGCCCTTTTATATTAGCCGATTTTCCATTGAGTTCAGTCGGTGCTGCTAGTAGAGTAAAAGGTCCAGGAGAAAATTTATTTGTTTTTAATGAAGCAGGGAATAAGTATTCTGTGTTAAAATCAAACGGCAGCTGGAGTCAGATATTTGATATATCAGATTATTTCAATGGGGGATGTCCTTTCATTAATACAGGTATCGGAGCTTTAGCACATATTGGGACTTTGCCAGTTTTTGGAACTTCTCATTATATGTTTGACAAGTCTGGATTAAATTTCGTGCTTTCAACTTGGGAAGAATTTTTTGGTACTCATTTTCTTGAGGTAGATAGTGTAGATTCTGGTTTTGGACTGGGTGGTAAGCTCAATGGTGTTGGAGCGGTTATCGGATTTGAAAATGGATCATCTTCCGATTCCAAATACGTATTTATCCTATTTAATCTTTCGGGAACAGAATATATGATATGGGGTGACTTTGGTAATGGACCTGAAGCAAGAGGTCCATTTAGCATATATTTTTTTTTGAGAAGGCATAGGGCTCTATTATGGCCCTGTGTCTTTATCTATTATTAGTTTGATCTGTGTTTTCTTGTAAATTTATCTGTTGAAGATTAAGCTGGCTTTATTCATGGATTTTCATCCAGTTTATTGTGCTGTCTTCAGCAATATTAATCACCAGTGTTTTTGTTTTTAGGGTCCAAGTTCCAATTTTGTTATCATCAATCCTATAATGAAGGAAGTTCTTATCTTCTCTTTCATAGTCGGGCTTTCCGAGAAGATCTACTAGATCATTTCTTTTAAGTTTTCTAATTTCTTTATCATATACTAAGTCATTGAGCATTGAATTTCTAAAAGGATGTTTGTCTCCTTCTTTTTCCTTCCATTTGGATTCATCAAATTCTATTTCTATTACATCTGAAGGAGAGGAATCATAGAAATAAAACACTATGGATGCTGCTATTAAAAGTGTAAGAATGCCAATAAACCATTTGCTTTTATTAACTCTTTTGTTCTCCATAATATTGAATTTTTATTTCAGGTGACATTTATTTCAATCATAAACTAAAATACAACAATTGAAGTAGGCTTTTGGAAGAGATGCTACTTTGAATTAATGATTCATCTTAAGCCATTAAAGCATTGAAATAGTCTCAACTAAAAATGATCTATTAGGACAATCATCCATTCGTCAAAATTTCATACTTTACAGGTCTTATGAGTAACAGTACTTACGATACTTCTAAATTTCCTTGGATCCTTATCCCGGGATTGTGAGTCTTTTCTACTTTTCGAATCACATCGAATATATCATTTCTGATTTCACCTTATTCTTATACATAATCATATCGAATCACTTAATATAATTTAATGCCGATTAAATCTCCATTTCATCCAAGAACGTCACAACTCAGTTCCAACCTTGACTGGAAAGAATGGGGTGGTTATTTCGCAGCTAATTCCTATAATGTTGTTAACGACTTTGAATATTATGCGTTCAGACATTCAGCAGGACTAATCGATGTAACACCATTATTTAAATATAGAGTTACAGGTAATGATGCGGGTTTGTTTTTATCCAGATTGATTGTAAAAGACATTAGAAAACTCAAGCTTAATCAAGCGACTTATTGTTGTTGGTGTGACGATAAGGGTATGGTCGTTGATGATGGAACGGTTATGCGCTTTGGAGAGACAGATTATTTTGTGACAGCTGCAGATCCTTCGTTCTCATGGTTTTCGAGGTTTACTAAAAAACTGGATGTTCACATTGAGGATGTTACAGACACCGTTTGTGGATTGGCATTGCAAGGACCAACCTCTCGAGACATACTTAAGAATATGTGTGACGCAGAGCTGGACAGTTTAAAATTCTTTTGGACAACAAGCGCAAAAGGAGCAGGCTTTGACTTTAAAATATCGCGTACAGGATATACTGGAGATTTAGGTTATGAACTATGGGTAAAAAATGAAGACGCATTAAAATTATTTGATGCGATTTGGGATACCGGGCAGGATTACAACATAAGAATGTCAGGAATTGCAGCGTTGGATATTGCGCGTGTCGAAGCAGGCCTAATTATGAATGGTGTTGATTATCATAGTTCACTATACGCACTTATACCGGATCAGATGAGCACTCCATATGAACTTGGCTTAGGGTGGATGGTTAAGCTAAATCGAGAATCATTTATGGGACAGAAAGCGCTGATGACCGAGAAAAAAAATGGTTCAAGATGGGCTACAGTTGGGATCGATATTAACTGGCCCGATTTAGAAGCTTTATATAAAATCCATGACTTACCTCCACATGTAGAATCTGGTGCTTGGCGTCGTTCGATACCTATATATCATAGTCATGATAAAACAAAACAAATAGGCTATGCAACAAGTGGTACCTGGTCTCCCATTTTAAAAAAGAATATTGCTTTAGCCACAATTGAATCGAAATATCAAAAGCTTGGGACTGAGGTGAATTTTGAAGTAATGGTGGAACATCATAGGAAAACAGTAAGAGCAAGTGTGTGCAAACCACAATTTTTTAATCCTGAAAGAAAAAGGTCAATCCTTAAAAAATAATATTATGAGTAATAAGTATGATGCTATTATAATAGGAGGGGGCCACAACGGTTTAATTAACGCAGCTTACCTTGCAAAAGCAGGGAAAAAAGTATTGGTTCTGGAGAGAAGGCATGTGCTAGGTGGGGCAGCTGTTTCCGAAGAGATTTATCCTGGATTTACATATTCGGTATGCAGTTATGTTGTAAGTCTTTTCCGGCCTCATATAATAAGGGAATTGAATTTAGCGAAGCATGGTTACGATATCATCCCTATGGATTCTTCCTTCCAACCACTTCCGGATGGAGATATCGGACTTTGCAGATGGGGAGATGCGTCAAAATCCAGAAGAGAAATCGCACGGTTTAGCAAAAAGGATTCTGAAGTTTATGGAGAATTCAGCAAGGTTATGACCCACATGGCGAAGCTGGCTAAAGAAGTCATAGATCATCCTGCTCCAGATGTCGCATCAATAAATCCTAAAGAACTTTCTTCTTTATTAAGAATGGGAAAAGTATTTAAAAATTTGGGATCTGAGTTGCTCCAGATGAATACCAAGCTATTGACAATGAGTAGTGCTGACTTTCTAGATCTATGGTTTGAGTCAGAAGTGTTGAAAGGGCCTATGTCTGTAAGTGGAATTATAGGAACTTTCCTGGGTGTACGTTCACCCGGAACAGCATATGTGCTTTTGCATCACTACATGGGTGAACTTGACGGTGCGTTCCGTTCTTGGGGTTTTTCAAAAGGTGGTACCGGAGGTGTGAGTATGGCTTGTGCCAATTCAGCTAAAAGTTTCGGTGCAGAAATTAGAACAAATGCAGCAGTAGCAAATGTCAAAATCAAAAATGGAAAGGCCGTTGGAGTTATCCTGGATAATGGTGATGAGTTGGAATCCAAAATCGTTGTTTCCAACCTTGACCCGAACAGAACATATCTTAAGATGATTGGAGAAGATAATCTTCCTCGTGATATTACTTCAGAAATAAAGCGCTTCAAATTGAGAGGGAGCTCTGGGAAAGTAAATTTTGCGCTTAATGGAGTTCCAAATTTTTGCAGGAAAAGAGAAGGCCTCGACTTTATGAAAGGAGATATTGCTATTGTACCGAATGTGGATTATGTAGAACGGGCTTATGATCAGGCGAAATATGGAGAATTTTCTGAGAGACCTTTTATCAATATTGTAATTCCTTCCCTTACTGATCCTACATTGGCACCTCCAGGCAAACATGTTATGTCATGTTTTGTGCAATATGCTCCCTATAATATTAAAGAAGGCGCTGAATATTGGCCACAGTTATCTGATAAATTTGGAGATGCTGTTCAAGAGACTATAAAAGAATATGTGCCTGATATTGGTAGTCTTGTTTTGCATCGTCAAGTTGTAACGCCATGGGATTTGCAGGAGACTTTCGGCTTGACAGAAGGAAATATTTTTCAGGGAGAGCTGACATTGGAACAGCTTCTTTTTCAGCGGCCAATTTCTGGTTATGCCAAATACAAAACACCAATAGAACATTTATGGATGTCAGGTTCGGGTACACATCCTGGCGGAGGAATTATGGGTTCTGGTGGAGAATTATCAGCTAAGGCAATACTAAATGAAAATGTGATATGAGCAAATATGATATAATTGTTATCGGGGGAGGTCATAATGGATTGACAACGGCGTGTATGCTGGCCAGAGAAGGAAAGAAAGTTCTTGTTGTCGAAAAACGAAATGTAATAGGAGGTATAGCAGCGGGAGAAGAATTTCATCCCGGATATTCTACGACCGGACTTTTACACGGTACCAGCGGGGTAAGATCAAATGTGATTAAAGAGCTACAACTTGAAAAGCATGGATTGAAAACTGATGATGAAAGGGTAGACCTCGCAGTTTTGTCACTTAATGGTGATTCTGTGATAATCAATGCCGATGTAAACAAAACTGCAACTTCTATATCTCAATTTTCCGAGCATGATGCACTCGCTTATAAAGCATACCATGATTTTATAAATAAGATCAAACGGGTGATCAATGATTTAATGGATAATCCTCCTCCAGATATCGATGTCGAAAATCTTACAATGGCAAGCCTTGTTGTTCTGGCTAAGAAAGCATTAATGCTTAAGGGCTTAGGTAACAAAACGATGATGGAACTGTTCAAGGTTGCACCCATGTGTGTAGCAGACTACCTGAATGAAAAATTTGAGACGGATTTTTTAAAATCTGGTATTTGTGCCCCGGCATTATATGGATCTTATGCGGGACCTTGGTCTGCTTATTCGACGATAAACTTACTTTTATGGGAATGTGCTTCCAGGAATCATGTTCACGGAGGTCCACAAGCTTTGGTTAATGCATTGAATCAAGCCGCCCAGGAATCAGGTGTAGAAATAAGAACCGATGCAGAAGTTATTGAAATATGTCTTGATGATTCTGGATCTGTCAAGGGCGTAAAATTGAAAGGTGGAGAAGAGATAATGGCAATTAAAGTTGCTTCCTCTTGTACGCCAAAAGTGACATTTCTGAATTTGTTTAAACCTTTCGAATTAGACTATGAGTTGGATTTCTGGATTGATAAAATACGAAGCAGAGGGACAACTGCAAAAGTTAATCTTGCGCTAAATAGCGATGTTAAATTAAATGGGCAAGCAGTCGAATATGCCAGGACAGGAAATTCCTTCGATGATATGGAAAAGGCTTTTGACCCAGTCAAATATAAGGAAGTAACAAACAGGCCTTTCTTAGATATTCATGTCCCTACAATTTCAAATCCTTCTTTGGCTCCAGAAGGCCACAGTGTCGTTTCGGTGTTGGCTCATCATGTCCCTTATGAGTTAAAGGGAGGTTGGGTTGAAGCTTCAAAGAACAAACTTGGTCAGGATGTTATTGATACACTGGAAGAATATTCACCGGGTCTTACAGAAGCCGTGGTGGGAATAGAAGTGCTAACACCTGTAGACTTGGAAGATAGATATTCTTTAACTGAAGGGCATATATATCATGGTGAACAATTTGTTGATCAGTTGATAACCCGGCCAATTCCTTCATGCGCTAAGTATACTACACCTGTTCCTGGTTTATATCTGTGTGGGAGTGGATCTCATCCGGGAGGCGGCATTACCTGTGCTCCTGGAAGTATGGCGGCCAAGGCTATTATGAATGATAAATCTTAAGAAATTCTGTTGGTTTCGTAAATGATTACTTGGCTGCATTTATTTTATTTATTAAGCCATGCTTCAAACATTTCAAATAAGTCTCCAACAGCAAGAGTCACCCAAATGAATATGAATGCCAATATTATTTTCATTAAAACAGGCATTGAAAAGGCTAATTTTTTTCTGAAATATGCAGTAGCTGGCGGCAGGTATATTAGAGAAATGAGCAGGTTTATAATTCCAGGAACGATATGAACTAGAATTGCATTTAGTATGCCAATCGTAAAAAAGAATATGCCTAATGCCCAACTTGCTATATGCCAAACTTTTGCTTTCTTATTCATCGGTATTATTTTTACTTAGTAATTGTTCAATAGCTGAAATGTGTTTTATGAAAGCTGATTTACCTTGCTTTGTTGTATAGTATTTTGTATTTGGTTTTCTATCGAGGAATTCCTTCTTGAAAGTGACATACTTGCTTTTTTCTAAATATTTCAGATGGCTAGCGAGATTACCATCTGTTACATCCAGTAAATTTTTAAGTGTATTAAAATCTAAATAGTCGTTGACTACCAATGCCGACATGATCGCCAGACGTATTCTGTTTTCAAATGCTTTATCTAAGTCTTTTAAAATCTTCTTCACGACTTATATTTCAATTGCATAATTATTCCATAGACGATATGAAGTAGTCCAAATCCAATGGCCCAGATTATTAATCCATAACTGATAAAGAAAATACCAAGCAGCCCAAGTAGAATTTGCATCAGACCTAAACTTCTTAATTCATCCAAAGTGTATTTACTGGCATTTATCAACGCAAGGCCATAAAATATAAGCGTTAAAGGAATAATTATTCCTATATATCCATGATGTAAAAGCATTAGGCAGAGGATGCCTCCGGTCACCAGTGGTATTGATAAACTGATGAGTAGTCTTTTTGTTTGAAGGTCCCAAACCTTTAGATTGCGTTTTGCAGTTTCTCTGGTCGTGAAAAAGATACCAGCTGCTAATGTGATAATTATTGTTCCGAACGCGATAAGCATTAGATCGATCATGTTTTCATCACTTAGGAAAGTTAGTTGATGATTGAGGTAATCCTGATTACTAAAAATATTGCGATGGGCAATATAGGCGCCTATCAAGGCTGTTATTCCAGTGGAAATACCTGATATTCCACTCAAAGAAATAAATCGTGAAGATCGGCTCATCATTTCTTTGATTTCTTTTAGATCTTCTTTGTATTTTTCTTCCATGTAAAAGTACTTTGTATTACAAAATTACTAAATGAAATTGATTCACGCAAATTAATTCCTTGTGCTTTGATTTGTGTTAAAGCGTGCTATTCCATATTTTAAAATGATGAAGGAAATGAAAACAAGTCCAATGATAGAAGCTATTAAATCATTGAAATCATAAATATTGTTTCCTCCAAGATTATGGAATTTTAATTCCTGAGTAATCACATATGTTGTTGATAATCCAATACCTAACAATTTCAAGTTTGCATCATTAGCTTCTCTGAGGAATTTGACATTATTAAATTTTAGAGTTAGAAGGATTAATACCAAAAGACTTGTCCCTAAAATGGCCTCAAAAAAATTAGGTATGGAATAACTTATAATTTCTTGTGTCTTGGACAAGTCTCCATTTTGCAACATCTTTCTTATGTAAACTTTATTGATTACAAAAAGGATGAAGCTCAGCCAAAATATAATTCTAATGTGATTTTTAATATTATTTGGATTTAAAATTGTTATTACTTCATTCCTTTCTTTATGTGCTTAATGGCCCATTCGTAATGGCTTGAAGTATTTGATATTAAATAAGCTCCCAAAGATGTTGTTCCTGTCCATTTGTATTTTTTCTTTTCAAATAATTCCTTGTTTGTATGTCTGTTAATTATTTTCTGAACATCTAGATATGATTGCTCAATTAAGTCTTTGATAGTATCAATGTCATAGTGCTGATATTCTTCCCAAATTTTTTTGTTTAGATCTGGGAGTGTCGTCCAGCTAAATCCTTCTGCCGGCATATGCGGTTTCTCACCTATCATTCCTATGTTATACCAGTCCAGCATCATCAAGTGCCAATGGTGTAAATGTGCCAGAATATCTTTTAAGTTTCTATTGAGCGTACCTTTGGGAAATTGTGTGTTAAGTTCTTCTTTAGTATAGGAGTTTACCAATTCAAAAAGCCTGACAAAATTATGCTGACTTAGTTTTATAAGCTCGCTTTTGGATTTAGGTTTTGGCATTTAGGTATTGACTGTGAATTTAAACAAAAGGAATAATTGTTTTCTTTCTGAAATGTGTTTATTATCTATCTACATTTATATCATACTTGTCCAACAAGCCAGCAACTTCTTGTAAGGAAAAACTTGCGCCTCTAATCCTATTTATTTCAGGGTCTATGGAATAGTTGAATGAATTTCTTAGGTCGGCACCTTCCAGATTTGTTCTTTCGAATTTTGCATTTAGCAAATCGCAGTGCGTTATTTCAATATTTACTATTTCTGCTTCAGTAAAATCGACTCCTTGTAGTTGAGAATTGTTAAAGGATAATCTCTTGATTTTCATCTGATAAAAAGTTGAATAATTCAGGATACATGCATCAAAAACTCCTGAGAATCCAATTGGATTACACATATCAAACTGCAAACCTAACATTTTACAGGTAAAGAACTTTATATTTTGAAATGAAGTTTTATGAATTGAGGCATTGCTCAGATTACATTCATGAAATTCAGAATCCAAAAACTTAAATTCCGAAAGATCAAAATCTGAAAAATCACAATTTTAAAAATACAATTTTCGTATTCTCCTTTAGTAAATGGACTCTTTAAACTATCAATCCCATCGAATGTTCTTTCGTTTATATACTCCAAATGTGTCGAATTGTTATTTTATTAGGGCTTTAATTAATTCATTTATGTTGAAGTCTATTAAGGTAGATGTAATTAGTGATAATCCCAACAAATGATATAGCCATCCACATGAGTAAGTAGGCTCTTTCTTCGTTATTATTGAATCCCTGATAAGTCCATATTGTGAAATTGGAAATTAGTATAATATAGAAAAATGCTGATTGACGCAGATGGTCTTTTAAACCAGGATTAGTCAGCTTTTCTATTCTTAAAAGAAGCATACTGGCTATCCAATAAATAGGAATCCCAGTAAGTAGGATAATACATGAAAAGAAAATAAACCCTGGGAAGTCTATAACTCCATGATATTCTCCCAGAACACCTATTTTCCTGGCTATAGTTTCTGCACCTACTGCAATGGCTGTCATTGGAAAAAGTAGAGCAACATAGATAAATGGAGTAAACCATTTCATATCAAAAGCTTTGACATATTTATTAATTCTTATAAGGTATAGATATTTCCATAACCCCGAGAGGCATTTCATCATTTAGAAGCTCAACTTGTTCATCAAATGATTTCATGTCTTCATCAAAAAACACCGCTTTCGAGTACGCCATCACAATTTCACAAATGGCTTCATATCCTATCTGCGCTTCTTTTCCCCCTCTTGACCAACTTTGAACATTGTTGGTCCGTAATAGGCCTGGTATCATTCCCTCAATAACATTAAAATTGCCATGTGATAACTCATTGAATGAAAAATAACGGGAATCAGGATGCATTATATCATACATTTCCGGAGGAGTCCTCTGTCTTCCATTTGTTCCAATTTTTTCAGATAAGATGAGATATGGAATGTTGATGTTTTCAGGCTTAATTCTTTTGGATAATTCTTTGCCAAGATATACCCCATTTGAAAACCCAATAGAACTTAAACCAACAACTAGTTTAACGTGAGTTCGATGTAAGACTAGGCCAAAAGGAGTTGTTTGGTATCGACCAGATTCTTATAAATGGAGGGTTTAGATTCTTTAAACCCGTAGGCACAAAGTCCACCAAGTATATTGACGAAAAATCCGGCAAAGGAACGATGCCTTGTATGTTCGATCTGTGAAATATTTTTGAGTTGGTCAATAATGGTTTCAGAGATAGCAAGTTTTCGGAGCAGAAGAGCATCCTGTAGGGGTGTAATCATTTTGGATTTCATATTCCGTCTCAACTTAGTAATCAAATGAATACCTCTCAAGAAAAGAGTGTCAAAGATTTGCTTGTTGACAATATAGCCTTTATCACCGAACAACCGGCCATAGACCTTCTTCATAAACCGTTTACACTTCAATACGGCATTATCATGCACATTGCCCGGAGTGAGTTGAAAATCAATCACTTCGCCCCGGTCATTATGAACCAGATGAAGTTTGAAACCATAAAACCAACCCTTTGAAGTCTTGCCTCGTTTGGCCAGTCCAGCAAACACCTTGTGGGAATGAATCCTTCGATTGTGACAGACCCGGATACTGGTTGAATCAATAAAGGATATCCCACTACATTTACCCATTCGGTACATCTTTACAAACAAGGCTAATGGTAGGACCGCTTTGGTTTGCAACTCCACCATCCGATTATAAGATACCAGATTGGGAAAATAGCCGCGCATATGTTGGCAGACATGATTCTGGTAAAAGTGCTTAAAGCAACGGTATCCACTCATATGAAAAAATACGATGATGCTCATCACCTCGCTCATGGATAACCTGCAGGTACGATTCCGTCGATTTTTCTTTCCCTCTAGGGTATGAGATTTTTAAAAGTGATCGAAATCGGTGAAAAAATCATCGAAAGCACAGAAAATTGCAATAATTTGACTATCTTTCATAGTAGAGCTTTTTTGTTTTAATTAATTGATTATCAACTATTAAGATAAACAAAATTGCTCTTTCTTTTTATCCTATTTTTCCACTTCCTTACGTCGAACTCACGTTAGTTTAATATTCGGATTACTCATCTGAGTGAGGACAGCTGACTCTCCGGCATAACTCCAGGAAAGAATTCCAATCTTTTCTTCATCAATATACTCCTGTTGTTGTAGGTAATCGATTGCGATATTCAGAATGTTAATTTGATTATTGAGCGCCTCTGGCTTTTCTTCAGCTGATTCTATAGCCCATGGGAAAGCTTGATTTGGAATGGTTTCCGCATAGGCGATTACAAAACCGTAACTGGCCAGATATTCAGAAATCTGATTCTGGTATTCTATGGTTCCATTTCTCATACTCCAGATTAGAAGAGGGAATTTCCCATTTCTAATATCGACCTCTTTACAAGCCATCATGCGGGAATTGAGGATCATAGATAATGTATCTGAGCTAAATTGATCTTCATCACCGCTTATACCTATAGATAAGGCTTTATACATTTCAAACTGACTGAGTAGGCCTTTGTAGTTGAAATATTCAGAGAACTTAATTTTCTCTGTGCCAGAATCTGAAGGGTACCATATTCTTATTGATAAAGACTCAAAAAGATCATTGTTCAATACATGTATAGTTGTTTCTTTAGTTCCTATCTCATATTGACCAAATACATGATTGCCATTTAAGTTAAAATCTAACTGAGCTACTAATGGTTTATTGAGTAATGAGCAGAAGAAGGTGCACAGAAGAATTAGATATATATTGAATTTGGGGCTCTTCAATTTTGTTATTATTTTATTCTCGTATCATGAAAACCGGCTCTTTTCCAGGTACTGGCTTCTTTAATCCAAACATTTGTAATTCTAAATTCGTTTTCTTTTTGTTCATTATTTCTAATACTTGAAAATGAAATTTTTGCTGTAACAATTGCCATGTCATCGTAGATTGCGATTTCTGTTTCACCCATCTGGTATTTGTCAATAACTAGATCACCGCTTGATAACTCCGTTTTTCTCTTTTTTAAATATTTCAACCATTCATTTCTTCCTATAGCTTTTGAATTGCTATTCGTATGTAGATAATTAATAGTGATCATTTTTTCTAACTTCTCCATATGACCATCTCTGAAAGCGATATTAAATTCTTGAACCCTTTTCAACAATATTTCTTTTTCATTATTTAGCTGAACGTCTTTCTTAATTTCGTTTTGACACCCATAGGATGAAAGTGTCACTATTAGAAGAGCCAGAAGATAAGTACTTAATGAAATATTGGATTTTGAAAAATACATTTACAGTTGTTATGTGCTTAATTAGGTTCAGTTCAAATGGCGAACCATATTTTTATTGAATAATATTTTTCTGAAATCAGCAGGTTTCTTATCGTTCATTAACTTCAAAGGTCCCTTATCTTCTATTAATTCTCCAAAGTGATCTTCACGCAAATCATACTGCTTCTGATGAGCGAAAGTCGTGATTAGCATTATTTGAAAAGGAGCATCTTCTGTACTTTGAGTTTCCAGTAGTTGGTATGATGCAATGTATTCTTTTTCTATAGCCATATCCCTTAATACTTTCCAATTATTTTGATAGTAGTATATGGTTTCATCTTTATTATCATTCAGAATCTGTACAAAATCAATCGTTGTGATTCTATCATCAACTTGACCATAAGACAAATAATTAAAATTTAATGCGATCAACAATAGTAAGATTTTCATAGTATCGATTTAGTGTAATTGTAACTAATTAATTATAAAAGATTATTTGCCTACTAATCAGCTGTCTGTTTCTTTATTCTATACATTCGAAAATAAACCCAAGAAGAAAGCCCTCCAATAAATGAGAATAAAGCCAACATCCAGAAGACATGCTGATGCCCCTCCACACCTGGTGAGTTATCGAGAAGATATCCCATTACCGGACCAGCGAATATATCTGGTGTGTATCCTACGAGAGAAATGAGACCTACAGCAGTCCCAGTTAGGATCAAAGGAATCTTACCACGTTCCATAACTGCGAAATAAAGTGAACGAGCAGCATAAACTCCGGTAGCCACAATGACGATGGAAATAAAAAACAATGTTGTTGCCGAAGCTGAGATAATACCAGTTGCAAACAGTAGAGCTCCTAGAAAAGAAATGATGAAACTGACGATTAACCAGAATGTAATCTGTGTTTTATCTGCCAATATTCCTATTGAAACACCAACTATCGGTCTTATCGAAAGAAGTAAAGTACCAACTTGTGCAGATTGAACTTGGTCATATAACATCACATCTTGTGCGTAAAGAGAGAACACATCTGTAATCTTATATCCTACATATGCACACAGAATGATGACCATTAGCAACCATACGGACGGAAGAGATAGCACCTCTTTTATTTGAGAAGTAGAAATTCTATCGAGGAGAATGTCCTTTTCCTTTAGCTGATCCAGTCTCATAAAAAACCAAGCTAATAATCCTATGATACTCACAATTCCTGAGGACACGAGAATAACTTGTCTAAATGCAGCTCTGCTTTCTGTCAGGCTTACATCGGAAATGTTTGAACCGATGAATAATGAAAAGATAAAGACACCTAAAGCTCCAAACATAGCACCTACTAATCCACGACCACCATCCAGAAAGCCAAATGCCTTACCCTGTGATTTGCTTCCTCCCCAAACACGAGTCGCTTTTATCATTGGAGCCCAAAAAAGGAATATAGTGGTGAAACCCCAATAGCCATACAAGATTTTCAAAACTGTAAAACTTGGAAAACTGGCATAGACCAACCCTCCTAATGCTGTCATCCACAATGCCACAGCAATCAATTTTCGCGGTGGATATTTATCAGCTATCGGACCACCGATAAGATATGAGAACAGAGCAACAATTCCATACACAGAAAAGCAAAGCCCCAACTGTAAATTATCAAGCCCGAAAGCATCTAAAACTGTAGGTCGGAAGACACGTGCTAACACGAATGGGAGGATGAAAACGGACTCCCCAGCAAGTATCAATAATAACAAAAAATACCAAGGTGCTTTTTTTTGAGGCATTGAGAATAATGTTTATAACTAGGTTTTAAATGTGCATTGTTTAAAGAGGTCGATAACTTTGATCCGTTTAATTGTATATTGATTTAAATGCCTGCTTTACTTTAGCCTAAGTTACAATTTCATTTAAATACTCAATAACCAAAAATTCGATTTTTAGTAGCTTAGACTATGATTACAGGTTATGAATATGGATTCTGAGTTCAAAGCAATAGAAATTCTAAAGAGCAATTGGCGTAATGGATTTACTATTCCTACCGCAAATTTGTATCCCTTTCAATGGCTATGGGATTCCGGTTTTGTAGCAATGGGTGCCGGTCATTTTAATCTACAAAAATCCATGACGGAGTTGTCTAGTATGTTCGCCAGTCAATGGAAAAATGGCTTCTTACCTCATATCGTATTCCACAGTGAGACGGAAAGCAGCTATTTCCCAAATTGGGATTTTTGGAATAGCAATATCAATCCGGGTGCTCCTGTCAAACCCAAATCCTCCGGGATTACTCAACCCCCGGTGATTGGTTTTATACTTCAGGAACTTTGGAAATACAATAGTGATAGTGAAGAACTGAAACTTTTTATAAAAGAGCTATTTCCTAAAGTTGTTTCATATCATCGGTTTTTATACGACTATAGGGATCGCGACAGAGAAGGTTTGTTCTATATGTTTCATCCCTGGGAGTCCGGACGTGATAACTCACCAGTTTGGGATGAAGCATTGAATTCCATTGTAATAAATGATGGAGATATTCCAGATTATAAAAGAAGAGACCTTCAGATAGCAAATGTAAATGAACGACCAACGAATGATAAATATGATCGATACGTATATCTTTTGGAGTTGGGAAAAAGGCATAGATATGATGGCAAAGCCATAGCTGATGAAAGTCCCTTTCTCATTCAAGATTGTATGATGAATGCTATTCTTATTAAATCAAATAGGGCGCTTATTGAATTGGCTGAAGAACTTGGTTTGGATTCATCTGAGATCAAAGAATGGCAAAGCAATTCTGAAAAAAATTTCAATTCTAAATTTTGGAACGAAAAATTGGGGTTCTATACTTGTTATGATCAAAGATCGGAAAAGCAGCTTACGCTAAAAGAGGTGGGCGGGCTTGTTCCTCTGTTCTCGAACTCTGCAAACGACAGCCAAGCAAATAAGTTGGCAGACTATCTAAGACGACTACATGACAATGGTTATTACTTATGTCCGAGTTTTGACCCCGATCATAAACTTTTTGATTCAAAACGATATTGGAGAGGTCCGGTATGGCCACAGATGAATTGGATGATTTATGAAGGATTAATCAATTATTCATATGATGAGTTGGCCCAATTTGTTAAAAATGATTTGTTGGATTTAATCGATAAATTAGGATTTTATGAATATTTTGAATCTGACAAAAACAAAGCTAAATCTTTGAATAGAGGCTATGGAGGAAACAATTTTTCTTGGACCGCATCTACCTATTTGATGTTTAATAATAAGAATTAAATGAATTATATAGACTATTGTGTAATTGTATCCTATATCATTGGCTTCCTGCTATTGGGAAGACTATTTAAAGACAATAAGGATAAAAAGGATTACTTTCTTGGAGGTAAAAATTTTGGCTGGTTTCCACTTTCACTGAGCACTATTGCCACACAATTATCTGCAATAAGTTTTTTCTCTGCACCAGCTTTTGTTGGTCTAAAAGAAGGCGGAGGAATGATGTGGCTTACATATGAATTTGCTGTTCCATTGGCCATGTTATTTTTAATGGTTTTTCTGATACCACCAATGTATAAGGCTGGTGTTGTTAGTGTTTATTCTTTTCTTGAAAATCGCTTTGGAGTCTCTACAAGAGTATTGGTTAGTGGAGTCTTTCAAGTCAGCCGAGCATTTGGAACCAGTGTTATGGTTTATACAGTTGCGCTCATCCTTACAAGTGTTATGTCTATCCCAATGTGGCAGACGATTTTGATTATTGGTGTCGTGACATTAATATATTCTTATCAGGGGGAATGAAAGCAGTCGTCTATGGCGATATGATTCAAATGATCATTCTTTTCGTCGGGATAATAATTTGTCTCTTTGCAGGAATATATCATTTAGGAGGTTGGTCAGAATTTATTACAAATATTGACAGGCCGCGATTGACTGCAGTCAATTTTAATTCAATGGGATTTCAGAAAGGGAAGGAATTCGGATTTTGGCCTATGCTTATAGGTGGATTTTTCTTGTATGCATCCTATTATGGTACAGACCAGAGTCAAGTACAGAGATTATTTTCAGCTAAAGACATGGGGACAGTTAAGAAGACATTGATGTTTAATGGGCTATTAAGATTTCCTATCACTTTTATCTACTGTCTGATGGGATTGGTTGTCGGGACTTTGGTGCTTACTCAGACTTCTTTTGCATCAGCTATTCCTGTCGATAAGCCCGATTTAATGATTCCTATTTTTATCAGGGATTACTTGCCTCATGGGGTCATAGGAATATTATTGGTGGCCATATTATCAGCTGCTATGTCTTCACTAAGCTCTGCTATAAATTCATTGAGCGCTGCTACAGTTGAAGATTTTTTCAACCGGGACAATCAACTATCTTCTAAAAAGTATTTGGGTATCTCAAAACTCGCTGCCATCTTTTGGGGTGTAGTATGTATTGTGCTGGCCTTTTTTACCGGTGATATTGCAAAGACCGTAATTGAAGCGATTATTAAAGTTGGATCAGTATTTTATGGGCCGATTTTGGCCACATTTATAGCTGCTATTGCCTTCCGTCGAATAAATACCATTGGAGCCAATATTGGCATCCTTGCTGGAGTTGCAGTCAACGTTTACCTATGGTTGTTTGTACCGGAAGTGTTCTGGTTCTGGTGGAATGCCGTCGGTGCACTAGTAACATTATTTGTAGGCTTAGCTGTAAGTATGATTTTTAAAGATCATCAAGCTAAAAGTTCGAAAGAGATGTCCTCTTTTGGTATGACTTGGGATAAAACGAAAACCATTATCCTAGTTTCATTCTTTATTTTGATAGTCGTCTTTAGCTACTTTTTTGATAAGCTTTTTTAAGTAAAGTCTATACTTGAATATAAGTTGGACTATTTTGCTTTTTCAATCTTGCTTTTAAGATTATCTAAATTTTCTTTAAATAGTTGAAGATTTCCATCTTTATTTTCGATAGCCAGTTCTACAGCTTTTTGATAATTAATAAGTGCAGTATCCAATTCTCCATTCATCACTAGTGATTCTGCGTAGCTATCATAAACATTTGCAGAATTGGGGTTGAGCATCGTATTGGCTTTGAAAATAGATTCTGCTACTTTGGGTTTTTCGTGTTCCAATAAGTATTCATAACCCAGGATATTGATATCTCCTTCTACTAAAAAATTAGCTTCCTGACATTTTGTTAAACTTTCTAGAATGGCTTCATCTGATTTTTCAATAGAGTATTGATCCAGTTGGTTATTCAAATTCAAAAACAGTGAGGTATACTGTTCTTTTTTCTCTGCTCTATAGGCTTCTGCCGCTGCTCTGGCTAATTCTTGTGTCTTTTCCAATGTCTCTTCAACGGAGGTTTTTATTTCTGGAATTACACCAACCCCTTCCCAGTTTTTATGCGTAATAGGGTTGATTGCCATTCCGGTAGGAATAAAAACATTCAGGTACTCATTGAGACCCATGGAACGTCCTGGATTTGCACCCCCTCCGGATGTCTGACCAATTAAGGTTGCTCTTCGCCGGGTTTGCATATTGTAAGCAAATTCTTCCGCTCCGGAAAAAGTTCGACTACTTGTAATCACAAATAAGGGAACATCAGCCATTTTAAGACCTCCAACTTCATCCAGAGTCCAATATTCAATAGTATCGTTACCTGCTCTATAGTAAAGGCTGTTCAGATGTAAATGCTGATCAAAAAAGAAACTACACAAATACTGAACCATTGCCGGACTTCCTCCACCGTTCTTACTCAAGTCAATAATAACAGCATCAGCTCTGGACATTAACTTCATATAGGAATCAGTAAGCTCTTTTCCAGAGTCCATACCGGCAAAACCTCTATAATCTAAGTAAGCAACATTGCCTTCCAAAATTTTTACGGTATTAAAACCGGTATTAAAACTTCTTGATCTATTGATTTGATGCAAGCGCTCTTCTACTTTTCTTTCAGGAGTATTGTCAGGTTTTTCATATGGAGGATTAACCCTTATACGCATATGCTTGTCATTGTTAATTGACTGTACGGATTCTGTTAAAGCTTCAGCAAAGCTTTCATTAGTTTCAAATTGCTTGAAGTGACCTTCGGAGAATTGTGTTATTAAGTGCTCTTCGGTTGATTTGGCAATCTCAGGAAATACGTAATAGTCGTCCATAAATTGTGAAAGACTTTGTATTGTTTGTTCTTTATATTCTTCAGAAAGAGGACTGTCTTGGGCTGTAGATCTATTGGAGTTAAAAGTTAATACAGCGATAAGTATAATCAAACGGAAAGAAAGCTTCATTATTTATAAGGTATTTGTGAACCCTAAATGTAAATGAATTATACACAATAAGAAAAAGAGATTTTTTTTGAAGTTTTTATCTTAGGGCTAGTTAATTTTGAATATAAATTTTGTGTGTTTGATTCGAATCAAACCTTAAAAAATACAAACCTGAGTTAATTGAAGACAGATCTAAAGTACCATTTGCTGGAATTCGGCCGGTTATGACACTCTGTCCTAAGATATTAAAGAGTATATAGTTTTCTGAATTGCCTTCAATTTTAACAAAGCTATTTGCTGGATTAGGATATATATTAAAATTGGATGCGTCTGCATCTTCTATATTAACAGTCTCGCAATTGCTGAAATGAGGATTTAATTCTACAGGTTGCCCAGGACTTAAGTCTTTGCCATCAAACCCATGATAAGACAAAGCGTATTTATGTGCTTTAAAAACAGAGTTCGATTTTTGACCTGAAGGTACAATGTCTCCTTGTGAAGCAATACCAAACGATGTAACAGGATTAACATATTTCCACACCAACTTGCCCATGTTGGTGATTTCAAAAAAAGTGCCACGGACCCCATCGTTTATCAAAATATTACCATTAGGAAGTTGTTGGGCACTCGAAATAATAGCTGAATAGAAACTTGTTGGTGGGTCAGCAGTATATTCATAATCAAATGTAGCTGGGAGGAATTGCTGATTTAGATCTTGAAGATATTTACCGTTTTCAATAACTGGATTAATTTTAACAACAGAAGAATATTTGCCTTCGGGGCGACCCTTTCCGTTATTAAATACCATAATCTTGTTTTCATCAGGCAATCCCTTCGAAATCCAATGAGCACTATGTTGCCCAAATAATTGTTTGTCATCTGGTGTTCCTCTTTTATAAGTTTGGGGATTACCCCATCTAAATAATATATCACCTTTTTCTCCTGAAGCTTCCTCTGAAGTAATACTATGATCAATAACCCAGATTTCATCGAAACAATTAGAACTTACCATAATTTGATCTAGTTCTGCATTATAAGCAATTGAGTTGGCATGCATCCAATCGGCATCGTCATGTCCTGGTCCAGTATAATTGACATCAATTTTTACAGGATTATCAGACACCACTCCATAATTATTTTTTTCAGGATCATAATCTTGAATTAAATGATCCCAAGCATGCCATTCCCAAACAATCAAACCCGTATCAAAACTTGTAGGTTGTACTTCAACGATATGTTCTGGCCGTAATTCTTGTCCCTGTAAGACCTGAATATTTTTCCCGGCATCTATAACATCTGATAATTGTTTTATCTCCCAAGCTAATATCAAAACATTCCCGTTTGGTAAAACTTGAAAATCATGATGTGCTTTAACAAATTCAGAACTATACTTATAAGTCCAAAGCAAATTGTTTTCCCAATCATATCTCTCAATTATGCCTCCACTACTAGCACCTTGAATCTGAGGGTATTTGTCATTTGCTGCTCTGTAAATTGATCCATCAGTATGCAGATATACACTAAGTCCTGGTCGAGCTGAACAATTCCAGGTATTTATGATACGGCCGCAATTATCAATTAAGTATACATCTGTGCTCGGTGAGGGAGAAAAAAGAGTCAATCCTTCAAATGTGTTTTCTTCGTATAACAAAAGCCCCACTGTTGTATCTTGTGCAAGTAGAATAGTTGTGCCAAAACAATGGCAAAGAAATAAGAAGCAAAGTTTAATTTGATTACATATCATAATAACTTCCGTGTTGAATTAAAGCTAATATGGGAATCCTCTAACAATAGAAGTAAGAAGTTTCTTAATAATTCTCGTTTGCGATTAACAAATTTCTCATTTTGTCGAGCATTTTAATAATCTTGGCATATTCATGAATAGGCGCCACTCTGAATTGATCTGGAAATATTAATATCGCTTCACCGCTACTTTCAATATGATCAATATTACTATTCTCTAAAAAACGCTTCAAATCATCACTTAAAAATTTATCCATACCTGCAGGATCATCAACCTTTACGATGAAATTGTCTGAGAAATGAGGATACGATGTAAAATCTATATCCGTTTGTGGGGATAAATGAATGATCTTGCCAAAAAAGCTCTTCTTCTCAATAGTAAACTTTGGAATTTTATAAGGCAATCTGATGAGGGCCATTGTTGCTTTATATTCTTCATAAGCCATATAAGCACCTTCCTCAAAAAACAAATCTGCAATTTCCCATTTGTAGTCTTCGTTACGTGTCCAGATACAATTTCTTTTATATTCTATGGGGCGTGATTTGAAAAAATAGAAATCCTGGAAATAATCAACCCATTCTTCAGATTCGCCAACATAGCTGTAACCATATGCTATACCTGTTTCTTTTATTCCTTTTTCCCGGCTTGTTAATTGGTGAGGTGCTGAAGTTAAAATTTTCAATGCTAACTTATGCTGAGTGGAAGAAGTATGATTTTCTAATCCAAATATTTGGACACTTCCATTGGCATTATTTTGTGCATCCTGGAAATCATCAAATTTTTCCAAAATGGAATAATCTACAAGACGCGCTTCGGAAAGATCAATATGTACATTACTGCCGAGAGGAATCTGATTTAATAAATTATTCATTTTAATGGCTCCAAGGAAGTTTGCAATTCCTTTAATTTTTAGGTCGTAGGATCCACCTTCACTTATAAGCACATTTGAACCCGAATTAAAGATCATATTATAAAATTGGCGAATAGATACTTTGGCCAGCAGAAAGTGAGCAGTTAAAGCGAGAAGCAAACCGGCAAAGATTCCAACCATCAGATCTGTGTAGAGTGTGATTACAAGTGTACCTACAAAAAATATCAGCTGTTCGACTCCATGATCATAAATATGTTTGAACACCTTGGGAGAAGCCAGTTTGTATCCTGTAAATACAAGTAGCGCTGCAAGTGCAGCGAGAGGAACTTTAGTAATAACCGGAGTCAATACAAAAACAAAGGCTAGTAAAATTAATCCATGATATAAATTAGACCACTTCGTTTTCGCATGATTATGGACATTTACTGTACTACGAACAATTACAGTAATAATTGGTAAGCCACCTATAGCTCCGGAAGCCATAGTACTCATTCCAATACCAATAAGATCTTTGTTAAGATCCGTTTTTCTTTTGTAAGGATCAAGTTTGTCGACGGCTTTACTACTTGCCAAAGACTCAATACTGGCAATCATCGTTATCGATATCACAGAAGTCCAGAACTTCCAAGTACCGATCATTGAAAAATCGGGATGAGCAATTGCATCCATAATGTTTCTGGGGATATCAACCAATAAATGCGGTCCTACAGTATAATCATTTCCGAAAAAGGAAAGTGATCTTGCATCAAAAAAGTTAAATAAATAGACAAATGGAATTGATATCACAAGAACCCACATCGGGGCAGGTATTAAATGAAATAATTTATAACTGATCTTTGATTGAAAGATGAGCAATATGAGACCAGTCAAGGAAATTGTAGCTACAAATGGATTTACATTTGGTATTTGTTTAACTGCATCTACTAATAGTTCGATTGTGCCGCTTGCTTCAGTTGAGACACCCATTGCTACATGTATCTGTTTTGCAAAGATTATGACACCTATCGCAGCAAGAATTCCATGAACTATACTGGAATGGAAAATCTCTGCCAGCTTTCCCAGTTTTAATAAGCCCAAAAGAACCTGAATTCCTCCAGAGACGACGATGGCAGCTAAAACATAGTTTAATGCTTTTGGATCTCCTTGCCATAAGGCCAAAGAACTTAAAATAACAGCAATAAGGCCAGCAGCAGGACCATTAATTGCCATATGACTTCCGCGAAAAAAAGTTGTGACTATTCCTCCAATAATCGCCGAAGTAATCCCGGTCATTGGTGGCACATTAGAAGCATAGGCAATTCCTAATGCTAATGGTAGTGCCACCAGTGCGACGCTAATCGCAGCTAGTACATCGCTTTGCCAGTTTTCTATTAAGCCTTTATATCCAGTTTTAGGAATTGTCTGCATCGTAATAAGTGTTTTGTTACTAATAGCTAAATAAATGAAAGGAAATTATTGCTTCAATTCATTTTTTCCAATATGCAAAACTATAAGATTGATTGAAATTTCCTAAAAACTTAATGCCGAAAAATGAAAATTAATTCAAAGCTAAATCTTTAATTATGGTCTTCTCTAAAAGGGCTGTCCCAAAATTCTAAATAATATAAAATCACCGTACCGCATGATTTCGCATCATTTCTATTATTTGATTTGGCAATGAATATTCAGTTGGAAAAGTCTCTCCTTCTGAGTAATATTCAAAACTTCTTTTAATTTCAGTTCTAAATCTTCCATCAAGATGTTCCTCTTGTTTTATCCAGTTCCCAATATTATCATATTCATACTTATACACCATTATTAATTCATTGACATACCTTTCTTTAATAATATTTCCATGTGAGTCATATTCTAAGAGATTGTCCATATTCTCTTTTACATACTTGCCTTCTTTATAATTATGGACATATATCGAGTCTGAATTCAACACATTGATGTAATCTTCAATGTCAAAGTCATTATCATCATATATCCATTTTTGAATTCTATTCCCATTCGATGATCTATGACAAAACAATTTTTTTCTACCCAAAGAATCATAGAATTTATATCGTTCGTATCTGGTTCTACTGGATTTTGAAAGTTTGGAATAACCTTCTGCTATGATAGATTTAAGGACCCCATTTGAATGATAAGTAAAACTTGATTCAGCTTCATTTGGCTTGATAAATTGAACTTTCTTCCCGTTAACATAGTTTCTATAGCTACCTGTTAAGTTTTCAGAAGAATAGATAGAGATAGTGTCGTTTTTTGAAATATGGGTAAATGTATTTCCATATTCATCTAAAACTTCGTCGCCTATTGGGAGACCCTGATCATTATAGAAATAGACATGTCGGTTGATTCTTTTGGATCGGTAATATCTATCACTATATATTTTCTGGCGATCACTATGATCTTTGTACCATATTCTAGATTTAATTATTCCATTGGTGTCAATAGTTTCACAGTATTGAATTTCTCCGTCAAGATCAAAAATGACTTTGTAAGCATATTTGTAATCATTTGAAGGATGAAAATCGGTAGCATGAGTTGTAATTGATTTAATAGACCCTCGAAGACTTGGATAATCAAGATAAAAATCATCATCATAAATTGACAGGTTTTTTGCTTGATACTTGTAGCGGTCCCACAAATCATCTAATTGATGCAAGTCATCGACGGAATCCTCCTTTTGATATCCTTGAAATTGACAAGCAATAAATAAAATAATGAGAACAAAAAAAACTTTGGAAATTAAAAACGGAAATGTTTTAGTTGTTTTTTTAATGATTTTATTCATATCATAATAATAACAAAATATGATTCAAAATAGCCCTAGTGTTGAATATACACCTTATGAATTACTCCACTGTCCATTTTTAAAAAATATAAGCCTTCTGTGACATTGGGTATTTCTATTTTTCTTGTAGAAGGAATCATATTACTTATGATTTTTTCACCCAGTTGGTTGAAGAGTGTATAATTTTTTGAATTGCCTTGAATTGTGAATGTACCATTTGAAGGATTAGGGAAAATGTTATGATTATTCGATTCTGTTTCTTCAGCACTTAAAGTTATGCATAAACTCGAATTTGGTTCACCTTCAATAGGGTCACCAGGACTCAGGTCTTTACCTTCGAAACCACGATAGGTGAAAGGGTATTTGTGAATTCTAAAAACAACATTTATTCCTTCACCATAAGCGTCTTCGACGCTATCTCCCTGAGTTGCTATACCATGAGTTGTAACAGGATTAATATATTTCCATACGGTCTCTCCAGAATTTGTGATTTCAAAAAATGTTCCATGAATACCGTCATCAATGAGGATATTTCCATTGGGAAGCTGTTGAGCTCCGGAGACAATTCGTGAATAGAAATTTGTTGGAGGATTTGCCGTGTATTCCCAATCATAAGTTATTGGGAGAAATCTATTATTTGAATCAATCTGGTATTTTCCATTATGAATTATTGGCTCGATTTTAACAACTGACGAATACAAATCATCTGGACGGCCTTTTCCATTATTGAAGATGAGAATTTTGTTTTCATCTGGTAATCCTTGTGGAATCCAGTGTGCGCTATGCTGTCCAAATAACTGTTTATCCCCATCAGTGCCTTGCCTGTAGGTTTGGGGATTTCCCCACCTGAATAAGAGATCTCCTTGTACTCCAGCCGCTTCTGAAGTTGTAATGTTATGATCTATAACCCATATCTCATCGAAGCAATTAGAACTTAAAAGAATTTGGTCCAATTCAGAATTGTAATCAATCGAATTCGCATGTATCCAATCAGGTCCATCATGACCAGGGCGAATGTAATTGATATCAATTTTTCCTGGATTTTCAGATACAACTCCATAGTTCATTTTATCTGGATCATTATCTTGAATCAAATGATCCCATAGATACCATTCCCATACAAGCTCTCCGGAATTCAAACCTGTGGGTTTAATCTCAACGATATGTTCCGGCCATAATTTACTTCCAGTTAAAACATTTGTGATCCTTCCGGCATTAACTGCTGATTCTATATTTTTTTCTTCCCACGCCAGGATTAATACATTGCCATTTGGCATAACTTGAAAATCATGATGAGCTCTAAATGATTCTGAACTGTATTTGTATGACCAAAGAAGATTGTTGTCCCAATCGTATCTTTCAATGAGGCCGCCTCCTCCTCCAGCTTGGATTTGAGGATCTTCTACGTTTGCAGCCCTGTAAAGAGTACCATCCTTCTCTAAATAAACAGTATTTCCAGGTCTTGTTGAACATTGCCAAGAGTGAACCAGCCGACCACAATTGTCAATCAAATACACATTTTATCTGCAGATGGAGAAAAAAGCGTTAATCCTTCGGATGTGTTTTCATTGAATAGGAAAAGGCCTACTGTTCTTTCTTGTCCTTTGGAGTCTGATACTCCAAGGAAGTAAAACAATAGCAGAAAAATGACTCTATGTTTTTTATACACTTTTCCTGATTTTTAATAGAATGATGACTATTTTAAATTAAAAGTTACTACAGGAGGTTTCCAGGATTCTGGATCACCGAGGATGCCATGTGTTTCACTAATTATCTCCATCCATTCTGGAATCACTTTTATTAAGAGGTAATCTTCAATCTGATTCGGATAAAAAGCTTTCCATTCCGCTTTCCATCTCCTTTCTTTTTCTATTTGATCATTTACCAGTTGAGCTGTACCATGAATCATAACATATCCTGAGGCATCTTTGTCTAAATAGTATAATGTTACCCTCGGATCATCTTTTATTTGCTGAACTTTTCTGCTATTGGGATTGGTTCCAAACCAAACCGTCATATCGTCTTCCGGGTGGAAGGGATCCATAGCTCTTACTCTGGGTCGACCATCTTTATCTACAGTTATCAATGCGCAAGTTTCTGTAGAGATCATAATCTGTTTTGCTGCTTGGATTAGCTGATTGTTGATTGAGTCTATTGGGTCAGAAACCTGACTAAAAGCTGAACTTGATATCAAAGCAACCACAAAGAGTGCTGTTGGAATGGCTTTTCTTATTAGCATCATTTCATTAATTAGTAAACGCTGATTTTTATATCAGAAATTAAAGCTGGAATGTTATTGCCCATGCCTATAATTTCTTTTGATTTGTAAACTATTATGACTTATATTTTCTCAAATCTAAAAATCAAATTACTAATCTTCACTTACTTCCCAAACTTTGTGAAAGGGAAAATCATAGGGACTCTCTTTTGATAATCAACATAGGGGTCTCCGATTTCTGCACGAAGGTCTTTTTCTTCAAGGTATTTAACAGAAATCAGAATATATGCCGTAGTCACAGCAGCAAAAAGCAAATGTCCCGTAGTCATTACAGGAGTCGCCCAAAATGCAATAATAAATCCTGTCATGAGTGGGTGTCGAACAAATTTGTAGAAATAGTTTTCCTTAAACTTTAATCCTGTAGGAGGCTGATTCCTAAAATTATTATATACGTGATCCAGACCAAATAAATGAAAATGGTTAATCATAAATGTAGAAAGGAAAACAATAAGCCAACCAATCCAAAATAAGGCTGTTAAAATCATGGCTCCTGTGCTATTCTGAAATTCCCATATTATATCTGTCATTGGCCGCCATTGCCAAAAAATGAGCAACAATATCAAACTGGTTAATAGTACAAAAGTACTTCGTTCAACAGCTGGACTGATTATCGTTGTCCACCATTTTTTAAAACTTGGGCGAGCCATAATTGAATGCTGAACAGCAAACAGACTTAACAATAATAAGTTGATGACGATTGATGTTACAAGTCCGGATTCTGGACCTGAATCAATTCCTTTTGGAAGGACCAAATTGCCTACAAAGCCAATAGAGCATAAAAAGGCAATTAAAAATAATACATAGGCCACAAGGCCATACAAGAGTGTGATAGTTTTTAACATGGTTATTTTAGGTTATGCTAAAAGGTACGATTATTTAAGAAGGAGGAAGAATTAGTTTATAATTATTGAACTGTGGAAATCTTGATGGTTCATCTTTGAATCCGTCGACATAGAGGATGTCTAACTTACTTGTTTTGATTTAAAAACCTCTTGTTTTCATCATTTTTGAAGTCTTCTTTATCCATAAATATTGGAAAATCATAACTCCTGAATTTTCCGTCTGCTACACATTCCATCATTCCTAAAGATAATAATGCACCTAAACCGAAGTAAAGTACATCTTTCCCTAAATCATGATCCCTCCTTTTCCAGTAGTCCGAAATATAATTTACATTAAGTTGCTTGTTAAAATCTACAGCTAAATGCAAATTCTTCAAATCACTATATTTCAAATAAGAATCTTCAGCTTGATATGCCAAGTTCGATTTAATACGAATATTACTGGCTTTTAGACTGATTGGGAAGTTGTTTTGAGACAAAAAAGAAATTGTAAAAGATGGTTCCTGAACTGTGTATTGAAGATCAATTAATGGAGAAGATTTGTAGTTTGATAATATAACAGATGTATGTTTTTGAGCGATCATAGAAAAGTAAACCGTCATACAAAGAGCAAATACTAGAAGTACTTTTGTTTTCATCATGATCTGATGTATTTCTGTATCATAAGTTAAGGATAAAGATTGATATTAGAAAGTTCAATATCTATTATCTAGGCTTGTAGCATCTAGTTCTATTTTGAAATTTATTAAGTATAGGGGATTCACTAGATAATCGATGTACAGTATAGCTGTAAATCGTCAAATAAAAGTGGACCATTAAGTGAATAAAATTAAGTTATACATAACTATTAAATTCACTTTATTATGAACAAGAAAAACAAATCAGCAGAATCTTATGTCCGAGATGTAAAAAGAAGGACAAGACGTAAATTTTCTACAGAAGAAAAGATTAGAATAGTCATTGAAGGATTAAGAGGAGAACAAAGTGTTGCTTCTCTTTGTAGAAGAGAAGAGATTTCACAACCACTATATTATAAGTGGAGTAAAGATTTCATGGAAGCAGGGAAGAAACGTTTAAAGGGAGACACAGAACGTGAAGCCAATACTTCAGAAGTTCAACATCTAAAGACAGAAAATCAAGACCTTAAAGAGGTAGTAGCAGAACTTACCCTGAAAAATCGTGTGCTTAAAAAAAGCTTGAATGGAGTAAAATAAAATTCAAGAAGTATATGCGATTTACAGCAAAAGAAAAAATGGAATTGATCAGAATTGCTGAGCAATCTGAATGGAGCATTAGACGAACGCTTAAAGAAATCGGTATTCACAAATCAACCTTTTACAACTGGTATAAGAAATATCGGGAAAATGGAATTGTAGGATTAGAGGAAAAGAAAAGTACAAGGAAGCATTACTGGAACAAGATTCCTGATCGGATCAGGTCTAATATATTGAATCTGGCACTGGAAGTTTCAGAGCTTTCTTGTAGAGAATTGGCTTGCAGGTATACTGATGAGAATCAATACTTTATAAGCGAAAGCAGTGTTTACAGAATATTGAAATCTGCTGGACTGATAAACCCTCCTCATTATGATCTGATATCTGCCGCAGATGAATTTAAAGACAAAACAACAACTGTCAATCAAATGTGGCAAACTGATTTTACTTATTTCAAAATCATTGGCTGGGGATGGTATTACCTATCGACTATATTAGATGATTATTCTAGGTACATTATAAGTTGGGAGTTGTGCTCAACGATGAAAACCCTTGATGTAAAAAATACTTTGAATCAGGCATTAAACCATTCAAATGTAAATTTGAATAAACCGCCTAAGTTATTATCTGATAATGGATCTTGTTATTTAAGTCAAGAGTTGAGCTCTTATTTGGATGATTACAAAATTAAACATGTGAGAGGAAGACCTGGTCATCCTCAAACGCAAGGCAAGATTGAAAGGTATCACAGAACGATGAAAAATGTAATTAAACTGGATCATTATTACAGCCCAGGTGAATTGAGTTTTCCTCTTTCACAATTTGTAAAATATTATAACCATCACAGATATCATGAATCTTTACAAAACTTGACACCAGCAGATGTTTATTATGGATTAAAAGAAGAAAAACTGAAGAGAAGAAAATTATGTAAACACAAAACATTTAAAAAACGCAGACAAAAATATTTCAATTTAACTTTTAAAAGTGTAACTTAATTTTATTCACTTATTGTCCACTTTGGTTTGAAGACCTACACCCGTATTTTTCCGCTCTGTCATAACCAAATCGAGGATAATACTTATCATGTCCAAGAAGAACAACCGACTTGTATCCAAGGTCTTTAGCTATTTCATGTGAGTGTAATATTAATTTACCGCCGATACCTTTTCCTTGAAAGTCGGGAAGTACGCTTACAGGTGCTAAGGCTAAAGAAGGGTAGGATTTGTCTTCGTTTTTGATTCTGATCTTACTTAATATTATATGTCCTACAAGCTGATTGTCACATTCAGCAACGATAGATAATTCTGGAATAAATGCTTCAGATTTTCTCAATTTATCGACTAAGAAATGTTCATTATTGTCGCTGTATTCTGCATTAAGAAATGCCTTTTGGATTAAGTCAAAAACCGCAGTAAAATCACTTTCACTTTCTTGTCTTAAATTGATTATCATTTATAATTATTGCGTCCTGAATTTGAACTTTAAAGTTCTTTCTTTAATCCAATTATATAGGGATCCAGATTAGTTCCTTGTTAGATAATGTTATTGCAAAACCTCCCTGACCACACCTGTTGCCCATTCATGGAAATCTTCTCTACTATTTGATCTGGGATATGGTTCTGCAGGGATGTCTACATTCAAAAAATTGCACAGTGGCCCCCAACCATCTTTGGCTTCAAATATTAATAAGTTTTCATGAGGTATAGTGTCTTGAACTTCTTTTATATGTTTTTCAAATTTTTGAATTGAATATTTCTTGTCTTTAAATTTTCCTTCAAAATATTTTTTCCAAATGGATTTCTGATTGAGCGATATGACTTGAAATAGATTTCTGGCAGTAGCAGAAAATGGCATTTGAAATAACATCTTCAATTTTATACCAATTCCAGGATCGAAACTAAAGATCGTGGAATTAACACTTTTGTACCATTTCTCAGCATCCCGAACAGTTAGAATAACTTTTGCCCCAGGGTAGAAATTTGATAATTCTTTATAATACATCGAATCGGGAAAATCTACAATAGACTCATAGTTTTTGAATAATTTATTCCAATCAACTTCTTCTTCATTATAAGCTTGTTTCCATTGTAATACTCCAGCAGGATTTCTTAGTAATTCCTCCATATGGCAGCATTTGCCAAAGCCTAGTATTTCTAAGGCCAGCTGTAAAGATTTAGTTCCTGTTCTTCCAAATCCTGCACCAATAACTTTCATTTTGTTTTGTTTGATTTCAATAATATTTAAGCTTTAATAATGACTTTATTGTACAATGCTTGTTGGTCTTGTATCCATTGGTAAAATCAATTTTCATTTTATATTTTTCTTCATAGTAAACAATGGAATTCCAAATAATTCATAAGGAGGATTATTAATAATTTCAAATCCAAATTGTTTGTATAAACTTATAGCACGACTTAAGTAGGGTGTTGTACTTAAAAGCAATAATTCGCATTTATTGTTCTTGGCAAATTCTTCAATGGTCTTAAGAATTGAATATCCAATTCTTTTTCCTCTTGCTTCAGGCACGACGGCCATTCCCTGAATATATAAAGTTTTTGTTGTTATTCTGCCTGTAGCTGTTCCTAATAATTGATTATCAAAAGTCGCAATCCAGCTTGTACTGTTTTTCATTCTCGCTTTTACCTCAGCAGGTGAGATTACTGTAGCATCGAATGCTTTTTTAGTGTATTTGTCCTTAAATTCTATAAATGCAGATTCTAATATTTGAGAAATATTAATTGCATCCGTTTCGTCTGCTAGTCTGACCTTTAGTTCCTTTTCCATATTTGCTTGCAGAGTATTTCTTAATTGACGCTCTAGCGGGACATGGTTCCGAAGATAGGAATAGTTTATTTATTAAGATTTTTCAGACGTTGTGAATGTGAGAAGAGAAGGAGTTGTTTCGGCTGTTGTTAAAAGCTGTTTAAGCTTCCATGAAATGATAGAAGCTTAAACAGGTATTTATCTTAGGTTTTTAGCAACCCATAGTTCCAAAAGATAGAACAAGTTCTTGTTCAACTTTTTCTCCTTTAGAATTTTCAGCCGGAATCCATTTCGTTGGTGCAGTATTAATGAGTTGAAGGATTGTGTCATCTAGAGAATCATATCCCGATGTAGAAATTAATCTGGCATCAGATGCTGTTCCATTTTCATTCACAATAAAACACGCTTTTCCTGATCGAAGATTTTCTTGTTGGATGGATCTTGTTATTTCTTTACTGTTAATTCTAATGTATTCAATGAGTGCATCCTGACTAATGGTTAATTCCGCTGCCTTTTCAGGAATGACTGTCATGTAATAGTCAAAACTATCATATCTAGCATTACCAGTATTACATGTTTGCATTTTTTCAATAGAAGTTATACGAATATTGGATGAATAAGTCGCCGATTGTATAAGTTTTAGTTGGGCGGGGCTTAAAATGTCACTGTCTCCACCCTCGGTTACTTCATTGTCCTCGTTTAGAATTGAAATCATTGATTTTACAGAATTTGTTCTCGGTTCAGTTGCTCCGGGTGTTAAAATGTCAGTTATAGATTTTGCCTGCCTCAGCTCTTCTTTAGTAATTGTTGATCTGAATCTGTCGCCGAGATTGTAATAAACATAAGCAAAGTAATCGTTTTTAAACTCTTCCAGGGAATGGCAGAAATTCTCTTTCTTGTCTGTAATGGAATTATTCCAATTTATGAATGCAAATGCTGTTAGACTGAATGTAACAACTGCTGCACTGAAAACAAAAAGTAACTTTTTCATATCTGAATTATTTATTTGATTAATTATTATCAAATCTATCTTGGATATGTGATTAATATGGTAATCAAATGTAAATTGATGTAAATTGATGTAAATTTTGTGTAAATCATCTCATATTGACTCAGATTCAAATACTTTTGTATAATGGGTTTAAGACATTTTAAAATCTGTTCGATTACCATAGCATGCCTTTTTCTGTTTTTTTCTTACAGTAATGGTAAAAACTCACAAGAAGAACAACATATAGAAGTGTCATTGCGGAAGATCGGACATCAGGTGCTACTCAATTCTGGAGACAGTACTTCTCGTGTATTACCCATTAAAAAAGAAGGTGATAGATACAGGATTCGATTTGCAACCGATTTTGGATTCAATCCGGATGTATTGGTGACTATTGTTAATAAGGTCATGGAGGATACCAAGATGACCTATGGTTATATTGTAGAAGTAGAGGAATGTGAAACTTCTGATATAGTATATAGTTATAAAATTGGCGATTTGGAGACCGATAATGTCAACCATTGCTCGTTTAGAACTCTGCCTATATCATGTTACAATCTGCTATTCACTATTATAGGAGCTGATGAACAAATTTCAAATTCTGTAACCCTTGGAGTTGTAGATGGGACTGGATCCGAACAGAATAAAATGAACTATGGATTAATATCATTTTTGATTGTACTCACGATAGGGATTTTACTTTTTCTTTGGAAGAAACGAAATCAATCGAAAATTGATCCTAATATCATTCCTTTAGGTGAATACCGGTTTGACAAAAGAAATACAGAGCTTCTTTTTCAGAAACAACGGATAGAACTTACCGCCAAAGAAGCTGATCTTCTTGTTTTACTGTATGATGCTGTTAACACAACCGTTGAAAGAGATGTTATTCTAAGCAGGGTATGGGGTGACGACGGAGATTATGTTGGTAGAACGCTCGATGTTTTTATTTCGAAATTGAGGAAAAAGCTCGAAGCCAATTCAAAAGTCAAAATTGTAAACATTCGTGGAGTTGGTTATAAACTGGTCACGAATTTATAATTCTTACGATTGGAAGAAGAGTTAATTGTAAAGCTGCCTAGATACTATTTCTCTTAAGCTTCATTTTACGCTAATTCATTGATTTCTATCAATTTATATGAATCCAAATCCAACTTCCCGGTATTCCTGATATATCAATCTGTTAAATGAATACAAATACGGGGCTTTATGAGCACCACCACTCATTTGTTTTTCATGTCGATTAAGGATTCTCAACTTGAGCATTTTCTTTTGGAAATTAGCTCGATCCAGGCCCCGGTCTAATACGACTTCATAGAATTTTTGAAGTGTTTTCATCGTGAATTTTTCAGGAAGTAATGATAAACCGATGGGAAGATATTTGATTTGATGACCCAAATAATTCGTGGCATATTCGATCATTTCTTTATGGTCGAATAATAGCTGCGGCATATCATTCAAAGGCTTCCACTCACAGTATTCACTCAAATGATCAGGAATTGGTGTAAAAGAATTCGGATTGACCAAGGCCAAGTAGGCGACGCTGATAAATCTTTGTTGTAGCCATGATTGTGTTGTTTCATCGAGATCTAATGCCTTCAACTTTTGATCTAAAACAGATGGATCTCTTCTTTGTGTTCTACCAAATACATGGAGCTGTTTTAAAAAGGAAATATCTAAGCCTGTCCTATTTTTTAAGACATGAAGAGCTGCATTGTCAATGTCCTCATCTTTCTTTATAAAGCCACCTGGTAATGACCAATCCCTCGTGTTCTTCCATTTTAAGACTAGAGCATATAATTGTTCATTCTTATATCCTAAGATCACGCAGTCTATCGATAGGGAGGGCAAATATTGATTAGAAAGTCCATCGAATTGAGCTGTATTGCTTTTATCGGTCATGGGTCAAAGATAAAAAAACATATTGTGTGTTTAGTACACAATAGAAAAATATTTGTACTATTGTAATCAGAAACACATGACATGAAAAAAATACTGAAGTATCTGGCTATCATATTTGCTGTTCTTTTGGCTTTGATAATCATAGCCGCAAGCGTATTCCTAATTAAAAAGTCATTAAAGTCAAAATCGAATATGGCTCATTTGGGAGATGAAGCCCCAAGCCTTACAATAAATGGAGTCACATTTAGAGACCTCAATAAAAATGCCGTTTTAGACATTTATGAAGATGTAAATGCACCCCTAGAGGATCGAGTACAAGACTTGCTATCACAAATGACCATAGAGGAGAAGGCAGGATCAATGTTTGTTAATATGATCGCTATGACTGAAAAGGGAGGTCCAGTAGAAGGTCCTGTTTTCAACAACATGCAGTATTTTATGATGTCATTGATGTTCCCAACCAATTCTGAAATGATCGCTGTCAATAAGCTGAATAGCTTTAATACAATCAATGCCTACTCTGCTAAAATCATGGCTACTTACAACAATACTATTCAAAAAATGGCGGAGCGCACCCGGTTGGGAATACCCATCACAATCGCTTCTGATCCTCGACATGCAACAGGAAACAATCCTGGAGCTAATATATACACCTCTGCATTTTCTGCATGGCCTAGTTCGCTTGGACTAGCAGCAACCAGGGATACGATATTGGTACGAGAGTTTGGAGATATCGCTCGGCAGGAGTATGCTTCTGTTGGTATTCGATTGGCATTGCACCCCATGGCAGACTTGGCTACAGAACCCCGATGGGGACGGACTAATGGGACTTTTGGTGAAGACGCAGATCTATCCGCAGTTATGACAAAAGCCTATGTTTTAGGTTTTCAAGGAGATTCTCTGGATCAAAATAGTGTGGCATGTATGACAAAGCATTTCTCTGGCGGTGGTCCTCAAAAGGATGGTGAAGACGCTCACTTTCCATATGGGAAAGAACAGGTTTATCCAGGGAATAATTTTGATTATCATGTCCGACCATTTATTGAAGGTGCATTTCCAGCTAAGACAGCACAGATTATGCCCTATTATGGTATTCCTGTTGATCATACCGGTGAGAATGTTGGCTTCGGATTCAATAAAGATATTATCCAAAACTTACTTCGGGATTCACTTGGGTTCACCGGTGTAGTTTGCACGGATTGGATGATTATTTCAGACAGTAAAATTGGTGAAGCTAAAGCATGGGGAGTCGAAAATTTGTCTCCACTATTAAGAGTGAAGAAGGTGTTAGATGCGGGATGCGATCAATTTGGTGGTGAAATGGTGCCTGAGCTTATAGTTGAATTGGTCAACAGTGGTCAGATCTCTGAATCACGCATAGATGAGTCCGTAGTTAGAATTATGCGTGATAAATTTATATTGGGTCTTTTTGACATGCCTTATGTCGACATTGAAAAGGCAGATGAGATCGCAGGGAACCCAACTTTTCGGGCTAAAGGCAAAGAAGCTCAGAAAAAATCAACTGTTCTCCTTAAAAATGATGGGATATTGCCTTTACAAGAAGGGACGAAAATCTATGTTAGGGGTATTAATAATTCTGAAGTCTTTAACAAATACGGCCAAGTGGTTGACAGCCCGGCAGAGGCCGATGTGATTTTTGAAAAACTATATACGCCTTTTGACAAACGGTCTGATTACTTTTTAGAAGCCTTTTTTAATCAAGGTAGGTTGTTTTTTACAGAGGAGGAAATTGCAGAAACCCTTGAGTTGATTAAACAAAAACCATCCATAGTTTCAATACAATTGGAAAGGCCTGCTATTTTTTCTACAATCAGCGCTGCAGCTAATGCTTCAATTGCGGATTTCGGTACTGATGATGATGTGATGGTAGAGATATTGTTTGGAAAATTTAATCCATCAGGTAAATTACCATTCGAATTGCCATCCACACAAGAAGCTGTAGAGAAGCAGTTGGAAGGCTTACCCTATGATTCTGAAAGTCCATTATTCCCTTATGGATTTGGATTGTCTTACAATTAACTATGGATAATATATAAGAGTCCAAGCGTTTAGAATTAATATTCTAATAATCTGTAGTATTTCTCTAATTTATATTTTTAAATAAAGATCAATAGCATGCAATAAAGAAATGCATGTTACCCGTTCTAGTCAAATGATAGTTGCATATGCAACTAATTGCAACTAGTTTAATACATTTGTATCATGAAAAGAGAAAATGTCATTTGATAAACTGACAGACAAACAAGCTTTGATACCGTTGATGGGTAAACTCATAAAAGAATTGAGTGCCATCATAAATAATGAGCTTAAGTCTCAAAATATTAATCTAAGTAAAGAGCAAGCAATCGTTCTCAAAGAGTTGAGTGTACAGGATGGGCGACCACAGAACGACTTAGCATTGATAACCAGCCGTGATAAAACATCTTTAACACGCTTATTGATGACAATGGAATCCAAAAAACTAATCGTACGCCGGCAAGCAACTGGGGATAAGCGTATCAATTTGGTTTACATTACAAAGAAAGGTCACTACGAATTTGAAAGAACAAGACCCATTATACTCAATATAATAAATCAAGCTTTACTGGGTGTCGATGAAAAAAGAATCGAAGAAACTAAATCCCTTTTAAAAGATATTTACGGAAATCTTAAATTATACAATGAAGAATAGATCAAACATTTGGCGGGTCCTTATTGGGTTCGTTCTCGGAGTATTAATTGTTTTGGCTGCGATCCAATTTTCACTAACGCTCGTTGCAAATAAGGCCAAACCAAAACTTAAAGTTGAAAAGCAAATTAATAAAGTTTATACCCAAACTGTGAAAAACGAAACCGTTCCGGTGACTATTCTGGAAAAGGGAAGTTTGCAAGCACTCCGTAAGGTAGAACTATACTCAGAAGTTCAAGGCGTGTTAAAGGAAGGGTCAAAACTTTTTAAATCGGGTCAACATTATAAAAAAGGAAGTATTCTGTTTTCGATTGATGATAATGAATTTCGCGCCAGCTTGATAGCCCAAAAATCTGTTTTGTTTAACCTGATATCTCAGGTAATGCCTGATCTGAAGTTGGATTATCCGGATGTTTTTGAAAAATGGAAAACATATTTAGCAGATTTTGATATTCAAAAAACGACACCTGCATTACCTTCATTTTCAAATGACAAGGAGAAGTACTTTATTAATAATAAGAACATAGTAACAACTTTTTATAATATCAAAAATCTTGAGGAGAGGCATAAAAAATATAAAATATATTCACCTTTCTATGGAATAGTCACGGAGTCCTTGGTTAATCCTGGCGCCTTAGTCCGACCTGGTCAAAAGTTAGGATCCATTCTTAGTCCGGCAGTCTATGAACTACCTGTTTCTGTCAATGAATCATATAAGGATTACATCAAAATAGGGAGGGAGGTAGAGTTACTCAATCTTGATCATTCAAAAAGCTGGAAGGGCAAAATTGCACGATTAGATGCTGCGATTAACACTGCAACTCAAGGTCTTCAAGTCTATATACAAGTCCAGGGAAAAGACCTTAAAGAGGGCATGTATCTAGAAGCAAATATCGAAGGGAAATCTGTAGACAATGGCTTTGAGATGTCTCGAAAATTACTTGTCGGAAATTCAAAAACATATAGTGTAATAGAAAATGAATTAAAGTTGATTGATTTGGATATTGCCTTTTATAAAGAGAAATCAGCAATTGTAACCAATCTCGCAGATGGAACTATTATTCTTCAGAATCCAATCCCAGGTGCCTATGAAGGTATGATCGTAGAAAATGCTGAGGCTTCAAATCAATAATATATGAGAAGGATAATAACATTTTTTATAAAGTATCCGGTAGCTGTCAATATCCTAATTGTCGCATTTGCTGTATTTGGAATTATGGGTGCGAAGTCAATGCGATCCAGTTTTTTCCCATTGGTGGATTCCAGAATCATAACCATACAGGTAACTTACCCAGGAGCCTCACCGCAAGAAATTGAAGAAGGGGTTATTTTAAAAATAGAAGATAATCTAAAAGGCTTAGTAGGTGTTGATCGGGTTACCTCAGTATCAAACGAGAATGCCGGAATTATTACTGTTGAGATTTTGAAGGGCTATGATATAAATGTCATTCTGGCTGAGGTCAAAAATGCTGTAGATCGTGTACCTTCTTATCCGACAGGAATGGAACCTCTGGTCGTAAGTAAACAAGAAGGCACGCGTGAAACCATTGTGTTTGTTCTTTCGGGAGAAAATGTGCCGCTAAAAACACTTAAGGAAATTGCTAAAACTGTTGAAAAGGATATTCGACGAATGGAAGGCATTTCCCAGGTTGATCTTAGTGGATTTCCATTGGAAGAAATAGAGATTGCTGTTCGGGAATTAGACCTTTTGGCCTATGATCTCAGCATAGAAGATGTTGCTGCAGCTGTCTCCAGAGAAAATCTTTTATTGACCGGAGGAACAATAAAAACCGATTTAGAAGAATATTTGATAAGAGCGAACAACAGATCATATCATGCGGATGAACTAGACCATGTCGTAGTAAAAACTTCGATTGACGGCAATGCCATCTACCTAAAGGATGTGGCTACCGTAAGGGATATATTTCAAGATACTCCTAATGCCTAGCTATTATAATAGTAATGCTTCTGTAAGCATAACTGTACGTAACACTAATATTGAAGATCTGATTACTTCGGCTGAAAAGGTAAAGGCTTACATTGAAACATTTAATCAAAAACGATCGAATGTCCAATTGAATGTTGTGAGTGATAGCAGTATTACATTGACACAACGTACGAAATTGCTGACAGAGAATGGCTTGATTGGAATATTTCTTGTTTTGCTTTTTCTTTCACTGTTCTTAAATACCAGACTTGCTTTCTGGGTGGCTTTTGGTTTACCTATTTCATTCCTGGGAATGTTCATTTTTGCCGGACAGATTGGAGTTACAATAAATGTTCTGTCTCTTTTTGGGATGATCATTGTTATTGGAATATTGGTTGATGACGGTATCGTTATAGCTGAAAATATTTACCATCATTTTGAAATGGGTAAGACGCGTGTTCAAGCAGCTATCGATGGAACCATGGAAGTTGTTCCTCCTATTCTATCGGCGATCATTACAACGATTCTTGCCTTTTCAACTTTCTTTTTCCTTGAGGGACGGGTAGGGGATTTCTTCTCTGAGGTCTCTATAATTGTATTGTTGACTCTGTCGGTGTCTCTGATTGAAGCCCTCATTATCTTACCGGCACATATTGCGCATTCTGGAGCATTGGTGAGAGAAGAGGAGGGTAGTAAAGAAAAATTTCATTAAGCGATTATTTGCAAGACTGAGAGCAATTAATCAGCTAGGGGATCGATTGATGAATTTTATGCGTGATACTTTATATGCGCCAACAATTAAATTCGCTCTTGCCAATAAATTTTCCTCTTTTTCAGTTTTTCTGGCTGCTTTAATATTAACTATTGGTAGTATTCAAGGTGGAATTATTAATACGATCTTTTTTCCTAATATATCATCAGATCGCGTTCAGATAAATTTGACGATGCCGCAAGGTACACACGAATTAATAACCGATTCACTTGCAACAATTATCGAAGATGCTGCTTGGGAAGTCAATGATGAATTCACACAAAAGCAAACGGATAATAAACAAGTCGTTGAAAATGTAGTTAAAACAATCGGACCCGGATCAGCCGTTGCCTCAGTGACTATTAATTTATTGCCAGGAGAATTGAGAGATTTTCCATCTTTCGAAATATCTAATGCCATCCAGGAAAAAGTAGGGGAGTTCTATGGCGTGGAAAGTTTAACCTATGGTTCAGGAGGAAATTTCGGTGGAAGCCCTGTGTCCGTGTCTTTACTGGGATATAATATTTCTGAACTGAAAGCAGCTAAAAGAGAATTAAAGCTGGAACTAGCTAAAATCGAACAACTCAAGGATATCTCCGATAATGATCCTGCAGGAATTAAAGAAATTAAAATTGAATTAAAAGAAAACGCTTTTCTGTTGGGATTAAATACACGTACAGTAATGAACCAAATTCGAAATGGTTTTTTCGGATTTCAAGTTCAACGCTTTCAACGTGGAGAAGATGAAATAAAAGTATGGGTGAGATATGAAAAGTCAGGTCGTAGTGCAATCAAACAACTGGATGATTTAAAAATAACAACACCAGCTGGTTCTCGAGTGGCTTTGCGTGAAATAGCCAGTTATACAATCGAAAGAGGTGACGTTTCTATCAGTCATCTTGAAGGCCAACGTGAAATCAGAATCTTAGCAGATTTAAAAAATCCAGGTGAAAGTGTGACAGATATTTTGGCAGATATTCAAACTAGAATTGTACCCGCTATTCTTGCTAAATATCCTACAGTGTCCCCATTGTATGAAGAGCAAAACAGAGAGGCCGGCAAGTTTATTAGTTCTGCGAAAGTCGCCTTTCCATTAATATTAGCTTTAATCTATATCGTAATTGCTTTCGTTTTCAGAACATATTCTCAACCTTTATTACTCATATTGCTGGTTCCTTTTAGTCTGATAGGTGTCGCGTGGGGACATTGGATTCACGGGTTTGCTATCAATATATTATCCCTACTCGGGATCATAGCATTGATTGGAATTATGGTCAACGACGGACTTGTATTGATAAGCAAGTTCAACATATATTTAAAACGAGGGATGTCTTTTGATGAAGCATTATATAAAGCAAGTATTTCACGATTCAGAGCTATATTTCTCACTTCGCTGACGACCATAGCTGGTTTGGCACCGCTTATTTTTGAAACAAGTCGTCAAGCACAGTTTTTAATACCAATGGCTATTTCTATCGCTTACGGAATAGGAATTGCAACTTTTCTAACCTTAATAGTCCTCCCTATTTTCATAAGCTTTATTAATCAACTCAAAGTCGAAATGAAATGGTTATGGACAGGCGACATGATTACCAAAGAAGAGGTTGAGAGCGCTATTAAAGAATTAAAATATGAACAAGATGAAATGCATTAATATATTAGGGATAAGCCTTTTGATAATCTGTTGCATGTCAAGTAGCTTTTTTGCACAAGAATTATTAAGTGTAAATCGTCAAATAAAAGTGGACCATTAAGTGAATAAAATTAAGTTATACATAACTATTAAATTCACTTTATTATGACCAAGAAAAACAAATCAGCAGAATCTTATGTCCGAGATGTAAAAAGAAGGACAAGACGTAAATTTTCTACAGAAGAAAAGATTAGAATAGTCATTGAAGGATTAAGAGGAGAACAAAGCGTTGCTTCTCTTTGTAGAAGAGAAGAGATTTCACAACCACTATATTATAAGTGGAGTAAAGATTTCATGGAAGCAGGGAAGAAACGTTTAAAGGGAGACACAGAACGTGAAGCCAACACTTCAGAAGTTCAACATCTAAAGACAGAAAATCAAGACCTTAAAGAGGTAGTAGCAGAACTTACTCTAAAAAATCGTGTGCTTAAAAAAAGCTTGAATGGAGTAAAATAAAATTCAAGAAGTATATGCGATTTACAGCAAAAGAAAAGATGGAACTGATTAGGCTGGTTGAGCAATCCGAATGGAGTGTTAGAAGAACTCTCAAGGAAATTGGTATTCACAAATCAACCTTTTACAACTGGTATAAGAAATATCGGGAAAATGGAATTGTAGGATTAGAGGAAAAGAAAAGTACAAGGAAGCATTACTGGAACAAGATTCCTGATCGGATCAGGTCTAATATATTGAATCTGGCACTGGAAGTTTCAGAGCTTTCTTGTAGAGAATTGGCTTGCAGGTATACTGATGAGAATCAATACTTTATAAGCGAAAGCAGTGTTTACAGAATATTGAAATCTGCTGGACTGATAAACCCTCCTCATTATGATTTAATATCTGCCGCAGATGAATTTAAAGACAAAACAACAACTGTCAATCAAATGTGGCAAACTGATTTTACTTATTTCAAAATCATTGGCTGGGGATGGTATTACCTATCGACTATATTAGATGATTATTCTAGGTACATTATAAGTTGGGAGTTGTGCTCAACGATGAAAACCCTTGATGTAAAAAATACTTTGAATCAGGCATTAAACCATCCAAATGTAAATTTGAATAAACCGCCTAAGTTATTATCTGATAATGGATCTTGTTATTTAAGTCAAGAGTTGAGCTCTTATTTGGATGATTACAAAATTAAACATGTGAGAGGAAGACCTGGTCATCCTCAAACGCAAGGCAAGATTGAAAGGTATCACAGAACAATGAAAAATGTAATTAAACTGGATCATTATTACAGCCCAGGTGAATTGAGTTTTCCTCTTTCACAATTTGTAAAATATTATAACCATCACAGATATCATGAATCTTTACAAAACTTGACACCAGCAGATGTTTATTATGGATTAAAAGAAGAAAAACTGAAGAGAAAAAAATTATGTAAACACAAAACATTTAAAAAACGCAGACAAAAATATTTCAATTTAACTTTTAAAAGTGTAACTTAATTTTATTCACTTATTGTCCACTTTGGTTTGAAGACCTACAAGTCATGGCTATTCCATCGAGATTCCACCCCCCATTCACAGCGTGAACTACGTTGACATATATATTGTCTTTTGGTTGTTTACCTCCGGATAATTGGTGAATAATCTCAGTAGCATCGGCGAAGAATCCTTTTTGTACCTTTCTGTCTGAGAGGGCAAACGATGGAACTTTCCATTCAACCCATGCTCCTGAAAATTCCTTTCCTCCGGAAAATGTTGAAGATTTTGGAAGTACATGTAAGGTTGCTGTTATATTAGGTGTCATTACTGTATTTCCAGACAATCCGTGATTTTTCAAGAAAGCATCTGTAATTTGAATAATGGCTTCTTTTTCTTTATTGGCAGGTATTACTCCTTCGGTTAATGTTAATGTAAGAGGCATATTTTTATTTTTTACGGTTAATAATTAATTGACAATTCAAAGATGAAGCAAAGGGAGAGCTTAATCGTCCGTGATTATATTTTCAGACTTGTTTATGAAATTCAGGACTTAATGTGAGATTTAGGACCTTTAAAAAAAAGGGAAATAATAGGAAGCTGGGAAATAGGTGAACAAACTAACTCAAGTCGAGCTCTAGCACTTCCTTCATTAATTCTGAAGAAGAGAGAAAGTAAATTATGTCTTGACAGATTTTAACCAATCTCTTGGTGATGTTCCATTCGCTTTCTTAAAAAATGCATTAAATACCGATTTAGACTTAAAGCCACTTTCGAAAGCCAGACCCAATAATGAAAGATGTTTTAAAGAAGGATTTTGTGCTTTAATTTTGAAATCTTCAAGACGATATGTATTGATATACTCATTGAAATTTTTTCCAATATGCTTGTTTAGCAGTCAGGAAAGTTTGTTTGGATGCATGGTGAGCTGTTCCGCCAATGATTTAAGAGAAAGGTCTGAATCCATATATATTTTTTCATTTTTCATTAGCTCAGAAAGATGATTATTATATTGTTCAATTTCATTGATTTTCAAAAGTGACTTATGCTCGTCTAAAGACGATTCTTCATTTTTGTGTTCTTCTATGGGTAGTTTAGATTCGTCAAAGATAGTTTCGACCAATTGTTGAAATCTGTCAAATTTATGGAGTGGTAATAGAAAAGGATCGTTTTTGAAATTAATATATTGACTGATTCTATATTGAACACCTTCCTCCAGAATATCCAATGCTTGCTCATAATTTCCTTGATAAATTTGCCGATATAGATGCCACGGTATAACACTTTTGGTTACACCATCTTGTGGTTGCATTTCTTCAAGAGAGCGTTGTTCAGTTAAATCGACTGATATAACCCTGTTGTTGAATTGAAAGTAACGCATGCCATCTTTTGAATCTATTCTAGGGTAGTTGTAGTTTAAAAACTGCTTTAACTTATCAGGATCATTATTCATTACTCCACAAACAATGATAACTTCATCAGCTAATTTCCAATTAGGGTTGATAGCTAATATAGCTTCCATCGTTTCGACAGCTTCAGTATAATTTTTTGTTAAATAATGGATATTGCCTTTTGTAAATAGGTGACTTGGAGAAAGTGGACTGATAGACAATGCTATATCTGCATGGTACATGGCTTTTTCAAAATTTCCTATAGCTGAGTACATTTCTGCTAAAGTTACATGTCCAATAGAGTAAGCAGGTTTGAGTTTGATAGCATGTGTGTTATAGAGATATGCTTCATTGAAATCCCACTTTGTCCAAAGAGATTGGGCTGACAAAAAGAAACAAGTGTTAGGCAAATCTTTATAAAGAGGAAGTGCTTTTTTGATAGTTTTAGTCGCTTTTTTAAAGCCTTCTTCTTGCGGGATATAATCGTTTGAGGCAAGAAGGTTGTAACTTTGGCTTGCACCTAAATAAGGACGTGTAAAATCTGGATCGTTTTCAATGCTTTGTTCATAATGCTGTGCTGCCTCAAGCATGTCTGTTTTATTCCATTTGAATTGATGATATCGGCCTTTCAAGTATTCATCATAGGCTTCAACATTTTGAGTTGGTGGCTCTATAAGCGTGTCTGGTAGTTCAAGATGCCCAAAGTTTTCTCGAATCTGTTCGGCAATAAGAAGACTTACTTCATCTTGTAAGGCAAAGATGTCATCAAGTTCGCGATTGAAGTTTTTCGAAAAAAGGTGAAACCCATCTTCTGATCTGATCAATTGCGCGGTGATTCTAACATTGTTGTCGGCCTTCCGAATACTTCCCTCTAATATTGTTGCTACATTTAATTGACTGCCAATAGATCGTACATCAACATTTCTATTTTTAAATGCAAAAGAAGAAGTTCTGGCCGTTACTTTTAAACCTTGAATTTTAGTTAAAGCATTTATGATTTCTTCAGTAATCCCATCACTGAAGTATTCGTTTTCCTTATCAGAACTCATGTTCACAAAAGGGAGTACAGCAATTGAATTTTGATTATTCATAGTATAAACGCATATGTATCTCCCTAATTTTCCAAATACTAATTGCGGATTGGGAAATATTATAGTTCAAGATACAATTATAAAAATCATCAAATCACGGTATGTTCCATTTTGGAATTTTTAAACAGAAAGACAGATGTAGATCATTACAGAAATCTATTTGTAAAAAGACTAAAACTAATCCGACAAAAATCTGAGAACGTTTTCCTTTCTACATAATCTAATTAAACACGATCTAATTGTACGAAATCACGGATATGTCCTGCATGCTTAAAATTCCACTAGAGTAAAGTGAGGAATGCTGAATGTGGCCAGTCATATATACTCTTTCCTTATTAATAAATTGTTCATCAATAGACTCAAATAGGTTTTGATCAAAAGGAATGGCTTTATTAAATCCGATGTAAAATTTGCTGCTGCCATCCAAATCGAAATTAAAATCAACGAGCCCCTTTTTATATTCATATTTATAGCCATACTTATAAGCAGAAATGTCACTCAAAACTGCAGATGAAGTAGGGTAGCGTCCAGCTCCTTTACCATAGAAGAACTGTTCATCAGCTAATGCACTTCCAAGTAAAACACCATTGAATTCATTATCGGTTTGCCCCAATGTTCCATTTTCAGGAACAAAGGTAGGTAGCACCGAAAGTATATTGAGGACGCCCTCATCGTTCGTTTTCGCTTTGCAATCAATTTGATAGCACACTTTTTTTCTTGCGCATATTGAAAATCAAAGGGTTGTAAAGCGGTTATCCCTTTCCGTAAAATTTTTTCTACCGAAACACGCTTTCCAAAAGCATGCAATCCAATTATACTCAGTTTGTATGTTGCGTCTATACCTTCAACGTCCAAATCAGGATTGCTTTCTGCAAAACCTTTTTCCTGCGCTATTTTTAAAGCTTTTGCATAGCATTCCCCTTCCTTCAACATTTTGCTCAGGATAAAATTGGTGGATCCATTTACAATTCCTTGAACTGAACTCAATAGATCATTGTCAAAATACTCTTCAAGGTTTCTTATAATGGGTACACTTCCACAGACTGCCGCTTCGTACAAGAAGGATACGTTATAATCTCTACTCAACTTAATGAGTTCAAGATGATGTTCTGCTATCATCTTTTTATTGGCACTGATTACAGATTTCCCATTTTTCATTGCTCTGGAAGTGATATCGAAAGCAGCATCTGCATCGTCTATAAGTTCCACTACTAAGTCAATGTCACTGTCATTGAGTACATCCTCAGGTATTGATGAGAATAATGATGCGGGAGCATTTCTTTTTTTGCCGGCTGTTTGATTATAACCTTTTTTATTTCAGCACCCAGCTGTGGTTTTTGAGAAAGCACTTTATAAATACCTTCTCCTACAACACCAAAACCGAACAATCCAATATTTACATTCTTCATACGAGTACTTCCTTTATTACATTAATTAAATTAAATGCATGATCAAGATCCTTGATTAAATCTGCTGCATCTTCAATCCCGCAGGAAAGCCTGATGAGAGAATCCTGAATACCCGATTGTAGTCGTTTGTCTCTTGGTATTGAAGCATGAGTCATTTTAGAAGGCAGACAAAGAAGACTTTTAACTCCTCCCAGACTTTCAGCCAACTTGAAGTACTTTGTGTTTGTTGTAAATTTTACTGCTTGCTCTGAAGAATCTCCTTTCAGACTAAAAGACACAACACCACCAAATAATTTATTCTGTTGTATAGCAGCAATCTTGTGATTTTTATGTGAAGGAAGTCCTGGATAATGTACTTTATCCACAAGTTGGTGATTGTCAAGATAGTGCGCAATTTCCAATGCTGTTTCACTTTGTTTTCTAACTCTGAGATCAATGGTTTCTAATCCTCTAATAGTTAGAAAGCAATCCCAGGGCCCTAGTATTCCACCCGAAGCATTTTGAATGAATTTGATTTTTTCTGATAACTCTTCATTATTTGGATAGTGGTTTAAATAGGTTGAGTTTCTTATATTAGCACATGGAACATACTACTACTACTACTACTACTATTACTTGTCCCCATTGCAATTGTACTGACCTTCAAAAGAATGGTCATAGAGAAAACGGGAGACAACGTTGGCGTTGTAAAGTCTGCAAAAAGAGTTTTCAACTTAGCTATAGCTATAGCTATAGCTATAAAGCCAGAGAGCCCGGTGTTAAAGAACAAATTGACTCATTAATTCTCAATAGTTCAGGGGTTCGAGATACAGCAAGGATTTTAGGGATCAATAAAAATACGGTGATAGCTCACTTAAAAAAAAACGCTTCAAGTGAACCCTTATCTATTGAACAAGGAAGAAGTTCAAAGCCTTGATAATTTGGCAGTAAGTTTTCACTATACAGCAGAGGCAGATGAGTTTTGGTCTTATGTTGGCAGTAAGGCGAATCAAAGGTGGACTTGGTATGCGATGGATAAGCATTCCGGGATGATTTTGGCTTGGGTTAATGGAAAGCGTACCGATGAGAGCTTTGAAAAACTTCTGGATCTTCTTAAAGACATTCCCATTGGTGACTATTATACGGATGATTGGGGAGCTTATAGTAGGTCATTGCCAAAAAGCTTACATACTATTGGGAAAGATTTGACTTGGAAAATAGAACGGAAAAACTTGAATTTTAGAACGCATATCAAACGTCTTAATAGAAAAACCATTTGCTTTTCCAAAAATGAACAGATTCACGATAATGTCATTGGTATGTACATCGAAAAATACTATTATAAATCAGGAACTTATGGAGATCATCAGCCTATTTGACCCAGCACCATTATTTGTTACGACCAATCCTGCCACTAAGTCAGAGTGCCCACCAATATATTTTGTAGCACTATGGATGACGATATCAGCACCAAGTTTAAAAGGTTTTTGACTTATTGGACTTGCAAAAGTATTGTCTACAACCAGTAGTGCATTTGCATATTTAGCAATTTGTGAGATGCGCTCAATATCGCTGACTTTCAAAGTAGGATTTGTGGGGGATTCAAGCCAGATCAACTTTGTGTTTTCATTCAGATAGTCCAGAATATTGTCAGCATCTGTTGTATCTACATAATGAATTTTAATACCCAATTTTTGATACACATGGGTAAATAAGCGATAGGCTCCTCCATATATATCGTCAACGGCAATTATTTCATCTCCTGAAGACAATAGTTTGGCAACCGAATCAATAGCTGCTAAGCCTGTTGCAAAAGCAAAAGCGGAATGACCTCCTTCTAATTTGGTGACCATATCTTCTAATACTTTACGTGTAGGATTCCCAGTTCGGGCATAGTCATATCCTTTGTTTACACCTGGTGCTTCCTGTACAAAAGTAGAAGTCTGGTAAATAGGGACTGAAATGGAGCCGGTAAGTTCATCTACCGGTACTGAATGAATAATGTCTGTAATACTGCTCATTGTTTATAAAATTTTAATTGTTAATAATTAAGATCTATCGCGAGCAGCATCAGGAAGATGCCATAAAAAAAAGGCTCTCCTGACAAGTAGAAGAGCCTTTTATATAGTTATACATACATCGTATGCAAATATTTAGACATTATTCTAACTTATCTACCTCTGAATTTTTCAGAGTAGGAATTAGCACCTTCTTCACATAATGTGAAAGGTTGCTAAAGCATCATAGGGCCTATCCCTCCGCTTTTCTTGATAAGAATCTTTTAAAAGAACGTTTTCGAATTCAAGTATCTGGAATTATTTTTTAACAAGCAAATAATTCATGAAAATACTTTTATCGGAACATGTACAGCTGCTTGCTTATAACGCCTTTCCTATTCACTCAAAACAACATTTGTTAATTCAATTATTCCTGTTCTGTCGTAATACAAGAAAGCATGATTAATTTTTTTATCATCGTTAAACATAAAAGCAATATGCTGCCTTACTGTTGTTGACTCTTCACCAACTGTAAGTGTGACATTAGCATATGAAAGTACCCCCGGTCCAACGACTTCATAATAATTGGTCGGTGTATTGATTTGAATAGCTAAAAGTGTATGGTCAGTAAATGATAGTTTATCAATTCCTGAAGTCTCGTTCCATTTTTTCCACCACGCCAAAAGATTTTCTTTTCCATCAATGACAGTTCGTGTTTCGGAACTTCCATCTGGCCAATACCATTTGACGTCATCCGCCAATTGTTCTCCAAAAGCATCAAATTCAAAGTTGGCAAGCAGTTCTAATTGTTTTAATACAATATCAGAATATTCGTCAGAGGCAGCCTCCAGGGTTGGAACCTCTTTTTCCTCTACGACAACATCTGCGTTATTGGTTTCTGTACAGCTCATAAAAAGAAGTAAACAGAAAAGTATTCCAGTTTTTAAGATGAGTTGATTGTTTTGTTTTTTCATTGTTTCGTTTTTTGATCGTTTATATTCAACTTAAGGTATGGATTTTATTTTACGCGATTAATTTTCTTTCTCTGTATCTGAATTTATTGCTAAGACTATTCTCAATTGTTTAAAGCTGTTTGAATAATCATCTTATTTAATGGGCTAAGTTATTTATGCTTTATTTCATTCAAAATATCTTTGATTTCTTGTAGCAAGCTCACTATCTGATCATTGCTTGATTCTGTTGGTCTGTTGTCTGTCCTCTTGTCAGTTTTTAATAATTCTCTTTGATGCAGAACCTTTTCTTTGAACTCTGCGGAATTAATAATTCCAATCAATTTCATATCACTTCCGTGAGGATTACTTTGTCCGGCCGTTTCAATTTTAAGAATTCGTAAATCAAGATATTTTAATAAGGGATTTTCAATAAAAGTCAGATCCTGAATGTTCTCAAGTGGGATGGTTTTCTCAACCTTAAATAAAACGCCCTTCTTGAATTCCAAATGGTGTTCGGTTAGTTTGCATTTCAGATTTTCATAAAACCGTCTGCTGACATATTGTCCTGCACCCAAGAACCATAAAATAAGTATCGGGATTCCTACTATCGAGATTGTAAGAATAAAGGCTACAGATAACAAAAAGTAGGTCTTAATCTTTGGATTGAATTCTGCTGTTTGAATGATATTGGAATGACTGGTCATAAGTTGATTTTATATAAGTTTTTGCCTTTTGTTGGCGATGATTAATTAGTCTTGATTTCATTGAGGAAGGACATAACAACTTCCCAAGTTTCGTTTACTTTATTTCCCACTCTTTCCTCATCAAGCATAGATGAACCATGCTTGCCATATTCAGGAGCATATGTTTGATGATTATTTTGATTTGCCAATTCGATTTGTTTCTTGACACTTTCATATTCCATTTCATTTGGAGGTCTCAATATCAATAATGGAACTTTCAAGGTATTAAAATATTTCCAGGTTTACAATCCAGCATAGGATTTCCAGAGGCAGGTGAAAATGCCAAAACACCTTGAATGTCTGTCTGTCTTTCATTTGCTAGTTTAATTGCTAAAGAAGCGCTATAACTGCTTCCCCAAAGAATTGTTTTTCCTGAAAATCCAGCCGCTTTAGCAAACTCAAGTGTACTTTCACGATTGTTATAGGCATCACAATAAGTATAAGCATCATCAAGACTGATGGTTGGAATATTTGCAATTGTTCTGTTGTAATTGCCATAGATCTGACCACCTTTTCTTTGGTCGATAGCTAAAACATTGAAGCCTTTTTCAAGTAACCTAGGTATAATAGAAATATATTCACCTCTTGCATTAGATCCTCCTTGATGAAAGAGAAGTATAATGGCTTCTTGTTTATTCAATTGGTATAAGTCTCCAAATATTTTTATGCTATCCGGTGTATAAAAACTTATCTCTTTCGAATTGTTATTGTTACCAATATTTTCTTCTTTTATTTCATTTTGACAAGAGAGTAAAAAGAGAAACATTCCACTTAAAATCATCAATACTATTTTCATATTATTCCCATTTTATTTGTGGTCAAGAGTTAGTAAACCAAATGTTGTATTCATTCAATAAGCACTGCTCAATTTTCAACTTTTTCAAGAGGTTTTAATTTTGACTTCCAAATTTATTTTATACTTTGTTAAGTAAGGCGTTTTTGACTTGTTCGACATTTATGTAGTTTCTTCCTGAATCTAATATATTGGTAAATAACTTTGGCTTGCTCGAAATATTAATTTTTTGAATATTGTTTTCATCCATGTCATGAAAATCAAGGCTTATAATTTCTCCAATTCCCCAAGCTGATGCAGATGACTTTAAAGTTATAGATTTTGGATATACAGTAATTTTGAAATACCTGAAATTCGGATGATGTGCTAATATCGAATGCGCATCTTCAATAGAAATATTGTTTACGATGATTCTGCTATGTCTGGATTTTATATTAGAATCTGTGATTGGGATATTTTTTGCTTTTAAGTTTTTGATGTGAACAATAGTAAACATGAGTCCTACAAAAGTACCTGTAAAAACACTCATGAATAATTCCTCATTCCAATCAAAGGACTTTAAGTCTAATAGATTAAATAATACCATGATTGTCAGGAAGCTTATAATAAACAAAACAGAAATTTTTGTGAATAGTTTTAGTATGGTTTTCAATTCATTCATCTATTAAGTATGATCTGTTGTTAAAATATTCTTTTGTCCATTTATTTTCTTGTGATTAATTTTATTTACTTAATCGATCTTGTCTTTCTTCATTTTATCCGTTATTTCCTTCATCATTGTCATACTCATTTTAGAAGATAACTTTAAAGTTTCAAGAGCTATTTGTTTATTTTTTTTCACAAATTCAGTTCCTAATGGAGTTTTAAACCAAAGGATAAGCTCTTCTAGTGTTTCTTGCGAATAATGCTGCTTATATATTGGGATCATATTGGTAATCATTGTATCTATTAAGTTCTCATAGATTTTTTTATCAAGACTAATTTTTCCCTCAAACATGATTGTCATTTGATTTAAGATTGCATCATCTTTTGGATCTGCTCCTGATATTTTTAGAAACTCAATGAGCGTCTCTTCATATGTTCTTTGAGAGTTAGGATCTGACTGTGAGTTTACACCTGATAAAAGGATGAATAATGAAAGAAATGTAATTGTTACTCTTGCTTGTATTTTCATGTTATATTTTTTGTTTTATTTTTTCAATATCGTGGTCGGTTAAAATTTGAACATTCTCTGTAATTTTTTCAATAGGCCAATCCCACCAAGAAATTTCAACCAGCTGATTAATCACTTCGTCTGAAAATCTCTTTCTAATTTCCTTAGCCGGATTTCCACCAACTATTGAATATGGTTCCACATTCTTAGTCACTACAGATTTTGTGGCAATAATTGCCCCATCTCCAATATTTACACCCGGCATTATCGTAGCTCCATATCCGATCCAAACATCATTGCCGACAATTGTATTTCCTTTAGTTGGATATTCTTTACCCTCCATTGCCTGTGACCAATCTTCTCCAAAAATTGTAAATGGAAAAGTTGAGATAGCTTCACTCATATGATTTGCCCCATTCATTATAAACGTAACATCTGAAGCAATCATACAAAACTTCCCAATTATTAATTTATCACCCGTAAAATCAAATAAATACTTCACATTTTTTTCAAAATTGTCCACATCTTCGAAGTCATCATAATAAGTATAATCACCAACCAGGATATTGGGGTTTTTGACTATGTTTTTTAGAAAACAAAGTCTGTTGTAATTTTTGAGTGGAAACTTTTTATCCTTGTTTGGTATATTCATTATCAAATCTTCTATTCGACAAAATTAAGGATTCCTGCCAGTTTGAAAATATCTATACTGAGGTATAATTTTTCATGAATAATAAATTTGTAGTATTTTATATATTGAAAGTGTATTAAGGGTTTAGTTATTCTAAAATAATCTCTATCATGAAAAAACCCAACCCGACAATGGCTACCGGTATCTTACCTGAGAATCAACATAAAGACATACCGGGTAATCCTTCCACAGCAAAAAGCAGCAATGTGAAATTAAGAACAGAAGCAAGTTCAAGCACGCTGAGGGTTTTGACATTGGATCAATGGGAATTTTGGAGAGCGAATGGATATGTAATAATCAAGAACGCCGTTTCCAGGGAACAAGCGGAACAGATTGCCGCATTTTTATGGGAATTTGAAGACAAGGATCCTGATGACAAAAGCACATGGTATACTACACCTCGAGCTGAAATGCAAATGAAAGAACTGGCAGGTACGGGAATGGTAGAAGTATATAACAATCAGCATCTGTGGAACAATCGCCAAACTCGAAAAATATATGATGCATTCGTTGATATATGGGGAACAGAGAAATTATGGGTAACTATAGATCGGGCCAACTTAAATTTTCCTATGCGCCCCGGTTATGAATACAAAGGATTTATCCATTGGGACTATGATCCGGAAACCAAGCCGCAAAATGTACAGGGAGTATTGGCTTTAGGAGATCAAACAGATGAAAATATGGGAGGCTTTCAATGTACCCCTTGGCTGTATAAAAATTTTGATACATGGAAATTGACACAAGCTGAAGAAAGAAATCGCTTCCAACCAGATATATCGGAGCTTGAAGATAAAATTGTGAAAGTTGCTATGGAGACTGGCGACTTGTTAATATTCCATAGTTCTGAACCGCATGGAATACGGCCTAACCGCACGGAGGATAAAGTGAGAATTGCACAATACATTTCTATGATGCCTGCTCAACAAGAAAATGATGCTTTAAAGGAATGGCGTATTAATTCATGGAAAAATCGTATAGCGCCTGAAGGGTATGCCTTTCCCGGAGATCCTCGAAACTGGGAGCAAACTAGATATGGCACAGCTGAACTATCAGATCTGGGTGAAAAATTGTTGGGTCTTAAAAAATGGTAATATATTCTCAAATTCTATTGAAGTTAATATCTGACGGTTAGGGATAGAAGCTTTAGATGTATGCTTCAATTCTCAGTAAGCAAAATGGAGTAGATTTTAAAAACAGTAAGAATCATCATATAGTTCTTATTGAATTGCATTTACATTTATAGTCAGATGGAAGATCGGATAAAAAGAGTATTGAATCATATCGAAAATAATCTTCAGTCAAGCATGGAGTTGAAAGATTTGGCTTCACTAGCTTGTTTGTCACCTTCTCAGTTCCATCGTCAATTTAAACGGCAAACCGGACGAACTCCGTTTAGCTTTGTTGAAGAGTTAAAAATGAATAAGGCTCATCAATTGATCATGCAGGAGAATTGGATGGTTTATGAATTGAGCGATCATTTCGGATACAAAGATTATGAAACGTTTTCGAGGGCGGTCAAAAAATATTTCCATTTCTCACCTGATGACTTAAAATCTATTGTCGAAGGAATTAGGCTTAGTATTGATTCTTCTGAAGAACAAGAATTGATGATTTTAACTCTGGATGATTATAATAAGGAGACTGAAGTAGTCACTCAGCTGAAAGCATTTTTGAAGGATAAAAATGTGAAGATGACAGATTTGAAGCAGGCTCAGGTTTTCAAGATTGTTCCAAAATCTAAAGAACTTGAAAAGACAAGCTTAGTATTAAAAAACAAATTCGCATTGACTGAAGAAAAGAAACTTTGGGAAGCCCTTATTGAATCAAAATAACATCGAATAATCATTGTGTCGTTTATCTTGAAAATTGAAAAAAAAGAAATTAACTAAACAGAATATAGAATGGAGATAACATCAATTACATACCTTTTGCTTCTCTTTATTATTGGAATATTATTACCAATTAATGGAGTTTTATCGGGGAAAAGAATCAAAGCATTTCTTTCTGAAAGCCCCGATGGTCTACTGATGTTCTTTAAGCAGACTGTTGTGATACAAATTATTCTTGCTGTCCTCGTGATCGGAGCATTGATCTTTAATGGAGATTCTCTTAATGAAATTGGTCTGTCATTTGTTTTTGAACCAATAGCTATTATTGGTTTATTATTGGCTTGTGTTCTAGGTATGTTTTTGCTTTGGCATTATAATTTTGAACCTCATAAATTAAAAAAGGAAATTGAGCATAATGAAGCCATTAGATTTTTGCTTCCTTCCAATGAAAATGAGTATCGTTGGTCTATTGGCGCCTCCTTTGCAGCCGGTATATGTGAAGAAATTGTTTATCGTGGATTTCTTTATTGGATGCTGATCCATTTTATGCATTTTATTCCGGCTATATTTATTGCAAACCTAATATTTGGATTATGTCATTATGGGACCGGATTTAAGAATGCTTTTCTAGCCTTTAGTTTGGGATTATTGTTGTCTACTATCTTCTTATTTACCGAATCATTGTGGGTCTTGATGCTGATACATGTACTCATAGATATCTATTCTATGACAAAAGGAAAGCGATATTTTGAACAGAACCCAGTTGAAACTATGGAACAGAATATTGTATAACTCTCTGGTTATTCATTGATCTCATTCTTGCTCTATTTCCTCAATATGCATTTCCTTCATTTAATTATACTACTGATATTTTATTTTTTACTATGGATGGAACATTGGAAAAGTAGCAATCACTTTCTTACAAGTAAAAGACTATGAGGTTCATCTTCTAGATTTTCAAAATTAATTGTATGACTTGAAATCGTTATTTTAGTTACTGATATTATTAACCACAGTAAAAAAAGTAAATATGACAAATCTTATTATCGCCTGTCTTTTGTCAGGCGTAGCTAGTCTTTTCCTCGGGTTTATTTGGTACCACAAAAAAGTATTTGGAACGGCCTGGATGAAAGAAACAGGTATGACTGAAGAAAAAGCTCAGTCAGGAAATATGGCTATGATTTTCGGACTTACATTTATTGTAAGTGTTTATATGGCTTATGAAATGAAATGGATAAATCATGATGATCCGTTACCAGCTATTCTTCATGGTATGTATCATGGTGCTAAACATGTTGGTGTTTTCGCTTTTGGAGCCATATTAGTAAATGCGCTTTATGAGCAAAGGAGTTTTAAATTTATTCTTATCAATGGAGGTTTTTGGATAGTTGTATTTGCAGTAATTGGTGCTATAATGACAGCTTTCCCATCTTTCAATCCTACAGAAGAAGATGCAACTGAAGGAGAAGATACCGAAATGCATATAGAATATAATTCTACCGATTTAATAAGTGAGATGAATGCGGTAAAAGAAGATACTTATCTGGGTTTGATATAAATTTTCAATCATCATCACAGTTATATATGGCATGAGATAAATCGGCCAATTTATTATTAAAAAATAAGAGACTATGTTTCTGTCTACTGATGGAACATAGTCTTCTTTATTTAAAAGGATTACTGAACTTTTCCTCTTGAATAAATTGAGCATCTGTTAGAGTATTTAAAAATGCTACCAGAGCTTCTTTTTCTTCTGTAGTAAAGTCATACTTAACGGCTTCGTTATTATCATCTTTTAGAAAAGGCTGCAACGTTGGATGATTCTGAATACCAGTACTATAATGATCAATGACTTCTTCTAGTGTGTTAAATCTTCCATCATGCATAAATGGTGCTCTTACAGCAATATTTCGCAGAGAAGGTACTTTGAATTTTCCTCTATGACCGTTATTTCCTGTAGATTCAAAAATTCCCATATCATCTTCTGAGTTCGCGTCAAGTCCATTATTGGTTCCCGAAGTGGTACCGTTTGGAGCCAGGAGAGGAGCTACAAATGCTTCACTCAGATGGCATGCATTACAAGATGGAGCTACAAGGTTTTGAGCATTAAATAATCTCTTTCCCATATTTTCTTCAACAGTGAAGTTTGGAAAATCTTCTAATGGATTATTCACCATACTTCGTCCTTGATCATATTTCGAATCGAAGCTTATGAGGCTTCGTACAAATTGTGCCAAGGCTTTGGATATCCTATCAGCATTAATTGTTTCATCGTCAAAAGCATTTTTAAACAGTACAGAAGAATAGGGTTGATCTTTTACAATTTGAACAACTTCGTCTAATGTTAATCCCATTTCTACAGGATCTTGAAAAGGCATTAAAACTTGATCTTCTAATGTTTCTGCTCTTTCATCCCAGAAGAATTTTCCGGTTTGATAGAATCTCGCATTTGTTAAACCCATTGAGTGCCTTCCGGTTAATCCACCTTCAAAACCTATACTTAGTTTTTCATTATCTGCAAATCCTAATTCTTGTTTATGACAAGAGGCACATGATATAGTTCCGTTTGAACTTAATTTATTTTCATAGAATAAAACTCTTCCCAAAAGAACTCCATCATTGATTATTGGGTTGTCAGGAGGCGTGTTGTCACTTTCAATCGCTGCAAATTGAAATTGATAATTAGGAGGATAGTTGTTGTTTAAAAAATGTTCTGGTAATTGGATTTCTTCATAATTAAAAGGAATAGTGGGAAGATTTAAATCTTCTAAAGCATTTAAGTCATTGTCTAAACTTGAATTGTCTTCAGTACTGCAAGCCGCTAGAATTAGCAATGTAAATCGTCAAATAAAAGTGGACCATTAAGTGAAATATTAAAAGTTATACATAACTATTAAATTCACTTTACTATGACCAAGAAAAACAAATCAGCAGAATCTTATGTCCGAGATGTAAAAAGAAGGACAAGACGTAAATTTTCTACAGAAGAAAAGATTAGAATAGTCATTGAAGGATTAAGAGGAGAACAAAGCGTTGCTTCTCTTTGTAGAAGAGAAGAGATTTCACAACCACTATATTATAAGTGGAGTAAAGATTTCATGGAAGCAGGGAAGAAACGTTTAAAGGGAGATACAGAACGTGAAGCCAATACTTCAGAAGTTCAACATCTAAAGACAGAAAATCAAGACCTTAAAGAGGTAGTAGCAGAACTTACTCTAAAAAATCGTGTGCTTAAAAAAAGCTTGAATGGAGTAAAATAAAATTCAAGAAGTATATGCGATTTACAGCAAAAGAAAAGATGGAACTGATTAGGCTGGTTGAGCAATCCGAATGGAGTGTTAGAAGAACTCTCAAGGAAATTGGTATTCACAAATCAACCTTTTACAACTGGTATAAGAAATATCGGGAAAATGGAATTGTAGGATTAGAGGAAAAGAAAAGTACAAGGAAGCATTACTGGAACAAGATTCCTGATCGGATCAGGTCTAATATATTGAATCTGGCACTGGAAGTTTCAGAGCTTTCTTGTAGAGAATTGGCTTGCAGGTATACTGATGAGAATCAATACTTTATAAGCGAAAGCAGTGTTTACAGAATATTGAAATCTGCTGGACTGATAAACCCTCCTCATTATGATCTGATATCTGCCGCAGATGAATTTAAAGACAAAACAACAACTGTCAATCAAATGTGGCAAACTGATTTTACTTATTTCAAAATCATTGGCTGGGGATGGTATTACCTATCGACTATATTAGATGATTATTCTAGGTACATTATAAGTTGGGAGTTGTGCTCAACGATGAAAACCCTTGATGTAAAAAATACTTTGAATCAGGCATTAAACCATCCAAATGTAAATTTGAATAAACCGCCTAAGTTATTATCTGATAATGGATCTTGTTATTTAAGTCAAGAGTTGAGCTCTTATTTGGATGATTACAAAATTAAACATGTGAGAGGAAGACCTGGTCATCCTCAAACGCAAGGCAAGATTGAAAGGTATCACAGAACGATGAAAAATGTAATTAAACTGGATCATTATTACAGCCCAGGTGAATTGAGTTTTCCTCTTTCACAATTTGTAAAATATTATACCCATCACAGATATCATGAATCTTTACAAAACTTGACACCAGCAGATGTTTATTATGGATTAAAAGAAGAAAAACTGAAGAGAAAAAAATTATGTAAACACAAAACATTTAAAAAACGCAGACAAAAATATTTCAATTTAACTTTTAAAAGTGTAACTTAATTTTATTCACTTAATGGTCCACTTTGGTTTGAAGACCTACACATAAAATACGTCACTCTATGGGTAGGCGAGATGATAATTATCTTCTTGGTAATCAAGTTGAACTTGATGAAGGTTTCTTTGAAATAGTTCCCAACAAAGAAAGACGAGATCAAACCGTAATAGAATTAGAAAACAATGATGGAAAATATAAGAGAGGTAAAGGAAGTCAAAAGCAAGCAATAGTATTGGTTATGGCTGAATCAATATCTGTGGAACCTACTAAAAAATACAGGCACAAAACCAATAAAAAAGTGAGATACATTAAAATGAAATTACTAGATGACCTTAGCAAAGAAAGCACCAATGCACAAGTAGAACAAGCTATTGATACAAAAACATCTGCAATAACAGACGGAGCTAATAACTATAATGATTTAGCAAACAGCCTCACTGACCATAAAGCTGTGGTAATAAAGGACAAGAAAGAGACTCGTAAAATTCTGCCTTGGGTTCATATAGTCATAAGCAATGCCAAAAGATTGCTGTTAGATGTGCATCATTCCATTGGTGAGCAATATCTGCAAAGTTATCTCGATGAGTTCTGCTATAAGTTTAATAGAAAATACTTCAATTCTGTATTCGATAGAGTTGTAACTAACTCTGTATCTGTAAAATGGGAGGTAAATATGTAATTAATCCGATAGTCATATAATATAATCTATCCTGTCAGTCAATTCATTTTCTGTATTGAAACTGTTGTAAGTACCAATCGGGCCATAAGGATTTGATTGACTTACCCGGTAAGAATCCTCAAATTCTGTATTAAATATTTTAATAGGGCTTTCATGTGGCAAACAATTTAAATCCCCCATTACCAAAATCTGCGAATACCCTATGCTCTTATTCTTTATTTGTTCGAGAACTAAATGAGCAGACTCTTCTCTTGATTTCTTTCCACGATGGTCAAAATGACAATTAAAGACGAAAATAGAATCTTCAGTTATTCTAGAACGAAAAGCACCATAGGTACATATTCGTTCCATTGATGCATCCCATCCTACTGAAACTTCATTCGGTGTTGGAGACAACCAAAAGGTAGTTGTTTCAATAAGTTTATACTTTGTAGTGTCATAAAAAATTGCCGAAAATTCACCTTTCCTTTTTCCATCATCTCTTCCTACTCCTACAAAATTGTAGTTATTTAAAGTAGAATCTAAATAGTTGACTTGATTATAAAGTCCTTCCTGTATTCCTAAAATACCAGGATGATAATACTTTATCATTTTTACAACTTCTAGTTTTCTGTTTTCCCAACTATTTTTTCCATCTTCTGAATTGTTATACCTAATGTTGTAAGACATAACGCTTGTTTGACAAAAGCAATCCGCAAAGTAAAGGAACACTACTATTGATAAAATTAAATTCCTTGCAAATTTTAAATTCATTTTATAATTACGATTAAGTCTTACGTGCAATATGCGTTTAGAAACATTCATTATGGTGCAGCAGATAATTATCCGTCATCCCAAATAACACAACAAATTTTCTAATCATTTCTTGTTTTAATAAATTGAAACATTTTGCTTCCATTGTTTGAAAAGCTTTGATTGTCTAATATGCCATCTTTCTGATAGTGAGAATGCATTTGTGCTATATTTCTTATTGTTGATTGCTTGCAAGGGGCTATACAATATACACATTGAAAGCTTACATGGCTCTGGACGTCTTATACAATGTTAGGATGCGCATTCATTTTTACGATTCATTGAGCACACTATTTTTCTTCACGTAAGATTTTTTCCATTTTTCGTCGTCTGGCCAGTTCATCTATTAATTTGTCTAAATATCTTACTTGTCGGGTTAATAGATTATCAATTTCCTCGATTCGATAACCACATATTACGCCTTTAATGAGGTGGGTATTTGGATGCAACTCTGATTTTTGAAAGAATGTTTCAAATGTAACTTTTTCATCTATTAGTTTTTGTATTTGAATTTTATCAAAACCAGTTAGCCATTCAATAACCTGTTGCAGTTCGTCTTGCGTTCTACCTTTTTTTTCAACTTTTGCCACGTAATGAGGATAAACTGAAGAAAAAGTCATTTTTGCTATTCGTTCATTGTGTTCTGCTGTAACTTTCATTGATAATATTTTGATTTAATTAATTCTAAGGGTATTGTCTTGTCCACAATCAGTTGACCTAAGTTACAACAAATGAAATAGGGTAGTCAACGAGCTACAAGTTTTGAATAAGGGAAAAATTGCTTTCTGATGATAAATGTTTTGTTGGTAGCTTTTAATTTTATCACTCTATTTATTCAAAGGCCCATAAGTTTTTGGTCAGATCTTTAAAAGCAGAAAACTACTATTTTTTTTGTAGCACATAAAGCTCTCGAGCATCTAGCATTCTCAGACTCTAAGAAAAAATAGATGCTCTATAAAAAACACATATTGAGAAGTTAAATAGTAATTAATTCGACGATTAGATGGGAAATCGAATAATTTTGCTTAATGTATGTGTAAATGTTATTTGAATATTCTGGATATCCTTTTTAATAAAAACATACTATATGGACAGTGTTGAGTCACTTGAAGAACTGATCGATAAACTTGATCAGTCAGATTTTTCCAATCTGGGAAAGATTATTAGACAAATGAATATTTCACCAAACGAGTTTGAATCCTATGCCTCTTGGGATAAAAAGGGATATACCCGGAATTGTATTAATCGGAACAATGAATATGAGTTGATTTTGCTCTGTTGGAGAAAAGGGGATACAACACCAATTCACGGTCATGGGGGTCAAATATGTTGGGTCTATCAGATAGAAGGACAGATGACAGAAATTCGTTATAAAAAAGATCGATCTGGTAATCTTATTGAAGCAAATAGAAAACATTTGAGTCCCGGAATGACAAGCTTTATGAGTAATAGTATGGGATACCATAAGCTAAATAATGACACAAATGGTCGCGCGTTGACTCTTCATATATATGTATCGCCAATTACTTCATGCGAAGTTTTTAATGAGATAAAAAAGGACTTTGAGTTTAAGGAATTAGAATATGATACTATACATGGAAACGCTTTTGCTGAACTTGAATAGATTATTGTATTCTAAAATTCTGTCATAAAATCATCTTTTCCTTGGATTTCTTACCCAAGACGACCACATCGTTTCTTCAAGATATGAAATCCAAATTTTATTATAAGTGTAATGCTAGGGAGGAGCATCGGTGGTTTGCTCATTTTTAGCGTAAGCAAACTAATTACAGTTCGTTTTTACGTATTTACTTAATTTCTCACCTTTCATTAATTCTAAATCACAGTTTAGTTCTATAGCTTTTATAAACTCTAAACATGCCTGTTCAATGTGTCCTGATAAGTAAGAAATTACTCCTTTGTTTGCAATAGCACAATTGTAAGTAGGATCAATCTCAATAATTTCTTTAAAATTTATAGATGCCTGTTCTAGTTTTCCAAGCTTATAATAGTTCATTGCTAACTTATAGATTGAATCGAGATGTACTTGACTGTTTTCATTATAGGGTTCTAATTCCTGAATCGATTTTTTGATTTCTTTCTCTGTGTATGTGTTACAGGAATTTTCATTATTTGAACATGCAGTTAAAATAAGAGTAAAGATGAACAATAGGTTCAATTGTGTTTTCAAAAAACAATAATTTCCCATGTTAGGCTGTCATTTCGTTTTTATTATCAGACAAATGTAAATCGTCAAATAAAAGTGGACCATTAAGTGAATAAAATTAAGTTATACATAACTATTAAATTCACTTTATTATGAACAAGAAAAACAAATCAGCAGAATCTTATGTCCGAGATGTAAAAAGAAGGACAAGACGTAAATTTTCTACAGAAGAAAAGATTAGAATAGTCATTGAAGGATTAAGAGGAGAACATGTAACCTTGCGTAAAATTAAGACAGTTTAAAAATGAACAAATTTTATAAATTTAAGCTGTTATGAAACAAAGTAAATTTACAGAGGGCCAAATAATAAAGGCTCTAAAGGAAAACGAATCTGGAAGATCGGTAGAAGACCTCAGCAGAGAGTTAGGCATCAATAAGGGTACATTTTACAATTGGCGTAAGAAATATGCAGGAATGGAAGTAAGCCATTTGCGACGTCTAAAGGAATTAGAGGATGAAAACAGGAAACTCAAACGGATGTTTGCAGATGTATCACTGGACTTGCAAATGGCAAAAGATGTTCTTGGAAAAAAGTGGTAGAGTCTTCCGTCAAAAGAGAAGTTGTAATCTATTTGAAGGGTACCTATAAAGTTGGAATAAAGCGGCTATGTTCACTAATAGGATGGAGTCGATCAACATGGTATTATGAGAGTAAAGTAGACGATAGTGCAATAGTAGCGAAGTATAAAGAGCTGTTAAAAATAGCACCTAACAGAGGATTTGAAAACTACTATAATAGGACAAGACGAGAAGGCTATAAATGGGCATGGAGTAGAATGCTGCGAGTATACAGAGAAATGGGTTTAGTACGTAGACATAAAAAGCGAAGAAAATTGCCAGAGGAACTAAGGATGCCATTATATCAACCTCAAGCAGTGAATGAAATATGGAGTATGGATTTTATGAGTGATAGTCTGAGTGATGGTAGAACATTAAGAGTATTGAATGTAATAGATGATTGTAATAGAGAAAGCCTGTTAAATAAAGGGAGTATAAGTTTTCCTTCCGTAAGAGTAACCAGGTTTTTAGATGAGTTGTTAGAATACTACGGGAAACCTAAATATATACGATCTGACAATGGGCCTGAATTTACTTCAAACGACTATAAGAATTGGTGTAAGCTAAGAGGTATAAAGCGAATATATTCAGAGCCTGGAAAGCCAATGCAAAATGGATATGTAGAAAGGTTTAATCGAACATTTAGAGAAGATGTTTTGGATGCATATATGTTTAGCAGCATATCACAGTTCCAAATAATTGCAGACAAATGGAGTAAAGATTATAACGATAATCATCCTCATGGCTCACTTGGAAGGAAGAGTCCAAGAGAGTATGCTCCAAGAAACCAATACTCTTTGGGGTTAATCCCAAAGAGTATTGAATAAATCTTATTTTTAAATTATAGACTGTCTTAAGAATAGCAAGTCTTCAAACAAAGTGTTGCTTCTCTTTGTAGAAGAGAAGAGATTTCACAACCACTATATTATAAGTGGAGTAAAGATTTCATGGAAGCAGGGAAGAAACGTTTAAAGGGAGACACAGAACGTGAAGCCAATACTTCAGAAGTTCAACATCTAAAGACAGAAAATCAAGACCTTAAAGAGGTAGTAGCAGAACTTACTCTAAAAAATCGTGTGCTTAAAAAAAGCTTGAATGGAGTAAAATAAAATTCAAGAAGTATATGCGATTTACAGCAAAAGAAAAGATGGAACTGATTAGGCTGGTTGAGCAATCCGAATGGAGTGTTAGAAGAACTCTCAAGGAAATTGGTATTCACAAATCAACCTTTTACAACTGGTATAAGAAATATCGGGAAAATGGAATTGTAGGATTAGAGGAAAAGAAAAGTACAAGGAAGCATTACTGGAACAAGATTCCTGATCGGATCAGGTCTAATATATTGAATCTGGCACTGGAAGTTTCAGAGCTTTCTTGTAGAGAATTGGCTTGCAGGTATACTGATGAGAATCAATACTTTATAAGCGAAAGCAGTGTTTACAGAATATTGAAATCTGCTGGACTGATAAACCCTCCTCATTATGATCTGATATCTGCCGCAGATGAATTTAAAGACAAAACAACAACTGTCAATCAAATGTGGCAAACTGATTTTACTTATTTCAAAATCATTGGCTGGGGATGGTATTACCTATCGACTATATTAGATGATTATTCTAGGTACATTATAAGTTGGGAGTTGTGCTCAACGATGAAAACCCTTGATGTAAAAAATACTTTGAATCAGGCATTAAACCATCCAAATGTAAATTTGAATAAACCGCCTAAGTTATTATCTGATAATGGATCTTGTTATTTAAGTCAAGAGTTGAGCTCTTATTTGGATGATTACAAAATTAAACATGTGAGAGGAAGACCTGGTCATCCTCAAACGCAAGGCAAGATTGAAAGGTATCACAGAACAATGAAAAATGTAATTAAACTGGATCATTATTACAGCCCAGGTGAATTGAGTTTTCCTCTTTCACAATTTGTAAAATATTATAACCATCACAGATATCATGAATCTTTACAAAACTTGATACCAGCAGATGTTTATTATGGATTAAAAGAAGAAAAACTGAAGAGAAGAAAATTATGTAAACACAAAACATTTAAAAAACGCAGACAAAAATATTTCAATTTAACTTTTAAAAGTGTAACTTAATTTTATTCACTTATTGTCCACTTTGGTTTGAAGACCTACAACGCAGACAAAAATATTTCAATTTAACTTTTAAAAGTGTAACTTAATTTTATTCACTTATTGTCCACTTTGGTTTGAAGACCTACAACTGAATTCTTCTCCCAAGGCAATACCATCAGCAGGTTCTTCAGGGTATGAAGTTGCGCTTGATCCAATTTTTGACATATCATAACCCCAGACCGCTGTTGAATAATCCCAACGTTCTGAATTATCGCCTTCTGTATTAATTTCATAATTCCAAAACACAGATCCTTTGGTGTGATCAAGGAATTTCTTGTAAAATATTTTTAAGGGTTCATTTTCATGTCCTTCATCACTATGAATTTGTCCTACTACAACTGAATACGAAGCAGCGACTCTGGCATCACCTGAGGTTGATACATGCATAACTTTTAAAGCGCCTGTTAATTTTCCGCCGGTTTCAGGGACCCAATGTTCTTTTTGTCCTAATTCTGTTCTTGTATTGCTTGAAGTACGTGAAGTAACACCAGAATTTGGCGTTTTATATACGACCCAATCTGTGTTTCCATCATTCTGGACATAAAAGAATTCTTTATGTTCATAATTGACTAATTTATCACTGCTTGTACCATCGCCTAACAATATTTTCCATTCGTCAAAAAATGGTATTACATCACTGGGGTAGTTAATGGCTGTTGTCTTTTTACTTTCACTAATATTCTTTGATTCTTTATCATTATTTGAGCAACTAAATAGAAATAATGTCAGGCCTATCATTAAGAGAGGCCGAATAGATAAAATTCTAATTATTTTCATTTGTATTGATTTTACAATTTCCTTTCAAATCACATTCAATTTAATGATTGCTTTTTAATATTTATCTCAGGAGGGTTACAGAGCCATAAAATATGTTTGATTTACCATTAATAAATTCCACATTAATCTTATAAACAAATACATCTTTTGACAAATTAGAGCCATTCCATGAATCGCCCCGGTAGATGAGTTTTCCCCATCGATCATAAATTTCCATATCATATGACGTTACTTCATTCGCTGTTACAAATGGATGGAAAAGGTCATTGACTTCATCACTATTTGGACTGAATATGTTTGGAATAAAAACATTAAAATGAAATAATTTCAACAATACTAAACTATCACATCCAAGAAAAGAAGGTAAGGAAATATAATACTCACCTTCTTCTGAATAGCTATTATTTCCAAATTCAAATGTTTCTCCTGGAGCTATTGTCATCTCAAATGTATCATATACTTCTCCTATGACTTCCAGTTGTAATGCTATGATACTATCACAGTTATTCTGAGTTTGAATTGTATCTATGTAAAAACCAGAATTCGATAGTTCTAATCCTCCGAAAGGGTAAGAATCACCCTTACAAAGAACGACTGTGTCAGAACTATAATAAGAGGGGATAAAGTAATTATAAGAAGAGGATACTCTACAAGAGGTACCAGATATGATTCGGACTTGGTAAGACCCTTCCCCATAATTTTGTTTCAACTCTGAAAAAGTTTCTCCAACCAATGCTACTCCTGCCAGATACCATTGGTATTCAAAATCTGAATTTTCTGGAACAGAGATTGTGAAATTCTGATTGCAAGGATGAAAGAATTCAGTAATCTGTAAATCAAATGATGCCAAATCTGTAAATCGTCAAATAAAAGTGGACCATTAAGTGAATAAAATTAAGTTATACATAACTATTAAATTCACTTTATTATGAACAAGAAAAACAAATCAGCAGAATCTTATGTCCGAGATGTAAAAAGAAGGACAAGACGTAAATTTTCTACAGAAGAAAAGATTAGAATAGTCATTGAAGGATTAAGAGGAGAACAAAGTGTTGCTTCTCTTTGTAGAAGAGAAGAGATTTCACAACCACTATATTATAAGTAGAGTAAAGATTTCATGGAAGCAGGGAAGAAACGTTTAAAGGGAGACACAGAACGTGAAGCCAATACTTCAGAAGTTCAACATCTAAAGACAGAAAATCAAGACCTTAAAGAGGTAGTAGCAGAACTTACCCTGAAAAATCGTGTGCTTAAAAAAAGCTTGAATGGAGTAAAATAAAATTCAAGAAGTATATGCGATTTACAGCAAAAGAAAAGATGGAACTGATTAGGCTGGTTGAGCAATCTGAATGGAGTGTTAGAAGAACTCTCAAGGAAATTGGTATTCACAAATCAACCTTTTACAACTGGTATAAGAAATATCGGGAAAATGGAATTGTAGGATTAGAGGAAAAGAAAAGTACAAGGAAGCATTACTGGAACAAGATTCCTGATCGGATCAGGTCTAATATATTGAATCTGGCACTGGAAGTTTCAGAGCTTTCTTGTAGAGAATTGGCTTGCAGGTATACTGATGAGAATCAATACTTTATAAGCGAAAGCAGTGGTTACAGAATATTGAAATCTGCTGGACTGATAAACCCTCCTCATTATGATCTGATATCTGCCGCAGATGAATTTAAAGACAAAACAACAACTGTCAATCAAATGTGGCAAACTGATTTTACTTATTTCAAAATCATTGGCTGGGGATGGTATTACCTATCGACTATATTAGATGATTATTCTAGGTACATTATAAGTTGGGAGTTGTGCTCAACGATGAAAACCCTTGATGTAAAAAATACTTTGAATCAGGCATTAAACCATCCAAATGTAAATTTGAATAAACCGCCTAAGTTATTATCTGATAATGGATCTTGTTATTTAAGTCAAGAGTTGAGCTCTTATTTGGATGATTACAAAATTAAACATGTGAGAGGAAGACCTGGTCATCCTCAAACGCAAGGCAAGATTGAAAGGTATCACAGAACGATGAAAAATGTAATTAAACTGGATCATTATTACAGCCCAGGTGAATTGAGTTTTCCTCTTTCACAATTTGTAAAATATTATAACCATCACAGATATCATGAATCTTTACAAAACTTGACACCAGCAGATGTTTATTATGGATTAAAAGAAGAAAAACTGAAGAGAAAAAAATTATGTAAACACAAAACATTTAAAAAACGCAGACAAAAATATTTCAATTTAACTTTTAAAAGTGTAACTTAATTTTATTCACTTATTGTCCACTTTGGTTTGAAGACCTACATGCACTACCTGAGAAAATATAACCAATATCATCTGGATATAATGCGATAGGCAAATGTTCCCAATGTACCAAATCTTTACTAACGGCATGACCCCAGTGCATCGGGCCCCATATTGTAGAATCAGGATAATATTGATAGAACAAATGATATTCTCCTTCAGAATAGACCAAGCCGTTTGGATCATTCATCCAATGGGCATCAGGAGAAAAATGAAATTGTGGTCTATGCTTTTCATCGTAATTGCTTTCTGCAATCTGAGTGTGTTTTACAGATGTCGAATTATCAGATTTGCATGATTGGATTAGAATAAGAAAAAGCAAGCCTAAATAGAGTAAGCGCATAAATCAGTTGGTTTAGTTTTTATGGTTTTGTTCTGCAGCGATGGCAGCACCTATAATTCCTGCATTATTCATAAACTTAGCGATAAGAAGTGGTGTAGATACTTTGATGTATTTCTTATAGTTATCGTATTTCTTACTTATCCCTCCTCCAAGAATGAAATAGTCAGGAGAAAAAGTCCTGACAATATGTTTAAGAAAAAAATTAAACCTTTTCCCCCATTCTTCCCATTCTAGATTTTGATCTTTTCTTGCCTTATCCCCAGCCCAAAATTCTATAGGTTTCCCATTTTTTCCAAGAAGCCTACCCATTTCAATATTAGGAATTAATACATCGTCTTGAAATAAGCCTGAACCAATTCCGGTACCTACTGTCAGCATGACGATTAATCCTTTTTTGCTTTTTGCAGCACCGAATTTCAATTCCGCGAATCCTGCAATGTCGGCATCATTCATCACTGTAAATTTTAGACCGGTTGCTTTTTCAAAAACCTTATCAATTTGTACTCCTGTCCATTTTGGATCAATATTTCCCTCCGTCAGAGATTTACCTTTTACAACAACAGTAGGGAATCCGCACCCAACAGGACCTTTGTATTTAAAATGTTTTACCATTTCGGCAATGGTATTACTTATGTTTTTTGGATTGGGCGGTTGAGGAGTTGCGATTCTATGACGTTCACTAATTAGTATTCCCTTTTTGGTATCAACTATGGCTCCTTTTATTCCGGATCCCCCAACATCAATTCCTAAAATATTCATTGACTATATTATTTTATAAGTTTCTGTTCTAGTTCTTCGAGACTTATTCCTTTAGTTTCAGGCATTAAGAAGATGACAAATAGTAATTGCAATACCATCATAAATGCAAAAAATGCGAAAATTGTAGCACCCGAGAAAGCGTTAAGAACAGAAGGAGTTACCAATGTAATAATTGCTGCAAATACCCAATGGTTCCCGGATCCAAAAGACATCCCTTTATCTCTTATTTTATTAGGGAAAATTTCAGAAATAAATACCCATATCACAGCGCCCTGACCAACCGCATGCGAAGCGATAAACGCCGAAACAAATATGACAACCATAACTCCTTCAGCGGCACTATAAAAGGCCCACGACACGGCACATAAGCTTAATATGTATCCTATCGATCCAAAGACCATCAATTGCTTGCGGCCTAAACGATCTATCAGATACATCCCCAATAATGTAAAAATAAAGTTTACAATGCCTATCGGAATTGAAGCGCCTAGTACATTTTCAGCAGCGATTCCAGCTTGAGAAAAAATTCTTGGCGCATAGTATAGGACAAAATTAATCCCCGATAACTGATTGAAAAATGCCAATAGAAAGGCAAGCATTATTGGCCATTTATACTTCTTCGAAAAAAATGTGTGTGATATTGTTTCAGTTAAACTGGCTCTGATAAGATTCAGTTGATTTATTACTTCTTCTTTAGTGTAAATCTTTGAAAGGACGGATGAGGCTTTGTCTTCATCGTTATGTTTCATCATCAACCATCTCGAACTTTGAGGTACCTTTAATACCATCATTGTATAAATGAGAGCCGGTATTGCTTCTATACCAAGCATCCATCTCCATGCATCTGATCCTAGATATTTGCCGATTAAAAAATTGGATAGAAACGCAATTAGTATTCCAAAGACGATATTAAATTGATAGCTGGCCACGAGTCTTCCACGTTTATCTTTTGGAGCGATTTCAGAGATATAAATTGGAGCTGCAACTGAAGAGGCACCTACTCCAAGTCCACCTATAAATCTGAAAATTGAAAAGCTGTAAGGATCCACAGCGAGCGCTGATCCTAATGCTGAAACAGTATACAAAATACCAATCCAAAACAATGTTTTTTTTCGTCCCCATTTATTACAGGGAATTCCACCGAGCAAGGCTCCTAATACGGTTCCCCATAAGGCCATCGACATAATAAATGTGCCATGGAAAAGAGGGCTTGTGTTCCATAGTTTTTGGATGGATTGACCGGCACCTGAAATAACGATGGTATCAAATCCAAATAAAAAACCTGCCATGGCTACAGTGATCGCCCAGAATTGTAAGGAGTTGGTTTTCATATATTTAAGCTAAAAGCTTCTAAATTAATTTAATTCCTTTAAATACTAGTCCATATTAACTGAATAGCAATGATTATAAATTACATTGTTGTTTAAAAACTTCCATAGGAGCTAGAAGCAAGTTGAAGTATATATTATGAAAAGAAAATCCAAATGAATTCAGAAGCTACACTATAGAGAAAAGTATTGAAGAATAATGACGATTAACTCTCTAATACAAAATATCCATCCATATCTTCCATGTTCTTGATCTTTAGTTTACCACGGGGCTCTAATTTGTACTGATTGTTTAAGAGATTTTTAGTGACTTATGAAATATTTATTCTTCCCGGTTCACTTGTCGTCTCCATACGCCCTGCTGTGTTTACAGTGTCTCCCCAAATATCAAAAGCAAATTTTGTATTTCCTACAACACCGGCGATAACGGGTCCGGAGTGAATCCCTATACGAGCTTCAAATAACGGTAGTCCCAATTTACTTCTTTCTGTATTCCATTGTCTTAAAAATGTCTGAAACTCTTTTGCTGTGTCTATGATATTAGAGGCATGTTTTTTTGAAGCTGTAGGAACTCCTGCAGCACACATGTAGGCATCACCAATTGTCTTTATTTTTTCTACACCGTGTTTTTCAACTATTTCATCAAATTTTCCAAAACAATGATGTAGGCTTTCAATCAACTTTTGCGGACTCATGGTTTTTGAAATCTTTGAAAAGTTGACAAAGTCTGCAAACATGACCGTACAAGATTCATAAGATTGAGTTTCTACAGTCCCTTTTTCTTTTAATTCAGAGGCTATAGACTCTGATAGTATATTAAGCAATAAGTTTTCAGATATACTTTTCTCTGTATCAATAATCTTATTCTTATTCTCTAATTCAGCGTTATGTTTTCTGGAAGATCTATACCTCATGAAAAGGAAAATACTTAGTAGGGCAATAAAGCCAGCCAATGCAATAAATAAGTTGTTCCTTGTTTTTGTCAATTTTAATTGAGCTGTTTGAAGCTCAAGCTTAGATTCAACTCTCTCAAGCTCTGCCGTTTTTTGAACGTTGTCAATTGAATCCGATAATGCTAAGTACTTCAGAGAATCCAGGTTCTTTTTAGTTTCCAAAAGAAGAAGCTGGCTTTTAGCTTGTTCGGTAGATAATTCGTCAATTTGCAGTTTACGTTCCTGATTTAGTCTGTCAAGATCTCTTCTTTGCTGGGCAAGAGTACTAACGGTACTTTCAAGCTTTTTTCTTTCTGATTGAATGTTTTTAAATTCTTCAAATTTTTGATCTTTTCCTCTTTTTTTGAATTCTTTAAATTCTTCTTCTTGTTTTGTTTTTTCTGTTTGAATGGCGAGACTTTCTCTCTTGGAATTTATTTCTGCAATTTCATTATTTACAGAAATACTTAATTTTCTATCTGTAGATCTGGATTTGATCGTTTCCAATAAATTCAGATTTCCATCTTCTAATGCAGGGATATTTTTTTGCAGACTGGTTTTTATTGATTCAAAAGCTGTTTGCAAATATTTTTTATCCGGAGGAGCAAGCCTTAGAATATAGCTAGCTTTTTCTTTGTGTATAAATGCAATTTGAGGTCCACGTTTCATCTTTTTAACCTCTCTGGAAGCTTTATCTAATACTTTTACACCATCGTCATAATGGCCATTCTTTAAGTAAATTTCAGCTAACTCAAATGATTTATTAAGAAATGCATTACCATCAAGTTGCTTTAATTCGTCCTCCAATTGTTTTATTTGATTGGATTGCCCAATCAAAATTGGTGGTAAAGAGAATAATAACAGAAAAGTGAGAAGGATAGATTGTTTCATTAGTGTTTGGAATTACAAGATTCCTCAAAATAACAAACAAACACCATATTTTATAGTCCATAAAGTATATAGGAAACCATCTTTGAAGAAAAGCTTGCTTGATTGAAAGACTAAGCGTTTTTCGCTATTGATTTTTCTAAAAGGGATTTGGTCAGAAGTATGCCTTCATTTTCAGAATAATTGGGTCCTTCGTATTCTATTCCAATGTATCCTTTGTATCCAGAGTCTTTTATTAGTTTGATCATTTTATAATAATCAATAGTGGTTTCGTCTCCATTTTCATCGAAATCATAAGCTTTTGCACTTACGGCTTTTGCATAAGGAAGAAATTCTTGAACGCCCTTATAGATACCATATGAATCTTTGCATTCATTTTTAGCAGTACTTCCCCATTCTGCATCCATACACCAGTTACCAAAATCTGGTAAGGTTCCGAAATTAGGTTTATTGACTTGTTTGATAACATCACAAATAAAACTCGCTTTTGAACTCAGCAGACCATGATTTTCGATTATAACATTGATGTCTTCCTTTCCTGCATAATCGACAAGACGACCCATTCCATCAATTAGAGCATTGCGTAAAACCTGTTCTTCGGATCCACCAAAAGCATTAACTCTAATTGAATGGCATCCTAATAGTTTTGCTGTATGAACCCATTTATAATGATTTTCAACTGCTGTCGTCCTTTCCAGGTCATCAGTTGCTCCTAAGTCTCCTTCATCATCAATCATAATTAAAAGACTTTCTACCTCTTCGCTGGAGGCTCTTTCTCGCATTTTAATCCAATAGGATTCATCCTCAACAACGTCGTTATAAAATTGACTTGCATATTCTATAGCATTGATACCAAACTTATTCTTTGCAAGGCTAGCAAAATCGCCAGGATTGATTTCACTTGCTTGTAGCTGAAGGTGTACTGACCACTGCGCCAAAGATATTTTTAAAGCACTCTCAAGATTGTTTACGATTTGAGTTTCGTTTTTAGGATTGCAGGCAAATAGGGGAGTCATTGATAGGGCGCTAGTCGTCCACATCATATTTTTCACAAAGGTTCTTCTTTTTATAGTCATAACTGAGAAATTAATTTTGCGATTTAGCCGAATGTTAGCTGAACGAATTTAATAAATATAATGCTTACACTAAAAGGGCTTACACTTATCCTATTAATTCAAGTGTATCTATTTGGAATCTATTCCCATACATAGTAGCAGCAATAGAACCAATAAGCGGAGTACTGAGTGGTCCTACGATTGGTATATACATCAGACCTGAAATCATAAGACCTAAGGCTGTTGAAGCCCAGCGGTGATTTTTAATGAGTTTATCACTCTCTTTTATAGTCTTATTAAATTGTTCGTTATAGTTGTCAAAAAATGCAAATCCAATGAAATAGGAATACACAAAAAACATAAAAAATGATGTCAAGCTTGTTAATCCAAGGATTGATAAAGCAATATAAATGAAAACTAGAGCAATGATACCTCTAATAAAATTTCTTAGCATAACTTTTATCATTCGCTCTTCGGCTCTTACAAATTCCACAAAAGTGGGATTGTGAATTTTACCGGTAAGGATTGATAAGGTTCGAACTGAAAAATAAAAGATGATCACTTCCAAAGCAATTAAAAAGAGGTATTTCGTTCCTCCTGAAAACAAGGCACTTTTACCTTCTTTCTTGACAGCATCGGTGATTTCAGCTGAGTCCAAGGCGAGAGAAGATTGTAGTACAGCATCGCTCGGAACCGACGAAAAATATTGGATAAAATCACCGATTAATAATAATGAAAAACAGCTCGAAACAATTACAATGAATAATGAAATCCATTTGTGTTCAAAAATTCCAGCCAGCAGATTATTCTCTTTTATAAAAGGAATAGTATCCTGAAGAACTTCAAATGTTGCTCTAACTTGAGGTACTATGTCTTCAATTTTGTATTCTTTGAACATCTGGTCAATATGCTTAGAGTTAGAGCAAAGTTAATCAGAAATTCAATATTTGGCTTGCACAACTACTCATTTGCTTTTTCACCTTTGGAATAAGTTGTATAGATATAAACAGGGATATTTAAATCTTTTAGTTTTTCAATAATCAAAGGTCTTACATCTTCCCATTCCACTCCACCATACCCAGTGGCTAATCTTGGAAGGGCCAAACTTTTAATATTTTCTTCATTAACCGTTTTTACAAAATTTCTCAAGGCATGATTTACATTGGGTAATGATGCTCGCCCCGGATGACTATTATGGGTTTTAGCTTCTTCTTGTGTCATAAGATTTATTATTCTTACTCCACCTACACCTCCCCACATCCAAACTTCTCCAGGTTTTGGATGCTTTAAGCGACAATAATGTCTGAAGTCTTTAGCCATTGACGGATAATTTTCCCTTAGACTTAGAGCTAGTCCTCTGTCAAAATGATCATTCGGAGCAACACCATGAGCGATAGCTTGAGCTTTTGTGAGTAAAATATCTCCTTTTACTTCCTTTACCATACTTAATTTTATTTTAGTGCTTATAATTAATTTCTTATATAAAAATGGAAATGTAAAAGCACTAAAAGATTGATGTTAGTTATGTTCTTTGATGATAAAGCTCATAGTGGTTCATACCTATCTGGAAATTTTTACATTTGCAGAGAAATTGTTATTGAATATTTGCAAAATAACTTGGTAACAATAATAGTTTGATTCATGAAAAAACTTTTACAATGAAAATATATACACCTATAGTACTATTAATTGGCCTGGGAATGCTAAGCACTTCCTGTGTCAGTAAAAAGAAATTCCAGGAATCTCAGGATGACCTGGGGGCAAGACAAACAGAAATAAGTCAATATGTTCTCGAAGTTGGAGAACTAACTGCCGAACTTGAAGCTTGCAAAGATGACAAAGTCAATTTGAATTCTACAATCGATCAATCTAATAATTCGATTGATGACAAGGACACCCAAATTAGAGAGCTAAAATCAAGAATTGTTGATTTTAGAAAACAAAGAGATCAGCAATATGCTCAGATTGAAGATTTGACAGTTTTAACGCAATCTGCTAATGATAATATCGCGAAGACACTTGAACAAATGGAAGAACGCGATAAATACATTCAGCTTCTTCAAGCTGCTAAATCGAAAACCGACTCAATTAATTTAACTTTAGCGATTAATCTGAAGAGTGCGTTGGCTGATGGTGTTTTTGATGATGATGTAAATATTTCAGTAGATAAGACTGTTGTATTTATTAACCTTTCTGATAAAATGCTATACAGAAGCGGTAGTTCTAACCTAACTCCAAAAGCACACGAAGTACTAGGTAAAATAGCTCAAATCGTTTCAAGTAGAGATGACTTAGAAGTGATGGTCGAAGGATATACAGACAATGTTCCAATCAAAAATGCTTCTTTGGCAGATAACTGGGATCTATCTGTAAAAAGAGCAACCTCTGTTGTTCGGGTGCTTCAGAATGATTATGGAGTTAATCCTGATAATTTAATTGCAGCGGGACGAGGAGAATACAATGCTTTGGCAAGTAATGATACTAAAGAGGGAAGAGCGACTAACAGGAGAACAAGAATAATAATACTACCGAAATTGAATCAGTTTTATGATTTATTGAACCCGGCTAAAGTACCAGAATAATATTCAATCACTAGTATAAAAGAAAAAAGAGAGTAACATTCCATTGCTCTCTTTTTTTATTTCATCTCATTGGATTATGGATGAATGTGAAAGTCTAAACTTTCAAAAATCTCACCAACGCCTTGTCCATCCTCCCCATACTTTTGCTTCTCATGACCCGAGTTCATACATTGAGTCCATTCGTCTTTTAATAAAGTGGGTATTCTAATTAAGAGAGTAATAAATATGTTAGAAAATGCAGTTTTGAAGTTAATATTGAAAATATTGTTATTTATTTGAAGTCTAATTTTTAGTATTGAAAATTCTAATCGCCACTGATAAATTTAAAGGATCTCTTTCTGCTATTGAGGCAGCTAGGGCTATTTCGAAAGGCCTAATAAAATCAAATTCTGAATGTGAATCAACAATCCATCCTATGGCAGATGGAGGTGATGGATCAATAGCTATTATTAATAAATATTTTATTCTAAAAAGAGTTGAAATTTCTGTTAGTGATCCTCTTGGAATGAAACATACCAGTAATTATTATATTGACAAATCTCGGGCTTATATTGAGTTGGCTCATGCTACTGGTTTGGTTCTTTTAGATCCGGAAAATAGAAATCCATTACATACCTCAACTTTGGGTACCGGAGAAATGATTGTCGACGCCATTCAAAAGGGGATTCATGAAATCTTCCTTTTCTTGGGGGGAAGTTCAACCAATGATGCAGGAATAGGAATTGCTCATGCTCTGGGTTTTAGGTTTCTTGATGAAAAACGTCAAGTTTTAAATCCTGTTGGAGGCCATTTGGATAAAATAATAGGAATAGATGACAAAGAAGTAGTCAAGGAACTGAACTCTGTACATTTTAATATTTTATGCGATGTGACTAATCCCATGTACGGCATGAATGGAGCAGCTTATACTTATGGTAAACAAAAAGGGGCTTCTAGAGTAGAAATCGAGTTGCTCGATGCGGGTTTGAGAAATTTTGCAAATGTTCTTTATGAATATTCCGGTAAAGATGTGAGTCAAATTGAAGGGGGAGGAGCTGCCGGTGGAATTGCTGCCGGACTATCAGCCTTATGTTCTGTCACAATCAAAAAGGGCTTTGAAACCATTAGTGAATTAACGGAGCTGGAATCAAAGATAAAAGCTCATGATATAGTAATAACAGGAGAAGGACAAATAGATAATTCATCATTGAAAGGTAAGGTAATTGATGGCATGGCAAAACTTTGTAAAAAACATAAAAAGGATTGTTATGTTTTTTGCGGTATTAATAAATTGGATAAAACGGATGCAGAGTTCCTGGGGATCACAGAGACATTTTCTATTATGGATCTTGCTGAATCTGTTGAAGATGCAATGACTAATGCTTATAATTATCTAGAGGTTCTTGGCCAGAATTTGAAACTTGGAGAATAACTTGATTTAACGCTTTTTCAAGTATTCAGTTCTTAGGACAATATGTGATTTGCCAATCCGACATTCAATTTCATCGCTATTGTCGGTTAATTTAATGTTCTTGATAACTGAGCCTCTTTTTAACTTTGTTGAACTCCCTTTCACTTTCAGATCACGGGTCAATAGCACGGAATCACCCTGATTCAGGATATTACCATTGCTGTCTTTTACATCCATAATTAAGGAATTATTTTGGACCACAATTGTGGCCATTAAGAAAATTTATCTATTCGAAATTTAATTTGAGTAAGAATCTTTCAATTTGACGTCTATGTCTTAAGATATGTACAATAGCGTGTTCCATTAATTGTTCTACATCATATTTTTGATCCCACCTGACATGCATCTTTTTTTGCTCATCATATTCTTCAAGTTGAATATTGGGGTAATCAATAAATAGTTTTTCATTAAAATTAAACATTAGAGTAAGCTCATCTATATATTCTGAGATCGTGTTCTTATGTTCTTGATTGATGAATTCTATGTCTTCACCAATGTGCCTGCGAATTTCAATGATATAATTATATCCTGCCCTTAAAACATGTATGAGTACACTTTGAATTGATACACAATCTGAATCAAGAGTTTCTTTATCTGCGATGGTAATCAATTTCTTATGCCCAATGCCTTCGATGACATTGTAAAGATCTTCTAAGGCTTTTTCATATTCATCCAGTAAAGCGCCTATAGCGCCATTATCTCTGTATTTGTTCATCTCTGTTTCAATTTCAATAAAAGTAGCTATTGTTCTTCCGGAATTTCTCCTTTTTGACTTACGATATCACCAATGCGGTTATAAAATATCTCATAGATTAAAGTACCGTTGTTGTATTTTGCATTTCTGGCAAGAATCCCATTGCTGAAATATCTTTCTTGGATGCCATGAACGACCCCGGGCTCGCTATAAAAGTGACTGATGTAGGGTGTCCCGTCTTGCTTCCACATTCTTTCACTTCCTAAACTTTTTCCATCTTTCATTCTAAAATCATGGTCTATTTGTCCTTCATCATAATAGCCAATTTGCCAGATTAAATGACCTTGCTCGTAAAGTGTATATCTATATCTATGCGGGCTATCGTTAAATATTTCTTTAGACTATCCATTAAAATATTTATTATCGAGAAAATACAGATCGATTTCTTGATCTTCTGATTTAGATTTTTTTTCTAAGCTCTCAAAAGGGATATCTACTAAAGCTTCCAGTTCTAATTGAGAAGGGATGGATGGAGCTCTACTTTCATAATCAAGTAAGACATTTACAGAGTTACTGGTACTTGAACAGGAACTTCCCAGGATGAAAAAAATAAATATGAAAGCTATAGTTAGTTTTGACTTCATAGGATTAAATCATTATACGTTTTCTCAATCTATTCTGGAGAATGAAAGCAAGCACAAAAAGAAATGGAGCTGTCAATACACCTGGAGTATATCCTCCATCTATTCCAGACCATATAGGGTGTCCAATGCCATTTATAAACTCTATGACAACCCAGATCCACAATAGGCCTATTATACTCTGATATCCTTTTTGTTTTGCAACAAACCATGCAATCATTCCAATTATAAAGAGTCCAATATTTACAATTAAAAATCCAGTTTCTAGATCATTTGAAATTAGGCTGCAAATATATCTTGCAGGTGGAAACACCTCCCATAGTTTTCCAATATACTCCTCAATAGAATGGGCAGCTTGTGTAAGCACGAGCAGTAAAAAAATGGAATTGATGCTTTTATCTTTCATCTTTTGTAAATGTATCAACTATACTAAGCAGGAGCAAGCAGATATTAGATAATAATCTTTACATATCAAAGGATTGCTTGAAACGCGCAACATGAAAACCCTTTTTTCAATTAGACGACTTTGCTCACTATCAGGATCCAAAGCTGGATTGGTATGATTAAGATGAATAAAATAAATTTTGTCTTTATTTTCTGTATTAAGATTTTGAAATTTATCCATGCTTTCAATGATAAAAGGGTGGGGGATTTCTGATATATCACGATTATTGATTTCTTCAGCATCATAAAAGGTAGCATCAAGAAAAGCATAATCGACCTGTCTTATTTCATCGAGAATATCTTTTTCCCATTTTGACCATTTATCAATATCCGGGATAAATAAAGCAGATTTATTCGGACCTATAATTTTGAAACCAACAGTTTCAGAATATTCATCTCTATGCGGAACTTTGATAGGTAAAACTTTAAGATTGGTGTTTAGTTCAACTAATGAATCATTGTAAATTTCTGTCAGTCAAATATTATTGAGATTAACCAACTGGCTCCAAGGACCATTATTGGAAAGAAAAGATTTCATTCTATCCATACAATAAACCTGGGCATTATCGGCATTCATGGCTTCTTTACCGAAGTACATCAATCCGGTGTAATGTCCAATGTGTGCATGGGTAAGAAATACACCATTAGGTATGATATCATCTGAAAAATCAGCGATCTGATTTAAGATTTCCAGTTGTTCTGGCATGTCCGGTGAAGCTTCAAATAGATAAGATTGTTTATGATCGAAATCTACTACTCCTATACTTACTACTTTACGTGTCGGGTCTGGATTTATGAAGAGTTCAGAACAGCACTTTTTTTTGCAAGAAATATGAGGTGAACCCCCATCTTGTACATTGCCTAGTATTACTAATTGAATACCACTATTTTGAACTTGAGGACTTAGTATTTGATCAGGACTATCAGTCTGTTGATTATTACAAGTAAATAATGTAAAAACAAGAAAAAAACAAACAGTATTAATTGTGTTATGAATTGACATAAGGTGAAAATATCGAATGATTCAGATAATAAAAAATCATTTTTTTTGTAATTTAATGCATTCAAGAATAAGCCCATTCTTGACAAAAACAAGAAATTGTTGATAACATATGAAATTATTATATAATATATAATTAATTTCATGTAGGTGTATTTATTGATTTATTAGAATCCAATTATATGAAAACTTTTAAATTAGTCCTCATATTTCAGCTACTCGCTGTAACATTTATGTTCTCGCAAACTCAAACAATCATCGGTAATCAGACGAGCATTAACCAAGATGAATCCGCTCCGGATGATTCAGCTATACTGGATGTCAGTTCAACTGACAAGGGAATGCTCTTGCCTAGAATGACCACTGCACAGAGGACGATTATTGCCAGTCCTGCTACCGATCTTTTGGTTTTTGATACCGATTTCAACCAATTCTTTTATTATTATGGTGGATCTTGGGTTGCGCTTTCAACAGGTGTAATGACCTGGCAAGAAAGTGTTGATACCGTATACAACACTACTCATAATATCGGAATTGGGACAACCAATCCTTCAACTGAACTAGAAGTAGATGGGACTATTACAACTGATGGATTAACGATGCCAACAGGTGCCGTAGATGATTATATTTTACAAACAAATGCATCCGGAGGAGCTGCATGGATTAATAGCGAAACGGGAATAGGATGGCGCAGGGCAAATAATACTACAGTCTATAATACAGGTGATTCAGTTGGAATTAATACATCAGATCCAATTCGTCCTGTTCATATAATGGGTAGTACAACATTAAGTTCTATGGTCTTAACTCCTAATGAACCTTTCTCTGGTGATGATGCCTCAATTATTTTAACAGAAGAAGATGATGATACCTATCACATGGAGATGACCTATGATGGAGGAGATAATAGAATGTACTGGTACGGAAAGAATAACGCAAACCTAAATGGACCTCATGTGGGTATAAACCGGGATAATGGTCGAGTAGGAATCGGAACAGGAACTGTTAATCCTGTTTCTGAATTGGAAGTTGTTGGTACGGTTACAGCTACAGCTTTTGATGCTGGAGATGCAAGTGGCTTAAGCAATGTATTTGCGGATTCTTTGAGAGGATCAATGACTGCTGACACAAATGATTTATTGCAATGGAATGGTGCGTACTGGAATAGGGTCCCTTATGGAAGATATGCATTTCATGCTTCAGCAAGTACTGATCAGACTGTTGGAGATACGGCCTATGATACCTTAAGGTGCAATAATTCTTCTTCGGGAGAAAATTTTGAGTGTCCGGCTGGAGTATATGATAATGCTACTTTTGCTTTTGAAGCCCCTGTGGATGGAATCTACTTCTTCGAAGCTGCAGCTCTTTGGGATAATGCAAATCTTGCTGAAGGACGAAATGCGATATTTATTCGGGTCAATAATACAGATGAAGTCGGAGAATGATCTGCCTCTGGAGCAACAGATTTCTTTGGGACTGGTGTTAGCACAACATTGGAATTGAATGCAGGTGATGAAATAAGAGTGAGAATATACAATGGAGATGCAAATTCTATGGATACCTTTAGTCAGAGTGGAAAATATTGTTATTTCTCAGGATTCCTGGTCTTTGCGCAATAACTTTTTTTCTAAATGATGATAATCTTTTGTGTAATCGATTGATCATTTATATAGATTTTCAGAAAATATATCCCTGAGGGGATATCGATTATATCGTTTGTTCCGATTTGTAGTTTTTCAGATGTCTGAATGATGTTTCCAGAGATATCAAACAATTCAATAGCTCTAGGAATTACAGGTTTATTGACTTCCAAAATAAAATAAGAGCTAGCAGGATTCGGGTAGATGTGAACCTTGGATTTGTCTGTTAAATCATCTTCAATCGAAGTTGTAGTACATTGAGTAATTGTAATCGAGTGAAATAATGTGTCCACACACATAGATCCCATGTTGACATAGTAATGGATTACATATTGACCTGTATCTAATGATTGCGCATTAAATGTGCTGTCAATAATTCCAGGACCTTCAAAGATTCCTCCGGGAGGAACTGCCTGAAGTGTGAAAGCTTCAACAGTATCAGCACAAATTTCATTACTTAGGTTTAAGATGGACAGATTACAATCGTTATCATCTAAGAATACAACATGCTCGCCATCCGGACCCGTTAACATATTTTCGCTAGTGCTTTCTATAGCCAGCATAATTTGTTCAGTCCTCTCTATTTCATTGTCATCAACAATTCCTATTGAAAATGTGATTAATGAATCGCCGGCACTACAATCTATTATTAGTGGGTTATCAAATATCAAATCGTTTTTGAAGTCCACTGTCGAACTTACTTCCTGAATGATCTTAACCCAAGCATTTTCCTGAAGAACTGGGTCGAAACTTAGAAGCACGTGAACAAGGCTGTCCCCTTCTGCTACTGTCTGAGTGAAGACCGGAAAATTAACTACGGGGATATCCTGTCCGGATAAGCTTGTAACATTAAGAAGTATGAAAGCATAAATTAAGCTCATTAATGCTTTGAGTTGAATCTGTATATGCTTATCCTTCTCCATGGATGAATTAATGCTTTTAAAGTTAATGAATATTCACTAAATGAATTGGATTTCCTTTTGAATTTAGATTTCCTCCGTAGTTGTAATTATTTCATCAAAAATACGGCGAACCTGTAGGTCACCATAACCGTATATAAAAGCTTCTTTATTAAATTTTTTGAATATTGAAGAAAAATCATTTTTTCCATACTTTTTGATGAGCGATCTAATCAGCTGATAAGGTAATCCTTCAGAATGGTTCCAAGCTATCCTGGAAGCGTGTGCCTCTATTGCTTCTATGGTAAAGTTCAATTCAGATTTGTTCTCGGAAACAAGGGACTTCATTTTTGAAATGTTGTCCTCTTGATAAAAGTCCCATAATGTTGACAAATTATTCAATGTGCTCTTATTTAACTCTTGTCGTTTGCTTAAAAGCTTGAGAAGTTGTTTATGATTTAAACCCCCAAATCCAAACGGAGAAATATTATCAGGTTTTACAAGAAATACAAGTGGCCTATCAATATAGTTTCTCACTAGATGGCTAACAAACCAAAGATTTATCTGACAAAATAGATCTTGTTCAAACCACAAATTTATTTCACAGTTCTGATTTAAATCAATAATTTTTTGAAATTCAGGTATTACTTTTTGCGCGTATTTATCTGAGTTTTCAGCATAGGTCTCTTCAAGAAAAAAATTTCTGATGTTGAACAACTCTTCTAAATTTTCAGCATTAACGGGTCCTTCAACAAAGCATTCACGAGCAACTATCATCTCATCATAGATGATGTTGGTGAGTTGATGCTTGAGAGCATCTCCATTTAATATGTGAACAACTTGACGGATTAAAATACTTATTTGAGTATGTAAATTAAAAAAGCCCTGAAGAAAAACGCTTCAGGGCTCGATAAAGATATATTTCAATCTATTTCAAAACCGTAAATTTCTTAACGATTCGTTCATTTCTACTTATCAGTTGCATGATATAAACTCCTGATTCTAACTCTGTAATATCTACAGGAATTGTTTGCTTCCCAAGAGAAGTTGTAATCGTCTTATTCTTGACCAGCTTACCAGCTGTATTCACAATGTATAATTCAGCATCGTTTTCTTGAGCTGAAGTGATATCAATATTTATAATGTCAAATGCTGGATTCGGGAATAGATTGACTTTTTCAAACATTTGCACATCGATCTTTTCTTCCAGTGTAGAGGCTAGTATTGTTTCACTTCCTCTTGATCCAGAATTACTGCAACCACTCATAAATACATCATCGATATATACTCTATCTCCATTATTAGAGGCATCGCATCTAAATCTAAATCGGGCAGTTGAAGAGAATGTACCTGTTATTAGGACAGATTTAAATTCTCTGGTACCATTTGAAAAATCAGTACCCCTGGCCCAACTTATAAGTGTAGAATATGTGGCTCCTCCATTTGCTGAATATTGCAACCAAAAATCTTCACCATTTTCCATACTTGCAGTAACAAAAGTGAAGTCAATTGTGACTTCGCTGAATGCTGCTAAGTTCAGATTATCGGTAGACATCGTAGAGGAATTGGTATTGTCTCTTAATCTTACGCATCGATTTTCACTATATGCATAAGCGGCATTATTGGCACTTCTTCTGCAATCAGAACCTCCATCATTCCATAATCCCCATCCTGAATCAAAAGTGTTATTCTCAATGGTTTGGCTAGTGCAGCCACCACTACATGGGTCACAATCAAGGCCACCACAATCAACACCGGTTTCATTACCGTTCTGAATGCCATCACTACAAGTTTGACATGCGTGACAATCAGGACCACCGCAATCAACGCCCGTTTCATTACCGTTCTGAATGCCATCACTACAAGTTTGACATGCGTGACAATCAGGACCACCGCAATCAACGCCCGTTTCATTACCGTTCTGAATGCCATCTGAACATGTAGGACATGCGGGACAATCAGGACCACCGCAATCAACACCGGTTTCATTACCATTTTGAATGCCATCTGTACATGTTGGACCACCTCCACCGGCATTAACACAGAAATTTGTTACTTCTGAACTTCCAAAAGCTCCTCCAGAAGCGAGTGTGTTTCCACCATCATCTACTAAAGAGTAAGAACCATTACCATAAGCGCAACAAATACCGTCTCCATAACTGTCGAAAATAGTATAGTCATAACATCCATCTGCAAGACAAAAATCTTCAGTTACAGTTGATCCATCAGGTAGACTTCCATAAGTACCACCAGATGCTACCGTATTGCCTCCACTATCAACAAGTGTCCAACTTGTTTCTTCCGGATAGTTATCAAGTATAATCGTCATCGTAACTTCAGTACCACTACAAGGAGGGCATACAGGACAATCAGGACCACCGCAATCAACGCCGGTTTCGTTTCCATTCTGAATGCCATCACTACATGTTGGAGGTGTGCCATTACCGCATCCATTTGAATTAAGTAGACTTTCTCTTGCGCCTCCGGTATCAAAAATGGCACGCATTCTGGTTTTCTGACCGTCAGTATATAGATTCATACAAGCATCATTCGAATAGTCCATATAATTTTCGACCATATCTACAGTACCACACGAAACATGTCCCGTAGCACATCCACCATTTGATGCATCTGAAGTTGGAGTGTCACTAACAAAGTCATCAAAATTACAATTGCCATCGCCCCAGATATGTCTGAGATTCAACCAATGTCCTACTTCATGCGTAGCTGTTCTTCCAAGATCAAATGGGGCAGTAGCTGTTCCTTCATTTCCTACATAAAGGTAGTCACAGACGATTCCATCTGTTGATGGTGACCCTCCTGGAAACTGAGCATAACCCAGGAGTGTTCCACTAAGATCACATACCCAGAAATTTAAATAATCAGCGGCTGGCCAGGCATCTTTTCCTCCAGAAGCATCAAACTTGACATTATCGTTACTTGAAAATGACGTTACGGATGTAGATGTTCTTGTGATTCCTGAAGTTGCATTCCCATTTGGATCAACAGAAGCCAGACAAAACTCGATTTCTGTATCAGCTGCTTGAGGCCAGGTTCCGTTTGCATCGCTGTTTTGTCGACGAAAATCTTCTGTTAAGATTGTGATTTGAGATTGAATTTGGGAAGTGCTGAGATTTTCAGATGCTGTATTATATACAACATGCACAACAACGGGTATTGAAATGATTCCGTTGACAGCTTTGTCAGGATTCTTAACAATATGTTGAGTTGCTCGCTCTATCGTTTTTATATTGTTATAAAACTTGGGATCCTCCTGAATTTGGTGATTTAAATGTTCCATAGATCCACAATTTCTTTGGGCTTTTAAACTTACTGAACATAATATGACAGCAAGACATAGTAATAATCTCATACTTATTTAATTTGTATTTATTGTTAAAAAATAAATGACATCCAATTGGGCAACTAAAGGCGAATATTGTTCTGTGTGTGGATAATTAATAAAATATTACCCTGAATTTTACGGGGTGTAAAGATTCGTTAGTAAAATATTGTACTAGTATAGCAAACAATCTTTCGTATTCCAAATAATCATTTATGAAATATTACCTAACTGTAAAATATGAGGGTAAATACCAATAGTTTAATGAACATAAGCCAAATAAAATTCAGGGTATTACCTGAGTAATAAAATATTACCCTATGAGGATATGCGAAATTTGCACAAGCTGCTTTTGTATTATATTCTACTAATAAAAATGCTAACAGAATCTGGCATTAAAAACCAAATATCCTTCAGAATTAATGACTGAAATTTGCTGAAACGAAATTAGTTGTCAATCCATAAAGCATCAATGTTCAAATCCCTGATCAGTTGATTTAATCGTGGGATATCTGTATTAATTCATTCATTATACTGATCTAATAAACCATCTATTTGACCGGTCAACCCATTCCTAACTTCTATCATTTGGTTTGTAGGCGGATGATCGCCAAATTGAGACAGACTATTCAAGTGGGCCAGCTTATTTGTTAATCTTATCGGATAATTTAAAGGATCTTGCCCGCTTTTATTTTTGGTCTGATAAAGTGATTTTTCTATGTCACTCAATAAAGAATCAATTTTTTCTAACTCTATCTTGATTGTGTCTCCTTTTTCAAAGCGTTTAGAGAATCCGTTCATTTGTTTTTTGATACCTCTGATCTCAATAATAGCTTCATGAGCTTCACTAACTTTATCATTGACCGATTTTATAAAATCAAATTGATCCTGCATCTCATCTTGGGTCAAACCATTTCTAGGGTCTGCGAGAATTTCGAATTCGCTGGATTTTGTGGATCCGTTTAATGTCAGAGATAGAATGTATTTACCAGGAACAGCTTTAGGACCTGCCATCGATCCTGACCACATCACCATGCCATCAAATCTTTTTGCATTAGGATATCGCATATTCCAATTAAATAGATTTGATCCTTCTTCAGCTTTTAATACATTTTCCTTCTTGGCTTTGTTACTGTAATGTTTTATTGTGTCTCCTGAAGCATCCGTAATTAGAATAGATAAACTATCTTTTTCTTTGTCATAAGATTTAAGATAATAATAGGCCTCAAGTCCTGCAGCGTGGTTGATCCCGGCACCTTTAACATTTTTATTCTGACGACCTCTAAGTCTGTGTGTTGGCATTGGATTGAACAAATGAAAATCATCTTCTTCATTAATATTTTCAAGTTGATGCAAAACAGTCAAATCATCTATTAACCAAAGAGATCGACCTTGTGTGGCCGCGATTAGATTATTATCTTTTATTGCCAAATCAGTAACAGGAACTATGGGAAGATTCAACTGAAAAGGATTCCATTGATCTCCATCATCAAATGAGATATACGTTCCAGATTCCGTACCTGCATATAAGATTCCTTTTTTAATAGGATCAGCTCTTACTACTCTTGTGAAATGTTCGTCTTCAATTCCAGTAACTATTTTTTGCCAAGTCTTGCCATAATCTTTAGTTCTATAGATATAAGGCTTGAAGTCACCGGCTTTATAAAGTATTCCCGCCACATAGCAGCCGGCATCATCATTTGGATCCGGCTCAATAGAATTGATCATCAACCATTTGGGCATAGATGCAGGTGTAACATTGTCCCAATCTTCTCCACAATTCTGTGTCACATGAATAAGGCCGTCATCTGATCCTACCCAAATTACACATTCTTGAACCGGGGATTCCTGAGCTGCAAATATGGTACAGTAATATTCAACACCAGTATTGTCCTTTGTAATAGGACCTCCGCTGGCGACCAATTTTTCGGGATCATTTCTTGTCAGATCTGGGCTGATCAATTGCCAGCTTTGCCCCTCATCTGTACTTAAGTGTACATGGTTGGAACAGGTATATAATTTCTTCGGATCATGTTTTGAAAAGAATACCGGAAAGTTCCATTGGAAGCGATACTTCATCCCTTCAGCTCCATGGCCCATCGGATTATCGGGCCAGACATTTATTGCGCGCGAAATACCAGTACTGTGATCTCTTCTTGTCAGATACCCACCGTAGGATCCCCCATAAACAATATCGTTGTTGAGTGGGTCAATGGCTATATGAGCAGATTCTCCGCCGGCAGTACTTTCCCAGTCTGATTCACCAATTGAGCTACCAAAAGATCTGTGTGCAATTCTTACTGTAGAATTATCTTGTTGCGCAGCATAAATCCGATAAGGAAAATGGTTGTCGGTTGTGACTCGGTAAAATTGTGCTGTAGGCTGGTTGTGATATGTGCTCCATGTTACTCCACCATCATAAGTGACTTGTGCACCTCCATCATCACCAATAATCATTCTTTTCGAGTTTGAGGGATCAATCCAGAGATCATGATGATCTCCGTGAGGAGCACGAAAGCGTTGAAATGTTTTTCCACCATCCTTCGATCTGTGATAAGATACATTGACCACATAAACTTTGTCTTCGTCTTCAGTATCGGCATAAATCCTGCTATAATACCACGCACGTTGTCTGAGCGAACGATCACTGTTCATTAATTTCCATTTTTTACCACCATCATCAGACCTGAAAACCCCACCTTTATCATTTTCTATAATCGCCCATATCCGATTCGAATTTTGGGGGGAGACGCAGATACCACTAAATTCCCCAATCTCCTTCAGGAAGTCCTTCGTTAGAAGATATATTTGCCCAACTCTCTCCGCTATCCGTACTTTTCCAAATCCCGGATCCTTCTCCTCCACTAGACAGACTATAAGGTGTTCTTCTTATATTCCAGGTAGAGGCATACATAATTCTTGGATTATTAGGATCTAAAACAAGGTCTACTGCACCAGCATCTTCGTTTGCGAATAAGACTTGTGTCCAATTGTCACCACCATCTGTGCTTTTATAGATTCCTCTTTCAGAAGACGCCGCAAAGAGATTTCCCATAACAGCAGCATAAACGATGTCGGGATTTTGTGGATGTGTTCTTATTCTTGAAATATGTCTTGACTCTAGCAAGCCTTTTGACTCCCAAGTTGCACCAGCATCTTCCGATCGCCATACACCATAGCCAAATGAAACATTACCTCTTACAGTTTTTTCACCGCCACCTGCGTAAATAACGTTTGGATCTGAATCATTAACATGGATTGCTCCGATAGAACCTCCAAAAAAACCATCAGAAATATTTTTCCAAGATCTTCCTCCATCTTTTGTTTTCCATATTCCTCCTCCTGTGGCACCGAAATAAAAAAGATTATCCTGGTTTTTAACACCGCTTACAGCACAAGAACGGCCTCCTCTCCAGGGTCCGATACTTCGCCATTCGACAGCATCATAATAGGATTCATCAATAACACTTTGCGTATTAGATTCAGGAACTGATAAAAAGAAAATTGGAATGAAAAGAAAAATTGCGAACAGTTGATTGTATCTCATGTCGGTGGATTTAAAAGTTGATTTTACGTTTTCATGAAAATAAGAAAAGAAGAATAGTTTTTAATCCTTATCTGCTCATGAAGATTAATATATTTTATTTTTCGATTTTTAAATCAGATGTGTTGTTCCCTGTTAATTTCATAGACTACACAATGGGATAGGGTAGGATTATCTGTAAGGAGAGGATGCTCAAACACGCCAATCGGAGCCATTCCGATTTTATTCATAATATGAATTGAAGCTTTATTAATTTCAGGAGTTATGGATCGTACAGAGCTCAGTTTTAATTCTTTAAATCCATAATCGAGGCAAGACCTTGCTCCTTCAGTAGCTAGTCCTCGATTCCAATAATGCTTATTCAGTCGCCACCCGATATCTATACATGGTGTAAATGGTGATTCAAAATTTTGGAATGCTAATCCGATGAAACCAATTAATGTATCATCTTTTAAATGATCAATTGCAAAGTAGGTATAGCCTTTTTTACGATATTGTTTTTGCATTCGAATAATAAAAGAAACAACTTCTTCTCTTGTATAACACCGTGGAAAATACTTCATAACATCAGGGTCACTGTTTATTTCATAGAGTAATTCAATATCAGAGATTTGCCAATTTCTGAAACCAAGATTATCTGATTGAAATATATACTGTTCAGGCAAATTATAATGTTATGTGGTTTTATAGAATTCGGACTCGTTTACAACAAGAGTTGTTAGTTCCACTGTATGTCCGTCTGGGTCTTTTGTATATATAGAATGAAAATAGTGGTGATCCTGGAAGTTGTATTCCATACCTAATGCTTTGTATTTTTCTTCAGCATGTTTGAACATTTTATTGCTGACATTGAATGCGTAGTGATCAATAATTACATTTTTTGAATCCAAATCCAGTTTTGCCAGCTAATAGAAAAATCGGAACGCCATTCCATTTCTTAGGTACATACTTTTCAAGATTAAAAATTGCACAATACCAATTGACAGTTGCTTCTAAGTCTTTCACTCTGATAGCAACATGATCTAAACAACTGAGATCGATTTTTTCCATTTTATTTTTTGCTTGAAAAGAAGTCGTGTGTTTCTTTTTTGAAACACACGACTTCTAATAAATACCGTAAATGCTTATTCTTCAGAATCTTCTATATTTTGAACAGGGTCTTCCTTTTGTCTATTGTTTTTGACTAGCGCTTCTGGAAGACTCATACCACTTTGCTCTAAGAAGTCATTCAATTGTGGCATCATGCTATACAATCCCTGAACGAAGTTTCCTACTCCTTTTCCGGATCCATTATCATAGACCACTACTTTATCAATATCGAGGTCTTTAATAGCTCCGGTCTGTATTTCTGCGAGCTCAGTTAATTTGTCAATCATAAGGTAACCAATAGCACTTTGTGGATCGCCTTTAGCTGCTTCAACCAATTTTCGGAATCCTTCTGCTTGTTTGGTCAATAATGCTTCCTGACCTTTGGCTTGAGCCAAATATTTTGCAAGAATAGCATCTGCTTCACCTTTCGCAGTTTCTCTCTGTCTTTCAGCTTCAGCTTGTGCAGCAATAACTGCTTTCTGCTTTTCTATATCTGCTATTACAACTTCATCAGCTTGGCGTTTTGCCAATTCCATTTTAGCTCTCGCATCTTCGGCTTCTTTTTCAGCGATGTAAGATTCTTCTAAGGCCTTGGCAGAGGCTACTTTTTGAGCTGCTGTTGATTGTCTTTCAGCTTCAGCTACTTCAATATCTTTTTGAGCATTCGAATTTGCAATTTTGATATTCGCGATATTCTTACCGTCAGTGGCAACTGCTTGAGCATCAGCCTCACCAATTTCCGCCTTTGAATTGGCTTTCAGCGATACTTATTCTTTGCTTTTGTAGTGCTTCTGCTTCGCCGATCTCCGCAAGACTATTTGAGTCTGCTACTTGTACTCTTTGTGACTGATTAGCTTCTGCTTCTCCCACTTCAGCTCTACTATTAGCATCAGCAACCTTAATTCGCTGATCTTGTTGTGCTTCTGCATGTCCAATAGCTCCTGTTCTTTCTTCATTTGCTACTTTGACTTTTGCATCGTTAATAGCTTTCGCTGCTGCCTCTTTTCCCAAGGCATTGATATAACCTGATTCATCCTGAATATCAGTAACGTTTACATTTATTAATTCAAGTCCAATTTTGTGTAGCTCTTTACCAACTGTTGTATAGACAGATTCAACAAATTTGTCTCGATCAGTATTTAACTCTTCAATATCCATATTTGCAATGACCAATCTCATTTGTCCCATAATTATATCATGAGCCAATGATCTGATAGAAGGTCTATCCAAGCCCAGCAGTCTTTCAGCGGCAGCAATCATTAAGTTTGGCTTATTGCTGACACCTACAGTAAATTGAGCCGGAACGGATACACGGATGTTCTGCTTAGATAAGGCATCCTGGAGATTGACATCAATACTTATAGGCGTCAAGTCTAAATATCTATAGTCCTGAATAACCGGCCAAACAAAAGTGGCACCACCGGCATAACATTTTGCTGATTGTTCTCCATCTGTCTTACCGTATACTACAAGAATCTTGTCTGATGGACATCTCTTATAGCGACTGATAAAGAACAATAACAACAATAAAGAAACAAATAGAATAAAACCTGATAGAATTAAAATTTCAGTTGTCATGTGTTTATAGTTTAGATTTATTTTTCATCTTTTTGTACCAGAGCATAGTCTCCATCAATATCAATTACATGTATTTGCTCTCCGGTTTTAATTTCTGATCCATCATTTGATTTTGCTTTCAACTCACGCATTGCACCATTGATTTCTACATTGATAATTCCCGAACCAGTCCCAGCAGGAAGTCTTAAGTAAACTTCTCCTTTTTGAAAGAGTGCATCGTCCATTGACCAATTTACATTCTTCTCATTTCGTAGTAATAACTTGAGGAGGTAATTCAATAACGCGAAAGCCAGAATACCACTTATAATTCCAATGCTTACAGCAAGGCCAACATGTTTATTACTGACAAGCAAAACTTTTATTACCCATGAGGAAACAGAAATAAAAGTGAGGAGTCCTTTAACTACTCCTAATCCTCCAGAATCAGTTTCAACTTCGCTTGATCCTAAATCAATATCAACATCTAGATCTAGTCCCCCAATCAGGGATAATAAAAGCATCAAAATTAATATGCCTCCTGCGAAGATAGAAACCCATGTGAGGACTGTGATCATAGTATTTAGTTTTGATTATAAAGGAAAACAATCTGTTAAGAAAATCTTAATATATTAACGAAGAAAACAGCATATCGAGTTCCAAAATGATACAACGTTCGTCTTGTTTTTACTATGATTAATCGGAAATGGATTCTTTTCTAATTATTATTGACTGATGAGCGGTTAGAAAACAACCATCTTTTCAAAAATCTTATCGGCCTCTATAGTCATAGTAAATTTTTCTTGTTTCCCCTGATGTTCCCTTAGGCCCTTTACTGTCACTTCATAAATCCCTGGTGTGAGCAATGTTTTCTTTGGATTCGAAGATGCGGAACTATAAGTTCTTCCACCACCACAACTTCTTCGAGTTGCTTGCTCAATGATATTGATAACCACATCAATAAGCTCATTATTGGATTTGGCACCGATCATTGCTGTTCCTGATTCAAAGTTATGTTCAACTTCTGTGAGTTTCTGAGCTTCAACAAGTACATCTTCCATTTTATATTCAATCTCAAGACCTCTTAATTTCATGGCTTTAAAAACAACATCATACATTCCTGGATTGAGGTCGTAATCGTCCGTGTCGGCGTAGGTTCTTCCCCCTGCTAGATATTTATCTGTCGCGCTATTATAGATGTGGATGACTGCATCCCATGGAATTCCATTATTTAGAACTTTTGCACTTAACTTTCCAGAATCAAAGCTTACATCGCGCAATGTAATCTTTGTGTCATCATGTTCAACATTAGGAATGGTTATGGCATTGACATTACTGTTGGCAAGCGGTTTTATTTCAAGATTATAAATACCCGATGGAACATGAAAAAATGCAGTATCCTTATAGGTTCTTGAGCTGATAATATAACTTTTGGAGTCGACAGGGTACACTTTAATATGGGCATCTATAGCTTCACCATTTTTTATTGCATATATCTTCATGTTATCTTCAGGTTTCTCTACTTCCTGATGGGTAGCCTCATCAAGAACTTCTCCCAATCCTTCTGCGTTCTGCGCATCATAATATTGACCATCGCCTGCCTGAGCTGCACATCGAAGCTGATCCGTTTCTTCTCCCTGTAAACCAAATCCAATGATATGTAATCGAAATTCTATTCCTTCTTCTCTAGCTGCTTTAATGACATCACAGATATTACCGCCACAAGATTCAATTCCGTCTGTAATCAGAATGATTGTTGCTTTCTCTTTGTTCTTCCTAAGCAAATCTATGGCTTGAAGGGCAGAATAGGCGAGGGGAATTCTTCCGAGAGGTTTTATACTATTTAATGCTGCAACAACCGATGATTTGTTGGTATTTTTTATTGAAGACAGTTGCTCAACATCTTCACAATCCTTCTTTTGGCGATGACCATAGACGAATAGGCCCATTCCTTTCTCTTCAGGCAATTTGTTGATCGAGTTTGTAAGTACTTCAGAGGCAATTTCCATTTTTGTTTTGCCATCAATCTGACCCCACATAGATCCGCTGGCATCATAGATGAAGATTGATTATTTAGTGGAATCAAGATTTCTCCCAACTCCACTAAATACAATAAACTAATCTTGAATGTCTTTATTCAAGTATTCGTTAAGAAAAGTTAATATTTGGCCATAACCTTTTATTTCATTTTCCTTTTTAATAAATCCATGACCTTCATCCGGGAAAATCACATATTCAACAGGGATATTGTTTTTTTGAATTGCCTCAACAATTTCATCGGATTCAATCTGCAATACTCTTGGGTCATTTGCACCTTGCAAGACCATTACAGGGTTCTTAATGTTATCAGCATGAAACAGTGGTGATATATCATATAACCTTGTTGAATCAGCTGTGTTTGGATTGCCTAGTTCTTCATATAGGGCATTTCTGAATGACTCCCAATAGGGAGGAATTGATTTCAAGGTCCTTAGCCAATTCGTGACGCCAAAGATATTTACCCCGACAGCAAATTCATCCGGTGTAAACGCCATAGCCGCCATGGTCATATAACCACCATAACTTCCTCCGATAATTCCGATTTTTTCGGAATCGACATAATCTTGTTCCATCAACCATTTTTTACCCCAGATACAATCTTTAAGGTCTTTATCTCCATGATTAAGATCGTCCATTTTGAAAAATGACTTACCATAGCCACTACTTCCCCGGTTGTTAACCGCAAGGATAGCGTAACCATTATTTACTAAATATTGAATCAAAGAAAAATATCCAACTCTTGATTGACCACCGGGGCCACCATGAACCCAGACTAGTGCAGGGACTTTATTTTCGGGAGAAGCATTAATCGGCTTGTAATAAATAGCTGGAATATCAAGTTCATCGAAAGATTTAAATCTAACAACTTCTGCTGATACTAAATCATCCGGGTTAATATCAGGATTCAAAGTATTCGTAAGTTGATTAAGATTTTTGTCACTGAAATTATAAACATAAATATTGTTAGGCCCTTTAGAAGTTCCAACCGTAAGTCGCATCAGTTCTTCACTTTCAGAAATATTAACCGCTACTACATTTCCATCTTCGATTTCAGGAAATGCTACTTCTTCTTTTGTAGCATTATCAAGAATAGTTAAGGTGTTTTTTCCATCTTCATTAATAGCGATAACTCTGTATTTTTCATTTTCACTAAGATAACTATACATGATATCCCAATCTGCTTCATGAATTGTGGATGATTCGCTTGTCTCAAGATTGTATTGATTCAGATAAGTAAATTCATTACCTACATCTGTTAGATAGTAAAAGTATTTATTATCATTACTGAAGCCAGAGCTGTTATAACTGCCAGGATATTCGGGATCAGAAATCTCAGTTCTTTCTCCTGTTGATCTGTCAAAAATCCAAAGTTGATTTTCACTTGTAGTAATCGTTTGTGATAATGAAAAGTAATTTTCATCATCAGACATGTCTGAGATATTTATTCCATCATCATTTTGATAGATCATCTCACTAGACCAATCTGCAGGTGCCATTTTATAAAAATCAAAAAACTGTGGATTCCTTTTATTTGAAACATAATATAAATGTTGTTTGTCTTTACTCCAGCCACCAAAATTTGTCTTTTCATTTTCTCCTGGAGTAAGGTCGGTAGAACTGCCATCATCATTTAAGAGATAGAGATGATCAATTTCGTTTCCACCTATATCGGCAGAGTAGAGAACCTGTCCAGTACCTGGGACATAATCTTCAGCAAAGTAGGATTCTTCTTCTGAAGAAGTTACAGCGGTCATACTACCTTCAGAAATATCTATTTCATAAACATTAAAGATGCCTGACTTATCACTGCTTACAAGAAGCTTGGTTTCATCCTCCGAAAAATCACCACCTCCAATACGGGTGTTTTTATAAAATTCTTCGATGGAATAATTTTTTATTTCACGAGGTGCTTCTGTCTGACATGAAATAACAATAAGGAAAAAAACAAGAAAGAAAAGGTAAGATCTCATAATATTAAATTTTATAGGTTTGCAATTTTAAGGCTTAATTCTATTTTTTTTAATGCTCTTATAGGTGTGCAAGTATTTCTCGAACTGAAGCTCTGTCAGTATAATTTGGAGAGAAGAATGCATATTTAATTTTGCCATTATCGCCAATAATATATGTGGCAGGAATTGGCAGAACAGCTTCATCCTGTTCATTGATTTCAGCGAGGGATACACCTTTCCAGGATGAGAATTTCTTGTTGTATCTTTCGTTGACTTTGAAAGCAACATTGTATTTTTTCATAATTGACTGATCTGCATCTCTTATCAAAATTATTTCTGATCCCAGATCATTTTCAGCTGCTTTCATGCCTCCTTCTCCTTCAGGAGCGATAGCAATGATGCTAGCCCCCTTTGTTTTAATATCTTGCGCAACGTCAGCAATTTTACTTAAACTTTTGGAACAATGAGGACACCAATATCCTCGATAAAAAATGAGTACAACGTCTCCTTCTTGATTTAATTCAGAAAGACTTATAAGGTTTCCATTTTGGTCAAATCCTGAAAAATCAGGAGCTTTTTCACCTACTTCAAATGCTTTTAGATCTACAATACTAGAATCAGAAATACCATACTTGGTAAACTCTTTCTTATAATCCTTCTCATTTACAATAGGTTTTGTTTCCTCAACTTCGGTTGAATTTTCACAAGCTATAGTCAGACAGCTAACTAAGCATAAAAAGAGAAGATATAAGCCAGTTTTCATGTAAGCGATTTTTTATTGAGCATTTTGGACTACGAATATAGCATTACTGTTAAGATCATAAAAGCCAAACTCATGCGTACCCCAAGCTGTATTCCTTTTAAGTTTTTCCGGAGTAATAGTTTTCCGCATTTTAAATTCTTCATACCACGAATCGATATCATCAACAAAAATCTTAATAACGGAACCTCCCAGAAGAGGATCGTCTTCAGTATTCGCATGCCATTGTAAATGAATACTTAAGTTATCCCTTCTGAGGATAGCATACATAGAATCTCCGCCTATCAATTTGAATCCACAATGTTTTTCGTACCAAAGGACGTCACGATCCATATCTGAAGTTGGGAGAACAGGGCATATGATTGCTTGTGTACTCATTTTTACAATTTTTAAAAATTAAAATTATCAGGGTCGGGACCAAACCTGTAGTTCTGATCCAATTCATCTATGACATTCATATCAGTATCAGATATGTTAAAGCGGAACAAGTCAGCATTAGAATATATTCTCTCTTTTTTTGATGATTTTGGAATGGCTATCACTCCTTTTTGGAGACACCAACGTAAAGTCAATCGAATAGCAGTTGTTTCATATCTTTTCGCCATTTGCTGCAGGGCTTCAACTTCCTGAGCTTTACCTTTCATTATCGGAGACCATGCTTCATATTGTATAGAATTTGAAGTACAAAAATCCAGTAATTCTTTCTGTATCAGATAAGGGTGAAATTCCATTTGGTTTACCATCGGAATAACAGATGCAGATTGTAATAGATCTTCAAGTTGGTGTTGTAGAAAATTGCTAACACCAATTGCGCGAACTTTTGCATTGTTATACAAATGTTCCAAAGCCTTCCAGCTTTCTATATACTTCCCTGCAACAGGCCAATGAATCAAATAGAGATCGAGATACTCTAATTGCAATTTGTTGAGACTTTCCTCATAAGCCACCAATGTCGATTCATATCCCTGATCAGAATTCCACAATTTGCTGACGATAAATAAATCTTCTCTTGATACACCAGACTGCGCAATTGCAAGTCCCACTCCTTCTTCATTTTGATATATTGAAGCCGTGTCTATATGACGATATCCTGCTTCAAAAGCCCATGTTACCGAATTGATTACTTCGTCATCATTTTTACATTGCCACACTCCTAAACCTAAATAAGGCATCTGAACACCATTATTGAGTTTGGTTGTTCCGCGTATGTCGCTGATGTCCATTATTGCTTATTGGAATCTAAAGATGAAAATTTCAAATCAGCTTCAGCAGCAATATAACCGACGGATGCCCAGGAGTCACCATTTTTTATACCCTGAAGAAGCGATTTTCCTGTGAGCTCGTCACCATTATAATAGTGCCAATTGGCGATTCCATATTTAGCAGCCTCGTTCATGATATCCGAGAATTCTTCTGATTGTAATTCCTCTAATTTGAGCGTTCCATTATAGAGTAGACACATATTATAGTAAGCCAAATTTTCTATGATACTCTGTTTTTCAGGTATTGTGGCAACAGCATCCTTAGCTTCATCATTAAGTCCGAGCATGCTCAAGGTCATGTAATACCAATGTAAAAATGCAACCAACATGTCATCTGTTGTCGAAGCTTCTATTCCTTGCTCATAAGCTGTTTTAGCAGCGTTATAATCATGTTGTAAATAATGTGCTAATCCCAAATGGTACCAGATATTGGTTTGTAAAGTACTTGTCGGGATATTCAATGCGTTCGGCTGTCCATCTGGTTCGATTTCATCAGTATTACCATTGATCATTTTTGCGGCTTTCTGAAGATCAGCGATAGCAAGGTCGAACGCTCTGACACTTATATATCGATGTCCTCGATGACGATATAATCTGGCATCAAGAGGTGATTTTTTTATTCCTTCAGAATAAATTTTAATGGCTTTTCGAAAGTCTCCGCTGTAAGCTGTCCATCGACCATACCAGATAAGATTGTCTATATTTTCAGGATCTCTTTCATACAATTCCTTCTTGAGTAATAAAGTAGAAACGGTACTAGCGTATAAGGACCGCGAATACAATGTGTCTCCCAATAATGAAATGACCTGAACTCCTTCCTGAACTTCAGCTAATGTATCCGAAGACATTTCTGTTTCCTTATTATTCGATATAGCTTGTTTTTCATTGCAGGAAGAAAGATTAAATGCCAGTATTAAAGTAAAAAATGAAATTCTAAGCATGATAATATATTAAATCAATAGTGATAGTAATATTACTGTTCCAAAGCCCACTAAGGAAAGTATTCCTGTCATCATTGTCCAAGATCTGAAAGTTTGTTTTTCAGTTAAGCCTAAATATTTGCTCACTAACCAGAAACCGCTATCATTTACATGTGAGAATGTAGATGCTCCTGAAGCAATGGCTATCACCAATAATGCAGTTTCCATTGGGGAGCTATTCATAATGAGTGGAGCTGTCAGTCCGGCAGCTGTAATCATTGCTACAGTTGCTGACCCTTGAAGTAGTCTGACAATAGCAGCAGATATAAATGCAAAGAATAAAACACTAACTCCTTGTTCAGCAAAATATATTGCCAGCATTTCTCCCGTCCCTGTATTAACCAGCATTTGTTTGAATACTCCACCAGCACCAGTCAGTAAAATGATGATTCCTGCAGGACCCATTGACTTGGTAGTGATATCTAATAACTTTTCTTTATTGAAACCACCTTTTATTCCTAGAAAATACCAAGCTAAAAGGTTGGCAATAATTAGAGCAGAAAATGGGTGGCCAATCATTCCTATCCAACTTTTGATGAGATCAGAGGAAATCAAGTGTTCACACATTGAACTATTTATCAAGGTGTTAATCAAGATTAGTAGTATTGGGATCGCAATAATGAATAAAATAAAAAGTGCATTTGGAAGTACAGCTTGATCAGATTTTATAACAGAAGAGAATTCCGGTGCATCAACATGGATTTTTGACGCGATGTATTTGGAGAAGAGTGGACCGCAAACAATAGATGTAGGTATACCCACTATAAATCCAAAAAAGATCACCCACCCTAAATCAGCTTTTAAAATATCAGCGACAGCGACTGGCCCGGGAGTTGGTGGAACAAAAGCATGTGTTATCGCTAATCCAGCAAGTAAGGGCAACCCATATAACAGGATTGATTTTTTTGATTTACGTTGGAGTGCATATACTAGTGGGACAAGAATTATAAATGCTACATCAAAGAATACAGGAATGGCAACAAAAAAACCGGTCAACATCAAAGCCCAAGAAGCTCTCTTTTCACCAAATTTCTTTAAGAGTAATTGAGCAAGAGATTCAGCCCCTCCTGAGTGTTCAAGTATAGCACCGAACATGGCTCCTAAGCCAACAACCATTGCTACAAATCCCAGGGTGTTGCCCATTCCCTCCTGCATAGTCTGGATAATTGCGGCAGGTTCCATTCCAGCGATTATACCAACACTGATGCTTGATATCAGTAAGGCAATAAAAGCTTGAATCTTAAAGTGAAGGATTAGAATTAGTAATAAAGTAATACTAAAAACAACGGCCCAAATAAGATTGTAATCCATCATACTATTCCCATTCTATGTGAAATGACTCATCAATTGCTTTATCTGTACGCTTAAAGGTATGAGCCCCAAAAAAATCACGTTGTGCCTGGATTAGGTTGGCTGGAAGATTTTCTGTTGTCATCGATAACCAATATTGAAAAGCAGCAGAAAAGCATGGCAACGCTATTCTTTGCTTTATTCCGTATTGTAAGGTTTTTTGAAGGTGGATATCATCCTTATTAATTAACTCAAAAATGGAATTGTTCTTTAACAGGCTATCTGAGGTTTTAAAAACTTCTATGATTTCATTCATAAACGAAGATCGGATGATACACCCATTTGTCCATATTCTGGCAATTTCCGATAGGTTCAGATTCCAGTTGTATTCTTCAGATGCCTGTCTTATCAAATCAAAACCCTGGTGATGATTTACTATTCTGGCAATTTGATAGGCTTGTTTTAAACTATCTAAATCAAGGGGTTCTGTATTTTTATTTTCTGTTGATATCGCTTTTGCAAAATCGACTCTTTCTGATTTGAAAGAAGATAAGTATCTGGCGAAAACAGAGGTAGACATCATTGTTGTCGGAACACCTAAATCTAATGCGGCTTTTGTGGACCAGGATCCTGTCCCCTTATTTGCAGCTTGATCAAGTATCAAATCAATTATTGAGGATTCCCCCTCTTTTTTCATAAGGATCTGAGCACTTATTTGGAGGAGGCAACTTGAGAGTTTATCTTGGTTCCAATCATTAAATACAGCCGAAATTTCTTCATTGGTATTATTCATCTTTAATATAGCATAGCATTCAGCTAACAGTTGCATTTCTGCGTATTCAATGCCATTGTGAACCATCTTTACAAAATGACCTGCTCCTTGAGGACCGATGTACGTGCAACATGGAAGATGATGATCATCTTTTGCAGCAATAGATTCTAATAATGGCTCAAGGTGTTCGTAGGCTTCCATATCTCCCCCCGGCATTATAGATGGACCAAATCTAGCACCCTTTTCGCCTCCGGACACGCCACAACCGATATACTTGATACCCTTATTTTTCAGATGTTCGTATCTGCTATTTGTATCGTGATACAAGGAATTTCCCCCATCAATTATTATGTCTCCATCTTCTACATGGTCAAGTAATGCTTCAATTACATGGTCTATTGCTGATCCTGCCTTTATCATTAGGAAAACTTTCCTGGGTCTTTCAAGAGAACCAACAAAGTCTTTGAGATCTGTAAATCCTTTTATATTTTGAAAAGAAGCATTCTGACTTAGAAAATCTTGTACATATCCTGCTTCATTTGCATCGCTTCTATTGAAAACAGATATTGAAAAGCCATTATCAGCAATATTAAGACTGATACTCCGACCCATAACACCAAGGCCAATAATACCTATCGAAGATTTATTCATGAATTGTATGTTTGAAAGTATAGTTTTTACAATTTCCTCAGGATGAATATCAATATTTATTCTTAATCCGTAGTTTGGGATTTCTAAGGTATCAAATTGAGATTGCAATAATGATGATTTCATATAATGATCTTCACGCTGATCCATCCTGTTCTTGATAAGTTCATAGCTTCCTTCAAGAAGAATCCAATTTATATGCTCTGTTGATCCTGATAACCGAGTTCTGTATTTTTCTTTTAGAGCAGAGCAAGCGAGAACAGCACCTTGTTCATTTGACCATGTTGAAATTTTATCAGCAAGTATTTCTAACCAGGGAAACCTATCTTCATCAGTCAACGAGATTCCTGTGGACATTTTCGAAACGTTCGAAACAGGATGAAAATCATCTCCATCGTAAAATGGTATATTTAGTTGATCACTTAATAGCTTGCCTATTGTGGATTTACCACTTCCACTGATACCATAAAGAATAATTATTGATTGCTTCACTTAGAATGATAATTTGTACTCACGTTTATGTGTGTAATTTAATAATGATTTAAGCAAAGACATGAAAGGAAATAACTTAATTAATAAGAGTAGCATTCGAAATCTTGTTACCAGCAACATAGATGGAATAAATCTCAGTTATCTTATTCGCGGTGATTCCAGCTATAGTACTATAGTATCCGAAAGATCTTTTGAATGTGTACCTTCTGATGAATCTGATTATTTTGTGGCAACAGTGATTAAATATTAACTCTTGAAAATTAAGAAATATCTTTCTTCAGATTTAAAATGACAAGATTAAGTTATTTTTATAAAATCCGAATTTCTTATCAATTCTCTAATCAATGCAACTAAATAACAGTCAACTAACTATAGGACCACAATTTTCCATATTCTCGGTGATTGCAGTAGCCATGCTGCTTTCCTGTAATGCAAAATATGTTTTGCAGAATCATGATGGATTTCCTGACATAGAGGACACTTTTTCGAAGGACATATCTTATCAAGAAAAAATGACTTATACGATAGACGGTGTAAGTGTAGATAATGAATTTAATGCTGCAAGATTAAATTATTTTGAACAGATTAATGACTCGACATTTCGAGCGACAATTTCTCCAGAAAATTCTCCAATTAATTCAAGCCCATATTATTCATTTAGGATATCCTCAAGGCTTGAAAGATCAATCAATCTTGAACTTTTTTATGAAGGACATGACCATCGATATTGGCCAAAATTAAGTCGTGATGGTAATACGTGGGAATTGATTGACAGCAATCGATTTGATACTTTAAAGGCGCCGAATATTGCTACTTTAAAATTAGACTTGGATTCAGAAAAACTTTATGTTTCCGGACAAGAGCTTTACGATTCAGAGAAAGTAAGGTCATGGGCACTTGAAACTGCTAAGTCCTTAAACACGCATTATTCAGTTGTCGGAAAAAGTAAGCTCGGCAGAGATATGTTGTTTTTGGATGTATATGAAGGGGATCGTAAAAACAAAGATGTGATTGTTGTTATGAGCAGACAACACCCTCCTGAAATTTCTGGCTACATGGCGATGGAAGCCTTTGTAGAACAAATATTAAACGACAACCCGCTTAGCAATGATTTTCGAAAAAAGTTTCGAGTTTTGGTTTATCCATTAATTAATCCTGATGGTGTTGATCTGGGTCATTGGAGGCATAATGCCGGTGGGATAGATCTCAACAGGGATTGGGCCTTATACAGACAAGAGGAACCACGAGTTATCGCTCAGCATATTGTAAACACGGTGGCAGAATTTAAAAATAATGTGGTCTTAGGTCTGGATTTTCATTCTACACAGGAAGACCTTTATTATACGCTTACTGATAATCTAAAATCAAATATTTATAATTTTAAAGATTATTGGCTTTATGGAATTGATCAAGCATTTCCTGAATATGAACCGGATGACAGACCATTTGATCTTAGTCAGCCAATAACCAAGGGGTGGTTTTATTTGCAATTCGGTGCTGAAGGAATTACTTATGAAATCGGTGATGAAACTCCAAGAGATTTTGTACGTGAAAAGGCTAGGGTAGCCGCTGAAGAAATGATGAAATTATTAATCCTGAAGTAAAAATCAATAGAGCATGTTCAATAGATTAAAACATTTAATTGTATATAAAGGGCAAAGGTGAATAGTTTATCTATTACTTCCAATAGTTTGGGATATAGATCTAAGCTCAGTTCCGGATATATTTATTGGTCAATAGTGACTACCAACCAGTCTTTTTGTTTCGCTAAGCTTTTAATACATTAAAGTTCAAAAGCCGAACCAACAAGGTTGAGCTTACTTGCCTTTGGCGGAGATACCGGACCGCTTGCTTTTAGTCCCGAACGAAAGGTTTGAAAAGCTTCAAGATCATTTATTTTGCTTAATGTCTCGCCATCTTTACAAATGTTGATATGTACAAAAGTATTCGGATCATCTGCAAGGGTATAAGAAGAGTAGAGCATGCCATCTATGGGGTTGGCTTTTAAAGCATTCATTACATTTCTAATGTTGCTTTTGTTTTGTTCTAGATATTCCGGTTTGATTGTATATTGTACTTTAACGGCTTCCATATTAGTATTTTTTTTCAAAAATTAATTCGATTCCTCTTTTTCCTTTTGGCAAATAATTGTGGGGAACTATCTGGATAAAACGCCATCCCTGTTCTCCATATTCATTAATGATGTTTAAGTAATCGGCTTTAGCTTTACCAGTCCACATATTCCATCCAACCGTTACAGCTTTGTATTCATATTTTTCCATATAACAAGTAATTAATATTATAGTTTAATTAATAGTTTAAAACTTCCAAAAATATAAATTGTATTGAAGAAGAGGAGCTACAATGTTAAATCATTGTATAAGAATAAGAGGAAAAGGGAGTATAATGAAAGCTATGACGATAATACCTGATAAGAACTAGAAAGATATTTTCTACCAGGTATTGGCATTCAATTCATTAATGGCTCTTAAGATATCCCGCCGACTTATCTGGCCAACCAACTTGCCATCATCATCCATGACTAAAAGTCTCTTGTAAGTTGATTGTAGAAAAATGTTAGCGGCATCTACAATACTATCATTATGTGAAATAGATTTCATCACCTGAGTCATGTAAGTGGCGATTGTATCATTAGCTACAGGGTAATTATAATACGCACTTCCAAAAAGTACATTGAGGCAATCTTTATCATCAATCATCCCAACAACTTCATTGTGCTCATTCAATACAGGTGCTCCTGTAATTCTGTTTTCAAGTAAGGAGATGATGACGTCTTCTATTTTGACATCTTCTTTGAATGTAATCAAATGTCTTGTCATAAAATCCGCAACTGATGCGGCATGTAATTGCCTGTCATTCTTAACTGTATCCGTAGATTTTTGTTGAAAATTTTTCATGTTTCCCGCTTTTCTATTGTCAAATATTTCTGTCCACAATATAAATCAAGAATTTATATTTTAAATATAATAGGACAAATATTCATTATTTCCAAAAAATGATTCTTCCTTAGGTCGGTTCTTTAGAATCTGTTTCTTCAGTTTGTGGAGCTTCTTCTTCCTTTCCATCCTCTTTCACTTCTTCTTTCACTTCTTCTTTTCCTTCTTCTGTTTCAGCTTCTACAACAGGTTCAACTATTACTTTTTCTTTAAAGTTTTGGACTTGAACGGCATTTTGGCCTTTAGGTCCCATTTCTACTTCAAAATTGACCTTTTGCCCTTCTTTTACATCTTCGAGCGTGTTATTAACGTGGAAAAAGATGCTGTCTTTAGTCATAGCATCTATGATAAAGCCATAACCTTTATCATGATTCATAAACTTAACTGTTCCGGTACGGACAGTCTCAATAGGCTCATCAATTTTAGGAGGTACTCCTAAAACAATATCTTCTGCTTTAATAACTGTTTTTTTGGTAGGATCCGGTGGGGTAGAAGTAATATTTCCAAATTCATCGATATAGGACAATTGTTCTTCAAAGGATTTTTTCGTCGAATTGGCTTTTTCTAATTTTCGTTGTTCTCGACGATCTGCTTTGTCTTGTTTCTTTTTTCTTCTTTTTTTATCTCTTTCTTTTTTGTTGAATGATTGCTGAGATTTTGCCATAGATTATTTTTAGTCATTAAAATGTTCACCGTTTGAAGTCGAGCTTTTGGTAAACAAATAATTGTTCATCTACTTTCAGCTATATATTCAATTTGGAAATGCAAATTTACTTAAATTAAATTGGACTTGTAATAGGCCTAATAAATAAGCATATATCTGATTAGAAAATGGAAATTGCTATCATTCGTATTGAATATAATTCGTAATTTTCTATCCCGTAATTGAATTGTTAATAGACAAAATAATTGATCGATGCCAGAATTCAAACTTGTTTCCAAAGACTCGATACCTCAAGCCTTATATCGGGCTAAACATTACAGGTTACTTAACGAACCCTGGCAAGCTGAAAGTATCTGCAAGGATATATTAAGAGTAGAACCCACTCATCAATTGGCATTGGTTAATCTGATTCTTGCGATAACGGATCAATTTACTCAAAAGAATACCTCATCCAGCAGTGAAGCGAAGGAGTTATGTCAGCGGCTGGAAAGCGATTATGAAAAAAATATTACCGGGCTATGATCTCGGAACGCCTGGGCAAAGCAGCCTTGAAAAGAAAAGTTCCTCGGGCGAAATATATTGCTTTTGAGCATTACAGCTATGCCTTGGAATTGTATGATGAAGCCGAAAAAATTCATCCGCATGATAATCAAGATGCTATCTTAAGATGGAATGCATGTCTACGGACAATGCAACAATTCAAACTTGAAGCGGCTCCTCAAGATGACAGTATACAACCGTTTTTAGACGTTTAAGAAATAGGGGGTAATTTCTTTTTTCCTTTTCCAAACAACTTACGAAATAGAATAGTTATCGGATCATAATATCGATCTACAACCCTTTCTTTGATCGGAATAATTCCATTGTCTGTAATACTGATATGTTCTGGACAAACATCAGTGCAACATCTCGTGATATTACACATGCCTGATCCATATTCATTCTTTAATTCCGGTATTCGATCTTCAACATCCAGTGGATGCATTTCAAGACTTGCAACTCGAATCATAAATCTTGGTCCGATAAATTCTTCTTTTTTGCCATGGTCACGAAGAATATGACAAACATTCTGGCAGAGATAACATTCTATACATTTTCTAAATTCCTGAACCCGGTCAACATCCTTTTGATACATGATATATCCTTTCTCCGTTTTTGATTCCGGAGCTAGATTGACGGGATTGATTCTTTTATTTTGTTCGTAATTCCAGGAAACATCAGGCACCAGATCTTTGATAATTGGAAATGTTTTCAGAGGAGTAATTGTAATTGTCTCATCCGGCTGATATTCATTCATTCTCGTCATACAGGACAACTTAGGTTTCCCATTGATTTCCATGCTGCAGGAACCACATTTACCTGCTTTACAATTCCATCGGACGGCCATATCATTAGCTTGTTCCGCCTGAATTTTGTGAATAACATCAAGAACTACCATTCCTTCCTGAACCTCAGTTTCGTAACTGACAAATTCGCCTCTGTCATTATCCCCTCTGTAAATTTCAAATTTTCTAGTGGCCATAATTTATTTCTTAAGTTCTTTAGCTGTTTCTTTCTTCTACAATCTCTTGCTCCAGGTTTTCAATTGTTGATTTGGCAATTCTTTCCAATTCCTGATCCGGAGCGGGACGTTCATATTTAACAAGTCTCATATTTCCATCTTCTCCTTTTCGACTGATGATATTATACTTGAACCATTCATCTTGTTCACCAGGAAAATCGGCTCGTGTATGTGCGCCCCGGCTTTCTTCCCGCATTAAAGCGGCCCTTGCAACTGCCTCTGCAGTAATAAGTAAGTTTCTCATGCCAAGTGCTTCATGCCAAGCCGGATTAAATTGGCTAGCACCTTTGGCTTTAACGGTTTTGTATTCTTCTTTTAGCTGTTCCAGTTCATTGATACCTTCTTCAAGATTGGTTTTGGATCTTATAATCCCAACTTTGGCTTGCATGTTATTTTCCAATCTTTCATGAAGCAAATATGGATTGGCTCCAGATTCACGATTTAAAATACTGGTCGCATTTCGTATTATTCTTGTCACCTGTTCTTCATCGATAGGGGAGTGATGCCTGGTTGATGCATATTCTGATGCATTTTTACCAGAGAGATATCCGAATACCAAAAGATCTGATAGAGAATTTCCACCTAACCTGTTAGCTCCGTGCAGTCCTGCAGCACATTCTCCACATGCAAAGAGACCCATGATCGAACTCATCGTCGTTTCAGCGTCTACCTTGATTCCTCCCATGAAATAGTGGCAAGTTGGTCCGACCTCCATAGGTTCTTTCGTAATATCCAATTCAGCCAATACCTTAAACTGATGATACATAGAAGGTAGTTTTTTCTTGATGTCTTCAGCAGATCGCTGGGTAGCAATATTAAGATATGCTCCGCCGTGCTTTGACCCTCTACCGGCTTTTACTTCATCATTGATAGCACGAGCAACAACGTCTCTTGTTAATAATTCCGGAGGGCGACGCGCATTAAGATCTCCAGCCAACCATCGCGCAGCTTCTTCTTGTGTATCTGCAGTTTCAGATTTGAACCGATCAGGTATATAATTAAACATGAACCGTGTGCCTTCACTGTTTAATAAGATTCCTCCTTCACCTCTTACACTTTCTGTAACCAAAGTACCTTTTACTGACATCGGCCACACCATACCTGTTGGGTGGAATTGATTAAATTCCAAATCCATAAGATCAGCTCCAGCTTCATAGGCCATTGCATACCCGTCTCCAGTATATTCCCATGAGTTAGAAGTTACTTCCCATGCTTTTCCTCCTCCACCGGTTGCGAAGATGATGGACTTGGTTTTAAATATTGTAAACGCACCTGTTTCTCTCCACATGCATACAATTCCTGAAACTTCTCCCCGTTCATTTTTTATCAGGTCAAGTGCTGTACATTCCATGTAAGCCTGAATGCCTTGGTGAATACCATGATCTTGAAGCGTGCGAATCATTTCCAAACCAGTTCGATCTCCTACATGTGCCAATCTCGGATATCTGTGTCCTCCAAAATTTCTTTGATTGATGAGTCCTTGTTTGGTTCGATCAAAAACAGCTCCCCATTCCTCTAGCAATCTAACTCTTTCAGGTGCAAGCTTGGCATGAAGTTCTGCCATCCGCCATGCATTCAAAAACTTGCCTCCTCTCATTGTATCTCGAAAATGTACCTTCCAGTGATCACGCTCATCGACATTAGCCAATGCTGCTGCCATTCCCCCTTCCGCCATAACGGTATGAGCTTTTCCTAACAAGGACTTCATCACAATTCCCGTACTCATACCACGAGATGATGCCTCGATTGCCGCACTTAAGCCTGCTCCTCCTGCTCCCACAATTAGGACATCATGTTCGATGGTTTTTATTTCTGATATATCTAACATAGTTTTTCTTTCTTTTAAATACCCCAAGTATTAAGATCCGTAATGTATCCCATGGAAACCATCCTTATATAAAAATCTGCTACCATTATCCATATTAGACTGAGCCATGCAAATTTTTCATGCCGTTGGTTGAGCCAGCCCAATAGTTTACCATTTTCATGAGCAACATTTCCAACCATTCCACAAGAATAGCAATCAAATTGTCCGGTAAACAAATGTCGGATAGAATGGCATCCCAATGTGTAACATCCCAATAATATAGGGTTACCCAATATTAATATTGTTCCTATCCCTATACCTAATTCACCACCCTGGTAAAATGCCAGATAAGCATCGTAAAAGAATACGAAAATATATATTAATGCAAAATACATGGTGTATCTGTGCAGGTTCTGAATTCTCATTAAACCTGTTTCTCCTTTGTATCCTGATTTTCCTTTTCTTGGAAGAGCACCTACAGCACAGGCTGGGGGCGTTCCTGTGAAAGCACGGTAATAGGCCTTTCTGTAATAGTAACATGTAAATCTAAAAATGCCGGGCACTGCCAGAATTAAAAGTGAAGGTGAAGGAGGAATCCATTTGGGCCACCACGAGGGCCAATGTCCAAGTATGGAGTGACTCATGGGTGCTGCACCATCAACGCCTTCTTTTATAAAAAGAAGAGGAGAATAAAAAGGAGCCAGGTATCCACCGAAGCCTTCTTGTCCTGCACTATACCAATAAAAGTCAGCTTGCCATGCCGACCAAAATCCATAAATAAGGAAACTTGTTAGTCCGAAAAGTACAATGCCTGGATAAATCCACCATTTGTCTTTTCGTAAAGTTTGCCCTAATCCTTGTGCATTAATAGCTGTAGAGGCCTCTGTAGACATACTGTGTGTTTTGTTTGTTTTTTGTTCCCAGGATAACCGTGGTTATAAGCCTGTAAATTAGTGAAATAGTTAATGTTCTTTTAATTTTTAGTGCGCTATTTATTTTCACTTGCCAAAGAATTAGATCACTCTTCTTCCGGAAATATCTTGAGAAACTTTATTGGCAACGGGCATTCAATTTGTAGTTCTTCTTCATTAACAGGATGTACAAATTCGAGTTTTGAAGAATGCAAATAAAGGCCTCTTCCAATTAGAATAAGTCCTTCAAGTCCATATTGTTTGTCGCCCAATATAGGGTTCCCCATTTCTGAAAGATGGATTCTGAGCTGATGTCGACGTCCACTTTTTGGGTTTACCACCTTCGTTTACTTTCACACTTATAGATTTGTAGTTCTTAGAACGATTATTATGTCTCAATATTTCGATATCATCATGCATAAAAGATTTTGCGCGATTAGACTTTAGAAGAAAGTATTTGATAAGCACGTCAAGAGAGACTATACGCACTAGAATTTTATGGCATCCAATACAATGATGAATAGAGAAGAAATTCAAGTTTGGGTTATTGGCTATAGCTAATGATAAAAGTATTTGAGGTTTATCAACGGTAGCAGCATAATCTATTGAGTTAAAAAGTAAAGTATAATTGTCAAGATCACATAACCCATGATGTATGTCGATTGTGATGGAGGTCAAGATGCGTTGGCTATCATTATCATAGTCATTCATTATTCCAATCCAACTTTCGAAGTCTGAAGGTTTATCCAAAAGGCTCTTGAATCGTTGAATCAAGTATGTAGACGGATCAATCATAAAATGTCAATATCAATTTCTTTACTATAATTTCAATCATAGAAGATCATATAATGTTGGTTTATTTTTTAACACTGAATAATGGAAACTACTGGGTATTTAGTTTTTTCATGGGAAAAGTAATTTGCCAAACTAGAAGAGTCAACTAAATAATTCGAAGACTGAAAATCAAATAATAGAAAAAACATTACTCTAGAACTTTGTTTAGAAATAAATACTTTAACGACAACATGTAGTCAAGATGTTTTTGATCATTTATCTAGTGGAGTAAATCAGATATATTATAGTAATATATAAATTATCTAATCTCAGGAAAATTATGAAAAAGGCATCGTTGATTCTAAAATCTAATAGTCAGTAGTTTATTGATATTATGCATCTTGGTTTGGTTTTTCAGAGGCGTGGCCAAATATTTGGGTTTAACGTTTCATTCGTGCCCATTGAATTAACGTATCTGATATAATTAGAAATATCAGAATCACAAAGTTTATTTATTCATGATTTGTTTTTGCAAGGTGTTTGACTTTTGTTTATGACGGTTCTGACAAAATTAAACTATAGAAAAATTGGCGTTACTAGTAATGACTTAAACCTACTCGATCTGAAAAGGCATTATTAAACACTCCGAATTTATTTAATTCACTAGCTACTTTTTTCCATGCCGACAGTTTTGTGAAGTCCGACTTGATTTTATGTGCTGTCAAGAAATTATACTGACCCCAATGCATACGTGCTCCAATAGGTCTCATAGATTCTTCTAGCCTTCTGTAAATGGATTGTACATGTGGATTATCCTTAATCATTATTATTTCAACCATACAAGTATCTCTATTGTACATTGGAGATAAATATGCTTTTGATGCTTTAACAAATCTAATTGCCATTGCTCCCGTTAGGTATAAGTTCTCATCCTTGGCTAATTTCTCACAAGTCTTAAACAACGTTTCAAGTGCTTTTATATGCTCGTTATTTTTCATAGGAAGAGCAATTTCGGCAGAATAGGAGGGTATGTGATTTGCGTTGCCGATGTTAAAAACGTTATAGCTTCTGCTTATGTATTTTTGCCCATCAATGTTTTTTAGTACATTGTCAATGAATGATTTTGGATTTTTAATGAATTTTAAAAGAATTTTATTCCTATTTCTTCTCGAAACTATTTTACTAACCAATTCTGAAAAAAAGTCTCTATTTCGATGGCGTTTCTTGATATGCCTTGGACTGCCATTATATTCATTTCTTGTTGTTTCGATAACTGATCGTTGCTTCTTCCCTCCTTTGTTAGTGGAATACGGATTTACCAATAACTCGTAATGTTCATGCTTATCTAAAACGTCTTGTTGTGTTAATCTTTTTTTAGCTTCTTTCCAGTCAATCAGGTCCTATTTTCTTCAAGATAGAATGCGTTTCTTATTTTTATTATGACTGAACTAATAATCCCAAGACAACCTATACTCACTATAGTTGAATAAAACCAATCATTATCCTGTACAAGTTTAATCTTTGGGTACTTACGTTTGAATTTGTTTTTTAAGGTGATACCGTTAGTGGGTTCTATTCTATACACCTGACCATCGCCAGCTACAATATTTAAAGAAACAATCATGTCACACAAGGGACCATGAGATATACCACTGCCGTGAGTGGAGGTTGCACTAGCTCCTATAAATGTTTGTTCATCATATCCCCCCATATTAGTAAGAGCCTTATTCTTTTTGGTGAGAATCTTGTTTAGGTCTCTTATTTTCATGCCTGATTCAATCTTAATCAGGTCACTGAATTTTGTCGGTAGTCTTAAGAACAGAAGTGTCCAGAGTCAGTTCTTTGTTCAGCTTATTGGGTAGTACAATGTTTCCAGTGGTTAGACATACGTCTGACCAACTGTGCCCAGATCCTACCGCCTTTATCCTGGATTTCTTTTTAATTGCATCTTTTACTAATACAGGCAAGCTTTGTTCACCGTGTACAGTAATCTTAGAAAGAGGATACGCAATTTGCTCTTGAATATGATTTTTCCAAACTATAGTTTTAGGCATTTGATAAGGTTGTATAACTATTCTTAGTTGATGAGTATTAAGTTGAAGGTTGTGCAATTGACTAATTATAAATCTCAAGTGCCTTATTAACCTTAAAGACTTCCTCTTAATGGTCAGGAATAGTATAATGTAATGCGATAATTTATAAAGCGGTATTGATCTTCACACGATTATCTGAAATTTTGACTATCGGTCGATATGAGAAATTAACGGTCGGTATGTAAAAGTATAGGTATTGAATTGCTGCAACATTTCAATGAAATATCACCTAGCTAATTCTAAATTGCATTATATTGAAGAAATTTAGCAATGAGAATTTCGAATGTGTTATTAGCTTTTCTACTTACTCTCTCTTTCCAAATCGCTTTTTCACAAATTGACACAATCCAACTATTCCACCACCTTAACCTCAAAGGAATAGGAAGTGAGAAGACTTCTATAATCAGGATCATAAGTGACAAAGGTGATATAAATTACACCTTAGAAAATCCTTACGGAAATCAAATCGATGTTTCTAATCTACCTCAAGGAAATTATTCTGTTGTGGTAAGTGAAGAAGGAAAAGTAATTCATCGTAGAAAAATTTATATCTTAGGATTACAACCGTAGACCAACCCACTGAGCAATATGTTCTCTCTTTCTTACTATAACGCATCACCTAAAGAGTTAAAAGCTGAAGAGGTTTTTACTAGTGGATCTTTTATAGATGAATATCTGACAGATGAAACGAACCAAACCATTGCATTATATTCTCTCAATACATTCTATGAAGAAGTGACGTTTGACAACAAGGCTAATAAAGTTGTGATGGTGCAAGGGATAAAAGTGGATGGCGCAATAAAAAAGTATGCATTAGGGACACCAAATTTCTTGGATGATCTGTAAGTTATTCGAAACACCTACTGTAAGTAGGTGCTTTGCTAAATTTTCTCTATTCTGTGACCGCCAAAATCCTTAACAACCCATAATACAATTCTTACATTCTTAGAACCTGAGTATCTTCTCTTTCTCTTATTGACAGTTAAAACGGAATGGTGGAGAAGAGCATATTAGGTTGCCAGGCGTGGTAAGTGTCTCAAAGACTAAACTGCCTGCAAAATTACTTCCATTAGGATGCAATGCTGTTAAAGTAAACACTTGTCCTTGAACGGTTGGTCCAAGCTGTAGGTCTTCAAACCAAAGTGGACAATAAGTGAATAAAATTAAGTTACACTTTTAAAAGTTAAATTGAAATATTTTTGTCTGCGTTTTTTAAATGTTTTGTGTTTACATAATTTTCTTCTCTTCAGTTTTTCTTCTTTTAATCCATAATAAACATCTGCTGGTATCAAGTTTTGTAAAGATTCATGATATCTGTGATGGTTATAATATTTTACAAATTGTGAAAGACGAAAACTCAATTCACCTGGGCTGTAATAATGATCCAGTTTAATTACATTTTTCATTGTTCTGTGATACCTTTCAATCTTGCCTTGCGTTTGAGGATGACCAGGTCTTCCTCTCACATGTTTAATTTTGTAATCATCCAAATAAGAGCTCAACTCTTGACTTAAATAACAAGATCCATTATCAGATAATAACTTAGGCGGTTTATTCAAATTTACATTTGGATGGTTTAATGCCTGATTCAAAGTATTTTTTACATCAAGGGTTTTCATCGTTGAGCACAACTCCCAACTTATAATGTACCTAGAATAATCATCTAATATAGTCGATAGGTAATACCATCCCCAGCCAATGATTTTGAAATAAGTAAAATCAGTTTGCCACATTTGATTGACAGTTGTTGTTTTGTCTTTAAATTCATCTGCGGCAGATATCAGATCATAATGAGGAGGGTTTATCAGTCCAGCAGATTTCAATATTCTGTAAACACTGCTTTCGCTTATAAAGTATTGATTCTCATCAGTATACCTGCAAGCCAATTCTCTACAAGAAAGCTCTGAAACTTCCAGTGCCAGATTCAATATATCAGACCTGATCCGATCAGGAATCTTGTTCCAGTAATGCTTCCTTGTACTTTTCTTTTCCTCTAATCCTACAATTCCATTTTCCCGATATTTCTTATACCAGTTGTAAAAGGTTGATTTGTGAATACCAATTTCCTTGAGAGTTCTTCTAACACTCCATTCGGATTGCTCAACCAGCCTAATCAGTTCCATCTTTTCTTTTGCTGTAAATCGCATATACTTCTTGAATTTTATTTTACTCCATTCAAGCTTTTTTTAAGCACACGATTTTTCAGAGTAAGTTCTGCTACTACCTCTTTAAGGTCTTGATTTTCTGTCTTTAGATGTTGAACTTCTGAAGTATTGGCTTCACGTTCTGTGTCTCCCTTTAAACGTTTCTTCCCTGCTTCCATGAAATCTTTACTCCACTTATAATATAGTGGTTGTGAAATCTCTTCTCTTCTACAAAGAGAAGCAACGCTTTGTTCTCCTCTTAATCCTTCAATGACTATTCTAATCTTTTCTTCTGTAGAAAATTTACGTCTTGTCCTTCTTTTTACATCTCGGACATAAGATTCTGCTGATTTGTTTTTCTTGGTCATAATAAAGTGAATTTAATAGTTATGTATAACTTAATTTTATTCACTTAATGGTCCACTTTTATTTGACGATTTACAGTCATCGATAGTTTTTATTTTATTTTCAACTACTACCCAATCAAAAAACGCTCTTACTTTACTAGGTCCTCTTTCAACACTTTCTTTCGCATAATTCATGGCTTGCAACCATTCTTGATATGCGCCTATCAATCGACCCGACTCTATTTTTTTCTGGGGGCATATCTCTTTTCGGTGAACCACTGAACCACTCACTCTAACTCCTTGATTCTAATACACTTAACTGGTTCATTTCACCTTTTGAACCACTCTGAACCACTGAACTACTTAACTCCTTGATACTCAGCAATATCTCTTCTAATCGCTGATCTATACTGCTTTTCAAGTCCTCGTATTCTCCATAATCCGTAATCTCATATTCGTATCCTCTATACCTGTTTCCGTTCTTTACTTTGATGTAGTCATAGCGCTGTAACTCTATCATGTACCGCTTTAGATTACTGGCATTCATCCTGATTTCCTTGCGGATCTTTTTAGTATAAAAAGTATCTCCTTGCTTCACTTTGCCTTTCAGCATTTCTAAAAACTCTCTCGCTGCTTTGGTTAATTCATCACTCTTACTAAACAATACATCTTTCAATAAATCAAAACTCACTTGGATATCTTCATAAGTACTTGCTATATATCTCTGTCCTTGTTTATCTATCTTTACTTCTCTTTGATACTGGTGATAAAAAGTTACTGTCTCTATAAATCCTAGTAGTAGAGGCAGACTTCTTCTTGGTTTAAAAACCTCACTTGGCAGGTCGATTAGATTAGCATATGGATTATATACTTTTATCGGTTTTAATACTCGTTGCACGTTTTGGATTTGCTTTCTGATTTCCTCTTGTTCGATCTCGTTTATCTTTCCTGTGCTCTTATTTTTGATGTAGTCCATCACTCTTTTGTCTTGCTCCTTGCTCTGATCTATGTAGAGTAAAATACATCTGTTTGCATTGTCTTCATATACTTTTTCTTGAGTCGTACAACTACTAATAACAACTGGACCTTCTGCCACGACTTCTATAGTTTGGGTATTCCCTTTATTGTCTCGCCATGCGACTCGCTTGATAATCTTTCCTTTGCTTTGTAGCTCTCTGATAATGTACATGATGTTCTCTGCTCCGTCGATGTCTTCTATAAATAAGATCTTGCCTTTTAGTTTCATGCCTTCATAATACAAAGCCTGATCACTCAAACCAGTGGCTTCTATTTTATCCTCTACAGGGGTAAGGCTGGCCAGTCCTTCTTGGACATGCGTCTTTCCTGATCCGCTTGCACCTAAGTACATCACATGTAGAGACTTCTTTTGCTTTCTACTTAGATAAACTACATAACCAATCATAGCATTTTTCTCTTCTCCTACAATACCACTTTGTCTGATCGCCTTTGCTGTGTTTAGCATCAGCTGAGGACTTTTCAAGTACTTGATTGATGCTTGTTTTTCTTGTGGGGTCATTTGATAAAGCTCTGGCGCTTTAGGTTTCATCGCCTCTAATCGTCGCTGTCTATATGCTTCTAAGGCTGTTGTCATTTGGCTAATTATCTGACTGGCTTTACTGCTTCTTATTTCTAATTGACTTGCGATCATTTCGCATAGGTGTTCTACTTGCTTGGCGTGGTAGAGGTCAAGAGAATGGCGGATAACAGATCTCGAAGAACTGATATTATTATTGTCTGCGGCGACACGCCGCTGGATTTTGACTGTTACTTTCATCTTGTCCAGTCCTGTGATTCTGATGCCGCCTAATATCGTGATTTTGATTTCTGCAGTAGTGTAATTTAGTAGCTCTGAGTTTGAAGTGTCGAGTTTGTTTAATGGCCGCCCATCCGCTTTCGCGGTTCCCTCACTCGAAGCACTGTCGTACTTCGCCTCTTGCGAGGAACGTTCGTTCATCGACTCAGTTGAAAAAAATAAATTGTCTGTTTGATTTAATGGTTTTCTTTGCTTAATTAAAACGGAGAGAACTTCTTGCTCATGCCCCACAAGCAATGAGTTTACGTCCTCTCCTAAGGGTGTTGATATATAGGTAATCTTTAGAGCACTATTAATATTCTTTATCTCTATTGCCCATTGCTTGATTGCTTTACTCCCGGCTTCATCGCCATCAAAAAAAAAGATTACTTCTTGGAGTAATTTTAATTCATTAATCGATTGGCTGTGCTCTTCTGTAAAGCCATTTGTACCATACAGAGCCAATACACTAAACTCATTTATGATTTCAGATTGTTGTACTAAACTTGCTGCATCAATAATACTTTCTGTTAAGATCAGTTTTGTGGTTTCACTCTTTGGATAGCTTGGATAAAGTCCTTGTTGTTTGCCAGATAAATAGAAGTGTTTCGCATTTGGCTTATTTAGTATGCTTCGCCCGTACATGTCTACAATCTTACCTTCTCTATTCCTCATAGCGAACATCAAGCAATATTTAATCTTCGGGCGATAGCCTTCTCCTGACTTTTGTAATACACCGATTTGTGTTCCTGATTCATGTAAACTCTTATTCCATTTTCTGCCAATATCTGCACCACTATATCCGATGCCTAATTTTCCATGATATAGGTTTCGGCCTTTTGCATATTCTATTGCTTTCTTACTTCTTGGAAGTGCTGATAGAGTCGCTTGATAGTATTTTGTTAGGATGGCTATTCGTGAGATTTCTGCAACTGGCTTTGCTTTGTTCTTAGAGTGTTTCTCTGGTTCGACTCCAGTAACCATAAATTTAGCTTTCAAGATCGCTTCATGTTTTGTAATCTTTTCGTATTTCATAATGAAGTCGATCTGATCGCCAGTACCTGCATTGCAGTTCGATGAAAAGCAGGTCCAGGTATTTGTCTTGGGATAGATTTGTAGGCTTGGGGTTTTGTCATCGTGCCAGGGGCAGCATAGGCGGTGGTTTCTATCTGGGATGAGATTGTATTGACTTAATACTTGGGATAAACTGAGCTGTGTTTTGATCTGTTCGATAGCCATGAAAAAAAGTTTGATACACATTATTAGGTGTAAAGAAACATAATTCTATTCACATCAACAACATTTTAATATTTTCATACCCACTTTAATTATACATATCTTTGCCTATATGCCTCGTTTTGGGGTTTATTAGACTATAATCAGGTGTATTTATGGACTCTTTTGGTAAAAGACTGGCAGACTGTAGAAAAACAAAAAATCTATCTCAGAAAGAACTTGCGGAGATTTTCAATACCTCACATACCACTATTGGTAAGTATGAACGTGATGAGATGAACCCTTCTATCGAAGCTGCAAAGAAGCTCGCTAAGATTCTCGATACTACTGTTGGCTATTTACTTGGTGAGACTAAAGACTCAGATCTATTCAAAGACCCAAAGATGTTGCAACGATTTCAAGACATCGTTAATTTACCAGAAGATCAAAGAAAATCTCTGCTACTTAATATTGATCACTTTATTAGGTCAGCTAAGATTTCTTTGATTTAAAAAAAAGCCCCTGATCGAATCAGAAGCTTTCCTTTTTATTTCTTAAGCGTAATTCACCTAAGTTACAAGCTGAGAAGAACGGAATCTCTCAGAGGCTTATCTAATTTTATTCAAGTTAAACCACTTTCATTTCTCCAATTATTCTGGCTAAAGAAGAAAGCCATTTTAAAGAATAGGGTAATGGTTCAACTTCTCCAGAGATTATTTTTTGAAGCTCAATATAATCATCAGAAAGTTGACCTATATCTAAACTTTTAGGATCTTTTTCTACATCGTACTTCTCAAGCTCATCAATATTCCAATAATAATCAACTTCAATTTCAACTTCTTCAATTTCATTCTCAAGTAGATTATTGAGTACCTTTTCAAAACCACATTTTAATTCACGTATATTAACTTTCATTATTTTCCGCCTTTAAGTTTTTCTCTCTCATTTACTAATTTTCGAATTTCACGTTGCAATTTTTTCGTCCTCCCATTAATTATTTTCCTTTGAATATCTGATGCTACATCTTTTAATTTACCTAAATTATCCGAAGCATTAGGATTACCTCTGTAATTTATTAATTTATTAATATGCTCCTTTATTCTTTTACTCAATGTGCGAACTCCCTTTGCTAAAGAACTAGCAGCTTTGACTGACTTCCCTGGACTTGGTGCCGTACCAGCTGCTAAAGGAACTTCTCGTTCCGAACCATCTCTAAGTGATTCCACTAATTTAGCTTCTCCTAAAAGGCCTCCACTTTCAAATGAGGTTTCCATTCTATCTGTTGGTGAAATTGCAACTCCTGCTTGAATTCCTATTTCGCCACCCATGTCCATTACCATACTACCATCAGCATGTTCAATAGAAAAAGTACCATCCTTATTTTCAACAATATTACTTCGGCTGCCTGAGGTGAATAATTTCCCTAAAAAACTCTTAGGTCTAAGTTTTATGTCATTCTTCTTTGCATGAGCTCGTGCTGCTGCCTCATCTTCAAACAGACCATCTGGATCTATAAATGAAATTGGATTATTAAATCCATATCTATACGGAGTCCAATCAGGTGCTAACTCAGCCAGCGGATCGGTTGACAAGAACCGTCCAATCATAGGATCATAGAATCGTGCACCGTAATCTATACAGCTTAAACCCTTTTTTCAGCTCTTCAACTTTATTCAACACACTACTTTTAGCATACATCTTTTATTCAGTGGTATATCTCTTTTTTTCCTCCAACACTTTTAAGACTTGTAATTAATAACGATTGGATAGGCGATATAATTCCTCAGCCATTTTATTTTTCATTTGAAAGTGTTTTTCAATTGAAAAAAAAGATTTATCGATTCATTTTTATGATAAAAAAACTTCTTAACTCTCAATGATTGTCAGTGTTTCAGGCTAGGTAAATCCAACCCAAAGCACAGCATATAAGTCTGTATATGACGTCATTCTTCGACAAGCTCAGGACGGCCGCATATAAGTCTGAGCCTTATATGCCATGCAGCCAAACGCACTTCAAAAAAGAAAGCTAGGACAAAGCAAAAAGGGAGATGATCATGTAAGCAACAAAAAGGCGAAGCCTACCTTTGCTGGAGTGGTCATATCCCGCCGGCCAAGATTTCAAGCTCTTCAGCCAAGATAATGCTAGCGCATTTTTTAGTGGCTTACGAGTTTGATATCTTATTGCTCTGCTCATCTTTTTTAATGTTCAATTGGTATTTTTTTTCAGTTGAAAAGAAAAAAGCAGAGAAAGAGCCTTCAGCGCGTTTAGCACTTGAGTGGGCGGGCGACTGCGGACACGAACGAGGTAGCCAGTAAGGTGAGCGTCAGCTCACTGGCTGAATGTAGTATACACAAGGCTTATTGGCTTTTAATTAAATCAGCTTTGCTGATACCATATTGATTAAATAAGCCGCAGCCGAGAGAGTCTAGCAGTCCGCCAAATAATCTGTAGCGGCGGCTGTGATAGCTCTGTATCTTTACAGTGCTGTCGCAGACAGAATAGCTACAGGTGAGGAGCTGAGGCGAAGCGCATACCATGACAAGCTGGTAGCAAAGCTACTGGCGGTGGACGCCTTTAGGCTCCATGGCGTGGTATGTGTGAGAGGTGAACCCGACGAACGCCGCTTCTCTGCTTGCGGGTGGGCTTTGATCTATGCGTTTGCATTCGAGTCGAGCAGATCAATGAAACAATTTTCTGCGACCGAAGGGACAACTGACCGATCTCGAAGAGTGGCGACGATAGTCGACAAGGGAAGGAACGCGTTAGCGATGGGAAGGTCTTCTTTACTTCAATGGATGGAACTCATTTAATTCCTCTGCTAATTCTTCCATATTATAATTCTTATACCTCTCTACACTTCCCACACATCTATAACCTGCCATATATTGCACTTGTCTGATTCCTATTGTCTTTGTCCACTCTGTAATCACACTTTGACGGATGACTTTTCCTGATGTAATTTTAGGATTCATTTTCTTTATTTGCCTAAACATGTGATATAAACTACTCTTGATATTTCCATTGCCCCGGTCACTAAAGAAAAGTTGATTCTCGATTGCTTCCTTATCCACTTTCTCCATCGTTCTACCTGATCTGACTTTAAAAATATCTCTTTGTAATTCTACTCTAACGACTTCTAAGTAATGACTTAGTTCTAATAACTGGTTTGCTTTAATCGGTAAAACCCTGGCTAAAGATCTATTCGTTCTTGGAACATATATCTTTGCTTCTTTCAACTTAATATGATGTGGCTCTAACTGATGTAATTCTCTTGTAGTAACTGCTTGGTAAACCATAAGTCCAAGCATGACTCTATTTCTTTTTGTCCTATTATCTAAGCCTTGATACTGCTCATATAGATTTATAATTTCTGGATAATTCACTATACCTATTGGCACTTTTGATACTGTCCCTCTAATAAACATTCCCGCTGCCGGATTCTTTGGAACGCCTAAATAATGATAGTAATGTCTCACCGCTAAAACCACTCGATTAATAAACCTTGAGTTATGACTATTACTTTGAAGTGCTTGGATAAAGGCAATAATGTCTTTGTATCTCGCTTGCTTGATTTCTATATTTTCTCTGCCTATCCACTCTAAATAAATGCCTGTGTAATTTCCATGCTGTCGAACTGTATTGTCGTCTAAGTCATTAGTGGCCATGAAGCTTTTGAACTCCTGTAATTGGCTTTCTATTTCATCACTAAACTTATACTTTGGTTTGCAAGACATGCGTATATATTTGAGTAGACTCTAAAGAGTTGTGTCCTAAAAAACGAGCTATGTTTTCAAGTGTCATTCCTGCTTCTAATAGATGTGTCGCTATACTATGACGCAAGGCATGCAATGAGCCATCATGATTAATATCTGATAGTTTCTTCAACTTATTAAAACGTTCTCCTAACGATGTACCACTCACTGTTCCACCTCGATAGCTTACAAACAGCCAATTGGCAGTCTTATTATTTTCAAGCATCGGACGACTATATTTTAAGTATTCTTGTAAGTCGTTTCTAACTCTTCCTACCATCGGTACATATCTTTGCTTGTAGTTTTTGCCCTTTCTTACATGCAACACCGAACGATTAAACTGAACGTCTTTGACTTCTAAACTTGCGCCTTCATTTCTTCTTAGGCCACATCCATAAAATACCGACAACATGGCTCGATCTCTAATGCCTAATAAGTCATCTGCACAAGTCTCATAAAGTTTCTCTATCTGTTCTGTTGTAAATATTTCTACTTGTGGCCTTAGTTTTCCTTTAGATTTTAATTCGATAGATACTTCGATATGTCCTTGATTGGTTTCGCTCAGGTAGCGACTAAATCTTCTTAATTCTACTTGATAAGTTCTAAGTGTGTTTAAGCTAAATCCTTGCCCTGTTCTTTTATTGATTCTGTTTTCTAAGTACTCAAAATAACTTCTAACTACTTCATCTGTAATGTCATCGATAGTTTTTATTTTATTTTCAACTACTACCCAATCAAAAAACGCTCTTACTTTACTAGGTCCTCTTTCAACACTTTCTTTCGCATAATTCATGGCTTGCAACCATTCTTGATATGCGCCTATCAATCGACCCGACTCTATTTTTTTCTGGGGGCATATCTCTTTTCGGTGAACCACTGAACCACTCACTCTAACTCCTTGATTCTAATACACTTAACTGGTTCATTTCACCTTTTGAACCACTCTGAACCACTGAACTACTTAACTCCTTGATACTCAGCAATATCTCTTCTAATCGCTGATCTATACTGCTTTTCAAGTCCTCGTATTCTCCATAATCCGTAATCTCATATTCGTATCCTCTATACCTGTTTCCGTTCTTTACTTTGATGTAGTCATAGCGTTGTAACTCTATCATGTACCGCTTTAGATTACTGGCATTCATCCTGATTTCCTTGCGGATCTTTTTAGTATAAAAAGTATCTCCCTTTTTGACTCTGCCTTTCAGCATTTCTAAAAACTCTCTCGCTGCTTTGGTTAATTCATCACTCTTACTAAACAATACATCTTTCAATAAATCAAAACTCACTTGGATATCTTCATAAGTACTTGCTATATATCTCTGTCCTTGTTTATCTATCTTTACTTCTCTTTGATACTGGTGATAAAAAGTTACTGTCTCTATAAATCCTAGTAGTAGAGGCAGACTTCTTCTTGGTTTAAAAACCTCACTTGGCAGGTCGATTAGATTAGCATATGGATTATATACTTTTATCGGTTTTAATACTCGTTGCACGTTTTGGATTTGCTTTCTGATTTCCTCTTGTTCGATCTCGTTTATCTTTCCTGTGCTCTTATTTTTGATGTAGTCCATCACTCTTTTGTCTTGCTCCTTGCTCTGATCTATGTAGAGTAAAATACATCTGTTTGCATTGTCTTCATATACTTTTTCTTGAGTCGTACAACTACTAATAACAACTGGACCTTCTGCCACGACTTCTATAGTTTGGGTATTCCCTTTATTGTCTCGCCATGCGACTCGCTTGATAATCTTTCCTTTGCTTTGTAGCTCTCTGATAATGTACATGATGTTCTCTGCTCCGTCGATATCTTCTATAAATAAGATCTTGCCTTTTAGTTTCATGCCTTCATAATACAAAGCCTGATCACTCAAACCAGTGGCTTCTATTTTATCCTCTACAGGGGTAAGGCTGGCCAGTCCTTCTTGGACATGCGTCTTTCCTGATCCGCTTGCACCTAAGTACATCACATGTAGAGACTTCTTTTGCTTTCTACTTAGATAAACTACATAACCAATCATAGCATTTTTCTCTTCTCCTACAATACCACTTTGTCTGATCGCCTTTGCTGTGTTGAGCATCAGCTGAGGATTCTTTAGATACTTTATTGCTGCTTGCTTTTCTTGCGGAGTCATTTGATAACGTTCTGGCGCTTTAGGTTTCATCGCCTCTAATCGTCGTTGTCTGTAAGCCTCTAAGGCTGTTGTCATTTGGCTAATGATCTGACTAGCTCTACTGCTTCTTACTTCTAATTGACTTGCTATCATTTCGCATAGGTGATCTACTTGTTTGGCGTGGTATAGATCGAGAGAATTTCGTAATACCAAACTCGAAGAACTGATATTATTATTGTCTGCGGCGACACGGCGCTGGATTTTGACTGTTACTTTCATCCTGTCTAGTCCAGTGATTCTGATACCGCCTAATATAGTGATCTTGATTTCTGCAGTAGTGTAGTTTAGTAACTCTGAGTTTGTGCTGTCTAGTTTGTTTAATGGCCGCCCATCCGCTTTCGCGGCTCCCTCACTCGAAGCACTGTCGTACTTCGCCTCTTGCGAGGAACGTTCGTTCATCGACTCAGTTGAAAAAAATAAATTGTCTGTTTGATTTAATGGTTTTCTTTGCTTAATTAAAACGGAGAGGACTTCTGACTCATGCCCCACAAGTAATGAGTTTACGTCCTCTCCTAAGGGTGTTTGTATATAGGTAATATTTAGAGCTTCATTTATTTTTTTAATCTCTATTGTCCATTTGTTTATCGCTTTACTCCCTGCTTCATCCCCATCAAAAAAGAAGATCACTTCTTCTAAGTCGGGAAGCCCCGACAAGCATTCTTTGTGATCCTCCGTAAAACCATTCGTTCCATACAGAGCCAATACGCTAAACTCATTTATAACTTCTGATTGTTGTAACAAACTAGCAGCATCGATGATGCTTTCTGTTAGTATCAGTTTCTTGGTTTCTAATTTTGGATAGTATGGATAATAGCCTTGTTGCTTGCCACTCAGATAAAAATGTCTACTGCTATTTTTATTATTGTCTGCGATCACAGATCGCCCGTACATGTCTATGACTTTTCCTTCTCTGTTCTTCATGGCGAACATCAAGCAATATTTAATCTTCGGGCGATAGCCTTCTCCGGACTTTTGTAATACACCGATTTGTGTTCCTGACTCATGTAAACTCTTATTCCATCTTCTACCGATATCTGCACCACTATATCCGATGCCTAATTCCCCATGATCTAAGTTTCGGCCTTTTGCATACTCGATCGCTTTCTTACTTCTTGGTAGTGCTGTTAAAGTCGCTTGGTAGTATTTTGTTAGGATGGCTATTCGGGAGATCTCTGCAACTGGCTTTGCTTTGTTCTTAGAGTGTTTCTCTGGTTCGATTCCTGTAACCATAGATTTAGCTTTTAAGATCGCTTCATGTTTTGTAATCTTTTCGTATTTCATAATGAAGTCGATTTGATCGCCTGTGCCAGCATTACAGTTTGATGAGAAGCACGTCCAGGTATTTGTCTTTGGATAGATTTGTAGGCTTGGGGTTTTATCATCGTGCCAGGGGCAACAAAGACGCTTATTTCTATCTGGTGTAAGATTGTATTGACTTAATACTTGGGATAAACTGAGCTGTGTTTTGATCTGTTCGATGGTCATCTAAAAAAATATGAAAATAATTTTCTGTTACGTATCAGTAACAAATGTAAATCATTCGTTCCAAATAGACAACACTTATACTAATTGTTTATCACGTTTCATTGCCATATCTTTGTAAAAACAGTTATTTAAACATCATTTTCGATACTTATGAGTAAAGATTTCGGCAATAGAGTAACACAAGCACGTAAGGATAAAGAACTTTCAAGAGAAGAACTCGCCAAGATGATTGGCACTTCTGGCCCAATCATTGGACGCTATGAACGTGGTGATATGATGCCTTCTGTTGAGATCGCTACTAAGATTGCTGATGCTCTTGAAGTGAGTTTGGACTTTTTAGTTGGTAAATCTTCGTTAACTGTAAAAGATGACTCTATGCTCGAACGGCTTGAGGACATCGCCTCTCTTCCCCAAACTAAAAGATTAGAACTATTCAATGTTCTTGATGCTTACATAAGAGATTTTAAAACTTCTAAGGCATACGCGACAAAATAAAAACCCTCACATCTCTGCAAGGGCTTCCTTTCTTTTAAAGCATATTAAATCGAGGTTACAAAAACCTCGACTAACGGGGTTTCTCAACAGAAGAAAAATCTCAAGTCTATTTTACTCTCGATGCTGTTATTCGTGAGGTCAGGAATAGACGAACTTATGCGTTAGCTAAATAAAACCAAGCTTGTTTTTACTCATAAGGAAAAAGTTTATCACTAATCTTAAAAACAAAATCACTCTTAGCAAGCCAATCCACTTCTTCTTTAACATTTTCGGTAATCTCGTTATACTCTAACAGTGAACCGACATTTTCAATTTTGTCTGTAAAGACAACTTCAAAGTTTAACTCAGCTAAACCGAGGGGAACCAAATCAAGAGCATCTTTTATATTCTCTGACTTCACTATTACATTAGCCCAAGCACCCTTGTAATTATCTTCTATTGGAGAATTCTCAAAATCTATTAAATTGACAAACTCAAAACCTTCCTTAGCTCTTATGTCAACAAAGACTAACCAAAAGTTCTTATACTTTTTATCTTCCATTATTTATTTAGGGTTCTTTTTTGTTGATCGATTTTCATAATGTACATTATCTTTCCCACTTAATTTTTTACCATCCTTAGTAGCATGATAATGAGTTTTTTGCCCTTTATCGCTTGAATGTTTTACTGGCTTAGAATTAGACTTAGGGTTATCCCTTGCTGCATCCTTAGCCTTTTTATTATTTGTTTTACTTACCTTATGTATTTTCGGTTTCCCACTGGGTCCTAATTGGCTTTTTGGTATTCCTTTTTCAGCAGCCTCTTTAAGATTTTTCGCTTTGGTAGCATTAACTGCTTTCTTAGTTCCCTTTACAGCCTTGGTCGCTCCAGCAGGAACATAAGGAATTAGAACCGCAAGACCATCAGCAGCCAAATCCGTCCAATGCCCTTGAGCAGCCTCATGATCTCCTTTTATATGATCTACTATAGCAGCACCTGCATCATATACGACATTTGCAATATCCCATATAGTTTCTATTGGCCATCGACCATCTGGATCTATAAATGAAATTGGATTATTAAATCCATATCTATACGGAGTCCAATCAGGTGCTAACTCAGCCAGCGGATCGGTTGACAAGAACCGTCCAATCATAGGATCATAGAATCGTGCACCGTAATCTATACAGCTTAAACCCTTTTTTCAGCTCTTCAACTTTATTCAACACACTACTTTTAGCATACATCTTTTATTCAGTGGTATATCTCTTTTTTTCCTCCAACACTTTTAAGACTTGTAATTAATAACGATTGGATAGGCGATATAATTCCTCAGCCATTTTATTTTTCATTTGAAAGTGTTTTTCAATTGAAAAAAAAGATTTATCGATTCATTTTTATGATAAAAAAACTTCTTAACTCTCAATGATTGTCAGTGTTTCAGGCTAGGTAAATCCAACCCAAAGCACAGCATATAAGTCTGTATATGACGTCATTCTTCGACAAGCTCAGGACGGCCGCATATAAGTCTGAGCCTTATATGCCATGCAGCCAAACGCACTTCAAAAAAGAAAGCTAGGACAAAGCAAAAAGGGAGATGATCATGTAAGCAACAAAAAGGCGAAGCCTACCTTTGCTGGAGTGGTCATATCCCGCCGGCCAAGATTTCAAGCTCTTCAGCCAAGATAATGCTAGCGCATTTTTTAGTGGCTTACGAGTTTGATATCTTATTGCTCTGCTCATCTTTTTTAATGTTCAATTGGTATTTTTTTTCAGTTGAAAAGAAAAAAGCAGAGAAAGAGCCTTCAGCGCGTTTAGCACTTGAGTGGGCGGGCGACTGCGGACACGAACGAGGTAGCCAGTAAGGTGAGCGTCAGCTCACTGGCTGAATGTAGTATACACAAGGCTTATTGGCTTTTAATTAAATCAGCTTTGCTGATACCATATTGATTAAATAAGCCGCAGCCGAGAGAGTCTAGCAGTCCGCCAAATAATCTGTAGCGGCGGCTGTGATAGCTCTGTATCTTTACAGTGCTGTCGCAGACAGAATAGCTACAGGTGAGGAGCTGAGGCGAAGCGCATACCATGACAAGCTGGTAGCAAAGCTACTGGCGGTGGACGCCTTTAGGCTCCATGGCGTGGTATGTGTGAGAGGTGAACCCGACGAACGCCGCTTCTCTGCTTGCGGGTGGGCTTTGATCTATGCGTTTGCATTCGAGTCGAGCAGATCAATGAAACAATTTTCTGCGACCGAAGGGACAACTGACCGATCTCGAAGAGTGGCGACGATAGTCGACAAGGGAAGGAACGCGTTAGCGATGGGAAGGTCTTCTTTACTTCAATGGATGGAACTCATTTAATTCCTCTGCTAATTCTTCCATATTATAATTCTTATACCTCTCTACACTTCCCACACATCTATAACCTGCCATATATTGCACTTGTCTGATTCCTATTGTCTTTGTCCACTCTGTAATCACACTTTGACGGATGACTTTTCCTGATGTAATTTTAGGATTCATTTTCTTTATTTGCCTAAACATGTGATATAAACTACTCTTGATATTTCCATTGCCCCGGTCACTAAAGAAAAGTTGATTCTCGATTGCTTCCTTATCCACTTTCTCCATCGTTCTACCTGATCTGACTTTAAAAATATCTCTTTGTAATTCTACTCTAACGACTTCTAAGTAATGACTTAGTTCTAATAACTGGTTTGCTTTAATCGGTAAAACCCTGGCTAAAGATCTATTCGTTCTTGGAACATATATCTTTGCTTCTTTCAACTTAATATGATGTGGCTCTAACTGATGTAATTCTCTTGTAGTAACTGCTTGGTAAACCATAAGTCCAAGCATGACTCTATTTCTTTTTGTCCTATTATCTAAGCCTTGATACTGCTCATATAGATTTATAATTTCTGGATAATTCACTATACCTATTGGCACTTTTGATACTGTCCCTCTAATAAACATTCCCGCTGCCGGATTCTTTGGAACGCCTAAATAATGATAGTAATGTCTCACCGCTAAAACCACTCGATTAATAAACCTTGAGTTATGACTATTACTTTGAAGTGCTTGGATAAAGGCAATAATGTCTTTGTATCTCGCTTGCTTGATTTCTATATTTTCTCTGCCTATCCACTCTAAATAAATGCCTGTGTAATTTCCATGCTGTCGAACTGTATTGTCGTCTAAGTCATTAGTGGCCATGAAGCTTTTGAACTCCTGTAATTGGCTTTCTATTTCATCACTAAACTTATACTTTGGTTTGCAAGACATGCGTATATATTTGAGTAGACTCTAAAGAGTTGTGTCCTAAAAAACGAGCTATGTTTTCAAGTGTCATTCCTGCTTCTAATAGATGTGTCGCTATACTATGACGCAAGGCATGCAATGAGCCATCATGATTAATATCTGATAGTTTCTTCAACTTATTAAAACGTTCTCCTAACGATGTACCACTCACTGTTCCACCTCGATAGCTTACAAACAGCCAATTGGCAGTCTTATTATTTTCAAGCATCGGACGACTATATTTTAAGTATTCTTGTAAGTCGTTTCTAACTCTTCCTACCATCGGTACATATCTTTGCTTGTAGTTTTTGCCCTTTCTTACATGCAACACCGAACGATTAAACTGAACGTCTTTGACTTCTAAACTTGCGCCTTCATTTCTTCTTAGGCCACATCCATAAAATACCGACAACATGGCTCGATCTCTAATGCCTAATAAGTCATCTGCACAAGTCTCATAAAGTTTCTCTATCTGTTCTGTTGTAAATATTTCTACTTGTGGCCTTAGTTTTCCTTTAGATTTTAATTCGATAGATACTTCGATATGTCCTTGATTGGTTTCGCTCAGGTAGCGACTAAATCTTCTTAATTCTACTTGATAAGTTCTAAGTGTGTTTAAGCTAAATCCTTGCCCTGTTCTTTTATTGATTCTGTTTTCTAAGTACTCAAAATAACTTCTAACTACTTCATCTGTAATGTCATCGATAGTTTTTATTTTATTTTCAACTACTACCCAATCAAAAAACGCTCTTACTTTACTAGGTCCTCTTTCAACACTTTCTTTCGCATAATTCATGGCTTGCAACCATTCTTGATATGCGCCTATCAATCGACCCGACTCTATTTTTTTCTGGGGGCATATCTCTTTTCGGTGAACCACTGAACCACTCACTCTAACTCCTTGATTCTAATACACTTAACTGGTTCATTTCACCTTTTGAACCACTCTGAACCACTGAACTACTTAACTCCTTGATACTCAGCAATATCTCTTCTAATCGCTGATCTATACTGCTTTTCAAGTCCTCGTATTCTCCATAATCCGTAATCTCATATTCGTATCCTCTATACCTGTTTCCGTTCTTTACTTTGATGTAGTCATAGCGTTGTAACTCTATCATGTACCGCTTTAGATTACTGGCATTCATCCTGATTTCCTTGCGGATCTTTTTAGTATAAAAAGTATCTCCCTTTTTGACTCTGCCTTTCAGCATTTCTAAAAACTCTCTCGCTGCTTTGGTTAATTCATCACTCTTACTAAACAATACATCTTTCAATAAATCAAAACTCACTTGGATATCTTCATAAGTACTTGCTATATATCTCTGTCCTTGTTTATCTATCTTTACTTCTCTTTGATACTGGTGATAAAAAGTTACTGTCTCTATAAATCCTAGTAGTAGAGGCAGACTTCTTCTTGGTTTAAAAACCTCACTTGGCAGGTCGATTAGATTAGCATATGGATTATATACTTTTATCGGTTTTAATACTCGTTGCACGTTTTGGATTTGCTTTCTGATTTCCTCTTGTTCGATCTCGTTTATCTTTCCTGTGCTCTTATTTTTGATGTAGTCCATCACTCTTTTGTCTTGCTCCTTGCTCTGATCTATGTAGAGTAAAATACATCTGTTTGCATTGTCTTCATATACTTTTTCTTGAGTCGTACAACTACTAATAACAACTGGACCTTCTGCCACGACTTCTATAGTTTGGGTATTCCCTTTATTGTCTCGCCATGCGACTCGCTTGATAATCTTTCCTTTGCTTTGTAGCTCTCTGATAATGTACATGATGTTCTCTGCTCCGTCGATATCTTCTATAAATAAGATCTTGCCTTTTAGTTTCATGCCTTCATAATACAAAGCCTGATCACTCAAACCAGTGGCTTCTATTTTATCCTCTACAGGGGTAAGGCTGGCCAGTCCTTCTTGGACATGCGTCTTTCCTGATCCGCTTGCACCTAAGTACATCACATGTAGAGACTTCTTTTGCTTTCTACTTAGATAAACTACATAACCAATCATAGCATTTTTCTCTTCTCCTACAATACCACTTTGTCTGATCGCCTTTGCTGTGTTGAGCATCAGCTGAGGATTCTTTAGATACTTTATTGCTGCTTGCTTTTCTTGCGGAGTCATTTGATAACGTTCTGGCGCTTTAGGTTTCATCGCCTCTAATCGTCGTTGTCTGTAAGCCTCTAAGGCTGTTGTCATTTGGCTAATGATCTGACTAGCTCTACTGCTTCTTACTTCTAATTGACTTGCTATCATTTCGCATAGGTGATCTACTTGTTTGGCGTGGTATAGATCGAGAGAATTTCGTAATACCAAACTCGAAGAACTGATATTATTATTGTCTGCGGCGACACGGCGCTGGATTTTGACTGTTACTTTCATCCTGTCTAGTCCAGTGATTCTGATACCGCCTAATATAGTGATCTTGATTTCTGCAGTAGTGTAGTTTAGTAACTCTGAGTTTGTGCTGTCTAGTTTGTTTAATGGCCGCCCATCCGCTTTCGCGGCTCCCTCACTCGAAGCACTGTCGTACTTCGCCTCTTGCGAGGAACGTTCGTTCATCGACTCAGTTGAAAAAAATAAATTGTCTGTTTGATTTAATGGTTTTCTTTGCTTAATTAAAACGGAGAGGACTTCTGACTCATGCCCCACAAGTAATGAGTTTACGTCCTCTCCTAAGGGTGTTTGTATATAGGTAATATTTAGAGCTTCATTTATTTTTTTAATCTCTATTGTCCATTTGTTTATCGCTTTACTCCCTGCTTCATCCCCATCAAAAAAGAAGATCACTTCTTCTAAGTCGGGAAGCCCCGACAAGCATTCTTTGTGATCCTCCGTAAAACCATTCGTTCCATACAGAGCCAATACGCTAAACTCATTTATAACTTCTGATTGTTGTAACAAACTAGCAGCATCGATGATGCTTTCTGTTAGTATCAGTTTCTTGGTTTCTAATTTTGGATAGTATGGATAATAGCCTTGTTGCTTGCCACTCAGATAAAAATGTCTACTGCTATTTTTATTATTGTCTGCGATCACAGATCGCCCGTACATGTCTATGACTTTTCCTTCTCTGTTCTTCATGGCGAACATCAAGCAATATTTAATCTTCGGGCGATAGCCTTCTCCGGACTTTTGTAATACACCGATTTGTGTTCCTGACTCATGTAAACTCTTATTCCATCTTCTACCGATATCTGCACCACTATATCCGATGCCTAATTCCCCATGATCTAAGTTTCGGCCTTTTGCATACTCGATCGCTTTCTTACTTCTTGGTAGTGCTGTTAAAGTCGCTTGGTAGTATTTTGTTAGGATGGCTATTCGGGAGATCTCTGCAACTGGCTTTGCTTTGTTCTTAGAGTGTTTCTCTGGTTCGATTCCTGTAACCATAGATTTAGCTTTTAAGATCGCTTCATGTTTTGTAATCTTTTCGTATTTCATAATGAAGTCGATTTGATCGCCTGTGCCAGCATTACAGTTTGATGAGAAGCACGTCCAGGTATTTGTCTTTGGATAGATTTGTAGGCTTGGGGTTTTATCATCGTGCCAGGGGCAACAAAGACGCTTATTTCTATCTGGTGTAAGATTGTATTGACTTAATACTTGGGATAAACTGAGCTGTGTTTTGATCTGTTCGATGGTCATCTAAAAAAATATGAAAATAATTTTCTGTTACGTATCAGTAACAAATGTAAATCATTCGTTCCAAATAGACAACACTTATACTAATTGTTTATCACGTTTCATTGCCATATCTTTGTAAAAACAGTTATTTAAACATCATTTTCGATACTTATGAGTAAAGATTTCGGCAATAGAGTAACACAAGCACGTAAGGATAAAGAACTTTCAAGAGAAGAACTCGCCAAGATGATTGGCACTTCTGGCCCAATCATTGGACGCTATGAACGTGGTGATATGATGCCTTCTGTTGAGATCGCTACTAAGATTGCTGATGCTCTTGAAGTGAGTTTGGACTTTTTAGTTGGTAAATCTTCGTTAACTGTAAAAGATGACTCTATGCTCGAACGGCTTGAGGACATCGCCTCTCTTCCCCAAACTAAAAGATTAGAACTATTCAATGTTCTTGATGCTTACATAAGAGATTTTAAAACTTCTAAGGCATACGCGACAAAATAAAAACCCTCACATCTCTGCAAGGGCTTCCTTTCTTTTAAAGCATATTAAATCGAGGTTACAAAAACCTCGACTAACGGGGTTTCTCAACAGAAGAAAAATCTCAAGTCTATTTTACTCTCGATGCTGTTATTCGTGAGGTCAGGAATAGACGAACTTATGCGTTAGCTAAATAAAACCAAGCTTGTTTTTACTCATAAGGAAAAAGTTTATCACTAATCTTAAAAACAAAATCACTCTTAGCAAGCCAATCCACTTCTTCTTTAACATTTTCGGTAATCTCGTTATACTCTAACAGTGAACCGACATTTTCAATTTTGTCTGTAAAGACAACTTCAAAGTTTAACTCAGCTAAACCGAGGGGAACCAAATCAAGAGCATCTTTTATATTCTCTGACTTCACTATTACATTAGCCCAAGCACCCTTGTAATTATCTTCTATTGGAGAATTCTCAAAATCTATTAAATTGACAAACTCAAAACCTTCCTTAGCTCTTATGTCAACAAAGACTAACCAAAAGTTCTTATACTTTTTATCTTCCATTATTTATTTAGGGTTCTTTTTTGTTGATCGATTTTCATAATGTACATTATCTTTCCCACTTAATTTTTTACCATCCTTAGTAGCATGATAATGAGTTTTTTGCCCTTTATCGCTTGAATGTTTTACTGGCTTAGAATTAGACTTAGGGTTATCCCTTGCTGCATCCTTAGCCTTTTTATTATTTGTTTTACTTACTGTAAATCGTCAAATAAAAGTGGACCATTAAGTGAATAAAATTAAGTTATACATAACTATTAAATTCACTTTATTATGACCAAGAAAAACAAATCAGCAGAATCTTATGTCCGAGATGTAAAAAGAAGGACAAGACGTAAATTTTCTACAGAAGAAAAGATTAGAATAGTCATTGAAGGATTAAGAGGAGAACAAAGCGTTGCTTCTCTTTGTAGAAGAGAAGAGATTTCACAACCACTATATTATAAGTGGAGTAAAGATTTCATGGAAGCAGGGAAGAAACGTTTAAAGGGAGACACAGAACGTGAAGCCAATACTTCAGAAGTTCAACATCTAAAGACAGAAAATCAAGACCTTAAAGAGGTAGTAGCAGAACTTACTCTGAAAAATCGTGTGCTTAAAAAAAGCTTGAATGGAGTAAAATAAAATTCAAGAAGTATATGCGATTTACAGCAAAAGAAAAGATGGAACTGATTAGGCTGGTTGAGCAATCCGAATGGAGTGTTAGAAGAACTCTCAAGGAAATTGGTATTCACAAATCAACCTTTTACAACTGGTATAAGAAATATCGGGAAAATGGAATTGTAGGATTAGAGGAAAAGAAAAGTACAAGGAAGCATTACTGGAACAAGATTCCTGATCGGATCAGGTCTGATATATTGAATCTGGCACTGGAAGTTTCAGAGCTTTCTTGTAGAGAATTGGCTTGCAGGTATACTGATGAGAATCAATACTTTATAAGCGAAAGCAGTGTTTACAGAATATTGAAATCTGCTGGACTGATAAACCCTCCTCATTATGATCTGATATCTGCCGCAGATGAATTTAAAGACAAAACAACAACTGTCAATCAAATGTGGCAAACTGATTTTACTTATTTCAAAATCATTGGCTGGGGATGGTATTACCTATCGACTATATTAGATGATTATTCTAGGTACATTATAAGTTGGGAGTTGTGCTCAACGATGAAAACCCTTGATGTAAAAAATACTTTGAATCAGGCATTAAACCATCCAAATGTAAATTTGAATAAACCGCCTAAGTTATTATCTGATAATGGATCTTGTTATTTAAGTCAAGAGTTGAGCTCTTATTTGGATGATTACAAAATTAAACATGTGAGAGGAAGACCTGGTCATCCTCAAACGCAAGGCAAGATTGAAAGGTATCACAGAACAATGAAAAATGTAATTAAACTGGATCATTATTACAGCCCAGGTGAATTGAGTTTTCGTCTTTCACAATTTGTAAAATATTATAACCATCACAGATATCATGAATCTTTACAAAACTTGATACCAGCAGATGTTTATTATGGATTAAAAGAAGAAAAACTGAAGAGAAGAAAATTATGTAAACACAAAACATTTAAAAAACGCAGACAAAAATATTTCAATTTAACTTTTAAAAGTGTAACTTAATTTTATTCACTTATTGTCCACTTTGGTTTGAAGACCTACAGATGAGAAGCATGTCCATATATTTGTCTTAGGATAGATCTGTAGACTTGGAGTTTTGTCATTGTGCCAGGGGCAGCAGAGGCGATGATTTCGATCAGGAGTGAGATTGTATTGACTAAATACTTGAGATAAAGTGAGTTGAGTTTTAATTTCTCCGATTGTCATGAAAAAAGTTTTTGACTACATATCTGTTGCAAACATAACAGATATATCTTAACTAACCAAAACTTATAGCTCTTTGATACGCATTATATGTTTCGTATCTTCGCATTATTACTTAATTACTTGTAGTATTCGATACATTTATGAAGTCTGTAACATTCGGCAAGCGACTATCTGAGGTAAGAAAAGCTAAAAAGCTTTCTCAGGATGAAGTAGGTAAAATGGTTGGTGCTCATGGTGCCGTCATCGGTCGTTACGAACGTGACGAAGTAAAACCTTCTATTGAGATGGCCACGCAGCTGGCTGAAGCTCTTAAAGTAAGTCTTGATTATTTGGTTGGTGCCACCGATACACTTTTAGAAACAAGTGTGGTAAATCGTATCCTCGATATTCAGAAGCTTAAAGACAATGACAAGCAACATGTCTTTGCTCTCCTCGATGCTTTCCTCAAGCAAACTAAAATGCAGGCTATAATGTAAAAAGCCTCTGATCTCTCAGAGGCTTTAATAATGATAATCCTTGTTTTTATTCTTCTTCGTTAGTATCAATTGACTCAACTGATATATCATTTACTATAGAGTCCTCAAGCCAAATTGTTAAACCAATATTTGAGAAGAAAATCGTTTTCTCATCTTCATCATCTTCAACATTAGCTACATATTCTTTCCGTCTTTTATCATGATATGATCTAACTAAAGGAATTAGTTCTGAATATTCAGTTACTCCAACTTTTACTTCTACATTATCTATGAGAATTCTGTTAGAATGAATTGAGATATAATCATCATGGATAAAAAAGGTAACACCTTTGCTGTCATAATGCATTTCAATTACACCCTCACTTGAAATTATCACATCATCAGGAATTCCAACTTCCTTTTCAATCTCATCTTGGTTCATTTGAAAATAAATATTTTCAAGTCCCGTGTTAATTATAATATCCATGTTAATTCCCTTTTCCCTTTTGCGTGTGATTTTCGGAACTTCTTTGCTTTCTCCTTGCATGATCAATTTGCTTTTGAATTGCTTTCTTCTCTGCTTTTGTGCCAGCATTCCTTTTGGCTTGAATTAAATCTTTTTCTTTTTGAACCCAAGAATTCTTTCTTGCTTGATTAATCTTTTTGATATTCTTAGTACTTGCCTTTCCTCGCTTTGCGGCTTTCCTAACCTTATTTCCTTTATTTACAATTCCTAAAGTAGTACCCGCAGTTCCACCAGAGAAAAAATTAGCTAAGAATGCATAAGCTTTTACATCAAGAGGAATACTACCGTGAATGTTCCTTTCACCTGGAGTTGCATTCTCATCTTGAGTATATCTTGTATCAATTCCTGAAGAACTGGTGGTTTCTACATCTATCACTTCTGCACTTTCAGCATCCACTGTTACAGAACCATCTTCGTTAACAGTTCCATCATAAACTATATCAATTTCGTCACCACCTACATCGCTTATCTTTGTAACCTCACCAGTGGTTTTGTCTTTTACATATTCATTATCTACACTCATTCCAGTAGGATCAGTATGGATGAGTGGATTATTTAGTACATAATTATAAGGAGATTGGTCTGGATAATAATCCGCCAGTGGGTCGACACCTATAAACCTCTACACTCCTTTTTACTCCTTTTCCAACTTCTTTACACAGCCTTTCAAGCTCTTTTCATTGTGCCTTTGCACAGCTCTAAAGATAATAATTTTATTTTTTCATTTGAAGATCTCAATTGAAAAACATCTCACATGAAAAAAAATAAATTGGGTTTTACTTTTGGGTTTTGGTGGTTAGTAAAGCTCTCCCTGTTCCATGTTTTGCCAACCCTTCAAGCACAGCATATAAGAGTCGCTATGATGTCATACAAAGTACAGACACATAGCTTTACCCACTTATATGCCATGCTGGCCAACGCTAAAAACATTCCACAGCGAGAGCTTTACTCTTAATCTTCTCTTCTTCGTTCTTAGCTTTTTCAATTCTCTGTGAGGCTAAAATTCAGTTGAAAGAAAAAATTTATTACCTCGATTTTTAAAAGTGAAGCTTGGCTTTGTAGCGGTGGCAATGGAGGGGCTTTTACTTTTAAAAATGAGGAGTCAACCGAAGGGCGACAGCTATCTAATTTGTTCTTTCTTTTGCAGAGAAACAGCCTTGAGCGAGCTTAGCCTTGTGGGGGCGGACTACTGCGGACACGAACGAGGTAGACAGTAAGGTGAGCGGTTAGCTCGCTGTCTGAATGTGGTACACACAAGGCTTACCACTTTAAATACGTCAGCTGTGCTGACACCTTAATTTGTAAGCCGCAGCCGAGTGAGTCTCGCAGTCCGCCAAATAATCTGTAGCGGTGGATGTGGCAGCTCTGTATTTTACAGTGCTGTCGCAGACAGAGTAGCTACAGGTGAACCCGACGAACACCGCTTCTCTGTCCATTTTTATGAAGCACTAGCGGAATAAAATGGAACTACAAATATTCTGCGAGGCAACGAGCAGGCAACTATATTATTTCTTAACTGCTCTAACTTTATGAGAAGTAGATCTTTTCGTTGTAGCTCTTCGTTTAGCGTGCACTGTTGTTTTAACCCTGTAGCTACCTTGTATCCAGCCTCGAATAGATTCAGTTACAACACCATTTAATGAAGTATTTAATTCAAGAGCTTTTAGAGCAACTTCTCGATGAAGATTCGCTGGGATTCTTACATTAAAGCTACCTTTAAAAGGCTTATCTGGTTCTATATCCATTTTTTTACAATCCTCCAAATATGTGCTTACAGCTTCTTTAAAATCTTTTTCTAATTGAAGGCCAGTAGTACCTTCATATGATATTAAACCTCTAATACCTACCACTTTTCCATAGAGTAATTTATCTTCTTTACTGTATTCTATTGTTCCAGTATATCCTTTATATTCTAAATATTTCATAATCCTAATATTTCTTTCACTTGCTTTAATTGATATTTCTTCATTATCCCACTTGGATGTGGTTTATGTAAATTTATCGGTACATTATCTTCATTAATAAACTTAACTCTTGAGCCTGATGTCTTTCCTTTTTTTATCTCGTCAAAACCAAAATACCTTAATAATCGAACCATCTCGTCAAAATGAAAATCAGATGGCATACTTAAAAATCGATCAATTAATTTATCTCTCTTAGACATAACGCAAATGTAACTGTATTTAGTTGCAAATAACTAATTAATAATCAAATAACTTCTTACTTCAATGGATGGAACTCATTTAATTCTTCTGTCAACTCTTCCAAGTTGTAGTGCTTATATCTTTCTACACTTCCTACACATCTATAACCTGCCATGTACTGAACTTGTCTAATTCCTATTGTCTTTGTCCATTCTGTAATCACACTTTGACGGATGACTTTTCCCGATGTTATTTTAGGATTCATTTTTGTAGGTCTTCAAACCAAAGTGGACAATAAGTGAATAAAATTAAGTTACACTTTTAAAAGTTAAATTGAAATATTCTTGTCTGCGTTTTTTAAATGTTTTGTGTTTACATAATTTTTTTCTCTTCAGTTTTTCTTCTTTTAATCCATAATAAACATCTGCTGGTGTCAAGTTTTGTAAAGATTCATGATATCTGTGATGGTTATAATATTTTACAAATTGTGAAAGAGGAAAACTCAATTCACCTGGGCTGTAATAATGATCCAGTTTAATTACATTTTTCATCGTTCTGTGATACCTTTCAATCTTGCCTTGCGTTTGAGGATGACCAGGTCTTCCTCTCACATGTTTAATTTTGTAATCATCCAAATAAGAGCTCAACTCTTGACTTAAATAACAAGATCCATTATCAGATAATAACTTAGGCGGTTTATTCAAATTTACATTTGGATGGTTTAATGCCTGATTCAAAGTATTTTTTACATCAAGGGTTTTCATCGTTGAGCACAACTCCCAACTTATAATGTACCTAGAATAATCATCTAATATAGTCGATAGGTAATACCATCCCCAGCCAATGATTTTGAAATAAGTAAAATCAGTTTGCCACATTTGATTGACAGTTGTTGTTTTGTCTTTAAATTCATCTGCGGCAGATATCAGATCATAATGAGGAGGGTTTATCAGTCCAGCAGATTTCAATATTCTGTAAACACTGCTTTCGCTTATAAAGTATTGATTCTCATCAGTATACCTGCAAGCCAATTCTCTACAAGAAAGCTCTGAAACTTCCAGTGCCAGATTCAATATATCAGACCTGATCCGATCAGGAATCTTGTTCCAGTAATGCTTCCTTGTACTTTTCTTTTCCTCTAATCCTACAATTCCATTTTCCCGATATTTCTTATACCAGTTGTAAAAGGTTGATTTGTGAATACCAATTTCCTTGAGAGTTCTTCTAACACTCCATTCGGATTGCTCAACCAGCCTAATCAGTTCCATCTTTTCTTTTGCTGTAAATCGCATATACTTCTTGAATTTTATTTTACTCCATTCAAGCTTTTTTTAAGCACACGATTTTTTAGAGTAAGTTCTGCTACTACCTCTTTAAGGTCTTGATTTTCTGTCTTTAGATGTTGAACTTCTGAAGTGTTGGCTTCACGTTCTGTGTCTCCCTTTAAACGTTTCTTCCCTGCTTCCATGAAATCTTTACTCCACTTATAATATAGTGGTTGTGAAATCTCTTCTCTTCTACAAAGAGAAGCAACGCTTTGTTCTCCTCTTAATCCTTCAATGACTATTCTAATCTTTTCTTCTGTAGAAAATTTACGTCTTGTCCTTCTTTTTACATCTCGGACATAAGATTTTGCTGATTTGTTTTTCTTGTTCATAGTAAAGTGAATTTAATAGTTATGTATAACTTAATTTTATTCACTTAATGGTCCACTTTTATTTGACGATTTACAGTACAAGTCTAAACTATGTCTGATTAATTGATGTGGATTTGTTCTCGATTCTATTTTGACTGTCACTTTCATTCTGTCCAGTCCTGTGATTCTGATGCCTCCTAATATTGTTATTTTGATTTCTGAAGTAGTGTAAGTAAGTAGCTCTGTATTTGTAGTATCGAGCTTGTTTAATGGCCGCCCATCCGCTTTCGCGGTTCTCTCACTCGAAGCACTTTCGTACTTCGCCTCTTGCGAGGATCGTTCGTTCATCGACTCAGTTGATTTCTCAGTTGAAAAAAATAAGTCTGATTGTTCAGCTACTTCGCTTCTCTCATTGATCAAGTGGTTTAATATTTCTGACTCGTGTCCTTGCAGTAAACTATTTACATCTTCTCCCTTTGGTGTATTAACGTGGGTGGTTTTTAGTTTGTCATTGATTCTTTTGATTTCAGGAGCCCATTTATTGATTGCTTTTTCTGCCGCTTCATCACCATCAAAAAAGAAGATCACTTCTTCTAATAACTCTAACTCTTTAATTGCCTTGTTGTGTTCTTCTGTAAACCCATTTGTACCATATAGAGCCAATACACTAAACTCATTTGTAATTTCTGATTGCAGCAAGCTTGCAGCATCAATAATGCTTTCTGTCAATATCAATTTTGTGGTTTCACTCTTTGGATGTTTTGGATAGAGTCCTTGTTGTTTCCCTGACAAGTAAAAGTGTTTCGCATTGGGTTTGTCCATAATACTACGTCCATACACATCTACTATTTTTCCTTCTCTGTTCTTCATGGCGAACATCAAGCAATATTTGATCTTCGGTCGATAGCCTTCTCCTGACTTTTGTAGTACACCTATTTGTGTTCCTGATTCATGTAAACTCTTGTTCCATTTTCTGCCGATATCTGCACCGCTATATCCGATGCCCAGTTTCCCATAATCTAAGTTTCTGCTTTTCGCATACTCGATGGCTTTCTTACTTCTTGGCAGTGCTGATAAAGTTGCTTGATAGTATTTGGTGAGTATTGCTATTCGAGAGATCTCTGGTAGTGGCTTGGTTTTGTTTATTGAGTAGTTTGGATTGATAAGTTCTTTTGCTTTCAGGATAGCTTCTCGTTTTGTAATTTTCTCATACTTCATGATGAAGTCAATCTGATCTCCAGTCCCAGCATTACAGTTTGATGAGAAGCATGTCCATGTATTTGTCTTAGGATAGATCTGTAGACTTGGAGTTTTGTCATTGTGCCAGGGGCAGCAGAGGCGATGATTTCGATCAGGAGTGAGATTGTATTGACTAAATACTTGAGATAAAGTGAGTTGAGTTTTAATTTCTCCGATTGCCATGAAAAAAGTTTTTGACTACATATCTGTTGCAAACATAACAGATATATCTTAACTAACCAAAACTTATAGCTCTTTGATACGCATTATATGTTTCGTATCTTCGCATTATTACTTAATTACTTGTAGTATTCGATACATTTATGAAGTCTGTAACATTCGGCAAGCGACTATCTGAGGTAAGAAAAGCTAAAAAGCTTTCTCAGGATGAAGTAGGTAAAATGGTTGGTGCTCATGGTGCCGTCATCGGTCGTTACGAACGTGACGAAGTAAAACCTTCTATTGAGATGGCCACGCAGCTGGCTGAAGCTCTTAAAGTAAGTCTTGATTATTTGGTTGGTGCCACCGATACACTTTTAGAAACAAGTGTGGTAAATCGTATCCTCGATATTCAGAAGCTTAAAGACAATGACAAGCAACATGTCTTTGCTCTCCTCGATGCTTTCCTCAAGCAAACTAAAATGCAGGCTATAATGTAAAAAGCCTCTGATCTCTCAGAGGCTTTAATAATGATAATCCTTGTTTTTATTCTTCTTCGTTAGTATCAATTGACTCAACTGATATATCATTTACTATAGAGTCCTCAAGCCAAATTGTTAAACCAATATTTGAGAAGAAAATCGTTTTCTCATCTTCATCATCTTCAACATTAGCTACATATTCTTTCCGTCTTTTATCATGATATGATCTAACTAAAGGAATTAGTTCTGAATATTCAGTTACTCCAACTTTTACTTCTACATTATCTATGAGAATTCTGTTAGAATGAATTGAGATATAATCATCATGGATAAAAAAGGTAACACCTTTGCTGTCATAATGCATTTCAATTACACCCTCACTTGAAATTATCACATCATCAGGAATTCCAACTTCCTTTTCAATCTCATCTTGGTTCATTTGAAAATAAATATTTTCAAGTCCCGTGTTAATTATAATATCCATGTTAATTCCCTTTTCCCTTTTGCGTGTGATTTTCGGAACTTCTTTGCTTTCTCCTTGCATGATCAATTTGCTTTTGAATTGCTTTCTTCTCTGCTTTTGTGCCAGCATTCCTTTTGGCTTGAATTAAATCTTTTTCTTTTTGAACCCAAGAATTCTTTCTTGCTTGATTAATCTTTTTGATATTCTTAGTACTTGCCTTTCCTCGCTTTGCGGCTTTCCTAACCTTATTTCCTTTATTTACAATTCCTAAAGTAGTACCCGCAGTTCCACCAGAGAAAAAATTAGCTAAGAATGCATAAGCTTTTACATCAAGAGGAATACTACCGTGAATGTTCCTTTCACCTGGAGTTGCATTCTCATCTTGAGTATATCTTGTATCAATTCCTGAAGAACTGGTGGTTTCTACATCTATCACTTCTGCACTTTCAGCATCCACTGTTACAGAACCATCTTCGTTAACGGTTCCATCATAAACTATATCAATTTCGTCACCACCTACATCGCTTATCTTTGTAACCTCACCAGTGGTTTTGTCTTTCACATATTCATTATCTACACTCATTCCAGTAGGATCAGTATGAATGAGTGGATTATTAAATCCATATCTATACGGAGTCCAATCAGGTGCTAACTCAGCCAGCGGATCGGTTGACAAGAACCGTCCAATGGAAGGATCATAGAATCTAGCGCCATAATCTATACAGCTTAAACCCTTTTTTCAACTCTTCAATTTTACTCAACACACTACTTTTAGCATACATCTTTTATTCAGTGGTATATCTCTTTTTTTCCTCCAACACTTTTAAGACTTGTAATTAATAACGATTGGATAGGCGATATAATTCCTCAGCCATTTTATTTTTCATTTGAAAGTGTTTTTCAATTGAAAAAAAAGATTTATCGATTCATTTTTATGATAAAAAAACTTCTTAACTCTCAATGATTGTCAGTGTTTCAGGCTAGGTAAATCCAACCCAAAGCACAGCATATAAGTCTGTATATGACGTCATTCTTCGACAAGCTCAGGACGGCCGCATATAAGTCTGAGCCTTATATGCCATGCAGCCAAACGCACTTCAAAAAAGAAAGCTAGGACAAAGCAAAAAGGGAGATGATCATGTAAGCAACAAAAAGGCGAAGCCTACCTTTGCTGGAGTGGTCATATCCCGCCGGCCAAGATTTCAAGCTCTTCAGCCAAGATAATGCTAGCGCATTTTTTAGTGGCTTACGAGTTTGATATCTTATTGCTCTGCTCATCTTTTTTAATGTTCAATTGGTATTTTTTTTCAGTTGAAAAGAAAAAAGCAGAGAAAGAGCCTTCAGCGCGTTTAGCACTTGAGTGGGCGGGCGACTGCGGACACGAACGAGGTAGCCAGTAAGGTGAGCGTCAGCTCACTGGCTGAATGTAGTATAAACAAGGCTTATTGGCTTTTAATTAAATCAGCTTTGCTGATACCATATTGATTAAATAAGCCGCAGCCGAGAGAGTCTAGCAGTCCGCCAAATAATCTGTAGCGGCGGCTGTGATAGCTCTGTATCTTTACAGTGCTGTCGCAGACAGAATAGCTACAGGTGAGGAGCTGAGGCGAAGCGCATACCATGACAAGCTGGTAGCAAAGCTACTGGCGGTGGACGCCTTTAGGCTCCATGGCGTGGTATGTGTGAGAGGTGAACCCGACGAACGCCGCTTCCCTGCTTTGCGGGTGGCCTTTGATCCGTGGGTAGGTATTAAGCCAGGCTGATCAATGAAACAATCTTCTACGACCGTAGGGCGTAGGCTGTCTTCTTTATTTCAACGGATGATATTCATTCAGTTCCTCCATTAATTCTTCCATATTATAATTCTTATACCTCTCTACACTTCCAACACATCTATAACCGGCCATGTATTGAACTTGTCTAATGCCTATTGTCTTTGTCCATTCTGTAATGACGCTTTGACGAATGACTTTTCCTGAGGTAACCTTAGGATTCATTTTCTTGATCTGTCTGAACATGTGATACAAACTACTCTTGATATTTCCATTGCCCCGGGCACTAAAGAAAAGTTGATTCTCGATTGCTTCCTTATCCACTTTCTCCATCGTTCTACCTGATCTGACTTTAAAAATATCTCTTTGTAATTCTACTCTAACGACTTCTAAGTAATGACTTAGTTCTAATAACTGGTTTGCTTTAATCGGTAAAACCCTGGCTAAAGATCTATTCGTTCTTGGAACATATATCTTTGCTTCTTTCAACTTAATATGATGTGGCTCTAACTGATGTAATTCTCTTGTAGTAACTGCTTGGTAAACCATAAGTCCAAGCATGACTCTATTTCTTTTTGTCCTATTATCTAAGCCTTGATACTGCTCATATAGATTTATAATTTCTGGATAATTCACTATACCTATTGGCACTTTTGATACTGTCCCTCTAATAAACATTCCCGCTGCCGGATTCTTTGGAACGCCTAAATAATGATAGTAATGTCTCACCGCTAAAACCACTCGATTAATAAACCTTGAGTTATGACTATTACTTTGAAGTGCTTGGATAAAGGCAATAATGTCTTTGTATCTCGCTTGCTTGATTTCTATATTTTCTCTGCCTATCCACTCTAAATAAATGCCTGTGTAATTTCCATGCTGTCGAACTGTATTGTCGTCTAAGTCATTAGTGGCCATGAAGCTTTTGAACTCCTGTAATTGGCTTTCTATTTCATCACTAAACTTATACTTTGGTTTGCAAGACATGCGTATATATTTGAGTAGACTCTAAAGAGTTGTGTCCTAAAAAACGAGCTATGTTTTCAAGTGTCATTCCTGCTTCTAATAGATGTGTCGCTATACTATGACGCAAGGCATGCAATGAGCCATCATGATTAATATCTGATAGTTTCTTCAACTTATTAAAACGTTCTCCTAACGATGTACCACTCACTGTTCCACCTCGATAGCTTACAAACAGCCAATTGGCAGTCTTATTATTTTCAAGCATCGGACGACTATATTTTAAGTATTCTTGTAAGTCGTTTCTAACTCTTCCTACCATCGGTACATATCTTTGCTTGTAGTTTTTGCCCTTTCTTACATGCAACACCGAACGATTAAACTGAACGTCTTTGACTTCTAAACTTGCGCCTTCATTTCTTCTTAGGCCACATCCATAAAATACCGACAACATGGCTCGATCTCTAATGCCTAATAAGTCATCTGCACAAGTCTCATAAAGTTTCTCTATCTGTTCTGTTGTAAATATTTCTACTTGTGGCCTTAGTTTTCCTTTAGATTTTAATTCGATAGATACTTCGATATGTCCTTGATTGGTTTCGCTCAGGTAGCGACTAAATCTTCTTAATTCTACTTGATAAGTTCTAAGTGTGTTTAAGCTAAATCCTTGCCCTGTTCTTTTATTGATTCTGTTTTCTAAGTACTCAAAATAACTTCTAACTACTTCATCTGTAATGTCATCGATAGTTTTTATTTTATTTTCAACTACTACCCAATCAAAAAACGCTCTTACTTTACTAGGTCCTCTTTCAACACTTTCTTTCGCATAATTCATGGCTTGCAACCATTCTTGATATGCGCCTATCAATCGACCCGACTCTATTTTTTTCTGGGGGCATATCTCTTTTCGGTGAACCACTGAACCACTCACTCTAACTCCTTGATTCTAATACACTTAACTGGTTCATTTCACCTTTTGAACCACTCTGAACCACTGAACTACTTAACTCCTTGATACTCAGCAATATCTCTTCTAATCGCTGATCTATACTGCTTTTCAAGTCCTCGTATTCTCCATAATCCGTAATCTCATATTCGTATCCTCTATACCTGTTTCCGTTCTTTACTTTGATGTAGTCATAGCGTTGTAACTCTATCATGTACCGCTTTAGATTACTGGCATTCATCCTGATTTCCTTGCGGATCTTTTTAGTATAAAAGGTATCTCCCTTTTTGACTCTGCCTTTCAGCATTTCTAAAAACTCTCTCGCTGCTTTGGTTAATTCATCACTCTTACTAAACAATACATCTTTCGGTGCTGGGTCAAATAGGCTGATGATCTCCATAAGTTCCTGATTTATAATAGTATTTTTCGATGTACATACCAATGACATTATCGTGAATCTGTTCATTTTTGGAAAAGCAAATGGTTTTTCTATTAAGACGTTTGATATGCGTTCTAAAATTCAAGTTTTTCCGTTCTATTTTCCAAGTCAAATCTTTCCCAATAGTATGTAAGCTTTTTGGCAATGACCTACTATAAGCTCCCCAATCATCCGTATAATAGTCACCAATGGGAATGTCTTTAAGAAGATCCAGAAGTTTTTCAAAGCTCTCATCAGTACGCTTTCCATTAACCCAAGCCAAAATCATCCCGGAATGCTTATCCATCGCATACCAAGTCCACCTTTGATTCGCCTTACTGCCAACATAAGACCAAAACTCATCTGCCTCTGCTGTATAGTGAAAACTTACTGCCAAATTATCAAGGCTTTGAACTTCTTCCTTGTTCAATAGATAAGGGTTCACTTGAAGCGTTTTTTTTTAAGTGAGCTATCACCGTATTTTTATTGATCCCTAAAATCCTTGCTGTATCTCGAACCCCTGAACTATTGAGAATTAATGAGTCAATTTGTTCTTTAACACCGGGCTCTCTGGCTTTATAGCTATAGCTATAGCTATAGCTAAGTTGAAAACTCTTTTTGCAGACTTTACAACGCCAACGTTGTCTCCCGTTTTCTCTATGACCATTCTTTTGAAGGTCAGTACAATTGCAATGGGGACAAGTAATAGTAGTAGTAGTAGTAGTAGTAGTAGTATGTTCCATGTGCTAATATAAGAAACTCAACCTATTTAAACCACTATCACATCTTTCAATAAATCAAAACTCACTTGGATATCTTCATAAGTACTTGCTATATATCTCTGTCCTTGTTTATCTGTCTTTATCACTCTTTGATACTGATGATAAAAAGTAACTGTTTCAATAAATCCCAATAGTAAAGGCAGACTTCTTCTTGGCTTAAAAACTTCACTCGGCAGGTCTATTAAATTAGCATATGGATTATACACTTTTATTGGTTTGAGTACTCGTTGTACGTTTTGGATTTGCTTTCTGATTTCCTCTTGTTCGATCTCGTTAATCTTTCCTGTACTCTTGTTTTTAATGTAGTCCATCACTCTTTTGTCTTGCTCCTTGCTCTGATCTATGTAGAGTAATATACATCTGTTTGCATTGTCTTCATATACCTTTTCTTGTGTGGTACAACTACTAATAACAACCGGACCTTCTGCTACTACTTCTATGGTTTGGGTATTCCCTTTATTGTCTCGCCATGCAACTCTTTTTATAATCTTGCCTTTGCTTTGCAGTTCTCTGATGATGTACATTATGTTCTCCGCTCCGTCGATATCTTCTATAAATAAGATCTTCCCTTTTAGTTTCATGCCTTCATAATACAAAGCTTGATCACTCAGTCCAGTTGCCTCTATTTTATCTTCCGCAGGAGTGAGGCTGGCCAGCCCTTCTTGGACATGTGTCTTTCCTGATCCGCTTGCCCCTAAGTACATCACATGTAAAGACTTTTTTCTTTTTCTGCTTAGATAAACCACATAACCAATCATAGCATTTTTCTCTTCTCCTACAATACCACTTTGCCTAATGGCCTTTGCTGTGTTTAGCATCAGCTGAGGACTTTTCAAGTACTTGATTGATGCTTGTTTTTCTTGTGGGGTCATTTGATAAAGCTCTGGCGCTTTAGGTTTCATCGCCTCTAATCGTCGCTGTCTATATGCTTCTAAGGCTGTTGTCATTTGGCTAATTATCTGACTGGCTTTACTGCTTCTTATTTCTAATTGACTTGCGATCATTTCGCATAGGTGTTCTACTTGCTTGGCGTGGTAGAGGTCAAGAGAATGGCGGATAACAGATCTCGAAGAACTGATATTATTATTGTCTGCGGCGACACGCCGCTGGATTTTGACTGTTACTTTCATCTTGTCCAGTCCTGTGATTCTGATGCCGCCTAATATCGTGATTTTGATTTCTGCAGTAGTGTAATTTAGTAGCTCTGAGTTTGAAGTGTCGAGTTTGTTTAATGGCCGCCCATCCGCTTTCGCGGTTCCCTCACTCGAAGCACTGTCGTACTTCGCCTCTTGCGAGGAACGTTCGTTCATCGACTCAGTTGAAAAAAATAAATTGTCTGTTTGATTTAATGGTTTTCTTTGCTTAATTAAAACGGAGAGAACTTCTTGCTCATGCCCCACAAGCAATGAGTTTACGTCCTCTCCTAAGGGTGTTGATATATAGGTAATCTTTAGAGCACTATTAATATTCTTTATCTCTATTGCCCATTGCTTGATTGCTTTACTCCCGGCTTCATCGCCATCAAAAAAAAAGATTACTTCTTGGAGTAATTTTAATTCATTAATCGATTGGCTGTGCTCTTCTGTAAAGCCATTTGTACCATACAGAGCCAATACACTAAACTCATTTATGATTTCAGATTGTTGTACTAAACTTGCTGCATCAATAATACTTTCTGTTAAGATCAGTTTTGTGGTTTCACTCTTTGGATAGCTTGGATAAAGTCCTTGTTGTTTGCCAGATAAATAGAAGTGTTTCGCATTTGGCTTATTTAGTATGCTTCGCCCGTACATGTCTACAATCTTACCTTCTCTATTCCTCATAGCGAACATCAAGCAATATTTAATCTTCGGGCGATAGCCTTCTCCTGACTTTTGTAATACACCGATTTGTGTTCCTGATTCATGTAAACTCTTATTCCATTTTCTGCCAATATCTGCACCACTATATCCGATGCCTAATTTTCCATGATATAGGTTTCGGCCTTTTGCATATTCTATTGCTTTCTTACTTCTTGGAAGTGCTGATAGAGTCGCTTGATAGTATTTTGTTAGGATGGCTATTCGTGAGATTTCTGCAACTGGCTTTGCTTTGTTCTTAGAGTGTTTCTCTGGTTCGACTCCAGTAACCATAAATTTAGCTTTCAAGATCGCTTCATGTTTTGTAATCTTTTCGTATTTCATAATGAAGTCGATCTGATCGCCAGTACCTGCATTGCAGTTCGATGAAAAGCAGGTCCAGGTATTTGTCTTGGGATAGATTTGTAGGCTTGGGGTTTTGTCATCGTGCCAGGGGCAGCATAGGCGGTGGTTTCTATCTGGGATGAGATTGTATTGACTTAATACTTGGGATAAACTGAGCTGTGTTTTGATCTGTTCGATAGCCATGAAAAAAAGTTTGATACACATTATTAGGTGTAAAGAAACATAATTCTATTCACATCAACAACATTTTAATATTTTCATACCCACTTTAATTATACATATCTTTGCCTATATGCCTCGTTTTGGGGTTTATTAGACTATAATCAGGTGTATTTATGGACTCTTTTGGTAAAAGACTGGCAGACTGTAGAAAAACAAAAAATCTATCTCAGAAAGAACTTGCGGAGATTTTCAATACCTCACATACCACTATTGGTAAGTATGAACGTGATGAGATGAACCCTTCTATCGAAGCTGCAAAGAAGCTCGCTAAGATTCTCGATACTACTGTTGGCTATTTACTTGGTGAGACTAAAGACTCAGATCTATTCAAAGACCCAAAGATGTTGCAACGATTTCAAGACATCGTTAATTTACCAGAAGATCAAAGAAAATCTCTGCTACTTAATATTGATCACTTTATTAGGTCAGCTAAGATTTCTTTGATTTAAAAAAAAGCCCCTGATCGAATCAGAAGCTTTCCTTTTTATTTCTTAAGCGTAATTCACCTAAGTTACAAGCTGAGAAGAACGGAATCTCTCAGAGGCTTATCTAATTTTATTCAAGTTAAACCACTTTCATTTCTCCAATTATTCTGGCTAAAGAAGAAAGCCATTTTAAAGAATAGGGTAATGGTTCAACTTCTCCAGAGATTATTTTTTGAAGCTCAATATAATCATCAGAAAGTTGACCTATATCTAAACTTTTAGGATCTTTTTCTACATCGTACTTCTCAAGCTCATCAATATTCCAATAATAATCAACTTCAATTTCAACTTCTTCAATTTCATTCTCAAGTAGATTATTGAGTACCTTTTCAAAACCACATTTTAATTCACGTATATTAACTTTCATTATTTTCCGCCTTTAAGTTTTTCTCTCTCATTTACTAATTTTCGAATTTCACGTTGCAATTTTTTCGTCCTCCCATTAATTATTTTCCTTTGAATATCTGGTGCTACATCTTTTAATTTACCTAAATTATCCGAAGCATTAGAATTACCTCTGTAATTTATTAATTTATTAATATGCTCCTTTATTCTTTTACTCAATGTGCGAACTCCCTTTGCTAAAGAACTAGCAGCTTTGACTGACTTCCCTGGACTTGGTGCCGTACCAGCTGCTAAAGGAACTTCTCGTTCCGAACCATCTCTAAGTGATTCCACTAATTTAGCTTCTCCTAAAAGGCCTCCACTTTCAAATGAGGTTTCCATTCTATCTGTTGGTGAAATTGCAACTCCTGCTTGAATTCCTATTTCGCCACCCATGTCCATTACCATACTACCATCAGCATGTTCAATAGAAAAAGTACCATCCTTATTTTCAACAATATTACTTCGGCTGCCTGAGGTGAATAATTTCCCTAAAAAACTCTTAGGTCTAAGTTTTATGTCATTCTTCTTTGCATGAGCTCGTGCTGCTGCCTCATCTTCAAACAGACCATCTGGATCTATAAATGAAATTGGATTATTAAATCCATATCTATACGGAGTCCAATCAGGTGCTAACTCAGCCAGCGGATCGGTTGACAAGAACCGTCCAATCATAGGATCATAGAATCGTGCACCGTAATCTATACAGCTTAAACCCTTTTTTCAGCTCTTCAACTTTATTCAACACACTACTTTTAGTGTACATCTTTTATTCAGTGGTATATCTCTTTTTCTTTCTGCACTTTATTCAAAGTTAGCCTTTTTATTTTTTCAACTGAACTCAATTAAAAAAGAAAATTCTGTATTCGGGTTTTTCTGTATTTGAGTTGAGTTAAGCCAGAGCATGAGCAAAAACAAAACCGATATGCAACTCTTTTTGGGTGGCGATAGATCAAGGGAGGAGATCGCTGGCATTCGCAGCTTAGCCATAGGCTCCATTGAGCTATCTGTGGGAAGCCTACCTTTGCCGTTCGGCTTTGTTTTAGTGTTGAGCCTTTTTAGAGTTAAGCTTTTAAGCAGAGAAAGAGCCTTCAGCGAGCAGAGCTTTTGTGGGGGCGGACGACTGCGGACACGAACGAGGTGTGAGTCGAGAGTGCCGACTCGTAGAGGCACGTAGACGAAGTTGCTGCAGCTTCGAGGAATGGAATAGCGACAGCCAGACGGGTTTGGATTTGTGGGAAGATTCAGAGGCTGGTGAAGCGTATGTAATGACGAGGCGTAAGGGCATTGGCAGCGTGCAGCAAATGATACCTTTAAAAGCTTAGTGAAGCTTCAGCGGAACGAACTAATAAATAAATTCATGCAGCCGAATGAGTATAGCAGTCCGCCAAATAATCCAGACTGTGGTGGATGTGGCAGTCTATGGCGTAGCGAACTGGAACGAAGATTTATCGTAGTGGAAGCATAGTCTGTCGCAGACAGTTATACAGTCGTGTGAGGAGCTGACCGAGAACGCATATATCATGACAAGGTTTTATCAGAGTTGAGCTTTGTGGTGAGCTGATAATACCGTGAGCCAACGAAGTGCTCTGGCAGGATATATGCTGAGGGAACCCGACGAACGCCGCTTCTCTGCTTGCGGGTGGGCTTTGATCTTTGCGTTTGCATTCGAGCCGAGCAGATCAACTAAACAATATTCTGACGGAGCAAAGCGGAGTCAGGCAGTCAATTATTTCTTTTTAAAACCTATTCTCTTTCTGGATTCCTGCTCTTCTTGTTGTTCTTTTACATCAATCAACTTCTTTATGTATTCGAACAAAACTTTAATTTCATGCTCTTGTCCTTCTACATTTCTTTCTATCTTTTCAATCTTCAATATTAAGTCCTTGTGGGTCAATAACATCTCTCTCATCTTTACAAATACCTCAATGATTTTAATGCTCATTTGAACCGCTCTACCGCTTCTTAAAACATTGGCAAGCATCAAAACTCCGTGTTCAGTAAAAGCATATGGAAGACTGCCTCCAAGCACTTGTTTCGAAGGTATCGCATTTTGCGATACCATAAGGTCAACCTCTTCTTCAGTTAGTTGGAACATAAAGTTTTCAGGGAATCTATCTTGATTTCTTTTCACTTGTTCTCGCAATCTAAAACCTTTAACATCATACATTTCAGCTAAATTTCTATCAAGCATTACCCTTTGATTTCTAAGGATGAATATCTTGCTCATCACTACTTCGTCTGGTATTATTGGCTTTTCTTCTTTCATATTTACAAAGTTATTAATTGAAGTCGCATTTTGCGACCTCAAGTTACTTCAATGGATGGAACTCATTTAATTCTTCTGTTAATTCTTCTAAGTTGTAATGCTTATATCTTTCTACACTTCCTACACATCTGTAACCTGCCATATATTGAACTTGCCTGATGCCTATCGTCTTTGTCCATTCTGTAATTACGCTTTGACGGATCACTTTTCCTGATGTGATCTTGGGATTCATTTTCTTGATCTGTCTAAACATGTGATACAAACTACTCTTGATATTTCCATTGCCTCGCTCACTAAAAAATAGTTGATTTTCTATAGCCTCTTGATCTACCTCCTCCATTGTTCTCCCTGATCTTACTTGGTAAATATCTCTTTGTAATTCTACTCTAACTACTTCTAAGTAATGACTTAATTCTAATAACTGATTCGCTCTAATTGGTAAAACCCTGGCTAAAGATCTATTCGTTCCTGGTATATAAATCTTTGCTTCCTTCAGTTTAATATGATGTGGTTCTAAGTGGTGTAATTCTCTTGTCGTAACAGATTGATAAACCATTAATCCAAGCATGACTTTATTTCTTTTTGTTCTGTTGTCTAAGCCTTGATACTGCTCATACAGCTTTATGATTTCTGGATAACTCACTATGTCAATCGGCACTTTTGATGTTGCACCTCTGATAAATATTCCGGATGCCGGGTTCTTAGGAACGCCTAAGTAATGATAGTAATGTCTCACCGATAATACTACTCGATTAATAAATCTGGAGTTGTTATTTTCTGTCTGTAATGATTGGATAAATGCAATGATATCTTTGTATCTCGCTTCTTTAATTTCTATGTTTTCTTTACCGATCCACTCTAAGTAAATACCTGTATAATTTCCATGTTGACGAACGGTATTTTCTTCTAAACCCCTGCTGGCCATGAAGCTCTTGAACTCCTGTAATTTAGATTCAATTTCTGAACTAAACTTATATTTTGGTATGCAAGACATGCGTATATATTTGAGCAGATTCTAAAGAGTTATGTCCTAAAAAACGAGCTATATTTTCAAGTGTCATTCCTGCTTCTAAAAGATGTGTCGCTATGCTATGGCGTAAGGCATGTAATGACCCATCATGCTTGATCCTTGCTTGTTCCTTCAGCTTTTTAAATCTTTCTCCCAACATCTGACCACCTACCGTACCTCCTCGATAACTCACAAACAGCCAATTTCCTGTCTTATTATTTTCTAACATCGGACGACTGTATTTTAGATAATCATGTAAGTTATTTCTCACTCTTCCAACCATCGATACATATCTTTCCTTGTAGTTTTTTCCCTTTCTTACGTGTAGCACAGAACGATTAAACTGAACATCTTTTATTTCTAAATTGGCTCCTTCATTTCTTCTTACCCCACATCCATAAAATACTGACAACATAGCTCGATCTCTGATGCCTAATAAATCATCTTCACAAGTGTCATAGAGCTTCTCGATCTGCTCTTTACTAAATATCTCGACTTGTGGCTTTGGCTTCCCTTTGGATTTTAACTCAATAGATACTTCGATATGTCCTTGATTGGTTTCGCTCAGGTAGCGACTAAATCTTTTTAATTCTACTTGGTAGGTTCTAATATAATTCAGACTTAATCCTTGTCCTGTTCTTCTGCTGATTTGTTTTTCTTGTTCATAATAAAGTGAATTTAATAGTTATGTATAACTTAATTTTATTCACTTAATGGTCCACTTTTATTTGACGATTTACAAATACCAATTTCCTTGAGAGTTCTTCTAACACTCCATTCGGATTGCTCAACCAGCCTAATCAGTTCCATCTTTTCTTTTGCTGTAAATCGCATATACTTCTTGAATTTTATTTTACTCCATTCAAGCTTTTTTTAAGCACCCGATTTTTTAGAGTAAGTTCTGCTACTACCTCTTTAAGGTCTTGATTTTCTGTCTTTAGATGTTGAACTTCTGAAGTATTGGCTTCACGTTCTGTGTCTCCCTTTAAACGTTTCTTCCCTGCTTCCATGAAATCTTTACTCCACTTATAATATAGTGGTTGTGAAATCTCTTCTCTTCTACAAAGAGAAGCAACACTTTGTTCTCCTCTTAATCCTTCAATGACTATTTTAATTTTTTCTTCTGTAGAAAATTTACGTCTTGTCCTTCTTTTTACATCTCGGACATAAGATTCTGCTGATTTGTTTTTCTTGTTCATAATAAAGTGAATTTAATAGTTATGTATAACTTTTAATATTTCACTTAATGGTCCACTTTTATTTGACGATTTACACACAGTTATCAAGCATCAAGAAAAACATGATTATCAGTAAGATCAATACACCAGATGGCGAAGATGTAAACAGCTTACACGTTGGACATGAGTTAGAAGTATTCCAGCACTTATTAGAAAATAGAACCGTCCTTTTTATGTCTGATAATCAGCCGTCAGAACTTTTTTCTTTCAATGGAAAAGACAATGGAACTATAAAAGACAAAGCATTAAAAAGCCAATTACACATCGATCATCCAGATCATCTACTCTATGAAACCGAAGCGATCAAAATACATATATGGGGAGGTATCGAGAGCCATAATTTAGGGAAGTTAAAAGTAAGTCTACACATCGAGCGGAAGGACAAACAAGGCAAGAGTTTTAGAGATGAAGTAAACCTATACAGCTTTAGCCAAGTAAAAAGAATCATCAATCATATCAGTGAAGCTCTTGAGATCAGCAGCAACTATGTAAGTGAAATAATATCAGATTTAACCAGGGAATTAGAAGCCCATCGGCTGAATCAAAAAGCAACACCTGCAGAAAATAAAAGAGATGAGAAAAGCTACATGACCGCAGCAGAAACCAAATCAGCAATGGCCTTATTAAAATCCCCTGGGCTGATGAGAAAGACTTTAGACTTGATTGTAAAAAGTGGCTTGGTAGGACAGCAAAAGAATGGCTTGTTATTGTTCTTACTCTACTTGTCAAGATATTTTGATGAACCTCTACATGCCATCATTTTTGGAAAATCAGGAAGCGGAAAAACCTATTTACAGACTAAGATTAGCGATTGTATACCACCCGAGGATCTGCGAGTAGTAACGAGCTTGACAGAGAACACTTTGTACTATAGTCCAAAAGGATATTGGAAACATAAAGTATTGTTGATTGAAGATTTAGAAGGTGTATATCAGGCTTTTTTACCCTTGCGAGAAATGATGAGTAAACAAGAGATCAGTAAGCTCACTACTGACAAAGACAGCAAGGGAAATAATGTACAAGTGAATCTAAAAGTAGAAGGTCCAATCTGTGTAAGTGGAGCGACGACTAAAGAATGGATATATGAGGACAATGCCAACCGAAGTTATTTATTTACCATAGACGAAAGTAAAAGTCATTTGGAATTGGTGATGAATTATCAACGAAAAGAATATGCTGGACAGATCAATAAACAGGATCAAGATAGTGCTAAAAGAAACCTACAGAATGGACAACGATTACTAAAGAAGCGACTGCACATTATCAATCCCTATGCAGAACAGTTGATTCTACCAGAGCAGGTATTTAAGAAGCTCAGGACGAATATGCATTACCTCAAGTTGATACAGATCATCACCTTTTACAACCAGTACAACAGGCAGATAAAAACCGATAGTAGCGGCAGAAAATATATAGAAAGTAGCATCGATGATATTGAATGGGCAAACCGATTGATCAAAGAAAGTCTGTTACAAAAGAGTGATGAATTAAGTGGAAATCTGCGGCAGTTTTTTGAGATCATAAAAGAGCTGATGAAAGAGAAAAAGGAAAGTGAACAAAGCTTCTATGCCAAGCAAATCAGAAAGCATTTAAGAATGAATCCCATGACCGTAAATAGGCACATCAGACACTTGGAAATGAGAGGTTATATCAGACAGGTCGGCGGCAATAGAAAGATAGGATATGAATATGAAATAGAGCTATGGAATGATTACGAAGAACTACAAAAAGGCATAGATATGATGGCTGAGAATTTACAGAAGATAAAAGACAGGATCGCTGCTAAAACCCAAAAAGTGGAAGTATAACAGTAAGTATAACACAAGTATAACAGCAGTAGACTGTTATACTTAATCAAGATAAAGTGTTGAATATCAATAGACTGAATCTTGCCAAATCAAGTATAACAAGTATAACATCTAAAGCAAGTAGGGGCATATGAAAACAGGGTCAGGGTCGCCGTTTGGATCGCAGGTATATGAAAGCAAAGAGAGCTTGAAAAAAGCATATCGGCAGTGGTTGGAGACCTACAATTATACTAAAGGAACGATCAAATTATTGATAGCCATTATAGATGACTGGAGTGATTTTATTGACGCTGAAAATTTAGAAACCCTGATCGGAGTAGATGCTAAAATGATGATCAGATATATCCAGTATTTACAAAAACGGCCAGGAAATCGAGGACTTAAAAACAGTACGATCAACAACAAAATTTATGCCCTGAGCAAGCTGGCAGAATACCTTTTAAAAAATCATCAGATTATCTTACCTCTACATGTTCGATACTTGGATGATGACAAAACAGAACGGCAGATCTTCAGCAGATCAGAAATAGAAAAACTGTATCAAGTAGCAGAATCAGACCGAATTGGAATGAGAGATATAGTCATGTTGAGCTTGTGTTATGGTTGTGGATTAAGACGAGGCGAATGTGCAGGACTGGACACCGAAGATGTACTCTTTGATAGAAATTTAATCTACATCAGAAGGACAAAAACCTATTATGAAAGATTAGTACCGATGACCGAGAAAATCAAAATTGATATAGAAAATTACTTGCTTTATAGCAGACCATTATTAGACAAAGGAAGAGAAAGAAAAGCCTTGTTACTCAGCAGAAGAGGATTAAGAATAAGCAGAGGGAATCTAAATAGTCGATTTAAAAGACTGATACTCATGGCAGGACTTGAAGATAGAAAAATGAATCTGCATAACCTGAGACACAGCATAGCGACACATCTTTTACAAGGTGGAATGAAGCTCAGCGATATCCAACAATTTTTAGGACATCGAAGCATCGAGAGTACACAGATTTATACTCACATCTTACACCAAATACAGGCTAATGAACTTGGAGCTACTGAGTAAATACGAGGATTGGTTAGGGCAATATCTAAAGACCGAAAAGAACCAGAGAAAGTACCGAAGAATGGTAGAACATTTTATCCAATGGACAGAATCAGACATAATAAAAGAAGTAGCATATCCTGAAATGATGGACTACATTAGGCACTGTCAGGATGAAGAAAAGAAACCCGGCATCATCAACAGATATTTAAGAGCAGTAAGACTATTTTTTGATTATCTGAATGAAAATAAGAGCGATTACTTAAATCCAGTTAGAGATTACAACCCAGCAAAGGACATCCAAATCAAAGGCGTACAACATAAGATCAGACCGGATTATTTAGATGAAAATGAGTTGGGTGAACTCTATGAAAACTACAAGGGAAAGCACAAAATACTACTTGGCTTATATGTGTATCAAGGCTTAAAAGTAGGAGAAGCTGAAAGCTTAAAACGAATCCATTTTGATCTAAAAAAGGGAAGTGTTTATATACCAAAAACCATTAAAGGAAATAGTAGAAACCTGAAATTAGCTACGGTACAGTTGTATGACCTGATAGAGCATATATCGAAATTAAAAGGTAGTTCCTTACTTGGTTCTCCATTACAAAATCAATCTCAACGACTCTGCAAAGAGCTACGAGAGATCAATCCAAAAATTAGAAACAGTTCTCATTTAAGAGGCAGTAGAATTAGTTATTGGGTGAGAAATTATAACATCCGGGAAGCTCAATATTTAGCCGGCCATCTGTCTGTGGCCAGTACTGAAAAATACCAAAGAGTCAATCTTGAAGACCTACAAAATCAAATCAGAAAGTTCCATCCATTAAGTTAGTTGTTATAATTAGCAGCCTGCTCCCTTCGGTCGCAGAAAGATTAAGTCATTTGTAGGTCTTCAAACCAAAGTGGACAATAAGTGAATAAAATTAAGTTACACTTTTAAAAGTTAAATTGAAATATTTTTGTCTGCGTTTTTTAAATGTTTTGTGTTTACATAATTTTCTTCTCTTCAGTTTTTCTTCTTTTAATCCATAATAAACATCTGCTGGTATCAAGTTTTGTAAAGATTCATGATATCTGTGATGGTTATAATATTTTACAAATTGTGAAAGACGAAAACTCAATTCACCTGGGCTGTAATAATGATCCAGTTTAATTACATTTTTCATCGTTCTGTGATACCTTTCAATCTTGCCTTGCGTTTGAGGATGACCAGGTCTTCCTCTCACATGTTTAATTTTGTAATCATCCAAATAAGAGCTCAACTCTTGACTTAAATAACAAGATCCATTATCAGATAATAACTTAGGCGGTTTATTCAAATTTACATTTGGATGGTTTAATGCCTGATTCAAAGTATTTTTTACATCAAGGGTTTTCATCGTTGAGCACAACTCCCAACTTATAATGTACCTAGAATAATCATCTAATATAGTCGATAGGTAATACCATCCCCAGCCAATGATTTTGAAATAAGTAAAATCAGTTTGCCACATTTGATTGACAGTTGTTGTTTTGTCTTTAAATTCATCTGCGGCAGATATCAGATCATAATGAGGAGGGTTTATCAGTCCAGCAGATTTCAATATTCTGTAAACACTGCTTTCGCTTATAAAGTATTGATTCTCATCAGTATACCTGCAAGCCAATTCTCTACAAGAAAGCTCTGAAACTTCCAGTGCCAGATTCAATATATTAGACCTGATCCGATCAGGAATCTTGTTCCAGTAATGCTTCCTTGTACTTTTCTTTTCCTCTAATCCTACAATTCCATTTTCCCGATATTTCTTATACCAGTTGTAAAAGGTTGATTTGTGAATACCAATTTCCTTGAGAGTTCTTCTAACACTCCATTCGGATTGCTCAACCAGCCTAATCAGTTCCATCTTTTCTTTTGCTGTAAATCGCATATACTTCTTGAATTTTATTTTACTCCATTCAAGCTTTTTTTAAGCACACGATTTTTTAGAGTAAGTTCTGCTACTACCTCTTTAAGGTCTTGATTTTCTGTCTTTAGATGTTGAACTTCTGAAGTATTGGCTTCACGTTCTGTGTCTCCCTTTAAACGTTTCTTCCCTGCTTCCATGAAATCTTTACTCCACTTATAATATAGTGGTTGTGAAATCTCTTCTCTTCTACAAAGAGAAGCAACACTTTGTTCTCCTCTTAATCCTTCAATGACTATTTTAATTTTTTCTTCTGTAGAGAATTTACGTCTTGTCCTTCTTTTTACATCTCGGACATAAGATTCTGCTGATTTGTTTTTCTTGTTCATAATAAAGTGAATTTAATAGTTATGTATAACTTAATTTTATTCACTTAATGGTCCACTTTTATTTGACGATTTACATATGCCATATCAAGAGAGAGAAACAGCATAAAGTTTTTAAAGGAATTGCTGAAAAAGGAAAATCAACAATGGGATGGTTTTTTGGGTTTAAACTTCATTTAATTATCAATGATAAAGGTGAATTATTATCCTTTTACCTTACAAAAGGTAATGTAGATGACAGAAATATTAAACTAATGACAGCAATGACTAAGGAGGTTTTTGGAAAACTATTTGGAGATAAAGGCTATATTTCAAAAGCATTATCAGATTTACTGTTTCAAGATGGAATACAGCTTATTACTAAAGTGAGAAAAAATATGAAAAAACAAAATCTCTCTGATGTAGAGGCTATTCTTTTAAGAAAAAGAGCTTTAGTAGAATCTGTAAATGATGAACTCAAAAATATTTGCAAAATAGAACACACTAGACATCGATCTGTTAAAGGGTTTTTGGTTAATATTGTTGCCGCTTTAACTGCTTATTGCTTTTTTCCTAAAAAACCATCACTTAACATAACTCCCATAAAAACGAATCAACTAACTTTATGGGCTGCTTAAACATTATTCACGTTAATTAAGAGAAACCGACGACCATAAAGACGACTAAATAAATAAAACCCCTGTAAATCAAAGACTTACAAGGGTTATTGTAGCGTGAGGCGGGCTATATTATTTTTATTAGTATCATTCTTGCTTTGGGTGGGTTTTGGATGATTATCTCCAACCTTTGTAATACCATAAGTTCATTACATATTTAGTTTTTGATTTTTTTATTACCTCCTCTATGAATCTATCTAAATAATTCTATGTATTCTTGGAATTACTTCAATCCTTAATTTCACATAAAGTCTTTCGAGTTTATTAGCTATTATTCAATAAGTTCAATTATCGACTATTATGAGGGAAAATAGTGATGAAACGACCTCTATAACGACCCCAATAAAAAAAAGATACTCGTAATCAATTGATTATCAAGTACCTTTAGTGTAGTGTTGTCGGGGCGAGAGGATTGCCTTCGGCGATCCTCGAAAGGGGGTTGTTCAATAAAATCCCTGGTCACTTCGTGACTTGCTGTTATTTTTCCTGAATGGTTTATAAGCAAGCTTAACTCCATCCAAAAAAAAATCCCGCCACACTTTGTGCAACAGGATTTTTTGTCGGGGCGAGAGGATTCGAACCTCCGACCCCCTGGTCCCAAACCAGGTGCGCTAACCGGACTGCGCTACGCCCCGAAACATAATTTTTTCCAGTTATAAATAACTGGCGGTGAGAGGGGGATTCGAACCCCCGGTACCTGTTTCCAAGTACGCCGGTTTAGCAAACCGGTGGTTTCAGCCACTCACCCACCTCACCATCGTGAAATGTGCATGATCATCATGCAAATATCAGTCCCTTTAAAAGGGATGCAAAGATATAATATTATATATAGTATATGCCAAGAATTTTAACTGTTTTTTAGATTTTAATTCTATAGCCAGGCAACATTCATTGTAATCCCTTAGTATGTACAGTTTTACCGGCTTTCCTGGTTTATTTGCTTATTATTTCAATAATAAATTCCGCATCAGAGAAATGAATAATCTTAAGAACTTAAAACATATAGATTTTTATTAGAATTGGATTTTTCAATAATATTATTGCAAATCACTTCCAATATTTGTCTTTTTTATACACCTCGATCAAAACTATTGTGATCTTATTTTTTTGCAAAGTTTAGGATTAGATTTTCTAAAGACACATTTTGTTGTATTCCTTTTGCTATTTCTTGGATCACATGATCATCAGGCCATTTCAAAAGGTAAGCATTCGAATGATTTGAAGCGATATCTCTGGCACCAGATTCCAGGGCTATATGTATTGCCATTCTTAAAGCTTTTTTCTCATTAGGATAGTTATATTTTATTAATTTTTCAGCATAGTTCAAAGCTTGCTCAAACTGATCCAATTCAAAATGAGCTTCAACCAAGCGAAGTATATTGAGCTTGTGTGAAGGATCGAATTTATAGGCTTTATTCAATTCCAATAGTGCTTCAGTATAGCTTTGAATTTTGAAATAATAATTTCCTAAATTCGATTGCAGTTGAGCATATTGTTCGTCATTCCCAATCAATGCAAAAGGTTCAAGATCTTCTAAGACATTTTTATATCTGGATAAATATTGAACAGAATCCATCTGAACAAGATTTATTGCAAAGTCTAATTGTCTGCTTGACCATTCATAATAACTTTTAAATACTCTTTTCCCAATGTGTTCTATTCTTTCGGAATAAGCATCTTTGGAAGCATTTACAAAATAGAACGGTATGTGTAGCAGGCTTAATGATATACATATTATGAGTAATCTTTGTCTAATATTAGAGGGAATACTATAGTTACGAAATAGCCACAAGGTCAATACTAAAATGATCGGTACCGGAAGACAATAAATATCCCAGTCCATAGGAAGTGTTCTTAATGGATTGAACATAAACAAAAATGAAATAAATAGAATCAGGCTTAAGCCCAAGCTAAGCACCGGCAAAGACTGCCATTGTATTTTCTTAAGATTATATATTACAACTACAATAAATGTTAAAATCAAGGGTGTAGACCAAAATAGAATTGCATTAAAAAAGTCATGCAAATGATAAAATCCAAAGAGATTATAACGATCATAGGGTGCTTGTGGAGAAAATATTGGTAAAAACAAGCGTTCAGCATCAGTAGTTTGTTTAAGTACTCGAGGATCCACATGGTCTTGAAGAATTACAAAATAAATTATTAATCCAATTATATATATTGGAATTATGATGTATTTAATTAAACATTTCCAGTTTTGATACTTTTTGAATGCCGGATAGCGGCTGGAACAATGAGAAAAAATCAGGACAAATAAAGCAGGAATGAAAAGTATACTTATAAGATGAAGTCTTATCAAAATCAATTGTAAAAAAATCAATAAAATCAAATGTTTCACTCTTCTTTTTTGGCAATACTTTAGAAGCAGAATACACCACCAAAGAATGGCTAAATATATTGGTGTATAAGTTTCAAAATGGCCAAAGAAAGTGCCCATCATCGGAGGACAAATTCCTAATAATGCGATTAGATACTTTGTAATAGGCTGCCTTATTTGACTATGAGTGAAGTACAACCAGCTAAAAACCCAAACGGATCCGCCGAAGACTCCTGTCCAAACGAATATCTGCCTGTAACTAACATTAAGTAAATAAGAGAGATAATGAATAAGTGCAAATACAAATTTTCTTCCTGTATCAGGTTTTAGACTTAAAGCAGTTAAAGCATCGGCAATTTCATCAGGAAGTTTTGTAACAATAAAATCTGGATTGTGGTGAAAAAAAAATGAATCTCCATAATTATCGAAGTAGATAGGGAAATTGTAAAATAAACATCCAAAAATTAAAGTAATAAAACTGATTTTATACGAGGCAGGAATATGTCTGCTTGACTTCCAAATTCGTTCCAGCTTGTCTGTGATAAACCTGGGATAAAAACAGGCTATGAAAATTAAACTCACACATAAAATCCCTATAATAAATTGCCATTCTACTGCGAGGTAATAAACAAAATGCGTCGCCCACCAGCTTTCAGGATAAAAGAATGAAATCAAAAATATTGCAATGAATAAAAAACTTAATAGAAACAGAACTTTCAAAGAATGGGATTGTGATATTCTCTTTATTGGTTCATTCATTAGCTCTAATATAATACAGAGATAAACATTGAGAATTTAAGCTCAGGATATTATCGCTGAAATTTAGATTTTAAAAATCTCCTTATAAAATCATAGGGAAATTCGTAAATGCTAAGAAAAATCATCCATAGAAAATCCCAGTTCATCTAAAAAAAATCTGAGTTTAGTCGAAGTCCACATAATAAAATCGGGTTTAAAGCATTAAATTTTTATATAATCTTCCAACAAAATGCTACGATCCACACTATCTGTACTTCTTGTTTCAGGCTTTTTGATGCCTAGCAATACAATTTTAGCGCAATTAGAAGAATTACCTTGTATCTGTGAATTAATGGCATCCCTTGAAATTGTCCCTGCTGATTTCAACAAAAAAATTATCATAACTAAAGAAGAAGAGACAGAAAATATAAGTTGGAATTTTGAAATAGAACCTGAGGATGAAAGCTGGATTTATGAAAGTGAACCACTGATAGAAACTCCGATTGTAGAAGAACCTGCAATACAAAAAGAAAGAAATGAAACTCCTAGACAAAGAGTTCAACTCAACCCTGATCGTCCACGCAAAAAAAGAATAAAACCAAGAATTCGAAAACGTAAAAGCACCTTTGTTAAATATAAAGGACAATGTCCTGACTTTAGAAAATAAATCTAATCAGCTTTGATATAAGTAGCCCACTCTTTTCTTTTTTTGAAATATTTTCTGCTAACGACAAGAAGGCCAAAAGACTCTCCATCTAACCTTCCTTTTTTGGAATGGTGAGCGCCATGAGCTCTGAGGACAGCTCTGGAATATTTTGTATCCAATTGTCTGAACCAACTGAATCTCTGATGAATATAAACATCATGAATGAGGAAATAAATCAAGCCATATACAGAAATCCCAATACCGACAAATAATAAGAATGTCAATCCAGCTGCAAATGATCCAAACAAATAACAGAAAAATGAAGGAACTGCAAAGACAAGGAAAAAGCGATCATTCTTTTCGAAGAAGCCATGTTTTTTGTCTGGATCATGATGATCTTCATGCCAGCTCCAGAGGACTCCATGCATGACATACTTGTGTGTAAACCAAGCCACGAATTCCATCATAAATGCGGTAAAAAGGACGATTAAGATATTAATTAGAATATTCATCTCAATTGTTGATTAAATTAGCTTAACAATATTAATCTAAGGTAATCCTTTTGTCATTGTCTTGGTAGTATGATTGCCTAATTATATCTAATTCGATATAAAAATCGGTGCCTTTATCGGGTTCTGAATCAAAATAAATCCTTCCATTCATTGATTCGATCATATTTGCACATATAGCTAAGCCTAATCCGGATCCGGAATCCTTGGTTGTAAATTTTGGTTGGAATATCTTATTCCGCATGTCAAAAGGAATTCCAATACCATTATCACTGACTTTTATAATGGCTTTATCGCCTTTACTTTCCAAGGTGAGATTAATTTTTCCTCTCCTCGTATTTGGTATGGATTCAATTGCATTTTTTACCAAATTGTTCAATATTCTGATCAATTGATTTTTGTCGGCATAGACAAATAATGGATCTATAGGTTCAGAAAGAAAGATGTCCATATCTTCTCTTTTTCTAAATAGATTATGGACAAGTTCAACGACTTCATTTAGTTCAATTTTTACATTGGAAGATTGTGGTAATTCAGCAAAGCTGCTGAAGGCGTTTGCAATTTCAGTGAGATTATCAATTTGCTCTAATAAGGTATTTGATATTTTTTTGGATATAGCTGATGCTTCTTCTGGATTTTGTTTGATCGCTTTTTCAAGATATTGAATACTCAATTTCATCGGTGTCAATGGATTTTTTATCTCATGTGCTACTTGCTTCGCCATTTCTCTCCAGGCTGAATCCCTTTCAGTTTTGGCAAGAATCTGAGCACTTTCTTCTAGTTTGTTGACCAATTTATTGTAGTTCATAATCAGACTGCCAATTTCATCGTCTCTTTCCCAGTCAATTAATTCATTTTCCTTTCCTAACTGGAGCTGCAATAATTTTTGATTTAGTATAGAAAGAGGTTTTGTAATTGACCTTGCTATGAAGATCGCAATGACACTAGCGATAAGAAAAAGGAAAACGTACACATTAAAAATCGATCCCAAGAAATCGTATACATAGGAACTGTCTTTATTGGTCTGTCGATGATCTACGGAGCTTATTCCTATGGTATTCCCATTTAAGATAATTGGGATATAACTCTTAAGTTGTTTGTTTGAGCGATCAGTGAACGGAGGAGGATATTCCTGTTTAGTGAAAAAAGTATAGGTAAAATAATCCGTAGATTCTTTATTTCCCTGAAGTTTAAAAATGTCCAGATCTACATTATGGATATGTTCGATTTTTGATTTATAGTTTGAAGCAATGGCCATAGCTTCGTTTGATGTTTGAGCTACAGCAATATTATCTTGTATTTCGTTAGCTAAACTTTCTATTTTATCCGCAAAATATTTATCCTTTTCAGCAGATAGATATTTTCTCATGAATGAATTGGTAATACTTGCGATAATGACAAACGAAAGTAATATTACCAGAATTAATGAAATTTGAATTTTTGAATTAAGCGTGTCGAAACGCTGAAATTTAAAAGGCCACTCTTCAGGTAAAAAATTGAAAAATGAGTGACTGAGACTTATGAAAATGCTTAATAAAACAATCAAACAGAATAGTAAAGAAAATAGAGCTATCGGCTTTATAAGTCCTGAAAATGATTTTTTTGAGACCAACACCTGATTGATACCAGGAGCATATTTTACATAAGCATTTGATTTATGGTATATGATTTCCTGGAAACTGTTTTGAACAATGTCAAGCTCTTCCTGACTTAAATCTATCTCATTGTATAGTAGTTGATCGTCTTTATAGTAGTTAAAGTTGAAATCAAACTGATTATTAGATTCTAGTGTAAAAGCAATTCTGCTGGTATACGAACTGTCAATAACATCTTCCACCCATATCGTATTGTTGATTTCGTCATATTCTATTCTGGAATCCCAGTTTATCAGATAGTTCTTGATTCTATTGTACTTTGAATTATTGAACAATGCATCTCCATTGGTTCTATATAATTCTACAGAAATATCCTCTAGATTAAACTTAGACATTATAAAGGAATCAAAATCTGATTTGTCATATCTGGCTTCAGGAGGAAGGGTTAACAGGTCTTTAATAACTATAGATATAGAATCTAGAATTGATGAACTTTTTAACTCATTAATCTTTTTTTCCGGGATTTCCTTAATTATTGTTTTGATAAATTCATGGCGATTGCTCACTTCTTTTTTAATGTCATAATTGAAAAAGAGAGCAGATAGATAAGCTGCAAAAAAGATAGCCCACCAAATTATCCAGGTGATGTTTTTTGATTTTACATCTACAAATAAATCATATAGCAGAATATAGACAATCAAAAAAACGAACAGAACAAAAGGATTTAGTTCAAGATGAATTTGCTCGGCGAAATAGCTAATAATAAGACAGAGCATGCCAAAGCTTGCATAGACCCAGGGTTTTGATACTTTCTTTTTTCGAATTTCTACAAAAAGGCTGTATGCAAAAACAAAAATTCCTGCCTGGATAATCAGTATTGCAAGGATAGATAGTAAATCATTTAGACTGATCAGAGAAAGATCATTAAAGGAGTTAAACACTTCACTGCCATTAACCAACAACTGTATTAATCGAATATGCGAAACGGTCAAAAGAATAAAGAATATTGCATTTACAATCAGGGATATACGATCAGATTTTATTTTTTTAAATATCTCTTTTGAACTCAGAATATTTAACAGACCAAATATGATTAGAGCATCAATTAGCAGATCAATAACGCAGTAGCTGAAATTTTCAAATAGGGCATTGCTTAATTCAATATTTTGGAATCTGTCTTGCCATTCGAAAAATATCATGGCTAGTCTAACAATTACAAGAGATAATATAACACCTAATTTATTAGTATTGAGACTGATAATGATTAAGGAAAGAAATGCCAACAGGTAGAATATAATTAATATGACATTGAGCCTGTAAGGTCTGTAGATGACTTGATCCTGAATGCCTTGTAATTCAGAAATATGTGTATGTTCATTTGGACTACTTTCAGATGTTTTTTGATTGAATAATCCATTTTTAAGTATATCGTTATGAATATTTCCGGACTCATCAATTACAGCTTTGCATAATTCAATCTTGAAACCATTATGAAGATATGTATGACAAAGGGTGTCAGTAAGCTGGATGTTGTTCCAGAAAATTAGGCTGTCTCCTTCAAATAATCTGCATTGGATTCCTTGTTTTGCAAGTTGATTTTCAATCTTCTTGATTTTATTGAAGTCTTGGTTGGTCAAACTATCCTTGGCGAATAATTGAAGCTGATTATTATCTAACAAATAGTCTTTCTGAACATTTAAAGACTGGCTGACATAAGCATCGATTTTATCCAATGACTGAGCTAATGGATATTCTCTATAACTGAAGAGATCAGCTAATAGAGCGATCGTAAATATCACAATTGGAAAAAGATAACTTTTGTGCATAAGTCTCAAACCTGATGCAATTTACGTATTATTATTTATTTTAATATGTAGAAAAGGTCTTGTCTTTGAATTAATTATTTGGATCATAATGAATTATTTTTCCATAAAAACCATTTAATTAATCCAGTATGTGTTCCATCGCTTCAATGAAGATTGAAGAGGAAAGTCCGGACAACGTAGAGTACTGTACCATCTAACAGATGGGTCTTGATTTTTAAAATTGAGAACAGAAAGTGTCACAGAAACTAAACTACCTTTATTAAAATGCTTGCATGATAATAAAGGAAAAGCTGAAACTGTGAGGTAAGAGCTCACATATTAGTAAGGTAACTTATTAGTAGGACAAACCTTGCGGGTTGAAATGCCATGTATACCTCGAACTCTTAGGAGATAAAGTTACTCGCTTTAATGAACAGAGATTTCTTTGTGAATTCGGGGAGGGTAGGCAGAATAGATAAATGATGGAAGTCCTTCGAATGAAGGAAACAGAATCCGGCTTATAGCATACTTTAATAAAAAAAGGAGCATGAATATCATGCTCCTTTTTTTATTTTTATATCTGATTGTCTTTCTATTCTTCGGTTTGTCCGGTCAGAGCTTCAAAATCAAACTGTAATGTAAACCGGAGTGTATTGTCTAGAGGATTTCTACGATTGTTTGTTGGTACTAAATACGAAATATCAAGCGCAAAAACATTGTATTTTAATCCAGCACCTACAGTAATAAATTGTCTGTCACCTTTTGTTGGATGCTCGTAATAATATCCTGCTCTCACAGCAAATTGCTTGTCATACCAATATTCTACACCAAGTGAAGAATTTAATTCTTTAAATTCTTCACTAATACCTCCCTGAGCATCTCCGAATGAATTGATCAGAGCTGAAAACATCGATTGCTCCTTATAATCAGGCTCGTCGTTATTATTCTTATCATATTCTGGATTTTCAATTACATTGCCATCTGGCTCAAGTATTAAAGGTGCAATTGGCGAAGGAATCAATAATTTGTTGACATCCAAGTTGAATGCAATTGAATTAAACTCATCAAAATTCAATGTCAAACCAGCGCCTAATCCTAAGTTGGCGGGTAGAAAATCTTTAAACTGAGATTGAGTATAAGTTACTTTGGAGCCCAAATTAGAAATCGCTCCTCCAAAGAACCACTCACTTCCAAAAGCTGTCAGGTTTCCCTTTTTCCGGTAACTAAATGAGATATCAGCTGCAAATGCATTTGCAGCTTTTATTTGAACACCTCCTACCTGTTGTCCGGAAGCGAGATTGGAGTAGATATATTTAACTGTTAATCCTGCAGAAAAATTTTCCGCTAATTTTCGGCTATAGCCAAATGCGAATTCCAGCTCCCTTGGTTTACCCAAACCAGCCGGATTACCATCAAGGTTTGTAAAGGTAATTTCTCCCAGAGAGAAAAATCTCAAACCAAATCCAAGCGTTTGTAAATCATCTACCTTCTTATACCCTGATAAATATGTCAGATAAACATCCCGTAATCCAATATTTCTTAACCAAGGAGTATAAGTAGCAGCAAAACTCATGTCTTTCTCTACAAAAGCAAGTTTGGATGAGTTGTAATGCAAGGAATTTGGATCAGCCGATGTGGCTATACCGGAATCTCCCATTGCACCACCTCTAGCATCTGGAACTATTCTTAAGAATGGCATCGCAGAAAGAATAGCATTGGGGAGACATTGATCGTTGGCGCCAGTCACACATTTTTTAAATGGATTATAGTATTGACCATAACTTGTCGTGCCTATAAAAAGAGTTGCCGCCAGTATTATAAATATACGGTTCATAAAGTTTCTAAATTGCAGCAAAATTAATATTAAAAGTTAGTTTAATACAACGAGTTTTTGAAAATCGCTATCTCGATGCAGATTAAACTCAGAAGCTGATAGTTTTATTTTATAAATGTAGACTCCTTTCGCCAATTTACTACCAAAATCATCTCTTCCGTCCCAGTTTATGTCATTTATCCTTGATCCCGGTGAAAATTTTTGCTCTTGAATAGATTTTACCAACTTACCTGAAAGTGTATAAATATTAACAAGTACATCAAGATTTGCATTTGTTAGATCATGTTCAAACGTAAAATTGGTATTTGTACTGAATGGATTTGGGTAATTGTATACATTTCTCAATTTCCCGTCATCCTCATCAGCGATGAAAAATTCTGATATAGCTTCTGAAGAATTATTAAGAATATCCCAAGCTTTAATATATATAGTATGCATCCCGGGTTCTAGATCTTTAAGTTGGTATTCTACTGTCCCTTTACCTATCTGATCTACTTCAGGATTGTAGAAATCATTGAGAATGATTTGCGTTCCATTTTTATCATCTATGGATGCTGTTATATCATGCCCAATACTTGTTGCACTCAGGTTTATTCCATTTTCGTCTTCGAGATCAAGAATCAATAAAGGCTCAAGTGATGTTCTTCCTCCAAACTGGAATGAGCGTGTATCAAAGAAGATATCAATTTCCGGTCCTTCTGTGTCTGTTATTCCATTTCCTCCAATTCCGCCGATGACAATCTGATTATAGTATCCTCCTGCATCATCAGATTGACCATCACTTGCATAGAGACTTAAATGTCCATTTCCATAATCAAAATTTATATCTTTTGGAATAATAAATTCAATTTCGAATTGACCATTGCTGACAGTTGCACTCCCTTTATATAGTACACTATTTCGAATTTCAAAATCATAAGTAGATCCCTGGTTGTCGTTGTCCAGGGTTTTTCGATTTGCATTTTTATCAAATACAGTTAGAAAGATTTCTCCATTAAATGAGCTAATAATATTATCGGAATAATCAACTATAGACCCACTGATACTTGCTCTTTCCAGTGCACCAAGTGTATCAACTTGTTGCGCAGTAATAGTTTGGCCATTTAACTGATCGACTTTTATATTGTACTTAGGACTTCCTATGGTTAGTGCAGGATCTCCAATAAGCATAAATTTTCTGGAATTACTTTTTGTTGTATCTGCCGAATTAGCATTTTGAGATTCCTTGATGATATCTCCAAGTCTCAATCTTTGTCCTTCATTCCTCGTAAATATCTTTTTGTATACTTCTTCAGTAAGTCGTTTATTTGAAGAAGAGTACACAGCACGTACTGTTGTGAATAAAGCGATTGCTCCTCCTGATCCATTAAGTAGAGCATGTTCCCCTGCTGAGACAAAAGTAGGTTCATCAAATCCTGTAAACGAACATGTTGCCGTAATAATAATTGGCATTCGATTGAAATTATCCCAGTTGAGAATATCTCCTATTTGTAATACTCTCTCCTGAGCCCACCCTTTAGGACCTCCATGTCCCAAATAACTCGTTGCTAGTTGGCCCTTAATTATATTATCGTTGATCGCTGCATTCGCATCTGGATATCTTTGTCCACCAGGTGTAGATTCCTGAGTGTAGGCATCGAAAAATACTTTTTGCTGATTGAATTCAGGATGATTTAATTCGGTTAATTTCGCGATGCCATTGGATTGGATCACATGTACCTTGTCTACTGGTTTGTCTTGATCATCAGCTGCGAAGCCTATTCTCATTTTCCAATCCCCATGCATATCAGGATGTGTGTCATAATGAATGATCTTATTAACAAAGTTGAGTCCATCATCCAATTTACTAACCGGGATTCGGCCGACACCAATATCTAAGGCTCCATCAAGGGATTCATCACCTTCGTTCGCCGTCAATAAGGCAAAGAAATCATCACTGGGAAAAGCTTCAATTGGATTCAGAGACTGAAGTGTCTGATAAGTAGGTACAAAATTATGATATGGTATAAAATCCTGAATCCCTCTGAAATCATATGTCGCATCACCAAATAAAAGTAAGTAACGGAATTCAGGATCACGATCAAGCAACATTTTTGCAAAATCCCTCAGAGCACTTGGATCTTTTTTTCCTCCACCAAATTCATTATAGACATGAAAAATATTTATTGTTTCTACAACCAAGCCATCATAATCTCTTCGGTGCTGAGCTAATTGCTCAGCTGCAGTTTGAAAATCAGGATGATATACTATTGCGTAATCTGCTCTTTGGATGGAATGAAGATTTTGATTTTCAATTTGTTCAATAAAAGTAGGAGAAGGGAATTCATTATCAGGATTAAAGGCTAGAAACGCACTTAAGCCATGACTGCTTTCGTAACCAAATTCGACATTCTGCCCATTGTTCTGATAATTTATCGATTGGACCCGGGATATATCTGTAATATCCCAAATGTTTAAGTTTTGAGTAGCATCGAATTGAAATCCATAAGATGAATACTCTAATGAATTTCGATGAAAAATAAAATTGGAATTCTCGGTATATGTGATGTATTCTTCTGCAATTATTTCAATATAATCCAGCCAGGCTTCGCTATTTGAAGCAACTGGTTTATAGGATATATTAATCGAGGGATCGGTTGAATTTAAGCTCGAACGATCCTTCAGTATTTGGGATTCAGAATATAAGGATTCAATATCTCCTGTATTTGTTCCTGGATGGGTTGTTTGAAATGGAGTACCGTCGATCGTGATATCAAAACTGGCTGAAGAAGAACTTCTGGAGCTAAGTAGAATCTTAATGTCCGCCATTGTGCCCTGCACTAAGTTGGGAAAGCTGAAGTTTTTATCAAAGTTTTGATCGCGTTCATTAGTAAACGATTCTCCAAACCATTGTTTTCCTGAACCCTGGGTTCCACTGAAGGCTCCAAGCAGATTCAATCTGTCATCTTCGTGTCTAATTGCAGTTTCCTTAATAGAGGAATAGAATTCAGCCTGGATAGACTCCCTTGATTGTATTCTTTTTCCTGGTGAGTTTTCAATTTTGAGAAATAAATAATTATTAAAATCATAAATATTCTTCTCAAAAACCAAGTCGTTGGATTTTAAATTGTACTTGTCAGCTCCTTCAGCGTATAAAAGAATATAATCTTCGGTATTAAATGTCCCATCTTCCTCACCGGACACAAGGATATCTAACTCGTTAAGATCGTCGATACGACTATCATTAATCAATTGTGGAACAAATCCTCCATTATTACTATATATGTGTATATTTCGGGGATCAATTAAACTAAGGTCAATATTCAGGCTCTCACTAAGGAAACTATGGCTAATCTTATAAATACCGCTTTGAGGTATCGAAAATTTATAAATATTACCATCTGATAGAACTGATTGATTGACAGTTTGTGATAATAATGCTGTATTGAAGACAATAACTATAAGTAGAGTAATGTGGAATCGATCCGTCATGGAAAAATTAAAATTATTTTCGAAATTAGAACGTTAAGTTAGACACTCTATTGTAAGCGATGATATTTCATTGAAATTTTCATCAAATATTATGAAAAGGCGACATTTTTTGAAATTTAAGACCTGTGCGATATTGCTAAGTATGTTGATTGGTGGGCATCTAAATGCTCAGGACTTAATATTTAGCCAATACTACAATTCCCCAATTCATATAAATCCTGCATTTGCAGGTACAGTATCTTACCCTCATTTTACAACTAATTACAGATTACAATGGCCCTCATTGAACAGGGTTTATGAAACTTATGCTGTTAGTTATGATCAATTCTTTAAGAAACTTAATAGTGGTTTTGGTTTTACGGCTTTAAATGATGATCAGGGAGATGGAACATTAAGAACAACTAAAGCATCAGGCATATATTCTTACAAAATTATTTTTAATAAGAATTGGCAAATCAAATTTGGGATCGAGGTGGCTTATAATCAAAATAGGTTAAACTGGGAGAAATTGATATTTTTTGATCAGATAGACCCTGTTTCCGGACCATTTAATTCAGGAGGAATTCCTTTCCCAACATCTGAAGTCAGGCCAGAATCACTCAATAATTCTTATTTGGATATTGGAATGGGCATGCTACTTTATAATCCGAGCTATTATATCGGAATCAGCTTAGACCACCTGAATGGTCCTTATGCTGGTTTTACTCAATCTGCTACAGATGCATCTTCGGAATCGCTTCCTGTTGTTTTTTCAATACATGCGGGGACGCAAATAGTGTTATTAAAAGACAATAAGGGAAATCCATTTACGTTTATATCCCCGAATGTGGTCTATGCGCGGCAGAGTGATTTTGATCAGATAAATGCAGGAGCCTACATTCAAGTTGGACCGATTTTCGGTGGGGCATGGGTCAGACATACACTAAAAAACATTGATTCTTTCATTTTTTCTTTTGGTGTAAATTTAAATTATATAAAAATTGGTTATAGTTTTGACCTCACTTCATCCGAATTAGGACTTAGTACGGGTGGAAGTCACGAAATAGGTATATCACTTGGACTCAGTAAACTTGAAAAGAAAGAGTCGAAGTATAATGATTGTTTAAGTTTATTCCGTTAATTTTCGGAATTATTATTGCAGGTAGTTTTTATTTAAATTAATATCAGTTAAAATGCGACAGGGCATCAAATCTTTTTGTTTACTACTTATCCTATTTACACTCATTGCTTCGTGCAAGAATAAAGGAGGTGGAAGTGGTGAATTATCTACATCAACAGGTTGGGAATACAACAATCCAGAATATGGAGGTTTTGAAAAACTTGAATATGAAGGCCAAATTAATGGTCCAAATCTCGTTTTGGTAGAAGGTGGAACTTTTACAATGGGTCTCAGCCAACAAGATGTAACATTTGAATGGAATAACATTCAGCGACGTGTTACTGTATCATCATTCTACATGGATGAGACAGAAGTACGTAATATCGATTGGAAAGAATACGAATTTTGGGTAAAAAGAGTATATCAATCTTATCCTCAAGTTTGGAAAGATGTTCTTCCTGATACATTGGTATGGAGAGAAGAATTATCATATAACGAGCCACTCATAAGAGCTTATTACAGACACCCATCTTATGATGATTATCCTGTTGTAGGTGTCAATTGGGATCAAGTTCAAGATTTCTGCAAATGGAGATCGAACAGAGTAAATGAAATGATATTAATTGAAAAAGGTGTTTTAAATGTGAATACATCTGAGCAGATTGATAGTGAAACATTTGATTCTGAATCCTATTTAGCAGGACAATACCAAGGTTCTGTCAGAAAAAATATTGAAGATAAAGCTACCGGTGGTGAAAGAGCTGTCAGGTATGAAGATGGAATTCTTCTTCCTGAATACAGACTACCTACTGAAGCAGAGTGGGAATATGCTGCACTGGCTTTACAAGGTAATCAACCTGAAACCGGTGATGAAAATATTACTGACAGACGTATTTTCCCTTGGAACGACAACACGGCTAGATATCAAAAGCATAACAAAAACCAAGGTAAGATCCAGGCTAACTTTAAAAGAGGACGTGGAGATTACATGGGTATGTCAGGAAATCTAAATGATAAAGCTTCCGGACCAGCTCCTGTTAAAACATATCTACCAAACGATTTTGGTCTATACAATATGGCTGGTAATGTAAGTGAGTGGGTTCAAGATGTATATCGTCCACTTACAAGTACAACCTTAAGCGATCCTGAGGATCATGATCTAAATCCATTTAGAGGAAATGAATTCATGGAGATTGTTTTGGATGAAGAAGGAAAGCCGATTGACAAAGATAGTCTTGGTTACCTTAGATATAAGCTGGTTGATGATGATACGCTTGGGATAAGAGATAATTACAGAAAAGGTGATGTAAGAAACTTTGAAGATGGCGATATCAAAGAGTTTGTAGATTACGGATATGGTGAATGGTCATTGATCAACAATGAATCCAGAGTTTATAAAGGTGGTTCTTGGTCAGATAGATTATTCTGGTTGTCCCCTGGAACAAGAAGATTTAAAGATCAGAAAAAATCCAGCAGTAAAGTCGGATTCAGATGTGCTATGGTAAGAGTAGGTGGAGAAACAGGTAATGAAGACATGGGAGGACTACAATTCCAGGAGAAAGGAAGAACTATTAAAAGAAGATATAAATAGAGGAATGTAAAAAATCCTCATGAAGGCTTTTATCTTGTTAGGTAAAAGCCTTTTTTTGTTTCTGAAATGGATGTAGCTGATTTTTATAAAATATTTCAAAAGAGCAATGGAATTTCAATAGATTCCAGAACTGTAGAATCAGGTCAGATTTTTGTTGCCTTAAAAGGAGATCACTTTGATGGTCACAAATTCGTTGAACAAACACTTAAAAAAAATGCTGCTGCTGCAATAATTCAAGATGCTTCTTTCAGTAATATCGAAAATACTTATCTGGTAGAAGATAGTTTAACTTTCCTTCAAGAATTGGCCAATTACCACAGAAAACAATTTGATATTCCTGTCATTTGCCTAACAGGCAGCAATGGTAAAACCACAACAAAAGAGTTGTTAAATGTTGTTTTGTCAAAGAAATACCGTGTTCATGCGACAAAGGGAAATTTTAATAATCATATAGGTGTTCCCCTCAGTTTATTATCTGCTCCGCTGGAAACAGAACTCATGATTATTGAATTAGGCGCTAATCATATCGGTGAAATAGCTGAACTCGCAAGAATTGCAGAGCCGACTCATGGCTTCATTACGAACATCAGCCAAGCCCATATTGAAGGATTTGGATCCTTAGAAGGTGTTATTACTGCCAAAACAGAGTTATATGAATATTTAAAAGATGCTGAGGGTCTTATTTTTTATAATCCTCTTGATTCAGTATTAAGTTCTAGGGTACCTGAGAATACGAAGGTTTTGCCTTATGTTCAATACCTCACACTTGCTGAGAATTCCAATCTCATGTTAAATTTGTACGATACTGATCTGGATTGTATCGTAAACACCCAGCTTTATGGCAAGTACAATTATTCGAATCTGTGGGCCGCAATTACGGTTGGAATACACTTCGGCGTAGACAGAAAGGAGATGTATTCGGCTATTTCTCAATATTTTCCTCAAATGAACAGATCTCAACTTGTTGAAAAGGAGAATGTGCTATTTATTCTTGATGCATACAATGCTAATCCTTCAAGTATGCGTGAAAGTATTCTGTCGATAAGAGGACTCGATGAATCGAAAAGTAAAAGTCTCATTTTGGGAGATATGAATGAACTTGGTAAAAATGAAATCGAATTTCATGAAGAAGTGCTTACTCAGATTTCAGATGATCAATGGCAAGCGGTCCTTTTGGTAGGAGAAAAATTCAAACTCGCAGATCAAGCAAATCGCTTCTTACATTATAGTAATGTGGAGGAATTAATAAGTGATATAAGTAATGTTAAAAACAATATCTCTGACACAATCTGTCTTGTCAAAGCATCAAGATCAATCGGCCTTGAAAAGTTGATAGGTCTTTTTTAGTAAGAATGAGAAATTAAAAAATTATCGGGGATAGACCCTTCTGATATGCTGATGTAATCTTCTTCTGTACATGGCACGAAGTATTTATCTTCAGGATGTTGATACCACCATCTTCCGGTAATATTTGTTTTGACAAATTTTACTGGTTTTTGAAAGAAAGGGTTGCTGACCATATATGTATGGTTGTTTTTATGGTCTAAAGATTCAATATTTCTATTGATAGAACCTTCTAAATAATACCAAATAAGCATAGCCACAACTTCTGAATTATCCTGATTTATTCGCTGACTTCCAAGATTAAAATAGATCAGTTTATTACTTTGAGACATACCGGCAAAACGCGCAATTTTGCAAGCTTCATCAATAGATAGGCCACTTACAAACGAGTCTTTCGTCATGCTTTCTTGTCTTCTGATAGCATCCAGGTAATAAAAAATACCATCTACAGCTCTCAACATAGGATCGACATGGTGTAATTTCTCCTTCAGTTCACCAAGACTAATAGATCTTGGATTTTTATGATGGGAAAAATGCCTTTGATAAGCGACATGAAGGCTGTTGTCTTTTGCATGTTTGCTTATTTTGCACGTATTAGATTCAAAAATCTTTTCGAAAGATTGGGAGTAATTATTATAACCGATAAATATTGATTCATCATCAAATACCTCAGTCAGATTATGGCTTTCATCAAGAAACCAACCAAGCCTGATATCAACAGCATAAAACTTATCTAAAAAGGAATTGAATGTACTTATAAGTTGTTTTGCAATGAATTTATCCTGACAGATTATATTGATTCGTGGGTTATCATTATCAGGATTGAATTCTTCTAATTTGAAGCTTAAATTTTCTTGGATTTTTGGGGAGTTGATTAAGTCGGGATTTTCATCGTACCAAACCATAGTATATATTATGAAATTGTTTAATACAAAAATAGTAAATACTGAAAATAAATCTATTAAATATTAGAAAAATTTATCATATATCTTTAACTTAGCTAATCATTTACCACACTGAGGCTGACTATGTTTTGTATTTTTTACAAATTCATAGCATTTAGATCGCTTAGATCATCATAATTGAAGCCTAGAACCGGAATTTATTAATGAGATAACATTTTACATTATGAATAAGCATTTGCTATGTTCAGTTCTTTTTCTTTTGATCAGTATGACTTTGATGCATGCACAGAATGAAGAGTTGCAAACGAGCTCTACAGAACAACTAGAACAAGAATATAAAGACACTTGGCGTACTCCTTACATCACTGATGAGATGACGATTGATCCCGAGCAAAATAAGAGCTGGAGAATGGGAGATTACAAGTTTTCGTCTAAGCCAAAAAATTCGTGGGAATTTGGAATCCATGGAGGACATTTTTTTATTAGTGGGGATGTAGATAGAGTCCTTCCAGCAGGATTTGGTGCTGGTATTCACGTGAGAAAGGCATTGAATTATGTGATGTCTCTCAGAGGGTCTTTCTTTTATGGAAAAGCAATGGGTTTTGAATCACAACCTTGGAGGTATAGAAATAATCAAGATGCCAATGGTGTTGGAGGTGGATTATATGAGAATGTCTGGGAAGATTATGACCCCAATCTTGGTGGACCTGGTGAGTGGTTTCCTGCTCATAAAACGACTTATGCAAGTGCTTATCTTTCAGCTGTAATTAATATTGGCAACTTATTGTTTCATAAGGAACGAAATAAATGGAATTGGTATGCCACATTGAGTGTTGGATTAGATCATCATACAACAATGTTGGATTTATTGGATTCTAATGGTCTGCCTTATATGGATTTAAGTAATAGAGTAAATTGGACAAGGGATGATTTTAACACTAAATCCGGAAGAGAAAGAATTAAAGAAGATTTGGGTTCAATATATGATGGTGTTTACGAGACAGAAGGATTTAAGAAAGAAGGAATTTTTAGAATTGGAGATGATTTTAACATTCATTTCGTTTTTGTCCCTTCAATGGAATTTTCAAGAAAAATCTCCAAAAGATTGAATATTGGGATTGAACATCAAGTATTTCTTTCCGATAATGATTATTTGGATGGAATTAAATGGAGAACTTCCTTGGATCAGACAAATAATTTAGATATCGGACATTATACGCATCTGGTAATTGGAATTAATTTAGGCAATTTTGATAAGGTTACAGAACCATTATATTGGATGAATCCTATAGATGCTGCATTCAATGACATAGCAAATTTAAAATCGCAACCTCAATTAGACCTTGCAGATGAAGATCAGGATGGAGTCATTGATATGATGGATATGGAATTAGATACACCTGATGGTTGTCCAGTGGATACACGAGGTGTTCTTTTAGATAGTGATGGAGATGGGATGGCCGACTGCGAAGACAAAGAACCGTATTCCCGTCCGGGATGTCCTGTAGACGAATTTGGTATTGCCGATTGTGCAGATGAATGTTGTACAGACGAAGAGCAAATCAACAAATTAATCGACGCTAAGGCAGAAGAGTTGAGAAATTCTATGATGCTTGATTCTTCTACACCATTAATTCAAAGTGGAACAATAGGAGAAACAACAGGAGGTCAGCCAGGAACAACGACTGGTGGAATAGCTGGCGGAGATGGAACAACAGACGGAACAACGGGAGGTCAGCCAGGAACAACAACTGGTGGAATAGCTGGCGGAGATGGAACAACAGGCGGAACAACAGGAGGTCAGCCAGGAACAACAACTGGTGGAATAGCTGGCGGAGATGGAACAACAGGCGGAACAACGGGAGGTCAACCAGGAACAACAACTGGGGGAACAACAGGAGATATAAATAGAGGCTCAACAACTAGTGGACCATATACTACCTATGTTAGAACAGGGTGTGGGGATTGGTTTTTACCTATGATCCATTTTGATCTGAATAAAGAGCTGATCAAGCCAGAATATTTCAGTCATCTTCACAATGTAGCTCAAGTAATGAGGAAATGTCCAGAAATCTGTGTTGTTGCACAAGGGCACACAGACTCCAGACATTCTAATGCTTATAACAGAGTACTCTCATACAAAAGAGCCAAAGCTGCCGTGGATTATCTTGTCGAGAATTATGAAATCGACAGATCAAGAATCATATTGATGTACGGTGGTGAAGAAAGTCCAATGGTAACTTCACCTTCTAGCGAAGCCCATCATTTCATGAATAGAAGGGTTGAATTCAGAACTTGTGAGGAAGGCGATTTTGATATGGCTGTTCCTGAAGGATATAATGAAAACGCTAAAACAGGAAGTTCCAAAGGTGTAGATTATTACAATGGAAATAAATCTTCCGGTTATTAGAAACAATATATTTTAGAAGAAAAAGCCAGGTAGTTTTATCTGGCTTTTTTTATTGGATCCTAGTATAAAATTTTAATCGGATTTTCGAGGAAAGCTTTTAAAGTCTGCAAAAATGCTGCTCCTTTTGCTCCATCTACAACTCTATGATCGCAAGAGAGCGTTACTTTCATGACTGAGCCAACTACTATTTGTCCATCTTTTACAACCGGCTTTTCAACTATTGATCCAACAGCAAGTATGCAAGCATCAGGAGGATTGATTATTGCCGTAAATTCATCAATATCAAACATCCCTAAATTGCTGACAGTAAAAGTATTTCCAGACATTTCATCAGGAGAAATTTTTCTTTCTTTTGCCTTGCCTGCCAGCACTTTGATTTCACTTTTTATTGTACTCAATGATTTGAGATCGGCTTGTCTAATCACAGGAACCATTAATCCTTCATCTATAGCTACAGCAACACCAATATTTATATCTCTGTGATAACTAATCCTATCATCATACCATGACGCATTGATCATCGGATGAATTCTGAGTGCTGATGCACATGCCTTTACAATAATATCATTGAATGAAATTCTAATTTCTGCATCTTCATTTATTGCTGTTCTTGCTTCAATTGCATTGCCTATGTCAATTTCCATTGTCAAATAGAAATGAGGAGCTGTAAACTTACTTTCACCCAACCTCTTCGCAATTATTTTACGCATTTGAGATAAAGGTTTATCACCATAAATATTCTCATCTATAGTAGATGGCAATTGGATGTTTGCCGTCTGAGTTGAAGCTGGTGCTGGAACACCCATCTTAATGGCATTATCTACATCTTTCTTAATAATCCGCCCATTTTCACCCGATCCCTGGATCCTTGATAAATCTATACTGCTTTCTTCCGCCATTTTGCGAGCGAGTGGAGAAGCTTTAATTCTTCCATCCGACATGCTTGCTGGCTGAACAGGCTCCGCTGATGATGGCGTGCTGGGCGCAGAAGAGACAGTTTCAACAGGAGCTGCTGCAACAGGTTCTACTACTGCTTCCGGTTTTTCTTCAGAAGGAACAGATCCAGTGGATTCGTTTTCAATACTTTTTAGAATTGCTGAAATATCCTCGTCTTTATTACCAATAATAGCGATAACTCCTTCTACTGCAACCGGTCCTTGCTCAACTCCTATATGTAATAGAATACCATCATTGAAACTCTCCAACTCCATGGTAGCTTTATCTGTTTCAACTTCTGCCAGGATATCTCCTGGTTCAACTGCATCACCTACCTTTTTTAACCATGAAACAATGTTTCCTTCTTCCATTGTGTCACTTAATCTCGGCATTCTAATTACTTCAGCCATATGCTTATAAATATTTTCTTACAAATGTAATCATGATTTAGAATTAAACTTGCTAATTTTTGAGTTTTTGAAATTGACATGATTACTCTATTAAATGTCTATTTTTACGTCTTAGAAAAACTTTATTCTCTATTTCAGAACCAAATTAATTTTATTTAAATCAATACTGGGATCCAAAATTAATAATGATGAAGTATTCTTCTAAAACACTTGAAAAAGCGGTTGAAGCACTGAACTCTTTACCTAGTATTGGAAAAAAGTCAGCTTTAAGGCTTGTTTTGCATTTGGCTGCAAACAATGGAGATAAAAAGCAAAGAATTATTGAAGCCTTACATGCTCTAAGTACAGATCTCAAATCATGTGTCCATTGCCATAATTATTCAGATTATGATATCTGTGATATTTGTTCCGACCCTGCCCGCAAAAAGAATGTTATTTGCGTCGTAGAATCTGTTAAAGATGTTATGGCTATAGAAAATACTCAGCAGTTTAATGGAATTTATCATGTCTTAGGAGGAATTATCTCCCCATTGGAAGGAATAGGACCTGAAGATTTAAATATTGAAAGCCTGACTGACAGAGTCGAAACCAATGAAATAGAAGAACTTATCATGGCAGTCAGCCCCTCAATTGAAGGAGACACGACGATATATTATCTTTCAAAATTACTTGATGAAAAGGTGAAAATATCTACAATAGCAAGAGGAGTTTCATTTGGAGGAGAACTGGAATATGCAGATGAATTAACTCTGGGAAGATCTATTCACAGCAGAACCGATTATAATAAAGCACTTTCGATCTGACGTTAAATAAAACAATGCCTCTTATAAGCGTCGTCATAGTCAGTTATAATGTCAAATACTTTTTAAGACAATGCATTCAATCTCTCCTAAGATCAGATATTGCGGAGGGATTGGAGATTATTGTTGTTGATAATAATTCGACAGATGGATCGAGTGAAATGTTGTCATCCTTCGGTTCACAAATTAAATTAATTGCAAACACTGAGAACCTGGGTTTTTCAAAAGCAAATAACCAAGGGATAGCAAATGCGAATGGTGAATATCTGTTAATCTTAAATCCGGATACCCTAGTAGAAGAAGATACGATTTCCAAATGTCTTGAATATATGCGCAAGGACATTTCCTGTGCTGCTCTTGCCGTAAAAATGATAGATGGTTCCGGAAAGTTCCTCCCTGAATCGAAAAGAGGTTTTCCAACTCCTTTAAGTGCTTTTTTCAAACTTTCAGGTCTTAATCGTGTATTTCCAAAGTCTTCATTTTTTAATAGCTATTATCAAGGACACTTGTCTCCGAAGGATACTAATGCCATAGAAGTTATATCGGGTGCATTTGTTTTTACGAAGACAAGAATCATACATGAGATTGGTGGTTTTGATGAAGATTATTTCATGTATGGGGAAGATATCGAACTGTCATTTAGACTGAAGGAAGCTGGCTACAAGATTGTATATTTTCCCGATACGCAAATCGTACATTTTAAAGGTGAAAGTACCAATAAGTCAAGCTTTGACTATATTAAAAACTTCTATGGAGCGATGCACAAGTATGCATCAAAAAGAAATAACTCTTCTGGATTTATATGGAACATATTAATTCAATTCGGTATTTTGATTACATCAGTATCGGGTTTCGTTAAGAATGTTTTGATACCCTTCATTCGACCAGTTTTAGATTTTATTCTCATTGCAGCGTTTGCAAAACTCATTCAATATTATTGGGCAAGAATTTATTTCTCCAACCCCGATTATTATAAGGGATCAGAAAGCAATACCACATTGCTTATACTTTCAATTGTTTTGATCTTTTTCTTTTACCTCTTTGGCCAGTATGACAAGAAGCATAATCTAAAACATCTTTTGTATGGATTTGTCTTTGGGAGCTTCGCAATGTTTACAGTCTACAGTTTTCTACCTGGCACATTCAGGTTTTCTCGTATTGTACTCCTAATTCTAGCCTTACTATCACCTTTCATTCTATATATAAGTAGAAGGCTTTACAATTTTGTACTTTATAATAATTCCAGATTTGATAATATCCTGGATAGAAGAATTGCTGTAGTGGGATCAGAATCCTCATTCAAACAAGTAAAGAAGATAGTTGATTTGTTTTCGAAAAAGTCAAATGTCTTGGGGTATTTTGACGATGGTGATGAGAATGCTTTAAGTGCATTAGATGAAATCGGTCAGGCAGTACGGTCTAGAAATATTAATGAATTGATTTTTTGTAGTAAAGATTTGACAAGCCAATTTATATTTGAAAGAATGTCAAATTTGGGAGAGGGAGTGAGCTTCAAAATTGCAAATGACGACAACACCAGCATATTAGGAAGCGATTCAAAAAATAGAGTAGGACAGTGGTATACTTTAGATATCAATTTTAAAATTGACCAACACTTTCACCGCAGAACAAAGAGATTAATTGATCTTGTAAGTTGTCCTTTAATTTTGATATTGAGTCCTATTATTCTGTTGGGATCCAAGCAATTCAAACTGATATTTAGCAATATTCACTATGTAATTCTCGGTAAGAAAACCTGGATTGGCTATATTTTGGATGAACAAAGCCTTAAATCTCTTCCTAAAGTTAAAGCTTCTGTTTTTACAATTCCTGAAGGACATTATTCGATTGATAATCGAAAAGAAGAGGTTCATCAAAATAATCTGTACTATGCCAGACATTACAGTATCTGGCTGGAGACTTCTTATTTACTGAAATCTATATTTAATTGAATTGTAAGAAGACTATCATTATTACAACTCGCCAGTAGATAAGTTTTATTCTTTACCCTGATAAGGTCGAGATCTCGCACATCACCATCCAAATAAATTTTTGATTCAGAGGCTTCAATAAATTTAAAATTCCCTTGGCCATCACCCAGACAAAGACCTCCTTTATTAGCATCATACCTTACGGTTTCAACTTCTACCGGATAATGATTTCCCGCGAATATGAAATCAAGGAATCCATCATTATTGTAATCCAGAACTATAAAATCCTTGATGGGTCCAAGCTGACACTGAAAGGGAAGTCTTTTTGCCTCGAAATTAAGTTGACCCTTGTTTTCGAGATAAATACTTGAAAAAGATTGGATATCATAATTCAAAGCCTCCTCTAAATTACTATCTCCGATTATTTCTGATAAGCTCGCTTTGGCAAAGGCATCGTATGTTTCAAACTTTTCACTTATAAAAGGCATTTCTTCAGTTGAACATTCTTTTCCTCTCAGAGGATACAGTTTGCTTTTACTTGATTTTGCCAACACAACATCATTATCCCCGTTATTATCAAAATCTTGTGCATAAACCTGGAATGGTGTTTCAGGTTTGGCTTTGAATTTATTGTTCAAACCCAGATTGCCGATAAGAAAATCTTCGTCCCCATCATTATCGAAATCTCCTTTTTCAATTGACCACCACCAGGACCTGCTACTATGTCCAAATATATCCAATGCTTGTTTGGTGAAGGTCCCATTGTTATTGTGGAAAGCTGTAATTTCAGCCCATTCACCGACCGTCAATATATCGAGCTGACCATCTGAATCCAGATCTGTACTAATAGCATCGGTGACCAATCCTAAAGTATCGAAAGTGAACATAGATTCCAATTCAGAATATCGATTGTCTTTTTTATATAATACTAATGACTTGGCTGGAAAAGGATATTGACCCTTAGTATACCGGCCTCCCAAAAAGATTTCCTGATTACCATCGCCATTAAAATCCTCAAAGACCATGCATTCACCATCAATTCGGGTGGAGGATAAATCAATTGTAGATTTAGAAAATCCGCCCTTACCATCATTAAGATATATTCTGTCTATTAAAAGAGGATTATCGTCATCATAATCACTTCCCCCACTAACAATATATAAGTCCTGGTCATTGTCTTTGTCAATATCGAGAGCTTCAATAGACAGATCTTCGTAATCGCGATCCATTTCAAAATATTTTTGAAAGGAGAAATTGAATTGGCCTTCAGAATCCTGGATAAAAAGTTGAGTGCTCTGGAATCTTGCACCTCCAATCACCAAATCTTCAAGACCATCTTTATTGAGATCTACAACACACAGTTTAGGCCCGTTTTGAGAAAGTTTGTGGGGCAAAAGTTTTTGATCATCATAGTCATTAAATTCATTTTCTCTATGTAGATAATTAATCAGATTTGCTGACGAAAATTGAGAAGGAGGAATTCTATCTATTAGCTTTTTGGTTGATTCATAGTCAATTTCTATTGTTGTATTTATATCGTCAGGATATACAAGGCTGATTTGTTTGTGATCCCACACCACTTCTATAGAATCGAGTTTTTCAGTATTGCCCAGACCAAAATGTAGTATTGGTGGTGAAGAAGACATATATCCTCTACTTGTATTCATTTGAGCAGTCTGGATTTGGTCTTCATAGTAAATAGAAACACGGGCACCCAGCCCAAATTTGTTATAATACTTGCCTTTTAAGCTAACACTTATCCAATTATTTCCCGTAGTGTTGTTTTTATATATCGATGCTTCTGCTGACGAATTATTCAGCACTAGATCTAAATCCCCATCGTTATCTAAATCTGCCATGGCCATTCCGGAAGAAAATGTTTTTTCATCGAATCCAACTTCTTTTGTTTTATCAATAAATCTGGATTCTCCTGAATTTATATAAGCTAAATTTGAGATCGGGGAAGAAGGAATTAAATGATTGTAATTGTTAAAGATAAGATCAGGTGATTGATTAGAACCATCTGATTTTATAAGATTGAGGAAATCATTATTCCTTAAGTCTTTTAAGATACCATTTGAAATAAGTAAATCTTTTAGGCCATCATTATTCATATCTTCAAATAATGCTGACCAAGGCCAATCGGTATTCGATATTCCTGAATAATGAGCCATTTCACTATAGAATCCCATGCCATTATTTACTTGAAGGTTATTCACCGGATATTGAAAATGCTCTCCTTCCTCAACCAAATTCCAGAACCGTTCTGGCCTCATAGATTCCATATTGGTTTTGGACCGGTAATGATCACCAAAGGCCATATCTAAACTGATAAAATCAAGCCAGCCATCATTGTTTATATCTGCGGCATCTGATCCCATAGAATAAAATGAAGTATGATCAGTCCTTGATTGTATTTCATCAGTAAATTGAAGCCCACTATTGTTGATTAGCATCTGATCCCCTTTACTATAGTCATTGCAAACATAGATATCAGTCCAACCATCGTTATTAAAATCCACTATCATTGCACTTAATCCATATCGTTTATTTACCAATCCTAATTCTATGGTTTTGTCCTCGAATTTTCCGGATGAATTGATGTATATTTTATCAGAAAAGGGGAAGGATTTTAGTGTTTCAGGTTTAGCCAGAGTGGCTGCATATTGGTCCATGGGCTGATTGACCAGATACATGTCAAGATCACCGTCGTTGTCAGCATCGAAAAAATGACTTTGAATAGAATAACCATCATCATCTAATCCATATCCTTTCGATTGTTCAGTAAAAGTTAAATCTCCATTGTTTATGAATAATTTATTCTGCCGGACACCTTTTTATAATAAAAAAAAGTTCTTGCATACATAAATATCAAGTAGTCCGTCTGCATTCACATCGGCCATAGATACACCTGTTGACCACAAATTGTTTTCGATTCCTGCAGTTTTACTGATATCCTCAAATCTGAAATTTCCTTTGTTCAGATATAGTTTATCACTCACCATATTTCCTGAAAAATAAATATCATTAAGTCCATCATTATTGATATCGCCTATTGCAACTCCGGCTCCCTGATAAATAAAATTCCATATGAAGTAATGCAGTCTCTTATTCTCTTTTATTGTATTATTAAAGGTGATTCCAGAATACTTGGATTCAATTTTTTCAAGATTGAAATGTGATTTAAATGTTTCATTATTTGGGCTTGTACTATCCTTATCCGAAGCACAGGAAATCATCATAATTAATAAGAAAAAAAAGGGAAAGAATTTTTGAATAGAATTTAAGGACAATTTGAGCAATTTATTTGAACGTTAATAATCAGGCCAATTGGTAAGTTAATGTTAGTTTCGTATACTGACATTATGTTTATCAAGAAATATCGTTCTACTAATTTAGCGAACAGAATTTTTAGTATCATATGCCGATTAGAAATAAAATCAAAAAGGAAGTTGAATCCTTAGAAAAAGAATTGATTGCAGTTCGTCGCCACTTGCATCAACATCCTGAACTTTCGTTTGTAGAGATTAATACCAATAAATATATCTGTGAAAAATTAGATGAACGCAAGATCAATTATAAAAGCGGGTATTGTAAATATGGTATTGTTGCTGAGATAAAAGGAAAGAAAAAAGGAGGAATTACATATTTGCGGGGTGATATGGATGCTTTGCCGATTCAAGAGGAGAATAAGGTATCTTATGCAAGTAAAAACCCGGGAATAATGCATGCATGTGGTCACGACGTTCACACAACTTGTGTTCTTGGGACCGTATTTGTTCTAGATAAACTGAAGAATCAGCTCAGTGGGACATATCGCATTTTGTTTCAACCCGGAGAAGAAAAGTTACCGGGGGGAGCGTCGATTATGATCAAAGATGGAGCTATAAAAAACAAATCGAAAGCACAGATTTTTGCTCAGCATGTACATCCGCCATTAGCAGCTGGGAAAGTGGGATTTTGTCCGGGTCAATATATGGCTTCAGCAGATGAGATCGTCATAGATATTATCGGTAAGGGAGGGCATGCGGCGCTTCCTCAGGATTTCATTGATCCTATTGTCATTTCCTCTCAAGTGCTGGTTGCACTTCAATCTGTAATCAGTAGATACTCTGATCCACAGGTGCCTTCAGTTTTGAGTTTTGGAAAGATAAATTCAAACGGAGGAGCGACGAATATCATTCCTGATAAAGTGCGCATAGAAGGAACACTAAGAACCATGAATGAAGAGAACAGAATGACACTTCATAAACATATCAAAGAAATAATCAGCAATACAGCCAAAGCTTATGGAGGCAAAGCAAGAACAAATATTAAGTATGGTTATCCCACATTATTCAATAATGTTGACCTGACTGAAAAGGCTATCGAAAATGCCATTGATTATCTAGGAAGTAAAAATGTTGTCCGTTTGGAAAAGAGAATGACAGCAGAAGATTTTTCATTTTTTTCTCAAATGATGCCGGCTTGTTTTTACAGATTGGGTACCGGCAATAAAAGGCGGGGAATAAACTCAGGTGTCCATACCCCCCGGTTTGATATTGATGAAAAAGCACTTGCTATTGGCACGGGATTGATGACTTACCTTGCTATATGTAACAATAGCAAATAATCACATTATAATTTATTGTTATTTGTAATAAACTTATTAGTATGTATTTATACATTATAATAATATTTAATGTATTTTAGCATTCTATAAATAAGATAACTACACTAGAAAAATTATGGCGAAGATTTTAATCGTCGATGACGACAAAGGAATTCGAAGAACACTGAAAGACATTCTCGAATTTGAGAAATATGAGGTCGAAGAAGCTGAAGATGGATTAACCTGTCTCGTTAAGGTCAAACAAGATAAGTTCGATGTTATTATACTCGATATCAAGATGCCTAAAATGGATGGGATGGACGCCATCGACAGATTGCAGGAGATTTGCCCAGATGTTCCGGTAATTATGATAAGCGGTCATGGAAATATAGATACAGCTGTTGAAGCTGTAAAGAAGGGAGCATTTGATTTTATTTCGAAACCACCGGATTTAAACAGGTTGTTAATTACAGTTCGAAATGGTCTTGATAAATCTACACTAGTCATTCAAAAGAACACTTTACAAAAAAGGATTTCCAAAACTAAAGTTGAAACCATTGTAGGAAGCTCTCCCGAAATCAGAATGATAACGGAGACTATAGAAAAGGTAGCACCTACAGATGCACGAGTTCTAATCGAAGGTCCTAACGGGACTGGTAAAGAATTAGTAGCACGTTGGATTCACGGAAAAAGTGGAAGAAATTCCGGACCCATCATTGAAGTTAACTGCGCAGCAATTCCATCTGAATTAATAGAATCAGAATTATTCGGTCACGAAAAAGGATCGTTCACTTCTGCGCATAAACAGCGTATAGGAAAATTTGAACTCGCTAATAAGGGAACATTGTTTCTTGATGAAATTGGAGATATGAGTCTCAGTGCTCAAGCGAAAGTGTTGAGAGTTCTACAGGAAAATAGGATTATGAGAGTTGGAGGTGAAAAATCTATTCCGGTAGATGTACGTGTTGTTGCAGCAACCAATAAAAACTTGAGAACGCAAATTGCTAAAGGGGAGTTCAGAGAAGACCTTTTTCATAGAATTGCAGTAATAATTATGCGTGTTCCTTCATTGAATGAAAGAAAGAGTGATATTCCTGAGTTGGTTGAACATTTCAACAATCTTATTTGCAGAGAATATGGAACTAGCCTCAAAATGTTTGATCCATCAGCTATAAAAGAGTTACAGAAAATTAATTGGTCAGGAAATATCAGAGAGCTTAGAAATGTTGTTGAACGACTGATTATATTGAGTAAAGACAATGTAACTAAGAAGAATGTAAATGAATTTGCAACATCATTAAGCAATAGGAGGAACAATCTTGAAGATTTATTTGATAAATTTGATAGTTTTTCCGAATTACGTACTTTTCTCGAAAGAGAATATGAAAAGTATAAATCTGTTGTTATCTGATAAATGAGCCCACAAAGAAAATTAAAGCAGTGGTCCGAAATCAAAGGAGAGAATTCCTGGACCATGTTCAAAGTATTAGCAGAGTTTGTAGATGGTTTTGAAAAATTAAATCGCCTCGGCCCTTGTGTTTCTATTTTTGGATCTGCACGAACAAAACCCGACAATCCTACTTATCAATTGACTATTGATATTGCCAGAGCTCTAGTAAACGAAGGCTTCGGTATTATTAGCGGAGGAGGTCCCGGAGTTATGGAAGCAGCTAATAAAGGAGCTTATCTTGAAGGCGGTCTATCCATAGGACTTAATATAGAACTGCCTTTTGAACAGTCAGGTAATCAATATATTGACCCCGATAAAAATCTTCAGCACAGATACTTCTTTGTAAGAAAAGTGATGTTTGTCAAGTATTCGCAAGCCTTCGTTGCCATGCCTGGTGGGTTTGGTACTTTGGATGAACTTTTCGAAACACTGACTCTCATTCAGACTAATAAAATATCTCCTGTACCTGTAGTATTGGTAGGTACTAAATTTTGGTCCGGACTAAAAGATTGGATTGTAGAAACACTTTTGAGCAAATACAACAATATTTCGGAAAAAGATTTGATCCTTATGCCTATTGTTGATAAACCTGAAGAAGTCGTTCAGATTATTAGCGATTTCTATGGTGAATCTTCAGAACACGAACTCAAACCAAATTATCAGCTGTAGAATTTCCTAGGTTTCTATTTAATCAAAGATCAGCCATCGAACTCCGATGCGCATCTTGTAGTCAAATTGTGGGTGATTCTCTATCTGGTAATGAACTTTCCTTTCAATCAATTCTGTAAAATTGTCAATCTTAAAAAATAGTCGAAACTGATTAATTTTAAAATTGGCGTAGAATTCAGAATATGCATAATTATCGATCGAAGTTGAAGAAGGATAGAATATTCCAATCACAGGCATAAAACTTAAATCTCCATCACCTTGAATGTTGTAATAAAGAATTCCTATACGTGCAAATAACCTCTTTTTGAACAAGTGACTTTCAAAGTATACATTGTGAATACTGAAGAGTTTCGGTAGCCTGTATATGTTCTCACTGAAATTTTGAAATAGCAAAGAATTTTCTAAGCCTAGGAATTTCCATTTTAATTTGTGAGAGAATTTTATTCGTATGTACTCCAGATTTGAATCGATCTGATAGGGAAGTGCATCTTGATCATAAGCTAAAGCATTCTCAATGATGCCGGAGTAAAATTCAAGATTCGCATTCATTTTTGTCCATTGAAGCTGACCTCCTAATTGGACTTCATTTGTTCTGCTAAATTCATTTACATAAAGCAATATATCAGTTACATATACTTTTTCATTTAATAATGATGGATCATATCGGGTAATATTTATGAAGGCATTTAGCTTCAAATTTTTAATAGCACTAATCGAAATAAGACCATTCAATTTTAGATTTCCTGCATTGCTCCCGAGACCAAGTTCTGCTCGTCCAATAAAATCGCTGAAATCTTTGATTTTAAATGAGAAATCTCCGAATACAACTATGTCATTGATGTCAAAGACCTCCTTGGAATTATTAAATCGCTGATATTTATGCGAGATTCCAGTTGATATTTTTACGGAAGATGTAGTAAAGGATAAATCAAAATCATTCCTTAAGGCGCTAAATCCAAGGAAATACCTCAGGCCTCTGGTATCCGTGAGATAGGATCTATATACCAGTTGATCGTCTGTTGTGTCAGCTCCATGATCCCCATACCTGAAGTAGCCTTTTTCAAACTGTATTTTGTGATGTACTTTATATTTTTTTGATAAACCATCAAAATAGTTGTCAATGGCATATGTGAAATTTTGATGGCGAGTCGTATCCTCATTCAATCTGACCGGAATAGCCAATCGTAATCTGTACAATTCTTGGTCAAATAATGTATCTGTGCTTACACCACCATTGTGCTCTTCATTGTGATTATTAGCCAAAAAACTAATAAAAAGATGATGCTTTTTTTCAGGATAGTGTTTCCATATTCCTAATCCAAAGGCAGTAGATTTAGTTTTTTGGTTCTGATAAAATCCTTCCTGGTTGTAGCGTGTATAGTCAACAACAAAATTTACATTATCAGCAAAATTTCTTGCAAATTTTGCTTTAACAAGAAAATTTCTTTGCCCGGCTACGGGACTAAAAAACAGATCATTATAAGCTCTATTCTGTTCATAAAATCGAAAATCTTCCTGTTTTAATTTATAGATGTCGTATTGATGAAATCCAGGATCTGTATACATGTGATCCCGGGTTTTATATTCTATATTATACGCTGAAGAACCTAAATTTCCGAGTGTATAAGAAGCATCATCAAATGTTCTTGCCGGATTATACTTTTCAAAATCATCGAATAAGGTATCTGATATTTCCTGTAGATTCTCTCTGTTATCTAATGTAAAATACTTTATAGAAGGGCTTTCAAGATTGACAGTAGGTTCTGTTCTAAGACTATCTGGAACGAATGATCCCTGAAATTGGGCCATAATTCCGGTAGAACTTATTATGATTAAATAAAGAAGAAATAGTCTTTTGTAATTATCGTGCAATAATCAATGTTTTAACCGAAGATACTTGTTCGTTTGTTAGCCACAAATAATAAACTCCATTTGGCAGATTTAGATTGTACCGACCAGATGCGTCTAAATGGGCTACAATGTTCCCTATTTGATCTAAAAGATGAATCTTTAAATCATCATAATTCTCAAGTCCTTCAATTTGGAATTGGGATTGAACAGGATTTGGAAGGATTTTAATATCCTTAAAAGCATCAACGTTTACAGTACTGACCAGATCTGTAGGAGTTTGTAAAACAAACAATCCTTCCTGCATATCCGAAACAAGAATCAATCCCGATGGTAAAAAAGGATATATACCCCAGGCTCCTTCATATCGGCGTCTGTGTTCAATTTTTGATGTTGAGTATTCTGCAATACGTTCGATGTTGTTTGGGTCAATAATGTTATATACCTGGAGACCGTCATAATAATAGGAACTGTATAACAGGCCATTGTGTATGATCTGATTATGAGGCATAGAAAATTCGGATTCTACCCCTGCATCAATTGTATCTATTACTGTTATTTCAGGTAATTGTGAAACGTCTAAGACCTTTATGTCATGAGACCAGTTTTCGTCTGCCATATAATAGGTATTGCCATCTGCAGACAACCATCCCGAATGATTATATCCGGATTGTGGATATTCAGAAGGATCCAAAGTGGCCAGAGTAACCGGTGCTAATGGATCACTAAAGTCAGCAATTACAAAACCACTTGGCCCACAGTTTAAAAAAGCAATGTTATCTCTGATATACATATCGTGAACCTGCGAAACTAAAAACCCATCAAACTCATTATAAGCGGCAATAACTTCTGGAATTGTTGGGTCTGTTAAGTCAAAAAGTCTCAATGGAGACCATGGAGCTTGATCACCGGCACTAATGCAAGCATACATAATAGAAGTAGCTGTATCGATAAATATATTATGTGCTCTCCGTAAATACGTTTTTGAATCGTAAACGATGTGAACTGAATCCGGTAAAAATGAATAATCCATTATCTGAAGTGTTGATGTCCCACCCTCATCAGCAACTGCATAGAGATAACCCTTAAAATCATGATAATCGCGATGAATTATTTGTGTTCCATTTGCTCCTCCTTCAACACGTAAAACTTCTTTCAAAGAATCTAGCTGGTTTAAATCAATAAAGTGCGTTCCATATGTTGATCCAATAACAGCGTATTCATTTCCATTATTTACAATTCCCCACACTTCACTATATGTGTTATTATGCGCTGTAGAGGCCACTAAGCTTGTATCAGCCCATGAACCCTCCAAATTCATCTGAGCTTGGGCGGTTGTTCCTTGAATTAAGTTAAAAATCATCGAGAAAACTAAAATCCACTTCATTATTTATTATTGAACTCAAAACTATAACTTAATTCTAATTAGCAGTAATTAACTTGGTGCCCATCAAGACGATTCGAAAGTAAATTTTATAAAGTAAATTTTTCAATTATTACAAGATCGCATAAACTAAAGGTATTGGCTTGTAAGGTCTGATGTCTTATAGCTGTTAACGAATATTAATAGATCTTTGGACCAACATATCTTTTAATAAAAGCGTCTTTAATTAAAAAACAATGATGAAGTATAATTATTTATTTGTTATTCTTATCACTCTTGGCTTTATTGCTTGTTCTGATCCATTGGATGAAGATTATAGATTGGCCTTTACAGGAATATATGATTGCATTAAGAATCCTGACAATAATATTTTTCCAGAAGTCAATGTTGAAATCGAAGTTCTAATTGACAGTTCTAATATGGATAATGTAATTATTGCCAATAAATCCATTCCAATATCAGAAGAAGGGACTTTTGGACCTGCCTTTTTAGAACCGGATCTTAATTATGAATTAAGAATTGAAGGAGATTCAATTTATATCGAATCTTATAACGTGATAATCAGTGGTATTGTAGCGCCATGTGTGCTTGTTGGCGTAAAAAGGGAATAAAAAAAGGCACCGAAAATCAGTGCCATATTAATTCATTAATCTTTTGGATTCAAACGTTTTAATTCCTGATTTTTAAGTTTCATGGCTTCACCAATTTGCTGAGAAGCTGAAAATGAACCTACCATATCAGAAAGCATATCAGAACCAGATGATGGAGAATTTGGTAGCAAGATCAAATTGCTATTCGCATTTTCTCCCATAGATTGAAGTGTATCATAGTGCTGTGTAACAACAATAAGAGCAGATGCTTCCTGGCTATTAATTCCAACACCATTCAAAACTTCAACACTTTCTTCAAGACCTTTAGCAATTTCTCTTCTTTGATCTGCAATACCCTGACCTTGCAATCTTTTTGATTCTGCTTCAGCTTTAGCCTTTGCTACTATTCTGATACGTTCAGCTTCACCTTCATATTCCGCAGCTACTTTTTCACGCTCAGCTGCATTAATTCTATTCATGGCTTCTTTAACCAAATGATCAGGGTCAATATCTGTAACCAATGCTTTGACAATATCATATCCATAATGATTCATTGCTTCTTGCAATTCTCTTCTAATAGCATTCGCAATATCATCTTTTTTTACAAATACGTTATCCAATTTCATTTTTGGGACTTCTGCACGGACAACATCGAAAATATACGCAGTGATCTGATCATGAGGATTTTGCAATTTGTAAATTGCCTCATAAATTTTGTCTTCTAGAATCAGAAATTGAACTGAAACTTTTAGTTTAACAAATACATCATCAAAAGTTTTAGTTTCAACTGCAACATCAAGTTGTTGTGTTCTCAGATTTACACGACCCATAATTCGATCTACAAACGGAATTTTAAAATGGAGTCCGGGACCTCTAATGCTGTGAAATTTACCCAATCGTTCGACAATGGCTGCCGTTTGTTGTTTTACAGTAAAAAGACCAAGAGAAAACAAAATAAGTGCAAAAAATGCTAGTGGGAAGAACCAAAGAGGTAATGACATAATTTATTTTAGTTTAATATAGAAACATTAAAAGGCTTAATAAAATTCAATAATTAGCTTTTTATCGACGAATTTACATTTAATGAAGATAAGGGGATATTTCATATCATTATAACAGAATTATATTTTTTATGTTGACTTATTATTTATGATCTAATTAACACTATATAATCATAGTGTTTAGTATTTTTGAGGCCTAAATATTTATCTATGTTATTAAGAATAATTGGAAGTTTTCTTGTTTTAATTTCCTTTATGTTTTTCTATTCTTGCGCTAATGATTCATCAAAAACTGAGCAATTCAGTCCTAATCAAGAATCACATGTTGAAAATAGCCATGATGGACATAATCATGATGGACATGATCATAGCGGAAGCAATCAGAATTCAGCAGATCTGGAAACAAATAAGACAAACTCTGATACCAATAATGCCTCAAAATCACAAGCGACTAATAAGGTTCAACCGGGCTTAAGTCAGAATAAATCTACCAATCAAATAAGCAGTTCAAATCAACTCGATTTGAATAAAAATGCTAAAAATTCGACAGGTACTGTACCTTCCTCGGAATGGGCGAATAAAAAGGACGCTCTTTCTCGAGAAGATGCGGAACCAGATCCGAATCTGATTGGAAGAAAACAGGTTGCAACGAACCTGCCTTCTGCATGTTCTCTGATTGATCCAAATAAATTGGCTCAGATTCTAAAAGTAAATGCGGATGCAATTACACTAAAAGATGGATCAGGTCCTAGGTCACCGCATGCACAATCTTGCTTTTTCAGATGGACACATAAGGGTCTTCCAAATTCTGGAGTTCTTATTCAAGTCCAGGATAATCCACTCCCCGATGAATTTCCGGAATGGGCAGCATATTATGTAGCTGCAAAAATCAACCAGGGGGAACAAATGCCTGACGGATCTGGATCATATAAATATACAAAACAGGATGGCTTAGGTAAAGCAGCAGCATTTTCAAATGAATTAAGTCGATATATTTGGAGAACAGAAAAGGATTATGTTTATCTCGTAGCTTTTAATTTACCTGGAAGCCCCGAAAAGAAAATTAAATGGGCAGAGGAAATTGGAGCAGAAGTAATGAAAAACTTCAATTAATTTGGTTTAAATGATTCGATCTCTCAGAATAGAAAACTATGCAATAATCGATGAAGTAGAAATACACTTCGATAAGGGATTGAATATAATAACCGGAGAGACGGGTGCTGGAAAATCTATTCTATTAGGTGCTCTGGGTTTAATAATGGGTTTTCGCGCCGATACTAAAGTGCTTTTTGACAATAGTAAGAAGTGTATAGTTGAAGCTGAATTTGACAATTATCCAGACTCTATTAATCAATTATTAGATGACTATGATTATGACAGAGATGAAAATCTGATCATAAGGAGAGAAATTATTCCATCAGGAAAATCACGGGCTTTTGTTAATGACTCACCAGCCAAACTTGATTTTCTTAGTCAATTGAATGAGCATCTCGTAGATCTGAATCAACAATTTGAAATCAGTCAAATTAGGAAAAACGCTTATCAACTTGAGATTATCGACGCAGTTGCTGATAACGTAAAACTGGTGCAAGATTACAAATTCATCTTTAAAGAATACAAAGAGAAATTAAAGCAGCTTAATGATTTGCAACAGGACGAATCCACTCAAATTAAAGAGATGGATTTTATGACCTTTCAACTCAATGAACTACTTGAAGCTGCTCTTGAAGCAGATGAACAAAATAATCTTGAAACTGAATCTGACCTCCTGAATAAGGCAGATGAAATTCAAGTCATGCTTCAGGAGACAAAATATAGATTGAGTGATAGCGAAGTGAATTTAAAAGATGTCATTCTGGATTTACAGAAAAAATGGATGGCTTTTAATGAAATTCATCCCTTATTAAAAAAAGGTGTAGATAATCTAGATAGTCTACTAGAATTGATTGATGAGATATATCATAATTCGTCAGCAATTAATGCGGATATCGATCTGGATCCTCAAAGATTGGAAGAACTTAATTCTCGATTGGACAGTATATACCGGCTTCAAAAGAAACATGGTGTTAATGATATAAAGTCCCTTTTGGAAATTCAAGAAGAATTAGAAACTAAATTGGCTTCCTATATCAACAAAGGTCAAGTGATTGAGCAATTAAGTATAGATATCAATAAATTAAAATCAAAACTTGAAACTATAGCTCAAAAATTGAGTTCTTCAAGAAAGAAAGTGTTTAAAAGCTTCGAGCAAAAAGTAAATACCCAGTTGACTCAACTTTCTATGAATTCAGCTGAAATAAAAATAGAACATAAGATAAGTGAGGTTCTTAAAGCTGATGGAATAGACGATATATCCTTGTTATTTAAATCCAACAAGGGAGCTGCCTTCCTACCTATAAAAAGCATCGCTTCCGGTGGAGAAAGTTCCAGGCTCATGCTTAGTGTAAAGTCAATTGTTGCAGAAGTTATGGATCTTCCCACTATGATTTTTGATGAGATAGATACTGGTGTTTCCGGAGAAGTAGCAGGGAAGATGGGAAGCATTTTGAAGACTTTATCCAGCAGTCATCAACTGATTTGTATTACACATTCACCACAAGTTTCATCCCGGGCCAAGAATCACTATTTGGTATTTAAAAAAGATACTGCCAAAAGAACTTATACTGAAGTGAAGTTGCTTAATGAAGAGGAAAGAATAACGGAAATTGCAAAAATGTTAAGTGGAGATCCACCAAGTACATTTGCATTAGATAACGCAAAAGATCTGATGCATAAAGAGATCGATTAAATAGAAGAATAGAAATATAATATTATGCCATACGGATTATTAAAAGGAAAGAAAGGAATCATATTCGGAGCTTTAGATGATAAATCTATAGCATGGAAAGTAGCAGAGCAAGCCCATGCCGAAGGAGCAGAAATAATACTTACCAATGCACCTGTAGCTTTGAGAATGGGAGCAATTCAGGATTTGGCTCAAAAATTAGGAACTGAAGTGATCGCTGCTGATGCCACTTCCTTAGAGGATATGAATAATCTTCTTGATAAATCGATGGAAAAATTTGAAGGAAAAATTGATTTCATTCTACATTCTATTGGGATGTCTCTTAATGTTCGAAAAAAGAGATCTTATACAGATATTAAATATGAATGGATGCAAAAAACATTTGATATCTCGGCGATTTCTTTTCATAAATTAATGCAATGCGCCTATGAAAAAGATGCTATGAATCAATGGGGTTCTATATTGGCATTGACTTATATAGCTGCACAAAGAACATTTCCAGATTACAGTGAAATGGCAGAATCGAAGGCCTTATTGGAATCATTTGCCAGAAGCTTCGGGTATCATTGGGCAAAGAAAAATAAAGTAAGAGTTAACACAATTAGTCAATCACCTACAATTACTACTGCAGGAAGAGATGTAAAGGGCTTTGATGAATTTTTTAGTTACGCTGATAAGATGTCGCCCTTAGGAAATGCAGATGCACTTTCGTGTGCTAATTATTGTGTGTCTCTTTTCTCGGATTTGACGAGAATGGTTACGATGCAGAATCTGTTTCATGATGGCGGCTTTTCGAATATGGGAATGAATCCAGATATCCTAGAATCTTAATTCAGGATTTAGAAAAATAGATATCATCATAATCGGCTTCTGACAGTGATGAGGTATTGTCAGAATCAGTCATAATGACTATTGCCCTGATCAGTTTTTTCTTGACTTTGGATTTTTTGTAAAACCTTTTATAGTCTTCAAGAACATTTACTTTTTCATAGACCCATTTGTTCATAAGACTATCTCCACTCTCAACAACTGATATATCGCATCTGGAAGGCCAAATAGCAAATGGGCTGCAAGAGGATAATCCTTTGTTCAATGTACTTGACCAGGAGTACTTAATAGATTTTGGTAAAAATTTATTAGCGTTTAAAACCAATGAAATGGAGGCTGCAACATCGCATTTTTCCTTCTTGCTCTCATCTCCCTCTAGAGGTAGGGTTTTAATTCTCCATCGCCAATTGAGGTAAGGGTATTCAGTAATATCTACTGTTATTCTTTTAACTATAAAGTTATCTGAATCGATGGATTTAGCAGATAAGTAGCTGTTATCTGGAGAATCTACAATTTTATAAACGATCTCAAATCCTTTATCTCTTCCTTGCCATTCCTCTTGTAGAGGAACGGTAAAATCGTCTACAAGGTAAGCGTCAGATTGATTTATCGTACTCGGATTATTGATTAAAAATGAAATGAATATTAAAAATAAAAGTATCATAGATAAGGATTCATAATAATATGAAAATTACAAAAAGAGAGTGATTTAAAGCACAAAATTGAATTTTGTAAATAGTATCAAGCGGTTTAACACTTTTATACCTTGAAAATATACATGAATCCGTCTTAAGGTCTAATTTCGCAATTGTTTGACATTTATGTCATACCTAGAATGTTTAACAAACTTTACCAAATGAAGGGTATTGTATTAATATTCTTCATTTTTTTAGGTTATACGACTATGCACTAACCAATCATTATATAGAAACGAGTTTGATTTATGTTTAGCGCAATCAGGTTTTGATTCATTTAAAGAATTGATTGTTTCAAAAACTTTAGCTTGACAAAACATAGTTTGAACATGCCATATTAAATACCTCAATATCCAATTAATTGTTTCTAAAGACAAGGTTTACAACTGTTAATATGTTGTACATTTTGTTTAAATAGTATTACAGGTATTACCTTTATCTCATATGAAAATATTAACGATAGATGATGATAGGTCTGCAACTCTTGATTACCAGGCGATATTTCAAGAAATGGGGCTTAAAAACTACAAATCTATCTATTCGATGGAAGATGCAGCAAGAATCATAGCTGAAGCTTCGCCTGATCTAGTAATTCTGGATATTCATATTGAAGAAAAAATGGGATTAACTCTGTTGCCCTTATTAAGGAACTATGGAATTTTTGTAATTGTAGCAACTGGCACCCTTCAAGAGCATTTTAATCAACTTCACGAACAAAACAACGTTGTAGCATTCCTTTTTAAACCCATTATTCCCATTAATCTGAAATATGAAATAAGTAAAAAATAGATCTTGTAAAAACAAAAAATGAAAATTCTTATCTCTATTATAAAGGCAGCAATAAGCTTGAGAGAATTCGACATGAAGATATTTGGTTTGTTGAAACGGAAGGCAACTATACTACATTTGTCACGGATGTTAAAAAGCATGTTATTAAAAAATCAATGAAGCAAATTAGGAGTCATTTGCCCGAAGACATGTTTACTCAAATTTTCCGCAGCGTAATTGTAAATGTCTACCATATAAAAAGTATAGATTATACTAAAAATAGGGTGGTTCTGGATTGCAGTTCTGAATTTCCACTTGGACAAAAGTTTAAAGTGAGTTTGAAGCAACTTATGAATATGAAATTCGATATTCTATGATGTTTGCATATACACTTATTACTAGAGTGTAACCTTCTCGAATTCAAATTATTATATATTTATTTTTAACAATTTGTTGTCAAATTTGACAAATTAATTCCTATCTTCAAGTATAGTTGAAAGGCCAATTTGAGAACTGAAAATAGACGAAATCACCCTCTTGTGTTTCAGCACTACGAGTTCACTTATAATTTTTTCATTCTATCAGATTGACCCTCAATTATTTATATAAATAATTAGGTAATAAAGTATAATAAACCACCCATTCCATGAGGTCAATTTACACTCTTCTCTTTGTGATTTTAATCGCTCCAGTTTTACAAGCACAGCCGAATATTTCTCAAGTTATTAGTCCTAGCACCATCGGTCCGGGGAGTACTACAACCTTGATTATTACAATCAGTAATATCGAAGGAGATCCTACAAACGCGATGAACTTTAGTCACACTCTTCCAGCGGCTATAACAATTGCAGCAGCACCTAATGGCACAACAGACTGCCTCAATGGTATTGTTTCGGCACCTTCAGGAGGATCCACGATAACATTCAGTAATGGAGAAATAGGTACAAACCAAGTCTGTACAATTAGTGTTAATGTAACCAGCAGTACTCTAGGTACTCATACCAGTCCTGCAATAACCATGATGACGAGCGAAGGAAATAGTACTTCTGGAACTACAGACCTTACAGTTGTAAAGACATTGCCGGGATTTTCAAAATCATTTGCACCTTCATTGGTAGATCTAGGAGAAACAAGCACACTTTCTTTTTTGATAGATAATTCATTGGATTCTTTACGTATAGGAAATTTGGACTTTACTGATATACTACCTAACGGACTAGTTATAGCTAATCCTTCTAATGCTAGTACAGATTGTATTAGCGCTGGACTTCCAGACACAGAGCTTACAGCTGCTCCAGGAACATCAACAATAGTGCTTAATGCAAATGGAATTAACTATATAGCAGGATTTGAGGTTTTGTCTGCTGGTGCTAGCTGTTCTGTCACGTTAGATGTTGAAGCAACAGCAGTTGGTATGTTGGCTAATGTGAGTGGAGATTTATTAGCTGATTTTGTTGTTGCTGGTAAGGCGAGTGCAATTCTTGAAGTCACAAGAGAAGATATCCATATTCAGAAAAGTTTTACTGATGATCCAACTCCTCCGGGAGGAACAGTCAATCTAGAATTTATAATCTCAAATTTCGATAGAAATAATAATGCTACTGCTGTCTCATTTACTGATGATCTAACCACAGCACTTGCTGGATTAACTTTTAGTTCTGTAACAAACTCAGATTGTGGAGGAATGATAACTGGAGATGGAACGACAAGTATTTCATTATCTGGTGGAACTATTCCAGCTGAAGGTAATTGCACTATCAATATTTGATAGTGGTTTAAATAGGTTGAGTTTCTTATATTAGCACATGGAACATACTACTACTACTACTACTACTACTATTACTTGTCCCCATTGCAATTGTACTGACCTTCAAAAGAATGGTCATAGAGAAAACGGGAGACAACGTTGGCGTTGTAAAGTCTGCAAAAAGAGTTTTCAACTTAGCTATAGCTATAAAGCCAGAGAGCCCGGTGTTAAAGAACAAATTGACTCATTAATTCTCAATAGTTCAGGGGTTCGAGATACAGCAAGGATTTTAGGGATCAATAAAAATACGGTGATAGCTCACTTAAAAAAAACGCTTCAAGTGAACCCTTATCTATTGAACAAGGAAGAAGTTCAAAGCCTTGATAATTTGGCAGTAAGTTTTCACTATACAGCAGAGGCAGATGAGTTTTGGTCTTATGTTGGCAGTAAGGCGAATCAAAGGTGGACTTGGTATGCGATGGATAAGCATTCCGGGATGATTTTGGCTTGGGTTAATGGAAAGCGTACCGATGAGAGCTTTGAAAAACTTCTGGATCTTCTTAAAGACATTCCCATTGGTGACTATTATACGGATGATTGGGGAGCTTATAGTAGGTCATTGCCAAAAAGCTTACATACTATTGGGAAAGATTTGACTTGGAAAATAGAACGGAAAAACTTGAATTTTAGAACGCATATCAAACGTCTTAATAGAAAAACCATTTGCTTTTCCAAAAATGAACAGATTCACGATAATGTCATTGGTATGTACATCGAAAAATACTATTATAAATCAGGAACTTATGGAGATCATCAGCCTATTTGACCCAGCACCCAATATTTCTTGTACAATCCCTACAATAGCTACACCTGGAGTCTATACGAATACCTCAGGCACAGTAAGCGCAGATGTTGGTGGTTCAGCTATAACAGGTAATACAGCTTCAGCAGATTTATTTGTAGAACCAGTACCGGTTTTTACAAAAGAGTTTTTAGATGCAACGACAATGGCCTCCGACCCAGTGGTAGGAGCAGGTGAAGATATTATTCTTGAATTTACAATTGAAAACACGAGTTTGACTTCTGGGGGAACTGATATAGAATTTCTTGATTCATTAACAACTTTTTTATCTTTTCCGGTTACTATTTCTTTGCCAGCAACTCCATGTGGGGCAGGATCTTCTTTATCCCTTGTCAGTTGTGGTACTGATTGTCATGCATTAGAATTGACAGGAGGAAGTTTGGCGGCTTCAGGAATGTCTGGCGACGATTGCACTTTTCAAGTAACAATATCCTTACCTAATGGTTTAGCTCAGGGAATATATACGAATACGACTGAAGAAATTACAGCTATTGTAGATGGAGCCACACGAACCGGTCTTCCTGCATCAGATGATTTTATACTTGTAGAAGCACCCAGATTAACCAAGGAATTTACTGATGATCCTGTAGATCTTGGAGGGACGGTCAATCTAGAATTTACAATTGAACATGATACCTTAGCTATTGCTGATGCAACCAACATAAGTTTTACTGACGATTTATCTACGGTTATTTCAGGTTTGGTAGCTACAGGATTACCTGTTTCGGCTTGTGGAGGTACGCTAAGTGGTTCAGTTGGAGATTCGTTTCTGACTTATTCAGGTGAAAGCTTAATGCCGGGAGAGACATGTATTTTTTCGGTAAGTTTATCAGTACCATCAAGCACTACACCTGGTTCACATAGCAACACTACAAGCAATATAACTGCAGATATATCCGGAGCGGGTGCTACTGGCAATCCAGCAACTGATGACCTAAGAATTACGGCATTGACTTATTCCAAAGAATTCATTGATGATCCAACTATTGCTGGGGATGATGTCACTTTAAGATTTACAATTAATAACCCTTCTGCTGCTGATGCAACTTTAATATTTTTTACGGATACTCTTTCAACAGTATTACCAGGGACACCAGATTTATCAATATTATCACCAGTTAGTGGTACCTCAGTATGTGGAGGAACTGTGTCCTATCTAGGAAGCACTATTACATTTTCAGGAGGCTCATTAATTGCTGGCAATAATTGTTTTTTCGATATGGTATTGAATGTTCCTATTGGAACATCAGATGGTTTTTACAATAACGTTACAACTAGTTTTAATTATGACTTAGGAGGTTCATCAATTGTCGATGACCCTGTGAAAGATGTGCTTGAAGTTAATTCTACAGTTATTCAAATCGAAAAAGAATTTATTGATGATCCGGTTCAACCCGGAGATCCTGTTACTGTAGAATATACATTGACAAATCTGGATGCCAGTTTAGCTATCAGCATGATTGCTTTTTCAAATGACTTTGATGCTGCATTAAGTGGATTGGTCTTTGATTCAGTTTTATTTGATGATTGTGGCGGCACACCTTCCGGTGCAGCTACAGGTGCGATGACGTATACAGGCGGATCTCTAAGTGCTGGCGGATCTTGTACGATTCGTCTGAGTTTGACAACTCCTGTTGGTGCCACATATGGTGGAACCTACACATGTACAACAAGCTCTGTAACAGGTGAAGCTACCGGAGGATTTGCTGTAACAGGCACTCCGGCTTCTGATGACTTACAGTTTCAGTTGTTAGAGTTTACAAAAGTATTCGGTGGTATCAATATGGATGGTGAGACGAGCATAACTTTCACGATTACCAATCCGGATCCGGGGAATCCTGTGATCGGTATCAATTTTACCGACGATCTCAATGCATTTATTTCAGGAGCAGTCGCAACGAATCTACCTTTGAATGATGTTTGCGGTAATGGGACTGCTGTTAACGGAACATCCACTATATCATTTATAAATGGAAGTCTTGATCCATTAGCGAGTTGTTCTTTTACAGTAGATGTAACAGTGCCAACCACTACGCCGGATGGGACGACATATACGAATACGACAAGTAATATTGGAGGTTCCGGAGCTGCAGGGAGTGTTGAAAGTGAACCTGCCGTAGGAGACCTCTTTATTCCAGCGAACACATTTTGTAGTTTCTTAATAATTTGCGGAAATGGTACGTATTTAGGATCTTTTGACTGTACCCAATCAAGTTCCATCCCTGCTTGCCCAACGAATGAAGCGGAGGCTGAAAGTTCTCCATATTTTATGTCAATCGGTGATAACCCTTGCGGAAACATTGTTGTTCAATGTGTTGATGATATTACGATTTATGATGTATGTACCCCTTTAGGCCAGACAGTAACAAGAACCATCACAGTATTTGACGATTTAAATAGCAATTCTACTCTAGATATTGGTGAGGATTCTGAAAATTGCATATTTACATTTGATATTGTTGAGGATATCACACCTCCTGTAATTACATGTCCTGCTGATACGACAGTAGAATGTGATGATGATAATACAAGTGCGTCTACAGGTACGGCGACAGCGACAGATGACTGTGATACAAATCCAACAATAAGTGAGAGTGAGACAAGTACTCAGATTGCAGACGGGACATGTACGGAGTTTGAATACACAATAACACGAACATGGACAGCAACGGATGCATGTAGCAATCTAAGCACTTGTATCCAAACAATAACTGTTGAAGATTCAACACCTCCTGGGATATCATGTCCTGGAGATGTAACTGTTGACTGTGATAAAGATAGTTCTAGTGCTAATACTGGGACAGCTACTTCAACCGACGACTGTGATACAAATCCAACTATCTCTGAATCTGAAACAACTACACAAACTTCTAATGGGAGTAGTACGGATTTTGAATATACAATTACAAGAACATGGACAGCCACTGATGTTTGTCTTAATTCGAACACTTGCGTACAGATAATTGAAGTTCAAAATACAGATGTCCCAAGTATAAGCTGTCCTGCAGATACAACTGTAGAATGTGATGACGATAATACAAGTAGTTCCACAGGTACAGCTACTGCGACTGGTGATTGTGATACAAATCCAACTATTACTGAAAGCGATGTAAGTACCCAGGTTACTGATGGAACCTGTAATGAATTTGAATATGTTATAACAAGAACATGGACAGCGACTGATGCAAATGGAAATAGTACGACATGTAATCAAATAATTACAGTAGAAGATACAACAGATCCTGTAATTACATGTCCTGCAGATACAACTGTAGAATGTGATGCAGACAATACAAGCGATTTTACAGGGACAGCAACAGCGACTGATAACTGTGATACAAATCCAAGTATTTCTGAGACAGAAACAAGTACACAAACAAGTGATGGATCATGTACAGATTTTACTTATACAATTTCAAGAACATGGACAGCAACTGATGCCTGTGGCAATGATATCACATGTCTACAGACCATTGAAGTAGAAGATACGACAGACCCTGTAATTACATGTCCAGCAGATACAACTGTAGAATGTGATGCTGATAGTTCCAGTGGATCTAATGGAGTAGCAACAGCAACAGATAATTGTGATACAAATTTGACCATATCTGAAAGTGATATCAGTACCCAGACTGCCGATGGATCATGCTCAGATTTTGGATACGCCATTGTCAGAACATGGACGGCAACTGATGCCTGCAGTAATGCGAATTCTTGTGATCAAGTAATAACAGTAGAAGATACGACAGACCCTGTAATTACATGTCCAGCAGATACAACTGTAGAATGTGATGCTGATAGTTCCAGTGGATCTAATGGAGTAGCAACAGCAACAGATAATTGTGATACAAATTTGAACATATCTGAAAGTGATGTCAGTACACAGACTTCAGATGGAACATGTTCTGACCATACCTACGTAATTACAAGAACATGGACGGCAAGCGATGCTTGTGGGAATACAAGTTCTTGCGATCAAATTATCAATGTAGAGGATACAACAGATCCAAATCCGGTATGTAATGGAATTACAGTTACGCTGGATGCTGGATTAGGAATGTACACATTTACTTCGACCGATATTAGTGCCATTGGTGCCGGAAGCAGTGATAATTGTGATCCTGATCCGGTTTTAACCATTGATACACCTACGGTTACTTGTGATGACACACCAATGACAGATATTACATTGACAGTCACAGATGATTGCAATAACAGTTCTACTTGTGTTGCAACAATTATGATCCTGGGTGGAGCTCCTGTAATTGATGCTGGTCTCTATGGTCCGGTTTGTGAAGACGCACCTGATGTAATTTTAACAGGTAGCCCTGTACCTGGCGCCGGCGAAACAGGTGTTTGGTCCGGAGCTGGTGTTACTGATGCTGATAATTCTGACGAAACTGCATTGTTTGATCCAAGTGGATTGAGTAGACCTATAGGTCTCACGTATATGTTTACAAATATTTATGCTTGTGATGCCATGGCATCAACAACTATTTTTGTTAATGATCTTCCTGGCTGTTCGGCGAGCAGTAATAGTCCGATATGTGATGGTTTCGATTTATTGCTTAGCGAATCTGCCGGAGATGCAATTGCATGGGATTGGGAAGGACCAGATGGGTTTACGTCTAATGATCAGAATCCTGTGATTGCTGCAGCCTCATTGCCAGCCGGCGGAACATATACTGTGACTGTTACAGATATAAATGGATGTACATTTATTTGTTCTACAGATGTTATTGTTAATCCAAATCCAATCATTGATGTTTCTGATTGTGTTTGTGCATATGATCCTAATATCAATAACTATGGAAGTATGGTCACATTTTCCATCAATAATGGAACAGGCCCTTATACGGTTAGCACAAGCTTTGGAATGTTATCTAATAATTTACTTGTTGATGATCAACTCGCAACATTATATCTGGGAATGGCGGGAGGAAATTATACAATTGACGTAGTAGATATAAATGGGTGTGTAATATCTTACATCAGTAGTTGTGAAGATTGTTTCTTTGATCCTACGGAAATAACAGACCCATGTTCATGTAATAATGATCAATCTTATAATGGGTCTCAAGATGGTACGTTCGGAGAGGTTGTCGATATTCCTGGTCCTCCGGGACTAAATCTGATAATTGGAACCGGTAGTACAGGTATCAATGGATATTCAGTAGGAGATATAATACCTGAGATTATTCCTGGGCTTTATAGATTAAGCTTTAATCATATAGATCTAATTGGCTACACCGTTTTTGTTGAAGGTGAAGTCAATGGTAATACATTCCCAATTTTGGATGACTCCGGTAATCAATTAATGGCAAGCAATGTTTGTCAGTATCCTGTTATATCAGAGCCTGTAATTGACGTAACAGCCTTTTGTAATAATGGTAGTCCTTATATTTTTAGTGGAAACGAAGTATTTGAGATCAATGGTTTTGCTGGTGTGGTAAGAGTCTTTGTTGGAGATCCATCAACAGGAACTGGAATTGCAGAATTTGATCCAACAGAATATGCTAATGGTTTTTATACATTGACATTTGAATTTACGGGAACCTTTATTGATAATGTGTCTGTAGGTGGCGTACCAGCCTTCCCAGGATGTCAAACTTCAACATCTATTGAAGTTGGAGTTGGTGGTGGAGGAACATTAACTTGTAATGATCATGTTAATGTGAGTGTTAATAATGATTGTGTTCTTGACTTTTCATGGTCTACCTTACTTGAAGATGACTACATTCCAGATGTGTTTGATGCGATATTTACAGATTCAGCAGGAAATGTAATCGATGAAGCAGACCTTGGAAGTTATGCAGGAAGAACAATTACTTATACAATACAAGATATGTGTAATGGTAACTCATGTTGGGGAACCATGCAAATAGATGATAAGAGTATACCAGAAGTACAATGTGACTGTCCAGTTGGAGGAGAAGATCTTGATGGAGATGGAATCGTAGATGGATATTCAGAAGATTGTACATTAACATGCTGGGAACTTCCACTATTAAAAGAAAGATACTGGGATAGATTACGAGATGATCTTGTACCAGAAATGGCAGATGATTTTGTAGATGATAATACAACATCAGTATGTGGAGATATCACAGAAGATGATGTTAGTTATTATGATGTATATGTAGACCTTGGACCATGTAACGGTAGTTTATTAAGAAGAACCTGGACATTGGCTTATGACAAAGGAAATGGAGTAGAAGGTACAGTAAGTTGTACGCGAGAATATTACTTTAAAACTGTAGGATTAGAGACATTGGATACAGCGAGGATAGATCCAGCGACTGGAGCTATAGTAATAGCACCAGATAGTTTGATACTTCCATTCCCGCTAGTAGTAATGAGTTGTGGAGCGGACATCAGTCCTGCCGGAATAGCATCCTACTTTGATGATCCGGGATCTGTTGATCAGGATACAGATGATGACAATATAGATCCGGATGAGCTGGATATAGATTGTGTTATAGAAAGTAATGAAGGCGTTCCATTTGCATATCCTCACTATTATGTAGAAGGAAGAAATCCAAGTGGACCACATGCACAGGCGATCAATACTGAGATATGTAATATCATAGTAGGCTATACAGACAATGAAATAGATGCATGTGCACCGGGATGTGATGGAAACAGAAAAGTATTAAGAAACTGGACAGTATTGGATTGGTGCAGTGGACAGTTTATAGAATACGGACAGATTATTAAGTCAATAGATACTGGAAATCCAAGTTTAGTAGTACATGATCTTACAGTAAGCGTAGATTCATGGAAATGTGCTGCAGATGTATTATTACCACATCCGGAGCATATCTATGATGACTGTGATGATAACTTAAGCTACTGGATAGGAAATGTAGAAGGAGCATTAACAGTAACTGGAGATGCTAGTTCAGGATATGTATTACATGATGTACCGGAAGGAGAGACGATTACAGTAGAATATGTAACTGAAGATTGCTGTGGAAACAGAGGCAATGCTTATGCAAATGTAACAGTAGTAGATCTTACACCACCAGTACCTGTAACAAAAGAGTTTATCGTATTGAGTCTTACAAATATTGGGAATCCTGTAGATGAGTTTCAAGGGATAGCGAAGTTGTTTGCAGTAGATGTAGACAATGGATCTTATGATGGATGTACTGGAATCGATATGGCAGTAAGAAGAGTAGGAGATGTATGTGATCTCGCAGATTTAGACTGGGGTGACGCAGTGAAGTTCTGCTGTGAAGATCTTGACGGACAAGCATTTGTAGAGATAGATGTAGAGTTTAGAGTGAGAGATGCTTACGGAAATACAAACTATGCATGGACAACAGTAAGATTGGAAGACAAGTCAGCGATGACACAAACATGTCCTCCGGATCTTGTATTGACATGTGATATGGATTACAATGACGGGATTACCAAGAGTATTTTCGGCATGTGGAGAAATAGATATTATGTGTGATCCTGAAGAATTAATAGAAGATACAGAGCCTAGAAGGAAGGGACCAAATGATGGATTTTTCAATGATCCAAGATATGATGGAGTAGAAGTACCGGCGTATGATCCAAGTTGTGGATATGGAGCGGTAAGAAGACAATTCAAATCTTGTTCATCATGTACACAATGGTTTGTAATAGAACCAATAGATGCATTTGATCCTAGTTCAATATCATGGCCTGGAGATCAGGTGGTTGATTGTGATCAATTTGATCCGGGAGAGCCATACTGGAATCCTGCGACATGTAACTTAGTAGGTGTGAGTATGGAGAGTGATACCTTCAATTTTGAAGATGGAGCATGTTGGAAAGTATTGAATCACTGGAGCATCATCAACTGGTGTACTTATGATCCTACGAATCCAAATGCTGGAGGAAGATATAACTACACACAGATTATCAAGTTGATAGATACACAAGATCCTGTATTAACAGTAGCAGACAGTCTATGTTTTGGAGTGGATGTGACATGTAGCAGTGCAGGTGTACAGATGAGTGGAAGTGGTAATGATGAAGGACCATGTGGATCTGACTGGTTGAAGTGGGAAGTTACAATAGACTTGAACTCAGACTGGACAAGTGATTACTACTTTGGAACGAATTTACCAAGATTGGTAAATGGATCACCGAATCCATATTATATAGCACCTACGGGTAATGATGAATTGGCAACAATTACATTACCGGACGGAATTGCATCATCGAAGCAATGGCACAGAGCTGTGTGGAGATTATATGATGGATGTGGAAACAATGTAAGTAGTGTAAGATACTTCCAGGTTACAGACAAGAAAGCACCGACACCATACTGCTTGAACTTAAGTACAGCAGTAATGAGTGGAAACGGACAAGTAGAATTGTGGGCAATAGATTTCAATGTAGGAAGTTTTGACAACTGTACTGCAAATGACAATCTGTGGTTTACATTCTCAGATGTTGCACCTCCGGGAAGAGATGATACGGAGTATGATTCAAGCAGTGATTTGGTATGGTACAACGGGACATTCTGGTATTATGATCCAGAGACTGGTGAATACCAGGATCAGGATGACTACTTTGATGGAGATGCTCACAGATGGGAGCCGGGCTTAAGAAGTGCAGGAAAGATCTTTACTATGGATGATGCCGATGCTAGTGGATTTGCATGGGTTCCGATCTATGTATGGGATGAGTGTGGAAATGCAGACTTCTGTTTGGTTAACTTGAGATTGATCGACAACATGGGCGTAGGAGAAGGAAGAATAGCAGGACAGGTAATAACTGAAGAAGGAGCAGGAGTAGAAGGTGTGATGACACAGTTGATGAGTAATGCACCGGAATATCCATACTACAATGCAACAAACACAGAAGGTGAATATGCATTCAATGGTATAGAAGAGTCCAATGACTACGAAGTGAGTGGAACTAAGACAGATGACTACCTTAATGGAGTAAGTACCCTGGATCTATTGTTGATTCAGAGACACATATTGGGACAGGAGTTATTGTCTAGTCCATATAAGATGATTGCTGCAGATATCAACAGTGATGATGATATTACAGCGATAGATATGATCGAGTTAAGGAAATTGATTCTGGGAGTATACAGCGAATTGCCTAGCAATGCAAGTTGGAAATTGGTAGATTCAGATCAGGTATTGACTGTGGATAATCCATGGATATACAAGAGCGATCTACAGATCAATGACCTGGATGGAGATATGACAACAGAAGACTTCATAGGCGTTAAGATAGGAGATGTGAATGGAAGTGTGAAAGCGAACTTGAAAGCAGGAGAAGATCAACTGTCAGGACAAGTGATGGAGATGAAATATGAAGACAGATATGTAGAACTAGGACAAGATATAGAGATCGAGATGAGAAGTGGAGTTGAAGGACTATATGGATATCAGTTCACGATGGATATGAGTGGATTCGAATTAGTAGAGATAATAGGTGAAGACATAGAGAATGGTAATGTAGCGCGTTTCCTAGATAAGGTGACGATGAGTTATCATACACTGGAAGCAAGAGGAGCAGATGAACACTTATTTACTCTGGTAATGAGAGCTAAGGAGAGTGGACAAATATCAGATATGATAGGCGTAAACTCCAGTGTTACTGCAGCAGAAGCTTATGTAGGAGAAAGCTTAGAAATCGTACAAGTAGACATGAGAGGAAAAGAGGAGGGCGGAAGATTCGCATTATATCAGAATAAGCCGAATCCATTCAGTGAGTATACGATGATAGGATATGAATTACCACAGAGAGGAGAGGTAAGAATCAGTTTCTACGATGTAACAGGAAAGGTACTGACAGTAATAGAGAAGGACAGTGAGCAGGGATATAATGAGATCAGAGTGAACAGAACAGACTTGGGAATAAGTGGAATGATCTATTACAAGTTAGAAAGCAGAGAACATACAGCAACTCAACATATGCTGATGATAGAATAATCATTTTGGTTTATTATCAATTGAGGCTGGTCAGTGGTGATTGACCGGCCTTTTTCATGTTAAGATTTTTGTGCAACGACGATAACCGATAAGCCGATTCGATTAAGGACCAATTTATCAATAGTCTTAGCGACTATTATTAACCGATCGTATAATTCCATTTGATTTCTAGGGATCGTTTTTTTTCTTAATAATCTACCTGATACAAACCAACCAAGCATTCCAAAAGCATTGAAATACTGTTTGTGAATTATTTTCATTTCAGGAGCGATTATTTTACTTAAAGTGGTTTTGGTATACCTTCTAAAATGTTCTAGAGCAGTATCGAATGAATTATACATCCATTGATAAGCAGGGACTAGTATTATCAACTTGCCCTCTGGTTTCAGCATTTTCTTTGCATTTTTTATAGCAAGTTTATCATCCATGATATGTTCTACGACATTGAGGGCGAAAACTGTATCATATTGTTCTAAATGATGTGGGTATAAGCTTTCAAAATCAGGATTAACCAAATCTAATTTGAATATTTGATCTTTTTTTTGAGGCCAAGTTCTCTTTAGTTCTTCTATATAATTATCTCTGATATCTGATAAATATATGTCTTCATTTGCTTCAATGAAATGTTTTGAAATATTGCCGATACCACTTCCGATTTCAAGAATTTTAGCTGTGCAATTGGCTTGAATAGTTTGATACATCCAGTGATTAAAACGAGTTGCAAATGATATTGCATCAAGGTTTTCTATGCCTATTTCATCTATTTCAGGAAATTCAAATTGATCTTTCGTCATCTGAAAATGTTGTATTTCACTATACAGTATAATGCACGCAATCCATCTTTCCAGTTGATCTTTTTACCTTCCTGATAAGTTCGGCCATAATATGAAATTCCTACTTCATAAATTCGAACGTCTTTTACGCGGGAAATTTTTGCAGTCACTTCAGGTTCAAAACCAAATCTTTTTTCTTTAAGTTTCAGGCTCTTCACCATTGATGCATTAAAAAGTTTGTAGCAAGTCTCCATATCAGTAAGATTTAAATTGGAGAACATATTTGAAAGCATTGTTAAAAATTTATTTCCGAGCGTATGCCAAAAGAATAATATTCTATGGGGTTTTCCTCCCAAGAATCTGCTTCCATAGACGATGTCGGCAAACCCTTCAATTATTGGCCTTAGAAGCAAATTATATTCTCTGGGATCGTATTCCAAATCAGCATCCTGAATAATGATATAATCTCCGGTAGCTTCTTTTATACCTCTATGTAAGGCGGCACCTTTACCTTTGTTCTTTTCTTGTCGATAGTAGCTGATATTATTGTAGTCTTCAGACAAGCGTTGGGCAATATCTGGAGTTTTATCCGTAGAAAAATCATCTATGATTATTAGTTCTTTTTCAAACCGGCCGATCAGTTCAACCGATTGAACCAAATCAACGATGGCTTTTAAGGTATTCTGTTCGTTATAAGCTGGAATAACAATTGATAACTTCAATTCACTTAACTATTTAGTATTCTGGTAATTACTTCTTGGTTTCCTTTGAAACCCATGCCTTGAGAAGTGTTTAAATCTTGCTTTGCAGCCGGGTAATTTCTAAGGATATAGTGAGATTTCGCTCGTTCAAAATAGTACATACCTGTGCGTTTCATTGAAAGTGCTTTATTAATGGCATTAAGACCTTCTTGGCCACGACCCAAAGCATTACTTAATCTGCATTTCTCATACCACATGTCGGGATAATTTGGCTTTAAGTTTAAATATTTATTTATATCTCCTAGTGCTTTATCATACTCAGTTCGCGTACTGAAGATGACGGACCTATTTAAATAGATATTGGCAAATGTCGGATCTATTAATTCAGCTTGATTAAGGTTTTCCAGAGCAGCATTAAAATTGTAAAGTTTTGCATATGTTGCTCCTCTGTTGACCACATATTCAACATCATTGGGTTTTAATTCTATAGCTCTGTTATAATTTAACAGTGCTTTTTGAAGTGAATCCCTATGATCAAAATTAAAATAGAGTCTGGCTCTCGAATTATAAGGTTCTGGCTTATTCGGAGCTAATCTTATTACACTTCCATAATCTGCGAGCGCTTGGGTAATGTTGCCGCTATCTCTATTGTAGTTAGCTCTATTTCCATAAGGTAAAGTAGTCTTATTATAATATTTGAGCACATGAGTCCATAGGGTTCCTCCATTCTTCCAAACTTTACATTGATTAAAAGTTAAGACGGAATAGCTTATCAGTGCCAATGCAGTAGGAGCGATTATAATCCATTTTAAAGCGCGCTTATTTTTTAGGTAATAATCCAGATAATAAGAGAAAATAAAAAATAAACCTATGTATGGAATATAAGTAAACCTGTCAGCAAGGAATCCCTGACCTGCGCCTAGAATTTGAAGTAATAGAACAACATTGGCGATAAAAAAGGCCAGACCAAAGAAAATTGCTTTTTGCTTTTTTCTATAGGATCTCCACAATAGAAGTCCCGTTATAAAAAATGAAATTATTGAAACATAGAATTTCCAATCAAGGGAACTGGGATATGGATAAAGCGGTGACATTTCATAAGGCACCAGGGCTTTTATATAATAAACAGACAAAGAATAAGAACCAATGAATAATCTTGATATACCTGTATATTCTTGTTGCACAATAGACCCCTGGCTGCTTAAAAAATAAATTCCTAATAATCCGATTGCAAAAGAACCTAGAAAGTAATGGATTTTATTTACTATACTTTTCCAGCTTATTTTAGCATTGCTACTAAGGTAATAATCAACTAATATGAGGGATATCGGAAGGATAACTGCCTGGATTTTTGACAACAATGACAGCAAAAAACTGACTCCAATAATCAAGTATGTCCTCTTCTTGAATCCCCCTTGTTTGCCTTTTAAATAACACAATAGGGCTAGTAAATAAAACGCACCAAAAAGCACATCCTTACGCTCTGTAACCCAAGCCACGGATTCTACTCTCATAGGCTGAATTCCAAATAAAAGTGCAAAAACAGTAGTTGCAAACAGTCCCAGACCTAAACGATGTCCAATTAAGAAAATAAGCAGAGTACATATAAGATGGAGTATTAAATTGTCTAGATGCCAATAGAAGGGATTATCAAGACCAAAAAAACGCTGTTCTAATGCAAATGTGAAAATTGTAAGCGGATTATAGCCTCCTATTATGTCAGAAGTAAATATTTCTTTGGTGTTTTCCCAGAAATTGTCATTGTTTAAGGTGGTAATCAGCTCGTTTTCATAAAAATTTCTATCATCATCCCAATTGACGAATTCATTCTGTAATGAAGGAATAAAAGTAATGATAGTAATGAGTAGAGTAAATACAAGAAGCAGAACTTGATTCTTGCTCAGCTTAGTTTTACTAGATTTATTAGAAGCGCGGTCTAGTTTCCTTTGTTTCTGGGGAGAGATCTTTTTCTTCTTTTTTAAATCTTTTCTTTTTCTCTTGGATCCCATATATCTATAAGAACATTAAATTAATACATATATAAAAAAAATAAATATAATGAGAATGGAATTTAAAATTTAATTAAATCAACTGTTTTTTTTCAAAAGTGGAATTAATTCCCACTGTAGCTATACCCGGAATTTTGGTCTGGGAATAAAAAAAACCCTATAACAGCAATGTTATAGGGATCATATATTTTATGTTTTTTAGCCCTTAAGCTCCTGCTTTTGATTTGCTGCAAGATTTAGCACTTTTACCAGCGCAACATGCTTTACTACATGCTTTTCCATCTTTACCAGCACAACAAGCTTTCTTAGAAGACTTTACTTTTGTTTCACTTGAGGCTTTTACAACTTTTGCATCTTTATCGGAGATAACGTCCTTTGGTGATACATTAACAAAGCTGCTAGATTCTTCATCATAACTAACTTCATCCATACTTACTTTTCCTGATACGTCGCATGTATGTTTTTTGTAATAGCTAACTGTACCTGAATAGTCACATACTTTTCTGACAATATTTTCATCACTTTTAGCTGCGATATCAGCGATAGATAATGCAGATGCTACACGAGTTTCGCTATCTGTAGATGTAGCTTCAACTGATGCTTCAGATTTCTTAAGACATTTGGCTTTGTCTGCTTTTGTACATTTTTGAGCTGATACCATTCCAGCAGCAAAAACGAAAACACTAAGGACTAATAATTTTTTCATTTCATATATTTTTTTCAAATTTAAATAATTTTGCTATTAAAGCAAGGCTTTTAATATAACATTAACAAAGCTTTTTTATTTTTCAATGGCCAATCTTTTTATTTATTCTATTTTCGTATAAGGATTTATTATAATTTGTAAGTTTTTGAGAGTAATGAGGTATAGCATATTTATTTTGGGTCTTTTAATATGGTTTTGTCAGTGCAAAGCGCAAGAATTTACGCCTGATAACTATGATGGGCCTATGATAATTTTTGGAAAAGGGGGAGGTTTTACCGGAAAAGTCAAGGAATATTGCCTGATGTCCGATGGGAGTTTGTTCAAAGATTCCAATATTAAAGAAGATATGTCGAAAATGGATCCAATTGACAAAGAAAGAGCAAATCAGATTTTTGATGCTTATAAGGCTCTCAAATTGAATCAATTAGATCTTGATAGCCCGGGGAATAATTATTCTTATATCATTATGAGGAATGGAAATTCTGAGCATAAGCTTCAATGGGGTTCGCAAAACGCCAAACCGAGCAAGGAAGTCAAAATATTCTTCTCAAATCTGCAACATTTGATGAAAGAACAAAATAGCAACAGTCAATAAATCCCGAGATTATTTTTACTAATTAAAGGAATAAACACATGAAATTATTAAGGTACTTGGTCATTATCTTTTTGGCCACCAGTTTGCAACTTCAAGCGCAATTAAAGCCAAAACATGAACAATCTGAAGTAAATCATCACCAATCTGGTGAAATTATCAATTTCGAATTATTTGATAATAATTCATCGATTAAGGAAGAAGGCGTTAATTATAGAGATTATAGCGAAGTGAAATTTGATGTAGTCAAATCCAATGGATTCAGAGTAGACAAAAGAGCTGAATCGGGAGAAGTCCAATGGTTATTTGGAAATATTCAGCTTGATAAATCTCTTAACATTGAAAAAAGGGCTGAAATCTGGTTGGAAAAAGCCCAAGCTTCATTAGGGACCCATAAGATATTGAATGAATTCATAGCAATAAGACAAACCAGTGATCATTTGGGTCAGTAACATATGTACTATGATCAGTATCATAATGGTGTCAAAATCTATGGGTCTGAGATCATTTTGTATGTCATCAATAATGAAATCAAATTGATGAATGGTCAATATGTATTTAATAAGCTTTTACCTGAAAGCAATGCTACTAGTCTATCCAAAGCCGATGCAAAGCAGCTCGTAAAGAAGTCTTTAGATAATTATCATGAAAACTGGAATAAATTAAAAGGATTAGAGCTGGAATTTAATATTGAGAGATGGACCAATGATTTGGTCTACTATAAATATGAAGATGAATACTATTTATCTTACCATATTACCGTCTATCCCAATCTTGGAGAACATTACGAGTATTTTGTAAATGCACTGGATGGCTCTGTTATAAATCATTATTCAACAATATGCAGAGCACATAATCATCATTCGCATGATAAAAACAAGGCTACTCCGCCCGATGGCCCGGCTGTTGCCACGGCGTCTGACTTGTTTGGGACCAACAGAGTTTTGAATACTTATGAATGGAATAACAATTTCTTTTTAATAGATGGATCAAGGACGATGTTTTCATCTTCTCAATCTATGTTACCTGATGATCCGATTGGAGCGATCTGGACAATAGACTTGAATAATACCTCACCTATCAATAATGATGCAATATATAGTCATATCGTTTCCACAAACAATACTTGGGGAACATCACCTGAAGGAGTTTCAGCGCATTATAACGGAGGAATAGCCTATGATTATTTTAAGGAAACTTTCGGCAGAGAATCGATCACTGGGACTGGTCAGAATATCATATCTTTTATCAATGTTGCTGATGAAGATGGTTCCTCTTTAGGAAATGCTTTCTGGAATGGAGTCGGAATTTATTGCGGAAATGGAAGCGAGGAATTTAATTCTTTAGGTCGAGCTTTAGATATAGCAGGGCATGAGATGTCACACGGCGTAATTCAATCATCTGCAAATCTTGAATATTATGGCGATTCAGGTGCCATGAATGAATCTTTTGCTGATATTTTCGGAGCCATGATAGACAGGGAAGACTGGCTGCTTGGTGAAGATGTTGTAAAAGTTGATTTTTTCCCATCCGGAGCCATTAGGAATATGGCAGATCCTCACAATGGAGCTCAAACAGGTGACTTTGCAAAAGGATGGCAACCTAAACATATTGATGAAAAATATACAGGCACAGATGATAATGGAGGTGTTCATATCAATAGTGGGATAGCGAACCATGCTTATTTTCTGTTTGCAAGCCAAATTGGAAGAGATAGAGCGGAGCAAATATTTTATCGAGCATTAACTACATATCTGACACGATCCTCAGGATTTAAAGAATTAAGATTCGCAGTTGTCAAATCAGCTGAAGATCTGTATGGACAAACTGAGATCAATTCTGCTAGACAGGCTTTTGATCAGGTAGGAATTATTGATGAATCACAGACTGATTTTGAAGAAGAAATAGAGACTAATCCGGGAGCTGATTTATTATTGGTTTCAGACCAGGATAAATCTAATCTTTTGATTTTTGATCTGGCTACAGGTCAAGCCGTATTTGATCCGATTACAGATATTGATCAACTGTCTAAACCCAGTGTAACTGATGATGGTTCAAGGATCGTATTTGTTGGAACAGATGGTCATATTTACTTAATTGATATTGATTGGAATTCATCTCCACCTACAAGTTTTATTAGTCAGGTAAGTTATTATCCCGAGTGGAGGAATACTGTTATCTCCAAAGATGGTAACAGAGTAGCGCTGGTCGATGATTCTTATAATAATGAAATCATTATTATAGATATACCTTCAAATACTGAAAATACTTACGTACTTACGAACCCTACTTATTCCGATGGAGTAGAAACCGGAGATGTCTTGTATGCAGATGCTATGGAATTTGATATAACAAGTAATACATTAATGTATGATGCAATCAATCAGGTTCAGAGTAATAATTCAGGAACTCTGGAATTTTGGGATATCGCTTTTCTTGAAGTTTGGAATCCGGCTGCGGATACCTGGGCTTTAGGTAGAATAGATAAATTATTTGGTGCATTACCTGAAGGTGTAAGTGTTGGTAATCCAACTTTTTCGAAAAACTCACCTTTTATTATTGCTATGGACTTTCTGGATGATCTGGATATAAGCATTCTAGGTGTAAATATTGAAAATGGTGATGTGGGTGAATTATTTCCAAATACAACTATTGGCTATCCCAATTATTCCAGAAATGACAATTTCTTGATTTATGATCTTGATTTTTTTGGAAATGTAGACTTAGGAGTACTTGAAACAAACCCGGACAAAATAACAAGAGTTAATAATTCTGACGATATTTTGGGTCCTAATTTGAGATGGGGAATTTGGTTTAGCAATGGAACCAGAGAACTGGACACCGGCACCGAAGAGATTATCGAGAATACTGGAATTTTAAGATTAATTCCGAATCCTGCAGTAGATCTTATAGAAATGAATGTAAATCATAGCCAGTTGAATGGAGTTGTTATCCTGGAAATCTCAGACATTCTGGGTAATAAAATTTACAGTGAGTCAATTCCAAGCAAGAATCTTTTGAAGCATCAAGTAGATATCAGTTCGTTTGATTCAGCTACCTATATCTTGTCGCTAAGAACTAAGGACCACATTATATCTGAAAAATTTATAAAAGAATAAACTAGGACAAATTTTAGTTTATAAAGGCTTTACATTAGTTTGTAAAGCCTTTTTTAATTGTTTATTTGCCCAGTGAAAAGTAAGTCAAAGAAAATATTAGTCATACGGTTTAATTCTATAGGTGACATAGTTCTATCATCTCCGGTTATAAAAATATTAAATGAAGAAGGTCACCAAGTCCATTTTTTAATAAAGCAACGGTATCACAATTTCGTCAAGTATAATCCACACATTGAAAGGATATGGACATTAAATGATTCCCTGAAAGAACTTATAACAGACTTGGAAGGAGAAAATTTTGATTTGATTGTTGACTTGCATAATAATTATAGATCTTTTAAAGTTAAACAGGCGCTCAATGTTAAATCATATAGTTTTAAAAAGGATCATCTAAAATATTGGATGTTCTTCCAATTGGGAATTGATAAGATTGACAGAAGACCTATAGTTCATAAATTTTTGGAAACGATCAAACCGATAATCAATCATGAGAGAATAGAAGCACCTGAATTTTATTATCCTGTGCCATCTGAAGAAATTATGAGTGATTTACCGGAAAGGTACATCGTGATTGTTGTAGGTGCTGGGTTTAAAACGAAGTTAATTCCGGAGAACCTAATAAAGGAGATCATTAAAGGGCTTAATATCAGTGTAGTATTACTTGGTGGTACTGAAGATGAGGAGCGAGGCAGAAGGATATCAATGTTAGATACAAAGGATGTTTGGAATTTTTGTGGTAAAAAAGATATCATAGAGTCAGCACAAATTATTGAGAAGGCAGAACTCGTTGTAAGTGGTGATACAGGATTGATGCATATTGCAGCAGCTTTAAATCGTCCACTGATTGCACTATTTGGAAGTACTGACCCAACATTAGGTTATGCTCCTTATGGATTTGATAGATCAAAAAAAATAGTTATTATCCAAAATGAAGATTTATCTTGCAGGCCATGCACGAAGCAGGGTAGAAAAATATGTCCTAAAGGACATTATAAATGTATGTTAGATCTTAATTCTTCTCAAATCATCGAAAAAATAAAGGCTTTAATCTAATTGCTGAATCTTTTAGCAATAACAACTGTTTATAAAATCAAAACAAATAATAATGTCAACAAGAAACATCAATAGGGGAGAATTCCCCGGGAAATTTGTCAAATATGGAATCTATGGATTCTTATTATTAATGATGATCATTGTATTAACAAGTACAACTTTTATAACAATTCCACCAGGTGAAAAAGCTGTAAAGTTTAAACGATTTGCTGGAGGAATAGCAAAAGATAAAATCTATGACCAGGGATTTCATGTTGTCGCGCCTTGGAATGATCTTATTATCTATGATGTAAGAATAAACGAAGATTTTGAAAAAATGGAAGTACTATCCAAAAATGGATTGACAATTATGGTTGAATTGTCCTTCAGGTATTTTCCACAACCAGACAGGATCGGTCATCTTCATGATGAGATCGGACCTGCCTATCTTGACAGAATTTTAAAACCTGAAATCCGGTCTGCGACAAGAGAGGTTATTGGAAAGTATCTTCCAGAGGAGTTATATTCTACAAAACGTGAAGCGATCCAGGATGAAATATTCCAGAGAACAGCTGCTTCTGCTGCTGAAAAATACCTCATTCTGGATGCTGTATTAATAAGAGAAGTTGCTTTACCTGCCAAGTTAAAAGAAGCAATTGAGGTGAAATTAGAAGAAGAACAAATGTCTTTTCAGTATGAATTCAAATTGGATAGAGAAAGAAAAGAAGCGGAAAGGAAAATTATTGAAGCCCAGGCAAAGGCAGACGCTAACAGAATCCTTAACGCAAGTTTGACAGATAAGATACTAAAGGATAAAGGTATTGAAGCTACTTTAACACTTGCTACTTCTCCCAATGCAAAAGTAGTAATTGTAGGTGGAGGAGATGGTGGGTTACCTTTGATACTGAACAATTAATTTTTCATAGTCTGACAGATTTGAGGTCCTGTATTCTTACAGGGTCTCAATTTTTTTTCTTTTACTGATTTTTCCGAATCATCAATTCAATTTTAATTACTTAAGGAGTTATTATATAATTCGAAGTACTTTAAGTCAATTGACTTTAAATCATTAACTCTTGTCCGATGGATTCCATTTGGAATCATATAGTTTAGAATTCCAGGATTTGTATTTGCTACATTCTTGGACTTAAAAAATATTTCGACCACAGCTGTTACTTTTTTATTTGATATTTCGTTATCCTAATATTCAAATAGACATTTGAGAATAATGGCTTATCTCAAGTGGGTTTCATCTAATAAATTAAGCCATACATCTAATTTGAGTTCGCCCGTATTGATATTAACTCGTTAATACCGTAACTTTTGGATGTTAATGCACGTAATGACCATAGATTTTTTAATCAAAAAACAAAAAAATACATACATCATGAAAAACACACTATTGAGCTTATTCTTCGTCGCTTGCTTTAGTCTTGTCTTAAGTGCTCAGGATGAGGTAAGACAATTATCTGACTTTTCTTCAGTTTCAGTTTCAGGCGGAATTACCGTTGACTTGATTCACGGTAGCCCAAAAGCTGAGATCGATATTGTTAAAGGGGAATTGGATAAGTTGAGAACTGAAGTAAAAGGAGATCACTTAAAAATATATTTTGAAAACAAATGGGGATATAATAGTGGAAAAAGAAAAGCAAATATTGATCTTTATTTTGAAAACCTAGATGAAATTTCTGTGAGCGCAGGAGCGAGAGTTGAATGTAATGAAACGATAAAATCTTCAGATTTTGAAGTTGATGCATCAAGTGGAGCTAGTCTTGAAGTTAAAGTTGAAGCTGGAGATGTAGAATCTGATGTAAGTTCAGGAGCCTCGGTTTATTTACATGGGAAAGCTAAATCACTAAATGTAGATGTAAGTTCAGGAGCCTCATTTAAGGGGTCTGGATTGGAAACAGCAAAAGTTAATGCTGACGTTTCTTCTGGTGGAAATATAAAAGTGTGGGCTACGAAAAGTCTTGAAGCAGATGCGTCTTCAGGAGGATCTATTTCTTACAAAGGGAATCCTGAAAAAACGAGTATTGATGCAGGCAAATGGTCTGGAGGTAGTATAAGAAAGATGTAAAAGATAAATCTAAGAAATAAGTATAACTCAGGAGGCTGAATTCGATTCAGTCTCCTTTTTTTATTTTATAAATGTTAGGAAAAGTATTAGACGGCGAAACTCTCACCACATCCGCAGGTCCTTTCTGCATTGGGATTGTTAAAGTAAAATCCTTTACCATTAAGACCCCCCGAAAATTCGAGTGTTGTATTACAGAGATATAAGAAGCTTTTTAGGTCGGTAACTACTTTTACCCCATTATCTTTAAAAACCTGATCATCTGTTTGAGTCGCATTATCAAAGTCAAGATTATAGGAAAGACCGGAACATCCTCCGCTGGTGACAGATACACGAACGAAGTAATCATCATTAAGATTAGAATTGGTGATTAATTCTGAAATTTTTTCTTTGGCGCTATTTGCAACGAACAACATTATCCTTCTAAACCGTTTTTCTTTTTATAATCTGATATTGCACTTTTGATAGCATCTTCTGCCAACACAGAGCAGTGTATTTTTACAGGGGGAAGAGCTAATTCTTCTACGATATCCATATTATCGATTGCAAGAGCTTGATCAATAGATTTTCCTTTTAACCATTCCGTAGCTAAAGAAGATGAAGCTATAGCGGATCCGCAACCAAAAGTTTTAAATTTAGCGTCTTTAATTATATTGCTTTGTTCATCAACTTCAATTTGAAGTCTCATAACATCACCACATTCAGGTGCTCCTACCAAACCAGTACCTACATTCTTCTGTTCTTTATCAAGTGTACCTACATTTTTAGGTCTCTTGAAATGCTCTATTACTTTTTCTGAATAAGCCATATTTTACTTTTTTAACTCTGATTATTGAACAATTTAATTAATGCAATAGTTCAAACTCAATAAGGTCTAATGTTCGGACCATACTACTGATTCAAGATCAATTCCTTCTTTATACATTTCCCAGATTGGGCTTAAATCTCTCATATGTTGAACACCTTCTGAAACTTGTTTTATAGCAACATCTATCTCTTCGTCAGTTGTAAATCTTCCTAAGCTGAATCTAATTGAAGAATGTGCAAGATCGTCTCCTAGTCCTAATGCAATAAGTACATAAGAGGGTTCTAAGGATGCAGAAGTACATGCCGATCCTGAAGAAACGCCAATATTTTGATTAAAAGTCATCATCAATCCTTCACCTTCAACATGTTTGAAAGAAATATTTGTGACATGAGGCATTCTATTTTCTGTACTTCCATTGATATAGACTTCTTCCATGCTGCTCATTAAAGCGGCTTCTAACTTGTCTCTCAATTTTGACAATCTTTGAGCTTCAGATTCCATTTCCTGGCCTGCGATTTCAGCGGCTTTGCCAAATCCTACAATTCCAGGGACATTGAGTGTTCCTGATCTCATTCCTCTTTCATGTCCGCCTCCATCAATTTGAGCCGTAACTTTTACCCTTGGGTTTTTTCTATTTACGAATAGGGCACCTACACCTTTTGGGCCATACATTTTATGAGCTGAAAATGCCATAAGATGAATTCCAACTTCTTTCGGATTCACCTTGATTTTACCTACAGCTTGTGTAGCGTCACTCATAAATAGGACACCTTTCTCTGCACAGATATCACCTATTTCCTTCATAGGTTGAATGACTCCGGTCTCATTATTCGCCCACATGATTGACACAAGGATGGTGTTTTCCTTGATTGCATTTCTAAGATCATTTAGATCAACCAATCCATTGGAACCTACTTCGAGGTAAGTCACCTCTCCACCCATCTTCTCAATTTTCTTGCAAGAGTCCAAAACAGCTTTGTGTTCTGTAGTTAAGGTAATTATATGATTACCTTTCCTTTTATACATTTCAAATACACCTTTCAAGGCAAGATTATCGGATTCTGTAGCGCCTGAAGTAAATATTACTTCCCTGGGGTCCACAGCAATCAAGTCAGCTATTTGTTCCCGAGCTTTATCAACTGCATCTTCTGCAATCCAACCGAAAGGATGATTTCTGCTGGCCGCATTTCCATGATATTGATTGAAATAGGGTACCATCTTCTCAACAACCCTTGGGTCAGTTGGAGTAGTGGAATTATTATCTAAATATATTAATCGATTCGAATTCATTTAATTAAATTCATATAGTGCACAAATATAGATAAACAAATTATTTAAATTTTGTATAAATAAGCATTTTGCCCTTTATCAACAACTCTAAGGGCTAAATTGTTTGTTCTTCAGGTGGAACAATGCAAATATTACTATGGAAAGAGAAATTCAATACAGTGACTGGCAACAAAAACTTAAAGGGGAACTCAAAATCGAAGATCTTAATAATAAGATTATAAGCCTTAGAAATGGAATAAAGTATGACCCTTTCTTAGATCCACAATCTCTGATATTGAATGATAATAAAATTACAATACCTGAAAGCTTCTCTATTGGTGTTTCTCTAACTAAACACAATAATGACAAAGAAATAAATCAAAATCTTCTGCATTTACTTGCCAATAATCTTCGGCTGATAAAATTACATGCTAATGAAACAACGGATTGGTCAGTATTGTTAAATGAGATTTACATGGAATTAATTCATTTGGATATTGAATTTGAAACAGAAACTGCACTGAATCGATTCCTGGATTATAAAAAGGGAATACCGGCTTCGAGCAACTGGAAGTTTTCCTTAAGTGTAATTGGGAGCCATTTTGTTTCTCGAGGAGAAGGAGTATTTAAGATACTTGATCTCGCTAATCAAGGTACAGAGTATCAAATTGGTTGTTTAATGGCAATCAAAGATCTTTTTAGTTCTTCCGAGGAAGACCATATAATCAGAATTTCAATGACAGATAGACTGTTAGAAATTGTTCCTTTTATAAGGGCTATTAAAATATTACAATCCAAATACAAGAAAGGAGGAAATGTACTTTTAGAATCCATTTTAAATCTTGAAAGCTCTAGCTCATCAAAAGAGGATCAGCTCATAATGGCAACCAATGCCTCACTATGGGCTAAAAGTGCGGGAGTCGATCATTTATACTTTAATGATGTGGATATCCGTCAAGAATTGAATCATAGTAGATTACTTATTAATATTCAAAATCTGTTTGAATTGGAAAGTGCTATGGATATTAAAATCGATCCTTACAGAGGCGCCTATATAATTGAAGACCTCACTCAAAAGTTGCTCGAAAAAACTGGAGAATAAAAAAAAGCCATTTCAAGTGAAATGACTTTTATTTTTGTGTTGGTATTTCTAAGTTGTTAAACTTATCTAGTAATCGAAAGATTGATTTTCTTTCGATGCTCTTAAGACTAATTCTTTATATTCTTCAGGACTTAAGCCATCCATACAATAGTCAATTGGATTAACTGGTTTGTTATTTATTCTGACTTCATAATGAAGGTGAGGAGCGGTAGAAGTTCCTGAACTTCCAATTGTACCTATTTTTTGTCCTTTTGTAACGATGTCACCTTTTTTTACATCAATCTTCTGCATATGTGCGTATAGAGATGTGTATCCAAAACCATGATCAATGATCACATTTTTACCATAACCGAGTTTCTTGTTTTCAACTCGAATAACGACTCCTTTTCCGGTAGCTTGAATAGCTGTTCCTCTCGGTGCCGTAAAATCAATTCCCTTATGGAATTTTTTGATTTTATGAACAGGGTGAATTCTTATACCATAACCAGACATGTAATGCATTTTCCTCTTCAGCTTATCTTCCCGAACTGGCTTTATTGATGGGATCGATACTAATTTTTCTTCTCTTTGTTTGGCAAGTGCAAAAATTGTATCTAAAGAGCTTCTTTGTAGCTCAAGTTTATATTTAAGTCTTTCAACCTTTTCTTGAGTTTGATTAATAAAGGCATCAGAGTTCTGAATAGAAGAATAGTAACTATTGTCTTCATTACCTCCAGTACCCCCTTCCCATACTGCTATATCTATGGGATCGATTCCGAATATAATCCTGTGAACTTCTGCATCTTTATCCTGTAAATCTTCTAATTGAGTGGCGATACTTTCAAAATCAGTCGATAAGGAATTAAATTGATAATTCATTTGGTTCAGATTCCTCTTCATTGCCATCTCATTTGGCGTAGGAATAATTGTATATGCTAGTGTATACAAGCCAAAAGAACATATGAGCAATAATGCAGTAAAAGCAGAAAGTCTTACGACTCTTTGCTTCCATGTTAATTTAACTTTTTGATACTGAAGTGTATTTTGGTCAAATACGTATTTCTCTCTTCTCATGTAACCTTTAGAATAATAGAATTAAGTAGTTTTGCCTCATATTTGAGAACTACGAGGAACACAGGGTAATTTGCGCCTCTAAAATAATTCGGCAATGTTTAAATACAAAATATTTTGTGATATAATATTGAATCATATATAAAATAAATTAATATTATTTAGTAACGTTTTGAAATATTGACCTTCTCAAACGACATAATGCTTAAAACTATTGTTATATATAAATTGATAATTACAATAATTGATTCATGAATTCCTCTGAAATAAGACAATGTTTTTTAGACTATTTTTCTAATAAAGGACACTCAGTAGTACCTTCTGCCCCTATTGTTGTCAAAAATGATCCCACTTTAATGTTTACGAATGCGGGGATGAATCAATTTAAAGATTTCTTTTTAGGTAACTCAAAACCCAATTCTTCGAGGGTTGTTGATACTCAAAAATGTTTGCGTGTTTCTGGAAAACACAATGATCTGGAAGAAGTTGGTCGGGACTCCTATCATCATACAATGTTTGAAATGTTAGGCAATTGGTCATTTGGAGACTATTTCAAAGAAGAGACTATAGGATATGCATGGGAATTATTAACTGAAGTTTTTGGAGTAGACCCGTCTAAATTATATGTGACTGTATTTGGTGGAGATAAGATTGACTCTACAACTGAAGATAAAGAAGCAGCTGACATATGGAAAAAATATATTTCCGAGGATCGTATTTTATATTTTGATAAGAAGGACAACTTTTGGGAGATGGGTGATACGGGACCATGTGGACCTTGTTCTGAAATTCATGTAGACTTAAGATCAGATGAAGAAAAAGCAAAAAAGCCAGGAAAGGAACTTGTCAATGAAGATCATCCTCTGGTAATTGAAATCTGGAATCTTGTTTTTATACAATACAATCGCAAAGCAGACGGAGTATTAGAGAATCTGCCAGAAAAACATGTAGATACCGGGATGGGCTTTGAAAGACTTGCAATGATTTTGCAAGGTAAGACTTCAAATTATGAATCTGATATATTCAAACCTTATATCCAATTTCTGGAAAAAGAAACAGGAATTGAATATACCAACGATTATAGTGGAGATAGTCAGACAGATATAGCGATGAGAGTGATTACAGATCACTTAAGGGCGGTATCATTTACGATTGCAGACGGTGAAATGCCGAGCAATACAGGAGCAGGTTATGTAATTAGGAGAATCCTTCGAAGAGCGGTAAGGTATAATTATAGTTTCCTCAATATAAAAGACCCTTTCATTTACAAAATGGTACCTGCTTTGGCGGAGCAATTCAAAGATATTTTCCCAGAGTTATTATCACAACTTGATTTTGTTTCCAAAGTGATCATGGAAGAAGAAAAATCATTTTTACGAACATTGGAAGATGGTCTGAAAAGGTTAGAAATATTAAAAGTAGATGATGGGAGTTTGAGTGGTAAAGATGCTTTTGAATTATATGATACTTATGGCTTTCCATTCGATTTAACAAGATTGGTAGCTGAAGAGAAAGGATGGCGCGTTGACGAGGAAGGATTTAATCAGGCCCTTCAAGCCCAAAAGGAAAGGAGTAGAGCAGATGCAGAAAAACATGCCGGAGACTGGGTTGTTATTCAAAATGGATCAGAAACTGAATACTTAGGCTATGATCAACTTAATGTTGCGAACATAAAACTTTTGAAATATCGAATTATTACTGAAAAAGGCACTGACTTTACACAGTTGATTCTTGATAAAACACCGTTTTATCCTGAAGGAGGTGGTCAGGTAGGAGATACTGGGATGCTTTACTTTGGAGATGAGAATATTAATGTTCTTGATACAAAAAAGGAAAATAATATCATCATTCATTATGTAAACAAATTACCAGAGAATCTATCTGTTGATATTACTGCACAAGTTGATGAAAAGAAGAGGCGCCTTACTGAGAATAATCACAGTTCGACTCACCTTATGCATGCAGCTCTACGCCAGGTTTTAGGTTCTCATGTTCAGCAAAAAGGATCTTTAGTGAAAGATTCATTGCTGCGATTTGACTTCTCTCATTACGATAAATTAAGTTCAGAAGAATTGAAAAAAATCGAATCAATCGTAAATTCAAAAATCAGAGAGAATATCCCTCTTGAAGAAGACAGGTCAATCGCAATAGAAGATGCTAAAGAATCAGGAGCTATGATGTTGTTCGGTGAAAAATATGGAGATGAAGTTCGAATGATCACTTTTGATAAATCGTATTCTGTAGAATTATGTGGAGGGTGTCATGTCAATTCAACAGGTCACATTGGGCAATTTAAGATAATTTCAGAAACGGGAATTGCTGCAGGTGTCCGAAGAATTACTGCCATAACTGCCGATGCTGCTGAAAAGTATGTGGAACAGGAAATTGAGGAATTGGAATCTATAAGGCAACTCTTTAAGCACCCGAAAGAACTAGTCACTACAATTACTCAACTTCAAGATGAGAACAAGCAATTAAAAAAGAAGCTTGAGCAAATTGAGAATTCTAAAGCTGGAAACTTACAAGCAGACCTCAAAAAGGAAATAAAGGAAATTAATGGCATAAATGTCCTAGCTAAACAAATCCCTATCAATGATCCTAAAGCTGCAAAGACATTAATTTTTAATCTTGAAAAAGAAGTCGATAATGCTGCTATTCTTTTTGGACTTGAATCAAATGGTAAGGCCCAACTTATGCTGATATTAAGCCAATCCCTGGTGGACAATAAAAATATGAACGCCGGAAGCATAATAAAAGAAATAGCAAAACACATAAACGGTGGCGGAGGAGGCCAGGCTTTTTTTGCTACAGCAGGTGGTTCAGCTCCAGACGGAATAGAAAACGCTATTGGTGCGTTTGAGAATCTTTTATAAATTCGGCAAATCCATTTGTTGAGCTTAAAAAGCGAATATAATTCGTAGGCTATCACTGCATTAGGGCTATTTTTTCCCTATATTGGTAATCCCTATTTTCTAAATCAAACCTATTGAATATGAATAATTACCGCCATACATTTCCTTTAATATTTGCCTTTTTCTTATTTATAGGACTTTCCATATCGGCTCAGGAAGAAATTTCAGATGGAAGATCTCTGTATACAAATTATAAAGGAAAAGACTTTGCCAAGCTTCAGACAAAAATGGAAGCATTTTATGATGGTAAAGACAAAGGTAGAGGGGTGCTGGGTCAAATAGGCTGATGATCTCCATAAGTTCCTGATTTATAATAGTATTTTTCGATGTACATACCAATGACATTATCGTGAATCTGTTCATTTTTGGAAAAGCAAATGGTTTTTCTATTAAGACGTTTGATATGCGTTCTAAAATTCAAGTTTTTCCGTTCTATTTTCCAAGTCAAATCTTTCCCAATAGTATGTAAGCTTTTTGGCAATGACCTACTATAAGCTCCCCAATCATCCGTATAATAGTCACCAATGGGAATGTCTTTAAGAAGATCCAGAAGTTTTTCAAAGCTCTCATCGGTACGCTTTCCATTAACCCAAGCCAAAATCATCCCGGAATGCTTATCCATCGCATACCAAGTCCACCTTTGATTCGCCTTACTGCCAACATAAGACCAAAACTCATCTGCCTCTGCTGTATAGTGAAAACTTACTGCCAAATTATCAAGGCTTTGAACTTCTTCCTTGTTCAATAGATAAGGGTTCACTTGAAGCGTTTTTTTTTAAGTGAGCTATCACCGTATTTTTATTGATCCCTAAAATCCTTGCTGTATCTCGAACCCCTGAACTATTGAGAATTAATGAGTCAATTTGTTCTTTAACACCGGGCTCTCTGGCTTTATAGCTAAGTTGAAAACTCTTTTTGCAGACTTTACAACGCCAACGTTGTCTCCCGTTTTCTCTATGACCATTCTTTTGAAGGTCAGTACAATTGCAATGGGGACAAGTAATAGTAGTAGTAGTAGTAGTATGTTCCATGTGCTAATATAAGAAACTCAACCTATTTAAACCACTATCAGGTAGAGGAAGTGGTTACAAGCAATGGAAAAGGTATGAATACAGGATGAAAGATAAGCTTGATGAGAATGGAATGTTGACTAATGTGGCAGCAAGAAACTGGCAAGCCACTAAGGATTATTATAATAGAAAATCAACAGTTGTTCATACAGGAGATTGGGAATTTTTAACTCCTTCATCCTGGACTAATGGAACTTCAGGTTATAACCCTGGAATAGGAAGAGTAAGTTGTATTGCATTTCATCCTACAGATGCCAATACAATATATATTGGAACACCCATTGGTGGAATTTGGAAAACAACTGATATGGGAGCTACCTGGGCTCCATTACATGATGGAATGCCAAGTCTTGGCGTATCAAGTATTGTTGTTCATCCAACTAATCCTAATATCATCTATATATTAACTGGTGATGGTGACGGAGGTAGTTCAAATGGTATTGGAGTATTAAAATCAACAAATGGAGGAGTAACCTGGTCTTCAACAGGGTTAATGTGGGACATAGATGACTTTGAAAAAGGATACAAATTGGCAATGGATCCCAATAACGTAAATACGCTCATTGCAGCTACTACAGATGCTATATGGAGAACAACAAATGGTGGCACTTCTTGGGCACAGTATAGTTCGGGAACCTACAGAGACATTGAATATAAACCGGGTAGTTCCACAACATTATATGCTGAAAAGGCTGGAGAATTTTATAGATCAACTAATAGTGGTGTCACCTGGACAAAAATAACATCTGGAACACCAACCGGAGCCAGCAGATTAGCAATAGGAGTTACCCTCAAAATGTAAATCATGTATTTTTATTGGCAGGTCCTGCAACGACTCCCGGTGTATTCACAGGTGTTTATAGATCCACAGATAGTGGTGCCAATTTTTCAACAAGATCAACAACACCAAATATCCTAGGATATTCTTCAACTGGGAGCGATGATATTGATCAAGCCTGGTATGATTTGGCTATAGCAGTTGCCTTAGACAACACCAGTAAACTCTATACTGGAGGAATTAATGTGTGGAAAAGTATTAATGCCGGAACCACGATGACCAATGTTTCTCAGTGGGTTTTTGGAGGAACAGAGTATACACACGCCGATATACATGCGCTAGAATACAATCCATTAAATGACTATCTGTATTGTGGTAGTGATGGTGGCATATTTCAGTCTTCAGATGGTGGAGATAGTTGGACGAATATTTCTACTGGATTGGCAAACATGCAATTTTATAAGATAGCCGGGAAAGAATCGAACAGTAATTTACTTGTAGGAGGAACACAGGATAACGGATCTAACAAGTGAACAGGAGGAACTTCTGTAGAACATATTTTTGGTGCAGATGGAATGGATTGCATGATCAGTCACGCCAACCAGAATATTATATATTTCAGTTTCCAATTTGGCGGGCTAAGGAAATCTACTGATGGAGGTGCTACTAACACTGATATTCAACCTGTAGGATCTGCCGGAACATGGGTGACACCTTATATTATGGATCCTTCCAATCATAATATTCTCTATGCCGGTTATGATGACGTATATAGGTCTACAAACGGCGGAACAAGCTGGACAAATAAAGGTGCTGTAGGCAGCAGTGCTATGGCTATGGGAACAAATAATACGGCCAGAATTTATGCAGCAGATGGGAACACTTTAAGAATGTCAAGTAATTCAGGCAACACTTGGACTGATATAACAGGCACTTGGAGTGCCGCGCAAAGTGTAACGGACATTGCTGTAAATCCGGATGATGACGAAGATGTATTTGTAACAGTAAACGGATATATCAACAATAAAAAAGTATATAGATCGCAAAATGCCGGAACCAGCTGGGCCAACCTTACTGGTTCTTTACCAAATGTACCACATAATTGTATCGCATATGAGGATACAAACGGAAGTCCTAATGATGCCTTATATGTCGGAACCGATATTGGCGTTTTCTATAGAGATAATGACTTAGGGGATTGGATTCCTTTTACAAATGGATTGCCAACTACGGAGATTCGAGATTTAGAAATCAATTATGGTGCAGGTGTTATTCGGGCCGGAACACATGGAAGAAGTATTTGGTCTTCAGATTTATATAGTACATGTCCTGCAACTATTGTATTGACAAAAGCCAATAATCCCGGACAAACAAATGTAAGTAATGGTTATCAATTTTATCAGGCAAGCAACTATATCAGATCTTCCAGATTGATAGGAGGAGGATTGGTACTTATTCCGAATATAAAGCAGTTAATTATGTAGAACTCTTTGGAGGATTTGAAGTTAAATTAGGATCGGAGTTCTATGCCCATAATGGACCGTGTAGTTCGGGCATTCCTACTATCATGGAAGAAGATGAAAACGATCAATTGAGCAGAAGTGATGAAAATCAAGATGAAACTCAGGAAATCAATCCAAAACTAGACTCAAAAGAAAAGGATAAATGATCTCTTAATCAATTACATTTGGGCATTGATTTTTTTTGATTTAAAATCTATCAAATGCCTAAGCGAATCTACTTTTTGGCTTGTTTCCTTGCTTTTATATTCTTAGGGTGTAAAAATACGGTATACACCCAGGTCGATACTGCCGCATTTGAAGTTTTGGAAAAAGAGCATATCTTTTGGCAATCCGAACGGCTGGAAACCTTACTGAAGGCTGATGGGTGGCTTTCCTTAATTGGACTGAGCTGGATAGATGAAGGGCTTAATGAAATGGGTTCTAGAAAAAATTGCTCAATAAAACTTCCACAAAACTTTCCTCAATTATTAGCTACACTGACGCTTAGACATGACAGCATTTATTTTGAATCTATGCCAAATGTTGAAGTACTATCAAACAAAATTTCTTTTGAAAAAGGGTATATAGATTCTGATGTTGATGGGGCACCCACTATTTTACGTCACAATTCTCTGTTGTGGTATGTCATCAAACGAGGCGACAAATTTGGTATTAGAATCAAAGATACAAGTCTTGTTTCAAGGATTAGATTTGGGAATATTCCCTCATTCAAATTTAACCCTGAATATATTGTAGAAGCAAAAGTTGTAACCCGGCCTTCCAATGATTCAATAAAGATTGTCAATATTATAGGAATGGAAAGTCAAAATTCTATTGAAGCATTCTTACAGTTTGAATACAATGGCAAAAAGTATAAGCTTACAGCTCTCGACGGAGGACCAAAGTTTTATTTTGTAATATTTAGTGATGACACTACAGGAGATAACACCTATGGAGGAGGTCGATACATATATGTAGAAAAGGGAGCTCTTGAGTCAAACCAAGTTATCATTGATTTTAATCGGGCATTTAACCCACCTTGCGTTTTTACAGATTATGCTACTTGTCCTTTACCTCCTGAAGAAAATCATTTGACCTTTAAAGTATTAGCAGGTGAAATGAAAATGAATGGTCATTAGTGATTTTCAATGATTAAAAGCCATGTCATTTTTGCTCCTCCCATCTCAGGGAGGATACTTTCCTTTTTGACTAAAATGGGGCTGGCATCTTTGGATATCCAATAGCTTGCCGTTTTCTGCGGGCCTTCCAGAGATTCTAATTTAATCTGTAAACAATTGTATCCAGAGATTATTTCTTCTTTTTCTACCGAAATGTGATGATGTGTAAAAGACTGATTTTGAGCATCAAAAACGTATAAATATTGAGAAGGCGTATTGTAATTTATATTTTGAAGAAATAAATCAAGAGCTGGCCCATCGATGATAAAATCCTTTTCAATTGCTAGTTCAATTGGTTTCACTTCATCTTGAATCGTAATGGAACCGGAAATCTTTTCATTTTCTAGTTTAAGACTTATACTCATCGGATCTTGCTTGATACTCCTTTCAACAAGGCTGAAGTCCGACTTGAGAACGATGGTTTTATCAATCATCTCTCCCATTGGTGATATGGCTTTATCAATAAGCTCTATTTCATTGTTTAATAAGTTGACAGATCTGTTGATTTCGAAATCGATCAATTGTCCGGATATTGCAAGCTGAATCTTATACATCGCCGAATAACTTTCAGGAGATGTAATTACTGTAGGGATTTGTGAATTTCTAATATCATTGTTTATCAACAATGGCATTTTGAGAGAATTAATATCTACAGTTACCTTTTCGAGAATGGTATTTAGATGATCGGGGATTTCTTTTTGATATCGTCCTCCAAGTTGATCAGAAAGAAATCTTTCCATGGCAGCAATAAATGCCATATTATTCCTTGGGTTTGCAAATCCATGACCTTCATCAGGGAAATTGAGATATTCGACGTTTAAGTTTAATTCTCGCATTGCAATTACAATCTGATCCGATTCACTTTTCTTGACTCTTGGATCGTTCGCACCTTGAGCAACCATTAATGGTGATTTAATATTTGAAGTATGAAAGAATGGAGATTGTCTTTTTAATTGAGCCTTTCCCTCTTCGGTGTTTGGATTCCCCATTCGTTTGTGGAACATTGCACGTGCTGATTCCCAATAGGGTGGTATTGTTTCCAACAATGTAAAAAGATTGGATGGGCCAACTATTGATATTCCTGCGGCGTAGACTTCAGGCGTAAACGTTAATCCTGCAAGTGTAGCATAACCGCCATATGATCCCCCCATAATTGCAATTGCATTGGGCTCAGCTATTTCATTATCTATGAGGTATTTGGCGCCGGCTGTTAAGTCATCTTGCATTTTCTCTCCCCATTCATTTATTGCTGCATTAAGGAAGGCTTTACCATATCCTGTAGATCCTCTGAAATTTACTTGTAAGACAGCATATCCACGATTGGCCAGAAATTGGGCAAAGCTATTATAACCCCAATAGTCTCTGGCCCAAGGGCCTCCATGAGGCATAATTACTGCAGGCAAGAGATTTTTACTTTCGGTTTTTGGTCTGGTAATGTATGCAGGAATATTAAGTCCATCCAGAGAATTATAACTGACGGGCTCCATCGAACATAAATATTCTGTTGGCAATTCTGGGCGAGGAGAATAAAGAAAATCTATAGAATGTGTATCTCTGTTAAATTGATATGCACTTCCCGGATCAATATCACTATGTGTATAAATTAACCACTGTCTTTCGTCTTTAGTTGTAGAGCTAATACTTATTTCTGAAGAGGGAAATTTTTCTTTTAGATAGTTATAGTCTTTTTTAAAATCTTCATTCTTCCAGTATATTTTCTTTTTGTCAGAAATATAGATTGTAGCTATAAGTTCGTCAGTGTTTAGTGAGAAAGAAACATCTTCCAGATCGACTTTATTTTCAGGATCAGATTCAATGAACTCCAGGGTATCTGTTTCAAAATCGTTTAGATATAGACCAGCTAGATCCGGATTTCCTACATTGGAAACAAAATAAGCTTTTCCGTCTTTCCTAAATCTAGTTGGGGATATACTTTCTTCCAGAGTTGCTTCAAGTATTTTTTGAAATCCTCTTTCTGTTTTTTTATATATTTCGGTTCCACCGTTCTGATTTGATTTTGAACTGAGCTTTAGCTGATTATCAAGATCAAAATAGACAGCGTTAAAACGATCTTCATTTTTAAGTATCAATCTACGCTGACCAGTTTCTATATTAATGGCATAGAAGTCATGCCAGGCTTTATCTCTGTCATTAATACCAACATTGATTTCTTTTCCATTAGCCTTAGGAAGGCTTAAAATAAAGGCTGCAATATCTCCATATGGTGTTAAGTCAAGTGCATCAGGAATCGATTCTGATGAAATTGCAGATGATGGATCTACAGCATAGACATGAAAGTTTTCGTCACCACCTTTATCTTGAACATAAAGAATATATTTTGAGTCACGACTCCAGAAGTAAGATCTAATGGGTCTGGTTTTGTCATTCGTTAGAGGAAGCGCTTCATCAAAAGCGTCATCAGATCTTTTCACCCAAATGTTCATCACATCCTCTAATGGTTTGATAAAACTTATATACTTACCATCCGGGCTAATTTGAGCTCCTGATATAACAGGATTCCCAAAAAATATTTCTCTGTCAATTAATGGAAAGGAATAATTTGTCATTTTTAAATTTTCTTAAATCAGCTCCTATTTCGAATTATTTAATTTCCATATTTCCATGAGTTTGGATTCTCTCATATAAATATAAAATGCTGTAGATCTGGCAAGAAAGAAACCATAGTAACCATCCAAGAACCCCAATCTTAAGAAATATTCTACAAAAAATTTCCAAATTGGTTTGAGAAGGACCTTAAAGTAATTACTCTTCTTCCCTTGTGAGAATCTGTATTTTGCTGCTATAGAACTGTGTTTATTAATGGTATTCATCCTGTCGTGAATATCATCATTACAATTATGCATAAGTAAGCCTTTTAGTCGGCGTGACTTCGTATTTTCTAAAGCTTCTATTTTATCATGAGGAGGATTTCCTCCACATCGAATTGAAGATTTTTTGAATAATCTGATGAGTCTATGTGGAAACCATGAACCATGCTTGACCCAATAGTTATTGATTGAACTCAAACGATTGAGGTAATAGACATCAGCAACCGGATTTTTCTTTATAGCTTCTATTTCTATTTGAAGTTCTTCACTTAAATATTCATCAGCATCCAGAGCTAAAACCAATTCATTAGTAGCGAAGGAAATTGATAATTCACGCTGAGCAATATATCCAAGAAAGCTGTTAGACTTTATAATAGCCCCAAGTGATTCTGCAATAGCTACCGTTTTATCTGTCGAATAAGAATCAAGAACAATAATCTCATCACTTACAGTTAAAACAGAACTTATACATTGTTCTATCTTGTCTTCCTCATTGAAAGTCATTATAACTGTAGATAGCTTCACTTGTCCGTATTTTGATAGTAAGATTCTTGATTTTTCATTGCAAACAATAGTATAAAGATATATATCGCGACTCCAATTTGCGATTCCAAAGTATGCTCGACCAGAAAAGAAGCAAAGAATACCAATTGGCTCGTTATAAGAAAGAATCTATCAGAATTTCTGAGGTAAAATAAGGGTATAATTGTAAAGAGAATAAATAGGATCGATCCAAAGATTCCCATTGTTGCGGCGCTATGAATATATTGATTGTGAGGTAACAATTCGAGATTTATTAATTCAGGATAATTTAATTCCAGGTAAGCATTGGTTTCATCCATTATATCACCAAGGCCAACTCCTCCCACAGGATTTTCTTTAATCAAATGAATTCCTGCATAAATGCTTCCTAATCTTCTGGAATCAGATAACTCCCTTATATTATCATTTTTTGAAAACAGCTCAAGACTGTATTTCATATATCCAATTTTGTTTTTTATAGTCGGGACATATTGAATTGACAAAACAGAAGAAAGGATTAAAACACTGAGAATAGACAGACCAATTTTTTTAGTGCCTTTCTTCATTAGAAAGTAAATGATTGAGGATAAAACAATCACATATAAAGTCAGCAAGCCACTTCTTACAGCCAGCAAGTGCAGATATATAAAAAGAAAAGCTGTAATAAAACTTAAAATTTGTTTTTCATATTTGATAATTGTTTCAGATTTCTGTATAAGAAGATGTATACTAAAAAGGAAAGCCAAACTCATCATGATGCTATATCTGATGTGGTGAATAGGAGTCGGAATAATCTGTCCTTTTTTATATATCTCAATAAAGTGTTCTAAATCGAAAAGAAAGGAGGCTATGGACCATAAGGCGGAACTAAACATGAGGAGGATAAAAGAAAGAGAGATCATTTTCATGATTTTCTTATCTATTTTCGGAATGGCATAGAAAGCAAAGGGTAAAAAGAAAAGGGGAAGTTTAATTCTTAAGCGTTCCAAAAAATAATCAATATTAGCCGACCATAATCCTGAGATAAGGCAAATAATAAAAATGCCAGTAATGCTCAAATAATATTTATTAGAAAGAAAACCCGTAAGTTTTTGCTTCAAATCGCCATTCCATAGTCCTGCAATCAAGAAGAATATCATGCCCATACTGATCATGAAGCGCGAATACAACAGACCTATCATAATAAAGAGGCATGCGACTATAAAAATATGTTGAGATTGGATTCTATTCATTAATCATTCGCCTTGATTTGACCATGTGCTATAAAGAAAGGATTCAAAAGATTTTCTTTATTGTACACTACAGCTTCTCCATTTTCCGCCTGGATAACCTGCCCTCCAGCTTCTTCAACGATAATTTGTGCGGCTGCAGTATCCCATTCCATAGTTGGAGCTAATCTAGGGTATATATGTGCATCACCAGAAGCTAAGATTAAGAACTTCAATGAGCTACCTTTCGATACTTTTATTGGGTTTGAGTAAGCTTCAATAAAGTTTTGTGTGTCTTCATTAAGGTGGGACCTGGAACATACAATAGATAATTCTTCATCAGTTTTCCGATAGCTTGCTGCTTGTAGAGCCTCTGTCCTTTGATCTTTATTTCTGAATGCACCCTGATTTTTGATTCCGTAATACATTTCATCCAATACAGGAGCATATACTACCCCCGCAATTACACGGTTTTTATGAATTAAGGCAATGTTTACAGTGAATTCTCCATTCCTTTTAATGAATTCTTTGGTCCCATCTAAAGGATCTACCATCCAAAGATATTCGTAGTCTTTTCTCGTTTCGTAGTCAATGGCTTTATTTTCTTCGGATATTATTGGAAATTGAGGATCTAATTGTTCTAAAGCTGCACATATTATCTTATTGGCTTCACGATCTGCTCTTGTAAGTGGAGAGTTATCATCTTTTGTTTCCACATTGAAATTGTCAACATCATTATAAACTTCAAGGATTTTGTCTCCAGCTTGTTTTGCAATTTCAATTACTTCATCTATCAATTCTTTTATTGTACATTCTTCCATCATAGTTTTTTTAAATTTCCCGCAATTATAAATATCATCTTATTCATATTTTATAATTGTTGGACTTCTATATTTTTTTCAGAAAAGCATTTTGAACTACCAGAATCTCAAAGGCACCAACCAAGGGTATTGTATCTTTAGCAATTATCTCGTCACCACTAATATTAACAGGCCTTTCAGTCGAAATAAAAAAAGAAACTTCGATCCCATTATTAACTCTCTCGTAATCTACAACAAGATCAGATTCCAATACAGAAAACCGACTTACAAAATGATTTTTCCTAAGGTATGCATCTATTTTTATACTGTTATATTCATCAATTCTATAGTGTCCTTTTTCAGGATTGATGGCTTCCAATCCATAAGATCTTATATCATTATCACCATATATAATGGTCCAGGGATAAAACCCATTTCCGTCTGGATTATCTATTATTAATTTCATCTTCCCTTGAAGGCTATCCGACTTTCCATCATATATGTTGAGATCTCCAACATATTGACCAACCCAGTCTATTGGAAATAAGAAATTTTGATTCTGAAGATTGTCTGATGCATTTATTTGATTTGCTTGTTTTGTTGATTTACAAGCTATCATACACAGACTTAAGAGTAAAACCAGATAATGATTTTTGAACATAAATGATTAATATTATATGCTTAAAATATTAAACAAAAAGTTAATATGACTTTTAGCTTATTCAATTTCTTCCTGGCGGTCACAATATTTTTTTCCTCCTTTAATATTAAAGCACAAAATGCATTTCAGCAGCAAGTTGATTTTAAAATAGTTGCTAGTCTTGATACTTTAAATCAAAGCTTAAATGCGCAATGTACAATAAAGTATAAGAATAATTCTTCTGTTTCACTAGACAAGATTTATCTGCATTTATGGTGGAACGCCTATGGAGATAAACGTTCAGCATATGCAGAACAACAATTAAGATTGTATGAAATGGATTTTCATTTTTCCGATGCTCAATTTAGTGGATCATATGAGAAATTCTATATAGAACAGGAAGGGTCTCCGCTTGATTGTCACCCTTTTAAAAAAGAGGGCCATCAATATTCTGATATTGTAGAAGTCATTTTAAATACGCCTTGTGCAGCCAATACCACAGTGGAACTCATAATCGATTATAGTTTGAAGATTCCGTATAACTTTTCAAGAGCAGGATACGGAAATGATGTTTACAGGTTTACCCAATGGTACCCAAAACCTGCAGTTTTTGATTCAGATGGATGGCACCCAATGCCCTATTTGGATATGGGAGAAATCTACTATGATTTTGGGAATTATGATATAAATCTCTCTATTCCATCTTCATTTGTAGTTGGACATACAGGTGAGCTTAGCTCAATTGAAAAAAATGACTCCATTCAAATTATAAGTTATAATGCAAAAAACGTTGTTGACTTCGCTTGGTTCGCTTCAGAAAAGTTTATTAAAGAGTCACGACGCATTCGAATTAAAGAAAAGGAAATTGAATTAAATGTACTTCGGAAGAAGGAGTCTCATTCTTGGAAAAATGCGCTTGATCTATTGCAGCGCTCTTCTATCTTTTATTCTGATAAAATTGGAGAATACCCTTACTCACAAATCAGTATTGTCGAAGGATCTTCTTCCAGGTCCAGTGACATGGAATATCCAATGGTTGCAATAATTGACCACAAAAAGGATGAACAAGTACTAGATCATTTAATTGCTCACGAAATTGGCCACAATTGGTTTTATGGTATTCTGGCTACGAATGAACGGAAGCATCCCTGGATGGATGAAGGATTAAATAGCTTTCATGATCATCAATATAATGATGCGAACTATAAAAAGCCACTCTATAATGAAGTCATTTCAAAAATATTCAGCAGCCCGGATTCTGAGTTGAGCCTTATCCAGCAATTCGTTAGTCATGCTCAAAGTATAAATCGAGATTCCAAGATCAGATATCTTCGAGATGACATCGATCCTATGAATTACATTAGTCTCAATTATGAAAAAATTGCATGGGCTCTATCTTATCTTCAATCCTATTTGGGCTTAGATGTATTTGAAGCCTGTATTAAAAAATATTATGAGTCTTATAAATTCAAGCATCCCAGACCGAACGATCTCCAATCTGTTTTTGAATCTACATCAGAGAAAAAGTTGGATTGGTTTTTTGAAGGACTTCTCAATAGTAAGGAAAGGTTCGACTATAAAATTTTTTCATGTTCCAGACATGACGACAATTACAAACTTATAATTGCTAATAATGGTGATTTAATTCTTCCTTTTCATTTAACTGCATTTAATACTGATAATGAAATCATCTACAATAAGTGGTTTGAAGGAATTGCAAAATCCGAAAGAAAGGAAATTGAATTATCTGCAGAGGATGTACATAGATTTAGTTTGAATGGCAAACTCCCTTTTCTTGATATTAACCGAGGCAATAATCATTATTTTCCGAACAATACGATTTTTAAAAGGCAAAAATTTAAGTCTAATCTTCTATTTAAAACTTCTGATAGTCGATTTTTAAATACGAATTGGATTCCAGTCTTGACTGCGAATGCTTATGATGGGCTAATGACTGGTCTTGCTGTTTCGAATGGATTATTTCCGGCTACTAATTTCAGGTGGTTTATTAATACATCTTTCGGATTTAAATCGATTGAACCGATTGGAATATTCTCGATGGAAAAGGATATTTATTTTACCAAAGGAAATATTCGAAAGCTTACATTGGGATTGTCAGGGAAGAAATTTCATTTTTTTTCAAATAAGAATTTAGATTATGATCTAAAGTATTCTAAACTTAAACCCGCTTTTACTATCCATTTTTCTAAGAAAGCAACACAGAATGCTTTTCTGAACTATAGTGCTCATTTATTGAATACTGAAGAAGCACTATTCAATGGTGAATCCGATCCAGAAATTAAAAGTAATCTTTCAATTGTACATCAGCTAAATTATGGGCATAATTGGGATCGAAGACTCAGTCGCAATAAAATCTTAATTCAACTTGAATATGAGGACTATGACAGATTTAATCAAACGCAGGCAGAATATCTAAAGCTAAATCTTGATTTTAAGAAAAAGGTATACATAAGTACGTCGAATAAATTTTTTGTCAGGGCTTTTGGCTCTTATTTTATTGTCAATAGTGAACGGGAATCGGCAAATTATTCAGATGCAATTACAAGATCTTCAATTGCCTTGAGCGATCAAGGATTTTCAGATAGATCTTTTGAAGAGTATTATTTTGCTAGAACGAAACAATCAGGCTTGTTTTCACGGCAATTTTCAGAGAATGACAGTGGTTTTAAAACTGCTACAGGGAGTAGTCAAAAGGTGGGAATGAGCAATGATTGGGCTATTGCACTAAATCTAAAATCAGATTTACCTATTGGAAATTTTCTATTTTTAAAATTTAGACCCTTTTTGGATTTAGCACTTGTAAATACCAAATCGGTCACGAATGATGCATTGAAAGCTCAATTTTATTACAGCGGTGGAATAGCCTTAGAATTAGGAGATTTTTTCGGAATATCTCTACCTATATTAAATTCGGCTGAAATTGAAAATATTTACAAATCTCAATCTTTCCTTTCAAGATTAAGTTTTAGGCTTAATCTTAATCTTCTAAATGTGTATCAATACGCTGATGATCCATACGAATTAGTCAGATAAGCTAGTTTCTGGCGCAAAACTTGTTTTAATAATTGAGGTGGGCTTTATAATGGCATCATCGGATCTAAAGTTATATCTTGTAATTTCTTTTTTATTAAATGAATCAGATTAACAATAATATTTTATCCATAGGTCAAGGGTTTCCTTGTTTTATAATAGCAGAAATTGGTATCAACCATAATGGAGATATAAATCTTGCGAAACAATTGATATTTGCAGCTAAAGAAGCAGGCTGTGATGCTGTTAAATTTCAAAAACGAGAACCTGAAATTTGCGTTCCCAAGGACCAATGGCATATTGAGAGGGACACCCCATGGGGTAGGATGGATTATATCAGCTATCGTCATAAAATTGAATTTTCATTTGATGAATTTGCAGAGCTAAATGATTATTGTAAATCCTTAGATCTAATCTGGTTTGCATCCTGTTGGGATGAAGTATCTGTAGATTTTATAGAAGCATTTGATCCTCCAATATACAAGTCGGCCTCAGCTTCTCTGATGGATATAGAATTGTTAGCAAAAATGAAATCCACGCATAAACCACTGATTGTTTCAACCGGAATGTCAACTCTAGACGATATACATGCAGTATTAGATCAGATAGGAAAAGATAATGTTCTTCTTGCCCATGCAACATCAGCTTATCCGTGTCCAATAGAAGATCTAAATCTGAAAATGATTTCTACCTTCCAAAAGCTATTCCCGGATAATATTATCGGTTACTCAGGTCATGAAACCGGTCTTTCTACGACTTTGGCTGCGGTTACTCTGGGAGCAAAATTTGTCGAAAGACATTTCACTCTTGACAGAGCAATGTGGGGCTCAGATCAGTCCGCCTCGGTAGAACCAGTAGGAATGCAAAGATTGGTACGAGATATTAGGGCGAATGAAAAAGCTTTTGGGGATGGAATAAAAAAGATATATCCAAGCGAATATTCCTCAATGGATAAGCTTCGAAAAATAAAATCTGTTAAACCTAGAATTATATAGTATTTGAAGGTCGTAGCACTTATACCTGCCAGAGGAGGTTCTAAATCTATTCCAAGAAAAAATATTCGATTATTTAATGGCATTCCTTTGATTGCATACAGCATTGCAGCAGCTATACAATCCAAGAAAATTGATAGAGTAATCTGCTCCACGGATGATGCAGAAATAGCAGAAATCGCCAACAAATATGGCGCTGAAACTCCATTTATCAGGCCCGGGGATTTGTCTGGAGATGATGTAATGGATTATCCTGTTTTTGAGCATGCTTTAGCCTTTTTATTGAATGCGGATGAACGACCAGATATGTTTATCCACCTAAGGCCAACATCTCCTTTTCGTCCTCCTCATTTAATTGATAACGCTATTGAAATGCTAAATGAAAATCCGGAAGCAGATAGTTTACGATCAATATCAGAAGCTTCAGAAAATCCATATAAAATGTGGCATCTTGGAGATACATATATTAAGCCAATAATTAACAGTGAACTCAGGGAAGCTTATAATCATCCACGCCAGGATTTACCGGAAAGTTATTGGCACAACGGCGTGCTGGATATTGTAAAAACCTCATGTCTGGAAAAGAAGAATAGTATTTCAGGAGACAACATTCTACCATTAATTACACTGTCAGAATATTCAATTGACTTAGATGATGAATGGCAATGGGAAGTAGCGGAAAATCACGTAAAAAACACAACTCTCCCGTATATTAAAGTGAATAAGATTTTTTAGAATGTAAAGTTAGTACTCAGGTTGATCAAGTTAAGATCGTACTTTCTTTTGTCTGAAGGATAGTTAAGATTATTCCTGTTAATAAGAGAACTTAGACCCCATTCGGAATCAAGATTGAAACTTAGGTTATTACTTAATTTATAAGAGATACCTGCAGATAAGCCAATATTGGTATTATTAAAGAATACGTTTTCAGCACTTGCATAAGAAGGTAATTTTCTATTGGCCTTATTCAATAATGTTTTATCAATATTTTCGCTATAAGTATATCTGAATTTAACACCACTATTAAGTGCCAGGAAATTATTCACCTGATAACTTATGCCTAATGGCAAGTAAATCTGTTTGAAGCTTCTTAAACCCGAATAGAATGTTTCCTGGTTTTTCAGATCGATATCTGCAACAGATTTAAAAATTTCACTCTCATTATCTTTTTCAAAAAATGGAAAAATGATATGATCGCGAGACACAAAATTTACAGCTAATCCAGTTGTAATACCAAGTCGTTTACCAAGCGGAATTTCAATTCCAGACCCAAGTCCATAACCTGTGAAGTCTAAATTATTAGTAGCAAACGTGAGTAGGCTCAAATTATATTTTGCCTTTCTCTTTGAAGTTACTGAATGTGGTTTGCTGATCGTTGGTTGTGGAATTAGTCTATTATTTAAATCAATTTCAGAAGAAAGGGACTCCAAGTTTTCAATACGATTATTATCGCTTAAAAAGTGAATTCTGTTTCCATTTTCGAAGATATTTTTCGAATCAATTAATTTTTGAACTCCTTCCTCGTTTGAATTTGGTTTGAAAGCCGAATTACTGAGTAATATGTTTCTGGAATATAAATTATCACTCTGATCTGCTATGAATGATTGCAGATTCTCATCTGAATACACTTTATTGACTGTATTCTGAACTAAACTGTAATAGGGTTGAGCACCAAGATCATGATGTAAATAAATGTGTTTGTATATTATCTTTTCCTTAGTCAGTTCAGCTGTAGGAATTTGATCATTCAAATGATAAGAGAGAAAACCTATGGCTAGAACAGAAATCAATAGTAGAGTAGCCAACACAGTTGCCAAAATATTTCTCTGAGAAGGAGGTACAGGAAGGTCCTTATCTAAAAGACCGGACATATCCTTCCAGGAATTATGTACGAATGATTTTGTAATATCTTGTTTACTCCTCTTATCCAGCATTGGATTGATGCTTATTATTATTTAGAACTAAGGTCTGCAATTTTTTACGTGCTTCAGAAAGATGCCATTTTGATGTTCCGACACTTATATTTCTTGCTTCTGCGATCTCTTTATGATTGAATCCCTGGATTGCATAGAGAACAAAAACTTCAGCAGATGCCGGTGGTAGATGATCAATCAATTTTAAGATATCTTCTTCATATAATTTGTTCATGACATCATTTGAATAATTATTGTCATGTTCTTCAAATACCATGAATTTCAGATAATTGGCATTCTTTTTAATATTATCTGACATGGAATGGAATACAATTCTTCTTATCCATCCTTCAAGGCTTCCTCTGAATTCAAATTGATTGATTTTTTTAAAAACTTTTAAAAATCCATCATTAACAATAGCAGCGGCACGATCTTTATCGTGTACATATCTCATGCACATTCCCATCATAGTTGGAAAATACTCCTTATAGAGTTTTTCCTGACATTTTCTGTCATTGTTTTTACATCCTTCTATGGTGGTTTTAATATTCATGAATTAAATAAACTTTAATTCTGTCATGAATATAACTCTTCTCAGCATTTTATTCACGTTTTCAATTGTCGTTATGAATAAAAAAGGTCAAAAGTTATCTGAAAACCTGAACCTTAGTTGAACATGTGTATATCAGAGAACTTATGACCAATTAGAGTGATAAAGAAAAAGCATATTATACAACTCGTTAGTAGTCTCATGCTTTTTCATAGCTGATTTAATATTATAGACTAGTTTAATAAGCTAAATGGTTGGGTACTGTTGGTAGAAGATGGTAAAATCGGAGGTTTTGTTATTTAATTAATGGCTTTCTCCGTAATCAATCACTTGATTCCAAACTCTTTTCAGGTTGCCAAAACATATTTTCTCAATGTCTTTTGCGGAATAATTTCTGTTCAATAATTCTTCGATAATATTGGGATAATCTGAGACATCTTTTAATCCTTTAGGTAGCGTGTCACCTACGCCATCAAAGTCTGACCCAAATCCTACATGATCTACTCCGGCAATTTTGACCACATGATCAATGTGATCAACAACATTTTTGATGTCACTCCAGAGAACGGGATTATTTTTAAATAAATTATCCTTTATTGCTTTTGCTTTTTCGCTTCCTTCGTCCAATCCTATCCGCTTAATTTGTTCCCTGAAGTTTTGTGCAAGACTATCGTAAGCTTGTCTTTGTATTTTATCGATAAAAGTTGAACCGAAATTTATCATGATGACACCGCCATTTTTCTTTAACTTATGTAGCATATCATCAGACATATTTCTCTCAAATCCGGGTGTGAATTTTCTACATGAAGAATGAGAAGCAATCACTGGTACTGGTGTTAATGCCAAAACATCATAAAATGTACTATCGGAAACATGAGAAATATCAACCATGATTCCTTCTTTATTCATCTCCTTAACAACGTCTCTTCCAAAGTCACTTAAGCCATTGTGTATCCTGATTGTATCATATGATGAATCACAAATGAGATTGTTTTTAGAATGGGTCAAGGTAATATAACTAATGCCTCGATTCCTAAAATATTTAACATTCGAGATATCATCTTCGATAGGGGATCCATTTTCCATACCCATCGGTAATGAAACAATTCCTCTTTCATAATTGACGATTACTTCTTTGGGATTTTTAGCAATGTTAAATTTAGTAGGGTGGTTTTTTGCAATACCGCTAACCATATCAATCAATGAGTCTGCAAGTATTTTTGAAGCTCCTCGTTCATCTTGAAGTCTTGCAGGAACAAAGATGGACATAAAAGGAGCATCTAAACCTCCTTTCTTGGCTCTGTTATAATCAAAATCACCTTTCTCAGTCTCTATAGGAATTCCCAAATATTCTTTTTCGAGTCTAAAATTTTGAACTTTTAATCTATAAGGAAGATCTACATGACCATCTGCGATAACAAATTTGTGTGATAGAATAATCGCTTTTTCCCGATTAGATTTTCCATCAATTTTTTGTGTTTTGCAAGAAACTATGGTAATCAGTGAAAGGAGTATAAACAAATATTTAAACATTGTCAGCTATTTAATTTTCACAAATTTAGAAGAGTAATCTGTTTTTTCATCCTGAACGCGTATGTAATATGTACCAGACTCAATTTGTGATATATCAATGAGATTTATTGAATTGGATATTTCTTGATAAAACACTCTATTTCCCAATGAATTATAAATTGAAATTTGAATGTTATTCAAAAAATCATTTTCGAAGAATAATACATCTTGTGCAGGATTGGGATAAAAGTGGAGTTCTTTTTCTGTTAGATTGCTATTGTGGGTTAAGCTCAGATTGTATTCGAAATTATCAATACAAAAATATGCAGGAGTGTTCATTCCAAATACTCCGTTATCGCTAGAACTTAACATAAAACTCAGACTGTCACATTTACCTAACCCACGTAAGTCTACTTCAGTCCATTCATTTATTATGTAATCCAAATCGTTATTATCAAATCTAAAATCAGCTAAATAGAAATTAACACTGTCCAATTTTAATTTTCCTTGATTGAAAGCCTTAATAGTTAATAGATAATAATCAGGATCATTTCCATCTTCTCCACCAAATCTTTTAGCAAATGCATCACCATTAAGCATACTTAAATATGGATAGCTTCCATTCGTAATAAACAATGATTGAGGAACAATTTTCAGAGATGAGCTATGTGCTATTTTTGATTCTCCCAGGACAAAACTTGTTGCGTAGTTTAATGAAGCATCGACTCCCGTTCCCGTTATTGCACTGTATTGATTTGAATAACCTGGAGTTAAGTTATCCGTCATACTGGAAATTGACCAGCCGGACCATGAATTATAATTCTCATCATAATTGTTCGTAAATCGAATGTCTTGTTCTTCAAATGATCCTTCTGCTTGAGAACCGTTTAAGAAATTGTCTTTTTCTAATTCAAAACTTTCAAAATCTACAATTATTTGGCTGACTAAAATATTAGCAGATAAAAAGATGAAAGCGACAATGGATGATTTTAATTTATACATTTATTTGAAATGAAAATTTAGATGAATTAGATAGTGTCTACCCGGCATAGGTCTGTATTCTATAACTCTATAATTATTATCGAGCACATTTTTAGTAGTTAAAGCAACGAACAGTTTAAGCTTTCTGAAGTTAACAAGATGACCTAGTTCTGCCGAAAGAATAGAATAGGCTTCTAATTCTTGATTTATGCCTCTTACTTTTCCAGTTGCATTATAAAATACTTTTAATGAACTCTGCTTAAAATTTAAATATAACTGAGAAGAATAGGAATGAACAGATGTGTAAAGCAGCTGCTCTCCTTGATTAAGTTTTGGAGTTTCGGAAGCCAGTAAGTTCTTGGCTTTGGTGTAGCTATAATTAAGTTCGAATTTTCCAACTATACTTCGATGAGTCCAGTCTGAAATCAAATTAATATCATAACCATAAGACCTGACTTTCGTCAAATTATGAACTGACCAAATATTTTGATTTTCTAACTTTCCCCATAAAATCCAATTATTAATCATACGATGATAAATAGAACTACTGATTCTAATGTTCTTTATATAGAAAAGATGTAAATCAAATTCCTGGTTCCACCCATTTTCAGCCAATAATTCTAGATTACCTCCTGGTCTCCAAAAGAGTTCGTTCAATGTAGGTAACCTGTATTCCTTACTTAGATATATTCTTGCTTTTGCTGATTTACTGATATCAAAATCATATTCGAATGCCGGAATGATAGATTGATCCGAATAATTAGACCAGGGTTTATGGAGTACTATTTTAAGTTCAGATTGTTTCCATTTTTTTGATATTGAAATGGTGGGTGAAAAGACATTGAAGGACTCCTCATTAGAATAGTTGTCACTAATACCTTTTGCTGTTGAGATGGAATAGCTGGCTTTTATCTTTGTACTCTCATTCAAGGAATGTGAAATTAAAAGATTGTGATTTAGTTTTTTAAATCGATTATTTGCATCTAAAAGAATTACAGGATCTGAATAAAGGTTTTCTTCATCAATAAAAGAAAGAGATGAACGAATTTTTAAATCTTCACTTTTATAGTTCCAACTAAGTAAATATCGATGAGCAATATCTGTCTGATTGGCCTCGCTGAGATTTTGTACGCTCGTTGGAGGAATCTGACGAAAACTACGCTGTAACCAAAGTTGTAGTGCAAAATTATGTTTCAGCTGTTGATACGAAATAGCGCTCAATAGTCCTTTAGAATCTATCTCATTATTTGTAATCTTTTTGGAAACTTGACTTCCTTTTGAATGATATTCAAAATCATTTCGGGCTTTTATAAGAAAAGCTTTAGTGTTAAAAGTCAAATTTGTTTTAGAAAAATTAAAACCCACATTTACTTTCGACTGGTTGAAGCTTCCATAAGAAGATGAAAGTTCAATAAATGGTTTGTCCTTCTCTAAAGAGGCTTGTGTTAATTGTAGGTTTCCTGTAATGGCTCCACTACCTAGGGTTGAGCTTTGACCACCATAATTTAATTGAACTTTGTCAAATAAATCCAAAGGAATTAAAGCCAAATCAGTAAGGCCAAGCATAGGATTGCTTATAGGAGTATATTCCCAAAGAATAATGTTTTGATTTGAGCTTCCACCTCTAATAGACAAAGTTGCAAGACTTGATAATCCATATGATTTAATATAAGAAGAGCTGTTTTCCTTAAGCCATTCGGCAGAATTGCTTAGTATATTTTCAATCTCAACCAGTGATTTTTGTTTTTGTTGGGTGTTTGGTTTATTGATCTTTGTTTCTTTTATTTCGATCAAATCAATATGTAGAATCGTATCTATCTGTGATATACAAATATCGGCATAGGCAATAAAAAATAATATGTAAATGAATTTTGTGATGATTCCAATATTTATTAATAATCAAAGTCAAGGAGAGTATTGATATCGAAGTGATAACAATGGACAACTCTCTTTTTCTCCGAAAGAATTATGTAATAAATGGCAGGTCTTCTGGCTTTCTCAATTTCTATTCCTTCCCATCATATAATGACAGTGGATAATATTTAGAAATCTTTTAATGAGATTACAGCAGCGGAGACTGCTCCGGATTTTCACCGGATTCCCTATTAAGTATTAATTAATACACCAAATACATTTCAAAGCTAATACATTTAAAGGAGAGGATCTTAATTGTAAGAAATTAATTTCTTTTTATTTTACACATCCAAAAAAATAATAAAATGAATAAACTACTATTGCCATTTATGATTTTGATCATGATTGCATTTTCTGCTGATGATCTATGTGCACAAAAAAAGAAGAAGAAAGATAAAGACAAAGAAGAAGAGAAAACCGAAGAAAAACATGCCTTAGATGAACTGAATATTTCTGCACTAAAATTTAGATCTATTGGTCCAGCTTTAACTTCAGGTCGTATTTCTGATTTCGCAGTTAATCCTGAGAATCCATTTGAATATTATGTAGCTACGTCTTCAGGTGGTGTTTGGAAAACCAATAATTCCGGAACCACTTACAAAGCTATTTTCGATGGGCAGAGATCGTACTCGATAGGATGCGTAACCATGGATCCGTCTAATTCAAGTACGATTTGGGTTGGAACAGGTGAAAATAACAATCAAAGGAGTGTGGCTTATGGTGACGGTATCTATAGATCTGATGATGGAGGATCATCTTGGAGCCATAAAGGATTAAAAGAATCAGAGCATATTGGAAAAATAATCGTTCACCCTGATAATTCAGATATTATCTGGGTTGCCGCTATTGGACCCCTGTGGAGTTCAGGTGGTGACAGAGGCGTATACAAGTCTGTAGATGGGGGTGATAACTGGGAATGTGTTTTGGAAATTGATAAGTATACAGGTGTTTCCGATCTTGTTATTGATCCTAGGAATCCAGATGTTTTATATGCTGCCGCATTTCAACGCGCTAGACATGTATTTACATATTTGGGTGGTGGTCCCGGTTCTACAATTTACAAGACAACTGACGGTGGAAACGAATGGAAAAAATCTAAGAAGGGATTGCCAAGTGTTGACTTAGGTCGGATTGGATTAACTATTTCTCCAGCCAATCCTGAAATCATTTATGCGATTGTTGAAGCAGCACAGGGGAAGAGTGGTTTTTACAAATCTACGAACCGAGGAGCCAGCTGGTCCAAACAAAGTTCACATTTAACAAGCGGTAATTATTATCAGGAGATTATTGCAGATCCTGTGGATGAGAATACGATATTCTCAATGGATACTTGGTTAAAAGTCAGTCGTGATGGTGGAAAATCATTCAAAAATACGGGTGAGGATACCAAACATGTTGATAATCATTGTATTTGGATAAATCCTAAAGACAATAATCATTGGTTAGTTGGTTGTGATGGTGGAATATATGAAACTTGGGATGCTGCTAAAACCTGGAATTACAAACCCAACCTACCGGTAACACAATTTTATAAGGTTGCTGTTGATAATGACGAACCATTTTACAACATCTATGGTGGAACCCAGGATAATTTTAGTCTTGGTGGCCCTTCACGGACCAATACAAACAATGGTATAACCAATTCGGATTGGTTTATAACACATGGTGGAGATGGATTTGAGTCTCAGGTAGATCCTCATAATCCGGATATAGTATATGCTCAATCTCAATATGGAGTATTGGTACGATTTGATCGAAAGAGTGGAGAAGAAGTGGGTATACAACCAAAAGAGAGAAAAGGTGAAGTAGGTTATAGGTGGAATTGGGATGCTCCACTTCAGGTAAGCGCACACCGTCCGGGAAGACTCTATTTTTCGGCGAATAAAGTATTTCGCAGTGACGATTATGGTAATAGCTGGGCAGTTATCAGTGATGATTTAACGCGCCAACTCAATAGAAATGAGTTAAAAATTATGGATCGAATGTGGAGTATCGATGCAGTTGCGAAAAATAGATCTACTTCTCCATATGGAACAATTGTGGCTTTTCAGAATCAAAATTAGCTGAAGACTTATTGGTTGTTGGAACTGATGACGGATTGATTCATATCACTGAAGACGGAGGGTCTACATGGACAAAAATTGATAATATTCCGGAAGTTCCAAACCGAACCTATGTCAATGCGGTATTATGTTCTAAGCATGATGATAATACTCTATATGCAGCATTTAACCACCATAAATACGGAGATTTCAAACCTTATATATTTAAAAGCATAGACAGAGGATTGAGCTGGACCAATATCAGTAATAATTTACCGGAAAGAGGTTCGGTTTATAGTATTGAAGAAGATCATGTTGATAGTGGTCTTTTGTTCTGCGGAACTGAGTTTGGTGTGTTTTTCAGCCCTAATAATGGAAACAGATGGAAACAAATTAAAAGTGGAGTACCAACAGTTGCTGTTCGAGATATAGCAATCCAGGAACGTGAAAATGATCTTGTCCTTGGGACTTTTGGTCGTGGATTTTATGTGCTTGACAATTATTCTGTTTTGAGAAATGTCGACGAAGGAGAAATGGCAGAAAAAGCAGAAATATTTGATATTCGCTCTGCTTTAATGTTTGAACAAAGTACTCCTTTAGGACTAAAAGGAAAGGCTTTTATGGGAGATTCATATTATACTGGTGATGACCTTGGTCCGCTTGTACTGATCGATTACTATTATTCTGAGAAAGAATCTTCTTTACGCGATCAAAGACGTAAGAAAGATAAAGAGGATGCTACGGATAAAAATGATAATCCATATCCTTCGTATGATGAATTGCTGGCTGAAGATAGAGAGATGGGAGCAAAATTGATTTTTTCAATCAGTGATGCTGACGGCAATGTAATTCGTAAAATCCAAAAAGGGGCGAAGAAGGGAATCCAACGATTAAAATGGGGAATGAGATATGCTTCAAAAGATCCAATAAACTTAAGTAAGCCTTCATTTTATAATCCTTTTGCTGGCAGTTCTGAAGGTACACTTGTAGAGCCGGGTCAGTATAGTGTTTCGATGTCAAGGATTTATAATGGAGAAACGACTCAATTGGCGGGTCCTGTTAATTTTGAAGTAAAGGCTTTAAATAATACTGTTATGCCTGCTGAAGATAGAGCCTCAAAAGTGGCCTTTCAGCGTGAAATTGCAGAGTTTTCGAGATCTATTCAGGGCGCTCAACATATGATGCGGGAAATCGGAAACAAGATGCGTCATATTAAGGAAGCTATCAATCAGGTTGAACAACCTATTGATGAGTTACTTGAGGAATATTATGCAGCTAATCAGAAGATGGCTGAAATTCGTATTGTATTATCTGAAAATAATATAAAATCCAGGTTAGATATTGATCAGATTCCAAGTCCATCTACTAGGGTAGGATGGATTGAATATGAACAAAAGTACTCTACATCTTCTCCAACTGGAACTCATATAATGAGTCTTGCAATCGCCAAAGAAGAGTTTGAGCCGATACTTAATTTGATTAAAGAGTTGGCGACAAAAGATATCGATTCATTAGAACAAAAACTGGAAGATGCAGATGCTCCTTATACTCCGGGAAGAGCTTTGAAAATGATAGATTAAGAAGAAATGAAAGGAAAGGAAAAGCGAAGCAATCTTTTCCTTTCATTAATTATTTACTGGGCGTTGTATTTTACACTTTCTGAGGCTGAATTACCATCGATATCTGCTGCACTTACTGTCAGTTCGTATTCTCCGGTTCCAGTTCCATTAATATCAGCCGGTATTAAATCCGAAAAAGGAATATTTGTCGGATCTGCAGTTCCAGCTAAATTAAAGGTACCTGTTAATTGATCTACTCCATCTTTAGAAACTGTTAAAGACAGTGAAGTTACGCCTACATCATCTGTTGCCGTTCCACTTAATGATAAAGAATCTGTCGTGGCAAATGAATCTCCATCAGCAGGAGAAGAAATGGTAATTTCTGGCCCTTCGTCAGATCCACATGATGCTAAAGATAAGCCACTTATTATTACAGAAAAGATTAATAATTTTTTCACGTTTTATAGTTTTTTAAATGATAAAGGTAAAGAACGGTTAGTAGCCCCTTCTATATTATTTGAATGACCATCTTTTTAATTCTTTTCTGATGCACCAATTTTTTTATCCTCTTGAATTTATAATCGTTCTTATGACTCTATCGATGGTAATTTCGTGTAAATCGACTGCAGTAGAGGGTAAGTATGACCAAGTGTTTAGTGAGTTTTACAGCGATTTTAAGCTTCAGAAGGAAGTTTCTTCAAAAGATGAACAGCTCATTCTCAAGCAATACAAATTAGCGCACGATCATATAAAAGATGATTATATCGTCGAAGCGATTTCAATCTTCAATATGCTTTCAATGAATGAAAATTTTGATTTTAGTCAGGATGCAAAATGGTTTTTAGGGCTTTGCCATTTGAGAGAAGAAAATCTTGTCGAAGCAAAATCAATTTTTTCTGATATTAGTCAGAACACAGATCATAAATATCAACAAAGTGCAATTAAGATTTTTAACACGCTTAAGGAGTAAGGATAGCAAAGCATAAAAAAAGGGCACGACGATGCCGGCCCCTTTTTGCAATTGTTTTCTTTCTGTTGATTATCCCAATGATGGAATTCTCAATATCTGACCCGGATAGATTTTATCTGGATGAGATAATAAGGGTTGGTTCGCTTCAAAAATGACATTGTATTTCATAGGATCTTCGTAGACATCTCTGGAAATTTTAGAGAATGTATCACCTGATTTGACTTCATGGAAAGTTGATTCAGGTTCAGGGTTAGTAACAGAAATAACATCAGCAACAGATCCAACACCGTCAACATTACCAACTGCTAATATGATTTTTTCTCTATCAGCATTTGTCTGAGTGATTCCTGTTACAATTACATGGTCCGCAAAATCAATTGTTAAATCGCTTACCGGTAATCCTAATCTGTTAATTTCTGCTTTTAAAGCCTCTTCTTTAGTTAATGGAGCAGCATCTTCAGCTTGTTCCTTTTTACCAAATAGTTTGGCTCCAGCGCCTTTAATAAATGAAAATAAAACCATTGTGTAATAATAATTTTAGTGAATTAATTAAAGAAATGTATTTACGGCTTTTTTCCGATTAAAAGCAATCTTTTAGTGTTAAAAAAAGGATTGAATCTGTGTTTAGAATTGATTTAATATATTTTATAAAAAGCCAATTATCACATTTCAAAATTTTACATTATACATTAATTTAATATATCTTAGCCGCATGACTAATCCGATATTGGACCCTTCTGACGATCATCTTTCTACGGATGAAAAACAGGTAGAAAAGGCATTAAGACCTAAAGTTTTGTCTGATTTTGCAGGGCAGCCAAAGATCGTTGAAAATCTTAAGGTGTTTATTCAGGCTGCTAACTTACGTAAAGAAGCTCTCGATCATGTCCTGCTGCATGGGCCACCTGGGTTAGGAAAAACAACCTTAAGCCATATCATCGCCAATGAGATGGGTGCATCCTTAAAACTAACTTCCGGACCGGTATTAGAGAAGGCTGGCGATTTAGCAGGCTTGCTGACAAATTTAGGCGAAGGAGATGTTCTATTTATTGATGAGATTCATAGGTTAAATAACATTGTTGAGGAATATCTTTATTCTGCGATGGAAGATTATTGTATTGATATAATGATTGATTCCGGACCAAGTGCAAGAAGTATTCAGATTGACTTGAATCCGTTTACGCTTGTAGGGGCAACAACAAGAATGGGGTTACTGACATCCCCATTAAGAGCGAGATTTGGAATTAATTTCCACCTGGATTATTACAATGTCAAAACGCTTGAAGGAATAATCAAGAGATCCTCTGATATACTCAAAATTGAAATCGATGATCATGGAGCCACAGAGATCGCAAGAAGAAGTAGAGGGACACCCAGGATAGCAAATGCATTATTGAGAAGAATACGTGATTTTGCTCAGATCAAAGGTAATGGAACAATTGATCGATCTATTTCGGAATATGGGCTGGAAGCTTTGAATGTTGATGAGGGAGGACTTGATGAAATGGACAATCGAATTCTTTCCACGATTATCAATAAATTTAAAGGAGGTCCAGTAGGAATTAGTACAATTGCCACTTCAGTCGGTGAGGAAGCCGGAACAATCGAAGAGGTACATGAGCCATTTCTAATTATGGAGGGCTATATCCAAAGAACTTCAAGGGGTCGGGAAGCTACTCAAAAAGCTTATGAACATATTGGAGCTGTACCTCCGGCCCAAGAAGGAAATCTGTTTTAAATCACTAATTAAGCCTGAGCTGTCGGAGTAAAATTTAATGGTGGCATCTGTGTTTGACTGGATTCTGTGATCGTACCAAACTGCTTTTCAAATTTTACAAGGTTATCATTGAGTGCTTTTAGAAGTCGCTTGGCATGCTGAGGAGTAAGTATAACACGAGATTTAACCTTAGCCTTAGGCACATTGGGTACCATTCTAATAAAATCCAAAACGAATTCGGATTGAGAATGCGAGATAACGGCCAGATTTGCATATACACCATCTGCGATATCTTCAGGTAATTCAATATTTACCTGATTTTTCTTTTTTTCTTCAGCCATACTTTTTAATTAGTTTTATTTTTTAATTGTAAGACAAAGCTACAGCAAAAAACAAAGCTCAGCGAATAAAGTTTAATCTAGATCAGTAAATGTGAAATGAAAAATTACAGCCAATATTTTGAAACCAACAAGAAACTTTGGGACTCCAAAACTCCAATTCATATCCAAAGCAAGTTTTATGACATGGAAGCTTTTAATAATGGATCGAATTCGCTACGAAAAATTGAATTAGGTGAATTGCCGGATTTAAGTGGAAAAAATATTCTACATACGCAATGTCATTTTGGTCAGGATACATTGTCAATGGAAAGAATGGGTGCTAGAACTACAGGTGTAGATCTTTCTCCTGTTGCGATTAGTTCTGCAGAAAAAATACGTGATGAACTCAATCTGACAGCAAGATTTATTACGTGTAATATCTATGACTTGGATCAGCATCTCAATGAGGATTTTGATATGGTATTCACATCCTATGGGGTCATTGCTTGGTTGCCGGATTTATATCTTTGGGCCGATCAAATTTGTAAGCGACTAAAGAAGGGTGGTGTATTTTATATGGCTGAATTCCATCCTGTGTTGTATATGTTCGATTGGGATAAACAAAAAATAGCCTACGAATATTTTAATAACGGAGAGGCACAGATGGAAATTAATCAAGGAACATATGTTGATGGTGATGCGGACATCATCCTTAAAGAATATTTTTGGCAGCATTCACTTTCTGAAGTCCTAAATGCCTTGGTATCAAACGGATTAGAAATCGTAAACTTCAATGAATATGAATATTCACCTTATGACTGTTTTCCCAATATGGCGAAAAGGGCAGATCAGGAGTATGTTTTTACACATAATGGAGTCAATATCCCACATGTTTTTTCATTGACTTGTATAAAAAAATAGGATTAATTAAAGAAGAAGGACCCTAATTTTGATAACGTCTGATAATTGAAATCATCTCATCAGTGGGTACTCGTGTTTCCTTATGCCTTTCCATTAGAGATATAAAGTCTTCGAGCATGGATCTTGAAAAACCGAGTTTAAATCCATAGTGCTGAATCATATCTTTTTCTTTATCATTAATCTTGTGGTCGATTTTCATTAAGAAAAGCATGTAATACAAAATGGTCATTCGTTCTTCTTCTTTGTCAGGAATCTCGATTGATGTTATGTAAGGATCTTTGAGTAAGGATTCAACGATATGATCGGGAACACCTATATGACGACCTACATTAAGGATGTAACTGAACTCAAACTCATTAAAATTATCATCGATTTTTGAAAGGTTTATAAGTATGGAAATAAGTTCTTCAGCTTGCATAATCAATATTAATCCAAAAGTAGATGATATCCTTTCCTGAGGTATTTTCTTAGATTAATCCAAAAGGCCAAAATTAAATAGATAATAATAGGGGAGCCTAAAGTAACAAAAGATAGGTAGATAAAATACAGTCTTACTCTTGAACTTCTAATTCCAATTTGATGTCCGATATAACTGCAAACACCGAATACTGATTTTTCAACAATATGACGTAAGTATTCAATCATTATCTTAAAGATAAAGATATTCTATAACTCGTAAAACTTGATTTGAATTTTTTTATTGAAGCTCTTCCTCTCTATTTACTTACCAGTTCATCATAAACGTCGTTCAATGTGACCGGCTCAACCGAACTGATATCAATATTATGTACGGTTACATCTTCAATTGTATTGTCAGACTTCTGAGCATAGATTTTTTCAACGCAGACCGAGAATCCACAAAAGCCGAAGAAAAACATCAACCCAAGAAATAACAATTCTTTTAATCCAAGTGTAAATGAATAAGGTTGTCTTCCCAGACTTTCGTCAAAATAATATTCTTCGTTGTTTTGATTCATATTATTAAATAAAGGCATTTAACTTAGGCTGGAACATCCTTAAAGTTAGTGTATAAGAACATTATTCCATAATAATATTAAGTATTAAATTAATATATAAGTGCTTAACTGCAAATATGATACCATTAATAAATACCAGTATTTAAATGAAGTATTGGAAGAGTTTTTAATTCCGGTGACAAAATCTGTTACACTAATCTAAAATGTTATAATCACAGCCTTCGAAGTTAGTGTTCCTGTTTAAATACGTCTTCTTGTTGATTAATGCTTTCATCATGAATAGCATTTATAAATCTGATTATAAATTCCTCGCTTAGATTCCTTTTGACTGCTTCTTCCTTACTCTTCTTGCGAATCATGTCCCATCTTTTTTGTTGAAGGATGGTCATATTATGATCTTTTTTGTAAGCTCCAATTTTTCTCGAAATGCTCATCCTGCTAGAAAGAAGATTCATCAAGTCCTCATCAATATGACTAATCTCTTCTCTGAGATATGCCAGTTGATCCTGCATGAGTTTGATGTCTTCATAGTCTACCCTTAAGACCATATCGGTTATCATCTGCCCTAGAACTTCAGGAGTTATTTGTTGCTTGGCATCACTCCATGCATTATCAGGATCAATATGAGATTCAATCATTAAGCCATCAAAATTGAGGTCCATTGCTTTTTGTCCAACATCAAATAAAGTATCTCTTCGTCCACATATATGACTTGGATCATTAAGTAATGGTAAATCTGGTCTAAGTCTTTTAAATTCAACAGGAATCTGCCATTGAGGTCTATTTCTATAATATGTTTCACTTAGGTTCGAGAATCCGCGATGTATTCCTCCGATCTCTTTAATGCCTGCCTTTTCAATCCGTTCGATACCTCCCAACCAAAGTGATAAATCAGGATTGATTGGGTTTTTCACAAGAATAGGAATATCTACACCTTGGATAGCATTAGCTATCTCCTGGACAGCAAAAGGATTTACAGTTGTTCTAGCTCCTATCCAAAGTATGTCTACGCCAAATTCCAAACAAAGTTCCACATGAGAAGCTTTTGCAACTTCTACTGTTACAGGAAAACCAATTTCATCTTTCACCCTTTTTATCCAGGGTAAACCCTGCGCTCCAATTCCTTCAAATGAATTAGGTCTGGTTCTGGGTTTCCAAATTCCTGCTCGATATATATCGACTTTATCGGTTTGTTTTAATCTTTGAGCGGTTTCAATGACTTGAGATTCCGTTTCTGCACTACAAGGACCTGCTATGACAATTGGTCTTTTTTCTTTGGTTAACCAGGTCTTTTCAAATTTTGTCTCTACAATCGATGTCATACTTTATTGTTTAAAAGCTTTTTTATTTTATTGGCCTCTGTTATCATTGAAAACGAAAGTTCATTGTTTTGGTTCTCTATAGCTTTTTTAAATTGAGTCAGGTACTCGATATATTGATCCAATGCTTTTGACAGATGAACTGAATTTTGACTAAAAATTGGTGCCCATGTGCTGGGAGAACTCTTAGCTAATCTGACTGTAGACTCAAATCCTGTACTTGCTAAATTAAAAATTTGCTCTTCATCCTTTTCAATATCCTGAACTGTAAGACTCAATGTAAAAGAACTGATATGCGAGAGATGTGAAACATACGCTAAGTGTCTGTCATGTTCTGAAGGATTGAGAAAATAGCTTTCCATTCCTAAACTGGCGAATAATTTGACCGCAGTTTCGAGAGCATCTGAATCCGTACGGCCTTTCTCGCAAATTATATTTTTCTTTCCAGGGAATAGATTTTTAATTGCGGCTCTTGGACCCGAAAATTCAGTTCCTGCCAAAGGGTGAGCGGCGACAAATCTAGTTCTCTTAGGATGACCATGAACAGAAATGCAAATGTCTTCTTTAGTTGATCCTACATCTATTACTACGGCACTGTCATTAATCAAATCCAGTACATCTGGAAGAAGACGAACAATTCCTTTTACCGGAATTGAAAGAATAATTATATCCGCTATGGCAACACCGGATGGCAGAGAATCAATTCTATCCACTAGTCCCAATTCAAGCGCCTCTTTACAATGCGACTCATTATGGTCAACTCCTACGACAGTAACATTCAATTGAGAACGCAAATCTTTTGCCATTGAACCACCGATCAAACCCAAACCAATTACACAAATATTCATGATACTATAGATATAATTCTTTCAAGCGCCTCTTTCAATACCGGAATTGGACTGCACAAAGATATTCTGAGATAATCAGTCCCTTTAGTACCAAAAACAAACCCTGGAGTAATAAAAACTTTCGCTTGTTCCAAAATTAAATCGCTGATATCGGACCCATTGGAATCTGTTGATTTTGCCCAGACAAATAAGCCAGAACTATCTTTCCTGTATTCCAATTGAAGTGTGTCAAAAATCTGCCAAGCTATTTTCCTTCGTTTTTCATAAGCTTCATTCAGATCATTAAACCAAAGATCACCAAGAGATAGAGCTTTTGTAGCTGCAATTTGGATAGGTTTAAACATTCCCGAATCCATGTTGCTTTTAAATTTGACTATTGTGGATATATATTTTGAATTTGCAACGACGGAACCTACTCTACAACCCGCCATATTGAAGCATTTGCTTAGTGAAGTTAATTCCAGTGCTGTGTCGATCGCATTGTCGGCAGACATAATACTCAAAGGAGAGTCATTCAATATAAATGCATACGGGTTGTCGTGGCAAATCAGAATATTATTTTTTAATCCGAAATCAACCAAATCCTGAAAACAAGTCTTAGTAGCTCTTGCTCCGGTAGGCATATGTGGATAATTAACCCACATTAGTTTTACTTTACTAAGATCCTGAGATTGCAGTTCTTGAAGGTTTGGCAACCAGTTGTCTTTCTGATCCAACTCATAAGCTATCGCCTTAGCTCCGGCCAACTGCGCTGCTGTTTTATAGGAAGGATAACCCGGATTAGGAATTAGAACTTGATCGCCTTTGTCTAAAAAACTCATTGAGATATGCCTTATACCTTCCTTAGATCCAATGAGTGGTAAAACTTCATTATCAGCATTAATATTGACTTGAAAATGAGTTTTATAAAAGTGAGAAAAAGCTTCTCTCAATTCACGGAGACCATAATATGATTGATATTGATGCGCTTTATCAGAATACAATCCCTTGCTCAATTCTTCTATGACTTCTTTTGGGGGTTGCATATCTGGACTTCCAACTCCAAGATTGAGTATGTTTGAGCCCTTAGAATTCAGATTTGCTATTTCAGCTAGTTTTTCAGCAAAATAATAAATCTTAATCTGGTTTAGTCTACTTGCACCTTCTATCATAACAATACAGATATATCTTCTTTTCTAATAGCAGCTGAAATATCAGCTCTTTTATAAATTCCTAATTCTTCAAACTCAATACAAACAAATTCCAGAATATCTTTAAGATTGAAATATTGATTAATCGATTCAAACTCAAGGTCCATATGGAAAAAGTATTCTGAGAATTCACCTAATACAGGAAAAGACTGGAGCTTACTAAGATTAATATTGTGTTTCTTTATTTGCTCCAATACCGTGAGTAGGCTTCCTTTTTCATGTTTTACACGGCACCAAATAGAAGATTTATTGCCATCCAGAGAATGCGTCTTCTGATTTTGGATGATAAAGAATCGAGTATAGTTGAATTTACTATCCTGAATGCTTTTGTCAATAATCTGAAGGTTATATAGTTGAGCCGCTCTTTCTGAGGCTATCGCTGCAATACCTTTTAACTTGTTTTCTGAAATATAGGCAGCACTTAGAGCTGTGTCTTCAGATTCGACCAATTTAATATTTTCATATTGGTTAAGATGTCTGAAGCATTGTCTAATCGCCATCGGATGAGAATGTATTTCTTGAATGTCTGAAATACTCTGATCAGCTAAAGCCATAAGATTCAGATCTATCTTCAAATAAATTTCTCCTATAACCGTAAAACTGTTCTCTCTGAGTATTCTGTAATTCTGTAGAATAGTTCCTGCAATTGAATTTTCGATGGCCATAACGGCATAATCGATTTCAGGATCTGTTTTTAATTTTATGGCCATTTCATTAAAGCTGTTGCTTGGGATTACTGTGAGATCATGGCCAAAATATCTATGGCCGGACTCATCATGAAATGAACCCTCGTATCCTTGAATTGCAACTTTCTTCTTCTTCTTCATTTTAAAAATTTGGACAAAAAAAAAGAGTCTGAAATCAGACTCTCATATATATTCAAACAATAAATAGTCGAGTCCTTCAATTACTTGTAGTAAAAGAAGAACCAGAAATATGTATTGTTATTATTAATAATCATAGTGTGAAATTAGGTTTAAAATATTTATAAATCAAAACGAAATATAAATTATCTACTTTTTTTTAAGATTTGACACAACTGTAATTACGTAATTATTTTATCTGCTTCTCTAGATTTATGGCACTGATTAATGAAATGCTTTTACTTCTCTTCTTTTTTTTATAGCCTCGACCATGCTTATTTCATTTATCTTACTATCCAACCATGATATGATATCCAGATAGAGAAAAGGCCTTCGTTCTAGCAATTGATTTTCAAGAGGAACAAGTTTGTCTCTTAATATTTTAAATTCTTTTATAATGTCTTGTTTGCTGATTCGGGGAGTCTTCCTAATAAACTTGAAGATTTCTTTTTGAACCTGTTGGAGTTCTTTCATTTTCAAAAGGAATCGATACACAGATTTCACTTTGTAGCTGACCAATAGTTCATTATGCATGTCAAAATGGGCGATCAAATTCAAAATGTGAGCAAAGCATTGAATGTCTTCTTTGAAATTAGGATAATAATGGTTGGTAATTTGATTGAGATGTTTGACAGTATTATTCAAATCATCCGCGCCAAAATAAACACAAGCAATCTTATAGTGAAAAACCAATCTTCGATGAAGATCCCAAGGGTGATTTTCTTCATCAAGAATTCTTTCAAGTTTTTGGATATATTTTATTCCATTCTTATAATCGACTTTCAGAAAAATTCGATTGATTCCATGAGTGAATTTGAACAATTCTAATTGTGACTTTTCAGTACGGCTTAAATTGAATTCAGCATTTTCATTAAAGAGTAAAAATTTGTTCATGTTTTCATCAAAACGATCAAATTTAAAGGACATGAACAATGCATTTAATACATTGTGAATTCCTTTGATATAAATTGAAGTCGCAGGTACTTTCATTTCAGGATATTCCATAAATAGATCGACCCATCTTTGTGCATATCGGTAGTACATTGCAAATTCTTGCTTCATATGGTAGTACCATACATATGATTGATACAAATACAGTTTTTGGTAAAAATCTAATTCCGATATTTCTACTTTTGGAAGATTCGCTTTGAAAAATTGATTTAAAAAAAGAATGTCTTCTTGGCTTTTAACATATCCTCTTTGAAGATAGATGCCATATAACTTAAGGGAGAGATTTGATAATTGATCAGTAATAATCAAAGCATCAATAATGGATTTGGATTCAGTAGAGAGTTGTTCTGCCTTAGGGGACATACTCCCTGTTACATGTTGTGATTCGATTTGCTTTTCGAAATTAAGAGCGAGATACTCAAGAGGCTTTTTTTGTATTCTTGAAGCTATTTTTTTCACCTTAGTGAGCATATCTATCGCTGCTTTATATTGTCCTTTTGAATACAATACTTTTGCAAAATCAAAATGTTCCCTGGCTTTAATTTCTTGATAAGCATTTTTGTTCAGATCCCTGAGTGATCGTAGTAATTGTTTGTATAAGTTGGCTTTGAGATTAGATAATTGTGATTTTTTTATGTTGCTTATTTTTTCTAAAATCTTGGATTCATCATATTCTCCATTCTTTTCAAGTAGGTCGAAAAGCTGAACATATAATTTGTCTGCGCCTCCTGTTTTGCTGGCTAATAGCTTGAAATTTCGCTTTTCACTCTTACTTAAAGTTCTAATTAATTCTAATAAACGATCTGTTTTGTGGTTTGGCAATTGTAATAATATTTATTTTAAATATTTGAAAAACAGTAAGTTATAATTTAATAATTTACTTTGAACATTGTAAATGTAAATAATATTTATTCTTTTTCTGTCCATGACACACCTAACTTTATTTCCTGTAATTATAAAAGGTTCATGAGTAGCAGAAAAATTCACATATTCGATACTACCCTCAGAGATGGAGAACAGGTACCGGGGTGTAAACTAAATACAAACCAGAAACTGATCATTGCACAAGAGTTGGATCTCATGGGTGTGGATGTTATAGAGGCTGGGTTTCCGGTCTCTAGTCCAGGGGACTTCAAATCTGTCCAATCGATTGCATCAACAGTAAAGGAAACTGTGGTTTGTGGTCTCTCTCGATCGGTCGAGAATGATATAAAGATCGCAGCAGAGGCATTAAAAACAGCAAGAAAACCCAGAATACATACAGGGATAGGAACTTCGGATACGCATATCAAATATAAATTTAACTCTACAAGAGAAAAAATAATAGAAAGAGCAGTTGCAGCAGTTAAATATGCAAAGTCCTTCGTCGAAGATGTGGAATTTTATGCAGAAGATGCAGGCCGCACTGACAACGATTTTTTGGCGAAAGTTTGTGAAGAGGTCATAAAAGTTGGAGCTACAGTGCTTAATATTCCAGATACGACCGGATATTGTTTACCCAGTGAATATGGAGAGAAAATTAAATATCTGAGAGAGAATGTGAAAGATATCCAAAAAGCAACATTATCTACTCATTGTCATAATGATCTCGGCCTTGCAACTGCGAATTCAATCGCAGGAATTCAGAATGGAGCCAGACAGATTGAGTGCACAATAAATGGTATTGGAGAGCGTGCAGGGAATACTGCTCTTGAAGAAGTAGTAATGATTATTAAACAACGTTTTTCTGAGCAATTTTATACCCATGTTCATTCTCCTAAACTAAATGAGATCAGTTCACTTGTTTCTGAAAGTATGAGTATGCCTGTCCAAGCTAACAAAGCTATTGTAGGGGAGAATGCTTTCGCACATTCATCTGGTATTCATCAGGATGGAGTTATTAAAAATAGAGTCAATTACGAAATTATTGATCCTCTTGAAGTTGGAGTTGATCATTCAAGAATCATATTAACAGCTCGCAGTGGCCGGGCGGCTTTAGCTTATAAAGCAAAGCAGATTGGTTACAATCTTTATAAAGATCAACTTGATGTAGCATATAATAAATTCATCAATCTGGCGGATACGAAGAAGGAGGTAAATTCTCAGGATCTCCAGGGAATGCTTGCCACTCTTTTCCCATCCTTTGTCATATAACACTACTATGGGAAAAACATTATTCGATAAAATATGGAATGCTCATGTTGTCAAAGAAATTGATGGCGGAAGGCAAGTAATATATATAGATCAACATTTCATTCATGAAGTGACGAGCCCACAGGCCTTTAATGGACTTAGGAAGAGAGGAATACCTCTTTTTAGAAAAAATAAAATAATCGCAACTGCAGATCACAATGTTCCTACGATAGATCAGCACCTACCCATAAAAGAAGAACTTTCCCGAAAGCAAGTTGATGCTTTGATCGATAATTGCAGAGAATTTGATGTAGAACTTTATGGCTTAGGGCATTCCAAACAGGGCATCGTTCATATTATTGGTCCTGAACAGGGCTTAACAAAGCCAGGGATGACGATAGTGTGTGGAGATAGTCATACTTCTACACATGGAGCATTTGGAACAATAGCATTTGGAATAGGGACTTCACAAGTTGAGCATGTAATGGCAACTCAATGCTTGATTCTAAAAAAGCCGAAAACGATGCGAATAAACATAGAAGGAACTTTGGCGAAAGGTGTATTTGCTAAAGATGTAATTCTCTATGTTATTTCACAATTAAGCACCAGTGGCGGAACAGGATATTTTGTAGAATATGCGGGGTCTGTAATACGTGACTTATCTATGGAAGGAAGAATGACTATTTGCAATATGAGTATTGAGATGGGCGCTCGAGGTGGTATGATTGCTGCTGATTCTAAAACAATCGACTACCTGGAAGGAAGAGAAAATACACCAAAAAAAGAAGCATTTTTTAATGCTAAATCCTTTTGGCAAAACCTTCACAGCGATGATGATGCTGAATTTGATATGGAATATACATTTCATGCAAATGAAATTGAACCCATGCTAACCTATGGAACAAACCCCGGACAAGGAATCAAAATTTCTCAAGTCATTCCTCAGCAAGAAAATCAAAAAGCGCTAAACTATATGGGTTTTTCTTCGGGGGAAACATTGCTGGGGAAAAAAGTGCAGCATGTTTTCATCGGTTCCTGTACCAATGCCAGAATTGAAGACTTAAGAACAGTCGCCAATTTTGTAAAAGGTAAAAGAAAAGCCGATCACATATCTGCTATGATCGTTCCTGGATCCAAGCAAGTTGAATTACAAGCAAAACAAGAAGGTTTAGATAGAATATTTAAGGATGCAGGTTTTAATCTCAGGGAACCCGGCTGCTCGGCTTGCTTAGGTATGAATGAGGATAAAATTCCTGATGGTGATTATTGTGTTTCGACTTCAAATAGAAATTTTGAAGGTAGGCAAGGACAAGGAGCGCGTACAATATTGGCAAGTCCGTTGATGGCAGCTGCTATTGCCGTTAAAGGTGAAATTGTAGACGTAAGAGATTTATTAAACTAATGGAAAAATTAAATAAAATTATATCGTCCGCCGTACCGATTCCTATGGAAAATGTAGACACCGATCAGATTATTCCGGCAAGATTCTTAAAGGCGGTTACTAGAGATGGATTCGGAGCAAATCTATTCAGGGATTGGCGCTTTGACAAACAAGACAATGCAATAAAGGACTTTGTTCTAAACAATCCGAAATATTCAGGCCAGGTATTATTAGCTGGCAAAAATTTTGGTTGCGGATCAAGTAGAGAACATGCAGCATGGGCCATTCATGATTATGGATTTCGAGTCGTTATTTCAAGCTTCTTTGCTGATATATTTCAGGCCAATGCTTTAAATAATGGCCTCCTTCCAATAAAAGTGTCGGATCAGGATTTGGATAAATTATTCAAACTTGTAGAGCAAAATCCTAGACAAGAATTTTCTGTCAACTTAGAACATCAAAATCTAAATGCAGCTCATATCGATATCTCATTTGAAATTGATGCTTACAAAAAAGAATGTCTCCTGAATGGACATGATGACATTGATTACTTGATTTCGTGTATTCCTGAGATCGAAGAATTTGAAAAGAAACAACTGATTTATTAATGGGAGTAAATAAAAATATTATAGTTCTCAAAGGGGATGGAATAGGTCCCGAAGTTGTTGATCAGGCCATTAAAGTCTTGAATGCCATTGCTGAAAAGTACGGGCATGAGTTTAGATTTGATGAACAGTTAATAGGAGCGGTTGCCATTGACGCAACAGGGAACCCTTTGCCACCTGAAACTATCGAATCTTGTAAAAGATCTAATGCTGTATTACTTGGTGCTATTGGACATCCGAGATTTGACAACAACCCAAATGCAAAAATCAGACCTGAGCAAGGATTGCTTAGAATAAGAAAGGAATTAGGGCTTTATGCTAATGTGAGACCTTTATGTGTATTTGATAAATTGAAATATTTATCTCCCCTCAAGGAAGAAAAACTAAATAATGTAGACTTTATTATCTACCGTGAACTTACCGGAGGGATCTATTTCGGAGAAAAAAACAGAAATGAAACAACAGCTTCAGATCTTTGTATTTATCATGATTTTGAAATAGAAAGAATAGCCAAACTGGCATTTGAAGAAGCCTCAAGAAGAAAAAATAAACTTTGCCTAATTGATAAAGCCAATGTGCTGGATAGTTCAAGACTCTGGAGAGATGTTCTACAGAAAATGGCCGTAGATTATCCGAATATCCAACTTGATTTTCTATTTGTAGATAATGCAGCAATGCAAATGATTATAAATCCGGCCCAATTCGATGTTATCGTTACTTCAAATATGTTTGGCGATATTATTTCAGATGAGGCTAGCGTTTTAGGTGGATCCTTGGGTCTTTTACCATCAGCATCCGCTGGAGATAAATGGAGGCTTTATGAACCTGTACATGGATCATATCCTCAAGCTGCGGGCAAGGATATTGCAAATCCTATTGCTACAGTTCTGTCCATAGAAATGATGTTGAGAGATTTTGGTTTAGCCGAAGAAGCAGATGACGTTTTGAATGGGGTAGTCTATTGTATCAATAATAATTTGCTGACCGAAGATCTAAATAAAAACAATCCACTCAAATGTTCTGAAGTAGGTGATGCAATATCTCATTTTATTCTTCAGGATGTATTACAAAATATTCAGTGATTAAGAACTTTATGAGCTTAAATAAATTCAGTAAACATGTCACTCAAGATCCGACGCAACCTGCAGCAAGAGCAATGCTTCATGGAATAGGTCTGAGTGATATGGATATGGGAAAAGCTCAGATTGGTATTGTCAGTACTGGATGGGAAGGCAATCCTTGTAATATGCATCTTAATGATCTTGCTTCTCAAATAAAAGATAGTATATCGCAAGAAGATTTGATTGGTCTAATATTTCATACAATCGGTGTGAGCGATGGAATTTCTATGGGAACAAGTGGTATGCGTTATTCGCTTCCATCACGAGATATAATCGCCGACTCAATCGAAACTGTAGCTGGTGCACAATGGTATGACGGATTAGTAACTGTTGTCGGGTGTGACAAAAATATGCCTGGTGCTATGATGGCCTTAGGTAGATTAGATCGACCTGCTATATTATTTTTCGGAGGAACTATAGCTCCAGGGTGTCATGCAGGAAAAGACTTAACTATTGTTTCTGCTTTCGAGGCCTTAGGGGAAAAAATTGCAGGAGTCATTAAAGAAGAAGAATTTAATGCTATCGTTAAAAAAGCTTGCCCTGGTCCTGGAACTTGTGGCGGAATGTATACAGCCAATACAACGGCCTCAGCAATTGAAGCTATGGGTATGTCCTTACCTTATAATTCTTCTAACCCTGCTGTAAGCGCGTATAAAACTGTTGAAACTCAAAAAATTGGTAGTGCCATAAGGAATCTCCTCGTTAACAACATCACTCCACGTCAGATTGTAACGCAAATTTCGATTGAGAATGCATTGAAAGTTATTACAGTATTAGGAGGTTCGACAAATGCTGTAATTCACATGTTAGCAATTGCGAGATCTTTCGATCTGAATTTGGAACTATCAGATATTCAAAAGATATCAGATCATACACCATTTCTCGCTGATCTAAAACCAAGCGGGAAATATGTTATGCAGGATCTCCATAATATAGGTGGAGTACCTGCTGTCATGAAGATGATGCTCAAGGAAGGATTACTTGATGGATCATGTTTGACTGTAACTGGTAAAACTATCGAAGAAAATCTGGAACAAGTAAGCCCGCTTTCCGAAGACCAAAAAATAATACTCCCCATTTCTCAAGCTATCAAAACTTCAGGTCATCTGCAAATATTGACAGGCAACTTAGCAGAAGAAGGAGCGGTTGCCAAAATCACAGGAAAAGAAGGCGAAATATTTAATGGTAGTGCAAGAGTTTTCAATTCAGAAAATGAAGCTAATTCAGCAATCCAAAATAAAGAAGTAAAAGAAGGATCGGTTATAGTCATTCGATATTGTGGACCCAAAGGAGCACCAGGCATGCCTGAAATGCTCAAACCTACAGGATTAATTATCGGAGCTGGTCTTGGTGATACATGTGCATTAATTACTGATGGCAGATTTTCAGGAGGAACTCATGGATTTGTAGTCGGTCATATTACACCTGAAGCATACGACGGAGGACTGATAGCTCTATTGGAGGATGGTGACGAAATTACAATAGATGCGAAAAACAACACGATAGATGTTCACCTTCCAGAGCATGAAATTGATTCTAGAAAGGAAAATTGGAAAGTCCCAGATTCAAAGTTGACCGGATTATTAAATAAATACCGGAATAATGTATCGTCTGCAAGTCAAGGATGTGTAACAGATATATTTTAAAATAATCGATGAAGATAAATCCGGAATACATATCACAGGATAAACAGAAAACTTCAATAAAGATATCAGGAGCTGAAGCTGTATTGCAATGTTTGTTAGCAGAAGGTGTCGATTTTATATTTGGTTATCCCGGTGGCGCTATCATGCCTATCTATGATGCCTTATATGCTTATCAGGACAAAGTCAGACACATTTTGACCAGACATGAGCAAGGTGCCATTCACGCCGCGGAAGGATATGCAAGAGTCCTTAGAAAACCAGGAGTTGTGTTTGCAACTTCAGGACCAGGAGCTACCAATTTGTTCACAGGATTATTAGACGCACTAATGGATTCTACGCCATTGGTCTGTATCACTGGACAGGTATATTCACATTTATTAGGATCAGATGCATTTCAAGAAGCTGATGTCATTGGTTGTACTGCTTCTATTACAAAATGGAATTATCAAATCACAAAAGCTGATGAAATTCCGGAAGTATTTGCTAAAGCCTTTTATGTAGCAAATTCCGGAAGGCCAGGACCTGTTATAATCGATATAACTAAAGATGCTCAGATTGAAATGATCGATTTTGAATATAAGACTGTTTCTCCAATTCGAAGTTATTTTCCCAGGCCAATAGTAGATTTAGATAAGGTGAAGCAAGCTGCAATAGCAATTAATAAATCACAAAAGCCACTTATTCTTGCAGGCCATGGGATTCATATATCTAAAGCTCAAGACGTATTTAAATGTTTTGTTGAAAAAACAGGAATTCCTGTAGCGTCTACAATACATGGATTGTCTGCAATACCTAACAAGCATGATAGGTTTGTTGGTGTTTTGGGCATGCATGGTAATTATGGTCCGAATGTTAAGACAAATCAATGTGATGTACTAATTGCTATAGGGATGCGCTTTGATGATCGGGTTACTGGAGATTTGAAAAGATATGCCACACAAGCCACAATAATCCATATTGAAATAGACCCTGCTGAAATAGATAAAAATGTAAAATCTGATATTCCTATCCTTGGTGATGCAAAAGAGGTCATAGAATTATTAGAACCTCTGGTTGATAATAAATCTTATTCTGAATGGTATAAGGAATTCAATGATTGTAAGAATATAGAATTCGAGAAAGTGATCGAAAATGATTTGTCAAAAGATCATAAGGTCTTAAAAATGGGCAGAGTCATAAAGGAGCTGTCCAATCAGACACAAGGAAATGCAATAGTGGCGACGGATGTTGGACAGCATCAAATGGCTGCAGCCAGATATTACGATTACAATGGTAGAGATCAATGGGTTTCTTCTGGAGGGGCTGGAACAATGGGATATGGATTACCAGCAGCAATCGGAGCGAAACTTGCCAAGCCCAATCGGCAAGTTCTTGCCATCATTGGAGACGGTGGATTTCAAATGACTATTCAGGAACTTGGAGTTTGCAGCCAATGGAATGTTCAAGTCAAAATCATTCTCTTGGATAATAACCATCTTGGAATGGTGAGACAATGGCAGCAATTGTTTTTTGAGAGAAGATATTCGGCCGTCGAATTAGAGAATCCTGACTTTGTAAAAATTGCTGAAGGTTTTGGTGTAAAAGCCAAAAAAATAAGTGATCCAAAATTGCTTGAAAGCGACATCAAAGAGATGTTGGATTACGATGGACCCTATCTTTTACATGTGGAAGTAGAAAAGGAAGAAAATGTTTTTCCAATGATAGCATCATGGAAAGCAGTTGACGAAATCGCATTAGAATAATGGAGAAAGAATTAGAATATACGATAACTGTTTTTACGGAAGATAAAACAGGGTTGCTTCTAAGGGTTGTTTCAGCAATTACCAGAAGACATATAAATATCAATAGCATAACGGCATCAGAATCTTCAATTGAAGGTATTCACCGTTATACAATTGTTGTAATTCTGTGTGAAGACCGAATACGAAAATTGGTAGCTCAAATTGATAAGCAAGTTGATGTACTCAAGGCTTTTTACTATTCAAATGAAGAAATCGTTTACCAGGAAATTGCACTTTATAAAATATCGTCCAAAGCCATTTCAAACGGCCAGGGCCATAATCTTGAAAAAATAATAAGGAAGCATCATGCGCGCATTTTATTCGTTGATCCGGAATATAGTGTTATTGAAAAGACGGGGCATAAAGAAGAAACTGAAGCTTTGCTTGAAGACCTTCGAGAAATAGGAATATTCGAATTTGTAAGATCTGGAAGAGTAGCAATCGTAAAGCCTATGGAAAGATTAAATCAATATCTCAAGAATATTGAATCTACATTTAGTTCAAAAAAAATATAATTAGAAGACATAATAAAACTATTTACAATGGCAAAAATGACATTCGGGACAATCGAAGAAAACGTAGTTACAAGAGATGAATTTTCCTTAGAAAAAGCACGAGAAGTATTGCAAGACGAAACAATTGCAATAATTGGTTACGGTGTCCAGGGACCTGGCCAGGCCTTAAATCTTAGAGACAATGGATTTAATGTAATTGTTGGACAAAGATCTCCTTCTCGATCTTATGATAAAGCCATCAAAGATGGATTCGTGCCAGGAGAAACCTTGTTTTCAATTGAAGAAGCAGCTGAAAGAGGGACGATAATCCAATATTTGTTATCAGATGCTGCTCAAATCTCTGTTTGGCCTACTCTTAAGACTTTTCTTACGCCGGGTAAAGCATTATATTTTTCTCATGGTTTTGGAATTACTTACAAAGAAAGAACAGGAATAATTCCCCCATCTGACATTGATGTAATTCTTGCTGCTCCAAAGGGATCAGGAACAAGTTTACGTCGTCTTTTTCTTGAAGGCAGAGGGCTTAATTCAAGTTTTGCTGTTTTCCAGGATGCTACAGGTAATGCTCGTGATAGGATTATTTCTTTAGGGATTGGTATCGGATCAGGCTATCTGTTTGAAACTACTTTCAAAAAGGAAGTTTACAGCGACTTAACCGGAGAAAGAGGATCTCTGATGGGCGCTATTCAGGGTCTTTTCGCTGCACAATACGAAATCCTTAGAGCAAAGGGACATTCGCCTTCAGAAGCATTCAATGAAACGGTTGAAGAAGCCACTGAGTCCCTCTATCCTTTAGTTGCAGAAAACGGAATGGATTGGATGTATGCGAATTGTTCTACGACTGCACAAAGAGGAGCTTTGGATTGGTGGAAGAAATTCAGAGATGCCGTTAAACCTGTATTTGAGGAATTGTATGAAAGTGTGGAGTTAGGCTTGGAGGCACAGAAATCAATAGATAGCAACAGCCAAAATGATTATCGAGAAAAATTGGAAGCTGAACTTAAGGAACTTCAGAATTCTGAAATGTGGCAAGCTGGTAAAACAGTCAGAAGCCTGAGACCGAATAATTAAGTTTATGATTGATCAAGTTTACACTTCCAATCTGGTCTCTATTGATCTTATCCAAAAAGCTCATGATAGGATTAGTGAGGTAATTGTGGAGACCCCTCTCGTTAGGAATATTAATCTTTCCAGGAAATATAATTGTCAGATATTTCTGAAAAGAGAGGATCTTCAGAGTGTTCGCTCGTTTAAAATTAGAGGGGCTTATAACAAAATTTCTTCTTTAACTAAAGAAGAGAGAGATAAAGGAATCATTTGTGCAAGTGCTGGGAATCATGCTCAAGGAGTAGCTTTTGCCTGTTCGAAATTGAAGATCAAAGGGAAGATAGTAATGCCTGATCCAACTCCTGTTCAGAAGATTAATCGTGTAAAACATTTTGGTGGTGAATGGATCGAAATCCTATTGTATGGAGATAATTTTGATGAAGCAAATGCATATGCAATTCAAGAATCAGAATCGAAAGGAATATCTTTTATTCATCCTTTCAATGATCAACTTGTAATAGCAGGTCAGGCAACAGTAGCACTTGAAATGATTAATCAACAGGAAACTCCTTTGGATTTCTTGTTGGTCGCGGTCGGTGGGGGAGGATTGATATCCGGAGTAGGTTCTTATTTCAAGCAACTTAGCCCAGAAACGAAAATTGTTGCAGTTGAATCTGAAGGAGCTTGTGCATTGTATCAATCTTTAGAAAACGGGCACAATGTAACTTTGGACTCCATTGATACATTTGCTGACGGAATTGCTGTCAAAAAGGTTGGTGATTTGACATTTCCTATTTGCCAAAATGTTGTTGATGATTGCATTGTGGTTACCGAAGGAAGAATATGTTCAACAATATTGCAATTATATAATGAAGAAGCTATAGTTGCAGAACCTGCTGGAGCAATCTCAATTGCAGCTCTGGATCAATTGAAAAACCGAATAGAAGGTAAAACAGTAGGTATAATATTATGCGGCGGAAATAATGATGTTAGTAGGACTCAGGAAATTACGGAAAGAGCGCTGTTATATGAAGGAAAGAAACATTATTTCATTATCCGGTTTCCGCAACGTGCTGGTGCGTTAAAAGAGTTTCTATCAATCCTAGGTCCGAAAGATGATATTACTCATTTTGAGTACACAAAAAAAACCAATCGCGTTAATGGACCTGCTTTAGTAGGAATTGAATTGGAAGATCCGGAAGATTACAGTTCATTGGTACGACGAATGAAAGATAGATCTATTAATTTCCAGCATATCAATAATAACCCTATGTTATTTGAAATGTTGGTTTGACTTACAACTCAAAAGCGTATTGAACAATATTTGCTCCCATTCTTAAAGCCTTTAATCTAAGTTCTTCAGGATCCTTATGTACCTCCTCATCTTCCCATCCATCTCCTAGATCAGACTCATAACTATAGAAACACACCAAGCGGCCTTCCCAAATAATTCCATATCCTCTTGCAGCTTGATTATCGTGTCTATGTATTTTAGGTACTCCGTTGTCAAAAGAAAAATTCTGATGATATATTTCATGATCAAATGGAAGTTCTATCAGCTCAGACTCCGGAAAAACTTTCTTTAGTGCAGGTCGAATAAATGGATCCATCCCATAATTATCATCAACGTGAAGGAAACCTCCTGCGATAAGGTACATCCTTAAATTCTCTGCTTCAGAATCAGAAAAAACCACATTTCCATGACCTGTCATATGCACAAATGGATAGTTAAATAGATCAGCGCTTCCAACTTCAACGGTTGCATAATTGACATCAATGTTTGTACCTAAATGATAATTACAAAATGCAGAAAGATTGGGTAGAGAAGTAGGATTAGCATACCAATCTCCCCCTCCATTGTATTTAAGTAGTGCTAATTTGTAAGAAGGTTCAATAGCGAAAGAACTCAATACAAAAAGGGAAACGAATACTAATAAGCATTGTCGGAACATAATTCTAATATTTATTAAAATAGGATTTTTTACCATTGATAATTCCAACGACTTTAGACTTGAATTGGTATTCCCAATATGGAGAATTTTTTGATTTTGATTGATTGCTTTTTTCATCCATCTTCCAAGGGCTATCAAGATCGAACAGAGTAAGATTGGCTTCTTCGCCTTCTTTTATTTCAATGTTATCGATGTTGAGAATTTTTCTTGGATTTGAGGATAGGGCTTTAATTAGAGTATCAAGTTTTATATCCCTTTGATCAGCTAAAGCGCTAAAACAGGTCTGAAGACCTGTCGCTCCCAACTCGGCATAAACGAATTCTTTCTTTTTCAATTCCTCTTCTAGAGGATCGTGATTAGAACAAATTATATCAATGGTTCCTTTCTTAACTCCATTAATCAAAGCATCTTGATCTTCTTTTGAGCGCAAAGGAGGATTTACTTTGTGATTAACATCAAATTGAGACAGGCTTTGGTCGTTCTTGCATAAATGGAGATAAGATACTGAGCTATATATATTTTTAGCCTTTCCATTCTCAAGTTTTATTACACTTTCTTTTGTAGAAATGGAATGCAGCAAAAGTTTTGAATCAGCATAATCTGCCATGAGTATATCTCGCTCCAGAGTCAGATTCTCAGAAAGACTCGGACTTGCTTTTAGACCTAAAGATGTGCTCACTTCTCCTTCATGAATATTGTTTCCATTTGATAGACTTGGATCATCCGGACGATGGATGATCATTCCATCGACACTTTTAACATATTGAAGCGCGCGAAGTAATAGGCCGTTTGAAGAGACAGAAATCCTGCCATCTGAAAAAGCCACAGCTCCACAATGAGCCATGTCTATCATTTCTGTAATAATCCTTCCTTCACAATTTTTACTCAGTGCACCAATCGGATAGAATTGAATGACATGATCTTTTGTGCTGTTTAAAACAAACTGAAGTGAAGATTTATCATCTATGGTAGGATTGGTATTTGGAAACAATGCCACTCCTGTAAAACCTCCGGAGGCTGCTGCTCTGGAAAGTGAATCAAAATTTTCTCTGTGTTCAAATCCCGGTTCTCCGCATTGAGTTCCTAAATCTAACCAACCTGCAGATATGTGTAGATTTTTTGATTTTATAACTTTGGCTTTTGGAGCGTTTATCCTGGCAGCGATTTTTTCAATAACTCCATTGTTGATAAGGATATCCCTTTTGGCATTGTGAAGTTTAGACCCCGGGTGGATTATTTTAGCATTTTTTATGAGTATTGACATCTGTTAGTTATACTTTCCAAAATCGCAGTAATAATGTTTCAATAGCTAAAAATATGAGTGCAAAGATAAGACACCATCTCCATAATATAATTCCTTTATCCTTTTCTTTAATTACATCGGTAAGGTTTGATTCCATTATATTATCAAAAACATTGGCTTGAGAGCCATATTTCTTATCTAAATCTTGTTTTGATATATAATTCAGATTTGATTCCAACCTATCATAGTTAAAGGACAAAACTTTTTGTTTTTCGGCATCCAGGTTCAACTCATAATGACCATTCGAAGAAATCATGTTATTAAAATTGATAAGTGTCTTCGAACCCAGATTGGTTTGCCCCGGAATAAATTCTTCTTCTCCGGTTATTTTATAAATGATTTCATTGGAAGAATTTCTATTGTTGATTTCTGTATGGTTATCAATACCAATAGTGTAAGCCATTTTGTCTTGTTGGTTGGATGAGAAAGACAATTTATACAATAAAGGAACAAAGACCTCGGCATTAATTGTTAGATCATTATACTCTTTATCCAAAGGAGCGGCACAAACAAATACTTGACCTTTTCTAAGATTATATTTGCTTATATAATTATTCCCATCCCGGTATTTAAGCAGATATTCTCCGCCTCTCGAAGTGAAATTGGTAAAAAGAAAATTTCCGTTTGTGGTTGGAAGTTTTAAGTTCGGTTCTATTGCTTCATAAACATTTTGAAATACAAACTCCCTGGTATTAATATTATAAACATTTCTTTGTTCATCAGACCATTCGGTAATAGAATTAGCATTCAGACTGGAAAAAAAATTGTTATAGTTTTCAATATTTGAATTTACCGATGGAAATACAATAACATTCCCACCATTTTCAATGTAAGATTTCAATTCACTCATCAGTCCGGAAGAAATGTTCTGTAATTCAGAAAGAATGATTAAATCTTTTTCTTTGAATACATCGTATTGAATATTTGACAGATTGCTGTTTTCAAGATTAAATTGATTTAAGCCATCAAATAAAGCTGCAAGGTATCTATCACCGGGGCCGGATTGAATTGATAAAATATTTAATGTCTCCTTAATATTAAAACTCAAAAAGTAATTATCATCAAATTGAATAGGGTAGTCATCTATTTTGATTTCTAATTCTTGCCAACCCGCTTCTGAGAAAAGCAAATTGATTGTATCTATTTTACTGCTGTTGGCCGGAAGATCGATTGTTCCTTCCGGTCTGTTTTGATTATTATGATTGAGGCTTAATCTAACATCTTCTTTTGCTTCATCTCCATAATTGCTAAGCTTTACAAATAATCTGTTGTTCTGATTTATTGAAGGAACCACAGATTCAAACCATGCACTGTCGATAGCCAAATTATTTTCTTTGACTGATTGGAAAGCTAAAAGATTAACTTCATGAAGAGAGTCATTTGTTAATTCTAAATCAGTTATTGATTCTTGAAAATCTGATAATAAATAGATAATATGATTTTCATCTTCAGTATAGGACTCTTTTTGCTTATTGTAAATATTAGATAACATATTTACTTCAGGATTGACTACTATCTCACTAATTGCCGAGATCGTATTTTCCTGATTTAACCATCTTAATTGAGAGCCTTTCAATTCATGAGATAATATTTGAAATTGATCTGATGGACTATATGCACTTACAATTTCTTCAGCTTTTTTCTTGGCCTTATCTATCAAGGGTACATCTTGGCTGGAAGCCATCATACTGTTAGAATTGTCTATAAAAATGCTGACATAATTTTTACCGGACTTGGCGGTATTGTCTTTTGAGAAGAACGGTTGGGCAAAGGCAAAAATCAAAAAACTAAATGCAAGTAATCTTGATAAAAGGACTAAAAGATTCCTTAATTTATTTCTTGTGCTTTTCTCTTCCTTTATCTCCTTCAGTAGTTTAACATTGGTAAAATATACTTTCTTAAATCTCCTAAAATGGAACAAATGGATGATTATCGGAATAGCTAAAGCGAGGAGAACCCAGAGTAACTGTGGATATACAAAATGCATAGGCTGCAAAAATATGAATTCAATCAATAAACAACAGTAAAACTGTGAAAATGCTAATTAAATTATCTTAAGACAGTAAGATCTCCGCTAAGCTTTAACATTTTCCCATCTGTCAAATTTAAAATTGTCGAATAGACATAGACCCCTTCTTCTACCAAACCGTTTCGGAAACTTCCATCCCATCCCAGTTCAGGAGTATTGACCGGAAAGTCAAAATTTTCAAATACTCTGTTTCCCCATCGATCAAATATGTAAAGTGAATGAACAGAAGCAATATCTCCATCCTCAGAAAAAATGGTAAATCTTGAATTACCTTCCTTATTATTATTTAAAGAAATGACATTTGGAATGTAAACATTGATTGTTTTTTCAACTAATAGCTCAATAACAGCTTTAGCTTCACAACCATTATGATCTATAACAGTTACTTCATAACTAATACTTTCTTCTGCAAAAAATGTTGGTTGAAGACAATTGTCGCAGGACAAATAAGTTGAAGGTTCCCAATGAATGGTTTGAATTTCATTGAGTTCTAAGTTGATAGATAGTTCCAAATCATGAAATTGACCTTCCTTGAGCTCGATAATAGTTGGTAATTCCACTTCTACAGGTATAAAAGCTTCAATGTTTACGGTTTCTTGAGTTGAGCATCCCTTTTTATCTACAATGAGGAGTTCATGAGAGCCTACACCATCAATATCAAAAGAATTAAATGCTGATCCTTGATCAATCCCATCAATCCAGAGATGATAAGGCATTTCACCGCCTGAAATTGAGAAATCACTCAATTCTATCCTCGTAGAACAAAGGTTCTCTTCAATTTTGAAATAATCGAGAATAGGAAAGTCGTTGGTTTCAACAATTTCTATCTTTTTGGTGGAAATACAGCCATTTGCAGTTTTGAGATGTATTTCATAATTGCCAATATCGAAAATAGGTGTTTCAATTGAGCCGATTAATATCTGGTTCGAATCAAATACCGTAGCTTCAAAATCATTTGCAGATGTTAGCAACTCAATAAAGACAGGATTGGAATCACATCCCAATTCATCAGCATCCAATGCAAATTCTGCTCTTGATGTATCAATTGATAGAGTAATTGGTCTAATCGATTGACAACCATTAATTCCTGTAACCATAACTTCTAATTCCTCAGTATAAGGAACTGAAATTGTAGTTCCCTGCGCTATGAGAGTGCCGCTTGAAATGAAATCGATTTGATCTATGTTTGATAATGGCTCTACACTAATTTCAGACAGTTGGTTTTTGCAATCTATTAACGTAGAATTTATATTGAACTCCGGTTCTTGATAATCAGAATCCAGTTCCAATTGGAAGGAGTTCATGCAACCATTGAATCCAATGACATCCAATGTATAAATTCCTGGTTCAATGAGTTCTACAGATTCTTCACTTGAAGAAAAATTTGGACCTGTCCAACTGATTGTATAATAATCTTCTTCGATAATTAACTCTGGCACAATGACATCTATATTACAATCGAAAGTAGATATAGTATTGATATTCGCATGAATCACTGTTGTATCAATATCTACAGTAAATGATTCTGACTTCTGACACCCATTATAAGCGATACCTTGTACGGTATAGACACCAGCTTCTTCAATTTCAACTTCAGAGTCGTTTGAATAAAATGAGGGTCCTGACCATTCCAATACAATAATATCACTGGTATTGATAAGCTCTGCTTCAATAATTGGAGTATTACAATCCAATAAGAATTCAGATTGTATTTCAAATTCCGGCTTTATTGTATCCACTAATAATTCGAAATATGCTATCGATTGACAACCCAGGGAATTAACTCCTTCCACGGTATAAATACCACTTTCCATGGTAGTAATGGTCTCATTTTCACCGACCATATTTCCATTGGGACCAAACCAGTAATATTCTAGACCTGTTTGATCTGCAATAACAGTTAAGGCGGACTCAAGATTATTACAACTCAGAGCTAGACCATTTATTTCAAGAGTGGGAAAATCTTCACTTGATTCAACATTTATTTCTCCACTAGAAATACAGCCATTTGATCCCTCAATCGTATAATAATAAATTCCACTTTGATTAGTAGTTAGTGAGTCTCCTTCAAAAATAAGATTAGCGGAATCTTCCCACATTACGGTATAATCGTTCTCAGGATCATCAACAATTATTTCCGCTTCTGAATCTATACAATCGATTGTATCATTAACTATTCCTGGGTTGGGAATATTGAAATCTGAGTTTATTTTAATAGAATCGCTTGTGATACAGAATAAACTATCAGTAATTGTAAAGCTATACGTACCGGCTTCATCAATAATTATTGAATCCTGGTTTCCACCTCCAACAGGATTCTCCCATTCTACATTATAGATAGAACTATCTATAATTAAATCAATAAAAGACAAAGGTGAATTGCAATTAATTAAGCTATCAAATTCAATAGTATATTCAAAGATCGGTACTAACTCCTGGATATAGATAGAATCCAAATGTGAACAATTGTTTTCTGATATAGTAAATGCATAGTAAACTCCGCCTGTTGCTATCAATAAGCTGTCATTATTGCCTAAGGATTGGATTAATGAATCAGGACCTGTCCAAATTACATCTTCTAATGGAATATCCGTACTGATTAATGACTCATCATGATTACAATCCAGAAAATTGGAGCTAATGAGATTAAAGTAGGGAGCTATTGTATCTATAATTACGGATATCGTATCATTATTGGAACATCCTGTATCAGGGTTAACGGCATATACAATGTATGTTCCTGGGGCGTATATATCAAATTCATCATCATAGGAGATAATTTCTCCATCAGAATCCAACCAGGTAAAATCAAGTCCACCTTGGTTATCTGCGACTTCTATAGTAGCCTGATCATTTGAGCAATCAAAATCATTGGATTTTGTCAAGAATAGCTCAGGATTATCTTGTTCTGCATCTACTTCTATTTCGATTTCTTCAGTACAATTAACATTATCTGTGACAGTGACTATATATGTTCCGGCTGCATCAACCAAGGCGACATATCCTTCATCAAAAAGATCAACAATGTGACCATTATTAGTTTCCCATTCAAATGTATAATCATCTATTGGTTCTACATCTAATATGATTTCTGTTTGAAGCAGAATGCAATTAATTTCTTCGGGGCTATTCCATAACACATCAAAATCTGAAAAGGTAACATCGAAACTGTCTTTGTCTACACAAATTTGCTGGAATGATATATCATCAAGAGCAAAGTCATTTCCGCTCAAGGTTGTGTTTTGGTTGGTAACACAAATTTCGATACTTGTTTCACCTTCTGCTTGCCATTCAGCAGTAAATTCTTCCCAATCGCAAGTATTTGAACTAAGCGTAAAAAGGTTTCCAATCAGCACGCCATCGATAGCGAATTGTAATTGAGCGGGTGATGAAGGGTTTACAGAAGTTGCCCAAGCAGTAAATAAATAGAGCCCATCAGGGTCAATATTTATGGTCTGACACCAAATTTGCTGATAACTGGCCGCACCATTCACAACCATCATATCTCCGCCTCCTGTATGATCGGGACAAGGATCAAAATTTGTGTGACCATCATTTGGATTGTCCAGAATGCCATATGCACCTTCACAATCAAGAAAACCAGCCCCATAACAAGAGGTCGTACCAATAAAGTAATCGGTGTATTCAACCCAATCACTAGAAAAATCTCCATTAACAATTAGATTATCATCATCTAATTGGTATGCTGTTAATGTGAAAGTCGTATTTGATTCAATAAACACATCAGGATCTAAATCTGAATCACTTAAGAAATTACCGTCTTGTGTCCATAAAAAACTGATATAGTCTCCATTAATGGAACCGTCCAAAGATATTTCTTGAGCTTCACAGATTGTAATGTCATCAGGTACTTCAATTTCAAGACTGCAGGACAAAACCGTAGGATTAGGACTAGAATCTATAAGATATAATTGCTTACCGTACGATGAGTTGTACAATAGAATAAATAGAACAATATACCAAGGGTAGGTTTGCAAAATCAATTTTCTAAACTCAAGATAGAACTATTATTTTTTTAAATCAGGTATCGCAGAATAATTGATGGAGAAGGTAGATGTTAATCTAAAAGCTGGTAATTCAATTGGTTGAAACTGAAAGCCCATTCCTTGTTGATTTTCTGCATTATATGGACCGGGACATTGTGGGTGTTCTTTACATAATCTTTCTCCTGATCGATGAGTTCTTCCATTTTTGAAAATGCTTCATCACCAAGATCTAGTTCGAGTTCTTTGTAGATTGACTTTATTGCAGACTTAGGATCATTTTCGAAATCTTCAAATTTAATCTCTGAAAGTTGTCCTTTTGGAATCAAATGTCTTTCATTAAAATACCGATTCATCATTGAAGAATAGTAGTAGATAATTTTTTGCTCGATATCTTCTTTGGAATAATTCTGTAAAAACTGAGTTTTTATAACATGATCATACATCAAATATGTTGAAGGGTAGATCTCGTAAGGATTTCTATAAATATGTATGAATTTGGCATTAGGATATAATTCAAGAAGCTCTTTAACCCGGCCGGTATTATGAGGATTTTTAATTAATAATTGTTTTCCATTTTGGTGAGCTGAAATCCTCTTCAGCATCCATTTATATGCTTTTTGCCAATTTCTTTTTTCTTTCTCAGAAGTACCTTCAAATATTGCAAATTTACGGTAGTAACTTTCGTTCTGAGGAAAGAAAAAACTATGGCTTGCACTGTAGCTAGAAAATGTAGACAACGGATTTTCTTCTTCTGTTGGTAGATCCAATGCAATATTAATATTGTCTTGAGGTCTTTTTCGTGGGGCAAGGGTAGCAAGATATTTCTTTAGCAAAATACCTCCCACAAAAATCAAATTGGGTACAAAAGCATGGTAGTAGGTAAGAAAACCGAATCTTTTATCCTTTGCAAGAATATAATGCAAAAAAGTTGTGCCTCCACGCCAATGACCAATGATAAAAACGGGATCTTTTTGTTTTTTAAGATTTCTGCTTTTCCAAAGTATTATCAGCGCATTTATTAATTGAATCGGGTAACTGAACACACTTATTAAAGTAATTATGACAGCTGATCCAATATTTCTTGAATGCACCCCTTTGTTTTGAATAAGCAGCTTAATCCAGGAAAATGGATTACAAAACCAAAATTGATGTATTTGATTAAGTTTAGACATGTTTTCTTAAAAGTCAACAAAGATGAGAGTCCGTCGGCTAATTACCAAATTCCCTGGATAGTAAGTTTATGATTCTATTTTCTTTTATGGATTTGATACAGAAACTCATAAGTCCAGTATTAAGTTTGTAAACGGATTTGATAAGATTGAACTACTATTCTTTTCAAATCGAAGAATAAAACTATATATTCATTTTCCTCTGAAAAATTATAATAATGAAAAGCTATTTCACACTATTACTGACATTTTTTTTCTATTCATTAGTTGTTGCACAATCAATTGATTTCGATCAATTTAAAGCTCTGGAATTTAGAAATATTGGGCCAGCTGGAATGAGTGGAAGAATTACTGCTATTGATGTTAATCTGGAAGATAAAGAACATATTATCGCAGGTTCTGCTTCCGGCGGAGTCTGGGAATCGTACAATGGTGGTATATCGTGGAAACCTATTTTTGACGACCAGCCCACTTTATCAATTGGAGCGGTAAAGATTGATCAAAGTAATCCTGATGTTATTTGGGTAGGAACCGGAGAAGGAAATCCCAGAAATTCACATAATAGTGGTGCCGGGGTTTTTAAATCTATTGATGGTGGAAAAACTTGGTCATATATGGGCTTAAAAGAAACCAAGTTGATTCATAGGATAATTATTAATGAAGCAAACCCAGATATCGTGCTCGTTGGAGCTATGGGTTCTGCATGGGGTAAAAGCGCTCATCGAGGAGTTTATAAAACTACAGATGGTGGTAATACTTGGGAAAAGGTATTATATGTTGACGAAGAAGTCGGGATTGCTGATATGGTCGCAGACCCTTCAAACCCTAATAAGATTCTGGCTGCAATGTGGGAATTTGGAAGAACGCCATGGGGACTAAATTCCGGTGGTGAAGGATCAGGCTTATATCTAAGTTATGACGCTGGAGATAATTGGAAAAAATTAACGGATAAGGAAGGTCTCCCTAAGGGTATATTGGGAAGAATGGGTCTTGCATTTGCTCCATCGAATCCCAATATCATTTATGCGCTTATTGAGGCAAAAAAGAACGGTTTATATAAAAGTGTTGATGGAGGTGAAAAATGGTCTCTCGTCTCCACTAAGAATATTGGGAATAGACCATTTTATTACGCCGAATTATATGTAGATCCCAAAAATGAAAACCGGATTTATAACCTTTGGTCTTATGTCTCTAAAAGTGAAGATGGAGGAAAGACATTCACAAATATTATGGATTATGGTAACAATGTCCATCCGGATCATCATGCGTTTTGGATCGACCCGGATGATCCAAATTATCTGATTGACGGAAATGATGGAGGATTAAATATTTCAAGAGATGGTGCAAAAACTTGGCGCTTCGCTGAAAACTTACCAGTCGGACAATTCTATCATGTTGATGTAGATAATGATTTTCCATATAATGTATATGGTGGCATGCAAGACAATGGTTCATGGGTGGGACCCGGGTTTGTATTAAAAAGTGGTGGTATAAAGAACTCAGACTGGCAGGAACTTTACTTTGGAGATGGCTTTGATGTAGCGGCAAGAACTGACGATAATCGATATGGTTATGCTATGTCTCAAGAAGGAAATATTGCTATGTGGGATAAAGTAACCGGGAGAACTCAATTCATTCAACCACGACATCCGGAAGGTGAAGTGTTGCGATACAACTGGAATGCAGCTTTAGCCCTTATGCCCGGTGAAGATTGTGGCTTGTATTATGGAAGTCAGTATGTACACAGGAGTACAGATTGTGGACAAACATGGGAAATCATATCTCCGGATTTGACAACTAATGATTCAATTAAGCAGGATCAATCAAGAAGCGGAGGTCTTACACTTGATATAACCGGGGCTGAGAATCATACCACGGTACTTTGCATATCACCAAGTATTCATGACCAGAATACGATATGGGCCGGAACCGATGATGGGAATATTCAGATGACCGAAGATGGAGGTACGACATGGATCAATCTGAATAGTAGAATCGAAGGACTTCCGCAGAATGCATGGATACCACAGATTGAGCTTTCGAAAATTAATGAGAAAGAGGCCTTTGTTGTAGTTAATAACTACAGGATGAATGATTGGTCGGCTTACTTATATCATACTAATGATGGAGGACTGACTTGGAAAAGGATTGTTGATGATACTGACGTAGATGGATTTGTATGCTCCGTTCTTCAAGATCCAGAAAATGAAAACTTAATTTTTCTTGGAACTGATGTCGGACTTTATTTCTCTATAGATCACGGACAAAATTGGATAAAATGGGAGAAAGGACTGCCATCGGTACAAATAAGGGATATGAAAATTCAAACCGATTTTGATGATTTGGTTTTAGGAACATTCGGTCGTTCATTCTATATCCTCGATGATATAAAAGCATTGCGCGCATTAGCAGATGAAGGTCTTAGCGCACTTAAAAAAGAATTTAGAGTATTTCCTGTAGGGACTTCCTACCAAACGAGTTTCAGATCCTATGATGGAATAAGATTTATAGCCCAGGGAGATTTTGTCGGTAGAAACAGAACAACAGCGGCGATGTTTACAGTCTGGAAAAAACCAAAAGAAAAAAAGAAGAAAGAAAATATTGATAAAAAAGATTCAATAGACAAAGAAGAAAAAGTCGAAAACAAGAAAGGGAAAAAGAAAAAGAAAAAGGGAAAGGAAAAAGTTGAAGAAAAAGAAACTACTGAAGAGTTGAAAGTCAAAGACAAGAAGGTAGAAAAGAAGAAAAAGAAAGACGACGATCAAGTCACAATAATGGCTACTAATACAGAAGGGGATACGCTTCGAACCTTTAAAAGGAAAATCAAAGATGGAATGAATAGGATTAATTGGAGACCGGATTCTAAAGGGGTTGAATTCCCGAGAAGAAACGAACCACGTGAAAAGAGTGAACCCGGAGGGATGCCTATTTTGCCCGGAACTTATAAGATGATATTCCAATTTGGTGATAATAAGGACTCAACCATGCTAGAAGTCGAACTCGATCCTAGAATTGATCAGTCTTTATTCGACCCTGAAGCCAAGTATAATGCAATGAAGTCATTTAATGAAGTTATTAAAGGCTCAACTCAAGCTTATAATAATCTTAAGGATGCTAAAAAATCCATGAAATTATATAAGGAAATCATTGATGTACAAGTGGACTCTACAAAAAAGGATCTTACAAAATATCATAAAGAAATAAATTCAGAAATTGACAGCTTAATGAATTTATATATGCTCCCGGTTTCAGAAAAAACAGAATACCGGGATGGATCTAAAACTTTAACAAGTTACTTAAGATCCGGTCGAAGATATCTTTCAGCAGCAAATGGAGCACCAAAGCAAAATGGTCAGAATGCTGTGAATACAGCTACTGAAAAGGCAAAGAAAGTTGTTGAAGGTATCAATAAATTTCTCATTGAACAATGGGCAGAGTATACATCAAAAATTAAAGAACTTCCATTAGATATTTATAAAGAATTTGATCCGGTAGACATTGATTAGCAAAGAATGCTAATGAAATTAGAAGACAAAGAATTACAAGAAATAAATTTTTGGCGAGATGATCCTAACCAGAATCCATCTGAGTTTACCCGAGGAAATATCCTTAATAAAATGCAAGAAGCAAAGCATTTTAATTATAAACTAAGTAAGTACAGAAAATTATTTCGACAGAAGAAGAATGTTCTTGAGCTTGGTGCAGGGCAAGGCTGGGCCTCATGTTTTATGAAAAAATTCTTTCTGAAAAATGCAAACTTTACGGTAACAGATATAAGCAAATATGCAATCGCTTCTCTTAAATATTGGGAAAAATTATTTGAAGTTGAAATCATTAATCGCTTGGCATGTAAGAGCTATGAGATTCCTTTGAGAGACGCGTCGTTCGATTTTATTTTTTGCTATGCTTCAGCACATCACTTTGTCAAAATTAAGGAGACATTAATTGAATTAAACAGATTATTGGAGCCGGGGGGTCATATTATTTTCATGTATGAACCGACCTGCTCAAAACTTCTCTATCCTTTACATTATCGGTATGCAAATAAAGAATCGTATGGCGTTCCTGAAGATGTTCTTGTTCCTTCTGAAATAAAGAAAATAGCAGAACCTATTGGATTGAAATTCAAGAATGACTATGATCCTCATCAGACTATCATTCGTTCAATATCAATAGAACTATATTTTAAAATGCTGAAGACGCTTCCATTTTTACAGAAGGTCTTACCTAGCTCATCAGACTTAGTTTTTGTTAAAACCTAGTTGTTGGTAATACTTTGGGTTAAGTTATCTACAAGGATATTGGCTTGATCAATTTGATTGAGATTATGAATCCGTGGATTAGCGGCGATATCATATATATCACCATTCTCAAAAACTTTTTTCAAATTGATCTCAAGACTAAATTCGCCATCATTGTTTAGGTCCGAAAATTGAACTTCTCGCATGACTTCACTGGATCCTAGATGGAGAGCTACACCTTGTTCTAAAGTTCCATCGCCATCTAAGTCAATATTTCCTTCAATTTTTATATAAATGTATGAAGTCCAACTTGACCAGTATTCGCCTGATAAAGCAAGAGGATGATTCGAGCTATAATCAGCAGGAACTGTATTATTCATCGCATCAGTAAGACCGATATTAAAACTAATTTCGCTTGCACTTGATCCTTCAGTATCCCGCAACACATAGTTATATCCATTTTCAGAACTCTCAGAATCTATATTCGCCATCGTAAGATCGATGTATTCTACTTCTGCAACTTCAGTTGATTCTCCACCAGAAAGTAGATTTACTTCTGAAATGTAAAAACTGAATCTTGTAATATTAAATGTCTCACCAGTGGGATATGTATACTCATCAAACATTATAAGCGGGCTGTTATCATACTTTAATTTAAAATTAAGCATGAGATTTTCTTCATCTGTTCCGCATGAAGTAAATAATAGCACAAGAACTATAACGAAGCCAGGGAGTAGGGATTTGAGATTCATTGAAGTTATTTTATTGCTAAGAGAACGTGGTTTCAATTCAAAAAGATCTCGAATGTCTTAAATATTTATGACTATCGGATTGCTTGCACAAGACACTATAATTTCGTATCTTTCTAATTATTAGACACTTAGTTATGAAGTTACAAGATTTTTTCAAAAAGTATCCAGATGAAGCAAGCTGCAAAGCTCACTTTAAAGCAGAAAGAGATAGACAAGGAGTTATTTGTAAGCGTTGCCAATCTCAAGAGCATTATTGGCTATCCACAAGAAGTCAATACCAATGTAAATCCTGTAAGTTTAGAACGACTTTACGTAGTGGAACATTACTACATAAATCTCAGCTACCCTACTACTATTGGTATTTTGGAATGATGATGCTTACCAGCACAAAAAAGAGTTTTTCTGCATTAGAAATACAAAGACAGTTAGGTCATCCCTATTATGAGCCTATTTGGTATATGCTTCATAAAATACGTCACTCTATGGGTAGGCGAGATGATAATTATCTTCTTGGTAATCAAGTTGAACTTGATGAAGGTTTCTTTGAAATAGTTCCCAACAAAGAAAGACGAGATCAAACCGTAATAGAATTAGAAAACAATGATGGAAAATATAAGAGAGGTAAAGGAAGTCAAAAGCAAGCAATAGTATTGGTTATGGCTGAATCAATATCTGTGGAACCTACTAAAAAATACAGGCACAAAACCAATAAAAAAGTGAGATACATTAAAATGAAATTACTAGATGACCTTAGCAAAGAAAGCACCAATGCACAAGTAGAACAAGCTATTGATACAAAAACATCTGCAATAACAGACGGAGCTAATAACTATAATGATTTAGCAAACAGCCTCACTGACCATAAAGCTGTGGTAATAAAGGACAAGAAAGAGACTCGTAAAATTCTGCCTTGGGTTCATATAGTCATAAGCAATGCCAAAAGATTGCTGTTAGATGTGCATCATTCCATTGGTGAGCAATATCTGCAAAGTTATCTCGATGAGTTCTGCTATAAGTTTAATAGAAAATACTTCAATTCTGTATTCGATAGAGTTGTAACTAACTCTGTATCTGTAAAATGGGAGGTAAATATGTAATTAATCCGATAGTCATATAATTTTTTTTATAAAATGTCGGCTTTACTGATAATATTTATCAATTCTAAATAAATATTTCTTTTACTCAGCTTGATAATGAGAGGAGCTAATATAAAACCCAAAACTCGCAACAGAAATCCGAGGTCTTTAATATGTAAATGTATTTAATTTTTTCAGGGTTTTCATTCCGTTTTCAACAAAATTTCATAGGCTATGTGTATAGCCCCCCTTACTCCAAATGAGTTTTTTTTTGCAATTCCAGTAAATCCTTGTTTTAAATTTTTAAAATTTTGTATTCTTGGTTTGAGAAAACCTGAAGTATTTTCTCTCTGGCGTGATTTACAAAAGTTGTAGCCACAGTAATGTAACGAAAACAAACCGTTTTGACTCTCATTTTAAGACTAATATTTGGAGTTTTATTTTTCACCAAAATTACTTTTGTCCACTCAAAAAGAATTAAGCATATCGCCATTAAATACATAAACGCAGTATTGGTATCCAAATCCATAAAAGGCAAGTGTTTCAAGTTGAAATCACTGATTAAGAATTTGTTAGAATTCTCCGCATCGCCTCGTTGGTTGTAAAATTCGATAATTTCTTGATTTGAAAAAACTAAATTGTTGGTCATTATTCCATAATAATTGTAAGGGGTCCCTGATATAAAATCGATTTGCTGGTCTTTTTTTAGAGATCTTGTAAGCACAATTCTATAAGAAAATCCCCCATTAAAAGGGGTGTAAATTAGTGATGCAACTTCTTTTATTTCGTTGTTGATTTCCTCTTTTTTCCAATCTTTAATTTTTCCACATAAAGAGATGAACTTTTGGGAACTGATGTTTCTAATATAAAAGTTAGTCGCCTTTTGGCTAACCAGTTCAATGACTTCTTTTTGATAAGATGCAGAGTCTGCTCTAAAATGTTCTATTTTTATTTGATTGTCGCTCAGGTTTTTAAAACATCTTTCTAGTGTTTCAAATTGTTTATACTTTGCAGGGGTGTTGCCGTTATGGTTTTCAATATGCACAGGTAATCTGCCTATGAAGGCGAAATTGGGATGGTAGGCTTTAGTGTTTTTATAGCTTTTTTTGGCATCTTGTTTTTTGTTTTCAAGAACTACATTGTCAAAATCAAGTGTGTATTTTTCTTCTTTTTTAAGTTGACCTGTTTTTGCACAAAGAGCGATTAAAGATGCGTTGGTTTGATTGTTGTAATTGAATTGATGAACAATTCCTTGGCCAGTTATCTCCCTAATTGTTGGTTCTTTTAATTCCTGACAAGCATATTCAACCGTATCTGGGGAAGGGATTTTGGTAAAACTTTGGCAAGTGAATTTATTTTTAAGATGTCCTAAATCAGAAATATACTCTCCATTGCATAAAGAATTTCCCAACAAAGAAAGCACAATGTCGGCATACGAATATTGGGCTCTAAAATTCCGATAACCTAAATTTTTATCGAGAAAAACATCTATTTTTGAGCGTTTAATGGCATTAAAAATAAAATTTAAGCCACCAAAAGGGGTGATATTTTTTGAAGATTGTTTAGTTTTAAGCATTGTAGTGTTTTGCAGGGTTCAACCGCAATTTCCACCTTTTAGGTGAAACTACAATACCCTGAAAGCCTTTTGTTTTCAAAAGACTAAGGGGTATTTATAAATGTTGTTGCGAGTTTAGGGGTATATAAAACATAATTTTTCAGATGGTACAAAAAAATTGGCTTGAATGTTTTAAAGGCTACCTAATAAATGCACAGCAAGATTTTATCCATACAATTTATATATTTTCTTATTTTATTAATTTATTATAACTATATAGATATATAGATATGAAAAAAATATTAGTGTTCACAAACAGTATGTCAATTTTATGTAGCATCATATTTCTTGCTTCATGTTCCTCAAGCGAAGACTTGATACCGGAACCTAATTACGATAGGAATATTGATTTTCGTTCGATTGATAGTTTTTTAATTAATACATGGCATGAAGCATATGATAGCCTAGGTCTTGAATTTCTTTGTGCTTGTACTGGAGAATCTGTTGATTCTTTGCAAAATTTGTATAACAGAAATTTGAATGATTTGAAAAATGAAATTTCGGGTTTGACTACAATAAATTATGACACCTCAGACCTTAAAATTATTGCAAAGTATGAATGTGATTTTCAAGATTTAGAAGAATACCAAGATTCAGTTTATTACAAAATGTCAAATTGGGTGCAAACAGATATAATTACTTCCAGTGAAGATTCACTAATTCTTGATTTAATCGAGGATGTGAAATCAGGAACTTTCTCTTATTCTGGATATATTAACAGAATAAATAATTTACAGGACGCTAGCTATGTTGATAATGAAATTTCATTACTGGTTGTTGAAACAACTGAAAGTGTAATTGATTTTTTTGATGTTAGACCTGAATTTGTAAATGAGGAAGAAGATATTGCTGCGGCTTGGCATATCGTGTCAGCTCTAGTTGGGGGGTTTTTAAGTGTTGCGTATGATGTTTTTACTGATCCTGGAATTGATTGGGAGACAGGAGACGCATCAAACGCAGAATTTGACACACCTGAAGAAGTGCTTGCTTCATTTAAGAAAGGGTATATTCTTGGAGCTATAGGCGCTATATAAAATTTAAAACATGTTAGGGGTTACTCTTTTATCGTATGTAATTATTCAGTATTTGGACATGACAGACAAACATCTATTCCAAAGGGATTTTTTGAGAATTTTTGGTTATGTATTTGGAATAATCCTATTGGAAAAATCACTAGAGTATTTTCTAAATCTTCCATTTCAACAAATATTACTTATTGTTGTCGGAATAATTATATTTTCTAAATTTATCGGGTTTATTTTCAAAAAATATTTCCGTTCATAAAAAAAATAATGATGATGATTCGCAAATGATAAATTAGGTTGTTGTGGAAGAGTTTAATTTTATCAACTAAAACTATAATTGAGAAATTATATAAATAGTTCGGCCATTTTTTGACCAAACTAAAAATGCAGTCATAAAGATCAGCTTAAATGATTGATTATCAGAGTAGCGTTAAGCGGACTTGAATTTTACCATGACCTTAGAGTTAGAATAATCCTTTTAATTAAACTGATTATAATTCAATTACGAAGGCTCTACAAATTCTGTAGAGCCTTTTATTCAGCCGTTATTTTAGCTTAGGATTAGTTTAATTAAACAGTCATTATGTATTACACTCTCTTAGATTCCGTTTAGCCAATAAGTATTTATCTTTAAATAATAAACACTAACTTTTATGTGGTTTATATCCATTTTGGAATGTATTGCACCATAAATATGGGCATATAAACAAGTTAGCGGCAAGGTAAAAAACAGAAAAAATGAAAATAATATTTGACTCAAATGTTTGGAACTATGGGCATTGTTTACTCCAAGTTCATTTTAGTGGTGGTGTCAATACCAACTACATTCCAATCAAAAAAGACAACGGAATGGGAATTTATTCTGCACCACAATTTGTAAAATCTCATCCAGGTGGTTGCTTAAATAGTTCTGGTGGAAGTATTGTACAAGATGATCCAGTTGCATATGTTAGTGGAACTAAAGCAAAAGTTAAAGCTGTTTTTGAAACAGACTGTACTCACTCATATTTCATCAGGGGGATGGGTCCAACACTTAAAAATGGTAACCAAATAATATTTAATCCTCAACAAGTAACACCAATGAATGGTCTTGTTGAATATAGTTGGAACGACGCTAACATAAGTTTCACATCAGATGGTGCGAAATATTATGAAGAATTTGAGATTTTGTGGCAAGTATCTGAAGATGGAATCAATTGGGTTGATATTGATAAGAGTATAAATCCACTTTATGTTACACACAAAGCTCCAATTGCTGAAATTCCAGGAGATGATGGAGATGGGACCCAATATAGAAATGGAATAGGATACGAATGGTATGAAAGTTTGCTGCATTTATCCTGTATGAACGCAGATATGAAATCTACAAAATTAGAGATATTTGAAAAAATTTGATCGGATATAGAGGATAATAGTACAGCAAACTATAATAACGAAAAATTGCATTATTACTATCACTGGGATTTACCATATCACTCTACAACCTCCAAATATTTACTTGCTAATAGAGATGGACAATGCTATAGTTGGTGTTCGTTTTTAATAGATCTACTAAAAATTCATGGAATTGATCAATCAGATGATATTGTATTAGTTAACTCTGCAAATAATGAAATATTTTTAATTAAGGATTGGACATTACAGAATAATATATTTTCAACTTTCGATACAAACTTTGGTGCATGTGAAATTGAAAATTCTTACACTTTCATTGTAGTGTAAATCGTCAAATAAAAGTGGACCATTAAGTGAAATATTAAAAGTTATACATAACTATTAAATTCACTTTATTATGAACAAGAAAAACAAATCAGCAGAATCTTATTGAAGACTTGCTATTCTTAAGACAGTCTATAATTTAAAAATAAGATTTATTCAATACTCTTTGGGATTAACCCCAAAGAGTATTGGTTTCTTGGAGCATACTCTCTTGGACTCTTCCTTCCAAGTGAGCCATGAGGATGATTATCGTTATAATCTTTACTCCATTTGTCTGCAATTATTTGGAACTGTGATATGCTGCTAAACATATATGCATCCAAAACATCTTCTCTAAATGTTCGATTAAACCTTTCTACATATCCATTTTGCATTGGCTTTCCAGGCTCTGAATATATTCGCTTTATACCTCTTAGCTTACACCAATTCTTATAGTCGTTTGAAGTAAATTCAGGCCCATTGTCAGATCGTATATATTTAGGTTTCCCGTAGTATTCTAACAACTCATCTAAAAACCTGGTTACTCTTACGGAAGGAAAACTTATACTCCCTTTATTTAACAGGCTTTCTCTATTACAATCATCTATTACATTCAATACTCTTAATGTTCTACCATCACTCAGACTATCACTCATAAAATCCATACTCCATATTTCATTCACTGCTTGAGGTTGATATAATGGCATCCTTAGTTCCTCTGGCAATTTTCTTCGCTTTTTATGTCTACGTACTAAACCCATTTCTCTGTATACTCGCAGCATTCTACTCCATGCCCATTTATAGCCTTCTCGTCTTGTCCTATTATAGTAGTTTTCAAATCCTCTGTTAGGTGCTATTTTTAACAGCTCTTTATACTTCGCTACTATTGCACTATCGTCTACTTTACTCTCATAATACCATGTTGATCGACTCCATCCTATTAGTGAACATAGCCGCTTTATTCCAACTTTATAGGTACCCTTCAAATAGATTACAACTTCTCTTTTGACGGAAGACTCTACCACTTTTTTCCAAGAACATCTTTTGCCATTTGCAAGTCCAGTGATACATCTGCAAACATCCGTTTGAGTTTCCTGTTTTCATCCTCTAATTCCTTTAGACGTCGCAAATGGCTTACTTCCATTCCTGCATATTTCTTACGCCAATTGTAAAATGTACCCTTATTGATGCCTAACTCTCTGCTGAGGTCTTCTACCGATCTTCCAGATTCGTTTTCCTTTAGAGCCTTTATTATTTGGCCCTCTGTAAATTTACTTTGTTTCATAACAGCTTAAATTTATAAAATTTGTTCATTTTTAAACTGTCTTAATTTTACGCAAGGTTACATTATGTCCGAGATGTAAAAAGAAGGACAAGACGTAAATTTTCTACAGAAGAAAAGATTAGAATAGTCATTGAAGGATTAAGAGGAGAACAAAGTGTTGCTTCTCTTTGTAGAAGAGAAGAGATTTCACAACCACTATATTATAAGTGGAGTAAAGATTTCATGGAAGCAGGGAAGAAACGTTTAAAGGGAGATACAGAACGTGAAGCCAACACTTCAGAAGTTCAACATCTAAAGACAGAAAATCAAGACCTTAAAGAGGTAGTAGCAGAACTTACCCTGAAAAATCGTGTGCTTAAAAAAAGCTTGAATGGAGTAAAATAAAATTCAAGAAGTATATGCGATTTACAGCAAAAGAAAAGATGGAACTGATTAGGCTGGTTGAGCAATCCGAATGGAGTGTTAGAAGAACTCTCAAGGAAATTGGTATTCACAAATCAACCTTTTACAACTGGTATAAGAAATATCGGGAAAATGGAATTGTAGGATTAGAGGAAAAGAAAAGTACAAGGAAGCATTACTGGAACAAGATTCCTGATCGGATCAGGTCTGATATATTGAATCTGGCACTGGAAGTTTCAGAGCTTTCTTGTAGAGAATTGGCTTGCAGGTATACTGATGAGAATCAATACTTTATAAGCGAAAGCAGTGTTTACAGAATATTGAAATCTGCTGGACTGATAAACCCTCCTCATTATGATCTGATATCTGCCGCAGATGAATTTAAAGACAAAACAACAACTGTCAATCAAATGTGGCAAACTGATTTTACTTATTTCAAAATCATTGGCTGGGGATGGTATTACCTATCGACTATATTAGATGATTATTCTAGGTACATTATAAGTTGGGAGTTGTGCTCAACGATGAAAACCCTTGATGTAAAAAATACTTTGAATCAGGCATTAAACCATCCAAATGTAAATTTGAATAAACCGCCTAAGTTATTATCTGATAATGGATCTTGTTATTTAAGTCAAGAGTTGAGCTCTTATTTGGATGATTACAAAATTAAACATGTGAGAGGAAGACCTGGTCATCCTCAAACGCAAGGCAAGATTGAAAGGTATCACAGAACGATGAAAAATGTAATTAAACTGGATCATTATTACAGCCCAGGTGAATTGAGTTTTCGTCTTTCACAATTTGTAAAATATTATAACCATCACAGATATCATGAATCTTTACAAAACTTGATACCAGCAGATGTTTATTATGGATTAAAAGAAGAAAAACTGAAGAGAAGAAAATTATGTAAACACAAAACATTTAAAAAACGCAGACAAGAATATTTCAATTTAACTTTTAAAAGTGTAACTTAATTTTATTCACTTATTGTCCACTTTGGTTTGAAGACCTACAAATATTTCACAGATCGAACATACAAGGCATCGTTCCTTTGCCGGATTTTTCGTCAATATACTTGGTGGACTTTGTGCCTACGGGTTTAAAGAATCTAAACCCTCCATTTATAAGGATCTGGTCGATACCAAACAACTCCTTTTGGCCTAGTCTTACATCGAACTCACGTTAATTATTATTAAGCATTTCATTTGATAAATTTTTATTTGAATAAAATTCATTTAAGTGTTCTTTTCAATTTCAATAAAAAATATATTTATTAAATAACGTGAATAATGGATAAGAAAAAGGGTGTTTTTATTTGTATTATTTACTGATTATCAGTATCTTAATAGTCTAAAAACACCCTCATGCTTAGAGATAAAGTTACTGAATTCTTTGTGAAAATAGATGATTTTCAACAAGAATTTATTAAAAACATAGAAAATCATCCAAAATTAGAAGATACAAAGACTAAAAACTAACAACAACACCGATACCATTTTCTGTATTTGTAAATTGAATCTCGAATGAGATTTTTTCGTAGGTATTCAAATCACTGGATTGATTAAATAAATCAATAGCCTTCTTTTTTTTTTTTGTGATTATAAGCAATTCCATTGATAATTCCTGCGGTTCCTGAAATCGGAACAACGAATATCCAGGATAGAATTCCGATAAGAGAACCTGTAGAAGTACACCAAAGGTCACAATACATATTAGGATCTACCGGATCAATAATTGGTGCCAAAGTCCCGACAACCATAGCTCCTAAGGATAAATATCCTCCGAATTTCGATTTCGTTCTACTTATGAGTGCCCTTTTGTAAAGTGTGTATGCGTTAGAATTCTGACTAAAAACATCATCCATTTGATGAAATGGATAGTCTTCATTTTCATACTCGTACAAGTTGTAGGATAGCTGAGTGATCCTTTGACCATTGCAATCACATAGCGAAAATAAGAAGAGACAACATATGACGAAAAACTTGATGATACTCATTATGAACAGATTAGTGAACAGTTCTTAGCCGTTAAATTAATTGCATATTCTGAGTCAGGGGGATTAATTTCCTCAATTGGGACATCTTCTTGTTGGATCCTTATATTAGTGAAGTTAGGCTAGGTATTCTTATTCACTGATAAATAATCCGAACCCAATAATGACCTTTTTTATCCACGGTAAACGTGTCGATTTTTATTTTATCACCTTGTTTGGCGACCCTGACAAATCGGGGTAAACTATATTTAGGAGGTTCTGGCTTTCCGAATCTTATATTGGCATCTTTTTTTAATGTGTAGGATTTTCCGATTTCAGGAAGACGTTCGATAATCCAATGCAGACTTTGGCTCGCGTTGAAAGTTGCCAAGGTATAACAATTCATTTAATTGGCTGGCAGCTGATTTAGATGTCTGCTGCTTATCAATTTTATTAATTATCTCCAAAGCATTTTTTTGAATATCGGATAATTGGGTAGTAGAGTCTACTTCTGTCATATCCAGGTTAGCTAAAACGTTATTCACAACTTCCTTGATCGCCGGATCTCTGGTACCAATATCAACCAACACATCGAGGAGATGTTGTTTACCAGGAGCGAGGATCATTTGAGCCGCAATTTCTGGATCGTCCTCTTTTTTGAGCATATAGATAGCATAGGCGCCCATTTTAGATTTTGTAATATCCTTGCTGGCTATCATTTCCATAAATGGTTTCATTGCCGATACATTGGCAATCTGACCTTGAATATCTGATAAACTCTTGTTAAAAAAATAACCCAGGACGGCAATCAATACAGGTGTCAGCAATAATATGACGGATTGAATATTGTCCCAGCCGCTTCTTGATTTTTTTTGATCTGCCATTGCAATTGTTTTGAGTAAGTAATAAAGCTAAGATTTTTCCAATCAGTGGTGGTGTTGTCCTTCATTAAATTTGATCGATGAGACATTTATATTTTCAAGTTTTGCAACTCCTTGTGTAACCATAATGTAAGATCCAGCCGATACGCCTTCGATAATTTGCGGTTCTAATTGACCAGGCCATATAATTTCTATTTTATCGATCTTGGTAAAAGAACCTAGCCCTTGTTGTATCATTAACGGATTGGCACCAAAACTTCCTCCGGAATTCAATCTGGAGTAAAAATTATGTCGTTCTCCCTTTGCATTTGAAGCCGTAATCTTTACTCTTGCACCAATTGCTGATCTATTGGAAGAAGAACCTTTCAATTTTAGTTTAATCCAATTATTGCTGTTACCGGGATTGACAAATAATGCATTCATAAAATTATCACCATCGTACGAACCACCCAGGACATGATAAATATCTTGATCTCCATCATTATCCAGATCACCAAAGGCCACACCATGTCCTTTTTGCAGATGACCGAAACCTCCAGACTTTGTAACATCGTAAAACTGTTTCCCCCTTCCATTAAGAAACATCCTGTTGGGTATTAATGCCCGAAAATCCGGAGTCCCGGTGGCGGCATAAAAGTCGGGGTATCCATCATTGTTCAGGTCACCAAAATTACATCCCATGGTGTATAAAACTTTATTCACGTTTGCTTCTTTGGTTACATCCGTGAAGGTCCCATTCTTCTCATTTCTGTATAGCTTAGGCATTTCTGCTGTAACTGGAATTCCTAAATAATCCTTCGCTACTTCTCCAGCAGCAGTTTCAAATTGTCTAAAATCAAATCCGCTTACAAAAATATCTTCCCATCCATCCTGATTATAATCAAAAAACCAGCATGGGAAACTTAAGAGAGGTCCAGTCGTGTTTGAGAATTCTGCCACATTGACAAATCTATAATCATTGGTTGGTCCTCCGTTTTTGAGGAGATAATTATTACCGTTAATAAGTGAAAGATATACGTCAGGATAACTGTCATTATTGTAGTCACCCCAGACGCAGCCTTTAACAAAAGCTTGTATGGACATCCCTTTTTCAATGGAAACATCTCTAAAAGTTCCATCACCATTATTCTTAAACAATTGGGATGGAGCTTTATTGTTTCGTGAATATTCATTACCAATGAAAAGATCTATCCAACCATCATTGTTGTAATCAGCCCAAGAAGCCGTCTGGGTTGGAAAACGGCAATATAAACCACTTTCCTTCGTGACATCTGTAAAAGTTCCGTTTCCGTTATTTCTTAATAAAGAATTCGGATGATTACCTTCTGTCCCAAGCCAGGCGCCTCTTAGAATTAATACGTCAACCCATCCGTCATTGTTATAATCTGCCTGGACCATATTCAGTCCACTCCACAACCCAGTTAGGCCTGCTTCTTCGGTTAAATCATCAAAGCCACCGCTGGTGTTATTTTGAAAATAATGTAGTTGATCATCAAGACCGTAGGAACTCACCATTAAGTCCAAATAACTGTCATTGTTAAAATCATCCATAACAACGCTTCCTGAAATATCATTAACAGCAATTCCCAATGACATGCTAATATCTTTAAATCGTGGAAAGCTCACTTCCGATTCGAAAACCCTGGGGTCTATAAGAAACTGCTTTTCAATTTGGGATGGATATGCTCCCAAAGTCATTTGAGTAATGTTATATAACCACATTGTTTGAAAATCTGGCTCGGGAGTGTTCAATAATTCTCTAAAAATCTTTAGTGCACTTTCCCCACCTTCCCGTCGCAGGTGTTGGCCCTCTTTTTCTATAGGAATGATACACGAATATTCGTTATGATTTTCTATGCAATTTTCGATCTCTGCTTTTCGTAAATATGCAACCCCCAAAACTTCTTTAATCGAATGCATGGCGTTCGATGGAAGGTTCAATCTATTATTATTAATATATGTTAAAATTGAACTCAGCCTGGTGATCGAAAGTTCATATTCACCTGCATTAAGCCATTCAATTCCAGATTTAAACATAAGGCTTAGTAATTCGCCTGGAGCTTGTGTGATTTTAATTTTTTCATCAATTGCCATAGCTCTCTTTCTGTTGAGATGCCAGGTTTCAATATTATCCTGGTTCATTGCAATTTCTTTTAATTCCTCAACCATTTCCAATGTTGAAGCCTGGGAAATTGTATTTGCTTTTTTCTCGGAATTTTGACAAGAAGATATAATAAGGAGAATAGCAAAAAATATAGATCCACAATGATATATTCCAATAGTCTTCTTTGTGATTGTATTTCTGATCATCTATAGCTTGGCTTTCTGTTAAAATTATTTCAATTCCTCTTGAAATGTAATCAAATTGGAATGAAAAATACGATATAATTTTAAATGAAGATGAGCATATTTAAAAACGTGAATACATTCTTTTCATTAGCTTTGAATGACAGTACGATTATCAACTCCATACCTGCAATTAATAAGCATGACTGCCAAACAAATAATACAAAAGATTCTAACTGAGGCAGATATTGTTATCAACGGGGGCCGTCCCTGGGATATTCAGGTTCACAATGAAAAACTTTATTCTCGCATCATGGCACAAGGTACATTGGGAGCTGGTGAATCCTATATGGATGGTTGGTGGGATGTTGAAGCACTTGATGTGTTTTTCACAAATTTGCTTCGAATAGATATTGAAAGTAAACTAAGGAAAAATCCTGTTTTAATATTAAGTATCCTTAAAGGTCTTATCTTTAATTTGCAGCGTATGAAAGTCTTTCAAATTGCTGAAGAGCATTACGATATAGGCAATGACTTATATACCAAAATGCTCGATAGCCGGCTTACCTATTCGTGTGGTTATTGGAAGGATGCAAAAACAAATGAAGAGGCGCAAAAGGCCAAGCTGGATTTGGTTTGCCGCAAACTTAATCTAAAGATGGGTGATAAAGTATTGGATATAGGTTCTGGTTGGGGAAGCTTTATCAATTACGCAGCTGAAAATTATGGCGTAGAATGTGTGGGAATAACCGTCTCAAAAGAACAAGCGCGATACGCAAATGCACACAAAGATAATTTGCCTGTCGAAACAAGACTCCAGGACTATATGGACATCAATGAAAAATTTGATCATATAGTCTCAATTGGAATGTTTGAACACGTAGGTAGGAAGAACTACCGAAGGTTTATGAAGAAAGTTCATTCGTTACTCAAAGAAGATGGACTATTCCTTCTCCATACGCAGGTGGCTTCTTTTCGTGTGAGAAGCAGTGGGGATCCTTGGGTTTCAAAGTATATTTTCCCAAATTCCGAACTCCCTGCGCTTGATAGAATATTGAAAGCTTCTGACAATTTATTTTATACCGAAGACATGCACAATTTTGGGTTGGATTATGTAAAAACACTTCTGGAATGGGAACGAAACTTTGTTGATAGTTGGGAAACTCTCAAAGAATCGTATGATGATCGATTTTACAGGATGTGGCGCTATTATTTGCTTTCTTTTGTAGGGACATTTCGTGCACGAAGAAATTGTCTTTGGCAATCTGTTTTTTCAAAGAACGGAGTGAGAGGAGGTTATCAGGCTGTGCGATAGAAAAGAATTACCCGACCCGTCAGCATTGCATTCTGCTAGATTAAAAATTGCGAAATCCTGTATTTTTAATAATTTAACTTTAAATTACCATCCACCCAGACTTAAATTGAAACTATCTCCCAAAATACCTCCGCCGGAATAAATAGCAAGTATAACTAAGGCATCAATTCCAGCACCTACTAAAAAACCAGTGGTGGCACTATTTGTATTTACAGGGTAGATTTTAGTATTTGTGATCTCATGTGCAGGAATACTCTGGGTATTTCCCTTTTTCTTTATCAATACAAATTCTACTGTATTGCTTTCTTCCAGGCGAAAATCTCTTCCTTGGTATCTGCCATAAATTTGTTCACCGTTGTTAAGTGTTAGTTCGATGTTAAATCGAGTACTGGCCGGGTGGATCCAACCTTTAGCATCTATCAAAGCAATTTTTGATTTCTTTTGATCTTTATTTTCTTTTAATCCTCCAATCAGTGCTCCAGTGACCATGCAGGATTGAAGAGGTGTTAAAAATGATATTATTAGAATATAGCAGACTGATTTATAAATATGGTTTTTCATGATATTGAATTTAAATTTTGAATACTATACTCAAGGTAGACAAGACTTTATTTGAAGGCGAGTAGAATTGTAACGAACCTGGGGATTATTGTAACATTTTAATTTGCACAAAGTGATGCGTATTGCACACCTTCCATCGTTTACCGCATTCATCCCCCAATATCAGAGAATCGTCGAAAATCTATAGCTATTTTGTTAAACTATGTTAATTTTTTCATCATTGACTGGCATTTAAGAATAATTATACTAATATTTACGTACGATAGTTATCGTAGAGATGAAAAAAATACATAAACCCACAGACTCTGAACTCGAAATTCTCAACATCTTATGGACAGTTGGTCCTGCGAGCGTCAGGGTTATTCACGAACGCTTGTCTGAAACCAAAAACATCTTTTATACAACAACTCTGAAAACCATGCAGATTATGTTAGAAAAGGGATTACTCGACAGAGATATATCTACGAGATCACACATATATGCACCAAAAGTCTCAAAAACCGATATCCAAAAAAATATAGTAGGCCGTCTTAAAGACACTGTTTTCGGAGGATCTCTGGGCCAACTTATAATAAGTGCTATAGGGCAGGGAAAACCGAGTAAGGAAGAACTGGAAACTATTAAATCATTGATCGATCAAATAGAAAAGGATAATGATTGATTGGATTGACATAGAATTGATCTATCCTTTGATGAAGGCGGATATTGCATTCCTTTTGGCAAGGATTGATCATTATGACCGTCATTTTGATCATCACGAGAATGCGTTTGATGACACGCCCGAACCACCTCTACTTTCTGAACGTGGTGGGGCTTGCAGTTCTTTTTTGGGCTTTTGTATTCACTTTCCAGTTTTATTATAGTGGACAGTCCGGTGTGGTGGCCACGGACAATACCATCTTTGAAAACTCGCTCTTAATCAATATTTCACCATCAACGTCCAATTTGAAAACGATTTCAGTTGAAACGATCATAGTTTTATTATGGGTAATGGGAACTCTGGCTTTTCTTTTCAGATTTTTATTGAATACACTGTCCATTGTCAAAATCAAAAAAACATCGATAAAAGTTTCTAAGGAGTGGCAAGATCGATTAGAGAGATTGAAAAACAGTATTGCTTGTACATTCAATGTTCAATTGCATTATTCAACGACTGTTGTTGTTCCGATGGTTCTCGGCGTCTTGGAACCGGTTATCATATTGCCACTCATTTATTTTAATAAAATGACAATAGATGAGCTGGAAAGTATACTGATTCACGAACTGGTTCATGTACAGAGAAGAGACTTTTTATTCAATATTATCCAGCATATCGTAGAAAGTTTTATGTTCTTCAACCCGGCCACCTGGTGGATGTCCGGTCGTATTCATCGATACAGGGAATATTGTTGTGATGATGAAGTCCAGAGAGAGATGGGTGCCAATAGGTCTTATCTAAGTGCTCTTTATAAAGTTGCCTGTCATTCCATTGAATATCGAACCGCATCCGTTGCTTTAATCAAAAATAAATCAGAATTAATTATGAGAGTTAAAAGAATGCTTAACAAATCAAGAGAAGAATTGTCATACAAACCTATCCTAAGTGCTATTGCTCTTAGTTTGGTCGTCTTCTTTTCTTTCCAATACATTTCTTCCGGTGATGAAAAATTGCAAAACCTCGAAGAAATTATAGACCTGTCGGAAATAAACTTATCCGAGGAGATCGATTTCAATCCTGTATTTCAGTTGAATAGATTGAATGAGCTTAAAGCCGAAGTTCAGCCTGGGCTTCAAACTTTCAAGGACAAACCAACTCCTGCAAATCAAACGACTACAATAGCCAATCGATTACCCTTGCAGGAGATCATTGATATCAATAATCATAAAGAACTAAGCCTGTTAAGTCTTCATCATTCGTCAGAGAAGATGAGATCAATGACATTTGTTTCGGACACACTGCCTTCAAATCCCAAGATTCGGGAATTGGAAGAGCTTCTTGAACAAAAGACCGAGGAATTGGAAGAATTAACAGATCAATTGTCCGAAGAAATGGAGGAATCCATTGAATTAGAAATCGAAAAAATGGAAGAATTGGTCGAACAACTGGAGAAAGTCATGGAACCAAAAATGGAAGCGCTTGAAGAAGAAATGAATGAAGAAGAATTGGAAAGAATAGAATAGTTGGCTGAATTATTAGAAGATAAATTAGATAATCTCAATGATGACATCGAAAGACTGCAAGATGACCCAGATAATGAAAAGAACAGAAAAGCGATAGAAGAAAACCGACGCGAAATAGAAAATATCCATAAGGGAATAAGAATCGAGATGGAAGGATTTAATGAAGCGCACAATGAGATTATGAATGATCCGGAAGTGATACGCATCCAAAAAGAAATACAAATTGTGAGCGAACAAATAGGTGAAAGCCACAAGGAATATGAAAATATCTGGACCGAAGAAACCGAAGCAATTCAACAAGAGATCAATAAGATGCAACACGAGATACAGGTAAAGGTGAATGCCATGACCCAGGGTTTATCAGAAAAAATCAATGCCAAGGCAAAGGAAATAGAAAAAATAGCTCAAGAACTAAAAGAGGAAAGGAAAAAAGCTAAAAAATAGCGCTAAGGAAGCGCGTTCCCTGGTCTTCGAATCGGAAGAGCTACTTTAAAAAGCGTTTTATTCTTCTTCGGTAGATGACTTTTGCTTATTACCAAATTTTGTGAATGGAAAAAGCATTGGAACTCTGCTTTGATAGTCTGCATAGGCTTCTCCGATTTCGGCTCTAAGATCTTTTTCTTCGAAATATTTTACAGCAATAAGAATATAGGCTGTCGTCACTGCGGCAAATAATAGGTGTCCCAAGGTCATTAGAGGCGTCGCCCAAAAAGCTATAATAAATCCGGTCATTATGGGATGTCTCACAAATTTATAGAAATAGCTTTCTTTAAATTCTAATCCAGTAGGTGGTTTGTTTCTGAAATAATTAAACACATGATCCAATCCAAAAAGATGAAAATGATTGATCATAAATGTCGAAAGCAGTACGACAATCCATCCAAACCAAAATGAGGCAGTTAAAATCATTGCAAGAGTTTCGTTCTGCACATCCCAAACCTTACCAAGCATAGGTTGCCATTACCAGAATATAAGGAGTAAAATCAAGCTGGTCAGAAGCACAAAGGTACTTCGTTCTAACGTAGGGCTTATTATTTTTGTCCACCATTTTTTAAAGGAGGGTCTGGCCATAACGGTATGCTGAATAGCGAAAAGACCCAACAAGAGCATGTTTATTATTATCGAAGTCGTAAGATCGGATTCTGTTCCGGAATCAATGCTTTTGGGTACAAATACATTACCTACAAATCCGATAGCATAAAGAAAAGAAACCAGAAAGACTACATAGGCTATAATACCATAAAGGGAAAAGATTGATTTTTTCATTGCTTTGGTTGGTTGGTTTTGGTCAAGATACAAAAAAGATATACTATTATATCTACCATCTACAATCTAAATTGATAAGTCACTTATGTTGCTTCATCCACAATTTCTTTACGGGATTTTACCCCAAGTCGGGAGTATATTTTGTGCAGATGACTTTTCACAGTGCTTACTTCAATATGCAATTCAGAGGAGATCTCTTTGTTGGACTTACCTTCTTTTAAAAGATTAAATACTCTTTTTTCCTGACTCGATAATGATTGCACTTTTCTTTTACCCATTGATGAGAATCCTCGTTTTTGGCGCCAAATTAATACAGACACTATCGGAATGATAATAATAAGTATGGCAGCATATAGCCATGTCTTTTTAAAAGGTGCAGAATCACCCGCTTGAAATTTTAAATAATTAAACTGATCCATAAAAGCAATGTGATAAGGGCTGGAATGACCCGAAGAGTGCAAATCATTTTCCTATCTTTTCATTAATGCCAGATGGTTTTCACTGGCGAAACTTTCATTGATAAAATGCACGGCCAGCAGTTGCAATATTTCATTGGAAGATGTATCAACAGCAGACTGAAATTCTGACAATACCTGTTGTTTGATGAATGCTCTGTTGTTTTCAGATGGTAAAGAGGGTGGGGAATCCAATTTTTTTTGGAGGGCAATTAAACGTGATAAACCAGGTTCGGAAGTATGACCTGATATTTTACTGTGTTTTAGACTTTGCAGTGGTACCTCCTGAATCAAAGTCAATTCAGATTTGTTATTCATTATAAAATGAATAAAATTTTCCTCTTTTCCTCCAATTATAATTGACGATTCGGGGTCACCTTTTTTGCATACATGCAGTCTGTAGATAAGATCTCTGTCCTCTAATTCCAGATCATTGGCTTCAAAATATCCAGTGGAATCAAGATCTATTTTATATCTCAGAAAGTCATAGGACGCGGTATGCAGATCATTAAATGAATTGATGACAGAAATATATATTGTGGGAGACCAAGAATCATCCAGTACCAACTGGCCCTTGATATTTGCTGCATTGACCTGGAAAAAACAAGCCAGACACAGTAGAAAAATCACAATTTTATTTCGCAACAAGTAACGAAATTTGACCTGATCTAAAGATATAAAATTTAGTCCTGATCTATTTTGGCAAACATAGTTCCTGTGACATTATCGACCTCCAATACGATCTTCCATTTTCCCGCTTGTGGGTCAATGATAGTCTTTTTCATGATCCCTTTGGCCGTTTTTAAGCTTGATGAAGTGGATGTCACTGTGTATCCTTTCGAGTCCTTATTCTTGTTCTTGTTTTTGCTTTTATTCTTGTTTTTTGATACGACCGATACTGTACTGTTAGAAGAATCAGATCCTGAACTAATATGGATAACGTTAGAACCGACACCATCGTCTGAATTTGAGTTATAATTATAATTGGAACTCGAAACGGAAATAACATTTTCATTATTACCCGAATCAACAATGACATTAACACCATCACCTCCAGTAGTAACCAATGAGAAACCTGCAGCTTTATTACCATCCGGGTCATAAGCGATCAGGTTTAGAATTCCTTCAGAGATATTTCCTTCAAAATCCATGGACAGTTCGTCGGATCCCTTTTCGACATCGATATATATTGTTTTTGTTTCGTTTGTTTTATCCCAATCAAATTCATTTACATAATATGATTCGCTGCTTTGTGATGCTAAAGAGAAAGATAAAAAGACCAGTAGAATTGACAATGCTTTGGAAAGATAGAATATTTGTGTTTGCATGGTAGAATTGATTTTATTAGAAAATAGGACCTTTCAAAGGTAGATTTTCGAGAATATTCAAAAAAGATGGATGAGGTTGAAAAAGGATGGAATTCGGATTGAAAAAAGGTTGAATCAGTTGTTTTGATTAAGGAATGAAATTATTTTTCTATTCCTATCCTTTACTCTATTTTGTCCCATTTATCACCATCCCATCTCCAAAAATCATCTAAAGCCAATTGTTGTCCATTGTGATATTTTTTTCCGCCAAAGAGATATCCAAAATTAAAATTGATATCATAGGTAAATCCAAAACTATGGCGGCCACTTGGTCCTTCATTGGTGATGGCTTCAAGCTTACTATTCACTATTTGAAAAGTGGATCTTTGAACTTTATATCGATAATTTTTACCGCCAAAACCGATTACTTTCCCTAAATTATCATCATAAATCATGGCATGATGATCCAAAGAAGAATTATCATAAGGGCCGCCCAAAGATTGCCATTGCCCATCAAACCATTCCCACAAATCTGCATATTGTCCATTTATCCAAAGCCCGCCAAATAAATTGACCTTGTTTGTTTTTTTATTGAATGTCATACCAAATGCAGATCTTTTTGGAGGGGAAGGAATATTCAATTGCTCCCATTCACTTGACCAGAGCCAGGTATTGCCAAGAACATCTTTGCCATTCCACCCACCGAAGGCAAATAAAGAATTTTCGTTTTTCAGGTAAACCATTTGATGATGATCAGCTTTAAATGCACTATTATTTTCGATTTGCCTCCATCTACTCCCGTTCCATTCCCACAAATCTGAGTAAGTAATACGATCGCTACCACGACCACCATGTATTATAATCGTTTTTCTTTTTTCATGAAAAGTTGCAGCACAAAAACCTCTGGCTGAAGGTCCGGGTACATCTAGTTGTTTCCATTGTCGATTCTTCCATATCCAAGTATCATTCAGGTATAAACCATCCCGGCTGTTTGTTCCCCCAAAAAGTAAGATTTGCTCGTGGATAGGATCGTATATAAAAACGTGCCCCCATCTTGCGGTTGGATTTTTATCAATGTTAGGTTTTTCATTTGCTAATTCTGTAAATGAGGGAAATAAAATAAAAAGCAATATTACCATGCTAAATGAAAATCCAATTTGTTTTATTCTTAGTTCCATTTTTGAATTAAGGATTGCACCCAACCGACACCCATACTTGTAATTACACCAAATGCTGATGCTATAAAATTGAAGCCGATATCTACAACATCAAAATGACGATAGGGGATAAAGTACTGAATACATTCATCAAAAAGACCCACTGTTGCACTCCCTAGAATGGCAATCAAAGCAGGGAATTTGATCTTTACCCCATTCAAACGCCTTTCAACTAAAGCCTGATAAATTAAAATAGCGAACAAACCATATTCAAACATATGAGAGCGTTCTGCTGTTGTAAGATCCAACCTGAACAATGTCATTCCGATGACACTAATAACTCCGGCATAGATCCAGATTTCTAATCGACGAGTCCGATTTTTCCAACCACTTAAAAAGAATGTAAAGACAAGCACCAGAAATAAATAAAAAGTACTTTGTTCCAACATTCGGCGTTCGATCATAAATTCGATGAGCTTACCACCGAAAAAGAGGGTAGAGTAAATGGCTATAAAAACAACAAAAGCCCACATCCAAAGGCGACGTTCCCGATTTGAGGTAAATAATTTTTTTGGTGGCATTATCTTCTGGACATTTATTTTTAATGTATCTTAATGTTATAAAGCTTTAGTTGTCTTCCATTATCTTTTCAACCATTGACTGTAATCTATCTATTTGTTTCTGCTGCTCATCCATTTGCAATTGCTGATCATTGATGATATCTTGTTGGTCAGCAACGGCTTTGCTTAATATGGCCACCAATGGATTCATATTAATGCGCTTTTGTTTGACAGGACCATCGTTAGTTTGAAGATGTATTTGTCTGACAAGAGACGGGAAAACATCTTCTACATTGTTCACAAAATCTGAATCCGATACATTTTTCTTACTACCCCAAAGCATATTGATGGCTGCCAATGCACCGCAGGATTTGGATTGTAAGAGTTCTCGAAACTTTGGGGCATTGAGGAATAAATCATCGGCACAAATGACACCATCAAACATGCCGCCATAATTGTTCAAACCGTCGAAAAAATTAAATCGGGATTAAGTTACAGATCCCACGACGTCCAGAGATCCCGGAAAAGTTGTGCAAGAATCGCCATCGCCATCCAGGTGAAAACATCCGGTGAAAACATCAAAATCTAGTGGTGGTACAGAAGCATTTGCAAAACTTAGAAGTGCATCTTCCATAGTTAAAACATAATCTCCATTGGTGCTTGGCAGGTCGATAAACGAATAGTCCAAAAGTTCATCGGTCCTTTCACCAACCAACAGGAAAGGCCTTTCCTCTCTTGTATTTTCTAGCGTTCCGCTTAAGTAATTTGCAACCTTGGCAACTTCCGATTCATTAGCAGAATCTGCGATTCCTGCCCTTCTTGCAACCTGCGTTTGCAGCCCGTGCCGCCATGGGATGACATTTGATTCTATAGTGTCTCCTTCAAGAACCACTTTAACCATATAAGACAATTCATCTGTGCCGGAGATGTCAACATTATCTAATTCTGAAGAAATGTCTACTTCAAAAAATCCTAGATTTCCTACAGTTACCATGACCTCCTTACTGACCAATACTTCGATTCCATTTTTAAAAACTGTAATAGTGGCTGTAGCTTGCTCGCCCATGGGGTCTGTACCGTCGTTTCTTAAGGCGAAAAAATCAATTTTTTGAGCATTTAATACACCTATTAGGAATGTACAAATAAGGATTCGAGTTAAATTATTGATGGCATTCATATCTTTTAGATTTTATGGTTTGTCATTAGATTCTTGATTAATCGGTTATTGTTTTATCAATTGAACTATGCTTAAAGTTTTGTCTTTGTTGCTAAGATGAAGCAGATAATTTCCGGAAGGAATATTAGGTAGGGTAAGGACCTTATTAAAATAGTCCCTGTCCATACTTGAAGTCCAGGCTTGGATTCGCCTACCATCCGTTGTTAATAAAATCAAGTCGATCTGCTTACTTTGTGGAGTGACCAAAGTAATATGTAATTGAGAGCTAAAAGGATTAGGAAAAACCTGCATCTTATCAATATCCTTGGTGTAAATCGTCAAATAAAAGTGGACCATTAAGTGAAATATTAAAAGTTATACATAACTATTAAATTCACTTTATTATGAACAAGAAAAACAAATCAGCAGAATCTTATGTCCGAGATGTAAAAAGAAGGACAAGACGTAAATTTTCTACAGAAGAAAAGATTAGAATAGTCATTGAAGGATTAAGAGGAGAACAAAGCGTTGCTTCTCTTTGTAGAAGAGAAGAGATTTCACAACCACTATATTATAAGTGGAGTAAAGATTTCATGGAAGCAGGGAAGAAACGTTTAAAGGGAGACACAGAACGTGAAGCCAATACTTCAGAAGTTCAACATCTAAAGACAGAAAATCAAGACCTTAAAGAGGTAGTAGCAGAACTTACTCTAAAAAATCGTGTGCTTAAAAAAAGCTTGAATGGAGTAAAATAAAATTCAAGAAGTATATGCGATTTACAGCAAAAGAAAAAATGGAATTGATCAGAATTGTTGAGCAATCTGAATGGAGCATTAGACGAACGCTTAAAGAAATCGGTATTCACAAATCAACCTTTTACAACTGGTATAAGAAATATCGGGAAAATGGAATTGTAGGATTAGAGGAAAAGAAAAGTACAAGGAAGCATTACTGGAACAAGATTCCTGATCGGATCAGGTCTGATATATTGAATCTGGCACTGGAAGTTTCAGAGCTTTCTTGTAGAGAATTGGCTTGCAGGTATACTGATGAGAATCAATACTTTATAAGCGAAAGCAGTGTTTACAGAATATTGAAATCTGCTGGACTGATAAACCCTCCTCATTATGATCTGATATCTGCCGCAGATGAATTTAAAGACAAAACAACAACTGTCAATCAAATGTGGCAAACTGATTTTACTTATTTCAAAATCATTGGCTGGGGATGGTATTACCTATCGACTATATTAGATGATTATTCTAGGTACATTATAAGTTGGGAGTTGTGCTCAACGATGAAAACCCTTGATGTAAAAAATACTTTGAATCAGGCATTAAACCATCCAAATGTAAATTTGAATAAACCGCCTAAGTTATTATCTGATAATGGATCTTGTTATTTAAGTCAAGAGTTGAGCTCTTATTTGGATGATTACAAAATTAAACATGTGAGAGGAAGACCTGGTCATCCTCAAACGCAAGGCAAGATTGAAAGGTATCACAGAACGATGAAAAATGTAATTAAACTGGATCATTATTACAGCCCAGGTGAATTGAGTTTTCGTCTTTCACAATTTGTAAAATATTATAACCATCACAGATATCATGAATCTTTACAAAACTTGACACCAGCAGATGTTTATTATGGATTAAAAGAAGAAAAACTGAAGAGAAGAAAATTATGTAAACACAAAACATTTAAAAAACGCAGACAAAAATATTTCAATTTAACTTTTAAAAGTGTAACTTAATTTTATTCACTTATTGTCCACTTTGGTTTGAAGACCTACAACTCTATAGCATATTAAAATTTTCGATATTCTTACGACGGGTAGCGCCCATTATTAAAAACCAATCTATAATAGCCCATACACCTAGCCCTCCACAGGTTAACAATTTACCGATTCCCAGTCCGGTATCTCCTATCATAAACCTGTCAATACCAAGAGTCCCTGCAAGTAATGAAACGATAAGAATTGTAGTTGGATTTTTAAATTGGGAAGTCTGGATTCTAGGCCATTTCTCATCATCCATGACTGTAAGTTGTTCCCTGACGTAAGGCAAATCAATACTTTCAAAATTGTTGGCATTAGCCATTAAAAACATGTCCACTTTTTGTGACTCCATTGGTTAAATTATTTTTTGATAAATATTAGGAAAGCAATATTCATATTACTTTCTTTTCTCGATTGTAAAATACGAAAATGATCCTATTGGTTCCATTTGTTGCTCTATTTATGATGTAGGTCCATAATTTTCAGACGAAACTCAGAGTTTATTGAAAAAAGATTCAATAATGGCAGAATGGCAAATATCAAACCTCATGGTCTAATTCTTCTATCTTTGCCACACATGAATATTCAGGAAAATAGGCGACCGCTTAGAGATTGGCTACCAATAACTAAAAAAGAAGCGACATCCAGAGGCTGGGAAGAAATGGATGTTGTTCTCATTTCAGGAGATGCTTATGTAGATCATCCTGCATTTGGAGCTGCAGTTATTGGAAGGATTCTGGAAGATATGGGTTTGAAAGTTGGGATCATCCCACAACCTAATTGGCAAGATGATTTAAGAGATTTCAAGAAGTTCGGTAAGCCGAAATTGTTTTTTGGGGTGACTTCAGGATGCATGGACTCGATGGTCAATCATTATACTGCCGGAAAACGGAAGCGTTCTACTGATGCTTATACTCCTGGCGGAGAAGCTGGATTCAGACCGGATTATTCTACGATCGAATATTCAAAAATCCTAAAAAGATTATTTCCCGATACAGCTATTCTTCTTGGAGGAATAGAAGCTTCTTTAAGACGTGTTACTCACTATGACTATTGGAAAAATGAATTATGGCCCAATATTCTTAGTTTGAGTGGTGCAGATATGCTCGTCTATGGTATGGGAGAGATGCCCCTCCGGGAAATTATAAGATTGCTTCAGCGGGGGGTTCCTTTTGAAAGTATTTAGACTGTTCCTCAAACAGCTATACTTCATCCTCGTAATGAAGAAATTCCAAAAAACAAGTCATGGGAGGATCTGGTATTGTCATCTCATGAAAAATGTTTGCGCAATAAATTGGCTTTTGCTGCTAACTTCAAGCACATAGAGCAAGAATCCAATAAAGTGCAAGCTCAAAGATTAATTCAGGGAGTAGGGGACTATAATTTAATTATCAATCCTCCATATCCACCGATGACCGAGGAGCAAATAGATTGGTCTTTTGATCTTCCTTATACAAGATTACCACATCCCAAGTACAACAAAAGAGGGTCTATTCCTGCTTTTGAGATGATACGATTTTCGATTAATATGCATAGAGGTTGCTTTGGAGGATGCAGTTTTTGTACAATTTCTGCCCATCAGGGCAAATTCGTTGCGAGCCGTTCTGAAGAGTCGATCATGAAAGAAGTAGAACAAGTGGTCCAGATGCCCAACTTCAAGGGGTACATCAGCGATCTGGGTGGTACATCAGCAAATATGTACAGAATGAAAGGGAAAGACCTTTCGATATGTGATCGTTGTGTCGCACCTTCCTGCATTCATCCCGTGGTCTGTTCAAATCTCGATACAAGCCATAAACCTCTGACAAATATATACCGGAAAGTAGACCAGCATCCAGAGGTCAAAAAAGCCTTCGTCAGTTCTGGAATCAGATATGACCTTCTTGTCGATGATTATAACAAAAACGCTGACGACAGTCTTGATGAATATATGGATCAGTTGGTAAGCAAGCATGTGTGTGGGCGCCTGAAGGTAGCTTCCGGAACATACTTCCGATGCCACCTTAAAAATTATGAGAAAGCCTTCATTTAAACATTTTCATGAGTTTAAAAAGAAGTATGAAAAGCTGAATAAAAAACACGGGCTGAACCAACCACTGATTCCTTACTTTATTTCATCTCATCCGGGGTCTACAGAAGAAGAAATGGCTAATCTGGCTTCGGAAACAAAAGACATGGGATTCAAATTGGAGCAAGTCCAGGATTTTACGCCTACACCCATGACTGTAGCTACGGTTATCTATTATACGGGAGTCCATCCATACACTTTAAGACCTGTATATACAGCAATTACTCCAAAGCAAAAGAAGAATCAACATCTATATTTTTTCTGGTATAAAAGGGAAAACTATCAGAACATTAGGGATAAACTGCAAAATATGGGTAGGGAAGATCTTGTTGAAAAACTGCTCACAGACAAGAAAAAGCAGCAAAAGCGAGAAATTTTAAAGAATAAAGGTCAAAAAAAGCGCCGATTCAGGCGGTAATTGCTGTATTTCAGCCATTTATAGTCGCTAAAAGACAGTTCATCGAAATATTATGATATTTTAATATATAACCAACATTTGGAACAAATAAATCGTTTATATTGTAATAGTAATATATGTATCGACCTGAAAAAGAACTGATTATGGATACTAAATCTTTTAAGAAAGTTACACAGACGGCAATCTTAAACAACTTGTTATTTTATCATAGCGAGTTTCAGGAGTATCTTGATATTATGGCTGCTAGTAATATCAGCGGTGATGTCATAGATGTTTTAATTCAGATTAGGCAATTTAATATAGATTGTATATCGAGGTATACAGATCTTATTTCGAAAAGCAATATCTTTATTAAAGCAACGCCTTCTGAATACATTGTTTCTTCTGATAGAAACTTTACTGACCCTCTTGTGTTAACGCGGATTAACAACAAATTATCGATGCTTCTTCCTGCCTATCGACGCGCATTAAGCAATAAAGCTTTACGTGGGTTTTCAAGGATGATAATTGGTAATAATTATGAAAAGATTGTTTCAATCAAGGACAATCTCTTACACCCTCTCCCGGAATATCAAATCGTTTAGCATTAAGCTTTTTCTATTGGGTGTAATAATATTTTATCATCGATAAAGTAAAGGCTAGAAAAGACACTTCATTTTCGAATTCACTAAAATTTAAATTTAATTGCGATGCAAAGAACGCCTTGGGTAGAACGAAAATTTACAATGGATTTTCCAGTAGGGTGGATTCATAATATCTTAGAACGATTGTATGGAACAGCTTCCCGCTTAACTGAATTGGTATCTTCATTATCAGATGAACAGTTGTCAGATGTAGATAGCGGTTGGAGTATAAAGGAGCATATTGGACACCTTTTTGATTTGGAATTCCTGCATATAGAAAGAATCCGACAATTTAAAAACAGAGAGACAGATCTTACAGGAGCAGATATGTCAAACCGCCGGACCAATGAATCAAATCACAATCTAGTCGAAGTCAACAAACTGATTTCAGATTTTCAAGTAGAAAGACAGAGATTGATAAATGAATTCGACGCACTAACTGATAACGATCATTATTTTGAATCATTACATCCAAGATTAAAAGTTAAGATGCGTCCAATAGATCTTGCTTACTTTACTGCCGAGCACGATGACCATCATCTGGCATCGATCCGTATTTTGAAACGGAAATTTATCTAAGGCGCAAGTCTGTCTAAAGTCCAGTGTCCATCATCAGCAAGCCGGTATCTAAACCGGTCATGAAATCTATTTTCTCTTCCTTGCCAGAATTCAATTGAAGAAGCTTGAATCAAGAAGCCGCCCCAAAATTCGGGTAATGGCAATGAGTCTTGGCCTTCAAATTTCTTTTCGATTTCCTCACGTTTGTCAAGCATCTGTTCGAAATCTATGATTTCACTTTGAGGAGAAGCCCAAGCGCTTATTTGGCTACCTCTTGGCCTCGAGTGAAAATAACTTAGTGAAGTATCAAAATCCAACTTTTCAGCAATTCCTTCAATACGAACCTGTCTGACCAATTCTTTCCACCAAAAAACTGCAGATACCATTGGGTTTTTAATTATTTCCTTGCTTTTACGACTTTCATAATTTGTATAAAAGGAAAATCCTCTCTGGTTAAACCCTTTTAGTAAAACAATTCTCGCCGAAGGTTTGCCGTCAGCTGAAACAGAAGCCAGGGTCATAGCATTGGGTTCGCTGATTTTGGCTCTCTCAGCATCTTGATACCAACGATCAAACTGCGCCATAGGATCATGCGCCAAATCTTCCTTTCTTATAACATCCTTACCATATTCCAATCTTTTATTTTCAAGATTATCCATATGCCATTTCTTTTGAATTCGATTTCTCAAAGTAATTGAGTACTCTCTTTTTAATTAAATAAGCAAGCCAATACATTGCCGGTACGACTACTAAAGTTAAGAAGGTTGCGAAACTAATTCCATAAATAATTGTCCATGCCATTGGACCCCATAAGGCCGTATTATCGCCACCTAAGAAAAATTTGGGATCGAGATCGCTGATAAATGAAAAGAAATTAAAGTTGAACCCAATCGCCAAAGGAATCAATCCCAGAACTGTGGTAATAGCTGTTAACAACACCGGTCTCAATCTGGTCGCTCCTCCTTCAATTATCATATCTTTTACCGTTTCTTTTTTCATCAGATTCATTGATTCAATTCCGAGCTCTAGCCGTTTTCTTTGGATCAACAGGTTAATATAGTCCACAAGAACAATGGCATTGTTAACAACAATTCCTGCAAGGGATATAATACCAACCCCGGTAAAGACAATACTGATGTCCATGCCGCTTGCGTAATAACCAATAAGTACTCCAATTGTACTAAACAGGACCGAAAGAAGAATAATAAATGGAGTTATAATACTATTGAATTGTGTCACTAATATGATGAATATGCAAAAGAGGGCAACTAAAAATGCATTGCTTAAGAATGCAGTATCCTCGGCTTGTTGCTGTTGTTCTCCTGTGAATGCGTAATTGTAGTTCTCAGGTAGATCATAAGACAACATAATATTCGATATTTCATTATTTATCTCTGTTGCATTATATCCTTCCAATACATTTGAGGAAATTGTAATTACCCGCTCAGAATCCGAGCGTCGAATAGCATTGTAAGTAGATGAAAAATCAGTTGTAGCTACCGATGAAATTGGAACCTGTACAATTTTTCCGGATTTTTGATCCATGAAAGTAACCTTTTGGTTGATTAGATCAGAAACACTGTTTCTATAATTTTCATTCAATCTGACCATGATAGGGTATTCATCTTCACCCACCTTAAATTTGGAGACTTCCTTACCAAATACAGAGGTTCTTAGAGTACTGGCCACTTGTACGGTACTTATTCCATACCTTCTTGCTGCCTCCCGGTCAATATCTACAAGTAATTCAGGTTTGGCTAATTCAATATCTGCCTTCAACTCCTCAATCCCCTTGATATTTTGAGCATTAATGTATTTAATTAATCCATCTGATATTACAATCAGACTATCTATTTCCGGACCTATAATTTCAAGATTTATTGCTTTTCCTGCCGGTGGTCCCGAAGCATTTGGAGACACTGATATTTTGACACCTGGTTTACCAAGAATTTCTTTTCGGATATCTTCCATAATTTCTTTGGTTGAAATACCGCCTCTGTCTTTAAATTCTAGAAAGGCAACCGTAATTCTTGCTTTATTCGGAGTAACTCCTGGTTCAGGAGGAGCATTCGGATCAGAGGTGTCTTCACCGATCTGAGTCAGTACAGCTTCAACAATAAGTCTGTTTTCAGCAATTACTTTTTCAATGTCTTTTTCAATGATTTTTACAGCATTGTTTGTGGCTTCAATATCACTACCTATTGGCAGCTCAACAAATACATTTATATAAAGTGGATCCGCTTCCGGAAAGAGCTGGATCTTCGGCTGATTCATATTAAATATCGCTCCAGCACCGATTAACATAAGTATTGTAGCTAACAGAGTAAGGACCGAATTTTTACCCTTTAAAACTGAAGTAATAAAACGATTGTAAGTCTTTTCCAAAACGAGAAGAAAAGTGTTCTGAAATCCAAATGAAGCCGGCCTTAAAAGGAAATAGTTAAGAAGAGAGATAACAGCTGTAATTCCAATTAAATTTCGGAGCCAATTCAATCCTACGAAATGCGCAAGTGTAGCAACAATCAGCATTATGATGAACCCTAATAATATATTGCGTGTCTTGCTTTTTCTAACATGGTGCTCATCTGCTTGTTCATCTACTTTCATAAACCGGCTGGTCAAAACCGGATTGATTACCAAGGCGACAAAGAGAGACGATGAAAGCACAATTACCAAAGTAATCGGCATGTACTTCATAAATATTCCCATAATTCCGGGCCAGAATATCAAAGGGATAAAAGCAGCAAGTGTAGTCGCTGTTGAAGCTATAATTGGCCATGCAACTTCACCCGCTCCATATTTAGCAGAGTCAGTTCCATTATATCCATTTTGACGGTACCGATATATATTCTCAACTACAACAATAGCATTATCAACCAATAATCCCAGAGCCAGAATGAGCGAGAATAATACAACGATGTTCATTATTACACCGAATAGATGAAGTGTAAGAATTCCTGTCAACATTGAAAGTGGGATTGCAATTCCGACAAAAAGAGAATTACGTAAACCCAGGAAAAACAGCAAGACTAAAATCACCAGAATTACACCGGAGATAATACTGTTTTCCAGGTTATTGACCTCGTTTCTGGTATAGACTGAAAGATCATTGAATAAACTAACCGTAAGACCTGGAGGAAGCGTTTTTTCTGCTTCTTCAATAACGATTTTAAGTTTGTCAGCTGTAGACAAAAGGTTTTCTCCACTTCTTTTAATGATATCAAGTGCAATTACGGGGGCTCCATCCGATCTGGCATAGGATACTCGTTCTTCAAAGCCAAAGATTACTTCGGCGATATCTTTGAGGTATATAGGTCTTTGGTTCTCAGATTTAACAATTAATTCATGGATTTCACTTACATCTTCAAATTGACCTACTACTCTAAGTGCTCTTCTTTTATCATTATTGATGACTTCTCCTCCCGACATGGTGACATTTTCCCGGGCAATTGCATTTTCAATATCATCAAAATTCAACTTGAGGGCCTGCATCTTGATCAGGTCCACGTTTATCTTTACTTCTCGATCCAGAGCTCCTTTTAACTGGACTTCAGATACTTCTTTAATATCTTCAATTTTATCTTCCAGGTATTCAGCATAGGAACGGAGGTCGTCCATTTTGTACTGACCGGAAACATTCACAGTAACTATCGGAATCTCTGAAAAATTTAACTCCTCCACAGAAGGATCCTGATCCAGATCTGTAGGTAATTCAGATTTGGCTTTATCGACGGCGTCTTTAGTTTTTCTTACAGCTAATTCAATCTCCATCTCACTGTCAAACTCTGCAACCATTACAGAGAAGTCTTGAATCGAGGTCGACGTTAAAGATTTTATACCTACAATGGAATTGATTTCTTTTTCTAATGGTCTTGTGACCAAATTTTCTATTTCTTCTGCGGAATTACCAAAATAAGGGGTATTGATAAATACAGTAGGCATAGAGGCATCAGGATACTGTTCTTTCGGCATTCTTTGATAACTCTGAACACCAAATAGCAAAATCATGAATGTTATCAGGAAAACACTGGTTCCATTGTCTACTGCAACGGAACTAAGTTTGAATTCCCTGAATTTTTGGATGATTTTTTTACTCATTTTCTATTCTGATTTGAGTGTATTAAGAACTGGATCATTATCGCTAAGATTTTCGCTTCCTTCGATAACAATTTCATCTCCAGGATTAATTCCAGCCTCAATCACGATACTTCCTTCATCGCTTTCTCCTAATTCCACATATGATTTACGGGCGATAGGTTGGCCATCAACATTTTGGATAATGTAGATGTACTTCTTACCGCTTACTTCTTCTTTAACAGCATCTGTTGGAATTATTAGGGCATCTTGTTTCGTATAATCATTGATGCTTACTTCGGCTAAAAGATTGGGTTTCAACTGTCCGTTTTGACTTGTGCTTGTGATCTCAATTTCAAATGTCCTGTTCGACATATCAATTGTACGACCGATCATGGACACTTTTCTGGTAACCAATTTGTCCAGGGCTGGAAAATATACTTCAACGTTATCACCAACTTTGATTTTTCCAAGTAGAGATTCTTGAAGATCAGCTTTGATTTTAATGTTATGAGTATTCATTAGTTGAACGATAGGAACTCCGGGAGCAGCCATTTCACCGGGACTTAAAAACTTATGATCAACCACTCCATTTATCGGAGAATAGATATGCTTTTTGCTGATTTGACTTTTAAGAACATCAAGGGATTTTTCTAAACGTTCTTTATTGTTTTTTGATTCTAAATATTGGATTTCAGACCCAATATTTTTTTCCCACAATCTCTTTTGTCGGTCATAGACAGTATTGGCTAATGAAAGTGCGGTTTGTACTTCTGCTATCTGATTTTCGACAATTTGCATATCTGTTGTTGCAACAAGCTTTCCTTTTTTGACGTATTGTCCTTCTTTAACATTGAGTTTGGTTATACGACCACCTAATTCTGAGCTGATATTGATGACATCGTCGGCAACCACATTGGCCTGAACTTTAATGAATCGTTTAAATTCCTGGGGTATAATTTTTTTAAGATGAACGGATATGGGATCTTTTTCCTTTACAGGATCCAGTTCAGCGATCTGTTCCTCCAGATCTCCGATAAGCGTTTGTAATTCTCTTAATTCAGATTGCTTTTCTGATAAGAAGACTTTTTTACCTTCAAGATCTTCTGGTATTGTGTGACCATCACCGCCCGAACAGGCTACCAGAGTGATTATTATGAAGGTGATTAGTATTTGTGATAAGTATTTCATGTCGTACTGAGAATTTTTCATTTATATATTTCCTAAAGCAATTTCAAGATCTGTTTTGGATATCATAAGATCATAAAGGGCATTAATGTACTGTCCTTGAACATCGAACAGTTGATTTTCTGCTTGAGTAACTTCGATGCTTGATCCTACACCTTCCTGAAATTTTATAATTGTCTTATTGTAAATGTTTTCTATGATTGTCAACGAATTTCTAACGTTTTCCAGATTCTTCTTGGAATTTGTATAATTCAATCTGGCATTCATAACCTGAAGGGAGACGGCACGTTCAAATTCTACTTTTTGTATATCAAGTTGATCCAAAACGATCTGAGCTTGTTGAATTTGTCCTTTCTTTTGTAAACCATCAAAAATTGGAATATTCAATACAAGGCTGACAAATCCTGTAGGAATCCAACTTATCTCCTGGCTGTCAAATAACTTTTCTCTTTGAAGGGATTCGCTGAATCCGGCTTTAGCCATTAAGTTGGGCAGATATCCTCTTTTTAATCTTTCTACGTTCAGCTCGTTTAGATCTTTACCCAATAATATTTCACTGTATTGGGCTCTCTTATTGAAATCAAGTTCTTCGCTCATGTCTACAACTTCTATAGTCATTAAATCAACCAAAGTTTGAAGATCCTCACTTAGTTGAATATCTAAATCCAGAGGTGCAGTCATTTGAAACCTGAGAAGGTTATAGCTCATCGCAATGAGTTGATCAATCTTTTCATATTCTGTACGGACAGTAGCCAGAGACAATTCAAGCCGATCTACATCGAGTTGCTCCAAAAAACCATTTTCATAAAACAACCTGGTCTCAGAAAGCGCTTTTTCTATGTTGCTTATATTATTAAAGATGATCTTTTTGTTTTCCTCAGCGATAAGAATATTCATATAGGCCTTCGTTACTGAGGCTCTGATTTCTTCTTCTTGAACATCAATAGACTTCCGTGTAAGTTCTCTGAATAGTTTTGCTGCTTTTAGACCGGAGAGGTATGATCCGTCAAATAACAACCACTTTGCATCTATGGTGGCATTTACATTATTTTTAGTTAATATCGAAAATTCAAAAACATCCGGCTCTCCTTGAAATGGCTGGATTTCTTCAAATTCTTGAGAAAGAACACCATACACAGCAGGGCTGACAAAATCTTCAACAGGGCTGACTGGCACTTTGAAATAATATTGATAGTTGAGACTTGCATCAACTTGAGGTAATCCGATAGCTCTGAATTCTACAATTTGTGCGTCTGCATCCTGAACATCCAGATTGGCTGCTTTGACAGCATTACTATTTTGTATTGCGTAGTCGATGGCTTCTTCTAAACTGAAAGATTGCTGAGCATAAAAGGGGAGACCTGATAGTAAGATCATCCAAGCTAAAAACACTTTTCTCATGCTTTTACTTTTTTTAAATATTTATTAAATGCTTTTTTTCCTTTGTCATTCATGATTCCATGTATATGGTAATGAATAACATTTTCATAGAGCTCACTTAAGGCATAAGAACCTGGTGGAAAAGATTCTTGATTGACTATTAACTTTGCAAGACCTACATATAGTTTTGAGTAAATGTTCGGGTCGATATTAGCTCTGTAATATTTTTCTGAGATTCCTCTTTCAATATTTATTTTGATAACATTCTCTATATAATTGAAATGATCTTTTTCTATAAGTGACCACGCTCCGGGATGATATTTTTTAAGATCGAAAGATAATGTCGGTTTAATTGATCTGAGCGATTCCAAAACCAATCTGGCAATACTCGTCATTTCATCAATCGCATTTTCAGCGGTAACCTTGATCATCTCAACAGCTTCTTTTTCTTCATTTAGATGTTGCGTTACAACCGCCATAACAAGATCTTTCTTGTTCTCGATAAATTTGTAAATCGTCTTTTTGGAAATACCTAGAAGTCTGGCAATGTCATCCATGCTGACACTTTTCACACCATACTTATAAAAGAGGTCTCGTGAAGATCTAAGGAGTGTGCTTTTTGTTAACATGCTGCGAATTTAGATAATATAAACTACGGAAACTATTATTTGTTTTAAAGTTTCCTCAGTTTATCGTCTAACACTTCTTTTTTATAGACAAAAAAACATTTCCAGTATTTATTATTTTTACCACATATGTCTCAATACTCCTGGATTAAAAAGTTTGCCTTCTTTGCCGGACCTCTTGTATTTTTGTTGATATATAATGGTCCCCTGGTCTTCCCTGATATATTAGCTCAAAAGGTGGTCGCTGTCACAAGTTGGATGGTTATTTGGTGGTTGACCGAAGTTGTATCGATAAGTACAACAGCATTAATTCCTTTGGTCCTTTTTCCACTGATAGGAATTATGGAAATGGGATCGGTCAGTAAGAATTATGGAAGTCCGATTGTCTTTCTGTTTTTTGGTGGTTTTGTTATGGCTTTGGCCCTGGAAAAGGTCCAATTACACAGACGCATTGCCTTAAATATTATCAAAAGAACTGGAACAAGCCCTAATCGTGTTATACTTGGTTTTATGTTGTCTACAGCCTTTCTAAGCATGTGGATAAGCAATACAGCCAGTACTGTGGTTATGCTTCCAATAGCACTTTCAGTGATTAAGTTAATTAGTCAAGATGAAGATGGTTTTACAAAGGAGGATCAAAACTTTGCGCTGGCTTTAATGTTGTCCATCGCATTTTCAGCCAATATTGGTGGCATTTCAACTCTGATTGGAACTCCTCCTAACTCTGTATTGGCAGGATTTCTGGAAAATGAATATTCGATCGAATTAGGCTTCTTCAAATGGATGCAAATGGGACTGCCTTTTTCAATCCTAATGCTTTTTATCTGCTACTTCGTTCTCGTCTCCTGGATGTATCCCAGTAAATTAAATGCGAATAATGATCCCGGGAAAATCATTAAAGATGAATTGAAAAAATTAGGACAATTCAAATCAGAAGAACGTATCGTTATGGCTGTATTTGTTTGTGCAATATTTATGTGGGTTTCGAAAAATTATTTAAATACACTTCTCACTAATTTGAATTTATCGGATGCTGGAATAAGTATGATTGCCGCATTCAGTTTGTTTATTATTCCTCAGAATCTATCTAAGGGCAAATTTGTTCTTTATTGGAAGGATATGGCAAGATTACCCTGGGGAATACTTATTCTTTTTGGTGGAGGATTGGCATTGGCCAGTGGTTTGGCTGAAGCTGAAATAATGGATTTGATCGGTCAATTTGTTTCAAGTAAAGAAGGATTAAACATATTACTGATTAGCGGTCTGTTGATTTTTATTATGCTCTTCCTGACTGAATTGATGAGTAATGTGGCATTGGTTGCTGTTTTTGTTCCGGTTGTAGCTGGAATTGCATTAGGCTTGGAGGTGCCGGTTTTATATTTGTGCATTCCGGTAACAATGGCGGCGAGTTGTGCATTTATGCTTCCGATGGCAACACCTCCAAATGCAATAGTATTTGCCAGTGGACATGTTAAAGTATACCAGATGGCTAAAGTTGGGCTTGTATTGAATATTTTATCTGTACTACTTATTATACTCTATTCTAAATTTGTTATTCCTCTCATATTTTAACTATATATTCACTTGTAAAAAGAAGAAATGATTAAAAAGAGTATAACCTTCGTTGGATTAATTGTAGCAGTTTTGGCTTGTGCTCCATCAGGAGGATCGAAGATTGATGCCGCAAAATTATATAAGCAACATTGTGTTATTTGTCATGGTATAGATGGAAAATTAGGAATAAACGGTGCTAAAGATATTACAGAATCTCCCATGACAATGAAGGAAAGAATAGATAACATTACATTCGGAGCAGGGACGATGACCCCATTTAAAGATATTTTATCTAAGGATGAAATAAAGGCTTTGGCGAAGTACACCTTGACTTTAAAATAAACAGATATTCATGATAGGTTTAGGAGTTATGTCTGGCAGTTCTTTGGACGGATTAGACTTGGCCCTCGTTTATTTTAGTTCAAAAGGAAAGTTGAAATGGAAACTCAAATCTTACGATACTATTGAGTTGCCACGCAAATTAAAAAATGATCTTAACAAGATTAGATCGTGTTCAGTGAAAGAGATAGCCCTTCTAAGTTCCAGGTATTCCAGATTTATTTCTAAAACCATCAATTCTTTTATTAAAAATAGTTCCAAAGCAGACTTTCTTTCAATTCACGGTCATACCGTCTTGCATTATCCCAAGCAACAAATTTCATGGCAACTTTTAAATGGAGGGCAAGTTGCTGAATTATCCAATATTCCTTTGGTCTGCGATTTTCGAAATCAAGACTTGGCTTTAGGAGGAAGCGGAACACCAATGGCTGTTTTGGCAGATCGAGACTTATTTCCGGGTTTTAATTATTATATCAACTTTGGTGGTATCGCTAATGTAAGTTTCAGGTCCAAGCAAACATGGAAAGCCCTGGATATTTGTCCTTTTAATCAGATACTGAATCATTATGCACAAAAGATGAACTTTGAATTTGATAAAGATGGACATCTGGCTTCTGAAGGTGATGTACAAGATGAATTGATGCAATTTTTATTAACTCATGAATACATTCTAAGGACTCCTCCAAAGGCTTTAGATAATGAAGAAGTGGTCAAACATTGGATAATGCCGATAGAAGCTTTGAAATTCAGTAAAAAGGATGTACTGAGAACCTTTCTGGAATTTACTTGCATTCATATTCTTGATCGTGTTGAAGAGAAATCTAAAGTATTTGCTACCGGAGGTGGAGCCAGAAATAAATTCTTTATTTCTCTTTTGAAGAAGAGCTTGAAATTGAAAAAATGTCAGCTCATTCTCCCTTCTGCAAAAATCATTGATTTTAAAGAAGCAATCCTGATGGCTTATGCTGGATATAGAAGAATAAATGGCTTGGCGAACTTTGTTTCATCAGCGACCGGCGCTAAGAAAGACACAATTGCAGGAGCCCTATATACACCATCCAAATGAATGAAAATATAAAAAAGGTCTTGGTAACGGGAGCTACGGGGTTTGTAGGCTCTTATGTTTGTCGATACTTACTACAACAGAATTATTCTGTCTATGCGACGAGAAGAGCATCAAGTTGTTTGGATTTGATTGAGGATATAATCCCAGATATAAATCTTATAAATATTGACAGCCATGATTTACAAGGACTTTCGTCTATGTTTTCAGAAATTGATGCAGTAATACACTGTGCAGCACTTACTTCAATCCAATCTTCTGATATGGATTATATGTTTGACACCAATGTTCGCTTAACCGCTGATCTACTCAATCTTGCCATCGACAATAATATCAAAAAATTTGTTCACATCAGTTCGATTGCAGCATTAGGACAAGCGATTAAAAACCAGCCTTTAGACGAGAAGCGACATTGGAAAAATGATCCCCGGAATACCCAATATGGTTTGTCGAAACATCTTGCTGAAATGGAAGTGCGACGCGCCAAAGCAGAAGGCCTCAATGTTATCATGTTAAATCCATCATTAGTTTTGGGCGCAGGAATATGGGCCAGTGGAACGCCCTCCGTTTTTAAAAAGCTAGATAATGGAATACCATTTTACCCAACAGGTAAAACTGGAGTTGTTGATGTAAGAGATGTAGCCATTGCTGCTGTCAAATCATTACAATTAGATACATTTCAGGATAGGATTATTATCTCCTCTGAAAATTTGACGACGAAAGAACTCTTTGATTTGATATGTGACGGATTGAACAAAAAGAAAATAGCACGCGCTATTACTCCTTTAATGGGGAAGGTAGCATGTGCCTTGGATGCTGTGCGTTCAAAATTGACTGCATCTCCAAGAATATTGACAAAGGATACATTAAAATCTTCATTAAGACAAGCAAGTTATAATAATACGAGATCGATAAATATTCTTGATATGAAATATAAGTTGATCAGGGATACCATTGAAGAAACATGCCAGCTTTATAAGGAGACTATCAAAGAAAAGAAAGGATTTGCCATTTTACCTTTGCATTAAATAATGTACTGACCAATCCAATTTTGTTTAATCAAGACATTCTTCTAAGATTGGTTTGGAGAATCGAAATACTATCCCTTATTTAGGTGCCAAATAGCTGAATTTTCTATAATTAGATTGATAAATTGAACATGTACATTAAATATGTTGTATTCCTAATAGTCCTGTTTTTTAGTTTTCAACTTGCATCCCAGTCCAAGGTAATAGAGGATACCATGGTTGAAGTCACTTATGCCAAAAAACAAGGTAAGACACTCCCGGTGCGTGAGCTGTTAGCGAGACAAGCCTCTGATCCAGATAAAAAAAAGTTAGCCAAAAAGAACCACACTATTCCTAAAAACTTTGTAGGAAGATATGACAACAGAGTGCTTCGTCCTGAATTAGAACACCATGGAGAGGATTTGATAAGACAAAAGTATTTTTTAAAAAATTCAACTCGTCAAATTGAACCTCATGTAAATATTGATGGAATATCTAGTGGAAATTCTCCACATGATCCTACCGGGGATATCGGAAGAGAATATTACGTACAAGCCATAAACGCCACTCGAATTGGAGTATTTGACAAAACCGGTGTCCTTATAAACTCCTTCAATACAAATACATTATGGAACACTATTGGGTTTAGTTCCGGAGGTGATCCTATTATTCTTTATGATCAGGAAGTTGACAGATGGTTGATCACGGAATTTCCTACTCAAGGGAGCAATTCCAGACATTTATTGATAGCCGTCTCAGAAACATCTGATCCACTTGGAAGCTATGAACTATATAATTTTTCAACGGTAAGGTTTCCAGATTATCCTAAATATGGTGTTTGGAATGGAAGTTATTCCGTGACTACAAATGAGCAGGGAGCAGATGTTTTACATGCTTATTTTTTAAACAAGAACCAATTGTTGAATGGCGACAGTCTCGTAAGCATTCAGAGAATTTCACTTCCCGGAAACAGTAATACTGAGGCCGGATTTTTTGTTGCCACTCCAGTGGACTGGACTGGGAAGAAAGCCCCACCATCCGACCGGGATCCACTAATATTAAGTCTTAATGATGCATCCTGGAATTCGACTCAAACTGAAGACCAAATTGAAATTTTTAGTATTGAAATTAATTGGGGTGATCCAGATTCAACAGCAATAAGTCAGACCAGTGTCCCTGTATCTCCTTATGATTCCTATCCATGTTCAGCCGAGGGCTTCGGATTTAGTTGTATCCCACAGAATGGTGGCTTCGGATTAGATGGCATTCCGGAAGTAATTATGAATCAAGTGCACTACAGAAATTTTGAGACACATGAATCGATAGTCATGAATTTCATAACCGATGTAAACGATGGAGAAAACCTTTCCGGAATAAGATGGATTGAAATGAGAAGAACAGATTCTCTGGATTGGTCTGTTTATCAGGAAGGCACATTCGCTCCAGATGATGGATTACATCGTTTTATGGGTTCCATATGTATGGATGGTACCGGAGCTATCGGATTGGCATATAATGTATCTAGTGATAGTACTTATGCAGGGATCAGATTTACGGGAAGAACTGCTAGCGACCCTTTAGGCGTAATGACTATAGAGGAATATACTGTTGTTGAAGGTCAAAACACCATTAATTCAGGATCGCGGTTTGGAGATTATGCGCATATGTCGATTGATCCAATAAATGACCGGACTTTTTGGTACACGAGTGAATATGCAAATGGGGGCAACTCACTTACAAGAATTGTCTCTTATCAAATAACCAAAGACACAATCGATATGGGTCCTGTTGGGTTAGATTATCCGATTAGTTCAGGCAACTTAAATGAAATGGAAACTGTTCGCATGACAGTTCAAAATTTTGGGATTGATACGATCAAGGAATTCAAACTAGGATACATATTTAATAATGATATACCTGTTATTGAGGAGCTGAATCTGATCATTCCACCCGATAGTTTATATAGCCATGAATTTACTCAGACTGTAGACCTGAGTGCCTTGGGTATATTTGAATTTAAACTCTTTTCGGAGCTGGCTAATGACAAAGTTTTTTTTAATGACACTACTGTCGTTAGTATTGAAAGGTTTGCGCGGTTTGATGCAGGTATTCCGAATATTCGAAACCTCGATGAATTGGTTTGTGGAGATAGTACAACCTTAAAAATTGAAATCTTTAATAGGGGAAAAGATACTTTGACAACTGCAATAGTTGATGTTCAACTGAATGGTATTCCCGTTTCATCGAACACCTGGATGGGTTCTATCCCGGAAGAAAAATCTGAAGAGTTTTCAGTAGGCTTAGGTAATATCATGGAAGGTGAAAATGAGCTTCAATTAATTATCTCAAATCCTAATGGACAGCTTGATCAATTAACAGACAATGATACTTTATATCGGGTATTTTCCGCCATCACTAATTCAACAATCGCAACCTTAGAATTAACTTTTGATGGATTTCCCAGAGAGACCAGTTGGATATTAACAGATGATGAAGGACGAGAAATATTATCAGGAGGACCTTATGATGATGAAGATCCTGAATCGACATTGATTCAACAATTTTGCCTTGACCCTGAAGAATGTTATGTCTTTACGATTATAGATGATTTTGGTGATGGATTATCGGCTTATGGAATTGAAGGAGATTATCAAATAATTGATGAGAATGACCAGATTCTTGCAAACCTTGCAACGCCAAGTTTTGGTGATTCGATTTCCAGCAGTTTTTGTGCCCAATTTGAATGCATGCTCTCGGGAGTAATTGAAATTTTTCCTGATATTGGATCTAACGATGGAATGATCTTATTGACAGCTCAGAATGGAGTTGGCCCTTTTCAATATAGTATTGATGGAGGTATGAATTTTCAGGATTCTCCTGCATTTAATAATCTCGAATCTGGAATGTATGATATTGTAATCTATGATATCAATGATTGCACATTCATTAAAGAAATTGAGCTGCCAGCATGTGTTGGGTCTTTAGAAATTACAGTAACACATCTAAGCGGAAACGGATTAGAAGATGGCCAAATTGAAATCGTTGCCAATAATGTGGATTCGTTATTGTCTTATAGTATTGATGGTGGCATAAGTCTTTTGGAATCAAATATCTTTTCAGATCTTCCTGCCGGACAATATGAGGTATATGTTGTTGATAGTAATGGTTGTGTCTATCAAGAAACTGTTGTAGTGGAGATGTTTACTGCTACTGAAGAGTTAGTTCTCGATTCTCAGCTGAAGATTTATCCCAATCCTACAGAAAATCACTTTATGATTGAGTTGAGAAGGGTAGACCTGAAAGATGTGTTTTTACCACTCACTATTTTTGATTCAAATGGAAGAATTGTTCAAAGGGCACAATTAGCATTATATGATGAAGCTTATAAAGGAATGATTAGTCTTCACAATAATCCGGCAGGTAAATATTATATCAGATTTCATCATGAAGACCTGAAGTATTTATCCAGAGTGATTAGAATATAGTATCGTAAGAATTAACTTTCGTCAATCAAAGCTATAGGTGCAGATATCAATTCTTCAGGAATAGCGAAGGCATCAATAAATCCTAAAACATCGGGTTTAATTTCCTTATACAGTTTGCTGATGACACGTCTAATAGCTTTGGTTTTAGAGCCATCTATGTAATCATTTTCAAGATACCAGCCCTTATGCTCTATAATTGTCTCAAGCCCATACAATTGACCGAGTTTTGATAAAGCCTTTTTAGTATCTGAATCTTCACATTGCTCTAAGCGATTGTAGAACGATTTGAGACAGACTTGATCAATGAATGCGCCCGCTAGATCTATGGTATGAATTTGAACCCGTAAAAATGCCTGGAAAGGATCAACTCCTCTTCTAAGATATTTCCTCATCCTATCGCTCAGAGAAATCAGAGTTTTACGTTTTCTATAGTTGAAAGCGTGGAAATGAAAATTTTTATCCAGTAAATGCTCAGAGTCCGTATTCCTTTTGAAAATGGGATTGTTTTCATAAGCTTCATGTTTGACTTTCGTTAAAAGAAATCTGATCACAGCTCTGTATCCGTCATCATGAAATGTTTGTTTGAAATTGGTTAATAAGCCTTTAGCTACTAATTGCATTAGGACTGTATTGTCTCCTTCGAAAGTTGTAAATATATCGCTGTCAGCTTTTAATGAAGCAAATCTGTTTTTGGCCAGATAGGCTTTTCCTCCACATGCCTCACGACAAGTTTGTACGGTATGTGTGCAATGCCAGGTTGCTTTGGATTTTAATCCTGCGGCAAGTGTTTCAATTTCGCGCATACTATCTGCATTAGCATGCGTATATTTTTGAGCCAGATCATCAAGAGCAAAGGAATAAACATAAGTTTTCGCCAATAGTGGAAGCAGTCGTTTTTGATGTGTAGGGTAGTCTATAATCAATGTTTCCTTATGACCTTCTTTAGGAGCGAATTGTCGTCTTTTAAAGGCATATTTCAAAGCGATTGTTAATGCTACTTTAGAGGCATTAACTCCGAGGAGTCCAACACAGATTCTCCCTACTACAAGAGCGCCCAGCATGGTGAAAAATCTTTTAGCGGGATTGGAGATTGGGCTGTGATAGTTTCCTTCTCCATCAATTGATCCATACTTATCCAATAGATTTTCAACAGGCACTTCAATGTTATTAAACCAAAGTCTGCCATTATCGACACCGTTCAGTCCCATTTTATATCCATTGTCCTCACACTTTACGCCAGTCAACAACTGACCGCTTTTATCTCTGATGGGCACCATAATGGCATGAACCCCATGGTTGATGCCATTAACTATTAATTGTGCAAAAACAGCTGCTATATTGGAGTGAAGAGCATTTCCAATATATTCTTTTCCAGAATTAAAATTGGGACTGTTAATAATAATAGACCTGGAATTATGTTTGTAAGTCGCTGTGGTTTCAAGATTCTTAACATTTGATCCATGACCTGTTTCTGTCATGGCAAAGCATCCAAGGAGTTCAGCTTTGTGAAGAGCTTCAAGATATTTTTTGTGATGACTTTCTGTTCCCAATTCGAATACGGCTCCACCGAATAGACCAAACTGTACACCGAATTTGATAGCTAAACTCAAATCTCCATAGCCCAACATTTCAAAGACGACCATATGATCTCCTTTTCTTTCGAATCCACCATATTTTTTAGGAAAAGCATATGCACTTAAACCTTGAGCTGCTAATTCTTTTAATTGCTTAAGAACTCTCGCTCTTGCTTTTTCTTTATTGGTTTGAAACTGAATAGCAAATTGGGGGTCACGCAATAATTTCCGGACACGATCTTTTAATTTCACCGATTGACCGTCAAGTAATAATTTTAGATGTTTGTGATCAAAACTACACGAATCACAGCTTTCAGAGATTTCCAATTCAGGAAACAGTCTAGAAGTCAGAACCTGTTCGCTTTCTTTATTGAGGCCTAGGGAATTTTTTATTTCGTAGAGTGCATTTAAGACATCAGGTGATTTCCAGATTTCTTCGGATTTATATCCAATTCCTTTCTTAGCCATTTCTAAACCAATTTCTATTAAGTCATGCTTTTTAGATTGGTCCAATCGTTGAGAGGCTTCTTTTATAATTTGTAACCATATCCTGAATTCAGATTGAGTAGGAGGCTTTTTAGGGTCGGTCCATTGGATTAAAAATGCTTTATCAGTATTTGATAAGAATGTATAATCTTGTAATTTTTGATGAATAAAAGACATTTCACTTGGAGATAGAACTGAATCCGCCCAACCGACATAAAACATTGGCATGAAGCTGAGAACGCCTGCTGAAAATCCTGATTCACCAATTTTACTCATTTATTGTGGGTTAGTCCAGAAATAAAAATTATTGCCTTCAAGTCTGAAGTCTGTACTATTATATAACTGATTTCCTATGTGATTGGTTTGCTCGGTTTCCAGACTTATTCCACAAGCGTTTGAGTTTATGCAATGCTCTTTGCATCGATTGATCAAAAGTTTGGAGAGGCCTTGACCTCGCATATGTTCAATAACATAAAGGTCATTAAGTATCCAGAGCCTTTTCATTCTTGTCGAGGAGAATGAAGGGAAAAGCTGAGTGAATCCAAGCAAGTCATTATTTTCATTTTCAACTATATAAATAATGGATTCCTTTTGTTCTATTCTTTCTTTTAGAAAAGATTTTGCGGCTTCGTAGTTACTTGATTTTCGGTAAAAAATCCTGTATTTGTCAAACAGCGAAGCGAGCTGATCCAGATCATTAATAGTAGCTTGTCTGACTTTCATTGGAGTTGGGCATTAAGAGAGTTTCAAGGAATTTTGTTTTTGATGATTTTCAATAGCCAAACGAATGAGTTCAGAAATTAATTGCTGTTGTGGAACTCCTGTGATCTCCCATAGCTTGGGATACATACTGATATCTGTAAATCCGGGAATTGTATTTATCTCATTGATGATCAGTTCGTCATTTTCAGTCAAAAACATATCTACGCGAGCCATCCCAGTACATTCTAATATTGAAAAGACTTTTGTGGATAATTCTTGAATTGATTTGATTTGATTATCATTTAATTTGGCTGGGATGCTTAAGATGGCTCCGGTTTCATTGAGATATTTGCTTTCATAAGAATAAAAGTCTTTTGTAGGTATTATTTCTCCTGGAATTGAAGCTTTTGGGTCATCATTGCCAAGGACGGCACATTCAATTTCACGACCTTTGATTTTTTCTTCAATTATTACTTTTGGATCAAATTCTAAAGATTGTTTCAAGCCGGAAAAGAATTCATCTTTTGAATTAGTTAGTGAAATTCCGACAGAGGAACCTAGATTGGCGGGCTTAATGAATAATTCAGTACCGAGTTCTTCTGTAATTCTATCATAATCTACATTTTGGACTGAATTTTTGACGCATACCCATTTGGCTACAGGAATATTAGAATCTCGAAGAATACGTTTCATAATATCTTTATCCATTCCTATTGCAGATCCTGTAATACCGCAACCTACACAAGGTATATTTGCCAATTTAGCCAGTCCTTGGATTGAACCGTCTTCTCCATATGTACCGTGAAGGACAGGAAATATGACATCAATTTGTGTTATCGTCTCCTTGGTGTCCAAGGAGATTATTTTTCTTTCATTATTATTTTGGGATAGGATTATTGGTCTGGACAAATTGTCCATTGATATTTTTTGGGGATCATTAGAGTTGAGTAGTTGTAGCGAATTTTCATTATAGTGCCACTTGCCGGATTTGTCAATTCCAATAAGTACCGCCTCATAAATATTTTTGTCCAGAGATTTAAAAACATTCTGGGCAGAGAGTAAAGATATTTCATGTTCGGTAGATCTTCCACCGAAGACAATGGCAATTTTTATTTTTTTAGTACTCAAATCTTTTACAGCTTTAAAATGAAATTAAATAAAGAATTGGAGAATGCAAATGGCAAAAAAATAAAGGGGCTCATTGAGCCCCTTTATTTTTATCGGTTGAATGAAAATTTAAAGGATTATCTATTAAATCCTCCACCGCCTCTTCGATCTCTGTTTTCTCGAGGTTGTGCAACTTTCACTACAATGTTTCTACCATCTACACTAGCATCGTTAAGTTGACCAATAGCAGCATTAGCTGCGTCATCGTCAGACATTTCAACAAATCCATATCCTTTAGATCTTCCTGTGAATTTGTCAGTAATGATTTTTACGGAATCAACAGATCCGAATTCTTCAAATAAACCGCGAATAGTACCTTCGGATGTACCGTAGTCTAATTTCGCTACAAAAATGTTCATAAATAAAAATTTAAAAAGTTAAGAGTAAATTATTCTGTAAGACAAGTCAACTTAAAACGAGCTAAAAATGTGCTTTCAAAAAATATTACTTAAAAATAAAATCAATTAATTATTCCATTGTGGAACAATTCTCATTACAAAAATACAATGATTTACAATAAAAAGTTCTCTTAATCTGCAATTTGAGGATTTCTTAATTATTAGAAAGAAAAGCTTTACTTAGAATATCTGTGGGAAAGGCTGTAAAAATTCACAAAATGAGCAGCAGCAATAGATAAGCCTCCTAATACTACAACAGTCGTACTATATTGATCCAATAAATGATGAACCCCAATAAGCATCAATCCAGCACATGCCAATAGAAAAGCTGAATAATTTCTTTTGTGATTCAAATAAGATTTAATAATTGAATTATAAACGAAAATAAATGTGAAAAGTATTATTACTAATTCAAAGAAAGGTTGATTCAGCCAGCTATGAGAGCCAATAAGACCCATAGATAATAATATAGGTAAAATAGCACAATGGATGGCGCACAATACTGAAGTTGTACAGCCCCAAAAGTCAAGATTTGAAATTAATTGTCTCATTAAATGCAATAGTGTTGCAAATATATAAAAATTAATTTTTAATAATATTATTTTTGTTGTATGGAAAATACAGCTACGGTTATGCTTCTTAATCACAAGTTGCGAAAAACACCATTTCGTCTTGAAGTGCTCTCAGTATTTCTGAAATCAGGAGGACAAGCATTAAGTAATGCTCTATTGGAGTCCAAACTCACAAATTTTGACAGAATTACTTTATATCGAACGTTAAAAACTTTTGAAAAAACCGGTATCATTCACCAGGCTATAGATGGGAGTAACGAAAGCAAGTATGCCTTATGTCATAGTAATTGCACGGAACACAAACATCATGATAATCACGCCCATTTTTTATGTAATAATTGTGGTAATACATACTGCATTGCAAATGTAGTAAGAAACAGCTTTAGTCTGCCCAATGATTATACGCTTGAAAAAGTACATATCGCATTAGCAGGGACATGCTCTTCTTGTAAATAATTTAAATTTCGAAAGCTCTATAATTTATATATATCAGTAGGTGTACTACAGAGTATAGCTTTATTTCCGGAAATAGCGATTGGTGATTTAATAAGTTCCGGATTTCGCTTAATGACATTCAACCAGTCCTCATCATCAAATTCTTTGCCTCTCAAGTTGCTCTGGTAGTATGGATCCGCTTTATTTAATATTTCTTTTGGATGCATATTAAGGTTTCCAAGAATTGTTTTCCAGCTGGTAGTAGTAGAAGGAGCTTGATCATGATGAAATGTTCTGATTTTCAAGCCAGTACTTTTGGCATGAGCAACAGTTTTTCGATCAGAACTTGAGTTCGGGTTATAATAAAGTAGTATTTCTCTTTCATGTACTTTCATTCCAAAAGATATGTTTGTGCCCCTGTTCCTGGCAAGATAAATTATTTTTTTTATAGTTGATCAATTTTCTTAAAGATCACTCCCCAACTAATACAGAGAAACACAAATTCAAAAATTTGCGAAATTATGGCCTATCTCATTTCAAATCAATTGATTAAATATTATTGATAAAACTATCTGACATACTTAAATTTTTTGAGCATTTTTTCGGCCTCTCAGCACTATTAGGACTTGTATTTTTTTAATAACTTAATCCTCCCTATCAATATTTAGTGGGTCATTTAATTACATTATTAAAAGCTTTGAAATATGGCACTAACATCAAAAAATCTTCGAAATATATGTTTGCTTGGACACTCGGGTAGTGGTAAAACAACATTTGCGGAGACTATGCTGTTTGAATCCGGATCAATATCAAGGAGAGGTTCAATAGAAGCGGGAACCACAGTGTCTGATTTTACCGGTATTGAAAAAGAAAGAGGGCACACTGTTTTTAGTACGCTTATGCATGCTAAATGGAAAGATTCCAAAATCAATATTCTGGATACTCCGGGACTAGATGATTTTATAGGTGAAGTGGTTTCTTCTCTTAAAGTATGTGATACATCTTTAATGATTGTTAATGCTTCTCAAGGAGTAGAAGTAAGCACAGAGTTGGTGTGGGAATATGTTCAAAATTTTAAAACGCCTTCAGTATTTGTAGTAAATCAGATCGACCATGATAAATCTGACTATGAGAATTCTCTAGAGCAAATCAGATCGCGATTCGGCAATAAAGTTTTAGCCGTTCAGTACCCATTGAATCAGGGCGCAAGTTTTAACACCATTGTAGATGCATTACGAATGACAATGTATGTCTTTCCCGAAGGTGGAGGCAAACCTGAAAAAGTAGCAATCCCAGAAACTGAAATGACAAAAGCGCAAGAGATGCACAATCAATTGGTTGAAGCTGCTGCCGAGAATGATGAATCCCTGATGGAGAAATTTTTTGAAGCAGGAAGTTTGAATGAAGAAGAACTTGCTGAAGGTCTTACAATAGCATTAGCAAAGCAGCAGATCTTTCCAGTATTTTGCTGCTCTGCTGGTCAGAATAAAGGAAGCGGTAGAATTATGGGCTTTATCAATGACATCGCACCGAGCCCTGTTGACCGTCAAGCTGCCTTACTTAAAGATGGATCAGAATTGCCATGCGACGTAAATGGCTCCAGTGCAGCATTCATATTTAAAAGCTTTTCAGAACCACAAGTTGGGATGGTTTCCTACTTTAAAGTTTACTCCGGTAAAATAAAAACAGGAGACGACTTGGTAAATGTTGCCAACCGAGGATCTGAAAGAATGAATCAGTTGTTTGTATCGGAAGGAAAAACAAGAACAAATGTGAATGAGTTAATTGCAGGAGATATTGGGGCTACAGTTAAAATGAAAAATTCACATACCAATAATACATTAACCACAAAAGGTGCAGAAAAGGAAATTGAAGCCATTCCATTCCCTTCTGCTAAAATAAGAGTTGCTGTAACTCCTCCGGGAAAGAATGAAATGGAGAAACTGATGAAAGCGCTCCACCAAATAGAAGAAGAAGATCCGACATTAATCGTTGAGCAATCTTCTACTTTAAAACAAACCATTCTTCATGGTCAAGGTCAACTACATTTAGATATTATCAAATATAGGATTGAAAAGGTAAATTCTATTTCTATGGATTTTGATAAACCGAAAATACCTTATCGAGAGACGATTACAACTTCAGCTAATGAAGCTTATCGTCACAAAAAACAATCGGGAGGTGCTGGACAATTTGCCGAAGTTCATTTAAGAATTGAACCTTATTTTGAAGGTATGCCTGATCCATCTGACTTGAATGTAAGATCTAAAGAAGTAGAAGAGTTGCCTTGGGGAGGAGTTCTCGCTTTCTATTGGTGTATAGTTGGAGGTTCAATCGACAGTAAGTATATCAATGCTATTAAGAAAGGAATTCTGAGTAAAATGGAGGAAGGACCTTTAACAGGTTCGAATACACAGAATATCAGAGTCTGTATTTATGATGGGAAAATGCACTCTGTAGATTCAAATGATATGGCTTTCATGATTGCTTCATCTCAAGCTTTTAAAAGCGCCTTTACGAAAGCTAAGCCGCAATTGCTTGAGCCGATATATAATGTTGAGATCTTATGCTCAGACGAAGCTATGGGAGATATAATGAGTGATCTTCAAACCAGAAGAGCAATTATTCAAGGTATGGATTCTGATGGCCATTATCAAAAGATTACCGTTAAGGTCCCTCTTGCTGAGATGTATAAATATAATTCTACACTCAGGTCACTATCTCAGGGTAGAGCAAAATACTCAAGAACTTTTTCAGAATATGTGTCCCTCCCAGGCGATATTCAACAGAAATTGATCAACGACGCTAAGATGGAAGAAGTAGAAGCATAATACAATACCAACAATCGATCACAAAGAGTCCTTGTTAATCTTTTAATAAGGGCTTTTTGTTTGAATTATTGCAATGAAAAAATTGAAAATAGGAATTGATGCCAAACGGATGTTTCTCAATAACGAGGGACTGGGTTCATATGCCAGAACCTTGATTCATAATCTTTTACGCTATTTTCCTGATCATGAGTATCATCTTTATTCACCAAAGACAGCTATAATTGATCTGTCTGATTCATGTAAATCGTCAAATAAAAGTGGACCATTAAGTGAATAAAATTAAGTTATACATAACTATTAAATTCACTTTATTATGAACAAGAAAAACAAATCAGCAGAATCTTATGTCCGAGATGTAAAAAGAAGGACAAGACGTAAATTTTCTACAGAAGAAAAGATTAGAATAGTCATTGAAGGATTAAGAGGAGAACAAAGTGTTGCTTCTCTTTGTAGAAGAGAAGAGATTTCACAACCACTATATTATAAGTGGAGTAAAGATTTCATGGAAGCAGGGAAGAAACGTTTAAAGGGAGACACAGAACGTGAAGCCAATACTTCAGAAGTTCAACATCTAAAGACAGAAAATCAAGACCTTAAAGAGGTAGTAGCAGAACTTACTCTAAAAAATCGTGTGCTTAAAAAAAGCTTGAATGGAGTAAAATAAAATTCAAGAAGTATATGCGATTTACAGCAAAAGAAAAGATGGAACTGATTAGGCTGGTTGAGCAATCCGAATGGAGTGTTAGAAGAACTCTCAAGGAAATTGGTATTCACAAATCAACCTTTTACAACTGGTATAAGAAATACCATGTAGAAGGTATAACTGGATTAGAGGAAAAGAAAAGTACAAGGAAGCATTACTGGAACAAGATTCCTGATCGGATCAGGTCTAATATATTGAATCTGGCACTGGAAGTTTCAGAGCTTTCTTGTAGAGAATTGGCTTGCAGGTATACTGATGAGAATCAATACTTTATAAGCGAAAGCAGTGTTTACAGAATATTGAAATCTGCTGGACTGATAAACCCTCCTCATTATGATCTGATATCTGCCGCAGATGAATTTAAAGACAAAACAACAACTGTCAATCAAATGTGGCAAACTGATTTTACTTATTTCAAAATCATTGGCTGGGGATGGTATTACCTATCGACTATATTAGATGATTATTCTAGGTACATTATAAGTTGGGAGTTGTGCTCAACGATGAAAACCCTTGATGTAAAAAATACTTTGAATCAGGCATTAAACCATCCAAATGTAAATTTGAATAAACCGCCTAAGTTATTATCTGATAATGGATCTTGTTATTTAAGTCAAGAGTTGAGCTCTTATTTGGATGCTTACAAAATTAAACATGTGAGAGGAAGACCTGGTCATCCTCAAACGCAAGGCAAGATTGAAAGGTATCACAGAACAATGAAAAATGTAATTAAACTGGATCATTATTACAGCCCAGGTGAATTGAGTTTTCCTCTTTCACAATTTGTAAAATATTATAACCATCACAGATATCATGAATCTTTACAAAACTTGACACCAGCAGATGTTTATTATGGATTAAAAGAAGAAAAACTGAAGAGAAGAAAATTATGTAAACACAAAACATTTAAAAAACGCAGACAAAAATATTTCAATTTAACTTTTAAAAGTGTAACTTAATTTTATTCACTTATTGTCCACTTTGGTTTGAAGACCTACATGATTCACATGATATTTCCAAAGCCATTATTCACTATCCGGATAGATCATCTCAATTGTCCTATTGGCGAAGCAAAGGGGTAGTTAAGGATTTAAGACGAGATGGTATTGATATTTATCTTGGTTTGAGCAATGAGATACCTGTTGGACTTCAGGCTAGCAAGATTAAGTCTATTGTTTGTATGCATGATTTATTCTATAAAGATTTTCCCAGTCAGTTCAATTGGATAGATCGATTTATTATCAATAAAAAAACAAAATTTGCTCTGAAAAATGCAGATCTGATCCTGGCGATGAGCCAATATACCAAGTCTAGTATTCAAAAACATTTTCCAATAGAAGAGCAAGAAGCTAAAGTGCTTTACCAGGCAGTAAATCCCCAGATTGAACAATGTGCTCGAATAGAAACTCCTCAAGAAGCGAAAGAACATTTCTTATTTGTAGGGAGCCTGAATGAAAGAAAGAACCTCAATTATATTATCGATGCTTATAAAAATTTGGAGCCGGAATATAGAAGGAAGATCATTGTCGTTGGGAGAGGGAAAAACTACAAGAGGAAGGCTATTCGAAAAATCGAAGAATTGGGATTGAATGACTATTTCGTTTTTAAAGAAGGTATAACTCAATTAGAATTAATTGAGCTGTACAATAAAGCGATGGCATTAATTTCTCCGAGTCAATTCGAGGGTTTCAGATTACCTGTGCTTGAAGCCATGATTTTGGGCGTGCCCATCATAGCAGCCCATAATTCATCACTTACAGAGCTTACTGGCAAACATGGTATAATTATTGATTTATCAGAAACATCTTCACTAAACATCGCAATTAAAGATATTGTAGATAGAAGACATGAAGGGAATAAAGTCAAATTGCTTAGTCATTTAGAGCAATTCAATTCCCAGTTGCTGAGCCAGAAATTAATGGCATTAATTCAAGAATTAGCTCAGTAAAATCAAAATGAAATATTATTCGATTCTTTAAGATATTCTCTATATTTGTCAAGAAGCGAATGCTTAAGAATAAATCCAGGTTTCATTCTCATTATCTTGGGGTGATGTTTAAATCACCCCTTTTTTTATACTTTATTTTCTTACCGTTCAGTTTTATACTAAGCGCAATGCGTATTCAAAGCGTCTATTAGATTGTCTGCGATCATCTGAGCGGATCTACCTTCTATATGATGTCTCTCAATCATATGAACCAAATTGCCATCTTTAAAAAGAGCAATAGCGGGTGAAGAAGGAGCATAAGGTAATAAATAGTCTCTGGCTCTATCAGTAGCTTCTTTATCAACTCCTGCGAAGACTGTTACAGCATGGTTAGGCTTACTTGCATTCTGCAATGCAAACTTTGCAGCTGGTCTTGCGTTTCCGGCAGCACAACCACATACTGAGTTAACAACAAGTAAAACAGTTCCCTCGTTATGACTTAATAATTGATCAACCGACTCAGGAGTACCGAGGCTTTTAAAACCAAAATCTGTTAAATCTTTAGCCATTGGTGTTACTAATTCTATTGGATACATATATTATGTTTTTATATTATACGTTATTTGATTAAAATTGTGTGTTAAAACCTCTAACATAATTCGAAATGCAAAAGATTTCAATAATTGCAAGTTTTTTTCTCTTTTTGGCATATTTCTCATGTACGAAGGATATTGCTGACCCTATAGATACAAATTGTGTAGAGAATACAAACTATGATGATGACATTAGAAGGATATTAGATACAAATTGTTCATATGAATCTTGTCATGATGGTTCAGGTGCTGCTCCTGGAAATTATTCATTTTATAGCGGAGTAAAAGTGACTTTTGAAGGAAATGATGAATTTATTAATCGTGTGGTAAGCTTAAAAGACATGCCACCGGATGATGCACCCGGACCAAAATCATTGAGTGATGAAGAATTTGAAAAAATACTTTGCTGGATTGAATCAGGATTTCCTGAAAATTAGACGCTTTGAAATGAAAAACTATTACTGCCTTTTACTTTCTTTTTGCTTTTTATCTTCTTTAGTTGGGCAAGAAAAAGTACATCAAACATTTAAGGATACGAGAGTTATTAACAGTCACTCCGTTGAAACTTTAAGGAAAGGAATCCTTGACCTGAGAATAGCACACCGATTTGGAGATGTGGATGGGGGATGGCCAAGTTTCTTTGGCCTTGAAACAGCTTCAGATGTTTTTATTGGACTGGAATATGGTGTTTCAGACATCCTCATGATAGGATTCAGTCGAACCAAAGGATCAGGACCACTGAGACAAAACATTAACGGATTAATAAAATGTAATATCTTATCTCAGGACATTAACGGTACCAATCCTTTCAGTCTGACAGTGTTGGGTACTATGTCCTATTCGACGATGCAAAAAAGTCCTATCCCATCAGACCTTAATTTTTTCTCTAAATCAGCACATAGAGCCAGCTACCATCTTGAATTTATGATTGCAAGTAAGCTTTCAGATCGTTTGGCATTTCAGGTAGCAGGAGCATGGACTTATAGAAATATCGTAGAATCAGGAGATAAAAATGACCTTCCGAGCGTAGCGGGAATTTTGAAATATCAATTTTCGAAAGTTTTTGGACTTATTATAGAAGCCGCTATTCCATTTTCTGAATTCAGAAATAATGAGACAAATTTTGATGATTCGAAAAGATTCCACTATCCTATTGGAATAGGATTCGAGTGGGAGACCGGAGGTGGACATGTATTTCAGCTTAACCTCACGAATGCTTCAGGAATCGTAGAAACAGATTATATACCATATACGACAAGTAGTTGGTCCGATGGAGGATATCGATTAGGATTCACTATCTCCCGCCAATTTAAATTATGATGAATACAATTTCAATTAAATTTAGTATCGCATTCCTATGCGTTGTATTTGTACTCTGTGCATCTTTAGTTATTCCCGAGGAAATACCTGATGTAAACATGCGGGTGTCAAAAGCCTTATTAATACTTGGAGATGAAGACCTGGATCACTATCCAGATATTAATGAATTTGGAATATCTGCAGAAAGAGGCAGAGATTTGGTTGTAAATGGATTTAGTTCAAAACCCGGCGGTGGTAAAACCAGACGCCAAAGCAAACATTTTGTTTGTACTTCATGTCACAATCTTGAAAAGGAAGACCCTGATCTAAGATTTGCAGATCCCGAAGCAAGATTAGAATATACATCAAGGAAAGGCCTTCCTTTCTTGCAAGCAACAACACTCTATGGGGTCGTTAACAGAGAACAATTTTATAATGGAGATTATGAAAAAAAGTATGGTAAACTCGTGGACAAGGCCAGAAACGATTTACGTGGAGCGATTCAATTATGCGCCGTTGAGTGCGCACAAGGAAGAAAACTTAAGAAATGGGAATTGGAATCGATATTGGCTTTCCTGTGGACCATCGATCTAAAAATTGAAGACTTGAACCTGGATAAAGAGCAACTTGAATTTATTTCATCTGCATTCGAATCATCGGCCTTAAGAGATTCTGCAATTACTTTGGTCAAATCAAGATACTTAAAAGCTTCCCCCGCACATTTTGGAACTGCGGATATCTCACATAAAATTACTGATAGTCTGAATGGTAATCCGGATAACGGAAAGCTTTTATACGAATCAAGTTGTCTCCATTGTCATAAAGATCGCCGGTATTCCTATTTGTTATTGGATGATTCAAAAATGACGTTTAAACATTTGTGTGGAAAGATGGAAGGATATGGACATCATTCTATTTATCAAGTCACCAGATTTGGCGTTTTTTCGAAATCTGGGAAGCGTTCCTATATGCCCCAATATCCTTTGGAAAAAATGAGTGAGCAGCAATTGAAAGATTTAGAGAGTTATATTGAATTAAGAGCTGAATAGTTTTCACAAAAAAAATATTCAGCTCTTAATTCAATTAAACTATTCAATTAAATTTTTTAATATACATTAGTAAAATATTTAATATTTGCAAGGTTCAATACCCAATAATAATTTATCGCATTGAATCAAAAAAAATGAGTAAGCCAAAAGTTATAAAAGACTACGCTAAATTAGAAGATGACCTTAAGTATAAATTAAAGGAGGCGTTCCCTCGTGGATTTGATAAGCATTTGGTCACATTTAAGAATCACAAAAGAAAAATAATTAGCGCTCTCCCTTACGAAAATGAAGAGTTTTGCTATTATATTAAAATGACACGTGAGCAAGCACATGCCATATACCAGGGCTTGGGAGAGTATGCTCCAGTGGTTAATGATAAGGCTGACGATAAATCAGATGCAGAAGAGGAAGATATAATAAATGAAATTGAGGAAAATGCACCTTCTGAAGTTCCGGAAGAGATGGATAGCTAATCTTCATTCGGGTCTTTTTGTATGTGAGTCAATTGTTGAAATTCTTTACTTTTAGAGACAAATATTACACGGATCTCACTACTTAATAAAATTGATAAACTAGCTCAGGAACAACCTTTTGTAGGAATGGCTTTTTATACATTCCTAGGGTTTGTCCGTCCGGCTATACTCATCTTATTAATTCCAATATACTTAAGTGTCTTTTCAGATAAAGAGTGGGCTATCTACAGTTTAATACTTGTAGTAGGCAGTTTTTCTATGATCCTTTGCACATTAAGGATCAATGCGGCAATGCTAACACATTACTACGATTATTTCAGAGACAGAACTCAATTAGCGCGGTTTTTAAGTACAAGTTTTACTTCAAGCTTAGTGATCGGGTCCCTATTTGTTTTATTGGCTTATATATTTGGAGAATCAGTATTTGACTCAATCTTCAAATCTGATGAAATCCATTTCTTTCCATACGGATTTACAATTATTATTTATGCTGTATTGAGTGAAGTCAATCTAACTTATATCACCTTCCTTAGAAACGAAAAGAATCTCCGAAGATTTGCACTTGTCGTTTTAACGCAAATTCTACTGGTAATTGTCTTTCAATATCTTCTTATCGTAAGCTACAGACAAGGTGTGCAAGGAGCCTTAATTGGATTACTGGCTTCCAACATTATAACGACACTACTAATAATCATTTTAGAAAGAAAAATTCTTACGTTGCGAATTGATATAGATAAGTTGAAGAAGGCAGTTAGCTTCAGTGTTCCATTAATACCATATCTATTGATCTATTGGTTCATGACAAAAGGGGAGCGAATAGTTCTGGAGCAATTTTTGGATCTTGCTCTTGTTGGAAAATATATATTACTTGTCACCTTTACCGGGGTAACAATTTTATTAATTGAAGCTACAATCAATGGTGTCAGACCATTCTTGTTCGAATACTTCAGTTCCAATTCTGATGTTCACAACAAATCTATTAAGCTCCTTACTAAGTTAATTGTCAACATACCATTACTTGCACTTCCAGTGGTCATCTTGGTGGGCAACAATATGGAATTTTTAACCACAAATAGTGACTTCTATGAGATCACTCCTTATGTCAGTCTTGCTGCTGTTATTGCCTACACCCTGGTATATGGTAAACTATTTTATCAACAACTTGTCTTCACAAAAAAGTCAAAATTGATTACTCAATTGTCTGTAATCAGTTTAATCGTTTTTATTGCAGGCCTGGTTTATTTGATTCCGATGTTTGCTATTTGGGGAGTTCTCTATTCAGTATTACTTGTGAATATAGTTTTTGCAATACTTTTCTACCTGGCCGGACAGAAGGCATTCTATGTCAATTATAGCTTTCAATCAATCATCAAAAACCCATTGATTGTTATTATATGCATTTTAGTCATTGAAAAAATTATGATTTCAAACGGATTTTCTCGATCCATCTATGGGATGATGCAGTTTCTTGTCATTACTATGTTGATCATAATTTTGAATTTAGATAATTTGAGAGACTACAAATCCATTTTTATTAAATAGGACTATTTGGCAAATACGATTTTTAAGAAACAATTCGCTTTCGAATACAGTTTATATCTTTGACCGCAGAATTTAATATGAGAGATAAAATTCAAAAAGAGGCAGAAGCAATTATTCCTACAGACTGGGGAGAGTTCAGGCTTATTGCTTATAAGTCTAATGTGTCAGAATATGCACCTGACTTTGCAGTTGTACATCCTGAAATGGATAATGAAGAAATCGTTACACTTCGTATTCATTCAGAATGCATTACTGGAGATTTATTTCATTCTCAGAAATGTGATTGTGGTCATCAATTGGATGCTGCTATGAAACGCATTCAAAATGAGAAAGGAATTCTTATCTATCTAAGACAAGAGGGTAGAGGAATAGGGATTGTTAATAAATTAAAAGCATACAACAAGCAAGATGAAGGCTTAGACACCGTTGAAGCTAACAAAGCACTTGGTTTTAAACCAGATTACCGTTCTTACCGTAAAGCTTTATATATTCTTGAAGATCTAGGTATTAATCGCGTACGCATTTTGACTAATAATCCTGATAAATTAGGGGCCTTCGATGATAGTAAAATAAAGATATTCAGCAGGATTCCAATTGAAGTTGAATCGAATGAGAACAATGAAAAATACCTAAGAACGAAAAAAGAAAGCCTCGGACACTTCTTGAAATAATTATTTTTTAGTTTAAACAAATTCACTGACTATAAGATCCATTAAGTATAAAAGAGCAGTTGTTCATCGTTTGATGAATTATATAATATAAAGCAAATGAAATATCCGGTACTCAAAATTGGCTCTGCATATTTAGTATTTACTGCTATTTATTATGCTATAGCAACAAAAATTTCTATGTCTTATTATGAGCAGACAGATGATGAAATGCGGAAAGTGTTTTCAGTATTTAAAACAATATTCTTTTGGGCAGAAGCCAATCTATATTATAGTGCAGTGATTGTTCTAAGTTCCCTCATTGGCATGATTTGGGCTAAAAGGAACGGCTATAAGCGTGCTTTTCGGGTTTTTATATTTATCTGCATATGTTTCTTTTTATTCTTGCTCATTATGTTCTTCATTGATTATATAACAGAATAAAGTCCAAGAAAAAAGCCTTCTTTCTGAAGATCTTCAAACTAAGACTTTTTTAATTTTCCTCAGCTGGTGAGTTGAACCGGTAAAGGTGGATTCTGAATACAAAAATTCAACTTAGACGATTATGCTGATATTCTAATTTGATTGGCTAGTCTTACTTTCAATAAATCCATTTTGTAGGTCTTCAAACCAAAGTGGACAATAAGTGAATAAAATTAAGTTACACTTTTAAAAGTTAAATTGAAATATTTTTGTCTGCGGTTTTTAAATGTTTTGTGTTTACATAATTTTCTTCTCTTCAGTTTTTCTTCTTTTAATCCATAATAAACATCTGCTGGTGTCAAGTTTTGTAAAGATTCATGATATCTGTGATGGTTATAATATTTTACAAATTGTGAAAGACGAAAACTCAATTCACCTGGGCTGTAATAATGATCCAGTTTAATTACATTTTTCATTGTTCTGTGATACCTTTCAATCTTGCCTTGCGTTTGAGGATGACCAGGTCTTCCTCTCACATGTTTAATTTTGTAATCATCCAAATAAGAGCTCAACTCTTGACTTAAATAACAAGATCCATTATCAGATAATAACTTAGGCGGTTTATTCAAATTTACATTTGGATGGTTTAATGCCTGATTCAAAGTATTTTTTACATCAAGGGTTTTCATCGTTGAGCACAACTCCCAACTTATAATGTACCTAGAATAATCATCTAATATAACGTGAGTTCGATGTAAGACTAGGCCAAAAGGAGTTGTTTGGTATCGACCAGATTCTTATAAATGGAGGGTTTAGATTCTTTAAACCCGTAGGCACAAAGTCCACCAAGTATATTGACGAAAAATCCGGCAAAGGAACGATGCCTTGTATGTTCGATCTGTGAAATATTTTTGAGTTGGTCAATAATGGTTTCAGAGATAGCAAGTTTTCGGAGCAGAAGAGCATCCTGTAGGGGTGTAATCATTTTGGATTTCATATTCCGTCTCAACTTAGTAATCAAATGAATACCTCTCAAGAAAAGAGTGTCAAAGATTTGCTTGTTGACAATATAGCCTTTATCACCGAACAACCGGCCATAGACCTTCTTCATAAACCGTTTACACTTCAATACGGCATTATCATGCACATTGCCCGGAGTGAGTTGAAAATCAATCACTTCGCCCCGGTCATTATGAACCAGATGAAGTTTGAAACCATAAAACCAACCCTTTGAAGTCTTGCCTCGTTTGGCCAGTCCAGCAAACACCTTGTGGGAATGAATCCTTCGATTGTGACAGACCCGGATACTGGTTGAATCAATAAAGGATATCCCACTACATTTACCCATTCGGTACATCTTTACAAACAAGGCTAATGGTAGGACCGCTTTGGTTTGCAACTCCACCATCCGATTATAAGATACCAGATTGGGAAAATAGCCGCGCATATGTTGGCAGACATGATTCTGGTAAAAGTGCTTAAAGCAACGGTATCCACTCATATGAAAAAATACGATGATGCTCATCACCTCGCTCATGGATAACCTGCAGGTACGATTCCGTCGATTTTTCTTTCCCTCTAGGGTATGAGATTTTAAAAAGTGATCAAAATCGGTGAAAAAATCATCGAAAGCACAGAAAATTGCAATAATTTGACTATCTTTCATAGTAGAGCTTTTTTGTTTTAATTAATTGATTATCAACTATTAAGATAAACAAAATTGCTCTTTCTTTTTATCCTATTTTTCCACTTCCTTACGTCGAACTCACGTTAATATAGTCGATAGGTAATACCATCCCCAGCCAATGATTTTGAAATAAGTAAAATCAGTTTGCCACATTTGATTGACAGTTGTTGTTTTGTCTTTAAATTCATCTGCGGCAGATATTAAATCATAATGAGGAGGGTTTATCAGTCCAGCAGATTTCAATATTCTGTAAACACTGCTTTCGCTTATAAAGTATTGATTCTCATCAGTATACCTGCAAGCCAATTCTCTACAAGAAAGCTCTGAAACTTCCAGTGCCAGATTCAATATATTAGACCTGATCCGATCAGGAATCTTGTTCCAGTAATGCTTCCTTGTACTTTTCTTTTCCTCTAATCCTACAATTCCATTTTCCCGATATTTCTTATACCAGTTGTAAAAGGTTGATTTGTGAATACCAATTTCCTTGAGAGTTCTTCTAACACTCCATTCGGATTGCTCAACCAGCCTAATCAGTTCCATCTTTTCTTTTGCTGTAAATCGCATATACTTCTTGAATTTTATTTTACTCCATTCAAGCTTTTTTTAAGCACACGATTTTTCAGAGTAAGTTCTGCTACTACCTCTTTAAGGTCTTGATTTTCTGTCTTTAGATGTTGAACTTCTGAAGTATTGGCTTCACGTTCTGTGTCTCCCTTTAAACGTTTCTTCCCTGCTTCCATGAAATCTTTACTCCACTTATAATATAGTGGTTGTGAAATCTCTTCTCTTCTACAAAGAGAAGCAACGCTTTGTTCTCCTCTTAATCCTTCAATGACTATTCTAATCTTTTCTTCTGTAGAAAATTTACGTCTTGTCCTTCTTTTTACATCTCGGACATAAGATTCTGCTGATTTGTTTTTCTTGTTCATAATAAAGTGAATTTAATAGTTATGTATAACTTAATTTTATTCACTTAATGGTCCACTTTTATTTGACGATTTACAATCTTCTGCAATAATTGCTTCATCTTCAATTATCATTATTTTGACATTATCGCTCATATTTCCGAACTAAGCTTTATTTATAGACTTAATATTAACAGAAAGGAAATTTGTAATCCCCACACTAGAGTGTGGTATTTTCTCAGGCCACTTTTTTATATTCTTTTATTGATAAAATGACTGAAGTTCCGTTTTCACTATTTATTTCTATTTCTGCATCAAGTTGATTTTTGAAAGCATTGATCAACCTATAGCCAAATGAGTCATCTAATTTTTTACTTTGGTTTTCATCCATACCCACACCATTATCTTCTACTTCTAAGAAAAGTTTATTATTCTCTTCTTTTAATCTAACGATAATAAGACCTTCTCTTTTATCCGGGAAAGCATATTTCAATGGGTTACTGATGAGTTCATTGACTATTAAACCTATCGGAATAACGGAGTCTACATCTAAATTTACTGACTCAATATCAAGTTGAAGTTTAATCTTTTCGGGTGAGATATTGTATGAGTGAAACAAATTACTAGTCAATTTTTCAAAGTAATTCTTAATATCTACTCCGGTAAGATTTTCTTCCTGATATAAGTTTTGATGAATTAGGGCCATAGATTTGACTCGATCTTGACCTTCTTTCAAGGCATATAATGCTTTAGGATCACTAACGTGTCTTGATTGCAGTTTTAATAATGATGAAATAAATTGAAGATTATTTTTAACCCTGTGATGTATTTCTCTTAATAGCACATCTTTCTCGTCATTAGATTTTTTAATTATTTGGTTTTGGAATTTTGATTGTTTGTAAAATTTAAATAGGAAGTAAGACAGAATCGATACCAGGAGAAGACCAATAAGGCTAACAAATGAAATTGAACGTTGTTGTTTTAATTTTAGATTAGTGATCGTATTCGTAGTATTAAGATTGACTATTTCTTGTTCGTTTTCATGTTTTTGATATTGAGCTTCAAGGTCATAAACAATAGCCATCTGATCAGTATTATACAATGAATCTTTAATTTGTGTGGATAGCTCAAGATAGTCTAAGGCCTGATGTTTTTGTCCTGTATTTTTATAATATTGATAGTATTGATTGTAGAGCCGCTGGTGCACTCTTATATTCTCTGAGTTTTTAACATTAAAAGTGACAGAATCAAGATGAATCTTAGCCTGAATATTATCATTGATACTTAAATAATAACTGGCTAGAGTACCATGATAATTAATCAGCTGACCGTTATTAACGATTTGATGTCTATAACTTCTTGCTGAATCAATATTTACTCTCATAGACTCCATATCTTTTTCGATTCGACTAATTTTAGCCAAACCTAGAAATGCAAAGGATTTAACTCGCCATATATTGTTCTCTCTTATTATATCTATTGCTTTTTGAAAAGTTTCCTTTGCATCCTCAATTTGTTCAGATTGTATTTGTATTTCTCCTTTAGTGATATAATTGACTCCTGCAAATTTTAGTAAATTCGATTCCAAACAAATATTAATGGCCTTATCAATGTACTCTAGGGATTTATAGTAATTCTTTTGACCAAGGTATAATGTGGCAATACGTTGATAGTTGCCCATTACAGCAAAATCTGATTTATCTGGTCTCAGTTCGATACTCTTTAGTATTAAATTGATCGCCTTCCGGGAATCGCCTTGTAATTGTGCTAACTTTCCTAAAGATGAATAACCGACAGAAATATGCGTAGAGTCATTTCGGTTTTCGTGGATACGGACATATTCCAACAAACTTTTTTCAGCTTCCTTATATTGACTTCTCTCAATTTGAATTTGACCTTTAGCATTAATAGCTGAAGCTTTGTTTGTATCTAAATTTTCTTTTTCATTAAGAACGATATTGAGTAAGCTATCACAGAGATGATATTCGCGGGTAAATAGATACATCTGAATTAATGCATTCAAGGCTTCATGATAATCATCTTTCATTCCAAGCTCAAATGCATTGTCAGCTATTTTCTGATATTCTATTATAGCTGCTGGTGATTTTCCTGAAAATATATAAATATTAGCAAGTTCTAATTGGTACTCGAAAGCCTTGCTATACTCTTTCTGAGAATAAGCTTCTTCGATCTTTTGATTTAATACCTCAATTTTATCAGCTCCTTGTGAAGCAAGGGGTTGACCAGTGATGATAATGAGGCAGATTATAATAATTATTCTTTTCATCGATTTTGTTATACCCTTATTTATTCTATCGAGATAAAAAAAATCAATGGATCAGTTCTTTTAAATGTACTAAAAAACATTTTTTTCTTTTGCAAAATCCAATAACTAAGTAGAATTAAGATTTTGAAATTAATTCTTATGGAAATGTATATCAATTGATGTATCCTTGTATCATCATGCTTTCAGTTCTAATTCCTATATATAATTACGACGTTGTCAAATTGGTGGATACACTTCAAAAGCAATGCTCTAAGCTGAAGATAGCCTATGAGATATTATGCTTTGATGATGGATCAACAGGAGAATTCAAACGCATCAATTCTCAAGTTGCCGGCTATTTTGCCGTTAACTATACAGAGTTGTCTCAAAATTTGGGAAGGGCAAAAATTCGTAATTGGTTGGCGAAAAGTGCAAGCTATGACAATCTTCTTTTTTTGGATTGTGATTCAAAAGTATCGGGTAGAAATTTCGTTAAAAAATATATTTCTGAAATTGGTAAAGCAGATATTATTTCCGGAGGCAGATCTTATACTAAATCACCGCCAAGGGCAAAATCTAAAAAGTTACATTGGTTATTTGGAGTCCATCGGGAATCCAAGTCAGCCAAGTTTCGCAATAAACATCCCTATTTGTTTTTCCACTCCAATAATTTTTTGGTTAAGAAAAGTCTCATCTCTAAAATAAAATTTGATGAGTCCGTTAAGGGCTATGGCTATGAAGATCTATTGTTTGGTCAAAGACTAAAGGATGAAGGAATATTAGCAAGACATATTGATAATCCTATACAACATCTAGGCTTAGAAAAGAGCCAACACTTTTTGAAAAAAACAAGCCAAGCTATAGACAATCTTTTAATCTTAAAATATTCAGGGAAAGGGATAGAAACCAGATTAGAAAAAGCCGCTAATCGTCTACAGGATTTAGGATTTCATGAGGATTTTCTTAAGATCTATAAATGGAGAGAAAAGTCTATAGAGAAAAATCTTCTCTCAAATAATCCAAGGATTAGAAATCTGGATTTCTATAAATTAAATTATTATCTAGTCAAAAGACGAGAATGGATAGACAGGAAAAATTCGAATTAAACGACGCGTAAAGTCCAATTAAATTCGTCCTCCAGTCTTTCACTTCGAATCCCGTTCAGAGTATCTTTGAGTAAAGGCGCAATTTTATAAGTCTGTGCATCGAGGTGTACTGAATCTCCTCTGTAGGATATTTCTTTGACCATTGCAATCACCGCTGCAGTTCCTGAGCCAAATACTTCTTTGAGTCTGCCATTCTTCCCAAGCTCCATAACTTCATCTATTGAAATCTCTCGTTCTTCAACATTATATCCTTTCGATTTCAAAATCTCTAAACATGAACCACGAGTGATACCTTTTAAAATAGTACCATCTGTAATTGGAGTAACAATAGTATCATCGATAACGAAGAAAATGTTCATCGTTCCTACTTCTTGTACAAGTTTATGATTCTCAGCATCAAGCCATAGAACTTGATCAAAACCTTCTTGTTTTGCAAGATTAGCAGCATAGAGTGATGCTCCATAATTTCCTGCTGCTTTCGCTTCTCCAACTCCTCCTTTAGCAGCTCTGATATATTCTTCATCAGCTTTGAGTCGTAAATCTTTTGGATAATATGGTCCAACTGGACAGCAGAATATCACAAATTTATAAGTCTGTGCCACTTGGACTCCAATGAATTCATCCATTGCAACCATATATGGTCTAAGATACAAGGCACTTCCTTCCTGAGGAGGAATCCAATTTTTTTCCAGTTTTACCAACTCATACACCGCTTCCATGAAATACTCTTTAGGAAATGCAGGCATACACATCCTCTCAGCAGATTGATTTATTCTATCCGCATGCAATTCAGGTCTGAAAAGAATAGGAGTTCCATCTTCGCTTAAGGTGGCTTTCATTCCTTCAAAAATGGCTTGTCCATAATGCCAGGCTATATTGGCTGGATGAATGGAAAAATTACCAAAAGATTGGATTTTCATGCCTGACCAAACCCCATCTTTATAATCAGCCACATACATGTGATCTGTAAATTCTCTTCCGAATGGAATGTTGTTAAAATCTATAGTATCTACTTTGGAAGTCCTGCTTTTTTCAATGAGAAGATTGGTAGTGGCTATCATTATCTATAGGTTTTATATTATTAATAAGTTTAAGGGCTTATTGTTTAAAATTATTTCTCGATTGAAATAATTTCAATGGTGCAAATTTAACTAATTTTATATAATTCTTTTTGAATAGCTATTATGTAGAAATGAAAGAATATAATTTGGTATATTGCGATAATTAAAAATAAAAATTTTGAATCCAACTTTTTTCGATTTTGACAAATACGAGCTTCCCGAATTATCTAATTTTCAATTGTCAGAAGTACAAAATCCCACTACAGCAGTAATTCTGAATCATGAAGATTACGAAAATCAAAAAGATTTACTCCATAAAATATTAGAGTCAATAGAGATAAAAATTGAAGACATCTTACTTTGTAAGTGCATAGATAATAATCAATATCATCTGCAAAAAACATTGCCGAACTCAATAAAATCCATATTTGTATTCGGAATTAATCCTGCGCTTCTTAGTTTGAATGCATCATTTCGAGCCTATCATGTGTATCAAACCGAAAACTATAATATTCTTTTTAATCACTCACTAAACAAACTGGCAGAAAACAGAGATTATAAAAAAGCGCTATGGGCGGTACTTCAATTTTTTAAGAGTTAATTATGAAGAATGCGGTTGAACTCGTTTTTGCTACTGCTAATCCACACAAACTTGCCGAAGTACGAACAATCATTCGTGATGAAAGGATTAAGCTAAAATCTCTAAAAGATATCAATTGGCTTGAGGATATAGAGGAGACGGGATCAACACTTGATGAAAATGCATTGATAAAGGCACGCGCAATCTATAACTCTACTGGTATGAATGTATTTGCAGATGACACTGGATTGGAAGTTCGGCATATAAACATGGGCCCCGGAGTTCATACGGCCAGATATGCAGGGGAACAAAGAAATGCGGAAGACAATATGAATAAACTTCTGAAGGCCTTGGAAGGTGCATCCGATAGAACGGCTCAGTTTAGGGCAGTAATCGCATTAATTTGGGAAGGTAAAGAGTATCTGTTTGAGGGAGTCGTAACAGGCCAAATATCAGAAATGAAAAAAGGCATGGGAGGATTCGGGTATATGATCCCGTTTTTATTCCAGATGGCTACAACAGGAGTTTTGGACAATTAAGTGATGAGATCAAAAATTCTATTAGTCATCGATATCGCTCAGTTGAAAAGATGAGCGAATTTCTTTCCAGCATATAAAAAAGGCTCAGAGTAAACTGCAAGCCTTTTTATCAATAATTTTCTTTTTGATTAAGCAGGTGAGTCCGTTGTTGCAGGCTCCTCTTTTTTATCAACTTTACCTTTAATTGTCAAGTAAGTATTAACAGGATCTGTATTTGCTGTGATAGTCACTTTTTTTGACTGAAGTCCACCACCTACTTTTCCTTTGTTTTTAGAATCAAATTGAACTTTAATTGCAGCAGTTTTACCTGGAGCAATTGGCTCTCTTGGCCAATCAGGAACAGTACATCCGCAACTTCCTTTTGCGTTACTGATGATTAATGGCTCATCACCTGTATTTTTAAATTCGTAATTGTGTACAACTTTTTCTCCTTCCATCACCATACCGAAATCAAATTCAGTTTCAGTGAATTCCATAGTTGTGATTGGTCCAGCAGGAACAGCAGTCTCAGCGTCAGGAATTGGGTTTGCAGTTGGAGTAGCTACATTAGCAGCAGTTGTTGGGGCCGAAGGTGTTACAGTTGCACCGTCAGTAGCAGTAGTGCCTTCATTTTTGCATGCTACCATTGACATAAGTGCTATAACAAATAGAAATCCTAATTTTTTCATTTTTTCTTTTTTAATTCAAATAATGTTGTTGCAAATATATCCGAAAAGCGATACCAAACACGATTCTAAACATAATCTAGGTGGGGATTAACAAGCGATTAACAAACTATTAAAGCCTGATTCAACTTTTCATCTTTTTTCATGCTGTTCTATCACCCATTCTTCAAATTCTTCCTGATCAAAGGCATTCAAACACATGGACCTAAGCAAGCCTCCTTTTCGAGCTACACAAACTCCATAATAGATATCATTTATTCCCTCAATAGAATGCGCATCAGGATTAATAGAGAGTAAGACATCCTTTTGCATAGCGTATTGAATCCAGGTCCAATCGAGATCAAGACGATTTGGATTGGCATTAATTTCAATGGCCACATTATTATCTGCACATGCATCAATAATTTTTTTATGATCTATTGGATAACCTTTTCTACTGAGTAAAAGTCTTCCGGTAGGGTGGCCCAATATCGAAGTGTATGGATTTTCAATCGCTTTAATAAGTCGCTTGGTTGCTTTTTCTTCATCCATCTGAAGATTGGAATGTACGGAAGCTATGACTATCTCTATTTCGGCGAGTACATCATCAGGATAATCCAATTCTCCGGTAGAGAGGATATCTGATTCAATCCCTGAAAACAAACGAAAATCTGATTCTTGTTGATCTATAGTTCTGATCTCTTCTAATTGTTGATACAGTCTTTCAATTTGTAAGCCATTTGTATAAAACGCAGATCTTGAATGATCACTAAGTACAAAGTATTCATATCCTTTATCTAAAGAAGCTGCAACCATTTCTTCAATTGTATTAATACCATCACTGTAAGTACTATGATTATGTATACATCCCCGAATATCTCCGACATCAACTATCGCATGTGCATTAGTATATTGATTCAGGAATTCCAGATTACTATCTTCTCTAAATTCCGGTATGATATAATTCAAATTGTTCTTTTCGAATACATCTTCCTGAGATTCATAAGGAGAAGATTCAATTTTTAGAGCCTCCCAAAATTTTGAACCACAAGAGGATTTCACCAAATTGTAACAGAATTCTTCGCTTGAGGAATAGATTAGTTCAACTTCAATGTTGTGGTAATAATGCTTCTCGTCTATTTTGTTGTACGCATCATTTTTACTGAGTTCTTCTATAATCACAGCTGATTCCACATCTGCAATCACGGAAATAGTATCAATTACCTGGTCTTTACGATATATTGATCCTGTTAATTGAATATTATTTTGAGGGTATGTTGGTTTAAGAAATGATATTAACTCTAAAGCGATCTTTTCAGCTACAGCAAAATGCACTTTGTTAGAAGATTCGATAAAATATTCGAGCTGAATTTTTAATGTAGCTTGAGTTTTTGCTCCGAATCCTTTTAATTCAACGAGTCGATTTTCATTAACTGCATATAATAATTCACCTACTGATTCAATACCAAGGTCTTCCCAGACAGTTTTGACTTTTTTAGGACCAAAGCCCTTAATCCTTAGCATATTGACCACTCCTTCCGGTGTCATATCAAAATAGGTGTTCATGACTTGCATCTCTCCGGTCTGAAGAAGCTCCTGGATTTTATCTTGTAAAGCTTTACCGATTCCGGGAATTTCCGAAATCGCTTCTGGATTCATCTCCGATAATTCGTCAGGCCATTTTCTCAAAGTGATATAGGCACTTGAATAAGATCGGGATTTAAATTGATTTTCACCATGGAGGTCCATTAACTTAGCTAGTAGCTGAAATTGTTTAGCTATTTCTTTATTATTCATGAATACAATTCAGATTAATCAATTTGGCTTTGAGATAATTTTTGAATATACTAAATTCGCATAAAATTTAATAATAGTATGAGATCAATATTTTTTGTATCGGTTTTAGTTTTTCTAGTCTCTTGCAGTGGTTCGGTAAATACCGGAAGCGTTGCAAACCTGGATGGGTATTCTACTGATGTTATCTCCGGTACCAATATAACAAGGGCAACCAAAAAGAATGCTGGAGGCCAGATTACAGAGGAAGGATTTATTAGCGGAGGAAAAAGAAATGGCGTTTGGCTAACGTACTATGATGGCGAGCATAAAGGTAAGATTAAGACTGTAGCCTCATATTCAGATGGCATTTTGAGCGGACCATACCTGGAACTTTCTAACAGGGGCCAAATAGAAAAAGAAGTCACCTATGCCAATAATCAATACAATGGCAGATTTGCAGTATACAAATTTGGGCGGGTTCAACAAAATTCTCATTATAAGAACAATAAGTTAGATGGGACTTATAGTGAATACACCAATAATGGAAAGATTCAAAAGGAAATTAATTATAAGGATGGAAAGCAACACGGTATAATGAGATACTACAATGAAGCAGGTCAGGTTACAGTTCAATATGAATATAAGAACGGAGAAAAAATCGGTGGTGGAATGATTGATCTGAAAGGGCCGGAAGAAACAGAAGAATCTGAAGAAACAGAAGATAAATAACTTTTAACCTTCTGACCAAATGAATAGTCGTGTAGTTTTTTACTGCACGACTTTTTTTATTGAGACAACACGTCATTCATTAGTATTTGCTACGTTATAGTAAATGGATTCTAAATTTTAAGATTAAAAGACAATAAACTTTGACAAAAAAGGAGAATACGAGTATCTATCTGTTCAAAGAACAGCAAAGAGCATTCGATCAAGCAATCACTTTGGCTTTTTTCCTGTTTTCTAAAAAATCATTGGTCCATATTGTATGCCACACAAAATCTGAACTTGAAGATTTGATTGTGCATACCAAAAAATATGGCTTGTCCTTCCTTTTTGAAAATACAAAAGATCGAGCTCTACAGAATATTGAGATTTTAGATCAAGTATCCTGTAACATGATTTTAAGTAGAAAAGAGGAATTATTTTTTGGACTTCAAAGCCATTTTAAAGATTTCCGAAAACCTGTTTTTGGTAAAATGAGTTTGCAACAGATTACGGACAGACTCATGTTATCAACTATTCCCATATCAGATATACATATTGAGTTGCAGGATGCTGAATCGGCAGATACTTATTTCGCAAGCAAGATGAGACTCATCAAACAATCATTTAAAAGATTCAATTCTGAATATGAATATTTAGACATACAGAATCCATTTTTACCAAATATTCAAAAGAGCCATTCCTATACTGAGTTACAGGAAATTCTCAGTAAGCTGATAAAAGGGATTAATGAAATAATACAATCTTTGAAATCTTCAATAAATGAATCGCAATCCAATATTGCGCAAGAAAGAAATAAACTCAAAGAAAGGAGTCAGGAATATCTTCTGGAATTAAAAACTTTACAATTGAATTCTATTCTTGACAATATTCAGGAAAATGACATTCGAGTCAAAAAGATTTTGAGTGAATTAAATCAGTTTAAAGATCAATTTGTAAGCTCAGATCCCCTAAGCGATAATATCAGGAAGCTCAAATCTTGGATGGAAGATTCAAATCTTAATTCGAACCATCCAGACACTCCCATCGATATTAATGACTTATTATCTGACAGCCAAAAGCTTGATTTTTATTTACAAGTTGACAATGCACAAGATGATATATTGAAAATGGAAGTTTTTAAAGCTTTCAGGATCTCAAAGGCTTCGGGAATAAAGACTAATCTGAATATTTTAAATAATCTGCTAAAGCAAATTAATGCACACCTCTATTTTCTGGAATCAAATAAACCTTATTTTGACTGGAAATACTTTTTAGATAATTTATCAGATCAGGATAAGAATTTGATCCAAAACTTAGCCGCCAATGATCAGGATTGGGAACAGTCTTTTGAAGATGCTTTTTTACGCAAATTGGTAGAACTTAGCTCAAGTCATTTACATTCAATTGAAACTTTTATTCCTATTCTTGAAAGAGAACTCGAATTATATCAGAAAGCAAAAATTCATAAAGCATTTCACTCGAATCTGAATCTAAACGAAAAACTAAGCCAATATAGAATCCATTGTTTAACTAAAGAAGAAATTGGCGTTCATCAAGTCCAGGATAATATTATATCTATAAATATTGATCCGGAAGAAGCAAAATCCAACAACTATGATCCTGCAGATTTTATCATCTATTCAGAAAAGAAGAAAGCGAAATTGAAACAGGGTAGTGAAATTCTGCAAAACCACAATCTATATGAAGATGATGCTGAAGTAATAAATATTAATAATGTTTCAAATGATTTGACATATAATGAAATCAATAGTTTGTCAATATTGTTGGGTAATTATATCCACAATTTAAATGTAAGGTATCGGATATTTCAAATGAAAAAAGTTTCTCTCATTTCTTTCCTATCGCCGATTAAGAATTCTGTTTTTCTTGAGAAACTGAATAATGAGGGATTGAAAGAAATTTTTACTGATTCTTCATCGCAAAATTTATTGCCGGGGGTTATATCTAATACAAGTACTTCCCGTTTTATACTTATTGAAGATGGAATATTAGGTATTGAAGCTGATGTAATGATAAAGGAGCAGATTAAATTATTTCGAACAATGAAACAAATGTCTTTAGAAATCAGATATCTGTTTAATTATAATGGTCTCTCAAATACCATGAAAAGAATTGACGATATTGTAAATGAAATCAAATCAATAAATCTTTGAAAGATGGACCTTGATCTTTCTAAATATCATGAATTTTTAAAAATTGAGAAGAGAGCATCAGAGAGATATATTTTTGATCCTATTCGGAAAGATTATTTATTAGTTCAGCCTGAAGAACTCGTCAGACAAAGTTGGGTTCAGTATTTAATAAGAGAAAGAAATATTTCAGCAGCTTCAATCGCCGTAGAAAAGCAAATAAAGCTTTTTAATGAAGCTAAAAGATTTGATTTGTTGCTCTATTCAAAAGGAATTCCGCAAATCCTATTTGAATTCAAAAGTTTCAAAACCAAGATCACCGAAAGTACATGTCAGCAAGTAGCGGCATATAATTTTGAACTTAAAGTTCCTTATATCATAATCAGCAATGGCCTTAAACATTTGGCCTACGCTGTAAATTTTGAAGACCATTCTATTGAGGAGATTAATCATTTTCCAGATTTATCTTAAGCTTGATATCCGTTGTTTTATTTTCCTTTGATTATTATATTTGAGTATAAATCAGTGAATAGCTATGTCAATGATTAACTTTTATAATTTGTTAATAAATGATAGCTTTACCAAGCCTGAAAATGTAGAGTCGCATTGAAAGAAAATAGAATTTTAATCACCGGAGCAAATGGTCAAATTGGGCAAGTCCTCAGCGAAGCCCTGAAAGTTCGATATGGCCATGATAATGTTATTTCCTCTGATCTTAAATCATTAGGACAAGAAGGTCTCTTTGAAATCCTGGATGTTACAGATAAGAATAAAATGGAAGCTATTATAAGGGATTATAAGATTACCCAGATCTATCATCTCGCCGCTTTATTATCCTCAAAAGGAGAAAAGAATATAGATCTAACCTGGCACATCAATATGGAAGCTTACAGAGATGTGTTACAATTAGCTCATGAATGTGATATTGATCGTGTATTTTTTCCGTCAACAATTGGAGTCTATGGAAAGACTACTCCCAGAGTTTCTACACCCCAGTTCAGTTCTTTTATTCCTGATACGGTTTATGGCATTTCTAAAATGACTGGAGAGATGTGGAGTCAATATTATCGAAACAGATTTGGTCTGGATATTCGTTCTATCAGATATCCCGGCGTCATCAGTTATCAAAGTATTCCTAGTGGAGGAACTACAGATTTTGCTGTAGAGATGTTTTTTGATGCTTTAAAGACTGGCCACTACAAATGTTATCTGAAAGATGATACAAGACTACCTATGGTCTATATGCCCGATGTCATCAAAGGAACGATACAGTTAATGGAAGCAGATCCCGAATCATTAAGTATTGCTCATGGCTATAATTTGTCAGCCTTTTCACTTTCTCCAAAGCAGTTATTCCATTCTATAAGTCAGTATGTTTCTAATTTTACAATTGAGTATAATCCTGATAACAGACAACTTATAGCTGATTCCTGGTCCGAGTCTATTGATGACTCATTAGCCAGGAATGACTGGAATTGGTCACCGGAGTATGATATGGAAGCAATGGTTAAAGACATGATTGAACATATTCGAACATAATTCTCGTTTATTATCCAGATATTCAACCTATGAGATTGAGAATATTATTACTAGCATTTATCACAGTTTGTTGCTCACAATTATTATCTCAACAATCAGGGATTACTGGTATAGTTCAGGATAGTCTGGATTCAACAAATCTATTTGGGGCAACCATAAAAATAGAAGACGGTGGAGCAACAACTGATTACAATGGTCAATTTGTACTTAGTTGTAATCCCGGTGAGTATGACTTAATCATAAGTTATATCGGCTATAAAACTAAAACAATAAAAGTCTCAGTTGCCGATGGAAAACAAACTTCTATCACCATAGCATTGAGTCAATCTTCAACTGTCCTGAATCTGACTACTATAACAGGCTCCAAGTATGAACGAAGTGTTGCCCGATCGCCAATTTCGATTAATGTGATTAAATCTCAATTGATTGAAAATACCAATACCGTTAGAATAAGTTCTCTTCTTGATAAAATACCTGGAGTTCAGATTGTCGATAATCAAGCCATCATTCGTGGTGGATCAGGGTGGTCTTATGGTGCGGGAAGCCGTGTCTTACTCCTTATTGATGATATTCCGGCGCTTCAGGGTGATGCTGGAAGACCATTATGGGGAGATGTGCCAGTTGAGAACATCAGTCAAGTTGAAGTATTAAAAGGAGCGTCTTCTACCTTATATGGTTCCTCTGCAATGAACGGAATTATTAATATAAGGACAGGATATGCAACTGCAAAACCTGTAACAAAAGCTTATATGTCCTATACTCATTATATGGACCCTGAGGATATAAATAAAAAGTGGTGGGATTCTGCTCCATCAAGATTGTCAGCCGGCATAGTACATAAGAGAAGGATTGGAAAATTGGATCTCGTTGCTAATGGATATATTGAGAATTTCGATAGTTATTATGAAAATGGCTTTGAGAATAAATTTAGATTGTCAGCAAACGCAAAATATAGGATCAATGACAGAATAACGATTGCTTTCAATTCACTTTATAATTATGCAGAAGCTGCAGACCCATTTGTATGGATGAATGGAGGGAGCGGAGCATATAAAGGAGCTGATGGAACGTTTTCCGAAAGAAATACGACTAGGTTTTACATCGACCCTCAAATTACAATCTATAGTAAAAATAATGATCGTCACAAATTCCTGAGCAGATACTATTATGTAAACAACGATAATAATCTAGGGCAAGCCAATACTTCAACAAACACCTATTTTGAATATCAATACTTAAAATCCCTATTTGGAGGGAAAACAGAATTGGCTTCAGGTATTGTAGGTCAATTTATCGAATCAGATTCCGAATTATTTGGTAATGTAAAATTGAATTCTGGAAATATCGGTGGCTTTACTCAACTAGATCATAAGTTCAACGACAAGCTTACAGTTTCTGCAGGTTTAAGATATGAATACAATGAGCAGAGGAGTCCGGAAGTTTTTCAGGGAGACACGATTCCAGATGGAAAATCCAGTGAATCCAAATTAATTTCCAGAGTAGGATTTAATTATGCGATGGATGAAACGACGTTTTTCAGAGCCTCCTGGGGCCAGGGGTATCGATATCCAACGATGGCTGAAAAATTTATAAAAACTACTGTAAGCTCAATTTTGGTTTTCCCAAATGTAAATCTTCAATCTGAATCAGGATGGAGTTCTGAATTTGGATTAATAAAAGGAATAAAACTGGGAACTTGGGTAGGTCATATTGATGCAAGTATATTTTGGTCGCAATATGATAATATGACAGAATTTACAGCTCAAACCATTGATGGGAGCTTAGGTTTTCAATCCGTTAATGTAGGCTCTACTGATATCAAAGGATTTGAACTAAGTCTCTTAGGGCAGTCAACAATATTTAATATCCCGGTTAATCTTATTGCTGGCTATACCATGGTAAATCCTAAATATCAGGAATTTGTGGAAGGCTCACCTGTTTATAATTCAATAACTGCTCCTATCGGTGAAAGTGAAAAAAGAAATTTTCTTAAATATAGAAGCAAGCACAATTTTAAAATCGATATAGAAACATTCATAGGTCAGTTTTCGATAGGACTATCTGGTAATTATGCAAGTGAAGTTGTAACAATGGATGCTCTGCTTTCTAATTTTTCTCAAATAGGCCTCTATAGAGAGGCAAATCCTGGAGGGTATTTTAAGTTCGATGCACGTCTTGGATTTACAAAGGGCAATTTTAAGCTATCATTGCATGGAGTCAACCTGTTAAATAAAGAATATACTGTTAGACCCGGCCTGTTGGAACCACCGAGGAACATTTCAATGAGATTAGATGTTGAATTTTAGATTATAGATATAAGATTTTATATCTGAGAATTTCTGAAATTACTATTGAACTAATTGAACATAAATTATCGTTATATTTATACATCGTATGACAGCTGATAAAAATATAATACAATCTGCAAAGACCAAGCTCCGCATTGCTGCAATGAGTAATGACAAAAGGATGCATGTTGTTCCTTCTGTTAGGGGATGGATTGTTAAAAAAGAAGGATCAAAAAGACCATCAGGTGTATATAAAACGATGTCGGATGCCATCAATGGTGCTGTTGGTTTTAAATACGAAAAAACTTCCATTATTATCCACCAAAAGGACGGTTCAGTTCAACTTTGGGCTGGAGAATAAACTATGCCTTTTTCAATAAATGTATTTATTAATTGTCCATTTGATGATGATTACTTTCCTATTTTAAGAGCTATTTTATTTTGTTTAATCTATCTGGATTATAATCCCCTAATTTCAGAGACCACGGATTCAGGAGCTAATAGATTATCTAAACTCAAAACTTTAATCGGTAATTCATCTCTTTCTATTCACGATATTTCAAGAGTTGAATTGAATAGTAGTAATCTCCCAAGATTCAATATGCCATTTGAATGCGGGATTGATTTTGGTTTCAAATTAGCAGGTCGGAAAAAATATGCTTCTAAATCGTTTTTAATTTTGGAAAAGGAGAAATACAGATATCAGATTTTCATGTCCGATATTGCAGGTAATGACATACGTGCTCATGATAATGATCCAGAACAGGCTATTAAGCATGTCAGAGACTGGATAAAGCTTAATACTTCGGAACATGTGGATTGGCCATCAGAAATATGGTTGGTATTTAATGAGTTTATGTATGACCATGTACGAACTGCGGACGAAGATGGATATGATCCACAAGATATGAATGCGATAACATTCAGTGACTTGATTGGATTAATCAAAGAGTGGATAAAAAGTTGGCGGAAGTGAAACGCCATAAAACATTGTAGGTAAATAAAACATATAAATATTATGAAAATATTTTTGTCCCTTATACTTCTAGCCTGTCTACAGATCTCATGTAAAGGCGATCCTAATACCGTACAGGAATCCATTGATATTCCATCAGTTGACATGACCGAAGAAGCTCAAGAGGAATCAAGTTCTAGCGATACAATAATCACAGAAGAATATAAAGAAGAGGAAGAGTTCAACAAGACCGAAGTCATTCAGAAAGATTCAATGCATGTAAAACCCAAGTCGGTACCTAAGCCTGAAGTTGAACCCGTCGATGATGTAATTGGAAAAGTGAAAATTGAGAAAACCAAAATATTCGTAAAAGAACAGGCTAAACCATTAACAGATCATTCGAAATGGGATCAGCTGCTCTCCAAGCATGTGAGCTCCACAGGACAAGTCAATTATAAAGCATTCAAATATGATGAAGAGAAACTGGATAGCTACCTTTCTACATTATCAGGGACAGATCTAAGCCCGTTGAATCGAAACGAACAATTGGCGTTTTGGATTAATGCCTATAATGCATTTACTATAAAAAAAATCCTTGCCAACTATCCTGTCAATTCGATTACAGATTTAGATAATGGTAAACCATGGGATGTGAAATGGATTAAGTTAAACGGAACAGTATTATCTCTTAATCAGATTGAAAATGAAATAATTCGACCCACATTCAATGAACCACGAATTCACTTTGCAGTGAATTGTGCCGCATCTTCTTGTCCACCCTTGATGAATAAAGCCTGGACCGGAGATAATTTAAAAGACAAGTTGAATTCTCAAACCAAAGCCTTTATCAATAACAAAAACTACAATGAAATATCTTCCAGTTCAATCAAAGTCTCAAAAATTTTCGACTGGTATCGTGTTGATTTTGGAAATTTGATAGAATTTCTAAATAAGTATAGCTCAATAAAAATAGATTCCGATGCTAAGATCGAATTCAAAGAATATAATTGGGCCCTTAATTAATTAATTTAAATGAATACTAGACCATCCATCGTTTTTTTAGACAGTGAAACTGTAAATAAGGGAGATGTTGACTTTTCAGTTTTAGAAACTTTAGGAGAGTTAACGACTTACGACTATAGCGAAGCGAATAAAGTTGCTGAAAGAATAAAAAATGCGGATATAATTATTTGCAATAAGACGATTATTTCAAGCGCACTAATTGATGAGGCACACCGTCTGAAATATATTGTAGTATCCGCTACCGGTTATAATAATATTGATCTTGAAGCCGCGAAGAGTAAAGGTATTGCCGTCAGCAATGTCAGTGGGTATAGTACTTCATCAGTAGCCCAACATGTGTTTGCATTATTGCTGGCATATTACAATAGGGTAGAATCCTATAACGATAAAAACAAACTTGGGGCATGGTCGAAACAAAAATTATTTTCTTATTGGGATCATCCTATTGAAGAGTTAAGCGATAAAACTTTAGGGATTCTTGGCTTGGGTACTATAGGGAGAGCTGTAGCACAAATTGCTTTAGCTTTTGGTATGAAAGTTATCGCAACTCACAGGCACCCTGAAAGAGATGCCTTATCTGGAGTTGAGTTCGTTGATCTCGATATACTTTTCCAAAAGTCTGATATTTTGAGTTTGCATGTTCCATTGAATGAAAGCACAAAATTTATAATTAATCGTTTATCTCTGATGAAAATGAATACGCATTCTATAATAATCAATACATCGAGAGGAGGGTTAATAAATGAACCAGATTTAGCGGAAGCTTTAAAAAATAATCAAATCCAAGCTGCACTTTTGGATGTTTTAAGCGAAGAGCCTCCATCCAGTGAACAAGTATTAATTGGTCCTGAGAATGTATTTACAACTCCTCATCAGGCGTGGGCAAGTAAGCAATCCAGACAAAGATTGATAAAGGGGGTAGAAGATAATATCAAGGCATTTTTGGAGGGTAATCCTCAAAACTTGGTTTGATTGCATAATCTTCAAGCTTGCTTCATTTACCAAAAAAAATCCGATATAATTAAAGAGCAGGTATCCTGAGCATTTGTCCCGGATAGATCAGATTCGGATCTTTCAACATAGGTTGATTGGCTTCAAAAATCACATTGTATTTCATTGGATCACCATAAAAAGACTTTGCAATCTTAGAAAGAGAATCACCGCTTTGCACTTCATACAGTTGAGCTTCCGGTTCTGGATTTACGACTGAAATTCTATCATCGATCGTAGAAACACCTTCAAGGTTACCAAGAATTAATATTGCCCTTTCACGATCCTGTTGAGTATCAGCTTCACCGTAGATGGTTACAACATCATTGTTGATTTCTACATCAATATTTTGAACATTCAGACCGGCCCCTTGAAGAATTCCTTCCAGAAGACCTTCTTGTCTTTCTTTGGCTGCATCTGCGGATTTGTTTTTCGCTTCATTTTTTTTGGCAGAAGATTTAAGTGCCCCCATTCCTGCTGTTTTAAGAAAAGAGAATAGTCCCATAGATTAATTGTTAGTTTTTAATGAAAAAAAAGTGTTCATGAATGTAACTATAAGTTGCTGGCAATAATTCAGATTAACGATGAAAAATTGACGGGATAGGCGTTAAAAAGAGCAATGAAGTTATATCCAGCGTCTCGGACTCAACTGGAGAGGCTTGTAGACTTGGTCTAGTTTTATCTTCCGTTTTTATTCAATAACTACTTTGTTGAATCCTTTTGTTGCCCAGTTTTCAATGTGTTTATTTAATTGCACCAACATATAATATGAATCTAATAGAAAATCATACTTATACTTAACACCACTTTTATGGACAATGATATAGTTTCGTTTAAATTTTCCTTTAGCTTCATGATAAACCTCAGAAATATTTTCATGTGGAATTCCATATTCATGTGTAGGTCTTCAAACCAAAGTGGACAATAAGTGAATAAAATTAAGTTACACTTTTAAAAGTTAAATTGAAATATTTTTGTCTGCGTTTTTTAAATGTTTTGTGTTTACATAATTTTCTTCTCTTCAGTTTTTCTTCTTTTAATCCATAATAAACATCTGCTGGTGTCAAGTTTTGTAAAGATTCATGATATCTGTGATGGTTATAATATTTTACAAATTGTGAAAGAGGAAAACTCAATTCACCTGGGCTGTAATAATGATCCAGTTTAATTACATTTTTCATTGTTCTGTGATACCTTTCAATCTTGCCTTGCGTTTGAGGATGACCAGGTCTTCCTCTCACATGTTTAATTTTGTAATCATCCAAATAAGAGCTCAACTCTTGACTTAAATAACAAGATCCATTATCAGATAATAACTTAGGCGGTTTATTCAAATTTACATTTGGATGGTTTAATGCCTGATTCAAAGTATTTTTTACATCAAGGGTTTTCATCGTTGAGCACAACTCCCAACTTATAATGTACCTAGAATAATCATCTAATATAGTCGATAGGTAATACCATCCCCAGCCAATGATTTTGAAATAAGTAAAATCAGTTTGCCACATTTGATTGACAGTTGTTGTTTTGTCTTTAAATTCATCTGCGGCAGATATCAGATCATAATGAGGAGGGTTTATCAGTCCAGCAGATTTCAATATTCTGTAAACACTGCTTTCGCTTATAAAGTATTGATTCTCATCAGTATACCTGCAAGCCAATTCTCTACAAGAAAGCTCTGAAACTTCCAGTGCCAGATTCAATATATCAGACCTGATCCGATCAGGAATCTTGTTCCAGTAATGCTTCCTTGTACTTTTCTTTTCCTCTAATCCTACAATTCCATTTTCCCGATATTTCTTATACCAGTTGTAAAAGGTTGATTTGTGAATACCAATTTCCTTGAGAGTTCTTCTAACACTCCATTCGGATTGCTCAACCAGCCTAATCAGTTCCATCTTTTCTTTTGCTGTAAATCGCATATACTTCTTGAATTTTATTTTACTCCATTCAAGCTTTTTTTAAGCACACGATTTTTCAGGGTAAGTTCTGCTACTACCTCTTTAAGGTCTTGATTTTCTGTCTTTAGATGTTGAACTTCTGAAGTGTTGGCTTCACGTTCTGTGTCTCCCTTTAAACGTTTCTTCCCTGCTTCCATGAAATCTTTACTCCACTTATAATATAGTGGTTGTGAAATCTCTTCTCTTCTACAAAGAGAAGCAACACTTTCTTCTCCTCTTAATCCTTCAATGACTATTCTAATCTTTTCTTCTGTAGAAAATTTACGTCTTGTCCTTCTTTTTACATCTCGGACATAAGATTCTGCTGATTTGTTTTTCTTGTTCATAATAAAGTGAATTTAATAGTTATGTATAACTTAATTTTATTCACTTAATGGTCCACTTTTATTTGACGATTTACACAAATAGTTGAACTGTGTTTCAATCCTATTGTTTTCCGATTTGGGTAGCCATGCTTTAATAATATTTTTTCCACCTTAAAGCAATTTAGCGAATCTAATTTATTTTGTTCTTGCCATTCAAATTTGAAGTTATTTGGATTGATTGAATTCCGAAATAATTGATCATCATAAAGTATGGTATCTAAAGATTTAACCAGCATGGAATCAACGGTAGTAGAATTGACACGATAGATTTTTTGAAATGTATTTAAGTCGGTTTGTTTTTCAATCTTAAAATTATTTAGTTCTTCATTGTCAATCAGCGATTCGCATTTTTTACAGACAGAATTCCATTCGATTTTAGATCTTCTAATTAAAGCATCACTATATTTTCGATCATTATGGTTCGCTTGATTAACTAATAATTCAAAGCATATTTTACTATTGGAATCTATAGAATCACTCAATTTGGCATATACTTCTTTTGAGCTATACCCTAATCTTAATAGAGCATTGGATTCTGAAATTAAATCTCCTGATTCTTTTGCTTTTGAATTTTTAACTGCAAAAAAGAGCGCGTGCTTTCTGTTAGATTGTTGATGCTTGAGATTTGTTGACTATTAGATTGGACATTCGCAAATAGGAATGACATAATTAAAAATAATTGAAATTGGTGTTTTTTATAGTTGATCATTTATTTTCGACTTTATATTTTAATTTGCTTTTAATAAATTGATATATGTTTATTATTTCAGAAGCTGTTTTGTCCAGCTTAAAATTTGATTAAAAAAAATATACTTTTGATCAATGATTTTATAGACAAGAGTTTAAACAATTAAGCTTAATATATTTTATTATTAGACTTCAATTTTAACTAAGGTATAAAATTGCTTAAGTTCATTTTTTTCTAAACAGGAGTTAAAACCAAATCAATGAAAAAATTTCTTTTACCAATAGCTGTATTATTCATTTTTAATGTGCCATTAATTAGTCAAATGACTGAAATGGATGTAGCTAAAATCCAGTCAGTTTCCTCGGCTATTATGTCAGATGATGGGTCATTCGTAGTCTACACTCTCAGTGTGCCATCTGATCCATTCAAAGAAAATAAACCTGCTAAGAGCAAATTGTATTTATATGACATAAAGAGCAAGACATCACGTCCTTTGGTCACTCAGGGCTCGGTCGCAAGAGTTGCCTTAAGACCTGGACACAACAGTATTACATTCCTCAACAAACGTGCGGGAGATAAACATACTTGTCTATATGAACTCTCCTTACAAGGAGGAGAAGCGCAAAATATCTTTTCCTTCGACCGGAGTGTTTCAGCTTATATGTGGAACGAGAATGGTAACACCTTATTATTCAGTTCAAGAGATGTGAAAGAATCGATGAGTGGCCTTCCATTTGAACCGAAACTCTATGAAAAAGATTTGCCTTTTACACGGGCATTTATAACTACACTTGGAAATGAATCCTCTGTAATCAAATGTAAATTCGATGGTCAACTGGTTTCGATGAAATGGAGTCCTGATGGAAAAAAGGTAGCCGGGTTTATTGCGAAATCACCTTTGGTCGATGATTTCTATATGACAAGAAAAATGCAGGTAATAGATGCGGCTTCCGGTAAATTGCTGAATACAGTAAACCTTGAAGGTAAAAAAGGTAACTTCTCCTGGAGTCCGGATAGCAAGCATATTGCATTTATTGCAGGAGCCGACTTGAATGACCCGATTGATGGTCGATTATTTGTTGTTGCAGCGGATCAGGAAGAAGCTGTAAATATTCATCCGGACTTCAAAGGCCAATTTCATAGCATCAATTGGATAGATAATACAACGATTCGTTATTTGGCTTCTGTGGGTGCTCATTCCTCTATAGGCCATATTAGCATGGACGGGAAATCTATGATTCAAAAAGTTCCGGCAGAAGGACCGGTCATTAATAGTATGAGTTGGTCTGATAATGGAGATGGGGCATTTGTAGTCAATAGTCCGGCACATCCAAGTGAATTGTATGTTATGGCATCTGGAGGAAAGATGGAAAAAGCTACAGATCATAATCAATGGCTTGAAGGTCGCAATTTAGCCAAACAAGAAGTCATCAATTATAAAGCGTCTGATGGCCTGGAAATCGAAGGAATTTTGATATATCCCTTGGATTACGAAGAAGGTAAAAAATATCCTGTTATCCATTATATTCATGGAGGACCGGAATCACACGTTAACAATGGCTGGATTACTTCATATTCTCAAGCTGGTCAAGTGGCAGCTACCAAAGGTATGGCAGTCTTTTATCCAAACTATCGTGGAAGTACAGGCAGAGGTTTGGAATATACGATGACCAGTCAGGGTGACCCTGCCGGTAAGGAATTTGATGATATCGTCGATGGTTCTAAACACCTTATTGATATAGGGTTGGCTGATCCGGAAAAAGTAGGTGTAACAGGAGGATCCTATGGAGGATATGCCACTGGATGGCTTTCGACCCGTTACAGTGAACATTTTGCTGCCGGTGTCATGTTTGTAGGTATCAGTAATAAAGTGTCCAAGTGGGGAACCACCGATATACCTATGGAAGAATATCTGGTACATGCGCGGAAATGGATATGGGAGGATTATGATTTCTTTTTAAAGAGAAGTCCGGTTTATTATGCGGATCAGTGCAAAACTCCACTATTGATAATGCATGGTGCAGAGGATCCACGAGTACATCCTTCACAATCGATGGAGTTGTACCGTCATGTTAAAGTACGTACGGATACTCCTGTGTCTCTGGTGTTTTATCCGGGAGAAGGACATGGTAATCGTAATGCTACTGCCCGATTGGATTACAATATACGTTCGTTGAGATGGTTTGAAAAGCATCTTCAAAACAAAGATGTTGATGTCGACGGACCGGTTGTAGCCAAAGTGGATAAACCTTAAGGTCTGGGTAGATAGTTTTTGGGATAGAATTAGCTGATTACTATAAGTTAACGTGAGTTCGACGTAAGGAAGTGGAAAAATAGGATAAAAAGAAAGAGCAATTTTGTTTATCTTAATAGTTGATAATCAATTAATTAAAACAAAAAAGCTCTACTATGAAAGATAGTCAAATTATTGCAATTTTCTGTGCTTTCGATGATTTTTTCACCGATTTTGATCACTTTTAAAAATCTCATACCCTAGAGGGAAAGAAAAATCGACGGAATCGTACCTGCAGGTTATCCATGAGCGAGGTGATGAGCATCATCGTATTTTTTCATATGAGTGGATACCGTTGCTTTAAGCACTTTTACCAGAATCATGTCTGCCAACATATGCGCGGCTATTTTCCCAATCTGGTATCTTATAATCGGATGGTGGAGTTGCAAACCAAAGCGGTCCTACCATTAGCCTTGTTTGTAAAGATGTACCGAATGGGTAAATGTAGTGGGATATCCTTTATTGATTCAACCAGTATCCGGGTCTGTCACAATCGAAGGATTCATTCCCACAAGGTGTTTGCTGGACTGGCCAAACGAGGCAAGACTTCAAAGGGTTGGTTTTATGGTTTCAAACTTCATCTGGTTCATAATGACCGGGGCGAAGTGATTGATTTTCAACTCACTCCGGGCAATGTGCATGATAATGCCGTATTGAAGTGTAAACGGTTTATGAAGAAGGTCTATGGCCGGTTGTTCGGTGATAAAGGCTATATTGTCAACAAGCAAATCTTTGACACTCTTTTCTTGAGAGGTATTCATTTGATTACTAAGTTGAGACGGAATATGAAATCCAAAATGATTACACCCCTACAGGATGCTCTTCTGCTCCGAAAACGTGCTATCTCTGAAACCATTATTGACCAACTCAAAAATATTTCACAGATCGAACATACAAGGCATCGTTCCTTTGCCGGATTTTTCGTCAATATACTTGGTGGACTTTGTGCCTACGGGTTTAAAGAATCTAAACCCTCCATTTATAAGAATCTGGTCGATACCAAACAGCTCCTTTTGGCCTAGTCTTACATCGAACTCACGTTAATAATAAGATACCACAAAATGAAAATGTGTTGTAATAAATCACTACTAATTTGAAATTTCTTTTTTATATACATTGAGTCCTTACTCCAAAAGCATTCATCCATCCATTTCGAATACCCAAATCGCAACTTTCAAAAAATATCTATAACTTGCAAGCCGAATGAAATACTTCTATATCATATTTCTTCTTTTTCTAAGTGCTAATGATTTTACAGCACAGGAAGCGCCCATCTCTGATGAAGCTTCCTGTGATGCCGATATCTCATTGCATGGTGTAACGCTAGGGTCTCAAACCAATCCGGTAGAATTTGACTTAGGTACGAATTCATCCAATGGAAATGTTCGACTCCTGGAAGAAAAATATTTGATTTCGGAAAGCTTCTATTGCATTCTGAAGAAATCAGATTCCGAAGCAAAAATTACAAGACAATTAAAAAGACATCTCTATCATTCCAGTCATATGGATGATGAGGAATTTGATGCTTAATATCCCGGCTTAAGGTGCGGCCACAACTTCTGAGCACCATATATTATCACATTTTATAGACTATTAAAAAATCACAAACATATTATACTACTGTTCGATCAATATCGATAATTATTGAATAAATGTATATTTGCGTGGTTTTTTGAAAAGCTAAATTTTAAAGAATAAAACAATGCAAGCGAAAGGATTAATAAAACTATTTTTAGTATTACTCATATTGGTAAGCTTATTACAAGTATTCTATCTTTTTCCAACAAGAAAAGTAGAGTCTGATGCTTTGATATATGCCGAGCAATATGCAGAAAGTCAGCCGGAAGAATATAGATTTGAAGCCGTCAAACAAGCAAGAATTGATTTTCTTGATTCTGTTTCCAGTGAAGATATTCTAAGAATTCCTCTTTTAGGTTCATTTACTTATGAAGACTTGAAATCCAGACAATTAGCTCTTGGATTAGACCTTAAAGGTGGAATGAGTTCAGTACTTCAAGTCGACTTGAAGGAATTGTTAACAAGATTATCAAGAAACAGTAAAGACGCAAACTTTCTTTTAGCGCTCGATAATGCTGAACAAGCTCAACTCAATTCGCAATCTGACTTTGTAAGTCTGTTTGCTCAGGAGTATGCGAAATTACCGGATAGAAAAAAACTGGCCAGCATTTTTATGCGGGATGCTTCAATGAAGGAAGAAATAAATATTGAAACCGGAGATGGAGAAGTTGCAAGAATACTGAGACAGAAAGCAAGTGAGACTGTTGTTCTTACATTTAACAGATTGAAGCAAAGGATTAATAAACTTGGGGTTACTCAACCGAATGTTTCTCTTGATGAATCTCGTGATTTGATTTTGGTAGAGATGCCGGGTATAGAAAACTTTGAAAGAGCACGAACATTTTTACAAGCCAGTGCTGCTCTTGAATTTTGGGATACTTATAGAAATACAGATCCAAGTATTGGCAATTCTTTTGCACAAGCCGATCTCAGACTAAAAAATCTTGAATCAGGTAAAGATGCTTTGGAACAGGAGACTCAAAAATTTGATACAATATGGACACCGGTAATAGATACTCTAAGCAATCTTACCGGAGATTCAACTTATCAAGTTGTTGAACAAGCTCCAGACCCTTTTGCCAATCAGGGACCATTATTAAAATTATTAACCTTAAATAATGGAGCTGGCGAATTTAGTTGGGGACCTTCTGTAATGGGATTTGCTGATAAGAATAAGCGTAAAGCGGTAATGGATTTATTGACAAGACAAGAAGTTAAAGGATTGTTTCCTATCAATTCAAAATTTCTTTGGTCAAGAAAACCTTATGCAGATTTCAATTCAGGGGAGGAGTCCGAAAAGTTTATGTTATATCTTATCAAAACAGCTGCTGATGCAGATTCGAAACCACCTCTGGAAGGAGATGTAATCATCGATGCTTCACATTCTCCAGATCCATTAACAGGCGAGATGGCGGTTAATCTGAGGATGAATAACAGAGGAGCTCAAGTCTGGGCTGAGATGACAACGAAAGCAGCTAATGATGGAAATAGAGAAGTGGCAATATGTCTGGATAGTGAAGTTGTATCGGCACCTCGTGTTAATGGCCCAATTCCGGGCGGAAATACTCAAATAACAGGAAATTTCTCCGTTCAGGAAGCTGCGGATTTCGCAAGCATTCTTGAGGTTGGTAAACTCCCTGCGAAAGTAAATATTATCCAATCAGCTACGGTTGGACCTTCATTGGGTCAAAGGAATATAGACAGTAGTATTAGAGCCTTAATGATTGGATTTGGACTTGTATTAATGTTTATGATCTTATATTATGCAGGAGGTGGACTTGTTTCCATTATTGCATTATTACTAAACCTCTTTTTCATTTTTGGTGCATTGGCATCATTCGGAACTGTATTAACACTTCCGGGTATTGCCGGTATCGTTTTGACCATCGGTATGGCCGTTGATGCCAACGTAATCATCTACGAGAGGATACGAGAAGAATTACGGGCAGGTAAGACAATGCTCGCCTCGATTAATGATGGATTTAAACATTCATATTCAGCTATCATAGATGCGAACGTTACTACTATTCTTGTAGCAATCGTGTTAGCTTACTTTGGTCTTGGACCAATAAGAGGATTCGCAGTTGTATTAATTATTGGTGTTCTTTCTTCCTTATTTACGGCAGTACTTGTAGGTAGAATGGTTATTGATTGGTGGACAAGAGGTGACAGAAATATTGGTTTTTGGAATAGAGTTTCAAAAAATGTGTTCGCTAATCTAAAGATTGACTGGATCGGCAAACGTAAAATAGCATATGTAGTATCTTCATTAGTCATTGCCTTTGGATTATTCTCAATCTTTACAAAAGGATTTGATTTGGGTGTAGATTTTAAAGGAGGATATTCTTACAATGTAGAATTTACTGATGGTGGAGACTATGATGCTGAAACCTTAAGAACGGGACTTGAATCCTACTTCGGGAATACACCATTAGTCAAAGCTGTTGATACAGAGAATACTTTCAATATCGTAACCGAATATCTTATTAATGAGACTGGTGATGATATCGCAGATCAAGTGATAGCAAAATTACATGAAGGTATTGTGGGCGTAACCGGACTAGAAGTAGACTTGGCCGCTTTCCAGATCACAGATTCTGATGCCCCTGTTCATGTAACCAGCTCTTATAAGGTGTTACCAACGATTGCTGATGATATAAAGAAGAGTTCATTTTATGCGGGCGTATTTGCATTACTATTAATATTCCTATACATATTTATACGATTTAATAGATGGCAATATAGTCTTGGAGCCGTAGCCGCTCTATTCCATGACTCTTTGGTTGTTCTTGGATTATTTTCAATTTTTTGGGGTGTATTACCAATATCACTTGAAATTGATCAGGCATTCATTGCAGCCCTATTGACGGTTATTGGTTATTCTATAAATGATACCGTGGTCGTGTTTGACAGGATTAGAGAATACTTAGGTATTCATACTCAGAAATCTACAGACGAGGTTCTGAATCTGGCTATTAACAGCACATTTTCAAGAACATTGATTACATCATTTACAACATTGATGATGATTCTGCCATTATTCATATTTGGTGGAGGATCAATCAAAGGATTCACCTTTGCAATAATTGTTGGAATACTTGTAGGTACTTATTCATCTATTTTTGTTGCAACGCCTATTGTAAGAGATTTGTCTTCTGATTTAAAACCAAAAGGTATAGAATCTAAAAAAACATTTTCAAAAGCTGCTCAATCAGCAAAGTAGAGAAAGATAATTTATAAATTTGAGGCTCTCATAATATTATGGGAGCCTTTTTTATTTGTTAAATGCGTAAGTCTACATTCTTAAAACATATCAATCAGCTCGAAGAAGCAGAACTCCGCGATGAGCTAAGTTTACTATATGACAAAGTGGAAGAGGTCAGAAAGTATTTTGCCATGGAATTAGGATCCGAGGTAGACCGTCAAAAGAGATATGAAAAAGTCAAATTGAATATTAAGTCAAAATATGCGACAAAGAGTTATCGCAAACCAAGAAGACCGAGAATTCAAAAGATCTATAAAATTATAGCGGATGTCAGCAAAACGTCTGTATTTGACTTTGAAATGATTGATATCTACTTATTTAATGCCGAAGAAGGAGTAAATTTCTTGAATGGATACAATTATTATTCAACTCCCTTGTTCAATAGTATATGTGGATCATTTGAAAAAGCATTAAGCTTGATTAATGCCAATGGAATGGAAGCTGATTTTCAGATTCGATGTCAAAGTTTGATTAATAAAGCAAGAAGAAACAGGGAAATTTATAATTTGCTATCAGAACAATATGACAAAGTCTTTTTTACATAGAAAATGTGCAATAATAATCCTGGGTTCATTATTTGTGGCTTGTAATACAACCATGAAGATTAAGAATGGAACTATGGCTTATCAGGTCAAGCAATATGCTGTTGCTGTAGAAATGTTAGAGGACGAATACCGGAGAGAAAATAATGAACAAGTCCAGGCCCAATTATCCTCTATGCTCGCAAAATCTCACGATATCTCACAAAATTTCGGTGAAGCACTTCAGTGGCATGATATTACCGACCAACTTATATCTACTATAGGATCCCGTGAAGATTTGGCTTATTCATTGAAACAGAATGAGCGATATGAAGATGCACAAATCATATTTTCAGAGCTATATACTTCAGAACGAGAGGATAAGTATTTAAGAGAAGTTGATATCTGTAAACAAGCCATCAGGGACTTAGCAAAAGCAGATAATTTTATAATTGAAAGTTTTAAAGGGAACAGCAAGTACTCAGATTACTGTCCTGTATTTTTTGAAGAGGACTTCATAGTCTTTAGTTCGGACAGGGCAAACAGTACCGGCAAAGAAATATATAACTGGACCGGAAATGCATTTTCGGACCTTTTTATAATGAATCTACAAAACTTAAAGGTCCATAATTTTGACGCTATATTGAATACAGATAATAATGAAGGTACAGCCTGCTTTTCTCAAGATTTTACCGAGATATTTTTCACAAGATGTGAATCCATAGATCAAGGGGAAAAATATTGTCGTTTATATTATAGTCAGAGACCGAATGGTTTTTGGATGGAACCGGAGGCCCTTATGTTTTTTAATGATAAAACGAATTTCGCCCATCCTTGTTTGATCGAAAATGATAGCGTACTCATTTTCAGCGCTTCTCCGGAAGGAAGTGATAACACCTATGATTTGTTCTACTCGGTTAGAGTGGAAACTGGGTGGAGTCAAGCGGAAATTATGCCATCTCCAATAAATTCAGACGGCAACGAAAAATTTCCGAGTGCATATAATGACACTTTATTTTTTGCTTCTGATTTCCATGCCGGATTTGGAGGATATGATATTTTTAAAACGCATCTGAGATCTAATGGATCCTGGGCGCCTATTAGTAATGTTGGACTTCCAATAAATTCAGGGGCTGATGACTTTGGCCTGATAATTAAGAATGACTTTAAAGGTAATAAAGAAATAGAGTTACAAGGCTTTTTCAGTTCTTCAAGAAATACAGGATGGAGTGACGATATTTTTTTCTTTAGCAAATTCAAAAAGAAAGACGAACCAGCTGAAGAAACTGAAGAGGAAATTGTTGAAGAGAGTCCGGAAGAGTTTCAGATATATTTGGCTTGCAGGGTTGTAGAACTTGTTTACCGGGATGATGATCCTAACAAGGAGATTATAGCCAGGAATCCACTCAATAAGGCCAGACTTAAAATTACGGTTGACGATTCCATACAGATAGTGCGTACTGACGCCAATGGTAGAAATCTTTCTAATATAATGATTGACCAGGATGTGAATGTAATCGCCTCAAAGAGAGATTATTTAACTAATTCTATTGATTTAGACACAAAATTGGCTGAACTAAGGTCTGATACAACCATCAACATAGAAATTCCACTTAATAAGATTGTTTTTGACAAGGAGATCGTACTCAATAATATTTATTACGATTATAATGAATGGTTTATTCGTGAAGATGCTTTTCCGGCTTTGGATTCGCTTACCGATATTTTAGCACTCAATCCACGAGTTAATATTCAATTGTCTTCTCATACTGACTGTAGGGGAGAGGATGATTTTAATATTGATCTTTCTCAGAAACGGGCACAATCGGCAGTTGATTATTTGGAAGCTAAAGGCATTAATAAATCACGCCTTGTAGCTAAAGGCTATGGAGAAACTATTCCAGAAATTAATTGTGTCTGTCAAGATTGTTCAGAAGAACAACATCAAACCAACCGGAGAACAACTTTTAAGATTCTTAAAGATCGCTAGGCGTCAAAATTTCAGGAACTTCAATTTTTGCCATAATAATAGTGGGATCCCGTTGAAATTTAAACTCTGCTATATATGAACCTTCAGCAAAATCAATTCTGGGAAGCATGACTAGATTTGACCCTCTTACATCATAACTTTTAGGCTTTTTCTCATCATTGATTATTCTAAGACTCTGAAGCGCTACAGCTGACCTGATATGAACCTGATCTCTTCTTTCTTTGAATGTTATTGAAAATTCAAATGGAATTTCTTGCTGATTGAGAATTTCAATCGTTATTAGATCGCTGTCTTTTTCTAAATCATTAGTGACATTGATAAAAGCAGGAAAGAGATATAATTGGAGAATTATAGGAATAATTAGATGCATGGATTCTTTTTCTTCTAGTATTACCAAAAGTCATACCGAAAAAGCTGGATTTCAAGAAAAGAATTAGATTGATATAACTAGCGCTTACGTGCTTTAAAAAACAAGTAATCACCATTTTCGTAAATAGAGGATTCAATCACACTATTTATTTGTTTGCTCTCGATATCAATCTTCAATTGATTTAGGCCTGAATTAATCTCATTTTCATGCGCCAAAGATGAAAATGTAGATATTCCAAGTCTTATATCTTCCATTAAATAGTATTCTGGCTGATGCTTTCCACAATATAGAAACATGTCTTTTAAATCATCTTTCACATTGTAATATTCAATCTCGATATCATTATATCCAGAGTTATTCAAAGTATTTTTTATGAACTCAATTGAAGGCATTTGTTTTATTGAATTCTGCATCATCTGTGGAAAATAATGCTTCAACCAATAATGTTCCATCTGATCGGGAGAAGAACTGAATATTACAATAGGTGCATTATGTTTAAGGACACGCGCAGTCTCTATTAAACCAGCATTTATATCAGACCAGTGATGGACTGTAAGGCTGCATAATATGCCATCAACAAAAGATGATGGTAAAGGAATATTTTCTGCGTGTCCTATTTTCCAATCTACAAAAGCGTTTCTTTCTCGTGCCCTAGCTAACATTGTTTTAGAAGGATCGATCCCGGTAAAGTGAATCCCTTTGTTTTGTAAGTAAGAAGTATAATTCCCGGTACCGCATCCCAAATCAAGGTAATGGCCTAAATTGGTTGCTTCAAGAAGATGGTACATCCTTTCCGCAATATATGGGTCAGCTTTTCTGGTTTTGTCATATCCAGTTCCGATTTTATCATATTTGATAGACATAATGTGTATTTATTATTAGGAGACAAATTTGTAGCCTACTCCTCTGACGGAGTGAATGAATTTAGGATTTTTAGGATCGTCTTCAAAGTGTTTACGAAGTGCAGAAACAAAATTGTCAATAGTCCTGGTACTAGGAAAAACATCGTATCCCCAAACTGCTTTTAAGATTTCATGCCTTGGAACAACCTCATTTTCTTTACTTATTAACAATTTCAGAAGTTGGACTTCTTTCTGACTCAATTTGAATATCTGATCATGGTGTTGCCCAATAAAACTTTTAAAGTTTATTTTATTGGATCCGAAACTATATGTATCCTTTTTTAGAGATCGATTTTTTTTCTTGGGATTGAGCAATTTCGTCATCCTTAATAGCAGCTCTTCAATTTCGTAAGGTTTAGTCAAATAATCATCTGCACCTGATTTTAGACCTAAGATTCTATCGGAAGAAGTGTCTTTAGCTGATGTTATTATGACAGGGGTTTCATGATTGTTAATAGATAGAAACCTAAGTATATCAATGCCATTCAGATAGGGAAGCATGATGTCGAGAATGATTATGTCGAAATATTCATTCTCCAGTTTTTCTTTGGCAATTTTCCCATTTTCAGCTTCAATCACTTCATAATTTTCAAGCTCAAGGTTGAGCCTGACAATTTTCCGTAGATTATTTTCATCTTCAACTAATAAAACACGCATTATTTTGACATTGGTAATCTGATTTCAAATATACTTCCTGCTGGGGTATTGTCAAATATCAACAAGTCTCCATGATGAGCATCCAGTGTTTCTTTTACAATAAACAAACCGAGTCCAGCACCTGATTTTTCTCGCGTTTCTTCATTTCCAATTCGATAAAATTTCTTTAGTATTTTCTTTTTTTCCTGAGCTTTTATCCCTCTTCCCGAATCAATAAATTTCACCGAAATAAAATCTTGGTGTCTTCCGGTTTCGATTTTTAGTATTGAATTTTTAGGAGCATACTTAATTCCATTATCAATAAGATTATCTATCACTTTAATCAAAGCTTCTTTATCAGCATTAATGGTTAATCCTTCTTGTGATGTAAAAGAAATTTCATTCGCTAAGAATGATTTTTGGAACCGTGAAACACTTTGTTGGACCAACTGGCCTAAATCTATTTTTTCAAAATTATATTTATAGCGGTGCTCCATTTGAGCAGCTGTTAAGATGTTGTTTACCAGAGATTCCAATCTGGTACTTTCTTCATAAGCGGTTTCAAGCAATTCGATTTTGTCAGCTTCCTCAATGTTTTTATTGTATAAGGTTCTGTTTATCATTTTTAAAGAAGCAATTGGCGTTTTTAATTCATGGGTTACCGATAAGAGGAAATTATTCAATTGTTTGTTTGTTTCGATTTCTGAGATGAATGCTCTATTAATTAAAAACATGCTGATTAAAATTGATAGGGCAAAAACCAGACCTTCTCCTACAATCATCATTTTTTGTTTGTTAAATTCTGACAAAGCCATTTCCATATCAATAGTAGAGATGTATTGACTTAATTGAATTTGAAGCTGATAAATCTCTTCATTTTTTTGAAAGAGAAGAATAGCCCACCAAGTGAATGCGGCAACCAGATATAGGATTATTACAACATGCAGAATTCGATATTTTCTTCCTAGAAAATTCATGATAATATTTCAAGTAAACTTGAATTGATTTTATCTGCAGCTTCTTTAAGATCTTCTTTACGATGTGCAGATGATATGAATCCAACTTCATATGCTGATGGTCCAAAATAAATTCCTTTTTCCAGAAGCAATGAATGTAATCTACTAAACAATTGATTTGACTCTCCGGAAATATCTGTTGATTTTATGATCCTTTTATTCTCAAAAGACAACCAAAAGATCGAGGCTATGTGTTGGATCCTGATATTTAATTTGTGTTCCTGGCAAAAATCCTGAATTAGACGAACGAAGTATTCTGTCTTTTCTTCTAAGCTTTCATAGAATCCTTCCTGCAATAATGCATTCAATGTTGCGATACCCGCTGAAAGCGTTACTGGATTAGCTGACAAGGTGCCTGCTTGATAAACATTGCCCAATGGCGCAATATGATCCATAATGTCTGATCTTCCTCCGAAGGCGCCTACAGGCATTCCTCCTCCTATTATTTTTCCAAAAGTTAATAGATCCGGTTCGATTGCATAATAGCCACTTGCTCCTTCAAAACCAACACGAAAACCAGAAATTACCTCGTCAAATATTAACAAGATGTTGTTGTCATCACATATTTTCCTCAGCCACTCCAAGAAGTTTCTGTCCTGTATCAAAAGTCCATTATTTGCCGGTATAGGTTCGATAATGACCGCTGCTATATCATCATTACTTTTGAGGGTATCGATGCATTGTTGAAGATCATTAAGAGGAAGGACAATTGTTTCCTCTGAAAAAGAAGGCGGTATTCCTGCTGAACTGGCAATACCAAAGGTAGCTAATCCCGATCCTGTCTTTACCAATAGAGAATCGACATGTCCATGATAGCAACCTTCAAATTTAATTATCTTGTTTTTGGAGGTAAATCCACGTGCTAATCTTATGGCTGACATTACAGCTTCGGTTCCTGAACTTACAAATCGTATTTTTTCAAGAAATGAATGATTGTTAATAATCAGTTTTCCAATCTCATTGCCTAGAGCAGTAGGTGTTCCAAATGAAGTTCCATTTGAAATTGTTTCTTCAATGGCGCGTCGGATATCTGGATGGTTATGGCCCAGGATGAGTGGACCCCAACTACAACAAAAATCTATATATGAATTGCCATCGACATCTGTAATTCTGCAACCGTCTCCACTTTGCATAAATATTGGTGAGCCATCAACAGATTTAAATGCTCTTACAGGAGAATGGACACCTCCTGGAAATAAAGTTTGAGCTTCATTATAGAGCTCTTCTGAACGTGTTTTCTTCAAAAATTCTTTATCTAAATGGTGAATGAATAAATACTACTTTCTTATCAATCCTAAGATTAATTTGTTCCCAAAAATAATTATAAATAACTTCTGTAATTTAGCCCTCGAGAATGTTTAGTCCGTGCAAATAGATTTAGCTCAATCCATAAGAGAAGTACTTGACAATAAACAAACTGTCAGTATCAATGGTTTAGGATCCATTAAATTGGTGAATAAGCCAGCCCGCTTTGGTGAGGGGAGAAATTCTATTAAACCTCCCAGGGTAGATCTCAGTTTTGAAGAGGCCACATCTTCGAATACTCCACTCATAGAACATATTATTGATAAATATAAAATCGACAAGAAGAAGGCCGAATCGAGCATTAAATCTTTTAATGAAAAGCTCATTAATGCATTATTAAATTATAGTAAAGTTAATATCCAGGGAGTCGGACTTTTTACAATCAACTCAGATGGGAAAATAAATGTAGAAGCGGATAAGGGATTCATTGGTATGTATTATAAAGGCCTCCCTGAAATCCCAATTAGCTTAGCTCCAGTAATAGAAACTAAGGAGGAGCAAATTGATAAGACAATAGTTGAGAAACCAATTTTCTTCGATCCCGATATTGCATTCCAGGAATCTATTGCAAAAAAAGAATTTAGTCCACCTGAACCAAAGCCCGATGTTCAGACTGTTCCACCGGTATCGATTACAGAAGAAGAAGGATTTGTTAATCCATTTCATGAAGAAAAAAAGGAAAAGCGAAGTTTAATCTGGCCTATTCTTGCGCTTCTTATACTTATTCTGATTTGCTTTATCAGTTTTAGAACTTGTCAATATCTACGTTCCAATTCAGGAGAGACGGAACAATTTGTATCTGATGAGCCGATTGAAACAGGACTTGGAGATGATAGTTTGCTTTCCGATCTGCCTGATTCATGTATTATAATAACAGGCGTTTTTGCATCAAGTGCAAATGTTGAACGTATGGATGAAAAATTACTTGCGGCAGGATATGAGATTTATCATGAAACTCATGGGCCTTATACCAGGGTAGGCTTGAGCTTTGAATGTCAGGACCTTATTCTCGAAGATTATATCCAGAATATTCGATCAAGTATTGCGGATAAAGCGTGGTATCTCGATCCTCTAATTCATGTTGAATACGAAGTCAATTAATTACAACCCAGATCAATTCTCGATTGGGTGTCATTATTAGGAAAACAAAATCCAGATTTGATTTGATCTGGTTTATATCTTGTTAGATTAGGATCGCGCAGACTTTTGTCCAAGAAAATTTTAAGGTATTTTATCTCATCTGTACTTAAATCAAGCGCTAAAAACTTTTCCGATATCAGGTTTTGTGAAACACGTGAATTCTCAGTAGTGGCTGCAATTTTGTAATCGATTAATTCATCGATACTTCTTTTGCTGGCGCCATGAAAATAAAATGGAGCATCGGACATATTGTACAACTGAGGTACTTTAAATTTGTAATTGTCTTCTTCTAATAATGTAAAACCTCCCCGACCTAAATTTCGTCTATCTGAAGGGGATGTATTGTATGAAGGTTGCTGGTCCATATCTAAAACACCTAATGCATGGAATTCGAGGGATCCCAGATTTGGATTATAATGACAAGAAGAGCAATTGGCTTTTCCGAAGAATATTATTCCGCCTTGTTTTTCATCATGAGAAAGAGCGCCTCTTTCGCCTTTTAACCAATCTTGAAAAGGAGCTTCTGTAGTCAGAATCGTTCTTATGAATGCTGAGAGTGCTAATGCTCCGGCATAATTGCTATAGCGTTGTTCTTCGTTTAATTCTGGAAATGAACTGTCAAATAGCTCTCGATATCCATATTCATCAATCACCTCCTCTGTTATTAATATCCTGTGGGATTCAATACCATCAAAATTCTGTGTTTCAATAGCTTCGAACCCTAAGTGGTTGAGTTCTGTGTCTTCTCTGAGGTCCCAAACTTCTTCCGTTCCAATATTGGCACTTTGACCGCCGAATTGACCATTCCAGAATGTATTTTTTACGAAGGCAACATTCGTCATGCTCAAAGGTCTGGCACTTTGAACATCAATTTCAGAATCTGTGTAGTTTGGATCTCTTACTCTATTCTCACCATTGAGACCAAATCCTTTTCCTCCATCTGCAATGCCCTGAAAACTTCCAGGTCTGAATCCGGCTTCAGGAACATGGCAGGTCGCACAGGAATATGTACCCATGCCTTGGTCTTTGATTGCTCCCATTGCAAATCCGGTCTCATAGAAGAGAAACTTACCTAATTGAACTTTATCTTCTGTAAGCGGGTTTTTAGGATCTTGAGGTATTGAAGCAAGATCATTTTCATCTGGTAAAATATAGAAGTCTACTTCACCTGTTGAAGATGCATCTTTAATGAGGTTTTCTAACTCTTGATCTAATTGAATAAGAGCAGGCATCTGGTCTTTGGTACAAGCCCAGCAGATTGACATTAAAGCAATTGCGTATAAATAGCGTCTATCCATGGATCAAATTCATAGGAAACACAAAATTATAAAAACTATAGAAATAAACAATCATATATTACAAAAAAATATAATATATAAAATATTATAAATAAGAGCTTTATAAGAAAATCAGAAAATGATTTACTTTGCAACAAAATAAACGACTTTCGATTTACATTATTTTAAATATTGAAAGAAAATTTAAATAGAACATGGAGGCAAGTTTATTGGTATTAGCTGCGGGTATGGGAAGTCGATATGGTGGGCTCAAACAGCTTGATAGTTTTGGGCCGAATGGAGAAACGATCATAGATTATTCAATATATGATGCGCTGAATGCAGGATTCACAAAGATTGTTTTTGTTGTGAGGAGACATTTTAGAGAAGAATTTGAAAGTTATTTTAGAAATAGAATCGGAGATAGAATTCAGATGGAATTTGTCGAACAAGAATTAGACAAAATCCCACAAGGATTTGAATATCATAATGAAAGGAGTAAACCTTGGGGGACGGCTCATGCTGTTCTTATGGGCAAAGAAGTTATTAGTGAACCATTCGCTGTCATCAATGCAGATGATTATTATGGTCAAAAATCATATGCTACACTTATAGATTATTTTGGCAAGCAAAATTCTACTGATCAATTTGTAGTTGTTTCATATCTGTTGGCCAACACCTTATCAGATCATGGTACGGTGAATCGAGGCGTTTGTTATCAGGATCAAGATAATTATCTGACGAAAATAGTTGAGACTCTAAAGATTGGAAGAAATAATGATGGAGTAATTCGATATCCTTCTGAGGAAAAAGACATTTCACTGGCTGATGATACACTTGTTTCGATGAATATGTTTGGATTTTTTCCTAATTATTTTGATCTCGCAGAATCTTATTTTAAAGATTTTTTAAAGGATAAAGGGCAGGAATTAACTTCAGAATTCTATATCCCTTTCACCTTGGATAACATGATTAAGGATAATGATATTCGTATAAAAATACTGACGTCTCCTGATCAATGGTTCGGTGTCACCTATCGCGATGACAAACCAATCGTGATGTCTAAAATCAATGATTTGATACAATCAGGTATTTACCCGGAAAAATTATGGGATTAGTTGCAGTCTAGTTCGATGACTGAAATCGCGTCATTGTTTGGAAAGCAATTTCCAGAGCCTACAGATTCAGGCATGTACCGATTTAAATTCGGATCTTTTAATGAGACTTCGATAAAAAGTTACAATTTCTCCTTTTCGGAATCGGTCAAGTAAATAGGATTAAACTTTTCAGAAATTTGAGATTCATTAACGCGTGGATTTTCAGCTATTGCCTGAATTTTGTAATCGATTACCTCTGTAATAGATTTTTTGCTGGAACCATGAAAATAGAATCCATAATCAGATACATTATAGAGACCAGGTACTCTGAATTTGTTTAGATCTTCATCTTTTAGTGTAAAGCCTGCTCTACCATCGTTTCTTCTGTCCTCGGCACTTGCTAAAAAACAATTATCGTTTTGATCCATATCTTTTGTTCCCAGCACATGGAATTCATGCGAACCCAGATTTTTTTCATAATGACAAGAAAAACATTTCGCCTTTCCAAAGAAAAGTAATGCTCCTTCTTTTTCATCATCACTCATAATATTGGTTTCTCCGTCCAACCACTGTTGAAAAGGGGCATCAGAAGCTACAATCGTCCTAATGAAGGCTGAAATGGCCAATGAAGCAGCTCGGGTGGAATATCTGAATTCTTCTTTAAATTCTGGAAAAGCGGTATCAAATAATGTCTTGTATCCATAAGCTTCGACCTTGGACTTATCGATTTTAAAGCGGTGGGAATTTAATCCGATAATGTTCTGAGTTTCTATCGACTTGTATCCCAGCTCATTTAATTTTGTATCTGATCGGTTATCCCATAAGTCTTCGGTTCCTACATTGACATTTTCAGAACCAAACTGCCCATTCCAAAATGTATTTTTAACGAAAGCGACATTAACCAGACTTAATGGTCTGATGGACTGAATATCCAATTCTGATAAATGATAATCAGGATTTTTATGCCGGCCTTCACCTTTTACACCATAACCTAATCCTCCATCACCAATTCCCTGAACCTGACCCGGAGTAAAACCAGCATCTAGAATATGGCAACTGGCACAGGAATATGAATATTCACCTGAAGGATTTTCAGCATTTATCGCTATACCGGTTTCAAAAAACAGATATTGACCTAGCTCTACTTTAGCCGGACTTAAAGGATTTAGAGGATCTTGTGGAATTCTGACAAGATTATTGTAAGCTGGAAGTTTGAAATATTCTAAGGAAGATTCTGGAGAAATTCGAATTAGATTATCCGTTAATTTGGAATCCAAATCAGCACTGAAACTATTTTGATCTCTTGTACAAGCAAGTATCAATAGAATCATTAATGATGCATAAAAGTGAAAAGGTCTCATACGGGTGTTACAACTAATGCAAAATCAAATTCAATTGCCTCACAAATTAGTTCATTTTTCAATGATATTAATGTAAGCTATCTTACCAAAATACAAAAAAAGAAGCTAACCAGGAACAGTTTTTATTATCCAGATCAGATGGATAATAACGAGCTATTCATTTAGATACAAAATGCGATAATAAGTGACAATAAAATTCGAAGTGTGATTAAGAAAGGAAGCTAATTAAGATTCCTGCAGCTACCGCAGAACCAATAACTCCACTGATATTACTGGACATCGCATATTGAAGAATATGGTTAGATGGATCTCGTTTGAGGGCAAGTTCATTAGCAACTCTTGATGCCATAGGTACAGCACTTAATCCTGTGGCTCCAATAAGAGGATTAATTTTTTTCTTATTAAACAGATTGTATAATTTGACCGCAAGAATTCCTCCTAGGATTGAAAATGCAAACGCAATAAATCCTCCAAATATGATCATCAAAGTCTGTACATTAAGAAATGTACTGCTAGTCATAGTTGCCCCTACCGTTAAACCCAAAAATATAGTTGCAGTGTTCATTATTGTATTTGAAGCGGCTTCAAATAATCTATTCGTATCGCTGCCCACTTCTTTTACTAAATTTCCAAAAAGTAACATGCCTACTAATGGCGTAGAAGAAGGAACTAAAATTGAAACACATATAACAAGTGCGATTGGAAAAAGAATTTTTACAAGCTTCAGGTTTTTTAATTTTTCTTTTACTTGGATACAACTTATCCTGTTCCCTCATATTGATTTTCAACTCCTTTTCACTTACGGTGAATCGTACAACTAAAGGAATAATGACAGGAACCAAAGCCATGTATGAGTAGGCAGCAATGGCAATAGGACCGAGAAGGTGAGGTGCTAGAATGATTGAAGTATAGATAGCTGTAGGACCATCAGCACCACCTATTATTCCCAATGCGCCAGCTTCTTGAGGAGTAAAACCAACATAAATAGCAGCAATAAGAACAGTAAAAATTCCCAACTGAGCTGCAGCGCCAAAAAATGCAAGCCGCAAATTTCTCAATAACGGTCCAAAATCTGTCATTGCTCCAACACCCATAAAAATGAGCGGAGGTAATAACCCTGTTTTTATCAGAGCATAATATAGCATATTCATTATGCCATAGGATTCTGCGATTTCAATAAGATTCAGATGCTTAAGTGCTTCATCGGTTTGGCTGCTGATAACTTCCATGTGACCTCCCGGAAAATTTGCTAAAAGAACACCAAATCCAATAGGAACTAAAAGTAGCGGTTCATATTTTTTAAATATTCCCAGATAGAGTAGGAGTAAGGCCAATCCAATCATAAACAGAGACCAGGGGTCTTCGATGAACTGACCTATGGAGGTCATATCATATATTTTTTGTAGTACTTCCAAGCGCTTATACCAATTTGATCAATGGACTATCTTCTTCAATATCATCTCCATGGTTGATGAGTATTTCGCTAACAACTCCGGATTCTGTAGATGTTATTGCATTAATGACTTTCATAGATTCAACAAATGCTACAGTATCACCTACTTTTACTTTATCGCCGACTTTGATGGCCTTGTCATTACTGTTTTTTGTAAGGAAAAACTTGCCTTCAAGAGGTGAAGAAATATATTTTGAATTTGTCGAACTTTGAGCTGCGCTTTCCTCGCTGGGTTTGTCCTGGGAATTCTGACCAGACGGATAATCGATTTTTACTTGGAATTTTTCTCCATCAACTTCAATGTTTAATGTTTTAGGGAGAGCGGATTGACCGTTTGAAGACGCCTTTAGATTGACCTGAGAACTGGCTTCACGTCTTTTTTGTAAATCGTTTTCGAAGTTTTCTTTAGCCCGTCCTGACTTATAATCTTCATATTGTTCCGAGTGCATTGCATATTCAAATAATTCTTCATCATCAGCTCCTGTTTCCCACCCATTTTCTCTCATTTTTTGCCTGTACTCATTGAGAACATCAGGATATAAATCTTGCGGATTATCTGTGAAAAATGTTCGATCTTGTTCTTTTGCTAAATTCACTAATTGCGCATCAAGCTGACCTGGAAGTGAACCAGATTTTCCAAGCATCATTCCCCAAGTATTCTCACCAATCATAGAAAATCTTTCTTTTCCTTTAATGGATTGTATGACATTCATTCGGGATAAGTTTTTCACATATTGGCTATACGGAGTTACCAGTGGCGGGTAACCTAACTTTGGCCAGGTATGTTCAACTTCTTTAAATAGCTTTAACAATAGCTCATCTTGGCTGATTTCAGCTTGATTGTTTTTCTTAAGCCATTTATTAATTGACTTTAAATTTTTCTCTAAATCCGCCATAAGACTACCCATCATTCCTCCTGGTAATCCGGATTGGATGAGAAGAGAATTCATATATCTATTTTGAGGATTGATATAATATCCCAACCAATCATCTATGAAAGATTTTGTTAATGCCCTAACTTCCATATATGCATCCTGATTGACATCTCTAAGGCTGAATCCTGCATCTTTCAACATGGCGTGCACCGACAATAAATCTGCATGTCCGGTTCCCCAGGAAAGAGGTTCCATTCCGATATCGATAATGTCAACCCCATTACGAGCAGCTTCCATACTCGAAACAATTGAAAATCCTATTGTGGAATGCCCATGATAAGTTAATACCACAGATGGGTGTCTTTCTTTAATTCCTTTAACAATTTTTCCTATGGAAGCGGGTCTTCCGATACCGGCCATATCCTTGATACAGATTTCTTCAGCTCCTCTTTCAATAAAGTCGTCAGCCAACTGAATATAATAATCTACTGTATGGATAGGAGAGTGAGTAATACTTAATGCTCCTTGAGCTATCATCCCTCCTTCTTTGGCATATTGAAAGGACAACTCTAGATTTTGAGGATTATTCAGTCCATCAAAACTTCTTGATATATCAGTCCCTTGTTTCTTTTTTAAAGCAAACATCAGTTGTCGGAGATCCTTTGATACCGGACTTAGTCTTATGCCGTTCAATCCACGTTCCAACATATGGGTTTGAATACCGGCATTATTAAATGCTTGAGTCCATTGTCGAACAGAGGTGTTCGGATTTTCACCTTTCAGCAAGCAGATTTGCTCGAATCCTCCACCATTGGTTTCGACACGATCAAAGCAATCCATTGCAATGATAGGTTCTGCAACGCTAACCAATTCATTAACATGCGGCATATATTTACCTGAGGATTGCCACATATCACGATAGACCAGCGATAATTTTATTTGTTTACTCATTGTCTGTCTACAACTTTTTAACTGATTTCACAACCCCTTTTCCTTTTGTAAGGATTTCAATAGCGGCACTAAGCACAGCAAGTTTTTGTCTACTAATTGCTCCTTCAACCTGTTCAGCTTTGTCTTGAGAATGAGGAGCATATTTGTTTACTGCATTGATAAGAACATGTCCTAATAATACGACAATCCCTAGAATGGAAAAAACAGAAATCATGCCGACTAACATCAATTGGATTGCTAAACTTATATTCTCTGACATTTGATTAACTATCTTATAAAAGTGCAGATAAAATTAGAATAATATCTTACTAAGTTTCAAGTATTAAATTTCGAAATAACAGTAAAACCAAAACTTAATTTCAAATTCTTAAATACATTGTGCTTAATAGACTACTATTTTCAAAAAATACTGGATAAACTGCATTTTAAGTAAATATTTCTAACTAATGATCACATGAAAATTACTTTTCTTTGCAATTAAATTTATAACTCTAAATGACGTTTAAGGTATTTAAGTTTGGAGGTGCATCGGTTCAAGATGCAGATCACATTAAAAACGTGTTTAAAATTCTAAGTAATTATCAGAATGATAATTTACTTGTCGTCATATCTGCATTGGGTAAAACGACAAATGCTTTAGAAAATCAGATTGAAAATATTGCCGGCGACCCTGAAAAGATTTCGATATTTCTTGATGATATCATCAAAAGACATTTGGATATCGCATCCAATTTAGAATTGGATATTCAGAAACTAAAGGCAAGCTATTCTTCAATTTTGGAGGACTGTAAAAGGGCTTTATTATCTTATGACAATGTAAGTGAAGATTTTGCATATGATCAGATTGTTAGTATGGGGGAGTTTTTGTCTACTCACTTAGTCAATCAATATGTTCAGCAGCAATCATCTGATTCAGGCTTTCAGGATGTGAGGGAAGTTTTTGTCACTGAGAATGTATATCGCAGAGCCAAAGTTTTGATTAAACAAACCAATGCTTTAGTCAACAAAAAAATTAGGGATTTATTTCCTAAGTATAAGATTATAATAACTCAAGGATTCATTGGAAGATCAGAAGAAGGATATACGACGACCTTAGGTAGAGAAGGCTCCGATTATTCAGCTGCTTTATTTGCTTATTGTCTTGATGCGGAGGAGGTAACGATTTGGAAAGATGTTCCAGGGATTTTGACTGCTGATCCTAAGCGATTTGAAAATGTAGAGAAAATAGACAAAATGAGTTATAGGGAAGCGATTGAAATGACTTATTATGGTGCTAAAGTTATTCACCCTAAAACAATTCAACCCATTCAAAACAAAGGGATTCGACTAAATGTAAATTCATATGTTGAACCCGATAAGATAGGGACCGTAATATCCAGTAAAGGTCTTCTTAATTATCCACCGATTGTTGTCTTTGAAGACAAGGTTGTATTGATTCAGATTAGTAGTAATGATTTTTCATTTATTCAGGAAGACCATCTGAGTTATATTTTTAAAAATTTGAATGATTGTAAAATAAGGCTATTGACCATGCGTAATTCTGCGATAAGCTTTACGCTTTGCATCAAAGATCCCGGGCAGAATAAATTAAATCAATTTCTTGAAGGTCTAGGGAATAATTTCGGTACAGATGTTTTTAATAATCTGCACTTGATAGCCATCAGACACTTCACAAAGTCCCTTATCGAAGAACTGACAAAGAATAAGATAATTATGTTCGAAGAGATTCATAAGGACACTGTTCAGTTGGTTGTCAAAACAGCACTTGGGTTAAAAGAAAAATCTTAGTTTTTCTTATCATATTTTATTTTCAAAAAAATAATTATAGTGCTGAGGCTCAAAGTAATTATGTTGGCGTAAATAATCGGTAAATTTTTTATGGTTATACCATATATTAACCAAAGCAATAAGCCGGTAGCTAATATGAGATACATGATCAATGAAATATCTTCCACCGATTTTGTTTTGTATGTCTTGATAACTTGAGGTAAAAACGCAAATGTTGTTAAAGTTGCAGCAACAAGACCTAAATAACGTGAGTTTGATGTAAGACTAGGCCAAAAGGAGCTGTTTGGTATCGACCAGATTCTTATAAATGGAGGGTTTAGATTCTTTAAACCCGTAGGCACAAAGTCCACCAAGTATATTGACGAAAAATCCGGCAAAGGAACGATGCCTTGTATGTTCGATCTGTGAAATATTTTTGAGTTGGTCAATAATGGTTTCAGAGATAGCAAGTTTTCGGAGCAGAAGAGCATCCTGTAGGGGTGTAATCATTTTGGATTTCATATTCCGTCTCAACTTAGTAATCAAATGAATACCTCTCAAGAAAAGAGTGTCAAAGATTTGCTTGTTGACAATATAGCCTTTATCACCGAACAACCGGCCATAGACCTTCTTCATAAACCGTTTACACTTCAATACGGCATTATCATGCACATTGCCCGGAGTGAGTTGAAAATCAATCACTTCGCCCCGGTCATTATGAACCAGATGAAGTTTGAAACCATAAAACCAACCCTTTGAAGTCTTGCCTCGTTTGGCCAGTCCAGCAAACACCTTGTGGGAATGAATCCTTCGATTGTGACAGACCCGGATACTGGTTGAATCAATAAAGGATATCCCACTACATTTACCCATTCGGTACATCTTTACAAACAAGGCTAATGGTAGGACCGCTTTGGTTTGCAACTCCACCATCCGATTATAAGATACCAGATTGGGAAAATAGCCGCGCATATGTTGGCAGACATGATTCTGGTAAAAGTGCTTAAAGCAACGGTATCCACTCATATGAAAAAATACGATGATGCTCATCACCTCGCTCATGGATAACCTGCAGGTACGATTCCGTCGATTTTTCTTTCCCTCTAGGGTATGAGATTTTAAAAAGTAATCAAAATCGGTGAAAAAATCATCGAAAGCACAGAAAATTGCAATAATTTGACTATCTTTCATAGTAGAGCTTTTTTGTTTTAATTAATTGATTATCAACTATTAAGATAAACAAAATTGCTCTTTCTTTTTATCCTATTTTTCCACTTCCTTACGTCGAACTCACGTTAGTTAATGTTTATAAAGGCACAGTAGATTTAACTATAGATGACGGTTTAACATTTTGTGGTTAAAGCAGTTCTTCAAGTGCTGGATTCAATATTACCTAATAACCCAATACCTGATGCAAATAATATTGTAACAATAGATTATTCAATAACCACGAATGAGATGCCATCAAATCCAACTTTTGCCACGATTCCATTTTGCTCAGAAACAGGAGAACGAGTTTGCTATCGTATTACCATATTACCTGAACTATGTCCTATTGATCCATATGACTGCGTCGAATCATGGTCACCTAAACAAATAGATTGTCAATATACTGCTAGCGGTTTAAATATAATTGAACTTGAAATGGATTTTGATTTTATATATTTTTAAACCTAATTTAGCCTTATGAAAACAAAAGGCTAAGGGGTATTTATAAATGTTGTTGCGAGTTTAGGGTATTTACAAAAGATAGGCGAGGAAAATATAAGTTTAAAAATCCTCATTGAGTTACCTCAATATAAATCTAAAAAATATACCTATTCATTTTAAACAACAACATTATTTATTTAAAAGGGATATACATAATGAAACTATTAGTAAAATTTTCTCTCCTTTATTTAGGTTTAGCATTTCCACTTAGCAGTTTTTCTCAAGTTACAAAATCATTAAACACAGGAACAGCCGACTTTAATTATGAGGATAAATTTGAAGTTAAAGAAGTTTATTTTTTTAGTCCTACTCACCCCGATACTATTGGATGGATTGATGTTCTTTTTGATGATGGGACTGATGTTCCACAAAATTCAGCAAGAAATATGACAAATGGGTGGAGTAAATATGGAATAACACTAAATCCAGTAGCCTATGAAAGTGGATTTACTCCAATAATTGGTGCTGATATCCTTTTCGAATGTAATTCTGGAATAGATTATAGTGAATATTTTATAAGAGAAAAACAAAGTGCAGGATTAGATTTGCCTCCAAAACAAATTACAGTAATAGGAAGTTTTTTCAGATATAAAAAAGATACAACAATTATTGCATTTCCTGCTGAAGCAGTACTAGGATTTGAAGAGTTTGAGATTGAGTGGCAGATTGCGGATACAATAAGTGCACCTGAAGACGAATGGACTACTATCGGGATATCTAAGAATCCAGTCTATGTTACTTATAAGAAACCTGAAATCTTAACTTTCGTTTCAACAATTCCAGACAGATATCATCATTCACTTTTAAACATTGGTTGTGTATCAGCACATGGTCAAAAATCTGATGATTTTATTACAGGAGCCATTTGGAGTAAATTGACTTCATTGGACGTTAAAGGAGCAGATTCAGGAAGTACCCTAACATACTATGGTAGTTATGGATGTCAGAACACTACAACAGAAGCTTTACTTCTTACTGGAGATGGGCAATGCGGAGCTTGGGCTAAACTTTTTATTGATTTACTGAAAGTTCAAAATATTACTCACTCCACTGAAACAGGCGATTATTTTAAAATGAATCATCCAACCTGGCCTGGTCAAGATACCTTTGCTTATAACTTTTTTGTTAAAGACTGGTCATTTTCAGCGAGTCCAGACTTTCCTGATACAGGGAATTCATCGGATTATAAGTTCTTATTAGTTCCTGAACAAGATTGGTCCTCTGGATCATTAAATCTTTCTGATTGGATAGCTGGCGGACATTATAATTGGCAATATTCAGATGGGATTGATAACTTGACTTCTATACCAGGACAAGGTAACCCAAATCCAGAGTCTATCTTTCAAAATCATCAGTTTAATGTAATTTCAGACTTTGCATTAGATCCTTCTTATGGTATCCCTCATGATGTTTCGATGATAAAAACAAATGCATTGGATGCATATGCATGGATGGGAGAGGATATAATTAATGAAAATGATTTTGGTATAGACTTTAATGGAAACGGAACTTTAGAAACCACTGCAACTGTTTTTGTAGTGTACGCTACAGATAATCTAGATTTGTACGATTTAGAATTTACAATTTTTAATTATTAAAAATATAATTATGAGGCTTTTGCTATTAATTTTGCTAAGCACGAATTTAATATCACAAAACAATATTAACTCCAACATTATATTGTTAAACGATAGTAGTTATATGGAAAGGGGTGACTATGGTCTGAATACTTATAAACTTAATTGTAAATCGTCAAATAAAAGTGGACCATTAAGTGAATAAAATTAAGTTATACATAACTATTAAATTCACTTTATTATGAACAAGAAAAACAAATCAGCAGAATCTTATGTCCGAGATGTAAAAAGAAGGACAAGACGTAAATTTTCTACAGAAGAAAAGATTAGAATAGTCATTGAAGGATTAAGAGGAGAACAAAGTGTTGCTTCTCTTTGTAGAAGAGAAGAGATTTCACAACCACTATAATATAAGTGGAGTAAAGATTTCATGGAAGCAGGGAAGAAACGTTTAAAGGGAGACACAGAACGTGAAGCCAATACTTCAGAAGTTCAACATCTAAAGACAGAAAATCAAGACCTTAAAGAGGTAGTAGCAGAACTTACTCGAAAAAATCGTGTGCTTAAAAAAAGCTTGAATGGAGTAAAATAAAATTCAAGAAGTATATGCGATTTACAGCAAAAGAAAAGATGGAACTGATTAGGCTGGTTGAGCAATCCGAATGGAGTGTTAGAAGAACTCTCAAGGAAATTGGTATTCACAAATCAACCTTTTACAACTGGTATAAGAAATATCGGGAAAATGGAATTGTAGGATTAGAGGAAAAGAAAAGTACAAGGAAGCATTACTGGAACAAGATTCCTGATCGGATCAGGTCTGATATATTGAATCTGGCACTGGAAGTTTCAGAGCTTTCTTGTAGAGAATTGGCTTGCAGGTATACTGATGAGAATCAATACTTTATAAGCGAAAGCAGTGTTTACAGAATATTGAAATCTGCTGGACTGATAAACCCTCCTCATTATGATCTGATATCTGCCGCAGATGAATTTAAAGACAAAACAACAACTGTCAATCAAATGTGGCAAACTGATTTTACTTATTTCAAAATCATTGGCTGGGGATGGTATTACCTATCGACTATATTAACGTGAGTTCGACGTAAGGAAGTGGAAAAATAGGATAAAAAGAAAGAGCAATTTTGTTTATCTTAATAGTTGATAATCAATTAATTAAAACAAAAAAGCTCTACTATGAAAGATAGTCAAATTATTGCAATTTTCTGTGCTTTCGATGATTTTTTCACCGATTTTGATTACTTTTTAAAATCTCATACCCTAGAGGGAAAGAAAAATCGACGGAATCGTACCTGCAGGTTATCCATGAGCGAGGTGATGAGCATCATCGTATTTTTTCATATGAGTGGATACCGTTGCTTTAAGCACTTTTACCAGAATCATGTCTGCCAACATATGCGCGGCTATTTTCCCAATCTGGTATCTTATAATCGGATGGTGGAGTTGCAAACCAAAGCGGTCCTACCATTAGCCTTGTTTGTAAAGATGTACCGAATGGGTAAATGTAGTGGGATATCCTTTATTGATTCAACCAGTATCCGGGTCTGTCACAATCGAAGGATTCATTCCCACAAGGTGTTTGCTGGACTGGCCAAACGAGGCAAGACTTCAAAGGGTTGGTTTTATGGTTTCAAACTTCATCTGGTTCATAATGACCGGGGCGAAGTGATTGATTTTCAACTCACTCCGGGCAATGTGCATGATAATGCCGTATTGAAGTGTAAACGGTTTATGAAGAAGGTCTATGGCCGGTTGTTCGGTGATAAAGGCTATATTGTCAACAAGCAAATCTTTGACACTCTTTTCTTGAGAGGTATTCATTTGATTACTAAGTTGAGACGGAATATGAAATCCAAAATGATTACACCCCTACAGGATGCTCTTCTGCTCCGAAAACTTGCTATCTCTGAAACCATTATTGACCAACTCAAAAATATTTCACAGATCGAACATACAAGGCATCGTTCCTTTGCCGGATTTTTCGTCAATATACTTGGTGGACTTTGTGCCTACGGGTTTAAAGAATCTAAACCCTCCATTTATAAGAATCTGGTCGATACCAAACAACTCCTTTTGGCCTAGTCTTACATCGAACTCACGTTATATTAGATGATTATTCTAGGTACATTATAAGTTGGGAGTTGTGCTCAACGATGAAAACCCTTGATGTAAAAAATACTTTGAATCAGGCATTAAACCATCCAAATGTAAATTTGAATAAACCGCCTAAGTTATTATCTGATAATGGATCTTGTTATTTAAGTCAAGAGTTGAGCTCTTATTTGGATGATTACAAAATTAAACATGTGAGAGGAAGACCTGGTCATCCTCAAACGCAAGGCAAGATTGAAAGGTATCACAGAACAATGAAAAATGTAATTAAACTGGATCATTATTACAGCCCAGGTGAATTGAGTTTTCGTCTTTCACAATTTGTAAAATATTATAACCATCACAGATATCATGAATCTTTACAAAACTTGACACCAGCAGATGTTTATTATGGATTAAAAGAAGAAAAACTGAAGAGAAGAAAATTATGTAAACACAAAACATTTAAAAAACGCAGACAAAAATATTTCAATTTAACTTTTAAAAGTGTAACTTAATTTTATTCACTTATTGTCCACTTTGGTTTGAAGACCTACATAGATTATCGATTGACTACAGCCATCGAACGTATCTCTGGAAATGGAGATTTGGATTATTATATTTTTCCTGATTCTGAAAATTATTCCGCTCTTCCAAATCAAGATCCCGCAAATCCAGTCACAAGAGAAAAAGTAGAATTGGGGCGACTCCTGTTTTTTGAAACCGGACTTGCTCAAATTCCATTATCATCAAACTGTTATGAAACTTATTCGTGCTCATCTTGCCATCTTCCTACTGCAGGTTTTTTACCAGGCAGAATTCAGGGTATAGCCGATGGGGCAGGAGGTTATGGGTATAATGGTGAGTTCAGATACATTAGAACAGGATACACCGAAGAAGATCTGGATGCTCAAGGAACACGACCCATGAATCCAATGAATTCAGGATATAGCACCAACACTCTATGGAGTGGTGCATTTGGAGCTACAGGAGTAAATATTGGAACCGAAGAACATTGGACTGGACTTGCAGAAGTCAATCATACAGGATATATGGGATTAGAGGCACAAAATATTGAAGCTTTTAGTCTTCACAGGCTCGATATTAATGATCATGTTCTGGATGATTATGCTTATAGAGAACTTTTTGATAAAGCATTTCCTGACTTCGAAGAAAATAAAAGATATTCTGCAACAACCACAAGCTTTGCACTTGGTGCATTTTTAAGAAGCTTTCTGGCTAACAAAGCTCCATTCCAAGACTGGTTAAAAGGGGATAGTGAAGCCTTGACTATAGATCAAAAAGAAGGCGCGATGCTTTTCTTCGGAAAAGCCAGATGTTATTCTTGTCATTCTGGACCAGCATTTAACTCAATGAATTTTCATGCCTTGGGAACACCAGACATGTATGAATCTGGTGGACTAAATACCGGGGCAGATGACCCTAGGAATTTAGGTAGAGGCATGTTTACCGGACAAGAAGAAGATATGCACAAATTTAAAGTGCCACAACTTTATAATTTAAAAGACTACGCAATGTATTTTCACGGAAGTTCGAAAACTTCATTAAGAGAAGTTATAGATTTTAAAATGAAAGCACAATCTGAAAATCCACATGTTATAGATAACCGATTGTCTTCATTGTTTTATCCAGTCGAACTTACAGAAGAGGAAATATCTCAGTTAATTGATTTTCTTTCTAATGGATTGTATGACCCACATACAAAAAGATATGTCCCAGAGTCTTTACCATCAGGCAATTGTTTCCCCAATAATGATGAGATTTCTCAGGAGCAACTAGGATGTATGTAAAAGTTAACATAACATCAGAATCTGGAAACCTGGATAAAGTTATTCTTCTGTTTTGATTCCTTATTATTTTACTGTGAATTGGTTAAATATAAGTTTATTTTGGTCTACTCAATCAGAGTGGAAGTATGAGATTTGAAATTCAGAAAAACATTGAAATAGCCGAAACTTTACCTTCATTATTTTATACCAGTGATGAAATTTTTGAAGCAGTAAAAGATAAAATCTTTACCAGATCATGGCAATGGATAGGAGACATATCGATGCTAAATGGACAGCATAATCTTATTCCATTTTTCTTCATGGAGCATTTTTTAGATGAACCATTATTGTTCTCGAAAACAATTGAAAGTAATATCCAATGCTTAAGCAATGTGTGTACCCATCGAGGCAATATCATGATACAGTACCCACAAAACTCAAGCAAGATAAATTGTTCTTATCATGGAAGAAGATTTAGTTCTAAAGGTGAATTCGAATACACGCCTGAATTCGCAGAAGCAAAAAGTTTTCCTAGAATCTGCGACCATCTGAAGTCCTTCCCATTTATCAACTGGAAAGATCATTTGTTTGTCACCCTTGAATCCGGACTTAATATTGAATCCATCCTTAATCAAATGAATGATAGAGTTGCATTCTTAGATTTTAATCAACTTAAACGAGATGATAGTCTAACTAGGGGATATCAAATTAATGCCCATTGGGCCCTTTACTGTGATAATTATTTAGAAGGGTTTCACATTCCATTTGTTCATCATGGCCTAAATGAAGCATTGGATTATGGCAAGTATGAAACTCGAATTTTGAATCACATGGTATTACAAATTGGTTATACTGACAGTAGTGAAATGTGTTTTGATTTGCCCAAAAACCATATGGATTACGGAAAGAATGTTGCCGCATATTACTATTGGCTCTTTCCAAATATTATGTTTAATTTTTATCCGTGGGGTTTGTCAATAAATGTAGTAAAACCCATCAATAAGAATCGCACAAAAGTATCTTTCATTTCTTTTGTTTCTGATTATGACAAACTACAATTCGGTGCAGGAGCAGATTTAGATAAGGTAGAAAGAGAAGATGAATTTGTTGTAGAGAGTGTCCATCGTGGTCTAAAATCGAGATATTATAATTCAGGTCGGTATTCTCCTTCAAAAGAAAAGGGAGTACATTATTTTCATAGTCTTCTTTCAGACTATCATAACAAATAATCTACCTTCATTTTATATTAGATTACAAGCTGTCTGATCCATGTGCCTACCATCTACGGTTTTTCTCATATTAAAACTTCCAACTCTTAAAGAGTCGGAAGTTTATCTAATATCATTATAACTTTTGGCAATAACATAAGTTATAGCACTTTCATGATAAAGGCCACATAATTGATAGTTACTACTGAAAGATTGACTTCAAGAAAATCAGATGATTGCACCTTGATGCCAATCTGTTTCAGTTATAGAGTATCATGTGGTTTGGGATAAAATTTTCTTGCTACTAGGTATAGTAAGCAATATTTAAAAAAAGTTTGAGGGTTATGAAAGAGTTCTAAAAAATATCACACGAGTAAATTTTGGTTATTAAGTTGTAAAAGCATTTTATTTTATCGCAGTTTTTAACTCGGCACGGAAATCAAAAAATGTCTTCGCTCTATTTGTAAGACACATTTATTAGGGTATACCCTTAATTCAATTTTGCGGATATTAATAAATGACAAATAGCCGTCAGTTTTTAGACACGAATCAAACAAAGGAGTCAAATAATTTTTATAATACAACTTTCAATATTTGCTCTATCAGTTTTTGATGGCTGCTTTGTAAATCGTCAAATAAAAGTGGACCATTAAGTGAATAAAATTAAGTTATACATAACTATTAAATTCACTTTATTATGAACAAGAAAAACAAATCAGCAGAATCTTATGTCCGAGATGGAAAAAGAAGGACAAGACGTAAATTTTCTACAGAAGAAAAGATTAGAATAGTCATTGAAGGATTAAGAGGAGAACAAAGCGTTGCTTCTCTTTGTAGAAGAGAAGAGATTTCACAACCACTATATTATAAGTGGAGTAAAGATTTCATGGAAGCAGGGAAGAAACGTTTAAAGGGAGACACAGAACGTGAAGCCAATACTTCAGAAGTTCAACATCTAAAGACAGAAAATCAAGACCTTAAAGAGGTAGTAGCAGAACTTACTCGAAAAAATCGTGTGCTTAAAAAAAGCTTGAATGGAGTAAAATAAAATTCAAGAAGTATATGCGATTTACAGCAAAAGAAAAGATGGAACTGATTAGGCTGGTTGAGCAATCCGAATGGAGTGTTAGAAGAACTCTCAAGGAAATTGGTATTCACAAATCAACCTTTTACAACTGGTATAAGAAATATCGGGAAAATGGAATTGTAGGATTAGAGGAAAAGAAAAGTACAAGGAAGCATTACTGGAACAAGATTCCTGATCGGATCAGGTCTGATATATTGAATCTGGCACTGGAAGTTTCAGAGCTTTCTTGTAGAGAATTGGCTTGCAGGTATACTGATGAGAATCAATACTTTATAAGCGAAAGCAGTGTTTACAGAATATTGAAATCTGCTGGACTGATAAACCCTCCTCATTATGATCTGATATCTGCCGCAGATGAATTTAAAGACAAAACAACAACTGTCAATCAAATGTGGCAAACTGATTTTACTTATTTCAAAATCATTGGCTGGGGATGGTATTACCTATCGACTATATTAGATGATTATTCTAGGTACATTATAAGTTGGGAGTTGTGCTCAACGATGAAAACCCTTGATGTAAAAAATACTTTGAATCAGGCATTAAACCATCCAAATGTAAATTTGAATAAACCGCCTAAGTTATTATCTGATAATGGATCTTGTTATTTAAGTCAAGAGTTGAGCTCTTATTTGGATGATTACAAAATTAAACATGTGAGAGGAAGACCTGGTCATCCTCAAACGCAAGGCAAGATTGAAAGGTATCACAGAACGATGAAAAATGTAATTAAACTGGATCATTATTACAGCCCAGGTGAATTGAGTTTTCCTCTTTCACAATTTGTAAAATATTATAACCATCACAGATATCATGAATCTTTACAAAACTTGACACCAGCAGATGTTTATTATGGATTAAAAGAAGAAAAACTGAAGAGAAGAAAATTATGTAAACACAAAACATTTAAAAAACGCAGACAAGAATATTTCAATTTAACTTTTAAAAGTGTAACTTAATTTTATTCACTTATTGTCCACTTTGGTTTGAAGACCTACATCTAGGTTCTTCAGTTTTACAACAAATAATGGAAGTGCTTGCAATAAGTATGAAAAGGAAAAAATTATATGATCTCATGATTTATGAAGGCTTTATATTCTTTAACGATTCAAATGAATGAGAAGTTAAGATATATTAATGAATGATAAAAAAACAAGAACTACCCAAAGTAATTTATTAATTATTTTAATGCGAACCTTTTCATTATCGTTTACTGCTATCCTAATGCATAGTCTGATAATTGTTTTCTTTTTTGACTAATTTCATCACTATGTATTTCATTGGTTATGATATCGGTTCATCATCTATAAAAGCTGCACTTGTGGATGCTCAATCTGGAATAGCAATTTCGCAAGCTCAATTTCCCGAAAATGAAATGTCGATTGACTCAGCCCAACCATCCTGGGCAGAACAAAGTCCAGAAATATGGTGGAACAATTTAATTCAAGCAAATCAAAAATTATTATCTCAAGTAGACATTGATCAATCACAAATAACATCAATTGGTATTGCTTACCAAATGCATGGGCTTGTGGTTATTGATGAAAATCATGAAGTTTTAAGACCATCCATCATTTGGTGTGATAGCCGGGCAGTGGATATTGGGGAGCAAGCTTTTCATGATTTAGGTCATGAGTTTTGCCTTTCTCACCTACTCAATTCTCCTGACAATTTCACGGCTTCTAAACTTAGTTGGGTCCAAAAAAACGAACCAGAAATTTATGATCGTATTCATAAAGTAATGTTACCCGGTGATTTTATTGCTATGAACCTCACTGGAGAAATAAATACGACTATTCCGGGATTATCAGAAGGGATGTTCTGGGATTATCACAATCATGATCTTTCAATTGAGCTTTTGGACTATTATTTTATCAACAAAGATTTGATTCCTGCTATTGTCCCTTCTTTTGGAGTACAAGGGCAATTAACTGTAGCGGCATCCGAGCTCTTAGGATTACGCCCCGGAATTCCCCTGACATACAGAGCTGGAGATCAGCCAAATAATGCAATGTCATTATCTGTTACAGAACCAAATCAAGTTGCTGCAACCGGAGGAACTTCAGGTGTTATCTATGGAGTACAAGATAATTACAATTACGATTCTTTATCTCGTGTTAATGGCTTTGCGCATGTAAATCACGATAAGTCAAGTATAAGAATTGGACAATTGTTGTGCATAAATGGAGCTGGAATCCAATATGCTTGGATAAAAAACCTATTGGGGCATTCAATAAACTATAATCAAATGGAAGATTTAGCAGGCAAAATTTCAATTGGGTCAGAAGGCCTTCAGATATTTCCATTTGGAAATGGAGCAGAACGTATGTTCTTAAATAAAGATGTCGGTGCTCATATTAATAATCTTAGATTTAGCGATCATAATCAAAGTCATATAATCAGAGCTACTCTTGAAGGAATTGCTTTTGCATTTGCTTACGGATTTGAAGTCCTGAAAAACTTAGGTTTAGATCCAACTGTCATTAGAGTAGGAAATGATAATTTATTTCGATCACCCATCTTTTCAAGAACCATATCTAATTTAATACAATGTCCAATCCATGTAATGAAAACAACAGGTGCAATTGGAGCAGCAAAAGCAAGTGGAATTGCAACCGGATTTTATTCAGACATACAAGATGCATTTTCCAATTTGAGTATAGATCGATGCTATGAGCCAAGTGGAGAGCAGAACATCTATGAAGGACATTATTTAAATTGGAAGAAAACACTAGATTTAATTTTAAGTAACAAATAACAAATGATCATAACTGGAGAGACTGAATATTTCAAAAATATTAAAAGCATAAAATTTGCCGGAAAAAGATCTAAAAACCCTCTGGCATTCAAATATTATGATCCTAAGAAAAAGGTAATGGGTAAGTCAATGGAAAGGCATTTTAAATTTGCAGTTGCATATTGGCATGCTTTCACTAACACTGGAAGTGATCCTTTCGGGCCAGGGACTAAAATATTTCCCTGGGATAGTAATTCTAATCCTATCCAACGTGCAAAGGATAAGATGGATGCAGCTTTTGAATTTATGACAAAAATTGGAATCAATTATTATTGCTTTCATGATTACGATCTTATTGATGAAGGCAAAGATTTGAAGGAGTCTAAAAAGCGCCTGAAAATTATATCTGATTATGCACTTCAAAAAATGAAGGCTTCAAAAACTAAAGTGCTATGGGGTACAGCTAATCTATTTAGCCATCCACGCTATATGAATGGAGCTGCTACCAATCCAGATTTTAATGTAGTTGCACATGCTGGTGCTCAAGTTAAAAATGCCCTAGATGTGACAATGAAGCTTAATGGAGAAAATTATGTTTTCTGGGGTGGCCGGGAAGGTTATATGTCATTACTCAATACCAATATGAAAAGAGAACGTGAGCATCTTGCGACCTTTCTTCATATGTCAAAGGATTATGCAAGACGGCGCGGTTTTAAAGGATGGTTTTTTATTGAGCCTAAACCAATGGAACCATCCAAACATCAGTATGATTTTGATGCGGCGACTGTTCTTGGGTTTCTAAGAGAATTCGATCTTCTTGGTGATTTCAAATTGAATCTAGAAGTAAATCATGCAACGCTGGCTTCACACACATTTGCTCATGAACTTCAAGTTGCTGCCGATGCGAATGCCTTAGGCTCTATGGATGCAAATAGGGGAGATTATCAAAATGGCTGGGATACAGACCAATTTCCCGTCGATCTCTACGAATTAACTGAAGCAATGCTTGTTCTATTGCAATCGGGAGGATTAAAAGGAGGAGGAATTAATTTTGACGCTAAAACCCGCCGGAACTCTACTGATTTAGAAGATCTTTTTTACGCACATATTGGAGGAATGGATGTCTTTGCCAGAGCATTATTAATCGCTGAATCAATACTTAAAGAATCTGATTATAAAGCACTGATTAAGAAGCGATACGCATCATTTGATCGTGGTAAAGGGAGGCAGTTTGAAAAAGGAGACCTTAAATTAGCGGATTTGTTTAGTCTAGCAGTTAAGAATGGAGAACCTGAGCAGAATAGTGGAAGACAGGAGTTTTTGGAAAATCTTGTTAATGATTTCATTTAGAAATAAAGTAGATGATTAATTGGGGTATAGTTGGACTTGGAAAGATTGCACATAGCTTCGCAAAAGATTTACAGTTGGTTGAAGCAGGTAATTTAATTGCTGTGGCCTCACGATCAAAAGAGAAAGCGGATTTGTTTGCAGCTACTTATCATGCAACATCGGCTTATGGGTCTTATGAGGAATTATTTAAAGATAATGAAGTTGATATTGTATATATAGCAACACCCCATAACTCGCATGCAGATCTAAGTATCCTGGCAATGAAGAATGGGAAGCATGTCTTATGTGAAAAACCCATCGCGGTAAATCTCACGCAGCTAGAAAGAATGATGTCATGTGCAAAAGAGAACAATGTGTTCTTGATGGAAGCCTTATGGACAAGATTTAATCCTTCTATCAACAAGGTTTTGGATAGCATACAAGCAGGTACAATTGGCGAAGTAATGAATATCACTGCTGACTTTTGTTTTAAATCTGAAGCTAGTGAAGAGAGTAGATTACACAATATGGATCTAGCCGGAGGAGCTCTTTTGGATATTGGTATTTATCCCGTGTTCCTAAGTTATTGTATACTTGGAATGCCAGACGACATTCATGCAGATGCACATTTTCATCATTCCGGATCGGACATAGAATGTTCTATTTTAATGAAATATCAGCATAGTTCTTCAAAGCTATCGTGTGACCTTAGAATAAATTCAGAAATGGTTGCACGAATTTATGGAACTGATGGAAATATATATATTGGATCAAGGTGGCATGAGACCGAACATTTTGAAATAGAAAAAGCCAATATCACATGTCCAATTACTTATCCCAAATTAGGCAAAGGCTATACTTATGAAATACAAGAATGTCATGATTGCATAAAAGCCAATCAAATGCAAAGCAAGAAATGGACACTAAAGAATAGTCAAGACCTGATAACTATACTTGATACGATTCGAGATAAGATAAATCTTAAATATCCATTTGAATAATTAAAATTATTTAAACAAGAATGATTGTCAATCCAATATTGAGAGGATTCAATCCCGACCCATCTATTATTAGAGTTGGGTCTGATTACTACATTGCCTGCTCTACTTTTGAGTGGTATCCCGGTGTGGCAATTCATCACTCTTCAGATCTGGCCAATTGGGAACTGATCACTTTCCCGCTTGATGAAAGGCGCTTATTAGATTTGGATGGATGTCCTGACTCTTGTGGAGTGTGGGCTCCTTGCCTCAGTCATCATAAGGGTGTGTTCTATTTAGTATTCAGTAATGTCAGAAATTTCCATGAAATCTGGGGCGAGACCCCTAATTACCTTATTACTTCAAAATCTATCCATGGCCCTTGGAGTGATCCCGTTTATTTGTCAGATGCCGGATTTGACGGAAGTCTTTTTCATGAAGCAAACGGAAAGAAGTGGTATTTAAGTTTGCTACTCGATAAGGAGAATGATAATCTTTTTGGAGGAACCTTTTTGCAAGAATATGACCTTAATTCCAAGAAACTTGTTGGAGAGGTATATAATATTTTCAATGGCACTTCTATCGGAAAAACAGAGGGTCCGCATCTATATAAGAAAGATGACTATTATTATTTAATTACAGCAGAAGGCGGAACAGAATATGGGCATGCGGTTACAATCGCAAGATCAAAAGATATTGTAGGACCATATGAAGTTCACCCTGAAAACCCAATTGTTTCTGCTGCCGGTAGGCCAGAGTACGAAATACAAAAAACAGGACACGGAGATATAGTTCAGACAGCATCGGAAGATTGGTTTATGGTCAATACCTTGGATCGCGTCCCTTATCTACACATTCACATTGTATTCTGGGAAGAGAAACGATGATCGAAAAATTAGAGTGGCCAAGAAATGAATGGCCAATTAAACAATCAGGAGATCGATTGACTCGACTTGAATTTGAATATGGTGATGCTAAGAGCAGAGACATTAAGGCGTTTGAACAACTCGATTTTGAAAATGAAAAATTAAATCTACAGTATCAGAGCCTGAGGACATCTATTTCTTCTGATTGGCTACGTTATTCTGAAGGATCATTGTATTTGAAAGGGCGAAAAAACCTGAATTCTTTGGGTTCTCAAAGTTTAGTGGCCAGACGAGTTCAATCGTTTAGTAGTTCCTACAGTGTTATTATGTCTTTCATACCTGATAATGATTCCCAAAGTGCAGGTCTGGTCTGTTATATATAATACGAAACACTATTACTATCTGTGTTTAGCCAGAATAAACGATAAATTAAACATTGAACTCCATAAGGCTAACAATACTGAAAATCAGCTTATTACATCACAAATAATTGATTCTCCAAAATCTTTAGGCTTTAAAGCCAAATGGGACCATGGAGGTATCCAGTTTTATTGGAAGAAAGAAATGCAAAATTGGAATATAATTGGCGAAAGTCAGGATGCTACGATCCTTTCTGATGACCATGTCCGTGAAGGAAGTAATATCTATATGCCGGCATTTACAGGCAGCTTTTATGGTGTAACTTGCATTGATCTAGAAGAATCCGGAGCCTGGGCAAAAATTAAAATATTAGAATATAAAGAATTATAAAATGAAGAATCTTTATTTACTCTTTTTTGGAATTTTACTTTCTTGCAATATATCTGTCGAAAAAGACAGCCCCATATTAACAGAAAGATCTTTGGCGAAATTTGAACCTGCAGGAGAAAAAGTATTACTATTTGTAGGACAAGATCTTGGATCAATAGGAGGATTAGATGCTCCATATAACGATGGTTATCTTGACCATTTTGAAAGCCCTGGTGGATTTACAATGTATTCCAATCTTGCTCCTGGTGATATCTCTTTCGGATTTGTACAAAAAGGATTAGATGGTATTTGGAGCACTGCTGATTGGGGAGATTCACCAAGCAACATGTCATGGCAATTAGACGATCCGGATTTTGAAAATATGGCTTTAGCTATAGGATTGTCATTAGTCAATCACGAAGGTGCTGTTGCCAAAGGGGAAAGAGACGATCTAATTGAAAAAATGGGGAACTGGTTCAAAGAGTTGGGAAGACGTCCAGTCTTTTTACGAATAGCTTACGAATTTGACGGCCATTCTTGGAATCACTACAATAGAGAAGATTTCATTACTGCATTCAGAAGAATTAAAGACAAATTAGATGGGATGGGAGTTAATAATGTGGCCTATGTCTGGCAATCTACAGGTTGGGTTTCAGATTCTTATTTACTGGAAGAATGGTACCCTGGTGATGATTATGTGGATTGGTGCTCAATGTCCTTTTTTGCCCGATGGCGTGAAATAGAAATGTATGAATTTGCACGTAAAAAAGGAAAGCCTGTCTTTATTGCTGAGGCGAGTCCTACAGTAAGTGACCACACCCTTAAGTTTGATGGTCAGATTAAGGAGATTATTTTATCTGATCCTATTCAGGCTGATGAGGCATGGACTAAGTGGTTTGACCCCTTCTTTAATGCCATAGATGATAATAGAGATGTAGTCAAAGCTATCAGTTATATAAATTGTAATTGGAGATCTCATCAAATGTGGTTCTCTAATCCTACTTTCCAAAAAGTTGATGCCCGGCTACAAACCAGTCCTGAAATCACAACTATGTGGGAAGGAAAAATCTATAAAGAAAAGTACCTCCATTCAAGTCCTGACCTTTATAATATATTGTGGAGAGATTAAAATTCTTAAAAGGCTATAAATATTTATATAATTGTGACTATGAATAAGTTTGGAATTGTAATTCATGGGGGAGCGGGTACTATACTTAAGTCAAACATGACCGAGGAGAAGGAAAGAAATTATAAGCTAGCCTTATCGCATGCCTTAAACCATGGATATAAGGTTCTCGACAATGGAGGAAGTTCGATTGAAGCTGTTGAAGCTGCTGTAATAGAATTGGAAAATTGTCCATTATTCAATGCTGGGAAAGGATCCGTTTTCAATGCTAAAGGTGAACATGAAATGGATGCCAGCGTAATGGATGGAAAGACAAAACAAGCTGGCGCTGTTGTAGCTATAGGCAACATTAAAAACCCGATCTCGCTTGCAGTAAAAGTTCTTCATCACTCAGATCATGTTCTACTGATAGGAGAAGGTGCACATCAATTCGCTAAGCAATATGATGTTGAAAGTGTAGAGGATAAATATTTCTATGATGAATTCAGGTTTAATCAATGGCAAAAAATAAAAAATACTGACTCGTTTCAATTAGATCATTCAGAAAATCAAAAGAAATACTTTGGAACGGTAGGCGCTGTCGCTTTAGATCAATACGGAAATCTTGCTGCCGCAACATCAACCGGTGGAATGACCAATAAGAAATTCGGTAGAGTAGGAGACAGTCCGATTATTGGTTCCGGAACCTATGCTAATAATAGAACTTGCGCCGTATCATGTACTGGAAGTGGCGAATATCTTATGCGTGCCGTCACTGCTTATGATGTTAGCTGTCTTATGGAATTTGCAAAAATGGAATTAAAAGATGCTGCTGAAGAAGCTATTCTTCGAAGGCTTTCAGAAATCGGAGGTGATGGAGGTCTTATCGCTATCGATAACCAGGGCAATATATCAATGCCTTTTAATTGCGAAGGAATGTACCGGGCATCAAAAAGCCAATCTCACGAATTTATTGAAATATATAAATGATTATTCAAACTCCGCGTCGATCGGGAGCACTTGAATTTTTCTTTCGTCGATAGAGAACGAATCACTATTAGCAAGGACATGAACTGTTAGATTGGACATGGTCATAGGTGTACCTTCTGGAAGAATCTCAACATTGTTATGGCTTAACTTTCCAGGATCAAAAATAATGACCATACCAGATCCTATTACATCAAATCGATCACAGTTTTCAATTACAAGGCCCGTATCTTCTGCAAGTCCAATTCCAAGCAAATGTGGGTTCTTGGCAACTGCTTCTGCTAATCTTCCAAATCTCCCTCTTTGAATAAAATGAGAATCAATAATTAACCCTGGAATAAACTTCATTCCTTCTCTCATTTTTACCGAGCCTTTGAATAAGGCTTCAGAGTTGCTTCCACCTGCAATCATCTCGCTTGACATGGCCATGGCACCTGCACTTGTTCCAGCTATTACTAATTTGTCGTTTTGAAATCTGTGCTTGAGTAAGCTATGAATAACTGTCCCTCCAATTATATCAACAATTCTACTTTGATCTCCTCCGGAAAACATAACACAATCAGCATTTTCGATTAAGTCCACTGCCATATCAGTCTCAGCATCAGTTCTCTTTCTGATATCAAGTACAATAACATCTGTACATCCTAATCGATTAAAAGCGTTTTTATAGTTTGCTCCGACTTCCAGTGGAATTTTTGAAGCCGTTGTGATAACAATTATTTTAGCTTCCAGACCCCCACTTTCTTTGACTACGCGACTTAGAATTCCTTCCTGAATGAAATCAAGTGTATATCCCTCATTTTCATTGAATCCTTTGTCTTCATTGCCTCCAATAGGTATAAGTATTCCTTTATAAGCCATCTAGCATTTTTAAAACAAGGCCAAATAACTTAATAATAATTGAAATTTGTATGCTTTCATTATATTTAGTTTGAGAAGTAAATATCTAAACCTAAACCAACTACTTTATGCGTATCAGAGAAATAAGAGCTATGAGGGGTCCAAATTATTGGTCTATACGTAGGCACAAGTTAATCGTAATGACTCTCGATCTTGAAGAATACGAACAAATGCCCACAAATAAGATTGATGGATTTTATGAAAGGCTTCAGATTATGTTCCCCGGAATGTATGAACACAGATGCTCTGTTGGATCACCCGGAGGTTTTTTTCAGAGGGTTCAGGAAGGTACATGGATGGGGCATGTCATTGAGCATATAGCGCTTGAAATACAGAGCTTGGCTGGGATGGAAGTCGGATTTGGACGTACGCGTGGATTTGGAGAAGAAGGAGTTTACAGCGTTGTATTCAACTATCTCGAAGAAGAAGCAGGCAGGTATGCTGCAAAAGCTTCAGTTCGAATAGCTGAAGCTTTAACAGAAGGAACTGAATATAATCTTGAAGAGGATATTCAGGAGATGCGAGAAATAAGAGAAAGAGAAAGACTAGGACCGAGTACAGGTTCTATTATCGAAGAAGCCGTAAGTCGCGGAATACCATGGATTAGACTGAACAAGTATTCTCTCTGCCAATTAGGATATGGGATTAATCAAAAAAGAGTTCAAGTTACTGTAAGCAGTGACACCAGCAGTATTGGAGTTGAGGTAGCTTGCGATAAAGAGGATACAAAACATCTTCTCGAACAAGCCAACATCCAGGTTGCAAAAGGGGATATAGTTCGAACTGAAAGAGGCTTAAAAGACGCGATAGATTATCTTGGATATCCAATCGTAATAAAGCCAATAAATGGAAATCATGGCCGTGGAATTACAATTGACATCAGAGATTGGGATGAAGCCTTAGTAGGTTTTGAAGCTGCTAAATCGGTTTCTAGAAGCGTTATTGTAGAAAAGTTCATTACAGGAGACGACTACAGACTTTTAGTTATAAATTATCGCCTTGTAGCTGCAGCCAAAAGAACACCTGCACATGTTATCGGTGATGGAAAATCAACGATTCAGGAATTAATAGACAAAATAAATGAAGACCCAAGAAGAGGATATGGTCATGAAAATGTCCTAACGATGATCACCGTTAATGATATGACCAGAACTATCCTCGAAGCAAAAAACTATACACTGGAATCAGTACTTGAAAAAGGAGAAATTCTGAACTTAAAGGACACTGCAAATCTGAGCACTGGAGGTACCGCGACCGATGTTACAGAAATCGTTCATCCTCAAAATATATTTATGGCTGAACGGATATCTCGTGTTATCGGCTTAGATATCTGTGGGATTGATGTCATGACATCTGATATATCAAAACCACTTTCCGAAACAGGGGGCGCCATTTTAGAAGTAAATGCAGGACCTGGTTTTAGAATGCACTTAGCTCCAACCGAAGGATTGGCAAGAAATGTTGCAGCACCGGTTATCGATATGTTATATCCACCAGGTGCCACATCAAGAATTCCTATTGTAGCTATTACCGGAACTAATGGAAAAACCACAACAACAAGATTGATAGCCCATATGGTAAAAATGATGGGACACAAAGTGGGCTACACGACCTCAGACGGAATCTATATACAAAATCACATGGTAGACAAAGGTGATTGTACCGGACCTGTAAGTGCAGAATTTGTATTGAAAGATCCGACGATAGATTTTGCAGTATTGGAAACAGCTCGAGGAGGATTATTGAGAGCTGGTCTTGGTTTTCATAATTGTGATATTGCAATAGTTACAAACATTGCTCCTGACCATCTGGGTATAAGGGGAATTAATACTGTAGAGCAAATGGCACGCTTAAAGGGAGTACTTCCTGAAACCGTTCTTCCTGATGGTTATGCCATCTTAAACGCTGATGATGAACTTGTGTATAACATGCGTAAGAATATCAATTGCAACCTGGCTTTATTTTCAATGGATGAAGAGAATAAACACATAAAAAGACATGCCGCTTCGAATGGCCTATACGCGATATACGAAAATGGCTTCATAACGATTTGTAGAGGGAGTTGGAAAATGCGAGTTGTCAAAACAGTTAATGTGCCGCTAACTTATGGTGGGAAAGCCAGCTTCATGATTCAAAATGTTTTACCTGCAGTATTGACAGGATATATTCAAGGATTTGATTTAAGGGATATAAAAATGACTTTAGAATCTTTTATTCCATCTCCTTCACAGACTCCTGGTCGCCTGAATCTATTCAAATTTAAAAACTTCGATGTTCTATTAGATTACGCCCATAACGCTGCAGGAATGCAAGCGTTATTTAAGTTTATTGAAAACCTGGATGGCAGTCCTAAAGTAGGTATCATTGCAGGAATAGGAGATAGACGAAAAGAAGATAATGAAGCCATGGGTAAACTGGCTGCAGAAATGTTTGATGAAATCATTATTAGACAAGACAAACATCTTAGAGGTAAGACTGAAGAAGAGCTTATTGAAATGCTTATGAACGGTATCAAACAATATGATCCGGAGAAGAAGGTTTCTATTTTTAAATCTGAAGAAGAGGCTATTACATTTGCAATTCAAAATGCAAAGCCCGGATCGCTAATCACAATGTGCAGCGATGTCGTTCCAGATGCATTAAGTCTGGTTATGAAATTTAAAGAAAAGGAATCAGAACTGCTTTATGAATTCTCAAAAGATGATATTCCTAATCAGTAATTAAAATAATTAATGCAGAGTCTGTTAATGGAATCAATTCCATGATGTAGCTCGATTGGTTTCTTTGGCGTCACTTTTTCTGATTCTTGCTTAGATTTCAGACGTTAGGTACCCTTTTTATGGTTAAGCAGAAGTCTTGTTATACTTGGCATACTTGATCGGAAGTAATCAAAAATTAGCCACTGGCTCTTTGTTGCTCTTCAGCACTTCCAGTCGCTCTATTCCTTGCAGATTTAACCGTATCACTCCCGAATCGCTTAGAATAAATTAATCTGAATATACGTTCTCCAACTCCATAAGAAGTTCTGTACTTGAAGTTTATTTTTGGATCGTCAATACCTCCACTAAAATGCCCATTATTGAAAATGTCAGCAATGGCAAATCTGAATGTTCCGGCATTGTTTTTTAACTTTTTTTGAACTCCAAAATCAAGATTCGAAAATGAATCCCACACTAAACTTCCACGTTGAGAAGGCGCAAAGTATCGTCCGGATATTTCTATTGCAAAATCTTTAGGAAGACTTAAGGTAGTGGTTGCGTTTGTGCTCCAGCTAGACTGCTCAAATGATAATGATTCATTATCAACTAAGTCATTGATTCTACTCCATTCTATCGCTCAATTGGATCTAAACTCCCACCAGTCGGTAATATTCACTGGAAAGGAAATGGAGGCAGATGCTAAATGCCATCAGGAAAATTCTTTGCACCGTTAACTTGTGTGTTATTCTCAAGATCTACTTCAGGTTGCCATCTTCCAATTAAATCAGTGGTATAGGTGTATTGAAGACCTAATTGAAGAGTTTTCCAAATATAGGTTAATCGGATAGCATCACTCGTAGCTGGTTGTAATTTTGGATTACCAGTTAGGACAGTACTCGGGTCATAAAATATAAAGAATGGTGCAAGCTGTCTAAAACTAGGTCTGCTAATTCTTCTACTATATGAGAATTGGATACTATTATTGTCATTAATCTTATTGGTAAGAAATAAACTTGGAAAGAGATTACCATATTCTCTATCTACAAGATTGGATTCTTCCTCAGTTGAAAGATTTGAATCGGTGAATTCATATCTTAAGCCCAATTTCATATCTGTCTTTTCAGACAAATTGATGGACAAGGAAGAATAAGCCGCCATAATTTTTTCCGATAAGTTAGCTAATGAGCTAAATAATGGTGCAACCGTCCATTCCCCGTCAATATTATTTTCTACCTGAACATCATTTTCAAACTGGGTATTTGTCGCTTTAAGTCCTAATTCCAAAATAAGTTTCTCATTTAAAGTATTTGAGTAATCTAGTTTTCCTACCCAGATATCCATAGGAGTGGCCGTAGCAACTCTTAACTCATTTTCTTCAGTGAGAATATCATTTACATCATAGAATCTGTTAGTATAATTACTGGGATTGTCTTTATTGAAAAAAGCGTAATCCAAATCAACATTTAACCTTTGATCTTTGCTAAAATTATGTTGAAAATTAATGTTGCTCAATATATTATATGAATGGTTAATTTCATCATTCGGAATCTCAATTCTATTTGTAACGATACCGTTTTCTGAAGAACGTACATCATTGAATGCATCCATTGTCCAATTTCTATCAGATCATGCTAGTAACACACCGAAGATGGTTTTATCTGATATATCGATATCTGCGCCTAATCGAGCATTTTGTACAGTTATCTTAGTTGGGTCCCTATCGCTTTCACTGCTGTTTTCAAAATATGTGCCTTCATAATCGAATCCTCTGTAATTTGTAAATATTTGACTGCTATGATTATAATTCATTGAATAATCACCATAGAAATTAATGTTTTTCTTCCTGTGGTTTAAATTTATACTGGCTGATGCTTTTTCATGACGCCCATAACCAGCATTTAAAGTAAAACCTCCGTTTGTTCCTTCTTTCAGATTTTTCTTTAATACTATATTTATGAACCCGGCATTCCCTTCAGCATCAAAATTTGCAGGTGGTGTATGGATAAGTTCGATCTTATCAATATTATCAGAACTCATACCTTCAAGCATCTGAACAATAGCATCTGGAGGCATTCGCGATATTTTTCCATTTATCATAACAACAACACCACTTTTACCAGCCATAGCAATCGTATTCGTCTGAGGATTAACTTCTACTCCAGGAGATCGTTTTAATACCTCAAGAGCAGTACTACCTGAGAGGGTGATACTATTGGCTATATTAACGACCATCCGATCTATCTTTTGTTCGAATAATGCTCTTTTCTCAACAATTTGAATCTCATCAAGTTGAGTGCTGTTTTCAGATAACACAATCGGATCCAATTCAAGTTCTTCATTTGTATTAGTAACTGATAAAGTCTCACTTAAATATGTCGTAAACCCGAGCATACTCACTTCCAAAAGATATTGACCTTCAGGAATCGACTCAAGAATAAAATGACCGGATGCATCAGCTATATTACCTAACACAAGGCTGCTATCGGCAGGATTCAAAAGCAGCACATTGCAAAATGGCAATCCAATGTTATCAACATCATAAACTTGTCCTGTTATTCTATCTTGGGAATGACCAAAATGGAATAAAATGAATATGAAAATATATGATAAGAGAAATTTTTTAATTTGCTTTTTCATTGCGAACACTTTTGATTAGGATATAACTAAAATTAGTGATATAAAACTTAAAACAATACATAAACCGCCTTTAATAAGTGTTAAGTATTTGTTATTCTAAAAGGCTAATATTGTCCTAAAGGCGTGAAATCAGTCCAAGAACATTTCCATTTCAAACTGATCGATTGGATTCTCAAAATTAAATTCATCTAAAGCCTCTACCAGAGGAATTCTAGTTGATTCAACATTATTAATTTTTAATTTATTGGAAATGATAGATGCTGCTGATAATACAGTTTTATATTTCCCATTTAAAGATTCTACTTGGACGAGATATCCATTCTGAGGATTTATAGTAAAATAACCTAAGGTTTTATTATTTGTTTTTTTGACAACAAAAGTTTCATAAATTTCAGATCTAATAATGGCCTGTGACATGTTATCCCATGAATAATGGCAATTCCTGTTGGACAAGTTCTTTGGTATTTTTCCAAATGCTATTTTGTCGATTTTTGAATCATCAATTATTGATGTATTTATCTCACCGTTATAGCATTTAAGATCTCTAACCTTTCTGAAACCAATTCGCTCATACACTCTTATAGCTTTGCTATTGTTATTTATTACTTCAAGTACACATTTCCTTATTTTCTTCTTCTTAAATATGGGAATAGCGATGGCGTATAATTTGTCAACTAATGCTTGTCCCTGTATTGAAAGCGCTGAGAACTTCATTGTGATAATCAATCCCGTTCATAATAAAGGCGACTAACTTATCTCCATCAAAAGCTCCAAATGATAAACTGTAGTCAACTCTGGCTAAGTAAAATTTTTCCTTCCAGTAATCTAATTCAGAAGGCATCTTAACGAAATAGCCATCGAATGCAAGAATGAGACATTCGACTATTTTATCAAGTTCAAATTGGTTCAGATGCCGTATTAACATATCCTAAAATATTGTTCCCAGATGTACTCTAAAATCCTGACCAATTATCAGCTTATCGTTTGCATCATTGTAAAATGAAGTGCCATCCATGATTTAGTAGTTCGAATTTAAACTTGAATATTTCTAAGATAAGGAATTACTCTGAGAGCAAATTATGAAAAGATGAAGGCGATTATATTTATATCCTAAAACGAATCCTAATAAGAAGCAGAGCTTACAAATAACTTAACCACCATTTATCTTTATTCCGGGCTTTATATTTCATATACCAATTTGATAATGGATATAGGAATACAACTACAAGGAACCATACTAGATAAACCACCCATAAATCATAACCATGAGTATTTCTTCTTTCAGAAAGAAAAACTTCAGCATTTAAAATCATAGTCGTCCAATCGTCTCCTATAATCATCAAAGTAAAAAGCGCAGCCAAATGAATAACTAAAATGTGTAACAGGTAATAAAATAATGGTACCCTCCCAAATACAAGAAGAAAATCTGTAAATCTGTTTTTTATATTATCCATCCAACAAAGAATTAGCATTGCCGGACCCAGAGTAATCAATATGAAGCTCAATGAAGGAGGATATTTTGTGACATTAATAAAAGATAGGAATGTAAAATATGATTCCTCCTGGACTGACCATGGGTTTAAATCTCCGTAGACATTTATCCCCCGAATGATAATAAAAGCGACTAAGGATCCAAGTCCAAGCTGCTTCAAAAACTTTATCCGAATTTTCGAATTAAATTCTCTTTGATATAATTTTCCAAAACAATACCCCAAAATCATAACACCAGCCCATGGTAAAACTGAATAGTTAAACATAATTGCTCTTGATTGACTAAGAGGAAGAAATTGTTGCTGGTGAAATATGTACCAGATAATATCAGGTAGGCTATATCCTTCTGCTATTATTCCATCGAGAAGATTATGACCAAAAACAATTACTACACCTATTGCCAAAAGCCAATTGTAATTCAGCTTTATAAGAAAAGACATTATGATCATTGAAAAACCAATAGCCCAGAGTACTTGCAAATTGGTGAAAGCGAAATAGATATCAAACCACCAGAAAAAACTATTTACAAATACCTCTAGAAATATCAGCCATAATCCTCTTGTCCATAAAAATCTTGACAATTGATTTGTCGTAGTCTTTTTACCATATAAATAAGCAGAAGTCCCTGCCAGAAATACAAATACGGGAGCGCAGAAATGAGTTATGAATCGGGTGAAAAATAAAAGAGGTGTCGTCGTTGACAAATCAGTTGGATCATTGACAAAACCACCAAAATGGAAATATTCCCGGCTATGGTCTAAGGCCATAATAACCATAACGATACCTCTCAGAATATCGATTGATTCTATTCGTTTTGATTTGAATTCTGAACTCATGAATAATGCTTCCTTGGTGGATACTAACAAGTTGCTATTTTCAAGGTAAGAATATATTATGAGTTATCATCAGTCCTTGTCAAACAAGAACATTCTCTTTTATTGAACTGACGAATTGTAAAACACTTGACCGTAAGTTTGAAGCATTAGATATATGATTGATAAAAGCACTCCCAATAATGCCTCCATTTACATAAGAACAAACAAACTTATAATCAGCAGAAGATTTAATATTGAAACCTACTAAAACTGGAGATTGAAGATTTAGTGAATTAATTCTCTCAAGGTAAGATTGAGCCCCTTGAATATGTTTCTTTTGACCAGTTGTACTTGAACTACTGACAGCATATATAAATCTTCTACTTTTCCGATCAATATACTCCAGTCTTTCAATCTCTGTTTCAGGAGTAATAAGAAATACAGGCTCTATGCCATAATGCTGAAATTTCTTGCTGTATTCCCTCTCGTAATGATCTATTGGCAAGTCTGGAACAATTACGGAATCGATGTTGCATTTCTGACATCGCTGACAAAAATTCTCAATTCCAAACTGATATACTGAATTAAAATAAGCCATAAGTATAACAGGAATATTAAAGGAACTGATAGATAGTTGATTAAATATTTTTCCCATTGTTATTCCATTCTCAATAGCGATTGCATTGCTTTTTTGAATTGTTGGGCCGTCACTTATTGGATCAGAATATGGAACTCCTATCTCCACCATATCTACTCCAGCTTCTTCCAAAGCCATTAATATTTCCGGAAGACTATTCAATTCTGGAAAGCCTGCAGTAAAGTATATATTCAATAGATTTGATTTCTTACGATTCATTAAATTTTCCAGATTCATCTTTCTAGATTTTCTATATATGTTGCTAAATCCTTATCCCCCCGACCGCTCAAGTTTACGACTACCATATCACTTTCATTAAAAGTCATTTTATCCAGATAAGCGATTGCATGAGCAGATTCTAAAGCTGGGATAATACCTTCAGTTTTAGTTAAGAAATAGGAAGCGTTTAATGCTTCCTGATCCGTAACATGACCATAATGGACGCGTTGAAGATTTGATAAATGGGCGTGTTGGGGTCCTATACCTGGATAGTCCAATCCTGCAGAGATACTATGGGGTTCCACCAATTGCCCGTCATCATTCTGTAATATTTTGGTCATGCAAGCGTGCAATACACCCTTGGAACCAAGCGCCAGTGTAGCAGCAGTTTTATCAGTTTCTATACCACGACCTGCAGCTTCAACGCCAATCAATTTTACATTTACATCATCGATAAAATGAAAGAATGCTCCCATCGCATTAGATCCTCCACCTATGCAAGCAATAATGTAATCCGGAGAGCCAATAAGTTGCGCTTTTATCTCTTTACTGATTATGGATTGCAATATTGTTACCAAGTGTGGGTAGGGGTGAGGTCCAACTGTGCTTCCGATTATATAATGTGTATCTACAGGATTGTTTATCCAATCCCTGATCGCTTCATTAGTGGCATCCTTTAGTGTTTTACTACCAGAATGAACAGCTACTAATTTAGCGCCAAGCATTTTCATACGTGAAACATTTGGAGATTGTCTCTCAATATCTTTGTGACCCATATAGATAATACATTCCATATCCATCAAAGTACATGCTGTGGCTACAGCTACTCCATGCTGCCCGGCACCAGTCTCGGCTATTATTCTATTCTTCCCTAATCGTTTGGCCAGCAAAATCTGACCAATAGCATTATTGATTTTATGCGCTCCAGTGTGACATAAGTCTTCTCGTTTTAAATATATCTGACATTTGTAATGAGCACTTAGATTTGTTGCATAATAGAGTGGAGTAGGCCGCCCTACATAATCTTTTAATAAAGACTGGAATTCTTTCTGAAATGAATTGGATTGTATAATCCTTAGATAGTTCTCTTGTAGGTTTTTAATATTTGGGTATAACATTTCTGGTATGAATGCTCCACCAAATTCTCCGTAAAACCCTTTTTCGTCAATGTGATAATTTTCTAACATTCTAGAATTTTCTTTTGAAATTTCTCAATTGAAATAATTATTTTCTGCCCTGGATTCGATTCGAATCCACTGTTTATATCAATACCTTCAAGAAATGGATGATCAATCTCTTTAATCAATTTATCATCATTAAGCTGGATTCCTCCACTCAGAAAGAAAGGAACAGATTCACTATAATTATCAAGATGGCTCCAGTCAAACTTTTCTCCACTGCCACCATAGTTCTGAGATTTTGTATCAAAAAGAAAATAATCTACATAGTCAGCGAATGGTTTAACTGTAGACCAATTAAAGTTGCTATCAATCTGAAAAGCTTTAATGATAGCTATACCCATTGATGAAACACTTTTTGCATAGGAAGGTGTTTCCGATCCATGAAGCTGTACATAGTTCAATCTCAATGTTTTTTGTATACGGATTAACTCTTTCAGATCATGATTTACAAAGACTCCAACAGTTTTAGTATCCTCTGATTCAAATGCTTTCATAAAGGCCAACTCTGAAAGGGAAACATATCTTCTTGAAGCCCTATAAAAAATAAAACCAATGAAGTCCGGTCTGATTTCAAGCAGTTCCTGTACATTATCCTCGTATTTCATACCGCAAACTTTCAGCTTCATCTCAACTGCTCTTTTGTTCTATCTAATAAATTTTTGCATGCTCTAGCCGGATCTTCATTAGTCATAAAATAAGTACCGATAAGGAAGGCGTCAAAACCATTATTCATTAGGTTAATTATTGAAGCTGCAGAATCAATTCCACTTTCACTTATTTTTAGAAATGAATCCGGGATACTATCAACAAGAGATAAACTTGTCTCAATAGAAGTAGAAAGATCATCTAGATTTCTATTGTTTACACCTACCATATCTACATCAATATTGATATACATATTTAATTCTGCCAACGTATGTATTTCAAGTAGCACTTCAAGATTTAATGACTTAGCAAGTCTTGCAAGCGATCTACATTTCTCTACAGTCAGACAACTAGCGATAAGCAGAATGCAATCTGCACCTATACTTTTAGATTCCACAATCTGATATTCATCAAGGATAAAATCCTTTCTTAATATTGGTACTTCACTCGAATGTCTGATAGCTGAAATATCTTCAGGGGATCCGTGAAAATATTTTTCGTTTGTAAGTACGGAAAGACCACTCGCTCCAGATTTTATATATCCATCGGCAAGAGTATCCAGCTGAACATCTGATTTTATTATTCCATTACTTGGAGAGCATCTTTTAATTTCAGCTATAATTCCAACCTCAGAATTTATTAAGTGTCTTTTTAAGGAATTCGTATTCCTGGAAAAGAGCTTACTTTTCTCCAATATATTTATTGGTTTTTCCTTCTTAAGTCTTTCTAGCTCCAGATTTGTGTCCGCAGTTATTTCAGCCAAGATATTCATTGTAGAATTGATTTTAATGCCGTTATTGCTTTTCCGGAACGCAATGAATCTTCAGCAAGTTCATAAGCATCCTTTATGCTTAAATTATTCTTACTACAGTGTATCGCCAATGCTGCATTTGCACATACAACAGCCTGTTGTTCTTTTGTTCCTCTGCCCTCTAAAATGTCAATAAAAATTTTACTTGAAGTCTCAATCGTGTTGCCACCATAGAGTGATTCCTGGCTTAATTTCAAAGTTGTAAATTCTTTGGGATCCATTAACCTTTCTTCTATAGGACTAATAAGTTTTGTCATGGATGTCAAACTAATCTCATCATAGCCATCAAGGGAATGTACTATTCTATAAGAGCACTCTTCTTGTTCATAGATATATTTATAGTAGCGCTGCAATTCCAGGGAAAAAACACCTACAAGCTGCTTCTGAGGCATTGATGGATTTACCATTGGCCCTAGCATATTAAAGAAAGTAGATACCCCTAGATTTCTTCTAATTGGTGCAACTTCTTTCATAGCCGGATGAAATAATGGAGCATGTAGAAAACAAATATTTGATTTTTCAAGCTGCTTTTTTAGAATATCATGATCGCTGGTAAATTTATATCCTAAATACTCCATAACATTCGAAGATCCACATCTTGAACTTACACCATAGTTTCCGTGCTTTGCAACATTTACTCCTACTCCTGCAACAACAAATGATGCCAATGTGCTAATATTAAAAGTATTCTTCCCATCTCCACCTGTTCCACACATATCGATGGGATCAAATTCTGATAGATCAATAGGGATACACCTTTCTCTCAGACAATCTCGAAATCCAACTAGCTCTTCTACTGTTATATGTCGCATTTTAAATACTGTCATAAAGGCGCTTACCTGGCTGGGATTATACATTCCATCTGAGATGTTACCAAGCACATTTTTAGCCTCCAATCTTGAAAGGCTATGATGATTAAATAATCTGTTTAATATTTCCTTCATACCGGAATCGATTTACAAATGCCAATAAAATTGTTGATTAGTTGAGGCCCTGACGGCGTCATTATACTCTCCGGGTGAAATTGAAATCCATATAACAACTTGTCCGGGTTTTCAAATGCCATAATGCTATTATCGGCATCCACAGCAGTCACTTTAAAATTTAAGTTTTCCTGATTTTCAATTTCCCAAGAATGATATCTTCCGGCAGGAAATGATTTCAGAACACCTTGAAACATTTGTGATCCATGTTCTGTAATATGGATTGAAGTCTGTACCCCATGGAGTACTTTATTCCTGTTCAATAATTTAGCTCCCAGGTGTTCTGCAATCGCTTGATGGCCTAAGCAGATTCCTAAAATCGGAATTTTACTTTCACAAGTTTTTATTATTTCAAAAACGCGCCCTGCTTCATTTGGTATGCCGGGACCCGGAGACAAAATAATTCCATCATAGGTCAAACATTGAACAGCTTCAATCTTATCGTTTCGAAATACATCAAATTCAACATTGAGTGCATTGAGAATATAAGCTAAGTTGTAAGTGAAACTATCGTAATTATCTATAAGTAAAATTCTCATATATCTTCTGCCATTTTGATTGCTTTTCTTAATGCTGCAACTTTGTTATTAACTTCTTTTAATTCATTTCTTGCAATGCTGTTAACCACTATACCGGCACCTGCCTGATAGATCAGTGTATTATTTTTACTCAGTATAGATCTGATAATTATAGCATGATTGACAGAATTATCAAATCCAAAAAAACCTATCGCCCCGCCATAGAAATTCCTTGCTACCTTTTCATTGGCATTTATGATCTGAAGTGCTTTGTATTTAGGAGCACCTGATAAAGTTCCTGCAGGAAACGTGTCTGAGAAAATATCTAATCCTGAAACTGATTCATCTAAGCTTGCACTAACTTTACTTACCATATGATTAACATGAGAGAAGTACTGAATTTCACCATAGCTATCGACAAAGATTTTATTTGAGTTTCTACTTAAGTCATTCCTCGCTAAATCCACAAGCATAACATGCTCTGCTTTTTCTTTTGGATCATTTTTAAGTTTCTCCGCCCTTGCTTGATCATCATTTGCATTGAGACCTCTTTTTATTGTTCCGGCAATTGGATTAATGTGTGCATGACTATCCATAACCTGAATTTGTGATTCAGGTGAAGAACCGAATATTTTGAAATCTCCATAATCAAAATAGAAGAGATATGGCGAAGGATTTATACTTCTAAGACATCGGTAAACTTTAAAATCATCGCCTTTGAACTTCTGACTAAATTCTCTGGAAAGTACAACTTGAAAGACATCACCTCGCTGGCAATGATCAATTCCTTTTCGTACATACTCTAAATATTCCTGATCAGATATCACTGAGCCTTCCTCAGCTATACGCTGAAAGTCAAATCCGGGGGAGTTAATGTTTTTCAGTAACTCCAATATTTTCTCTAATGAAAATTTGGATTCCGGAGACCCTTCGAGATGATTTTTAGTCAGAATTAGTTCATTCTTATAATGATCGAAAACAAGAACAAAGCGGAACAATTGATATTTCAGATCAGGGTTGTTTTTTGAAGGGCTATTCTTCTTGTCAATATCTATTTCTTCCATATACCTGACTGATTCAAATGAACTGAATCCGAATAAGCCTGCTGTGTTTCTTGCAATGTCATTATTCCCCGTCCTGAATAAGGAATGAAAATCCATAAACGCGTGAAAAACTTCATTGGGATCATCAACTTGTGCGTTGAATGTTTCTGATCCACTGAATTCTATTTTATAAGTGTCTCTTTTAGCTTCAAAGCCAGCCAAAGGATCCAGGCATATAAAACTTTTACTATTAGATTTACTGTGATAATCTGCACTTTCCAACAACAAACTATTTGGAAAAATATCTCTGAGCTTCTGATAGATACTAACAGGAGTCCAAATATCAGAGATAGATTTAATGTAACTGGTATGTATAATTTTCTTTTTCATAAGCAAAAAAAAAGCCTGCAGAAGCAGGCTTTCAATAATAACTATCTAATAGATGAATCGATGCTTCTTTATGTTCTTACATAGTTTATGCACCACCACCATATGGTGATTTCATCTAAATTTTTAAAATAATAGTTACAAATTTTCTTAATCATAATGCAAAAAAAAAGACCTGCGAGAAGCAAGTCTTTTATATTTTTAAAATACTTAATAAGGTCTTCTCAGAATTCGTATTCAGACAAGCACCACCACCAAGTATATGTATTTCTAATTTTCATTTCTAGAACAATGATAGGATTATTATTTCAAATAGTAAATAAGAAATCATGGAAATTATCAGATAATTATCTCTTTAATCTTTCCTGCAACCTCTAATCCTGCATTTCTTCCCGAGTCAGAAATCATTGTATTGCTCTTCTTTTCCAATAGCTGAACATTTAAGACTGAAGTCATACTCTCTTCAATTCTACCATCCATAAAACCTGAAATTGGAGACGCTAATTCAGTAGATTTATCTCTAATTGCGATAATCATTAATCTATACCATTTATTCTCAAGAATCAATTCTACTTTTTCACTATCTATAAAAGATTTCTTCAACCTACTGCCGTTGTAGCTGGTAAATTGTATCAGCTTATCCTTCAATAATACTCCCGCAATGAACCCAACAAATGCTCCGGTGAGCCAGGGAATTTTAGCTACAGAAGCCTTCAGAGAAACGATTTTGTCTCCAAAGTGATTAGATTGCATCCACACATATGCACTGGGAAATGATTGCCCCCAGTCTTTTTCAGTATAGCCTCTCCCTCCATCAAAATTTATGGACTTTTCTTTGTATAAAAGATGGCCTTTGATAGTGTGATTCATACTTACGATCCCATGGTAACATTCCATGAATGGAACAAATGAATAGGGGCCCATGATACCTGGAGATATTGTTGAAGATGGCCAGGGACTTATATTACTAAATTCAAGTTTCCCATTTATTTGGGGAAGATCTAATGTGATTGTATCTATAGCGAACTGATTCTTAGCAATTTTAACCTTAAAATTGCGCTCATCAGCTTTGAATTCACTTGTTTCATATTTAATGTATTCAGCTGTACATTCTTTACCATCCAGAATCTGAATAAATGCATGTTTATTGCCATCTTCATCCATTGCAATTCCAGGTATAATTGCAAATGCATTTAACTCATCCTTTGAAATGATCTTATAATACCATCCTTCAAAGTATCTTCTTTTTTTACCCCATCCGTGATATTGATTTGGATTAAAGAGGGCTGATATTTTATTGAGGAGCATTTGATAAAGATATACGAAGATCCTAACAACTCAGATAAGCTATGAATTGTATTAAAAAACGAGGACAGAAATTATAAATCAAATAGATATACTTACCTAAGAAAAACCAATCAGATTAGTCCAATTTATATATCTGTATTATATCTTCCAGAATCTTAGGGAAATCAATTTTTAGATCAATTAATCCACCTGTACCAATATCAAAAACCCATCCGTGAACTTGTATTTTTCTTGTTTTATAAGCGTTTTGTACTTCTGGTGTTTTAATAACATTTATACATTGCTCTTGTACATTCAATTCAACGAGTCGTTTGTACCTATCTTCACCATCTATCAGGTCTAATTCCTGTTGATGCAAACGATAAACATCTCTTATGTCTCTTAACCAAGGATTTAAAATTCCAAGATCAGATGATTCCATCGCAGCTTTTACACCTCCACAGTAATAATGACCACAAACAACGACATGTTCGACTTTCAAATGCTCGACGGCATAGTTAATTACAGACATCACATTCAGATCTGCATTTGGTACCATGTTGGCAATATTGCGATGAACGAAAATATCGCCCGGGGATGCCCCCATTATTTCTTCTGCTGAAACCCGGCTATCCGAGCACCCAATATATAATACTTTAGGGCTTTGACCTTTTGCCAGATTCGCAAAGTATTCACTATCAAGAGATAGTTTTTTCTCAATCCAAGCTTGATTATTGGTAAAAATCTGTTCTAAATTCATTTAAAATAAAATTTGCATATCCCCTTGGGGCATAATATTATGAGGTAAATCTGTTTCTTCAATCATTTGGCGTATATCTATTTCAATACTTGTAGCTATAGAAGTTATTGGCACGTCATTGTATAGACCTTCATATGGATTTTCACTATACTCACCGATCACTTCCATCATCCAAAATACCCAGGAACATATTACTGAAAATGGAACCGACAACCAGATCATAAATCCTTTGACATGTTCAGAGAAAACATCTAACATTCCGAATGGTAACAAAGCAATAAATAGAACCACAAAGAAATAATTGACGGTAGCATATTGACGAGGAAAAGGGAAGTTCTTTATTCTTTCACTTTTACCTTGTAAAGAATACATTTCTGTGACTAAGTTTTGTATTTCTAAATGACGGAAATGTTCAATTATCCCTGACTGCCTCAATTTCATTAAATCACGGGATTGCTGGCTCAAAATATGAGAAGCAATATTCCCTTTTGCCAATACATAGTTAAAATCACTATCGGAGAGGTAATCTTGAAGCTTCATGAATTTATCTTCATGAAATTCTACTCCTAAGGCTTTTCTCAATTGATTTTCCTTTTCTGAGTTATGCTCCCAGGCTTTCAATTTTCTTAATTGAATAGCCAGTGAGTGCACCCAGGCAATATGTCTGTGTATGACTCTTTTTCTTATATCTGTAAGCTGCTCAGAACTACTTGGAACTTCAGCTTCATCGTTATTAATAAACTCCCTCGACATAACAGTAAATGATCTTGAGACATTTACAATACCACCCCATATTTTTCTGGCTTCCCATAATCTTTCATATGAAGAATTATTCTTAAAGCCTAAATAAAACGCTACAGCTATACCTATTAATGAAACAGGTTGCCATGGCATATGAATCCAATTAAAGTCACAAACAGTATATAAGACAACCGGAACCAATGACCAGATCGAAAAGAGCAGAATCGCCTTTCTTGTCCATTTGACAGTTTCAAAAAAAGAATATCGTTTACCTGCTTGCATGGGTCGAAACTAATTAAAAAATCAAACTTTTTTCAAACAATAAATATTAAAAAAAATAAATATGCTTATGCACATATGCTATATTTGCAGTCGGTGGTTCCTGCCTTATCGTTTTCTTGAAAATGATGCGAATTATTTCGCTTTATGATTTAGATTAAATTTAAATAAGTAGTTTATTTGCAATTCGAATTGATATTTTGGCTGTAGAAAAATTGAAGGAAGGAGACAAGGCGAGGATACTATCTGTAGGGGGTACAGATGTATTCAAAAATTATTTGGTATCAATTGGTCTCACTAAAGGCGCTATTTTCAAACTGAATTATAGTCCTTCTTTCTCAAGACTTGTCAACTTAAGTATTGGTGGAAAAATGATTGGTCTTCGAAAACGCGATTTCCAGCTTATTAGTTTTGAAAAAATTCCTCTAGGATGAATGAAATCACTTTAGTAGGAAAACCCAACTCCGGTAAGAGCAGTCTATTTAATCTTCTTACAGGACTCAATCAAAAAATTGGAAACTACGGTGGCGTAACGGTAGAGAAAAAGTCCGGAAACTTTACGGATTTTGAAATCATAGATCTTCCGGGGCTCAAATCTCTAAGATCAAATACAATTGAAGAAGAAATTTCCAGGGATGCTATATTAGAAAACAGCAAAATCAAGTCTCCAATAATATTTGTAGCAAATGGATTACAGTTAGAAGATAATCTTATCCTCTTTTCTGAAATCGCTGACCTTCAAATTCCTATGTTATTGGTGATTAATTTCAAGGATGATCTGGAAAAATATAGAATTCATGTTGACCTCCAAAACTTGTCTAATAATCTTGGCTGCGAAGTCATTCTGATGAACTCTAAAACTGGAGATGGCTTGAATAAAATAAAGCAAGCTGCTACAAATTCACTTTTCAAAATTCCAAATGCATTTTGTCGCAGCTTATATGATAAAGAATCTGATGGACAATTTACCAACCAATATGTTTCAAAATTAATTCTACCCAAAGATTCCAATTCTGATCTTGTGCAGGAAGACTTTTTTAAAAGGCAAAAACTAATCAACTCTTTTATAAAAACCGACTTGAGATACAATGATGAAAGAGATGCTTTTCTAAATATTTCTAAACGTTGGGATAAAATCTTACTGCATCCCATCTTTGGGATCCTTATATTTCTTCTAACAATTCTGACCGTCTTTCAATCAGTCTTCTATTTTGCGTCGATACCTATGGATTGGATTGATTTGGGTTTTGCAAAATTAGCAGAACTGACTCAGTCTACCATATCCAATGCTTGGTTTGCTGACATAATTAGTGAAGGTATTATTCCCGGACTTGCCGGAGTATTAATATTCATACCTCAGATTGCTATCCTCTTTTTACTCCTCGGCATATTAGAGCATTCAGGTTATTTGTCCCGGATATCATTCATAGCAAATAGGTTTCTGTCTAATTTTGGCTTATCAGGACAAAGTGTTATTCCACTTATGTCCAGTTGGGCTTGTGCAATTCCTGCAATTATGAGTTGTCGTGTCATTAATGATCCAAAAGAACGATTTTCGATCATATTTGCTGCTCCATTAATGACCTGCAGTGCAAGACTTCCTGTATATACTATTCTTATTGCAATAATGTTTCCCGAGCCAACTGCCGGCTTTTTTAATATTCAGGGAGTTCTATTATTAGTACTCTATTTGGTTGGAGTTTTCGCAACTCTGTTGGTAGCAAAACTTTCATATTCAAGATCTAAGATTAAGAGTTCTCATATGTGGTCATTAGAATTGCCTGTTTATCGAGTACCTAATTGGCGTAATGTCTTTTATAATGTCTATCTAAAAACAAAAGCTTTCGTTATTGAAGCGGGAAAAATAATTTTTCTTGTATCAATCATACTCTGGTTTCTGGCAAGTTATAGCCCAAAAAGTGATTCCTTCCTGCAAGATGCCTTTGAGAATCAGACACAGATATCAGGAATTAACAATTCTTCAAAAGAAGCAATAGATCTGGAATATTCTTATGCTGGGTATTTAGGGAAAACTATCGAACCGCTTATTGAACCCCTTGGTTATGATTGGAAGATCGGAATTGCACTGATATCATCATTTGCTGCGAGAGAAGTTTTTGTTGGTTCTATTTCTACGATTTACAGTGTAGGATCAGATAAGGAATCATTAATAAAGGACAGATTGAGAAATGAAAAGAATAGACTGACCGGATCTTCAAGGTTTAATCTCGCTACCTGTCTCTCCTTACTCATGTTTTATGTATTTGCACTCCAATGTATGAGTACCATGGCAATAGTAAAAAAAGAGACCGGACATTGGAAATACCCACTAATTCAATTTGTAGTCATGCTTATCATGGCCTATGCTTCCGCTTGGCTTGTATATACGCTTTTCAAATAAGCGTATACGTCTCAATTCCTTCTATAAAGACTAGTAACTCATTTTCAAAAGAACAATTCTTAGCTGCTATAAGTATATTTATTCAATCATAACTATTAATTATGAAGGCACAAACAAAAGCGATCTGTATACTAGGGATTCTTATTGTTTCATTTCTCATTTCATGTATAGTAGTATCTAAAGAACTTGTCCCACATCACCTTGGTCAAGGGGATAAAATCCTTACAACGAAGCAAGGAACGTTTAATCCCGTACATATTCACCTTAGCTCAGGAGAACTTGTAACCATGGATAATGGCTTTACTCTCCTTTACAGTGAGGATTCTACCTTCATGATACCGAGACGAAATGCACTACGATATTCATTTGACCGCAGTAGCCATCAAGAAATTGAAGAATTAGATTTCGCTGAAGTTGAATTCGTAGAGACAGTTCATAAAAGTATTGATGGTTTGGCATTTCTATTATCTGCACCTGGAGGTATCGTGGCTGGAACAGTATTGTTTTTTGCTATTTTCGGATCTTGTCCAACCGTTTATTCCATAAATAACGATACAGCATATTTGGAAGCTGAGACATTTAGTTACTCCATTTCAAAAAGATTTGAAATGGAAGATGTAGATAAGTTGGAGTTCGCCAAGATTGAAAATGGAAGACTTTTAATGGAACTTCGAAATGAAGCATTAGAAACCCATTATCTGAATACTTTTAAGATACTTTCAGTTGAACATGATTCAAGCGAACATATCTTTCCAAGCGAGTCAAATAATCTTCTGGATTGGAGAAAAGAGCTCATCAAAGTCGGTCCTTATATTCCAATTACCAGTATCATAGATAAGACAGGCCATCATGTTGCCGAAAAACTATTGAAAGAAGATGACGACTATTACTCAACATCTCAGATTGTACTAGATGATGCTTTAACAAAGCGAGACTACCAGGATTGGATTGATATTGAATTTGAAGTCCCGGAGGTTCAAGAAGAAATATTTCTCGCATTAAAATTAAGAAGTGCATTATTGAATACCGTATTGCTCTATGATATGTTTCTGAATAAGCAAAATTTCAATTCTATAGATTGGACAGCTTCTACTACAAACCAAATGCTATATGCATACAATTTTGCAAAATGGTACAGAAAACATTTCGGGCTGCATATTGAAATATGGGAAGATGGGAAATACAAAGAGGTTCAACAAATTGGCGACTCTGGCCCTATTACCTGGAGTAAGCTTGGCTATAAAATAGATCTGAACAAAGGTGGTAAGCAGAAAATGAGGCTGAAATTTATTTCGGACAACTGGCATATCGACTGGTTAGGTATAAGTCTTTCAGGTTCCCAGGAAGTAAATTTTCTTAGCCATGATATAATTAATAAAGCTAAACTTAATCCTCATCTCAATATAAATGAACGTTTATTAGAAGATGATGATTCTTATCTCATAACTTATCCTGGCCAATCCTATAATTTTGAATTTGCAATAGAGAAAGAGAACGATGCAAAGGAGATTTCTTTATTTGTTAATTCCAAAGGATTCTATATCGAATGGATACGTAAAGACTGGCTTCTTCCGGACGAGAATGAATCATATAAAGAAGAGTTGGTTTTAAACGACAAATTGATTCATCAATTATATCAACAATGGGAATGCGAAAAAGCAACAATGGAGGATTACTTCTTTGAAACTATGATTCCAGTTTCTAAATTAAAAAACACTGAATGAGCAAATTCCGAATTCTAGCGTTAATAAGTTTTATTGCTTTGACTTCATGTGGAAGTCTTTATAAAGGCACATCCCCTTATGGAGTAAAATCAATTATAGAATTGAAAAGTTCAATCACTTTATCCGCTGAGCTCTTGGTCGTGTTTGATACCTCAATATGGCTTGTAAAAAATAATGTACTATATAATGCGCCATTTGAAAGAATAAAGAAAATCAGGGCAATTGAATTGGAAGGAAAATCCAGATCGCTATTAATGATAGGATCGGGTATAGCTAGTTTGATCGCTGCAGGTCTTTATTTTGGTGATTGCAATTCAGAAAGTACAATTGCAGGAACAGGTTTTCTGGCAGTAGGCCTCAGTTCGATAATATTCGGAGCAACTGCTCCTCCGAGATACAGGTTTAATCCACCATTAAGCAAACGCAAATACCTTCAGCTAAGCAATTACTGTCGCTACCCAATGGGATTGAATAATAAACAGAAGGAATTAATACTTGAATATTACAAACAAGATCATGCTGTAAATCGTCAAATAAAAGTGGACCATTAAGTGAATAAAATTAAGTTATACATAACTATTAAATTCACTTTATTATGAACAAGAAAAACAAATCAGCAGAATCTTATGTCCGAGATGTAAAAAGAAGGACAAGACGTAAATTCTCTACAGAAGAAAAAATTAAAATAGTCATTGAAGGATTAAGAGGAGAACAAAGTGTTGCTTCTCTTTGTAGAAGAGAAGAGATTTCACAACCACTATATTATAAGTGGAGTAAAGATTTCATGGAAGCAGGGAAGAAACGTTTAAAGGGAGACACAGAACGTGAAGCCAATACTTCAGAAGTTCAACATCTAAAGACAGAAAATCAAGACCTTAAAGAGGTAGTAGCAGAACTTACTCTAAAAAATCGTGTGCTTAAAAAAAGCTTGAATGGAGTAAAATAAAATTCAAGAAGTATATGCGATTTACAGCAAAAGAAAAAATGGAATTGATCAGAATTGTTGAGCAATCTGAATGGAGCATTAGACGAACGCTTAAAGAAATCGGTATTCACAAATCAACCTTTTACAACTGGTATAAGAAATATCGGGAAAATGGAATTGTAGGATTAGAGGAAAAGAAAAGTACAAGGAAGCATTACTGGAACAAGATTCCTGATCGGATCAGGTCTGATATATTGAATCTGGCACTGGAAGTTTCAGAGCTTTCTTGTAGAGAATTGGCTTGCAGGTATACTGATGAGAATCAATACTTTATAAGCGAAAGCAGTGTTTACAGAATATTGAAATCTGCTGGACTGATAAACCCTCCTCATTATGATCTGATATCTGCCGCAGATGAATTTAAAGACAAAACAACAACTGTCAATCAAATGTGGCAAACTGATTTTACTTATTTCAAAATCATTGGCTGGGGATGGTATTACCTATCGACTATATTAGATGATTATTCTAGGTACATTATAAGTTGGGAGTTGTGCTCAACGATGAAAACCCTTGATGTAAAAAATACTTTGAATCAGGCATTAAACCATCCAAATGTAAATTTGAATAAACCGCCTAAGTTATTATCTGATAATGGATCTTGTTATTTAAGTCAAGAGTTGAGCTCTTATTTGGATGATTACAAAATTAAACATGTGAGAGGAAGACCTGGTCATCCTCAAACGCAAGGCAAGATTGAAAGGTATCACAGAACGATGAAAAATGTAATTAAACTGGATCATTATTACAGCCCAGGTGAATTGAGTTTTCCTCTTTCACAATTTGTAAAATATTATAACCATCACAGATATCATGAATCTTTACAAAACTTGATACCAGCAGATGTTTATTATGGATTAAAAGAAGAAAAACTGAAGAGAAGAAAATTATGTAAACACAAAACATTTAAAAAACGCAGACAAGAATATTTCAATTTAACTTTTAAAAGTGTAACTTAATTTTATTCACTTATTGTCCACTTTGGTTTGAAGACCTACAATCATGCAATCGCTATTCAAAAGTATGCTAAACATTAGAGTGTTAAAATCAATTCGCCCTTCTAAATATACATTCACAGGGCGCACCTAAATTTGCAAGCATGGGTTTTAATATTTAAACTTATATGTATTAAGATTCTACTAAACCCTAAATATCAATTATGAAAAATCTATCATTATGGTCAAGCCGGAATCCTGTAATTTCAAGAATTCTAATAGGCGTTTTTTCAATAATTATTGCGGGTAATGCGATCCTATTAGGATTTCTCTTCTTTGCTGATGATATTAAAATATCCAACACTCTTGTTAACATAATTCTGTTTTTCGCACTATTGGTATATGTTATTTATCCTTCAGTAAATCGATTGAATAGAACAGTCTACAGAAAGCAAAAACGATGTGACATTGTGCTTGTAATATCTGGTTTTTTATTGCTCAGTTTTTGGTTTTTAAATTTCGCAAATGGTGTTGATGGGTCTCAGCAAAGCATTGGAGAGGAAACTATTCTCTTATCTGCGGTTAATACAAGTTTAATAACTCTTGATTCTGATCCCAATAGGAAAGTCATGCTTAAAGCATTTAAAAAATATAAGAAAGAAATAAGAAAATCATTACAAAATCTCAAAAAGCAATATAAGAAGGATGGAAATAAAGAAGGGGTAAAAGCGATAAGAATCCTTTTATACTTATTGACTTTCATAGGAGCCCTCATTTTGGCATACTTTGTTGCAGCCTGGTCCTGCAGTGTTTCATGTTCTGGGAATGATACAGCTGCTGCATTCATACTAATCGGAGGAGCCGCTCTAGTTATTTATTTAGTAATTATCAGTATTAAATTAATAAATAAGAAATATGCCTAGTAGGCTGAAAATAAATTACGGGAGAATTTATATTTCTTTGATATTATAAAAATCCAATATTCTATTTGTCCATTCATCTGTGGCTTCAACCATAGGATAATGACCTACATTTTCAATTATATTTAATGTAGAATTCTTGATTATGGAACTCAACTTGTATGCCATTTCAATAACAGCTACAGGGTCCTTATCAGCCCATAAAATTAAAGTTTTGACATTCGTGTCCTTTAAAGCTCCAATCCATCTTTCATAGTTGTCATAGCGTTGATTTATATATTTTGTAATCTTAGCCAGAACCTTGCGGTCGTTATTATGAAGAAGCAATTCCCATAATATCAACATGTCATTTGATTCGATAGCTTCAGAATTATAAAATATATTTTTCATGTTCCGTCTAAATGTATTGTAGCTAGCTAGTTTAACGTGAGTTCGACGTAAGGAAGTGGAAAAATAGGATAAAAAGAAAGAGCAATTTTGTTTATCTTAATAGTTGATAATCAATTAATTAAAACAAAAAAGCTCTACTATGAAAGATAGTCAAATTATTGCAATTTTCTGTGCTTTCGATGATTTTTTCACCGATTTTGATTACTTTTTAAAATCTCATACCCTAGAGGGAAAGAAAAATCGACGGAATCGTACCTGCAGGTTATCCATGAGCGAGGTGATGAGCATCATCGTATTTTTTCATATGAGTGGATACCGTTGCTTTAAGCACTTTTACCAGAATCATGTCTGCCAACATATGCGCGGCTATTTTCCCAATCTGGTATCTTATAATCGGATGGTGGAGTTGCAAACCAAAGCGGTCCTACCATTAGCCTTGTTTGTAAAGATGTACCGAATGGGTAAATGTAGTGGGATATCCTTTATTGATTCAACCAGTATCCGGGTCTGTCACAATCGAAGGATTCATTCCCACAAGGTGTTTGCTGGACTGGCCAAACGAGGCAAGACTTCAAAGGGTTGGTTTTATGGTTTCAAACTTCATCTGGTTCATAATGACCGGGGCGAAGTGATTGATTTTCAACTCACTCCGGGCAATGTGCATGATAATGCCGTATTGAAGTGTAAACGGTTTATGAAGAAGGTCTATGGCCGGTTGTTCGGTGATAAAGGCTATATTGTCAACAAGCAAATCTTTGACACTCTTTTCTTGAGAGGTATTCATTTGATTACTAAGTTGAGACGGAATATGAAATCCAAAATGATTACACCCCTACAGGATGCTCTTCTGCTCCGAAAACTTGCTATCTCTGAAACCATTATTGACCAACTCAAAAATATTTCACAGATCGAACATACAAGGCATCGTTCCTTTGCCGGATTTTTCGTCAATATACTTGGTGGACTTTGTGCCTACGGGTTTAAAGAATCTAAACCCTCCATTTATAAGAATCTGGTCGATACCAAACAGCTCCTTTTGGCCTAGTCTTACATCGAACTCACGTTAGTTTAGCTACTAGAGGCCCACTTATATTATTTTTCAAAAGCTTTTGGATAAATCGAAGTTTTGCCATATCGATCAACATACTACCATTAGATAATACCAAAGACTGGATATCTATTTCTAATCGATGTTCATTATCAAGTGCAAGTATTTCAGTCGCAATAGAAGTTCCATAATCATGGGCAATCAAATGCATTTTTTCTATTCCAAGTTTTTTCCAAAGCTTAATAGCAATTGTCGCCTGATCCTCTAAGTTGTATGAATATTTTTGAGGTTTATCAGACAATCCAAATCCTAAATGATCATGAATAACGACCCGATAATTTGACAAATAAGGTTCGCATTTATAATAATCATAACTACAAGTAGGATATCCATGAAGGATACAAATCGTCTTCTCCTTGTGCAGGTTATATTCCAGATAAAATATTTTGTGTCCTTCTATAAGAGCATAACGACCTTTGGATTCCCAATCGAGAATACCACTTTTATGTTGATCATTTGTCATTTAGAGATCACAATTTTGGCTATTGAATGAAATGTCATCCACAGAAATAATTGAATCAAGACGTTTTTGTTTGTTTTCTTTAGTTATAAGATACTCAACATGATCCTTCGTGAAAATGTCCATCAGTTGTGTGTCTATACATTCCCGGGAGCCAGATAGATTTATAAAAGATAAGTTTACAATTTTCTTCTTATCAACAAGTAACACAAGTTGATCATAGTAATCACAGGATATGGCTTTATACGGTTTGATATCTCAATTTGGAATGAAAAATTACGACAAAATCCAATAGGAAGTTTGTCATCAATAATTTCAAACAAAATAATTTCTATGATTCTAGGATCTTGTTTGTTATAAAGACATGAATCCTCAGACTATCCTTATCTGAATCAATAATAGAAACGAAAACTGGGCTGAGATAAATCGAAAAATGTAAGATATATTCTAGGATGGCTTAATAAGCCAAGTTCAATTTTTCCAATTTATAAAACTCTCTGAACGATATCATTCTTTGGCGATGTTCGTCCCAAAGTTTGTTTTTGATGCATTTAATACTTTCCCGAAAGGTTATTATGTTGGCATATTTCGTCAGAATAGGATTCTCTCGCATACATTTTTCAAGATTGTAATTCGGAATTCTACTACTCAAATGATGAATGTGATGAATTCCAATATTACCGGTAAGCCATTGAAAAGCTTTAGGTAGTTTATAATAGGTTGCTCCTCTGACTGACGCTATTAAAAAGTCCCAATTCTTTCTCCACCTGTTGTATGCATCTTCGTGAGAATGTTGTACATAAAAAAACCAAAATGCAATAATTGCAAATAAGAAAACGAGCATGAACTGAATAAAAGTGAATTTTTCCCAACCAACAGCAAAAGCAATCAAAGTATACGCCGCAAGCATAATTGTGTTATTTCTAATTTGCGACCACTTTATTTTTTTAAGCATCCCCCTGAATTTCATAAAAGGAAATCTATTCGAAACTGTAAAGTAAAACACTGGTGCAATTACAAATAAAATTATTGGCATCCTGAATATTCGATATCTCAAGCGTCCAAACCAGGACCTGTTTTTATATTCTCGTACAGTAAGAAAGTTTATATCTCCAATATCACGTTGTTCTAACTGACCTGTGTGCCCATGATGATGGTTATGAATTTTTGCCCAATACTTATATGGTAGCGAACTAAAGAAACTACATACAAAGCCAACAGCATTATTCAGTTTTTGTGATTTGAAGAAAGACTGATGTCCACAATCATGTTGGATAATGAAGATTCTAACCAAGAAGAATGAATTCACTAATGCCAATCCAATTGTAATCCAAATTGACCAACTCAATGAAAAATACATAAGTACCCACAAAGCGATATAAGGTCCAAAACTATTTATTATTTGGAAAATAGCTTTCTTGGAATCTGGAATTTGGTATTTTTCAATTATCGATTTCCAATTCGCTAATTTCAGTTTTATTTCATTTTCTAATTCTATCTGCATAACGTAGTTAAGTTATCAATACTTAAGTATAAATTAAATATGTAACGAAGTTGCATCTGCGAAATTACTATAAAAGTTTGTACTAAACCTTTTCAACGCGCCTTTTTATCAAATAATAAGTATCTAATTGGGATCGGGAAGGGAGCTTAGAATCGCGTTTATACTCGTTATTTGTGTCAAAATTATGATATCTCGACTTAACATTATCGTTTAATTGAATTTTCATGATGGTTTTCACAAATTCTTTGTGATTCTCATCGAATATAGGAAACATCGTTTCTATCCTGTGGTGGAGATTCCGTACCATCCAATCTGCAGATGAAAGATAGACCAGTTCATCGCCATCATTATGGAATATAAATACACGCGCATGCTCTAAAAAGCGATCTACAATACTATAGGCTTCAATATTATCGCTAACTCCTTTCATTTGTGGTACCAGACAACATATTCCACGAATAATCATTTTGATCTTTACACCACTCTGACTAGCCTTATAAAGTAATTCAATCATTTCATCATCCTGAAGGCTGTTCATTTTTAATAAAATAGTGGCCTTTTTACCTTTTTTGGCGTTTAAGGTTTCATTTTTCACCAAAGTCTTTAAGAGCTGTTTTATATTGAAAGTACCAACTCCCATGTGTTTGAAAGGCTTTTCAGGCATGACTTTGGTTTCTATATATGAATATAGTCGCATGCACTCATTTACAAGTTTGGAATCAAAAGTGAAAAATCCGAAATCAGTATAAAGCTTAGCCGTATTTTCATGAAAATTTCCTGTACTCAAATAGGCATAGATTTCTTCTTTGCCTTTAACGACTCTGCGGATCAACGCCATTTTGGAATGAACTTTCAATCCAGGCATACTATATAATACAGTGACTCCTGCTTTCTCAAGTTTTTCTCCCCACGACAAATTTGCTTCTTCGTCAAATCGTGCTTTAATCTCAATGAATGCTGTGACTTGTTTACGATTTTTTACAGCTTTCAAAAGCGCATCCATGATCCTGGATTCTCTGGCAACACGATATTGAAGAATTTTAATATGTGTGACTGTTGGGTCGCTTGAAGCTTCCTCAAAAAAACGAATTGCAGACTCATACTTATGATACGGATAATAAAGCATGTGATCATTTTCACGTATTCTATCGAAAATGCTATTTGCATTTTCAATCGATGGGTAGGGAAGAGGCCCCAATGGAATATCCTTAAGTTGATTGAGTCCAAAACTTGGAAAACTGAAAAAGTCAGCATTATTGTGATACCGTCCTTCCGGGAGAAGATCCATACTGTCCAGTTCAAATGCCTTTTGTAAGTATTGAACAAAATGATTCGGCATTTTTCTGTCATGGATCAACCGTGAGGCCAAACCAACATCTCTTTTAGCGATGCTTTTTTTAATTTTTTCTAAAAGATCTCCACTATACTCATCATCTATATATAGTTCTGCATCTCTCGTCAACTTAATTGAATAAGTATTTACGATTGAGTATCCAGGAAAAATATTTCTTACATTATGTCTTACGACATCATCTAAAATGATGACATTCCTCTTCATCTTTGACTTAGAAGGAAGTTTGACAAATCTTTCTGATTTATCAGAAGGTATTTTAACAATCGCATAATATTTTTCCTTATCCTCTTCCTCGAGACTTTTCATATATATAGCCAGATACAATGCTCCGTTCGAAAGGAAGGGCTTGATCTTATTTCCACGCAATAAAACAGGTTGTATATATTGTACCAGTTTGTCATTAAAAAGAGATTCAATGTAACTGGTCTCTTCTGTATTTAAATCTTTCCTTCTTTTAATTCTTATCCCGTTTTCCTTAAGTGCTGGAATTATTTGCCCTTCAAATACTTTACTGTATTCCTCTTGCTGATTATTAACAATTTTAAGAATTTTAGAAAGGATTCTTTTGGGTTCAAATTCTAGATTTTTAAATGTCTTTTTACCAGCACGTACAAGGTTTTTATGATTCGAAACACGGACACGGAAAAATTCATCCAGATTGGATGAATATATAGCGAGGAATTTGATTCTTTCTAATAATGGGACATTATCATCTTTCGCTTCTTGGAGGACTCTATAATTAAATGATAGCCAACTTATATCTCGGTGAACATATGGGTTTGGGTTCTTCACAGATCAGTAGTTTCAGTTTTTGAATACTCTAAATTGTAAAAAATGTCTCTAACTTTGTCCATTCTTTTAAAAAATCAACGGAATTTGATGAGACGAAAAATAGCAGCTGCAAACTGGAAAATGAATCTTGAATTTGATCAAGGCTTACAATTGACACGATCAATTTCAAATGAACTTGATACATCAAGTGAAACTCAAGTCATCCTGGCCACACCCTATTTATACCTTAAGTCATTGGCTGATCTTACTTTTCCTCTCAATAATCTGCATATCGCAGCACAAAATTGCCATGATCAAAGTAATGGTGCCTTCACAGGAGAAATATCCATCGGAATGCTGCAATCCATTAATGTTAACTATGTAATTATCGGTCATTCAGAAAGACGATTATATAATAATGAAACCGATTCATTATTGAAGAAAAAGGTAACCGCTCTTTCAGAAGCCAATATGAATACGGTTTTTTGTTGCGGAGAGTCCTTAGAAATTCGTGAAGAAGGAAAAGAGAAAGACTTTGTTTCTAATCAATTATTGAATGGATTGTTCCATTTATCGAGCGAAGATTTTAAGCGTATTATTATTGCATATGAACCAATATGGGCTATTGGAACAGGCGTTACAGCGTCTAAGGAGCAAGCACAGGAAATGCACGCTTTTATTAGATCTGAAATTGAAAAACAATATGGTTCAGAGCTCGCATCTGAAACGAGTATCCTCTATGGTGGCAGTGTCAAGCCGGACAATGCTATAGCACTTTTTGAACAAGAAGATGTTGATGGTGGACTCGTAGGAGGAGCTTCTTTGAAAGCAGATAGCTTTCTTAAAATTATTGAAGCACTGAGCTAATTTGTTCAATATGTTCTAAGTATCAGCAATCCATTGTTTTCTTGTCATCAACTATAAAGCCTGACAACAAGTCCTATCTGCTAACCAACTTGGTTTTAATATAATTATTAACAAAAGATTCTTTGTAGGAAGGGCCTAATGGAAGTTCATGATCTGCTGTAAAAATCGTATCCAAACCAATACTTTTTATTTTATGAATTTGTATAATATAGGATTTTGATATTCTGGCAAATATCGAATGAGGTAATTTTGAAAGTATCGTTTTGACGTTCATCGCAGTCATATTTTTTTATCGCTGGTATGAATTACCACATAGTCTTTCATTCCTTTTATATAAACTATTTCACTATACAACAACTTAACATATTGCCTTTCAGATTTTATAAAAATATGATCGTCTTCGACATTAATTTTATCGCTTATATCTGTTTTTAAGGCATGGTATTCTTGTACCTTCTGAACAGCTTTGAAAAATCGATCAAAACGAATGGGTTTAACCAGGTAATCAAGCACATCTAATTCAAAAGCTTCAAGAGCAAACTGAGGGTAAGCAGTAGTCAAAATCACGAATGGCTTAGAAGATAAACTTCTCAAAAAATCCAATCCATTTAATCCCGGCATTTCGATATCAAGAAAAATAAGATCAACAGGATTGTTGACCATAAATTCGGAAGCCTTCATTGCATTTTGGAAAGAGCCTATTTCATTCAAAAACGGTACTTGACTACCATTCAGACTGATTCCCTCTCTAGCTAGGGGTTCATCATCTACAATAATATAATTAATCATTATTCTTCAAAGATAACTTAACAAAGTAAAAGTCATCTTGAAGATAAATATTTAAATCACAATTATCAGGGTAGACTAACTCAAGTCTTCTTTTAGCGTTATTAAGACCTATCCCACCAAATTCATTTGCCGGAATATCACCTATCGAATTTTCACATGAAAACTGGATCTCTTTATCAGTTACTTGGATTTCTATTGATATTTTTCCAGGCGTACCATCTGAATTCAAACTATACTTAAATGCATTCTCAACAAATGGAAGAAAAATCAAAGGGGCTATCTTCGCATTTGCAACTGTCCCTTCAACATTAAATCTAATATCAAGATCAGATCTTCTAAGTTTTTCCAGGTGTATGTAATTTTTGAGATAGTCAATTTCATCAGTGAGAGAAACGTAATCTACATCACATTCATATAATTGGTATCGAAGTAAATCAGAAAGCTGCATTATTGTCTCAGGGAGTTCATCCATTTTCTTCCTACTCATAATGTATACATTATTCAGTGTGTTGAATAGAAAATGAGGATTGACTTGATTTTTCAAATACGCTAGTTCCGTTTTTAGATTTGTTTCTTTCAGGCTTTGAATTTTCAATTGAGATTCATTCGATAATTTAAAAAACCTGATAACGGCTGCGAAACCTACCAGAGCCGCGTTTGAAGCTAATGAAGAAACAAAATATTCCAGGAATAAGAAATCTGAATCTTGATGTGATTCATAGATATAATAGTTGAAAACTGCTATAATTATGACACACAATATAGTTGCTAAACCATAAGAAAGAATCCTTTTCTTTAATAAGAGTTTGGGTAGTAAATAATATATATTAAAATAGACAAGCATCATGTCTCCAATCCATTCAAAAATGATCAAATGAAAATCTTCATATGGGCTGGTTATTCCGATTAGACTTAAAAACTCATCCAGGTAGATAAATATCCAGAAGAAGGCATGTCTTAGTAAAAAATACTTTTTACTGAATAATAATTCATTTATCCATTTAGGATTCTCCATTGCATGTTGAGATTAATACAAAGCTAGGCATATTAAAGAAGGCATACTTTATTGAATGTATAAATAAACATGCCCAATGTATAAAAACTTCTATTCTCGATATAAAGTCTAAAAAATAAGTAGATATGAAGATTTAGATTTGGCCCAAGTTGATGTCGGTGAGTTTATAAAAATTATTATTAATCTTTTAAAACTTAGCTTATGCAAAATTTATTTAAAGCATCAATGTTATTAATGTTTACTTTTCTGTTAGTATCCTCCTGTTCCGAAGACAATTTCTCAGATTCACAAGAACACGCACAGATAGATGGATCAACATCTGGTTTACAAAGGACCTGTGGACATTCTAAACATCAGGAACTCTTAATCTCAGATCCAAGTTACAAGGAAGCTTATGAGGAGAGAATGAACAATTTCAAATTATACAATTCTACTTCTTCTGAAAAGGCACTCTGTGCGAATCCTGTTGTTATTCCGGTTGCTGTTCATTATCAAGGAGTAAATAATCCAAATGTTAACTGCTTAATACAATTGGCAGAAGATCAGATTAAAATACTAAATGACGATTATCAAGGAACAAACTCGGACATAAATATTTGGTCAAATACGGGTTCCTCGTTTTTCCCTGGAGTATCAAATGGTGAAGCTTGCATTGAATTTGTTTTGGTAAATAAGAGCCATCCAAACGGATATGGATTGTCAAATGGAGTTCCTGCAGTAACAGTCAACCAGACTTCCGGCGATGTTGATAATAATTGGAGCGGTTATATCAACATCTTTGTAATTCCAAATACAGGCTATCTCGGTTATTCTCCGCTGGGAGGAGCAGGAAATGGAGATGGTGTTGTTATTGATGCATCTGCATTTGGAGCAGGAAATGGTTGTGGTTCAGTTTCCGCCCAAGCCCCGTTTAATCTTGGAAGAACTTTAACACATGAGATGGGACATTACCTTTTATTAGATCATATCTGGGGAAATGGTTGTGGCGCAGATGACGCTGTTGCCGACACACCAAATCAAAACACTGATTACTCAGGCTGTCCTAATAATGGAGCTTCCTCATGTGGATCAACAGATATGCACATGAATTATATGGATTATGTCAATGATGCATGTATGTATATGTTCTCTGAAGGTCAGGCCAATAGAATGGAAAATTACATGAATGCAAATTTGTCAAATGTCATTGGTAATTCATCAAACGTTATTGGAAGTGACAATGGTGGTGGTGGTGGTGGAGATGATCCTTTGTGTGGTATTCCTACAGGAATAAATGTTAATGTTCTAAGCAGTACATCAGCCAGATTAGATTGGGACGACATGCAAGATGCGATCAGATATAACGTTCATTACAGGAAGACAGGGACCAATGGATGGACGAGAACTAATGTAACGACTAGCTCAAAACTGCTGAACAATCTAGTAGCCAACTCAACATATAAATACAGAATCACAACAAGATGCCCTCAAGGTTGGACTTCTTTTTCAAATATAAATACATTCAAAACCGACTCTAATGGTAATGGGGGAGGATCTTCAAACTATAATGTAAAATTAGAGTTAACATTAGATAATTATGGTTCTGAAACAGAATGGGAACTGATTAATTGGAATACCAATAAAACAGTGGCTAGAGGTGGCCCTTACAACGATGGACAGAACGGAAGAGTTATTAGAAAGGAATTTGATTTATCCAATACTTGTTACACTTTATTCGTAGACGATTTCTATGGAGATGGAATATGTTGTGCCTATGGATCCGGAGAATTTAAATTGCTGGATTCCAGTGACAATATAATTGCGGCTTCAAATGGACGATTTTCCTTTTACGGTTATCTTGATATTTGTGTTCAAGGAAATAATATCTACGAGTACAGAGAAAGTCAGGAACAAAAGAAAAGAGATATTAACAAATCAAAAATGCTACTGAGTCAACAGAAAAGTAAATAGCAAAATGTAGAAAAAGTTGAGGTATTTGCTTTCTGAATCTATCTCATTTTCTCAAATTAAAAGCAATAGCAGGTCGTCTGATAACCAGATGGCCTCTTTTGATTAATGAAAAAAAATATATATAATTTTTTAAATAAAAGATAGGGGTAAAGAAGAATAATTCTGTCTATATATCAAAGGGTGTTATTAAAGGTAAAAAAGAGGTAGCCTAACAGTAGACGACCTCTTTTTTCTTTATAAGAATACTGGATTTTTTAGAACCAGATAAACTTTGATTTTTCTCCACATCTTGCTTGTCCAACACCTCCAATTCCCCAGTTTAATTCAAAAACAATACCTGCAAAAATAGGAATAGTACTGGAAGCTTCCCCAACATAATTAACTGGTTGTCGAGTCATCATGTCTCCTGCCATTCTACCATCTTCATTAATAAGATCCTGAAAGCCATATTCAAATCTAAGTCCTAGAATTCCACTAAATCGACCATCATTTCCAAGAACATACGTACCAAATCCCAATACTCCGGCAAAAGCCTGGCTGTTGAAATAATCCTTAGAATCGGTTGTAGTTCCAGGTCCTACAGTTTCACTTCTGACTTTACCAATGAATGACATTTTTGGTCCCAATTCAATGTATCCTTTATTACGTGCATTTCTAAACAATACATAGATATCAGCGGAACTGACTTTCACCACTTGATCAGGACCTCCTCCTTGAGGGGTGTTTTGAAAATTTCCTTTTAATGATCCAAACATGGCGTCAATAGAAACACCGGTGTAATTCCAGTTAATTCCTAATTTACCACCAAATTTTGTGCTTGTTGTTATTGTATAATCCCAATTCGGATCATCTCCAATTGCGCTGTTATACAACATAGACATGCCGTACTGAACTTTAACACCTGTATCAAGCCAGAATTCCATTTTCTGAGATTTCAAATTGAAAGCGACCAATAAGGTAAGCGCTAATAAGATAGTTTTTTTCATTATTCTGTTTTTTATAAAGTCGTTCTTATTTAAGGCCATTTGATTAATTAATTCTCATTATATTTTTCTTTCCATGCCGGAAAGCCATTGCTCATGTCATGCAAATTTGTAAAACCCATATACATTGCCATACTAAATGCCCTTTTACTTCTACCTCCACTTTGACAATAAACTACATATCCGGCATCTTTATCAAGAGCATCGAAATCTTTTTTAAAATTTACATCTCTCATATTTAACTGGATCGCACCTGGTACCATTCCCGATTCAGCTATCTCTTCATCAGTTCTCAAATCTATAAATGTATAATTACCAGTTTTATAAAATTCAATCGCTTGATTTATAGATACAGAATTCGACACATTTTGCTGCTCGGAGTCTTCATTATATACAGGTTCTTGATTATTTGTCTGACCCTGCGACTGAAGCGGTTGAGCATCTGTAGATAGGGTCTCCTTTTCCACAATTTTTCCTTCTTGCTTACAAGAAATAAAGCAACAGAAGGAAGCGAAAACAAAAATAATGTAGAATCTTTTCATTGTAATTAAATTATTATACCACAATTATAATACTTTTCTCATTAGAGAATTCTATAATACGTAAGCAAATTCTCGATTCCTTTTTAATTTTTTTTTGACTATTTGTGTAAATCGTCAAATAAAAGTGGACCATTAAGTGAATAAAATTAAGTTATACATAACTATTAAATTCACTTTATTATGAACAAGAAAAACAAATCAGCAGAATCTTATGTCCGAGATGTAAAAAGAAGGACAAGACGTAAATTTTCTACAGAAGAAAAGATTAAAATAGTCATTGAAGGATTAAGAGGAGAACAAAGTTTTGCTTCTCTTTGTAGAAGAGAAGAGATTTCACAACCACTATAATATAAGTGGAGTAAAGATTTCATGGAAGCAGGGAAGAAACGTTTAAAGGGAGACACAGAACGTGAAGCCAATACTTCAGAAGTTCAACATCTAAAGACAGAAAATCAAGACCTTAAAGAGGTAGTAGCAGAACTTACTCTAAAAAATCGTGTGCTTAAAAAAAGCTTGAATGGAGTAAAATAAAATTCAAGAAGTATATGCGATTTACAGCAAAAGAAAAGATGGAACTGATTAGGCTGGTTGAGCAATCCGAATGGAGTGTTAGAAGAACTCTCAAGGAAATTGGTATTCACAAATCAACCTTTTACAACTGGTATAAGAAATATCGGGAAAATGGAATTGTAGGATTAGAGGAAAAGAAAAGTACAAGGAAGCATTACTGGAACAAGATTCCTGATCGGATCAGGTCTGATATATTGAATCTGGCACTGGAAGTTTCAGAGCTTTCTTGTAGAGAATTGGCTTGCAGGTATACTGATGAGAATCAATACTTTATAAGCGAAAGCAGTGTTTACAGAATATTGAAATCTGCTGGACTGATAAACCCTCCTCATTATGATCTGATATCTGCCGCAGATGAATTTAAAGACAAAACAACAACTGTCAATCAAATGTGGCAAACTGATTTTACTTATTTCAAAATCATTGGCTGGGGATGGTATTACCTATCGACTATATTAGATGATTATTCTAGGTACATTATAAGTTGGGAGTTGTGCTCAACGATGAAAACCCTTGATGTAAAAAATACTTTGAATCAGGCATTAAACCATCCAAATGTAAATTTGAATAAACCGCCTAAGTTATTATCTGATAATGGATCTTGTTATTTAAGTCAAGAGTTGAGCTCTTATTTGGATGATTACAAAATTAAACATGTGAGAGGAAGACCTGGTCATCCTCAAACGCAAGGCAAGATTGAAAGGTATCACAGAACGATGAAAAATGTAATTAAACTGGATCATTATTACAGCCCAGGTGAATTGAGTTTTCGTCTTTCACAATTTGTAAAATATTATAACCATCACAGATATCATGAATCTTTACAAAACTTGATACCAGCAGATGTTTATTATGGATTAAAAGAAGAAAAACTGAAGAGAAGAAAATTATGTAAACACAAAACATTTAAAAAACGCAGACAAAAATATTTCAATTTAACTTTTAAAAGTGTAACTTAATTTTATTCACTTATTGTCCACTTTGGTTTGAAGACCTACACAAGAGTTGATACTTTTTAGATTGTTGGCTTTCAGGAAAATCTATATATGTAAAGTATTTGTCATTTAATATGCTAAAGTAATATGTTAAAGTTAGATATACATTAAAAAAATGCATAATATGATTTGTAAGTCATAATTAGATGTACTACCTTTAAACTAAGATTTAGGATAAGGAATAATAATTGTCTTAACTAAATGTTAAATAACGACAAATAAGCCAACCTTTTGGATAGTTTATACGTCTATAATAACAAAGCAAATTATAATTATTTTAACCCATGAATAGAATTTTCAAATTCATTTTAAATCTCTTCAAGAAGTCTCCAAAGAAACTTTCTAACAGGATTCTTAAAAGATATAACGAAGAGTACGAAGGCTGGTTAGGTATTTAAGTCCTATCCCTTATTACCGAATAGTCTAAAATCCCATGAGAGATAAAAGGGTCTTGCCATAAAGCAAGACTTTTTTTATATATGAAGTTTTGATTTCCTATCTAAAAGTTCTTCTACAGATTCGACCCTATCTCTATCCGGCACACAACAATCTACGGGGCAGACAGCAGCACATTGTGGTTCTTCATGAAATCCTTGACATTCAGTACATTTATCAGGAACGATGAAATAAAAATCATCTTCTACCGGTTTTTGCATTGCATCTACACCAACGATAGTTCCATCTTCAAGTGTAAATTGACCTTTAACATTAGTTCCTTCGGAGACAGCCCATTCTATACCACCTTCATAAATAGCATTATTAGGACATTCAGGCTCACAAGCTCCACAATTGATACATTCATCCGTAATGAAAATCGCCATTATTTATTCTTGCTTTATTTATCAATTTTATAACTATAAATAACAGACAGCAACACATAAATTATTACCCCAAGAGGCATTGCCAATTTGTAATTTATCAGAGTCAAAAAACAAAATGTAATCAAAGAAAATAAGATAAACAAGTTGTAAGTCTGACTCCTTCCTATCTGTTTGAATGAGAACATTTTTATTTTACTTAAGTTCAATATCATCAGAAATATAGGAATCAGGACATAAGTTGATGGAGAATCAATTAAGGATTGCATAATAGTGCTGTCAAATTTAACTCCAATAAACAGTCCGATCAGAAAAAATGTACTTGCCGGGGTTGGTAATCCTGTAAAATATTTTGTGTCAGGTCTCAAATTAAAAATCGCTAACCTTAATGCACTTGCTATTAATATAAAAAAGGCAGGAAACATCATAACCCAATGATCGATTGGGCTTATCAAAGTATAAAGGTAGGCAGGTGCAACACCGAAACTTACCAAATCTGCAAGCGAATCCAATTCTTTACCTAATTGACTTTGAACTTTCAACCACCTGGCGATTAAACCATCGATGACATCAAAGAACATACCGACCAATAATAAAATAGGACTGATATGAAGATCTGCTACAATTATAGCTGCAAACCCACAACATAAGTTCATTAGGGTAAAGAAGGATGGAATTTTAGTTCGAATATTCAATTGCTATTGCGCTACTTTAACTAAATTTTATGTCTAAATAACGAAACATTAGACAATTAATTCGTCATAATATGGATATATATCTATATTATTTATAATAAAATTGTACCATTTTTAATACGCATGCAAATTTATTAACTATTAATCATCATTGAACTATGAGAGCGGAAAAATTCACTTTAAGAGCTTTTGCAGCGATTTTCATCCTTCAGTCTTGCGCAAGGAATCCAGTTACCGGAAAAAAGGAATTCATGTTGATGACTGAAGGTCAAGAGATGGCTTTAGGAAAGCAGTCTGATCCAAGTATTATCCAAGCTTATGGTTTATATGATAATCAGGAGTTACAGGATTTCATTAATTCAAGGGGTCAAGAAATGGTAAAAGTATCTCACAGAGCAGATATGGAATTTAATTTCAGACTTCTTGACAGTCCGGTAGTTAATGCTTTTGCCGTCCCGGGTGGATATGTTTATTTCACAAGAGGAATCATGGCTCATTTTAACAATGAAGCTGAATTTGCAGGCGTTCTTGGTCATGAAATCGGTCATGTCACCGCACGGCATTCTGCAAAGCAATACAGCCAACAGATGGTTGCACAACTAGGATTAATGGCAGGAATTATGGCCAGTGAAAAATTTCGTGATTTTGCTTATGAAGCTAGTCAGGGACGGGGTTTACTTTTTCTAAAATTTGGGAGAGACCATGAAAGTCAGTCAGATATGTTGGGGGTAGAATATTCAACAAAAGATCAGGAAGAAATTTCCATAATTAATGGATTGCAATTAACAGATCGTGTTGAAAGAGGAAAGAAAATAAAGGTATTCTCTCAGCCTTATAACAAATAGGAGCTAGAGGCTCTCTTTAATATTTGTACTTAGGATTCCGCGCTTTCTGGTACTGTATCAATTATCGTTTTAAAATCAATGCTACTATGAGATACATTATATATTGATTTGCCATCTTTTACGATCATGACTTGTGGAGACTCATGACGGACATTTAATTTTTCTTCTATTAAATTTGAAATACTCCGATGACCGATGAGATTAAGAAAATAAAAATTCAGTTCTGAATTGAAATCATCCATGTCTCTTTCAAATCTTCTCAGAACAAAGCTGCTGATACCACATCTTGTACTATGTTTAAAAATAATAGCAACTTGATCAAACGATGTTTTGATCAACGTATCGAAATCTGATTCTTTGTCTAATATTTTCCAATCCATAATAACATCAAAATTATATGTATTAAAATAGAATCAGATGAAAAAAGTTCAAAAAAAAAGCTGCAACAAATTAATTTGATACAGCTAATTTTCTTTGGCTAAGGATGCTTATTTATACATACCAGATTTTCTAAATCTTTTAACTAAAAGATAATCGAACATAGCTCGGTATTTGTTTCTGTTAGATTTTCCGATTCTTGTAATTACATCGCTTAATCCAGCATCTAGAGCAGGAGTATCCTTCATACCAAGTTTCTTAATAAGAAACCTTTTCTTGATTCTTTCTAATTCTGCTTTGTCAGAAGCAGCAACTTTAGAAGCATCATTACTATAAAGAGAAGGACCGCAGCCTTTAGCTACTTTTGTAAGAAGTTCTTTATCATATTTGATACCTAACTTCTTAAATTCTTTATCGAATGTATTCATACATTCTTGAAATTTGCTCATAAGAGAAATTTTAAATAATTATTTAATAGCTCAAAAGTAAAGAATTATATTAATAATTTATCATATATGTAAAATCTAATCATTACTTTAACACGCTCTACAATTGGAAGCGTTTACAATTATGAAAAAAAGAAGAAGATTAGAGCATCATCTACTCAACATATTTTTAATTCTTTTTATACTTTTCCAGAGTTGTAAAAGTAGTCTAGAAGTTCATAATCAATCAGACAAATTTATTACTGTAAACCAGGCCGCTGTCGTAAGCGCCCATCCAATTGCTTCCCAAATTGGTATTGATATATTACGTCAAGGTGGCAATGCTATTGATGCAGCCATTGCTGTACAATTTGCTTTAGCTGTTGTTTATCCTGCAGCTGGAAACATTGGTGGTGGAGGATTCATGATAATTAGGTTAAGTGATGGAACATGTCATGCACTTGACTTTAGAGAAAAAGCTCCCTCATCGGCCCACAGAGATATGTTTTTGGACAGCCTTGGAAAACCCATTATTCAAGCAAGCCGACTTGGCCATTTAGCCGTAGGTGTCCCCGGTACTGTAGATGGAATGATTGAGGCTTATAAAAAATTCAGTAAACTAAAGGATTGGGCAGGCTTGGTAAATCCTTCCGTCGAAGTTGCCAGAAAAGGATTTGAAGTTTCCGAGTTACAAGCAAAGCGATTAAATAAATATGCAAATACTATAAGAGAAGCAAATACAAGTAATAACCCATTCCTAAAAGATGAAGGATGGGAAAGTGGAGATTCAATTCTTCAAATGCAACTATCTAAAGTATTAGAAGAAGTGGCTGCCAATGGAAGGGAAGGATTTTATTCCGGATGGGTTGCTGATCGTCTGGTTGCAGACATGGCAGTTAATAATGGCATCATTACCCTTGATGATTTAAAAAAGTACCATTCAGTTTGGAGGGCACCCGTTATATCAGAATATAGGAATCATAAAATTATTTCAATGCCTCCTCCAAGTAGTGGCGGTATTGCATTAACTCAATTATTGACAATGGTGGAACCATATGATCTTGCATCATATGGATTTCACAGCAAAGAGCATGTTCACCTAATAACAGAAGCTGAAAGAAGAGTCTTTGCCGACAGGTCACAACACCTTGGAGATAGTGATTTTTATAATGTCCAACAAGAACAGCTTACGTCTGATGCATACAACACTTCAAGGATGTCTGGTTATAATCCAAAAGAAGCGTCAAAAAGTAAAAATATTGAGTCGGGCTCATTAAATGAAAGTGAAGAGACTACCCATGTTTCAATAATAGATGAATTTGACAACGCTGTATCACTAACAACAACAATTAATACAGCATATGGCTCAAAGGTAGTAGTTGAAGGAGCAGGCTTTTTCCTTAATAATGAAATGGATGATTTCAGTGTAAAGCCAGGTGTCCCTAATTATTTTGGTTTATTGGGAAATGAAGCTAACAGTATCGTTCCTGAAAAAAGAATGCTCAGCTCAATGACTCCAACAATTATAGAAAAAGATGGAAATGTAAAAATGATTGTAGGAACTCCAGGAGGATCTACAATTATAACTTCTGTATTTCAGATAATTCTTAATATTCTCGATTTTGGACTGAATGCCAATGAAGCTACTCAGGCATGCAGGTTTCATCATCAGTGGTATCCTGATTCAATTTATATAGAAAAGAAATGCTTCTCGGATTCATTAATCCAGAGTTTAGAACTTATGGGACATCACATAAAAGAAAGATCAGATATCGGAAAAGTAGAGACAATATTGTTAAGAAAAGATGATGTGATTGAAGCTGCAGCCGATAAAAGAGGTGATGATCAAGCTATTGGATATTAGACTGCAGAAGGATCAACAGATATATATTCATCCTCAATAATTTCCTTTAGCTTATTGTATTGATTACGTTTTACTTTTTTAGACCTGGAACCGAAAACGCGCATCATCGCATTAAAAAAATGATTTTTCGATTTTCCTTTAAGCTCTTCTGAAACAGTCGTGATGCCATCTGATTCCACAAACAACATATTTACATGAAAATTAAAAAACGGATCAGTAAGCTTAAAGCTAAATTTTTTATTCTCAACATAATCTGTTATCGTTTCTAGCATTTCCATTCTGGCACCTTTCTTACTTGAAAAAATTAGTTTCCATTGGCTACCGATCTCATTCTTAAAACCTCTGACATTTTCAAGACCTACAAAATCTAATTGTGGTGAGCTGAACCATTTCTTCATTACTTCCTCATCGAATGCTTTTTTGAAAACAAAAGCAACCGGGGCATTTACATCTATCTGAATTCTTGAAGAGAACTCATAATTTATTGAACTCATCAATAAAAGAAGAAATGCGATCAGTATGATTGAAACAATGAGCAAAGTAAAATTCTTTTAATTATAGAGAATAAAATCATGACAAAATTAAACCTTTTTAGAATTGAATAGTCAAAGCATAGTTATAGAATGGTTAAATGCCATTTTAAAGCTATTTTTGATATTCGTTTTTGATAATTTACAAACACTGATACTATACTAAAATTTAAATATAAATGAAGTCTCAATTATTGCTCACGCTCTTCTGTTTACTATCACTTTTCGCTTTTGCCCAAAACAATTCCGGTGAAGTGATGTATGAAGATAAATTTAATGTTCACAAAAGCCTACCTGAAGGAATGGAAGGCTTCAAAGATAGAATCCCGGAATTTCGAACTTCAAAGAAAGTTCTTCTTTTCAATGGGCAGGAAGCTTTGTACATGAATAAAAAAATTGAAGAAGGAGAAGAAGAAGCTCAAGAATTCAGAGGTGAAGGAAGAGGAATGCGGATGAGATTTGGAAGAAGTGGAAGAAATGAAAATGAATACTATACCAATTTCTCTGAATCTAAATCTATAGACAGAAGAGAGTTTTTTGGAAAGGAGTTTCTTATCGAAGGAGAAAGAAAAACGATTAAGTGGAAGATAACAGCTGATCAAAAACAAGTCGGATCTTACCTCTGCCAAAAAGCCGTATTTAAAGATTCAACAGAAAACCTTGTTGTGTGGTTTACACCGATGATCCCGGTATCATCAGGACCTGATAATTACTTTGGCCTTCCCGGATTAATCCTGCATGTTGATATTGATGATGGAAGCAGAACAATTACTGCCTTAGATATTCAACTAAAAGAACTTCCTGAGAAGACAATTGTCAAAACATCCAAAGGAAAGAAGATTAGCTCTGAAGAATTTGAAATTTTACAAGAAGAAAAAATAAAAGAACGAGAAGCTGAGTGGGGTGGAAGAAAATCTCATTGGATGCGATCTCGTGGCCGCTAAATCACTAATTATGAAATACAATTTTATCCTCGCAATTCTTTTTATCGGGTTTACATTTCCATTATGCAGCCAGGCAACGATACAAGGAATAGTTTCTGATAATAAAGAAAATTTAGTGAGCGCTACAGTAGTCCTGCTTTCAGAAAAAGACTCCACACTTACAGGCTTTGGTCTAACCAATAATAAAGGTCTATTCCGGTTACATGACATTAATTCAGGAGAATATCTCCTTCAGGTAACTTATTTAGGTTATGAACAGTTATCTAAAAAAATTCTAGTTCCTGAAAATCAAGGGACAGTAGACCTTGGAGTCTTTACCCTTCAGCAAACCGCATCGCAAATAGACCAAGTTACAATTGAAGGTGAACGAGCGCCTATTCAGGTCAAGAAAGATACAATAGAATATAATGCAGATGCATTTAAAACACAACCGAACGACGTCGTTGAAGATTTATTAAAAAGATTACCCGGGGTTGAAGTAGAAAGTGATGGCAGTATAAAAGCGCAAGGTGAAGATGTTGAACAAGTTCTCGTCGATGGGAAAGAGTTTTTTGGGAAGGATCCTAAAATAGCAACTAGAAACCTACCTGCAGATGCTGTTGAAAAAGTTCAGATTTATGATAAAAAGTCGGATATGGCGGAATTCTCTGGTGTTGATGATGGCGAAAGAGAGAAGACAATCAACCTTGAATTAAAAGAAGATAGAAAGAATGGAACCTTTGGTAGCCTGACTGCAGGATATGGAACAGAAGAAAGATATAATGGACGTTTATCGCTTAACCGATTCTCATCGAAAATGCAATTGTCTGCAATTGGAAATTTCAACAATGTGAATGAGCAAGGATTTTCTGTTAATGATTATATAAGTTTTATGGGAGGTATGGGAAATTTTTCGGGAGGCGGCCGAAACTCCGGAATTCCTATTTCCAGTGGTCTTAGCAATGGATTTGTAGATACAAAAGCAGGGGGCTTGAATTTGAATTACGATTTAAGCTCTAAGACTGAACTTTCTATTAGCTATTTTCTAAACGCAATTGATAATTCAATTAATGAAAGCAGCACAAGAGAGAATTTCCTTGATGAGGGCAGTTATATTACAAGTGACCTTGGTGATCAATTTAATACATCGGATAATCACAGGGTTAATTTTAGAATAGAGCATGAAATAGATTCAACTCAGGAACTAAGAATCAATACAAGCTTTATCAATAATAATGGCTTATTAAACAGCATTAGCAACAGTGTCATATATGATACTTCGAACGAGATTGAAAATACAGTTGACAGAACGTATGATTCCACAGGAGATAACTTAAACGTTTCAGGATCAGCACTGTATCGGAAGAAAATTGGAAATGGGGGAAAGAGTACCTTCACTTTAAGAGGATCCTTGAATCAAGCGGATAGTAATACTGATGCAAATCTTGACTCTAACAGTGAGTTTTTTCCTGATGATCCAATAAGAAATTTTTCAGAAATTCTGGTTCAGAACCAACTTCAAAATGACGATAAAACAAATTATCGATTTGAAGGAGCATTTGTAAGACCGATTAAAGGCAATAATTTCATTGAATTCAAGTACATCAGACAAAATTTTAATGACGAGATTATTCGCGACGTTTATGATGACCTGAGCGGAGACCTTGTGTTAAATGAACCACTCAGCAGTCACTACACCAGAGATTTTGTTTATGACAGAATATCTGCAGCCATCCATATGAATTCTGAAAAATCACAGTTGACCATGGAAGGAGCAATCCAAAATTCTGGAATGGATGGAGACATAATATCAGAGAATCTCTTAATAGAAAAAAATACTTTTAGAGTATTACCAAGACTTAGCTGGAGATACGAATTGGGTCAATCTCATAACATCAGATTCAGATATAGTACGAGTGTAAGAGAGCCTTCATTAAGCCAATTGCAACCAATAACAGATAATACAGACCCACAAAACATCTATATAGGTAATCCTGATTTGGTTCCTGAATATTCACATCGTGTCAGATTGAATTATGTGAATTATGATCAGTTTTCTTTCAGAAGCTTCTTTGCTTTTATTAATGCCAGCTACACGAAAAATAACATAACAAATAAAACGACTAAAGAAGTTGGAAGACAAATATATCAATCTGTAAATGTGGACTACAACCTTAATTTGTCAGGTTCACTTTCTTTTGGTACACCTATCCGAGCGTTAGGCATTAAGACAAATATCCGAACGCGATTTGGAATGCAAACAGGACCTATATTTTTAAATGATACTGAGACAGACAGAAATAGTTACAATGGGAATATATTTACCAGTATTGAGAATCGGAAAAAAGAGGTGATAGATTGGGAATTAGGTGGTTCCTGGGGATACAATGTTACCAATTACCAGGAAAGCAACACCCAGAATCAAAAATACTTTAATCAAAGTGTATACGCAGATTTTACATATAATTTGAAAAATTCTTTTTCCCTTGAAACAAATATGGATGTGAATTTTTATTCCGAACAAGCTTTCGGTGAGGAACAAATTATTCCTATTTGGAAAGCCAGTATTTCAAAATACATTCTTAAAGATCAACGTGGTGAATTAAAATTATCTGTCTTTGATATTCTAAACCAAAACTTGGGAATAGAAAGGAATAGTAATTTGAATTATATTGAAAATTCCGAGGTTGTATCCTTAAGTCGTTTTTTCCTGCTGTCCTTCACTTATAGTATAAAAAAAGCAGGACAAAGTTCAGGAAAATCCAGAGTTATGTTTTCCAGAGGATAATCAACGAATTATTAGTTGTCCGCCTAAGGACAAATTAAATATTAATCTTACTTTTAGGCTTCTGTTATTCAGTAGTTTATTAATCAGATTAGATATGAAATTTACTTTGATCAGAATATTTTTATTTCTGGCCTTCTGCAATTTTAACCATTCATTACAATCCCAAGACAATTCAATAGCACGAGAATGGAATGAAATACTTCTTGAAGCTATCCGCAATGATTTTGCGAGACCTACGGTACATGCTCGTAATTTATGGCATTGCTCTATGGCGATGTATGACCTCTGGGCTGTTTATGATGAGAAAGCTAAACCCTATTTTTTAGGAAATACCGTTGGTGACTATACCTGCCCATTTGACAACTTTACTTTTGCAGGTGATGTGGATCTCGCTCGAAAGGAAGCTATAAGCTTTGCTATGTATAGGATTTTATCAAATCGATTCATTAACTCTCCAGGAGCTGGATTGACTATCGTAGCAATAACCGAAATAATGCAAGATCATGGATATAACATCAATAATACATCCATAGATTATCAAAGTGGAGATCCTGCGGCTTTAGGAAATTATATCGCGCAAAATATAGTTGACTTCGGACTACAGGATAATTCACAGCAACAAAACGATTACGCAAATTTATTCTACAATCCGGTCAACGATCCATTAATAGTTGAATTCCCGGGTGCCGGAATGATGAATGATCCCAATAGGTGGCAGCCATTAACTTTGCAATTGTTTATAGATCAGTCAGGTAATGTTATACCATTTAATACGCCTGACTTTTTATCACCTGAATGGGGGGAGGTTGTTCCTTTCGCATTAGCTAATGAAGATCTTACAATTTTCCAGAGAGATGGTGATGAATATTATGTTTATCATGATCCTGGATCACCACCGTTAATTTCATTGACCGAAGACAACGAAGAATCTGATTTATTTAAACGTGAATTTGCAATGGTATCTGTATGGGGAAGCCATTTGGATCCAAGTGATGGAGTGATGGTAGATATTTCTCCGGGAACCTTAGGTAATATCGATGACTTGCCGGCATCTTACGATGAACATGCTTCCTTCTACAATTATATTGAAGGTGGAGATGCAAGCAACGGGCATGAGCTTAATCCGGTAACCGGACTACCATACGAATCCAATATAGTATCAAGAGCTGATTATGCCAGGGTTCTTGCAGAATTCTGGGCTGACGGTCCCGATTCTGAAACGCCGCCAGGTCATTGGTTTACTATACTGAATTATGTTAACGATCACCCATTAAGCAAAAGAAAATATAGAGGATTTGGCGATGACATCGAAGAACTGGAATGGGATATTAAATCTTACTTTATGCTTGCAGGTGCAATGCATGATTGTGCTATTACGGCGTGGGGTATTAAAGGTTGGTATGACTATTTGCGTCCTATATCGGCAATAAGGTCAATGGCTGATCGAGGCCAATCCAGTGATACGAACCTGGCAAATTATGATATTGGAGGTATCCCTTTAATTCCGGGTTATATCGAGATGGTAGACGAGAATGACACATTGGTTGGCGAGAACCAAGAACATCTTAATAAGATTAAACTTTACACTTGGAAGGGACCTGAATATATTGAAGATCCAGACAATGATGTTGCAGGAGTAGGGTGGATTTTGGCGGAGAACTGGTGGCCTTACCAGAGACCGTCTTTTGTTTCTCCACCATTTGCCGGCTTCATCTCCGGACACTCTACCTATTCAAGAGCAGCAGCAGATGTATTAGCATATCTTACAGGTGATCAATTTTTCCCAGGTGGAATGGGAGAATTTATTGCTGAAAAGAATGATTTTCTTGTGTTTGAAGATGGACCAAGTAATGATGTAATTCTTCAATGGGCTACCTACAGGGATGCATCCGACCAAACAAGCCTTTCAAGAATTTGGGGAGGAATACATCCTTCTCTGGATGATATTCCCGGAAGGCGAATAGGAATTGTAATAGCTGAAGATGTTATCTCATTGGCAGAAAATTATTTTTTCACAGACGAAGATGGTGATGGTTATTACAACTACCTTGATTGCAATGATATGGATAGCTCTATTCATCCTGACGCTATAGAAATATGTGATGGTATAGATAATAATTGTTCAGGAATTATTGATGAAAACCTGCCGCTCTTTAGTTACTATGTTGATACAGATAATGATGGCTTTGGTAATCTAGTGATGAAAATGGATACATGCATTACCTTTCCACCTTTAGGATTTGTTGCTAACAGTTTAGATTGCAATGACAACGATTCAAATATTAATCCTGACTCACCAGAAATTTGTGATGGTATAGATAATAATTGTTCCGGAGCAATAGATGAGAACCTACCACTATTCAGCTACTACTTGGATAATGATAATGATGGCTTTGGTAATCTACTGATAAAGATGGATACATGTATTACATTCCCACCGTTAGGATTTGTTGCCAACAGTTTGGATTGCAATGATGATGATCTAGAAATAAATCCGAATACCAGCGAAATATGTGATGGTATAGATAATGATTGTTCGGGGATTATAGACGATGGCCTTACTATTTACACTTATTATTATGATGCCGATGGTGATGGTTTTGGTGATCTTAGCTCACCCTTGGACACATGTTTATCTTCTCCAATTAACCAATACGTGACAAATGCTTTAGATTGTGAAGATTCAGATTTATTAATAAACCCAGACATCAATGAAGTCTGTGATGATATTGATAATGATTGCAATGGAATCATCAATGATGGTTTAGATAGATTTAGATATTATTTAGATAATGACGGTGATGGTTTTGGTGAGGAGTTCAGCTTTGTGGACACATGTATTTTTGTGGCTCCTTTTGGCTTTGTCATTGACTCTACCGATTGTGATGATGATAATGGATTAATTTATCCCGGTGCCTTGGATTTAGCCGATAATGGTATTGATGAAGATTGTTCAGGATATGATTTATATCAACAGATAAAGATTATCCCTAATCCATTTTCAGATGAACTTCGAATTCAATTTGATTTCAATTCTTTAATTTCCGTTGATATATTTAGTTCAATTGGGCAACTTGTGTTTACTTCTGATCACCTTGTAGAAAATAATTTTGTAAGACTAAACCTTAATCATTTAGAGACAGGCATATACGCATTAAGAATAAGCGACTCCGATGAACAAGAAATTTTTTCTCGTATGATTGTCAAGAACTAGGATAAATATGGGTTTATAGTATTTGGAATTATCTTTACTGCTTGTAATTCTTTAATAAACAGTTGACCAACATATCTTGATCAGAAGTAAAATAAAATTCATTGTCAATCCCTTCGCTGGCTGGTCCAGTAAAAGTCAGCTTGAGAATCTTATTAAGAACAACCTGGATCATGACAAATTCATTTACGATTATGAGGAAACACAATCCAAAGGACATGCAATAAGGCTTGCAAGCGAAGCAGTAGAACAGGGATATGATTCAGTAATTGCATGTGGTGGAGATGGAACTGTTAATGAAGTTGCTCAATCCCTGGTTCACACTAATGTTAACTTAGGAATAATTCCTGCCGGTTCGGGTAATGGCTTTGCGATGTACATAGGATTGGGTAGAAATTATAAAAAAGCTATTCCGCTTCTAAATAATAGCCAAGCTCGAAGAATTGATTCCTGTGAAGTGAACGATCAATTTTTTATCAATCTTGCCGGAGTTGGATTTGATGCACTTATCGCCTATAAAGCGGATACAGGGACTAAGCGGGGATTTCAAATGTATTTTGGAATGATAACAAAAGAAATGATGTCATTCAAAGCAGAGCATTTCAAAGTAAAAATCGACAATGAATATATTGAAGGTCCATTTACAACCATAGTTGTTGCAAATGCAGCTATGTATGGATACAATTTTTCAGTGGCTCCTGCAGCAGATTTGACAGATGGATTATTAGATATTGTATTTATTCATGAAGCCCCCTTATTAAGGACCCTGGCCGCATCGTGGAGAATGCTTAATAATACTTTAGAAAAAAGTTCTTTGGTTTCAATGAAAAGATCAAAAGAAGTTGAACTCGTAGTTGACAAACCCTATTTTTTCCATATTGATGGAGAGAGCTTTGAATTTGAAGACAAACTACACTTCAAAATAAACCCACTTTCAATTAATGTTCTCTTTCCTCCCATTTATAAAAAATAATATTTCATTGTTTAAGGTTTACATTGCTATAGCCATTTAAGCTCAATTGAATTATATTCGCCTTATAAATTTCAAGTGTAAATGAAATATCTTTTTTCTTTAAGTCTTATAGTGTCTATCTGTTTAATTTCCTGTTCTGAAGAGCAACGATCTTATCCTGATGATTCTTCTCAGATTCAATTGCTTAAACTTCTTAATCCGAATCAGACCAATCTTAGATTTAACAACAAAATTGTCGAAACAGAGCAATTAAATGCGATCACATTTGATGGTTTGTTACAAGGAGCCGGCGTTGCTACCCTGGATGTAAATAATGATGGATTAGAAGATATATACTTTGCTTCAAATATGGAGAATGACAAACTTTTCCTCAACAAAGGAAATTTTGAATTTGAAGATATCACAACAAAAGCCGGTATTAATAATACTAAATGGTCTACTGGTGTTGCTATCGTTGACATCAATAATGATGGTTATGATGATATATATGTTTGCAATTTCTTAAAGGACGAAGATCAGGCTCGTGCCAATGTATTTTATATCAATAATGGAAACGGGACTTTTACGAACAGAGCACAGGAGATGGGAATTGCTGATCTAGGCTACTCAATAATGGCCAATTTCTTTGATTTGGACAGAGATGGAGACCTTGATGTATATATAGCCAATCAACCTCCAAACTCATTAAGATTGAAGTCAATTTTAAAAGGCAAAATAGATTACAAATATACAGATCGTCTGTATCGTAATGACAATGGAAGATTCACGGACATTACTCAGAATTCCGGAATCGTCAATTACAGTTATAGTTTAAGTGCGACTTGTTTTGATTTTAACCAGGATGGATGGATGGACATCTATGTTGCATGTGATTATGATGAAGCTGATTTCCTATATAAAAACAATGGAAATGGAACATTTACAAATATTGCTGATAACGCTCTGAAGCATATGAGCAATTTTAGTATGGGAGTAGATATCGCTGATATAAATAACGACGGTCATCTTGATGTTTATGTTGCTGACATGGTTGCAGAGGATAATTTTAGACAAAAAACAAACATGAGCGGCATGGATCCGGCAAAATTCTTCATGCTTGCTGAAGCAGGATATCACTATCAATATATGTTCAATGCGCTACAATTAAACAACGGTGACAATACATTTAGTGAAATTGCTCAAATGTCCGGTGTTTCTAATACAGATTGGAGCTGGACTCCTCTGTTCATGGATTTTGATCAGGATGGCCTTAAGGACCTAATGGTAACAAATGGCTTGATCAAGGATATGCGAAATAAAGATTTCGAAAATTGGAGAAAAGCTTTTATGCAACAAAAACTTGATGAAGCAGCTCAGACGGTAGATAAAAGGCTGTATGTCAATCCAATGGAGATTTCAAATAAAGCCCCAAGTTTTAAGATACCAAATTTCGTCTACCGCAATGAAGGAGGTCTCCAGTTTAAAAAATTAAGTAATGAATGGGGATTTGACGCTGCTACATGGTCACAGGGAGCCGCTTATGCTGATTTTGATAATGATGGTGATCTTGATTTTGTCATCAATAACATGAACATGGATGCGATGATTTATCGCAATATGGCTAATGAGAACAAGCTCAATAATTATGTAACTATCGAATTACAAGGACCTGCTAATAATATTGATGGAATAAATGCTCGAGTTGAAATATTACATGATGGAATTGAGCAGAGTCATGAAATGACTCCTTACAGAGGTTATATGTCAAGTTCTCAAAAAATTATTCATTTTGGCTTGGGACATTCATCAATGATTGAAGAAATTCGTGTCAAGTGGCATGATAATAAAATGAGTGTTCTGAAAAATATAACTGCCAATACTAATCTTAAAGTCGCTTACAAAGATGCTACGGAGACTATTTTAAGAAAGCAAGCTTCTGAAGTATTGTTTTCAAGCTTGAAAGAATCAGATGTAAAACATTCCGAAAATTATTTTGATGATTATGCCAGAGAGATATTATTACCATATAAAACTTCAACCTTAGGTCCCGTACTTGCTAAAGGAGATGTGAATGGAGATGGATATGAAGATCTATACTTAGGATCTTCTGTTGGAAACACAAGCAGTATTCTTATAAATGAAGGCAATGGACAATTCGAAATAAAGGGAATACCTGTTTTTGAACTTGATAAAAATAAGGAAGATGGTGGAGCAATGTTCTTTGATTGTGATGGTGATGGCGATTTAGATTTATATGTAGCGAGTGGAGGAAATGAATTTCAAGAGGGTGCTCCTAATTATCTTGACAGGTTATATTTGAACGACGGAAGTGGGAATTTTTCAAAGTCTGATAAGCTGGAAAATACTTTTATAAGTAGTTCTGCAATATTACCATTCGATTTGGATGGAGACAATGATCTCGACCTGTTCGTCGGAGGAAGGCAAGTTCCCGGCAACTATGGAAAATCTCCGAACAGTTTTATTCTCGAAAACCATGATGGGCATTTTAAAAAAATCACAAGTACAAATTTTGACTTTCTGGAAGGCTTTGGAATGGTAACCGACGCTAAAATCAGTGACCTTAATGGAGATGGAGTATCTGAATTAGTAATTGTAGGTGAATGGATGTCTGTTCATGTTTTTGAAATTTCAAATGGATCACTAATTGACAAAACACTGGATTACGGAATGAGTAATACAAAAGGGTGGTGGAACACAATTGAAATTCATGATTACGATAATGATGGTGATAAAGATATTATAGCTGGAAACTTAGGCCACAACATTAAATACAAAGCTTCTCAAGAAGAACCATTCAAACTCTATGTTGATGATTTTGACAAAAACGGTAGTAATGATGTTTACTTAGGGTATTATGAAAATGGACAATGTTTTCCTGTCAGAGGACGTCAATGCTCCTCCCAACAAATGCCTTTTGTAAAAGATAAGTTTAAAGATTACAATGAATTCGGGCTTGCAACAATCGATAAAGTTCTCGAGGATCACATTAGTGAAACCACTATTATTCAGGAAGTTCAAACTTTCTCTTCTACAATTTTTGTAAACAATGGCGCATCTGGTTTTGAACCCCTGATACTTCCAAACGAAGCACAGATTTCACCAATATATGGAATTGCTATTGACGATTTTGATAAGGATGGAAAGGAAGATATATTTCTGGCCGGGAACATGTATTATCGTGAAGTTGAAACAACAAGAAGTGATGCAGGAAAAGGTTGTCTTCTAAGTTTTGGAGAAGATGGTAGCATAAACATTTCGAGAACCGATAAAACCGGTGTTTCTGCAGATCGAGATGTAAGAGATATAGCTGTGCTTAATGGCAACAATACCTCCTTACTCGTAATAGCGAATAACAATGATGCTATTCAGGTATATAAGTATTAATTCCTTCTTGGAATAAGTGTTTTAGGATAAACGACAATACTTTCGTTGCCATCGGGGCCTACAGATGAAACTCCAAAGAGGTAATTATCAATTACAATATTTTCAAGAGTGACATCAGTCTTTTTTCCTACTACTTTGGAGTACTGCCATTGTGGAGCTGTCGTATCCCTCCAATAAACTTTATAGCTCAAAAGGGTAGGATCTTTAACAGGATCCCATTTAAGTCTTGTCGAAGGTTGGACCGCTCCTCCGATCATAACCAATTCAGGAGCTTCGGGCGCCCATGCAATACCTGCCAAACAAATAGCATTTACTGCAGTAAGCGAAGCTGCATAATCAAAGTTGACCCCTTCAATTACATCTCCATATTCAATTCCATTCTCGATTCTGATATCCTGGTGTTGTCTGTTATAATTTTCATGTGTTTCCATAATTCTTACACCAGGGAATCCTTCATCATTAAAAGGCCTGTGATGACCGCCACGACCAAATCGATCCAATCTGTAAATCATTTTTGGATTTAGGTGTGACATATACTTCTTTGTCATTCGATCCATATATCTGGCAAGTTGTCTTGATGGACCATCTGCTTCACCTCTATAAAATCTATTCCATGTCATTTGTTGCTCATTCATGCTTGGAGGGTTCGGTTCTGAAAACACTCTGAACGAAGAATTATCTATAACACCGTCGATACCTCTAATATTTCCGATCATGTCATTATTTAGAACTCCAAGAATATCCCAGCCTTCTTTTATGGCATCAGCAGCCAATAATTTACCTCCAAAAAGTCCTTGTTCTTCTCCGGAAAGTCCAGCGAAAATTATACTGACCGGAAAATCATATCTTGACAAGATGCGTGCAGCTTCAATTACTCCGGCCATTCCTGAAGCATTATCATTTGCTCCGGGAGAGTCAGATGTAAAATCATTAGGATCACTAACTCTGGAGTCTATATCACCAGACATAATTACATATTTATCAGGATAAAGACTCCCTCGTTTTATAGCCAGTACATTTACGATCCAAACATCTTTGACAATTCTTCTGTTCTCTCCATTTTTAATCAAGCCTTTGTGATACTTAACTTCAAGGCAATCTCCACAATCTTTGGATATCTTTCCGAATTCAGATTTGATCCATCTTCTAGCTGCACCGATACCTCTTGTTTCTGAGACAGTTTCTGATAAAGTGTTCGTGTTCCAAAAGAACACAATTGCCTAATATCATTTTCAATCCTGTCAGCTGATACTGACTGAATTATTTCATACATCCTTGGATCTGAATCAGGGACTACCTGTGCAGTAAGTTCAGTTTGGGATAAAAATAGAATTGATATATAAAACACCTTTGTAATATTCATAGCGAAACCGTTTCTTTTAAGAAAAGATATAATAAATAATCATTAAAATTTAGTAATTCTCCGGATGCTTACTTCATGATTTCCCGAGCAATAACCAGTTTTTGGATTTCAGAAGTTCCTTCGCCAATAGTTGTCAATTTGGAATCTCGATAAAACTTCTCTACTGGAAAATCTTTGGTATATCCGTATCCACCAAATATTTGGACTGCATCTGTAGAAACTTCTACTGATATTTCAGATGCATAATATTTGGCCATAGCTGAAAGTTTAGTGACTTTCTCATTATTGTTTTTAAGATCAGCTGCTTTTCTCAACAACAATTCAGCGGCCTGAATTTTTGTCGCCATATCTGCCAATTTGAAAGAGATAGCCTGAAAACTGGAAATAGGTTTACCAAATTGATGACGTTCTTGTGCATACTTAACTGATGCTTCATATGCGCCTTTAGCTATTCCTAGTCCAAGTGCACCAATGCTTATACGTCCACCATCCAATATTTTCATCGCTTGAACAAATCCTTCTCCCACTTCTCCAAGAAGATTTTCGTTTGGAATTCTACAATTGTTAAATACCATCTCAGCAGTCTCAGATGCACGCATTCCCAGTTTGTTTTCTTTCTTTCCTGATGAGAACCCTTCTGTGCCACGTTCAACAACAAAAGCAGAAATACCTTTTGAATCTAAAAGATCACCTGTTCTAACCAGCACAACAGCAATTTCTGCTGATATACCATGTGTTATCCAATTCTTTGCTCCATTAAGTACCCAGTCATTGCCATCTTTTTCTGCGACTACAGCCATACGCATGGCATCAGATCCCGTTCCTGATTCTGTCAAGCCCCATGCACCTATATGCTCACCTGTCGCTAATTTTGGCAGAAACTTCAATCGTTGTTCTTCAGTACCAAATTGAAGAATATGATTTACACAAAGAGAATTATGAGCTGCTACTGAAAGACCAATCGATCCGCAAACTTTTGCAATCTCTTCAATTACCGTTATATATTCCTGATAACCAAGGCCGGAACCCATATACTTTTCAGGAACAAGTACTCCAAGGAATCCATGCTGTCCTAAGTTTCGCATAAGTTCAATTGGAAATTCTTGAGATTCATCCCATTCCATCATTCGAGGTCGAATGTAGGTTTCTGCAAAATTTTTAGCGCTTTCCTGTATAATCTGAAGATTCTCAATTGCAACTGATTCCATAATGTTCTTTTAATTGTAAAGCCTTTAACAACAACGAAAAAATCGAGATCAAAGATATTTTTATTAATTAATATAAAGCAATTTAATTGAAGAATGCACAATTTAAATTAGGTGAATATGTCTTCAGTATCCATATTTTTCCTTCCACAGTTGCCTTAGATTCTCAGCAACCTTATTTCCGACATTATTTTCACCAGGTTTATAGTATTGTTCCCCGGACAATATTTCAGGAAGAAATTCACTGCCAATAAAGTTCTTTTCATAATCATGAGCATATTGATAGTCTTTACCATAATCCAATGATTTCATCAACTCAGTTGGAGCATTTCTAAGATGAAGAGGGATTGAAAGATTACCGGTTTGCTGGACGCGCTCCTGGGCTTGCTTGATTGCAAGATAAGCAGAGTTACTTTTAGGGGACTGCGCCAGATAAATTGCACATTGGGACATCACTATCCTCCCTTCCGGCATTCCTATATGATGAACGGCTTGAAAACAATTATTGGCCAGTAACAAAGCATTAGGATTTGCAAGTCCTATATCTTCAGAAGCAGAAATAATCATTCTTCTACAGATAAACAATGGATCTTCACCACCTTCGACCATTCTTGCCAGATAATATACTGTTGCATTGGGGTCGCTGCCTCTTATAGATTTTATAAATGCCGAGATAATATCAAAATGTGTTTCTCCATTTTTATCATAAACGGCAATATTCTTTTGAATTCTCTTTTCAACTTCCTCATTTGAAATAATGACATCCTCACCTTCATCAAAACTATTCACCATTATCTCCAGAAGATTTAAAAGTTTCCTTCCATCTCCGGAACTATACTTCAAAAGGGCTTCATATTCATTAATACTTATTTTCTTCTGACTGAGGTCTTCGTCTTTTTCCAGGGCATTTTCTATAAGATCAATCAGGTTCTGCTTACTTAAGTTCTTTAAAACATATACCTGGCATCGAGACAGCAATGCGGAGATAACTTCAAAGGATGGATTTTCTGTTGTGGCTCCTATCAAAGTTATGGTTCCTTTTTCTACAGCGCCCAACAAGGCATCTTGCTGAGATTTAGAAAACCTATGAATCTCATCTATAAATAGAATAGGAGAGGGGCTATCAAAAAACCTTTGACTTTCAGCCTTTTTGATAGCTTCTCGAACATCTTTAACTCCAGAGTTTACTGCACTTAACATAAAAAAAGACCTTTTTGACTGGTGTGCAATAATATTAGCAAGTGTTGTTTTACCAACACCCGGAGGTCCCCATAAGATCATCGAAGGCATGTGTCCAGTTTGTATAACCTTTCGCAATGCTCCTTCAGGGCCAAGCAATTCCTCTTGTCCGAGATAATCCTCAAAAGTACCAGGTCGTAATCTTTCTGCTAAAGGCTTCATATGAATACAATTATCGAAATTACATTTATATTGAAAAGAAATATAAAGCTTTAATGGGATCGAATGAAATTGTTGGATTAATCAAGGATCATCTTGAAAAGCAAGCTGATCCAGAAAGGGCCATATCCATGAAGTCCTACATGAAAAATAAGTTTGAATTATACGGAATCAGTTCGCCCGAACGATCAAAGATTCTTGGTTCTGTCTGGTCAATTCACAAAAAAGATATTCAAGATAATTTTCGAGACATTGTTGAGATATTATGGGATGAAGAAAAGAGAGAATGTCAATACTTCGCAATGGACATTTTGAAGAAATGTCAGTCAAAGTTAAATATTGAGGATATCGAATTTATCAGACATAAAATTATATCCAAATCATGGTGGGACACAGTCGATTTCTTAGCAAGCAATTCTGTTGGTCATATTTTGAAAGGAAAAGAAGAATTGATCAAGACAACTATTAAAGATTTTCTCACTTCCAAAAATATGTGGCTTGCGAGAACCACTCTGTTGTTTCAATTAAAATATCGAGATAAGGTCGATGAAAAGTTGCTATACAGATGTATTCTTTATTTAATCGGATCTAAAGAATTTTTTATAAATAAAGCAATAGGGTGGTCATTGAGACAATACTCAAAGACGAATCCGGAATCTGTAAGCGCTTTTATAGAATATAATAAAGAAATACTGGCACCACTTTCTATCAGAGAGGGATCGAAATATTTGTAAGATTATATGAAGTACCCGGGGCGGGAATCGAACCCGCACTCCCGCAAAAGGAACAGGATTTTAAGTCCTGCGTGTCTACCAGTTCCACCACCCGGGCTTCGACATATAAAGTAGAGAAAGAGCGAAAGACGGGATTCGAACCCGCGACCCCGACCTTGGCAAGGTCGTGCTCTACCAGCTGAGCTACTTTCGCAATTATTGTTGCTTTTCTTCAAAAGCGTGGCAAATATAATATACCTGCAAACAATATCAAATAGCTGAAATTTATTTTATCTCAGAATGTTTACATCTTAATCCCTAAAACAATCATTAATCTGCTAATAAGAAAGCAAATTATAGGCTTTTCACCAGTTGAATTCTTCCCAGAATTTCTTTTTTATTATTTAAAGCCAGGAGAAAATATGTTCCTGAAGGCATAGAATCCATATTTATGTTCTTCTCATACAATCCGTAAACAGATTCGGCATAGTAATCATAAATTTTCTTGCCCATTGCCGAAATCACAATTATATGTACATCCTGTACTTCCGGAGTCTCGAATTTTAACTTTACAGATTGAAAAAACGGATTAGGATATGCCTTAAATGATTCCAAAGTTGGATCAACAAATTCTGTAGAAGTCTCAATTGCATTTAAGAAAAAATTAAAATCGGAAGTTATTACCTTAAATTCTTCTCCGCTTGCAATATCCACAGGAATTTCTGTTAAAATCGTGATAACTTTAAAATCAGATCCTTCTGTGACCATCAAGTCAGTATCATGGGCCTGCATCGAACCTTGAGCAAAAAATTGAGAAGTCAAACTCAGGAATATCATTATTGAAAATAACTTCATAATGCTCTATTTATTAGATTCAGAAATAAGTTTCTCGACCAAGGCTGTCAATTCGTTGATCTGCTTTTGTTGATCTTCGATTATATCAGACTGTTCTTTTATGGATTTGCTTAATAAAGGAACAAGAGCCATCATATCAACCGTTTCTTTCTTCCCCGGAATTCCATATGGTGAATAATCAACTTCACGCACAATTTCAGGATACAAATTTTTAATATTATTTATAAAATCAACTCTTCCAGTATCCTTTGATTTTTGCCATAGACTTGTATTCTTGCTTATGAAAGATGCACTTTTGTTTGTTTCAAGATCTGGTAACAGTGGACTATTATAGGGGAAAAATCCGGTGGCACATATATTACTATTTGACATTGCTCCATAAGAACCATTTAATGGAAAACTTATAAAATCAGTTCCACTTGGAGTTTGGTTTATAACTACAGGAGAATTTAGTAGACTTTCACCGTTAGGTCCTCCTGTTATATGTGGATCAAAGAAAGTTAATAATGGATTACCATTGCCATCATCTTGAGTACCAATTAAGGAATTGTCATCAATTTCTGTCCATGTATCGAATAATCCAGCTAATCTATCATCTGTAAATTGAGGAGTTCCTCCTTCATCAATAAAGACATTTTTTGTTCCCGGACTTGCATCAAGTAATGCGTTATTAAGCTCATCTAAAGTAATTATAATATCACCATTTGCATCAAACGAAAAATTACCAAGTCCAGTACCTTGAAAATCATCTACTGCATCTGTTACAATATCTCGTATAACAGTTGGATCGCCATTTGCATCAAAAGCAATATTATAAGGCCCTTCTTCTTCGGTTCCCCAAAATTGAACTCGAGCTAATGCTGGTCGTCCGTTAATATCTTTTCGAACTCCGAATACTTCGGATTCGTTGGGTTGATCATCTAAAAGATTTGCCCACGTATCAAAACTAAAACTAGCAGTTCCGCTTTGATCAATCACTGTATTATAAGTTCCTTGTGATGGATAATTCAAGACGTTGAAGGAAGTTTGTCCATTTGTTTTAACTGCTGTTACAAAACCTGAATCTCCGAAATCAAAATTAAGACCTCTTAATCCATTAGCTTCGTCTGCAACAAAGGCATGATCGGCTTCTGAAGCATGGTTGGAATGTGCAGATTGATTAGAAATACGTACCCCAGCCCATTTTAATTTTCCGGTTGTCACATCTTCGGTTCTGTATCGATAAGTGATTTCATAACGGATCGTATCCGATGTTTTAGTAGGATTTGCATCGAAATACATTTTTAGGTCTTTCGTTTGAAATATACCATAATCTTTGGTCGTAACCGTATCCATAATTTGAAAGAGAGAATCCTGATTCTTACAGACTCGAATTGTAATTTCAAGCTCTTCATTGTCAATCGAATTATCATCCTTGTCAACAAGAAGACCAGAAATCTTCTGAGCATCCAGTTCAGTGATAAAAGAAAAAAGTAGGAAAAGACAAGATAGGCCTAATAATCGTTTCATGATTAAAGCGTTTTAGGGTTAAAAAAATGTATCCTTAATATACCGAAAAAATGATGCTTTTTCAAATTGAATGGTGTTGGTATTGCGAAAATCTGTTACTTCTCAATAAGCTGATCAATCATTTTTATTGTGAGTGGTTTTGTATAAAACTTAAAAGCCATTTTATTATTTATTGCTCGTTCAATATCTACAGGGCTTCTTAATACTATTAAATACTTTGCCTTCTTGTCATCGTCTAGGAAATTGTATTCATCTAGAAAATCCCTCCTCAATCGTCAAATTTTTGATTTGATAGATGAAGCTCTTTCTTTTATCGATATTTCTGGCCATAAACAATGGCAATCCTTAATTTATCGTTAATGACTTATTCCTCACAAACTTTATAACATGACTTATCTAAAAAACTTTTTTCTAATTTGTTCCGGTGCCAATCATTCCGTACTAAAAAGAACACCAACCGAGATTGATCGTTATGTCGGTATTGGAGCCACAATTTTCTTTACTGGTTTATTTGCAGCTATAGCTTCTGCTTATGCTCTCCATACCGTATTTAATAATTATGTTGTATCGGCTTTATTTGGTCTTCTGTGGGGATTAATGATATTCAACCTAGATCGATATATCGTAAGTACAATAAAGAAAAAAGGGTCGTTTTTCAGAGATTTCAGTTCCGTATTCCCCAGATTAATATTGGCTATTCTTATCGCAATAGTAATTGCAAAGCCTTTAGAATTAAAAATATTCGAAAGCGAGATCAATTCAGAATTGCAGTTAATGCAACAGGAAAACTATAAAGAACAAGAGGATTTGGTAGATGCAAGGTTTGATGGTGAGATTCCCGTCATCCAGGAAAATATTGCACGCCTAAAAAATGAGATTAATGAAAAAGCAATAATTCGAGATCAACTTGATAATGAAGCTATACTTGAAGCTGATGGAACCGGAGGATCTTTGCAAAGGAATATGGGTCCTATATATGCGATTAAAAAAGAAGATGCTTTAAAAGCTCAAACTGAATTGGATCAAATCAGTCAGACCAACAATAGTCTGATTCTTCAAGAGCAGCAAAGAATTGACCAAATCCTCTCAAATAAAGACGCTGAGCTTGCTTCTCTGGACAAAGTTGTTCTAGGTGGTTTTGCTGCCAGAATTGAAGCGATGGATAGGTTGTCCAACAAATCAAGTGCAATATTCTATGCTGGTATATTTATCATGCTTCTTTTTATAGCCATTGAAACTGCCCCAATTTTTGTTAAGATGATTGCCGAGAGAAGTCCTTATGACTATGTATTAAACAAACATGAGTTTTCTTTTGAAATGAATCATAAAGCCTATGTGGAAGCATTAGCTGGTAAAACAAATAATAAAGTAAACTTTGAAAACAAGACGGGCGTTTATAAGACCCAATTAGCAATAGAAGCAGAAAAGGAGATCAGCAAACAAGCTTTATCTGACAGACTGGAAGAACTTAAAGGAGAGCCGTTGAGTTGGAAGGAATTATTGAAAAAAGGAAAATTGTTTGAAGTTTAATTTTCCAGAATTAAGAGAGAGAAGGATTGTTCATCAAATTCGTTTTTCATTTTTTGAGAGAGTTCTCTTGCTCTATTCTTATAGTTTTGATTATTCATTAAGTCTAAAATCTTTTCCTCAAAAATTTGATAGTTAAGTTTATTTATGCGAACTCCTTTGGGCCCCAAACCCATTTCAGATATTCTTTCGTTCCAATAAAATTGATCTACAAAATGAGGCAGTATCAAACTTGGACATGCATACTTTGTAGCGGAATGTATGGTGCCGGCACCTCCATGATGAACAATAGCATATACTCTTGGCAATAGCCAGTCATAAGGAATATCATTTGTAAATAAAATGTTTTCAGGAGCATCATCAGTCTGTTTCATGCCTCCCCAGCTTGTACTGATTATTGTAGGGATTCCATGTTTTTGGAGTACTTCAACCATCATCCGGGAACGATCCATGGTCTTGGTATTCGTCATGCTCCCGAAACTGATAAACAATATTCTATTGTGTAACTTGATGAAACTCAAAAGTTCCGGGTCTGCTACAAAATGGGTGGTCTTATCTCTTTCAATATAACCTGAAATATAAACGTGGTCTTTCCAATCTTCAGGTCTTTTAAATAGTGTTGGAGACAATGGATAAATTGTCTTTTCTGTGTTCCTTAAGGTTCTTCTGATTGTCCCTGGAGAATACTTTACATTGGGATAATCTTTAAAATACTTTCTCCCATATCTATAGATAACAATTGATTTTATCCAATTCGTAAAGCTATGGCTAAACAGGTTTATAACTTTCCCCTTATTGCTGTTCCCTTTTAGACCCATAGCCGTTCTTTCACTTGTTGAGTGGGTCATGTAAGGCAGGGGGCTGACTTGAATTGATCGGCCTGGATGAGCCATGCCCCATATAATAGAAAAGAGACATTTGGGATGATATAATATTATATCCGGTTTTTCCTCTAATAAAATCTTTTGATGCAAACCGACTATTTCGTCCTGAAGCCTTATTCCTTCTTTAGCAATTTTTATGAAAGCGGAAATTCTTTGAAATAAGTTTCCAGACCCTCCCATAAATAATTGTCCTGTTTGGCCGACAAGAATTCCCAAAAATGCTTTGCTAAAACCATAAAAATTATAAGATAATTCTTCTACAATGGATCTAAACTGCTCTGGAAAGACACAAATTATCTCACAGTTATGCTTAGATAATATTTCAGCTATTCCTAAAAATGGTTCTATATCTCCTCGAGTACCTAATGAAAACAAAATGATTTTCATTGGTTAGAATCTAGCCATTTTTCTTTTTTTTCCTTGAGAGCCGCGGGCGATTACTTTTTGTATATACTGTGTTGCTAGTGCAACTTTACAAGAAGTATTGCCAACATTAACATCGACCTTTCCAATAATCTCTGCGACTTTAACTGCATTTTTTGATAATGGTACAACAAAGGAACCTACAGCTATCACAAATGAATTCATTGTATAACGAACCCTATTCTGAGATTCATGAACGTCTTTTTCAACGCGTTTTAAAAGTTGCTCCAATAATTTCAGATCTAATTCTTCGTCTTTTCTTAGTGATATGTGATTAGAAAGAGTAGACCAACCAGCAGAGGCAATATGTTCCTTATCTGATTCTATCCATTCTAATCCAAGTTCCTGCGCAAATGGAGTTTCTGCAGTAATCCAGGGAACGGTATATTCTGATATCATATACCAAGTCGAATTTTTAGCCCACTTCTGAAGATCTGACTTTTTCATTTTGGTTTCGTCCGCCATTAAACCTGCCAAATACATGGCATCTGAATTTCCGGTATTATAGAGCTCTAAAGCCAATGAATGATCTTTTTTTGTCTTCTTTATAATCTTTTTAAGATCCTGAACTTTCACGCCAAAAAAGGGTTCTTTAACACCATGGTTCAGGAAGACTTTTTTTGTATTGGGATTACCATAGTCTTCTAATTCTGTCATTACTTCATTAAGCGTCATCAGTATTTTTTTTATTTGTAATTTAATGCATAGGCAATTTAAAAAAAAGGCTTTATAATTTTTGTCATGGCAAGTAAAAAAGACATCCTTCGGAAAATCAGGATACTTATTACTCAAAATTTTCAAACTGCAGAAGAGGCTTTCAACTTTTTTGATAAGAATCGTGACGGAAATCTTAGTAAAAAAGAATTAAAATCACTTGTGAAACGAGCTGAAATCAATGGTTTCATCGCAGGAATAGTTGCAAATAAAATGATCCAGGGACTTGATAAAGATCACGATGAAAAATTGAATTGGAAAGAATTTAAGAAAGCCTTAAGTAATCTGTTAAGCGAAGACCAATAATTAATCAATATATTTCTTTAAGTGTCAAATACTCAGTTGATCTTGCAGAACACTCATTCTAGATGTCTTATTGAAAATACTCATATAATTTTATATAATTGGAGGAAGAAATGAATTGGCTTAAATTAAAATCAATATTTCAAAATAGCATTTATTTGTTGATCTTGATATTGAATCTGTTGCAGGCAGGATCACTTTGTGGGCAAAAGGAACTCATCAATTGGACTTACTTTGGAAACGAGGATGGATTTAAATCTTCAACTGTAAGATGCTTTTTTCAAGATCGAGATGGATTTATGTGGATTGGAACAGAAAGTGGATTATATCGCTTTGATGGATCTGAGTTTAAGCTATATGAAAATGATAGCAGAGACTCATTGAGCCTTGGAGACAATAGTATTTATTCGCTTTTACAAGATTCAGAAGGATACATTTGGGTAGGAACAAATAACGGATATTCTATTTACAATCCAATTTCAGATAAGTTTAAAGCCTTTAAAGAGTATTATGATGAAGAAGGTCTCCGACATGCCCTAGGCGCAACACTCTCTCTCATTGAGGATAATCAAGGTCAGATATGGAGAGGTAGTCATGGCATAGGCTTGTGTTTGATAAACCATCATGGAACAAAAAAAATGTTCTCCTACAAAAATCCTGATCTCTCACAAGAACAATTAGATAATCTGAACAACACAAACAAAATTATTCAAGATAGATTTGATGATAATATTATTTGGATACTTGGTGAATTAGGATTATTTAAATTCAACAAACTGACTAATACAATCAGTTTAACAGAAGAGCTAGACAATTATTTCAATCATACAGGCAACAAATTTATGGATTTCCTGATAGATGATAATCATATTATCTGGATAGGGAATGAAGGTCTGGGACTTAGAAAATATGATCCCATTAAACAAGGATTTAAATGGATAAAATTTGGAAGCGAACAAAATGATAAAATTTTTCCCAACGTTGTAACTTCTTTAAGAGTAAAATCTGCAAACGAACTTTGGCTAGGTTTCTATCACGAAGGTCTTGCTTATTTTAATACCGATAGAGAAGAACTCCATTACTTGAACTACAATTATGCTGGAATTAATTGGGACAACATAATTGTAGGTTGTGATAAAATATATATGGATAAAAGTTCAAATATTTGGACAAATTATGGATTTGGACTGGCTGTTGTACATCAAAATAACAACAGGTTTGATAACTCAAGTTTTAGAAATCAATTTAATATCGATGATAAAAAATCATACTTCAGATTCCTCATAGATAGTGTAGAAAATGTATACTACGTTCTTGGAACCGGTGAAGGTTTTTTCGTATTGGATCCAAACGATAACTCTGTACTTCCGGCATCAGAAATTGTAGATATAAATGAAGAAATGTGCATGCCTTTTGAGTTTGCAAAGACACCAAATGGAGAGATATGGGTCACTGGAAACACAATATTCTACAATTACGGTACATCTGGACTTTTTAAATTTGATAAGCTGAAACAAGGATTCGAACTCATCCCATTTCAAGGAAATCCCACTTTTTTTAAGAATAAACAAATGAGTGCCTTGTTTGTAGATAGTGAAGATCTAATTTGGGCTGCCAACATTCATAATGAATTATATTGTTTTGATCAAAAAAATGATACAGCATATATATATTCACTTGATCATCCTAAATATAAGCGGGAACAAGAAAAGATAGATTCTAAGTCATATAAAACGGTAGTAGACACTTTTGATAACTTACCATATACAAGATACATTCATGAATTTAGCGAAGACCCAAATGGAAAAATTTGGTTCTCCAGTATTGCAGGACTAAATGCTTTTGACAAAAAATCGAACAAATTCATTCGGATAAAGAACAAAACTCAAGGTCCAAAGAGTTTAGCTTCTCATAATATCAAAGATATTGAAGTAGATAAAGATGGATATCTGTGGGCAGCTTCCATAGGGAGCGGTGTTTACAGATTAAATACAAATAATCTCGAAAACGATACCATTATTAAATTTACTACCCAAGATGGTTTGCTCAACAACAATATTTGGATTTGTACAATTGACTGTAAATCGTCAAATAAAAGTGGACCATTAAGTGAATAAAATTAAGTTATACATAACTATTAAATTCACTTTATTATGACCAAGAAAAACAAATCAGCAGAATCTTATGTCCGAGATGTAAAAAGAAGGACAAGACGTAAATTTTCTACAGAAGAAAAGATTAGAATAGTCATTGAAGGATTAAGAGGAGAACAAAGTGTTGCTTCTCTTTGTAGAAGAGAAGAGATTTCACAACCACTATATTATAAGTGGAGTAAAGATTTCATGGAAGCAGGGAAGAAACGTTTAAAGGGAGACACAGAACGTGAAGCCAACACTTCAGAAGTTCAACATCTAAAGACAGAAAATCAAGACCTTAAAGAGGTAGTAGCAGAACTTACCCTGAAAAATCGTGTGCTTAAAAAAAGCTTGAATGGAGTAAAATAAAATTCAAGAAGTATATGCGATTTACAGCAAAAGAAAAGATGGAACTGATTAGGCTGGTTGAGCAATCCGAATGGAGTGTTAGAAGAACTCTCAAGGAAATTGGTATTCACAAATCAACCTTTTACAACTGGTATAAGAAATATCGGGAAAATGGAATTGTAGGATTAGAGGAAAAGAAAAGTACAAGGAAGCATTACTGGAACAAGATTCCTGATCGGATCAGGTCTAATATATTGAATCTGGCACTGGAAGTTTCAGAGCTTTCTTGTAGAGAATTGGCTTGCAGGTATACTGATGAGAATCAATACTTTATAAGCGAAAGCAGTGTTTACAGAATATTGAAATCTGCTGGACTGATAAACCCTCCTCATTATGATCTGATATCTGCCGCAGATGAATTTAAAGACAAAACAACAACTGTCAATCAAATGTGGCAAACTGATTTTACTTATTTCAAAATCATTGGCTGGGGATGGTATTACCTATCGACTATATTAGATGATTATTCTAGGTACATTATAAGTTGGGAGTTGTGCTCAACGATGAAAACCCTTGATGTAAAAAATACTTTGAATCAGGCATTAAACCATCCAAATGTAAATTTGAATAAACCGCCTAAGTTATTATCTGATAATGGATCTTGTTATTTAAGTCAAGAGTTGAGCTCTTATTTGGATGATTACAAAATTAAACATGTGAGAGGAAGACCTGGTCATCCTCAAACGCAAGGCAAGATTGAAAGGTATCACAGAACGATGAAAAATGTAATTAAACTGGATCATTATTACAGCCCAGGTGAATTGAGTTTTCGTCTTTCACAATTTGTAAAATATTATAACCATCACAGATATCATGAATCTTTACAAAACTTGATACCAGCAGATGTTTATTATGGATTAAAAGAAGAAAAACTGAAGAGAAGAAAATTATGTAAACACAAAACATTTAAAAAACGCAGACAAAAATATTTCAATTTAACTTTTAAAAGTGTAACTTAATTTTATTCACTTATTGTCCACTTTGGTTTGAAGACCTACAAGGGTGATAAATTAAAATTAGTATCGTATTAAAGGTAATAAAAAAACACTTTTTTAAAATTCTTGAGGCATAAACAGAATTTATTTTAATTGGTATGTATTGTAGATTAAATCTCTCCAATATCCTCATACCAGAGCTCCGGAGATTGGCTTATAAAGTTTTTCATTAATTCAATGCATTCTCTAGAGTTGAGTATTATAACTTCTACTCCGTGATCTTCCAAAAACTCTTTCGATCCCTTGAAAGTTTGATTTTCTCCCACAACTACTTTTGGTATATTAAACTGAACTATTGTTCCGCCACACATGTAACATGGCATTAAAGTAGAGTAAATAACACAGTCTTTGTAGGAACCAACACGGCCCGCATTATTAAGACAGTCCATCTCACCATGAAGAATCGGATTATTCTCTTGTACTCTTTTGTTGTGTCCCTTGGAGATTATTTGTCCATTTTTAACAAGAACAGAACCAATGGGTATCCCTCCTTCGCGTAAACTTTTGTTCGCTTGCTCAATGGCTTCACGCATAAATGGATCCATTATCTTTTGTTTTTTAGAGCATCTTGAACAGTGGGAACATAATGGTGTTTCCCTCCGGCTAGATCATCATCGAATGTAGTTGGAATTGTACCATCATTTGTTTTATCTGTCCATGTTACTTCTGGCCCACTATATTCTTTTACTTCCATTTTAATGCATTCTTCAACTGGACAGACGAGAGCACATAAGTTGCACCCGACACAGTTTTCTTCAATAATTTTTGGAATTCGATTCTTGACTAGTTCCGGGAGTGCGATGGCTTGATGTGCCCCGTCATCACAGGCTATATAACAGAGATCACATCCTATACATTTAGTCTCATCAATGTGGGCAACGACTTTATGTTTTAAATTTAGATCCTTCCATTCTTTGACATTTGGCAATGCCTTCCCTAAAAAATCATATATCGTTTCATAGTTTTTGCTCCTCATGAATTCTTCAAGTCCGGATTCCATTTCGCGAACAATTCCAAATCCATAATGCATGACCGCAGTGCAAACTTGAACTGAAGAAGCCCCCAGCAAAATATATTCAACGACATCCCTCCATGTTTCAATTCCACCAATACCTGAGATAGGAATATGTTTTATATCCTCATGTTTAGCTAACTCTTTAACCATTTCCAATGCAATGGGTTTAACAGCGGGTCCACAATAGCCACCATTTGTTCCTTTACCATCAACAGTAGGATAGGGTGCATAACTATCCAGATCTATACCGACGATACTTTTAATTGTATTAATGAGTGAGATAGCATCGGTTCCACCTTTTACGGAAGCCAATCCTGGTTCAATAATGTGTGAAATATTTGGAGTTAGTTTGGTAATAACAGGAATTGTAGCTACTTCTTTTACCCATGATACTATTGTTTCAAGGACAGCAGGTTCCTGGCCAACCGCTGATCCCATGCCTCGCTCACACATTCCATGAGGACATCCAAAATTTAATTCAATTCCATCCGCGCCAGCATTTTCTACATCTTTTATTATCTGATGCCATTCAGCTTTTGATTCGACCATTAGGGAAGCAATTATTGCATTATCCGGCCAATACTTTTTTACTTCTTCTATCTCTTTAAGATTATCACTCAGGGGTCTGTCCGTTATCAACTCGATATTATTAAATCCTGCCATTCTCGTATTACGATAATTAATCGAACCGTAGCGAGATGAGACATTAATGACCGGAACTCCCAGCGTTTTCCATACCGCTCCTCCCCAGCCAGCATCAAAGGCCTTCATAACCTGATAACCGGAATTAGTAGGTGGAGCTGAAGCCAACCAAAATGGATTTGGAGATTTTATTCCTGCAAAATCAATACTTAAATCAGGCATCTTATTTTTTATTTAGATAATTATGAATTCCATTTGCTGCTAACTTCCCTTCAAAAGCCCCATTTACAACTTCCGCTCCGCCGTTAACAGCATCTCCTCCTGCGAAATATTTTTGATTGGTAGTTTGATGTGTTTCAGGGTCTACTATTATCCTGCTTTTTGTATCAAGATCAAGTTCATCAATCAACTCTAAAAATTCCTTTTGCTTTGATTGACCAGTGGCTTTAATAAGCATATCACAAGGAACAGTAAATTCTGAATTATCAATATATATCAGCTTTCCTTCATTTATTTCTGTTCTAACAAATCGGACAGATTCTACTTTTTCATTTCCAATAATCTCAATGGGTTGGACATTAAATATACTCTCCACTCCAGATGCAATTACCAATTTATATTCAAAGCCATATGCACCCATGCTGTCTTTATCTCTTCTGTATGCTAGTAATACAGAAGATGCACCCATTCTAGCTGATTCTGATGCTGCATCCATGGCAGTATTCCCTCCACCAATAACAATGACATTATCAGGAACATTCATGGAATGATGCTTCATTCTTATCTCTTCTATGAACTCTACTGCACCTACAACATTAACGAGATTTTCTCCGGGTAGCTTAAGCTCAGCTGTAGCGCCAATGCCCACTCCTAAAAATATTGCATCATAGTTTGCTTCAATTTCTTCAATTTGTGATTTTGATTTTATAGCCTTATTATAAAAAATATTAAATCCAAGTTGTGATTGCAAATAATCTATTTCATCGAGGACTTCTTTATTAGTGATCTTATAAGGTGCTATACCATAAACTGTAAGCCCTGAAGGTTTGTCTTTCGCTTCATAAACATCAACCTTATAACCCAGTTTTCTTAATTCGCACGCACACGAGATTCCAGCAGGACCAGATCCAATTACAGCTACTGAAAACCCATTTTCAGGACCGGCCTTGAATAACTCCTTTTTTGTAGAAATTGCATTCTGAGTAGCATAGTTCTGCAGCCTTCCGATTTGTATAGGCGGAACATCTTGATGATTATAGACACAAGCCCCTTCACATAAAACTCCCGTAGGGCAAACTTTACCACAAGCATTACCAAGCCAATTTTTTTCAAAAATTGTCCTTGCTGAACCCGTTAAGTTATTCGTATGGATTTGCTTTATAAAAAGAGGAATATCAATACCGGTAGGGCAGGCCTGGATACATGGAGCATCATAGCAGTACAAGCACCTTGAGCTTTCATAATAAGCTTCTGTAGAGTTCATCAAAGGTTTCTTCTGCGCAAAGTTCTTAGCAAATTCCTCCTCGGATAATGGTTTTTTATATTCTCCCATAATATTATAAATCGGTTAATCGGCTATAAGTCTCTGGTCTACGGTCTCTATAAAATTGCCATGTAGATCTAACCTCGTCTATCATATCCAGATCAAATTCAGAGATCAATAATTCATCTTCAGTTTCAGAGGCTTCAGCTATAATTTGACCTCGTGGATTTACAAAATAAGAGCTTCCGTAAAAGCGGCCTAAACCCCATGGTTTTTCCTCTCCAACTCTGTTTATACAACCCATGAAATATCCATTTGCTACAGCATGTGCCGGTTGTTCAAGTTTCCAGAGATACTGAGAAAGCCCTGCAACAGTTGCAGATGGATTGTATACGATTTCAGCTCCGTTTAATCCAAGAATTCTGGCGCCATCTGGAAAGTGTCTGTCATAACAGATGTAGACTCCAACTTTTGCATAGCGTGTTTCGAAAACAGGATAACCCAGGTTCCCAGGTTTAAAGAAAAATTTTTCCCAAAATCCCGTCGTATGTGGAATATGGTTCTTTCGATATTTACCCAAATAAATTCCATCTGCATCTATGACAGCAGCTGTATTATAAAGCACTCCCGCTTGCTCCTTTTCATATATAGGAACAATCATTACCATCTGATACTTCTTAGCATATTCCTGCATTCTTTCTACTGTAAGACCAGGAATAGATTCTGCAGATTTATACCATTCTTTATCCTGACCTGGACAAAAATAGGGTGTATTAAAAATTTCCTGTAGGCACAAGATTTGGACACCTTGTTTACCGGCATCCTCAATGAGCGGTAGGTGTTTTTGAAGCATCGCTTCTTTAATTTCATCAATACTTCCTTCACCTTCTGTCAAAGGAAGGCTCATCTGTATTAATCCTGATTTTATTTTTCTAGGCATAATAATTTATAGTGCTATTTAATTAATGAGGTCTTCTTTCTTTTTACAAATTTTCCAAAACCGGGTTTCAACTTACATCTATTATCTTCAATGGCAGTTTCACCTCTCATAATTACTGTCTCAACTTTACCTGTCAGATTCCATCCTTCATAAGAAGAATAATCTGCATTCATATGATGCGTTTTTTTAGAAATCTTATGTTTAGTACGCGGATTGAATATAACTAAATCTGCATCTGCACCAATGGATACAGTGCCCTTATTTGGATACATTCCAAATATTTTAGCAGCATTTGTTGATGTGAGTTCTACGTATTTATTCAAAGATATTTTACCTGTTCGAACTCCTTCCGTAAACATCAATTCCATACGGTGTTCAATAGCAGGATGTCCATTTGGAATTTTTGAAAAATCATCTTTTCCCATTTGTTTTTGTTTCCATGTGAATGGACAATGGTCTGTTCCGACAACCTGAATCAATCCCTGGTTTATTCCCGACCATAAAGATTCCTGATCCTTCTTTTCCCGCAAAGGTGGACTCATTACCCATTTCGCTCCATCCTTTTTTTTGTAAAGGGAAGCATCCAGGGTCAAATATTGAGAACATGTTTCTACAAATACTTTTTGATTTCTCATCGTAGCTCTTCTTACCGCGTTCAAAGCCCCTTCACAAGTCATATGAACGATATATCCGGGACATGATGTGTAATGGAGCATATCCGTAAACCGGCCCGATGCTTCAGCTTCAGTCACTTCGGGTTGTGACAGATAATGATATAAGGGACTGAGCTTGCCTTCCGATCTATGTTTTGCGATTAAAGAGTCAATCATATCTCCGTTTGTCGCATGAACCGTAACCAATCCACCATGCTTCTTGACGATCTTCATGAGTTGAACCATCTGACCATCATCAATCATCAAGGCTCCTTTATAAGCCATAAAAGTTTTGAATGATGTGATTCCTTCATTTTCAATCATGTGAACAACTTCTTTAGCTACTTTCTTATTAAAATCTGTAACTGCCATATGATATGAATAATCACAGTAGGCTTTATTCTCTGATTTTAATTGCCAGTTTTTCAATGCATTCTTTAAGCTATCACCTTGTGTCTGCAGTATAAAATCAATGACCATAGTCGTTCCTCCGAATAATGCAGCTTTTGTACCGCTTGAATAATCATCACTGGAATAAGTCCCCATAAACGGCATATCGAGATGAACATGTGGATCAATTCCACCGGGGAATATATACCTGCCTCTGGCATTAATTTCTTTATCAGCTTTAACACTTAATCCGGATCCAATCATTTTTACAAGACCATCCTTTACATATACGTCTCCTTTATATGCAGATTCAGCAGTTACAATTGTTCCATTTTTAATGAGTATTGACATCTATTTCTTTTTTTTCATTAACAGGTAATAAAGTACAAAAGAGACAATAAACCCTGAAAACCATGAAAGTCGATATAATGCATCAAGGGCTGGTATAAAATATCCAATAATGGCTACAAATATTCCTGCAAACAATGATATCATCGCTGCAGAATTGAAACCCTGATTATATACATACAACCCGTCTTCCTTATATAATTCAGCCAGTTCAATTTTTGTCTTTCGAAGCCAGTAATAATCAGAAAGCATAATACCAAGAACAGGTCCAAGAAGGCCACTAATAAAAATTAAGATATTACTAATTTCATCCATTAATATCCATGGACAAATTATTATTCCAATAATTCCAGTTATTATTCCTCCCGTTCTAAAGCTAATCTTCTTTGGGTTTAAATTAGAAAAGGCATTGGATGGTGCAATGACATTTGCAGCTATGTTAGTACTCAGTGTTGCAATAATCATAAATACCTGAGAGACAACGACTACAACAGAATTACTAAATTTTGCCAGTAAAGACACTGGGTCCCAAGGAGCATCATTAGAAACCAAAATATCGTCAAAGTTTAAGACTGCAGCATAGGTGACAAATATCCCTACAAAAGAATAAAGCATCATGGTACCAGGCAAGCCTATGAACTGACCCAGGACTTGATCCTTTTGAGTTGCTGCATATCTTGTTATATCTGCTATACTGAGAGACATAGTTGCCCAAAAGCCAACCATAATAGTCAGCCATAAAATATAACTCCATAATTTACTGCCCGTACTTGTATTAGCTGGTGTATCAAAAGCTGCAGTTACAATACTACTTTCAATTTTCTTCCCTTTATTTCGGAGCTGAAATTTTACGACAGGAAGGTCCTTAGATTTATCATAGGGAATAGTAATTTCTGAACTTTCAAGTGCCGTCCAATAGCCTTGCAATCTTCCTATGAAAAGCATGTACTCATCTGCTTTAATATTGTTATCCTTATCTCTTATTGGATTTATTGTTAAGATAAGATCATCTCCATTCATTTCCAATTTGGAGGACGGTATTTCCATTTGGGTACTTTGATCTAATACTTTTGTAAAACTATCTGATTGAACAGATCCCCATATAATAAGAAGGATTCCCATTAGAATTAGGATAGGCGCAGAATATTGTTCTAAGAATTTAATACTCTCTGTTCCTTTCCAGATAAAATACATGTTGAGCAACCAGAAAATACCAAAGCCTACAAATTTTCCTAAGCTTAGTCCCAATGTGATATTATTTCCAGTTAATGCACAAAATATTGCATATATCGCAAGACCTCCGATCCAGGTCTGTATTCCAAACCATCCGCATGCAACTATTGCACGTACAATGGAAGGAATATGAATACCAACTGTTCCAAATGATGATCTACCGATAACAGGAAAGGGAATGCCGTACTTCACACCTGCATGACCATTGAGCACCATTGGTACAGTAATAATCAAATTGGCCAGAAATATAATTATCAATGATTCCTTCCAACTCATACCGGAACCAATCATATAGGATGCCAATAAATAGGTAGGTATGCAAACCGCCATGCCAACCCAAATGGCTGAAAGATGCCATATATTCCAAGTTCTTTTGGAAGGCGGCACAGGGGCCAGATCTTCACTATATAAATCGGAATATGATAAATCCTCTTTGAGTTCTACTATGTCTTTATTCATGAGCCTGTATAATAATGGTCTGCGACAGCAAGAGCTTGAGAAATAATATCCAACCCTTCATCGATTTGTGATTCATTGACTATGAGTGGTGGAGCAATGAAGATGAAGTTCCATTTTACAAAAGTAAACATCCCCAAGTCTCTGATTTTGGCAGCTACTTTATGTGTAATCTCCAAGTCTGCTCCTTTACCATTCCAGGATGCAACTGGTTCCTTAGTTGCTCTGTCTTTTACCATTTCAATACAACCGAGCAAACCAGTATTTCTAAAATCTCCTATGCTAGGGTGAATCGCTTTAAGTTCTTCCATTCTACTTTCCATATAGCGACCCATTTTCGCTGAACGCTCTACTAAGTTTTCCTCTTGTATTATTCTTATGTTTTCCAAAGCTGCTGTACACAAAACAGCATGTGCTGAATATGTTAATCCCAGCCACATGGTATTATCGTTAAAATAATCTGCAATTTCATCCGAAACTACAACGCTACCCAAAGGAAGATAACCAGAAGTTAGTCCTTTAGCAATAACCATTATATCAGGGACCACTTCATGATTGTTAACGCCAAACCATTTACCAGTGCGACCGAAGCCACTCATGATCTCATCACAGATCATAAGAATACCATACTTCTTCCCAATTCGCTTAACCTCTCTCAAATAATATGGAGGATACTTAATACATCCAGATGTCCCGGATTCTCCTTCCATAATAATTGCTGCAATACTTGAAGGGTTTTCATAGTGTATTACTTGCTCCAGATTCTGAAGTGCCATTCGCCCGCATTCTTCGATTGAATTTGTATTCCATGGACATCTGTAGAAATAAGGATTTTCGACAAGTACAAAGTTGCCTGCAGTGTGTTTATCAATTGCATGTTTCCTGGGATCACCACCTGCTGATAAAGCGGTATAAGTCGCGCCATGATATCCTCTATAGTTTCCAATGATCTTATGTCTTCCAGTAACAATTCTAGCCATCTTTATGGCGTTTTCAATAGCTTCTGCGCCCCCTAAAGTAAATAAGGATTTATTGAGATTCCCAGGCGCGATCTCGGAAATCAATTTTCCTAAATCTCCTCTAGGTTTGGTACCAATTGAAGGACTAACAAAAGACAAATCTTTCATCTGAGTCTGGACAGCTTCAGTTATTCTTTGATTACCATGTCCTATATTTACATTCATCAATTGGGATGAAAAATCGATATACTGTTTTCCATTTCTATCCCACAAATAAACTCCTTTTGCACTCTCCATATTTATAGGATTGAGCCCTCCTTGTTTTGACCAAGAAAAAAGAGTATGCTTTAAATTGTTTTCTAGAATTTGGTTTTTAGAATTCGTCATTACTTCCATAGACATTTTATTAGCTCATCCAATTGGTCTTATCTTCAGGATTCCACTTGGTTGTCGTCTTTTTATTCTGTGTCCAAAATTCAATTGAACTTCTTCCTGTTATATCGCCAACACCAAATTTTGATTCATTCCAACCTCCAAATGAAAATGGTTCCCGAGGAACCGGAACGCCTATATTCACACCTACCATACCGGCACTTACTTTTTCAATAACGCGTTTTGCAAGACCTCCACTTTGAGTAAAGACAGCAGCAGCATTCCCGTAGTTGGATCCATTCTCAATTCGAATGGCTTCATCAAGGTCTTTCGCTCTGATAATAGAAATGACGGGGCCAAATATTTCTTCTTTTGCAACTTTCATATCTGGTTTGACATGATCAATTATTGTAGGCCCAACATAAAAGCCGTCTTCTTTTCCGGGGACAGTTGTATTTCTTCCATCTACTAAAATCTTGGCGCCCTGTGCTTCTGCTTCTGTTATATAAGATTCTATTCTTTCCTTAGCCTCTGCACTAATCACAGATCCTAAGTTATCTCCGGGAATTATGGATTTCGACTCTTCAATCATTTTGTCAATTATATGTTGAATATCATCAACGCCTACCATTACAGATGCAGCCATGCATCTTTGTCCAGCACAACCGGACATTGAGGCAACAACATTGTTTGCAGTCATATTTACATTTGCATCCGGGAAAACCAACAAGTGATTCTTTGCGCCACCGAGGGCTACACATCGTTGAAGGTTCGAGCTGGATCTTTTGTACACTATTTTGGCCACTCTTGTTGATCCAACAAATGATGTTGCTTTTATATCTGGATGATCGCATATTGCTTCCACAACTTCTTTACCTCCATTGACGACATTAAATACTCCATCAGGCAAACCCGCCTCTTTCAAAAGTTCTGCCATTCTCATAGCACTAAGAGGAACAAGTTCTGATGGTTTTAATACAACACAATTTCCAAGAACCAAAGCATTTGGAACAGTCCAGTGTGGGACCATATTCGGAAAATTAAAAGGGCTTATGCAAGCAACTACTCCAAGAGGCTTTCGTTCAATCCTGCATTCTACTCCCCGGCTAACTTCTTGTATTTCGTTTGTAACAATTTGAGGCATTGATACAGCAAATTCACAAAGCTCTATGCTTTTCAATACTTCTGCTTTAGATTCTCCGTAAGTTTTACCATTTTCAATCTGAACAAGCTTTGCGAGTTCGTCAATATTATCTTCCAGCAGTTGTCTATATCGAAAAAAGTATTGAACACGCTCTTTGAATGTTAATCCCGACCATTCCTTAAAAGCAGACTTAGCAGCTTGAACAGCAGCTTCAAGCTCTACACTGGAACTCATTGGTAATGAAGATATTACCGATCCATCTATTGGACTTATGACATCCATAGAACTTTGTCCATTCCGGTCAAATTCTCCATTAATGAAATTTTTTACTTCAGACAGCTTTGTATTACTAATCATAATTAGATTTTAAGATGATAAGGAATTCTATTAAATCAAAAATCGTTCCTCCTCTCTTCTAAAATTAACTATTTGTAGTCAATGATGAAATATCTGAGAAGGAACACTGTTGAAAAGATTTAGGCTTTATAAAGTGTATTAAATAAAGTGATTATACCAATCAGTAGAATTAATGCAAGTGAAAGTATCTTAAACTTGGATTGAGGGATAGACTTGAGGATATGTCTTCCAACATATGTTCCTACTAAGCCAATCGTAAAAAGAAATGGAACATACAAGATTTCCTGTTTTCCGATATAGCCATTACTGAAGTAAACAAAAGTCCTTGTAAAGTCAATACCAAAATCTATGGCTGCTGAAGTTGCTACGAAAACGCTTTTTTCTAAATTAAAAGCTGCCATTGTAATTCCTCTAATTGCTCCGCCTGTTCCTAACAGACCTGCCGTAAACCCAGATATTGAACCTCCAATTATTGATTGGGTTCGTTCTGGTTTTACAACTAAATTTTTATTAATTAAAAAAAGGAGGCTTAATGAAATCAGCATTATTCCCAATGCAAGTTCCAAATGCGCAGAAACAATAAACTTCGTAAGGAGCCCTCCTATAATTACAAATATGACAGAAGGTATCCCAATATTATAAATAAGATTTTTATTCAAGCCTTTTCTGAATAAGGCAATCTTACTTACATTGCTAGACAAGTGAAATAATGCAGTTAGTCCCAGAACTGTTTCAAAGTCAAAATAGAAATTAGCTAGTGGCACAAAAAATACTGAAGATCCGAAACCACCAACTGTTCCAATTACTTCCGCAAGGAATGAAAAGAATAGAAATATTGAATTAATGTCGACGAACATGAAAGCAAAGCTTATCTAATATAAGCAACTTCCTTTCATTCACATTCGCTTCTTTACAATAAAAGTGTCTATTCCGTTTTTCTTTTATTCTTTAAATATTCTTCTGTGAAATGCTCCAGATGTTTTGGTTTAGAAAACTTATCAGAATTGTATTTATTCGATTTGTTCTTAGGAATCGACAAGCTTTCCCAAGAATCATTTTTAATCATTCTAGCTATATAAACAATTTGACCAATATGATAAGTGTAATGACAAAGCTGTCGATTGATAGCTTCAATTACAGTTTGCCCCATATTCCTAATGTAAATTGTTTGCTTTAAGTCATCTGGCTTTAAAGTACTCAGTGATGTAAAAAGGCAGTCCCATCCATCTTCCCATAAGGTAAGCATTTCATCTCTGCTCGATATAATGTCTTCAAATTCCTGATCTCGTTTACGCCATTCTTTTTCACCATCAGAAGTCAAGAAATCTGTCCACCTCGATTTCATATTACCGTGCAGGTGATTGACAATAATTGCTATTGAATTACTGGCTTCATTGTATTGCCATAAAAGATCTTTATCATCTAACTGAATGAAACTCTTCTCAGCCAGAAGTTTATTGTATTCCAGTTGCAATTTTACGCTGTGTAGATAATTTGATTTCATATGTATAAATTTGATAAGTCATTAAAGAAATCTCATTTTATAAAATTATAATATTCTCAATATCCAAAAGATCAATAATTCGTCAATTAAAATTGCTGGATAAGATCTCATGCTATATCTTAAAAATCAAGATAGATAGTAAATTACCTTCTTTCTAAAAAAGAAATAATTACCAATCCAAATTTTTGAAAATAAACATATTTAGTATGATGTCATGCTTGGCTGATAAGAAATGATTTTGATCTATTGGAAGTCCAGATATATCTATTTCTACTTCATCATCTATAGGAATTAATGTTTGTATGAGAGAATCATTTTCATTAAAGATTTCAAGAGTATAATAATTCAGATCATCTCCTTGAATAAGAAAAGTATCACAAACTGGATCTGGAAAAATAATGATTGAATCTGCACCACAATATAAATGCGGATAACTTAATGTATAACTTGAATCAATAGCAGGACCTTTTAAATAAAAACTTCCACTTGATGAAGTTACCAGTTTTGTAGAATGGACTTTGAAATCATATGTCTTCCCAGTACATAAACTATTAATTATTATTGAATCAATTGTAATAACAGTATCACCAAGCATAGAGAAAGTGTCAATTCCACTTTCTTTATAATACACAAAATATCCATCACCCGGGAATTGCGCCAGCTGTCCAACTCAACTCAACACCATTTGGAATATCGCTTATCATAAGACTTGAAGGTGCATCAAATTCAGTTAAATACATTCTAAGCGTAGGGTCTCCCATTAGTGAAATATGAACTCCTTTGGATGCTGAACCTGCAAAGTATAAAAGGCCAGGATTGTTTCCTGACAACATAAAGCATTCTCCTATAGTGCCTCCCATACCCATAGGATGGAAAGTATAATGTGGTCTCCCAGCCCAGATATTATTCAATATAGTACCGCTGGCTAAGGCTGATCGCAGAAAGTTATTTGATATATCAAAATCTCCAAAGTAGCTACCGAACAACATTGTAAATACGGATTGGACAGAATCACTTGCCATATCTGTCATACTACTTATTCCAGATGCACTTTGAAATGTTCCACCACCACATCCATATGACCATATATAGGATTGTGTTTTACAACTATCAAAATCAATATAACTCGTAGAATCAGGTGATAATAGAGCAGAAAAATTCCGAAGACCATTTTGGCCAAAACCTTCAGTAAAACCTGCAAAATTATTTTCAATTAAAGCTCTATATCTAGGAATGAAAAAGGCTTTCCTATAATTATGGTTTTTAATAAAATAGTTTTCTAATAATTCTAATTCCGATTCAGAAAATAATGTGAGATTTGAAAGATCGATTCGTCCTACCGAAAGCTCTAAATCAACGAAGGTGCCTTGGTCAAACTTGCCATCTCCAGGTACATTATCATTTCTCGTACCTGCTGCTCCTGTATTATTTACGAGTGTGTCCGTCCAAGCTCCATCCATGTCGTCATAATAAGTATCCGCTGACCATGCACCTAAATGATTACCATGTCCATCAGGTGCAATATTCCCTGAATAGGGAACAGGAACATGACCGATCAAGACCACAGATCTAACCAAAAGGGTATCTAGGTCATAGATACCTTTAATGAGACTTTTAACATAAGTTGTAGAATCAGCTTCATCAACCTCAACCAATTCTACAAGCCAGGACTCCTTTTCTAAGTCTTCGATGAATTGAATGGTATGAGTATTAGTCGCAGGAATGGAAGTAGTATCAATGACGACAATGATTTTACCAGCAGTACAGTCTGGAATATATTCAATACCTGAACTAAGGTATCCATAACCAGTTCCATTTGCTCCTGTTCGTAAAATTCTATAATTGTATAGCTCTCCCACAATAACAGTTGTATCTGTTGACCCCAGGGTTGCTATTGAAGACCCCCAGCTATGTAGGTCTTCAAACCAAAGTGGACAATAAGTGAATAAAATTAAGTTACACTTTTAAAAGTTAAATTGAAATATTCTTGTCTGCGTTTTTTAAATGTTTTGTGTTTACATAATTTTCTTCTCTTCAGTTTTTCTTCTTTTAATCCATAATAAACATCTGCTGGTGTCAAGTTTTGTAAAGATTCATGATATCTGTGATGGTTATAATATTTTACAAATTGTGAAAGAGGAAAACTCAATTCACCTGGGCTGTAATAATGATCCAGTTTAATTACATTTTTCATTGTTCTGTGATACCTTTCAATCTTGCCTTGCGTTTGAGGATGACCAGGTCTTCCTCTCACATGTTTAATTTTGTAATCATCCAAATAAGAGCTCAACTCTTGACTTAAATAACAAGATCCATTATCAGATAATAACTTAGGCGGTTTATTCAAATTTACATTTGGATGGTTTAATGCCTGATTCAAAGTATTTTTTACATCAAGGGTTTTCATCGTTGAGCACAACTCCCAACTTATAATGTACCTAGAATAATCATCTAATATAGTCGATAGGTAATACCATCCCCAGCCAATGATTTTGAAATAAGTAAAATCAGTTTGCCACATTTGATTGACAGTTGTTGTTTTGTCTTTAAATTCATCTGCGGCAGATATCAGATCATAATGAGGAGGGTTTATCAGTCCAGCAGATTTCAATATTCTGTAAACACTGCTTTCGCTTATAAAGTATTGATTCTCATCAGTATACCTGCAAGCCAATTCTCTACAAGAAAGCTCTGAAACTTCCAGTGCCAGATTCAATATATTAGACCTGATCCGATCAGGAATCTTGTTCCAATAGTGCTTCCTTGTACTTTTCTTTTCCTCTAATCCAGTTATACCTTCTACATGGTATTTCTTATACCAGTTGTAAAAGGTTGATTTGTGAATACCAATTTCCTTGAGAGTTCTTCTAACACTCCATTCGGATTGCTCAACCAGCCTAATCAGTTCCATCTTTTCTTTTGCTGTAAATCGCATATACTTCTTGAATTTTATTTTACTCCATTCAAGCTTTTTTTAAGCACACGATTTTTCAGAGTAAGTTCTGCTACTACCTCTTTAAGGTCTTGATTTTCTGTCTTTAGATGTTGAACTTCTGAAGTATTGGCTTCACGTTCTGTATCTCCCTTTAAACGTTTCTTCCCTGCTTCCATGAAATCTTTACTCCACTTATAATATAGTGGTTGTGAAATCTCTTCTCTTCTACAAAGAGAAGCAACACTTTGTTCTCCTCTTAATCCTTCAATGACTATTCTAATCTTTTCTTCTGTAGAAAATTTACGTCTTGTCCTTCTTTTTACATCTCGGACATAAGATTCTGCTGATTTGTTTTTCTTGGTCATAATAAAGTGAATTTAATAGTTATGTATAACTTAATTTTATTCACTTAATGGTCCACTTTTATTTGACGATTTACAATGTCTTTTTTCTGTTCTCAAGAATATCTTCATTGATGGTAGGTTCCTCTATCTCTTTAAATATTGTTTTGCCCGCATAACTAGAAGACCCATCATTTTCAATTCTACAATGAGTGAGCAGATAATTTAGGTTATATCCTAAATAACTGTTGCTAATATCAAGCATATCAACTGAAGTGACAGTTAAACCATTTTGGTCTTCATCAAACCGTAATACTTCCGGATTATTTATCACACATAGAGAAGCATTTTTATCAGCTCCGACAAAATATTTTCTAAATTTTTTATATTGCTTTTTCCATTTTTTTGATCGTTTAGCTACTATTTCAATTTGACCAAAATCTACATGATTCGGTTCTAAAAACAAAGTATCACAGTTTGAAGCTCTACTATAAGACTTGTGCGCAAGCAATAAAGAACTGTACGCTACATGAGAAATAATCATGTCCTCTTTGATGGCAGTCGAAAAACTTAAATGAATTTTACCTTCAGTGGAACTGATGGATCCAAATGTTGTATTGGAGATAAAAACATGAACATCTGAAACAGGCAATCTGGTTTCTTTATCGCATATAGTTAAACATGTTGTCTGATTTTGACAAAAGGAAGAGCAAACGAAAAACAAAAATAATACTGAATAGCCAAATTTCATTCAATAAAATTATAATAAAAATAAATTTCAAAATATCTCTGCTTTGACAATTATGTTGAAGGATTGAATCAATTTATGTATCTTATTTCTGTAAGCCCTTTTAATAACCATTAAATCAAATTAATGAAATACCTTACCAGTTTAATCGTCCTAACAATTTTAATTGCATGTCAACAAAATCAGGTTGTAAGATACTCTACTGATTCTGCTGAAGTAGAAGCTACTAAAGCTTTAATTTCTCATTATGAAAATGCAGAATGGGACCAATGGCTGAGTGCTTATTCTGACACGGCAAAAATATTCCATAATTCATTGACAGGAATAAGTCCTCAAGAGTTACAGCAAGGATTTGAGGAAACTCTAAAGTCATTTTCTTCCTATGGATTCCAGGATCATGAATCATTCTGCGAAATGGTGCTAAATGATAAAAATGATACGTGGAGTTATTACTGGGGAACATGGAGAGGAACAGCAGCAGCAGATAGTTCCGTTCTTGATGTCCCGGTACATCTTGCCTTACAATTTGTAGATGGCAAAGTTGTTAGAGAATACGCTTATTATGATAACGCCATATTAGATGAACTCATGGATGATGATGATGGAGATGAAGAAGGCGAAGAAGGCGAAGAGCATAGTGATGATTAATTAGCACAATAGTTCAAAGTAAAAGTGAGGACTCTTATTTGTTATATTTAAAACCTTTTAATACTGATTCCAGTTTAAACTAAAAGACTCCGAAAATGACAAATGATCAAGGCTCACTTTTATTTATTCCTGATATAAGTGGATTTACTAATTTCATTCATCAAACAGAAATAAAACATAGCCAGCACATTATTTCTGAACTATTAGAAATACTAATAGATGCGAATGAGCTTGAAATGGAGCTCGCTGAAATAGAAGGCGATGCTTTATTTTTTTACAAGCTTAAATCCGTTCCTGATTTTGAAGCCTTAGTATCTCAGATTAAGAAATTATATCTCCGGTTTCATCAACATTTACAGCTATATGAGAATAGAAGAATATGTCAATGCGGCGCATGTACATCTGCAGGGGACCTTGAATTAAAATTTGTGGCACATATAGGGAATTTTGACTTCATAGCAGTTAAAGGATTTTAAAAGCCGATAGGAGAATGTGTTATAACTGTACACCGGCTTCTTAAAAATCATATTCCTTCAGATGAATATATCTTATTAACGGATTCAATAATTGAAAATTGGTCCATCGAACTCGATGAAAGTTGGATTAAGTTAGAAGAAAAATACGAACATATAGGAGCAGTTAAATATCATTATAAAATTATTGAAGATCTAAAAACCGAATTACCGAAGCTACCTGAAATTGTTACTGACGAATATGATACAAAACTGAAATTCACAACAAGTAAATTCATTGATAAACCCATTATTGATGTATATGAATTGCTTAGTAATTTCAAATTCAGGACATTATGGAATACAGGATTGGATGATTTCAAATATGACAAAAAAGTTATTAATCAAGATGGTGCAAAGCATACTTGTGTTTTAGATGGTAAAAACTTGAATTTCAAATCAATTAAAAAACAATCCGCAGTTGGCCAATGGGTTTTTGGAGAACAGACAACAGATATTCCGTTGATGAAAAGGGCAAATACTTTTTATGTATTATCCGAAAACGATGGCCAAACAAAAATAGAGGTACAGATATTTTTCGAAGCTAAAAACCTGTTTAGTAAATTGTTATTTCCAATAATTAAAAAGAAACTCAATTCAAGCATTGAAGAGGGCCTGGAAAAATTAACAGGATTAGCTCATAATTACACGATGCAAGAACTTTATGCTAAAGTAGAAGGGTAGTGGCCTACAATGATCTTAACTCACTAACCAATGAACTTAAGCTATCTTTTGCATCACCAAACAACATTCTGGTGTTTTTGGCAAAGAACAATTCATTTGCAATACCGGCATAACCTTTACCCATACTTCTTTTCATGATAATAACATTCTTAGCCTTATGGACTTGAATAATAGGCATTCCATATATTGTTGATGTCGGATCATTTTCAGCAGCTGGATTCACGACATCGTTAGCTCCTACTACAATTGCAACATCGGTATTATTAATCCCATCATTTGCATCTTCCAATTCTAATAATTTATCGTAAGAAACATCTGCTTCTGCAAGTAAAACATTCATATGTCCCGGCATTCGACCCGCTACCGGATGGATAGCATAACTTACTTCAACTCCTTTTTTTGAAAGCACTTTCTCAAAGTCATTACAAACATGTTGCGCTTGTGCAACTGCAAGTCCATACCCAGGAATGATATTTATTTTGTTAGCATAAGCACAAAGGATGGCGGCATCAGAAAGCGAAATTTCTTTTGCTACTTTTTCCTCTCCGTCCCCTTTAGCTGTACCGGCAGCACCGAAAGATCCTATGATAACATTTGTCAAAGATCTATTCATTGCCTGGCACATTAAAATTGTTAGTATTGTTCCGGCGGAACCAACTAAAATTCCACCTGTCAACATAACGGCATTGCCATAAATAAATCCTCCAAAGGCAGCTGCTACTCCGGTAAATGAATTTAGCAATGAAATAACAACTGGCATATCCGCTCCTCCGATTGGCATTACGAACATTATACCGTAGAGCAGAGAAACACCCAATATAACCCACATCAGTCCTGAATCAAACAAAGCAGGATTCATGATTCCATAAACCGTAATACCAACTATCGTTAGAAAAATTATTCCGTTTATTACAGGCATTACATTACTGAAAATATCTTTAATTTTCCCTTCCAATTTTCCATAAGCAACCATGGAACCACTGAATGAAACACTCCCTATAATCAAACTGAGACAAACTACAATGAGAAAGCCAACCTCATGGATGGGATGGGTATTGTATTCCACAAGTGCTATTAATGCAGCACACGCACCTCCCATTCCATTAAAGAATGAAACCATTTGCGGCATTGCAGTCATTTGTACTTTTACAGCCATCAGATAACCAATTACAGTTCCCAAAATCATGGCTGCAATAATCCAGGTAATATTGGATATGGAATGTCCTTCTGAATCCTGATGAAAAAATATTGTGGCAACTATTGCAATCAGCATACCGGCTGCAGCTATAAGATTACCGGATCTGGCAGACTCAGGGCTGCTTAACATTTTGAGGCCTAAAATAAATGTGATTGAAGCAATGAGGTATGATATTTCAAGTATAAAATCCATGTGAGTTAATCTTTCTTTTAAACATTTCTAACATTCTATTAGTAACAACGAAGCCTCCAACAACATTAAGCGTTCCAAGTACAACGGCAATAAAGCCTAAAACGAGCGCCAATGTATTTTCAGGAGCAGCATGGCCCATCACAATAATTGCACCTATAATTACAACACCATGTATTGCATTTGCTCCAGACATTAATGGAGTGTGTAAAATTGCAGGTACATTAGATATGACTTCAATTCCTAAAAATATTGATAGGATGATGACATAAATGAACTGTTGATTGTCAAGAAATAATTGTGTTAATTCTGTCATTATAATTCTATTGCTGATTAAATATTTTGTTTACTCGAGGGCTTACTATTTTCCCCTGATGTGTTATACAGGAATGTTCGATGATTTCATTTTCAAAATCAAAGCTCATTTGACCTTCCACCAGACATTCTTTGAAAAAATTGATCAGATTCTTTCCATACATTTTACTGCTGTCGAAAGGAATAGACGACGCAAGGTTAGAATCACCTATAATTTTAACGCCGTTTTGAATAACTGTTTCGCCATTTTTTGTATAGGCACAATTTCCACCTGTTGATGCAGCCAGATCAACAACAACAGACCCGGATCTCATTTTATTAATCGTGTCTTCACTTATTAATTTTGGTGCAGATCTTCCAGGAATTTGAGCCGTACAAATAATGACATCAGATTTTTGAGCATGTTCTTGTATGAGGGCCGCTTGCTTCTTTTTATATTCTTCCGTTTGTTCGACTGCATAGCCTCCCGCTGCATTGTCATCTTTAGCACCTTCAACTTCCACAAATTTCGCTCCCAGACTAAGCACCTCTTCTTTGGCTGCAGCTCTTACATCAAAAGCGTGGACTACAGCTCCAAGTCTTCTTGCAGTAGAGATAGCTTGTAGTCCGGCAACCCCGGCTCCTAAAATCAAAACTTTTGCAGGTGCAATTGTACCAGCAGCTGTCATAAACATTGGGAAAAATTTTGGTAATTCCTGGGCCGCTAATAATATTGCTTTATAGCCAGCAGCAGTAGCCATTGAAGAAAGGACGTCCATAGCCTGAGCTTTTGTAGTTCTAGGTACCATGTCCATACTAAAGACAGAAGCATTTGCATTTTTCAATCCCATTACTTCATCTTTATTTCCCAAGGGATTCATTTGAGTCACAAGCACTGAACCCGATCTGAGGTCACTGCTTTCTGGAGGATGAATATTAACAATAACATTTGCTGACTGAAGTATTGCCTCCCGATTCGAAAGCTCTGCTCCAACTTCACTATATGCTGTATCATTCTGATTTGCTGACGCACCGGCGTTATGCTCTACAAGAACTTTCTCAAATCCTGCCTTAATTAAAGCGTCGACATGTTCGGGTAAGATTGATACTCTATTTTCCGGTTCTGCTTCTTTTAGTATTCCAAGTATCATAATTTCTGTTCTTTCATATGGTAAATTCTAATATATATCTTTTTTTGTGATTACCTGTAGGATTGATTAATTGTTTCCAATATTTCGCTTCCGGGGCATAATAGATCCTGACCAAGCTGGTTTAAAGGCGTATGACTTGTATCCATTTTTGCATGCAAGTCCTTTGATTCCTTTTCAATAAAAAGCAATCCAGTCAATACTTCATTTCTTTCTTTTGACTCTCTCATTTTACTCATACTTGCAGATCTATCATAAGGATTCCAGTTTTCAGCCGGCTTATGTAAACGAATTTTACTTCCATCATGCAGAACAACTTCGAGACTCTTTCCCTTTTCATAGTCAACAGAAATTTCATCTCTCTTAGGTATAAAATCAACAGTAGCTGTAGCTTGCATATACTCTCTGGTGAAGTCATATGACTTCGTTGATCCTTGATTGTTATTAAATGTAACACAAGGAGAAATAGCATCAATAAATGAAAATCCAGGATGAGCCATTGCAGCTTTTATTAGTGGAATTAATTGGGTCTTATCTCCTGAAAAACTTCTTGCAACAAAACTACCACCTAACATTATTGCTAATTCAGCCAAGTCTATCGCATTGAATTGATTTTCTGATCCAGCCTTACTGATGGACCCAAGATCTGCAGTAGCAGAATCTTGTCCTTTAGTTAATCCATAGCAACCGTTGTTCATGACGATATATGTCATATTCAAATTTCTTCTGACGGCATGAACAAATTGTCCCATACCTATAGAAGCTGTATCTCCATCACCGGATACGCCTAAGTAAATTAAATCCCGATTCGCCATATTAGCTCCGGTTGTTATAGATGGCATTCTGCCATGTACCGAATTAAATCCATGAGAATTACTCAAAAAATAAGTTGGCGTTTTTGATGAACAGCCAATGCCTGATAGTTTCGCCAATTTGTGGGGCTCAATATCAAGTTCAAAACAAGCTTGAACAATGGCTCCACTTATTGAATCATGGCCACATCCTGCACATAGGGTAGAAATACTTCCTTCATAATCTCGCTTTGTATATCCAACTTTATTATGAGGGAGATCTGGATGACTAAATACTGGTTTTAAATAACTCATGATGCACTCATTTTAGGTAACAAATCATTTATTTCAGCTTGAACTTTATTATAAATCAACTGGGCAGTTATTGGCATACCATCATAATTCAGGATTGATTTAAATCTTGAAGGATCAATACCTAACTCATTGATTAATAAGGTTTTCATTTGCCCATCCTTATTTTGCTCTACAATAAAAACAAAATCATGCTCCTTTATAAACTGATTTACTTCATCGGAAAATGGAAATGCTCTCAATCGCATTAAATCTATCTGGACATCCACTTTATTTAAAAGGTCTAAAGCCTCTTGTGCTGCATAACTCGTAGTTCCATAGAATACCATTCCAATCCTACTTGTTTTGCTTTCGGAATAAAGTTCAGATTTAGGTACTAGGGATTTTGTCGTTTCCCACTTTTTAGTCAGCCGATCTACATTCCTTACATAGACATCACCTCTTTCAGTATATCTTGCGTATTCATCTCTTGAAGTTCCTCTTGTAAAAAATGACCCTTTTGTAGGATGAGTTCCGGGATAAGTTCTATAAGTTATTCCGTCATTATCAATATCGAGATATCTTCCAAAATCCTTAATGCGCTCAAGGTCCTCTGCATTATACACTTTGCCTCTATCGTATTTGTAATTATTATCCCACGAGAATGCTTCTGATACATGTTCGTTCATTCCCAAATCTAAATCTGACATTAGAATTACAGGAGTTTGTAATCTTTCTGCTAAATCTAAAGTTTGAATTGCCATCTCAAAACATTCTGTTGGAGTACTAGGAAAAAGAAGTACATGTTTAGTGTCACCATGAGAGGCATAAGCTGAAGAAATAATGTCGCCTTGCTGGGTTCGTGTCGGCATTCCGGTTGATGGGCCACCTCTTTGAACATTTACCATAGCCACAGGAATTTCAGCAAAATAAGCCAGTCCGATAAATTCATTCATTAGTGAAACTCCTGCACCGCTTGTAGCTGTAAATGCACGCGAACCATTCCATGCAGCTCCAATGACCATACCTATTGCAGCAAGCTCATCTTCTGCTTGAATAATGGCTACATTACTTTCTCCTGTTTCAGGATCGACCCTATATTTCTTTGAATAATCTTGAAAGGCTTTTGCAACAGAGGTTGACGGTGTTATGGGATACCAGGCTGCAACAGTTGCTCCGCCATATAGCATTCCTAAGGCTGTAGCCGTATTACCATCTATAAGGATTTTATCCTTGATTAAATCTCTCTTTTCTACTCTGACATCCAGAGGGCAAGTATAATTCTCTTTTGCATAATTTGCACCCATGTCCAGTGCTTCAAAATTCGGTGGTATCAACTTTTCTTTCTTTGCAAACTGATGTCTGATAATATCTTTGATCACTTCCATATCTATGTCTAACAGAGCTGCAATAGCTCCTACATAGACTACGTTCTTGAATAGTTGCTGTTGTCTTGGAATACTATAATGTTCCATACACATTTTCATCATAGGTATTCCAACAAAATTTATATCCTCTCTGTAATAATTATCATGTAGAGGTTTTGAATTATCGTAGACTAAATATCCACCGGGTCTTACACTTTCGATATCCTGAGCAAGACTTTGTGGGTTCACTGCTACTACAATATCGACACCTTCTCGTCTACCTAAATAATTTTTGTCACTAACGCGAACTTCATACCATGTGGGTAATCCTTGTATATTGGAAGGAAAAATATTTTTGGCTGATATCGGCAATCCCAACCTAAATAGTGATTTAGCGAACATCCCATTCGCACTTGCAGATCCAGTACCATTGACATTTGCAAACCTTATCACAAAATCATTTACACTCTTCGCTAATGACATATTGGTGTCGCTTTTGTAACGTTATACATATATTGCTTCATATCCCAGGCGCTAGTGGGACATCTTTCAGCACACAATCCGCAATGCAAACATACATCCTCATCTTTTATCATTACCCGGGTTGTAGGTAAAATGTCAGAAACATAAAGGTCTTGAGTTTTATCATTTGCTGGAGCCATCAACCTCCCTCTCAAATCTTCTTCTTCTCCATTTTTTGTAAAAGTGATGCAATCAGTCGGACAGACATCTACACAAGCATCACACTCTATACATAGTTTTTCAGTAAACACTGTTTGAACATCACAATTCAAACATCGTTGTGCTTCTTTGAAAGCCTGTTGAAGGTCAAAGCCTAATTCTACTTCAACTTTTCTATCAGAAAGTGCTTTACTATTATCTTCATGTGGAACTTGATATCGAATATCTTCTACGATATGGCTGTCATACATCCACTCATGAATTCCCATTTTTGTACTTGCAAGATTAGTAAAGGGATCTGGTCGATCTTCTATAAGGTTTTTATTATTACAAAAAAGGTCAATCGAAATAGCAGCCTGATGTCCATGAGCAACTGCTGTTATTATATTTTCGGGTCCAAAAGCTGCGTCCCCTCCAAAGAACACATGAGAAAGGCTTGATTGAAAACTTATTTTATCCAATACAGGCAGATCCCATTTACCAAAATCAAGACCGATATCTCTTTCAATCCATGGAAATGCATTATCCTGTCCAATAGCGATGATGACGTCATCTGCTTCAATTAATGTATCCGGTTCATCCGTAGGAATGAGTTTTCTTCTCCCATTTTCATCATATTCAGCTGTGACATGACCGAAGAGGATTCCTTTTAACTTTCCTCCTTCAAATACAAACTCCTTAGGTGGCATATTATTCAGAATAGGAATATTCTCCCTTTGAGCATCTTCGATTTCCCATGGTGATGCCTTCATGTCCTTGAATGGACTTCTTACAACAACTTTCACTTCCTCGCCTCCTAAGCGTCTTGATGTTCTGCAGCAATCCATTGCTGTATTCCCTCCTCCAAGTACTATGACTTTCTTGCCAATGGCTTCAATATGTTCAAATGCCACACTTTCTAACCATTCAATACCTATATGAATATTTTTATTTGCCTCTTCGCGTCCTTTTAAATTGGATAAATCTCTGCCTTTAGGTGCTCCTGTACCAACAAATACTGCATCGTAATTCTTATCCAGAATTTCTTTCATGCTGGTTACACGGGTATTAAAATGTGTATGAATACCAAGATTAATTATGTAATTAACTTCTTCATCCAATACAGATTCAGGCAATCTAAACGCAGGAATTTGAGTTCTCATCATACCGCCACCTTTGTGCCATTCATCATAAAGATGAATTTCATAACCCAGGGGTGATAAATCCCTGGCAACTGTTAATGATGCTGGTCCACCTCCAATCAAAGCGATCCTTTTTCCATTTGGCTTGAAGGGAGCTTGAGGCATTCTATGTTCGATAAAAGTTTTGTTATCTGCTGCTACTCTTTTCAATCGGCAGATGGCGACTGGCTCTTCTTCGACTCTACCTCTTCTGCATGCCGGTTCACAGGGTCGATCACATGTACGTCCAAGAATTCCGGGGAATACATTCGACTCCCAATTAATCATGTAGGCATCGTCATATCTACCTGCGGCAATTAATCGTATATATTCTGGAACTGGGGTGTGAGCTGGACATGCATATTGACAGTCGACAACTTTATGAAAATATTCCGGATCATTAATATTCGTTGGCTTCAAAGTCCTTTTTTTGTTTTAATGAAGAATCAAATTAAAGTAAAATGTTTTGATTTTTATACATCATTTAAAATAATCATATATCATTAATCTTAAACTGATTGATTCTCCGATATTATAAATTCGACTTTAATTCTCATTTTATATATAAAATAGTCTATAATTGATGTTAAAGTATTACTTTAATCGTTCTTTGTTTTTTATTTATATTTATCTTAATTAATGCTTAGCTTTGCAGCGGATGTTGACTATAAATCGTTTACATTTAAATCACGTCAATCACTGCTATAGCTGTTCTTATTGAGTTTGATTTATTAAAAAATTAATCATTCGTTATGCTAAGACTGTTTGGAATCTCAGTTGTGATTGCTTTCTCGCTATGTTCAGATCTAAGTGGGCAAGATTTACATTATTCACAATTCTTCAATTCCCCCATTAACGCCAATCCTGCATTAACAGGAATTTTTAATGGTGATCAAAGATATCAGCTGAACTATAGAAGACAATGGCAAAATGTCCCTGTAGATTATTTAAGTGCCGATTTAGCTGCGGATTTTAAAATTAGAAATAAAAAGAACTCTAATTTTTTTGGTGTTGGTACTCTCATTAATTACGATAAGGCCGGAGACCTCAGTCTTAAGTTGACTGAATTTAATGGGATGGTTTCTTACAGCCTCGTTTTAGATTCCAAAAATATAATTACACCAGGTATAAGTGCCAGCTACTTGCAAAGGCAATATGATTCCAATGGAGCCAGAACAGGTAATCAATGGGATGGGGTAGCATTTAATCCTTCTTTTCCTCCAGAATTTATAGGCGAAGAATCTCTCTCATACATCGACTTTGGTGCAGGATTAAATTTTCGGCATCAAAAACATTACAGAAAATATTTCGATCTAGGAGTCGCCGTTCATCACCTCAATTCACCGAGTGACAAGTTTAATAGTGGCGGAAACTATGAATCAAAACGACCGCAATTAATTACATTCTATGGAATGTTTAATCAACAACTTTCTTCAGATATAGATTTATTGGTAAATGCTATATATGCCAAGCAGGAATCGTACAAAGAAATTGTTGCAAACATTCAGGCCAAAATCTATATTTCTAAATTGAAAGATAAAGCCTTGTACCTTGGAATTGGATACAGAGATCAGGACGCATGGTATCCTATGATTGCGATTGATTACGGACAGATCTATGGTTCATTTTCATACGACATGAATATTTCAGATTTCGATATTGCAACAGACGGTAGAGGAGGACCTGAATTAAGTATACGATACATCTTCTCTCGTATTCCTGATGGCCCTTTTAAACCATGTCCAATTTACTAATCTTTGAAACTTGCCACTCAACTAATATGAGACTTAAAACGCACATATATATATTCATTTTATCGCTTCTTTTTAGCACAAGTGCTCTCGCTCAGTATTCTTATAAACAGCACATAAAATATGCTGACAAATCCTATGAGCTTGGTAATTTCAGAGAGGCTATGATTCACTACAATCATGCTTTAGAACTTGGAGAGTCCCTTGATGAAGATAGAATTTACAAGTATGCCGAAGCCGCATTTAATACATTTTCATTAAATACTGCAAAACTGCAATATCAAAGCTACCTTGAATTTGACAGCCTCCCAATGGCTTATGATGCTTCCTACAAATTAGCGCGGATCAGTCATCTCAAAGGTGATTATTCTCATGCTATCGTGAATTACAATATCTATTTGTCCGAATATGAAGAACTTGATGATGATATTACTAATGAAGTTCAATTTCTATTAAATCAAGCCTCTTGGGCCAATAATGCAGAAATAGAAAGCACTATTGAAGACGTAGTTCATCTGGACAGCACTGTTAATTCACCACATTCTGAAAATGCCCCATTTCTCAAAGATGACAGTCTGTATTATAGCTCTTTGAAATATCCAATCCAAGATGACAAACTCAAGAGATACAAATCCAAACTTTTAAAAAATCAAAGTATTGTAAATGTGCCCAATGTTAGTGAGCTACAACTATTGTCAAATGTTAGTTTTGCGCCGGACGGTAGTTTTGCAATCTATTCCATATGTGATTATCAAGATACCTTTGAAATTAATTGCTCACTTTATTATTCCAGTGTTGATTCAACTGGAGTTTTTTCGAATCCAGTGAGACTGCCTGAAAGAATTAATACTTCCGGCTCAACTACTACTCATCCGAGTATTAGGTTTCAAGACCCGGACTATACATTATTCTTTAGTAGCAACCGTGAAGGTTCGAAAGGGAAAAGAGATATCTGGTCTTCCAAATTTACGAATGAATTCAAATTTGATTCCCCTCAAAACATAACTCATATTAATACTGTCAGAGACGACGTGACTCCATTTTTTCATGAAGGGACAAACGTTTTGTTTTTTGGATCTGATGGCCATAATGGATTTGGCGGATATGATATATACAAGATAGAAGAAAACCAAAAAGATTCAATTTCAATATCGAATGCAGGAAATGAAATTAATTCAGCATTAAACGAAGTATATCCTTTTGTTAGTGAAAATTCTGCCTCAATTTACTTTGCATCAAATAAACCAGGTTCAAAATATCTTGAAGATAAATTTGAAACCTGTTGTTATGATATCTATGAAGCTGAAATTAAAGATTGTGAAATCGACCTAATTGCAAACTTCTTCGACTCCTTTGATGACACTGAACTAAGCGAAGTATCTGTTCAAATTCTTGACAAAACAAACGACATCGTTATTTATAACGAATTGGTTTATGAACCCAGATTAAAATTGATATTGGATTGTGACAAAGAATATGAGCTTATCGCTCTTAAGAAAGGGTACCAGGATTTGAATTATTCTCTTGCAGACATAAAACCCATATATGGGCAAAAAAATGAAATAGAAAGAGATGTATTCATGGATCCTTCTGATTACAACTTATCAGTATCTCTTTTTGATTTAGAAGAACCGGATTTGAAACTTACAAATGCAGAGGTAACTCTGGTCAATACTGAAACTGGTGAAGAAAAGAGTCTTGCAAATGGAGATTCAAACTTGTATAATTTTGAAATACTTCCTAAGACTTCATACAAAATCATTGCTGATAAAAATGCCTATGATGAAACTGTGCTTGAATTTAATTCTGGAGTAGGAGAACCCGATATTGAAAAGACTATTTACCTTAAGAAGACCGAAATCGTTCAGGTTACAAAAGTATCCTTAAAGAATGCAATCCCTGTAAGACTTTACTTTGACAATGATCAACCGGACCGAAGAACAACTAAGGAGACATCTAGTCAAAATTATACCGAAGCTTATTATCGATACTATGAACGATATGATCAATTCAAAGAGATCTACAGCAGCAAGTTTCCTAGATCTCAAAAAGCTAATGCTGAACAAGAAATTGACGAACTGTTTGATGGCAACATAAAAGAAGGATTTGAAAAATATGAGAGATTTAAGAATCAGCTGATAATTGTTCTTGAAGCTGGACAAAAAGTAAACATCTATTTGAGGGGATATGCAAGTCCTGTACATATCAATGAATACAATACTGCATTGGGTAGAAGAAGGGTAGATAGTATTAGAAAGGAATTTGATGAATGGCAAGACGGGATTTTCATTCCATATATAAGATCAGGTCAATTAATTGTGACCGAAAGATCTTTTGGTGAAGAAACTGCTCCACCGGGAATTAGTGATGACCCGGCTACACCTGATAAATCAATATTTAGTCCTGAAGCTTCTATAGAAAGAAGGGTTGAAATTGATGAAATAAACTTTAACGAAAACTAAAGATGAATCAGATGAAAAATTACAAAAGTATATTAGCGTTAGCTTTTTTCTTCTGCTTCATGCTTTTCAGCAATAATATAAATGCGACTCATGTAGTGGGTGGAGATCTGACTTACAAATGTCTTGGTAATAGCAGATATGAAGTTACACTTGAATTTAGAAGAGATTGTTTTAATGGCGCTTCTAATGCTCAATTTGACGACCCTGCAGCTATTGCAATATTTGATCAAAATGGATTCTTAGTTGAAATCTTAGGACAAGGAGGAATGATGTTTATTCCATTTGCGGCTGATGATACTTTAAATGAAATTGTAACAAGTGAGTGTAATGTTATTGGTGGAGATGTTTGCACCCAAACAACCACTTACAGAGACACTGTAATACTACCATTCAGAACAGGCGGATATTTCCTTTCATACCAAAGGTGTTGCAGAAACGCTACTCTTAATAATATTGTTGACCCCTTGAATACTGGAGCTACATATTGGGTTCGATTAACAGAAAAGGCAATTAATGAATGCAACTCAACTCCGGTCTTTAATGATTGGCCTGTATCATTTATTTGCGTCGATGATACTCTAATGTTCGATCATAGTGCAACAGACATTGATGGTGATTCCTTGGTTTATGAATTATGTGCTCCTTCAACAGGGGCGACAAGAATGTTTCCAAAACCGGTTCCTCCCGCATCACCACCATATGGTATTGTGGACTACAATTTTGGGTTTTCTGCCAATCGGCCGTTAGGGACAAATGTTCCTATGGAAATAAATGCACAAACAGGGCAATTATTTGCAGTACCTGATAAGGTAGGTCAATTTTTAATTGGTATATGTGTCAGAGAGTTTCGGGATGGAGAACTACTTTCAGAAGTAAAACGAGATTTTGAATTTAACGTTCGTGTATGCGGAAGGACACCAGAAGTTATGTTTGAAACAAACCCACTTAATTTTACTACCAAATGTGATGGTCTGGATATAGAATTAGTTAATACAACTACTTCAAATTTTCTTCCTGCAGATAGCTTAGATTATACATGGTATTTCGACTATCCATTCAATACGCTTGTTTCGACTGAAATGTCTCCTTCATTTACATATCCAGAACCCGGTCTATATACAATTGCTTTGATCGGGGATGATGGAACTTGTCAGGACACTTTTTTCTATCAGATCGGAGTTTCTACTCCGAATGATCCGTTAGTGAATTTTGAGCTTGAGTCTTCTAATTGCGAAGGATCAGTCGAAGTTTACCTAAGAGACTTAACCACCTCTTCTCAGGACATTCTAGATAGAATATGGATAATCGCCGCTAACGGCAATATTGACACTTTGTATGGAGAGACACCTACAATAGAAATCTTTCAAGATCAAACGATTAGTGTCCGTTTAGATATTATAACCGAAAGTGGGTGCAACGGAACATTGACAAGATTGGAGGATATTTTATCTAATGAATTCAATAATGTATTCACCGACCAAATCATTTGTGATAACGTAGAGACAGTGATCTTTACGAATACGAATTCAGATGCTGTTGTAAGCATTCAACCAAGCAATAACATTCTGGTAGATGGAAATAATTATACATTATTTGGTTTTACCGGAGCTGAAGATTTTATTGTGACAGTAAGCGATACGTTTTGTTTTGAACAGGACACAATTAGCATAGAAACATTTGAGGAGCCTGACTTAAACCTTCAGGAAATTATTCAATGTGGTACTGATTCTGTTGAATTAAACCCAAATGGTTCTGCGAATTATTTTTACGAATGGTCTGTTGTATCAGGAATTTTGGGTTTTGATCCAAATGAAGTTAATCCTGTTGTCAGTTTAAATCAAACCACTCTATTTAATGTTACTGTCTATACAAGTGAAGGCAGTAATTGCTTCAGTGAAGATTCAATTAATGTTATAGTCTCACCATATCCAGAATTCGACTTCCTGCCATCGGCAAATATTATCACCTGTCTGGATAGCACATTGACTATTTCAGTTACAACTAATAATGATGTTGTCTGGACCAATGATGCTAATATTCAATTGGGCACTGGACCGGAATTAACTATTAACCAAGTAAATCAAAATGCTGTTCTAACAGCAACAGTTACTAATCCTTTTGGATGTGTTACATCAAAAGATGTCAGAATAAATATTTCTTCAGAACCTGATTTCAGTTTTACTGCAGATTCTGACATGATCGTATGTATGGGGCATTCTGCAAGTCTTGAGATTATTTCAAGTGACTCAATTGTTTGGGAAAGCTTAAACGGGGATATCCTGGGAATTGGAACTACTATAACGATAGATAATATTACTGAACCAATGCCGGTTATTGTCACAGCATATAACCAATTTGGCTGTCCCGGATCGCAACAGATAGTAATCAACGTCTATGATGATCCCACATATACACTCGCAGACAGCACCCAACTTGATGTTTGTTTTGGGAGTTCGACTATGGTAGAAGCTATATCTGCAGATTCAATATTTTGGACGGATTTAGATGGAAATATTATTTCTACTGAAAGCATAGTTGGTGTGGAAGATATTCAACTGAATCCTATGATAATCATTAATGTTATTAATGAATTTGATTGTTTGGTTTCTGATACTTTAAGTTTTAATACACTTGAATTACCAATGCCGGACTTAGATCCTATTTCAAATTTTGTTGTATGTAGAGGATCGGATAATACCATCAATATCAATTCTATAGATTCGGTTACATGGTTGACTCTTGATGAAGAAATAGTAACGACCGGAAATGAACTCACACTTTTAAATGCGCTGAATGACACGAGTTATCAAGTTTCTTTTGTTACTGCAGCTGGTTGCGAAATCCGTGATACATTTACTGTAACAGTTCAGAGTGATATCAATCTGGACATTATGAATGGATTAAACGAAATCAATTATTGCGAGGGTGAACTTGTCAGCATCTCTGCCTCATCTGAATCAGAAGCAACCGTAGAATGGTATGAAAACAATATACTTATAGGCACAGGAAATTTACTCGAGTTTAACCCGCAAGGGAATACCAGTGTTACTGCAATTGCTACAGATTCTTTAGCTTGTACTGATCAAGATATGATCCTTATCACAGAATCTATTGTAGAAGGCACGTTAGTAACTCCGTTTTCAATGTGCTTGGGAGATTCTATAAGCTTGGAATTTATTTCGGATGACCCTGATGCTGTTGATCAAATTATATGGTCACCTGATACTTTAATAGTTGGTGGTGGATTTATAGTTCAGTCCAGCCCTACAACTGATACTGAATTTAGTGTCCTTGTAATCGATACAGTAGGGTGTTCTACAGAATTTACGGCTGAAGTATTAGTCGGTGGATTTGCCGACGATTTAAATGCAACTGCAGATCCTGATGAAATATTATTAAGCGAATCAAGTCAATTGTCCGTTGATTTTAATCCAAACTACGAATACGAATGGAGTCCATCTGAATCGCTGGATGATCCATTAATTTCTGATCCTATTGCAACACCTAGTGAAACTACAACATACACTGTTACAGTAACTGATGACCTAGGATGTACAGGTACTGATCAACTTACTGTTGTAGTTATTCAACCCGACTGTGATGAAACTGATATTTTTGTTCCTAATTTATTTACACCTAATGGAGATTTTCTCAATGATCGATTCAGAGTAGAATCGAATTTTATTGAGTCGATGAGGTTGGTGATATACAATAGATGGGGACAGGAAATTTTTGTTTCGGAAGATCAGGATGTTGAATGGGATGGCACTTTTGAAGGAGAACAACTTGCACCTGATGTTTTTGGCTATCATGTTCAAATTGTATGTATTAATGGTCTCGAATATACTTCGCAGGGAAGTATTACATTGATGAAGTAGTGACAAACATTTTCTATCGATTTTTTTTCTTGTGCCTGAAAAGTATTATTGATCTATCTTTGCGCCATGAGTAAAAAGGGGCGAGTATTGGTTGCAATGAGTGGTGGTATAGATAGTACCGTTACAGCGATGATGCTTCATAATCAAGGCTATGAAATAGTAGGAATAACCATGAAGACATGGGACTATGCATCTTCAGGTGGATCGAAGAAGGAAACAGGCTGCTGTTCCCTGGATTCAATTAACGATGCACGCCAAGTATCAGTCGATATGGGTTTTCATCATTTTATTATAGATATAAGGGAGGAATTTGGAGACTACGTAATTGATAATTTTGTTGAAGAGTACATTGCTGGTCGAACACCGAATCCATGTATACTTTGTAATACACACATCAAATGGAGTGCTTTATTAAAAAGAGCTGATGCTATGGATTGTGAATTTATTGCAACAGGACATTATGCACGTATAAAACAACATAATTCAAGATATTTTATTTCAAAAGGAACAGATCCACGTAAAGATCAATCCTATGTATTATGGGGATTGTCCCAGGAATGTATGGCTCGAACTATGTTCCCATTAGCTGACTATACAAAAGATGAAATCAGAAAAATGGCTTCTGATTGGGGGTATGAGTCATTATCCAAGAAGCCTGAAAGTTATGAGATCTGTTTTGTACCTGATAATGACTACCGCGGATTCCTTAAGAGGCGTGTACCGGGATTAGAGGAAAGTGTGAAAGATGGACTTTTTGTAAACAGGAATGGAGACATCCTCGGCAAGCATGAAGGGTATCCTTTTTACACTATTGGTCAAAGAAAAGGATTAGGTGGAGGCTTCTTAAAACCGATGTATGTGACTGAGATTCTTCCTGAAAGTAATACTGTTGTTTTAGGTGAGACGGATGAGTTGTTAAAAAACACTATGCATGTTCACCAACTGAACTATCAAAAGTATACACACATTTCCGATGACCAGGATTTTGTGACTATGGTTCGATATAATGATAGAGGAACCCTTAGTAGAGTTATAAAATCAAATGATAATGAATTACTTATTTCTTTTAATGCTAATGTACGAGGAATAGCACCAGGTCAATCTGTCGTAATTTATGAAGGTGAAGATGTCATAGCCGGTGGAATAATACGAAAGAAATAATTATTTTTATATCTTTATATTAAATTATTATTACATGCGTAAAATACTGGGTAACAGTTTATTGTTTTCGCTATTTATATTAAGCTTATTCTTTTCAGGATGTGTAGATGAAAGATCGAATAACTTAGATCCTTCTTTGTTTGGCTATGAGTATTATCCAATAGAAGTCGGTAAATACTGGATATATCAAATGGATTCGACAATAATTGATGATGGAGGTAACACCAGAATTGAAAATACCAGCTTTATCAAAGAAGAAATAATTGATACTTTTCAAAATAATCTTGGGGAAGCAATTTTTGTCATAGAAAGATCGGGGAGTTCTACAGTTGATGGCAACTATGTAGTAACAGATGCGTGGACAGCAGAATTCAATGATGATCGCGCTGTAAAAACTGAAGAGAATTTAAGATTTATAAAATTGATTTTTCCAGCTGACATAGATGTTAATTGGCAAGGAAATCAATTTGATGAATTAATTCAAGTCGATGTTGCAGGTGAACAAATATGGGTTTATAAAGATTGGGGAGATTATCACATCATTGCCACCAATTCTATAACCTGGAGTAATGGTGTCAAATATGATAATGTTATTATTGTTCAACAAGCAGATTTCGAGAGTGAAGTAGAAAGAAGATTTTCAAAAGAATACTACGCCCCAAATGTTGGTTTAGTCCGAAGAGAAATGACAATACTCGACACCCAATGCTTATGTCCAGGTGATACATGGGAAGAAAAAGCCCAAGCAGGATTCATATTAAAACAGCAACTTATTGAAACGAATTAATAAAAGTGAGCCAGCTTATTAAAATCGGATTCACTAAGAAAAGTCAAGGTAAAGAAGGTCTTATTAGAATTAGTGTAGATGAGTCATATCTTGATTCTCTCTCAAAAGCAAGAGCAATATTTATTGACTTATCAGGTTCCAAAGTTCCTTTCTTAATTGAACAGATTCATTTGCAAAATAATCTAACAATCCTACTGGATGAAATAGACAATCCTCAATCAGCAGCTGAATTGAGTGGTAGAGATATATTCTTGGAAAAAAGTGAATTGCAAGATTCAATTAAAGAAGGAGAAGTGCATTTATTTTCATCCTATATCGGATTTGAAATCCAAAATGAACAAAGTAATAAGGTTGGACAGATAGTGGAAATCGAAGAATTTCCTTTGCAATTCATAGCAAAAGTTGTCTCTGGTAACAATTCATTTCATATCCCAATGCATGAAAATTTGATTCTTGCCGTAAAAAAAGAGAATAGAATTATTCAGATGAGACTTCCTCAAGGACTGGATCAATTGTCTTAGTCTTAAGCAAAAAGCCCGATTTCCCATGGCTTATATTTCCACGGTATAAATGAAAAATGTTTAACGAAATTCATTCGTGGGTCAATTAAGACTATACCCATTTGAAATAAATCAATACTAGCTCCTGAATTAATTGAGGCCTTGATTTTTTGCCAGGCAAGACACATTTCTTTAGACCAATTTATATCATCAATGATGATAAGTTTTTTCTCTGAATCATTATTCAATAATAAATTGAAATTATGCATCGTCGAATTTAAAATTATGATTGCCATCAATGTAAGCCAAATCAACTTTAGATATGTATTCTTTATGCTCATTCATAAAAGAATCAAAATCCTGATTGAACACTTTGACATTACTAAAATTCAAACTTCTGAATAAATCATTTGCATATATTGAAAGCGACTTATCACCTTCAACTGTCCACATTTCAGATTTAGGATTAGCTCCATAAATATAAGATGATCCAAGGCCAAGATTTGTTCCCAACTCCAAAATATGATTGGCTTTAAAATTTTTACTTAAGTGAAATAGGATATGACCTTTCATTCTTCCTGTGCTGGATTTTATTGCAATGTCTCGGACAGAACGCCTGACATTGCTTCCTTTTCTTTGACCCGCACCCAAATCGTTAAGATTGACATTCGTTCGATCTTGAAGAAAGCGATCTCTATGGTAAGAAATCTCATCTAAGATGTAATATTTCTTTTGCATATCGAATATACCAATGAGTAATTTATATAGGATAGGAGAGTGTAGGCTATAGATGGTCTTAGCTGAGAAATAGTATTTACAAAACTGAAGAAATCTGTTGAACATTTATTTGTTTCAAAATTAATATTAGAATATATCGCTATTTGTAAACCTCTGATTTTGAGTAAAAAACCTAATTTTTATTATTTTTACTCAAATTTATTCAAAGCCAATGAGACTTGTTATCATCTGCTTCATTCTTATATATTCAGAATTAGTACTCAGTCAATCACCAGTCGTTTTCACAGAATCAACTGAACAACTTGGAGTACGTGTTAAAAGTGCTGCACTCGCTAAAGCATTAGTGGACCTGAATGGAGATTTCAGAGATGACATATTAACTGCTGATAAAGATGCAATTAATATAGAATTTCAATTGAATAATGGATCTCATTTTGAAGAACTTTATAATGATAATATCATAAAAGACGCCTACACTCTTAATGTGGGAGATTTCAACAATGATGGTAATAATGATTTCCTGTACTCTGGGTTTTACAATGGGGTGATTGTCTATCACAATAGCGAAGATCAATTTGATTTTGATAAAATCCAGGAAATCGATGCTACCTTATATGCCCAGGGATCCAGCCTTTTCGATATAAATAATGATGGCTGGCTGGACGCCATATTAACACATGATGATGGTGCAAGTTTAACCTATCTAAATGATGGTACAGGCTTACTTCAATCGGCTGAGATCATCAACTTTGAAACCGTTCCACCTTCAGATAATTCTGGTAATTATTCCGCTATTTGGGTTGATGTCAATCAAGATAACGTACAGGATTTATATATTTCAAAATGTCGGGCTGGAGTTTCTGATGCGAATGACCCTCGAAGAATTAATACACTGTTCATCAACGAAAATGGCACATTTACTGAAGCAGCTCATTCCTATGGAATTGACCTTGGTGATCAGTCTTGGTGTTCTGATTCTGGAGATTTAGATAATGATGGCGACATGGATATTGTTTTGATTAATCATAATTCACCCCATTTATTATTAGAAAATAATGGAGATGAAACATTTACCATTCATGATTCATTTACGAATAAAGGTGCGATTACAACCCACGACCTTGAGGTTTCAATCGCTGATCTTAATAATGATGGTTTGCTGGATATTATAATTGCTGGAACAAAAGATTACTTGTTATTGAACAATGGTAATCTTGAGTTTACCAGAAATGATAATCCCTTTGGGAGCAAAAATGCAAGTTCTGTTGCTTTTGGCGATCTTAATGATGATGGATACTTAGACAGTTATATATCATTTGGAGGCCCTGGTACACCATCGTTTTTAACAGATGAGTTATGGTTAAATTTTCCTTTTGACAATAATTATGTCCAAATTTCACTCGTAGGTACCATATCAAATAAATCTGGAATCGGAGCTCAAGTCCTTTGTTATGGAGATTGGGGAAAACAAACCAGATGGTTAAATTCAGGAGTTGCATATGGAATAACAAATTCCCTTAATATTCATTTTGGTCTGAATCAATTTGAAACTATTGATTCTTTAGTCATTAATTGGCCCAGTGGAATTACAGATAGATATAGAGATTTAGGAGTTAATGAACACTATGTCGCAACAGAAGGTTCATGTCTTAATCCGATTTTAAAAATATCACCTTCCTCGTTAATTTTAGATTGCAATAATGACTCGATTCGACTTGAATCTAATGTAGATCATGACTTAGTATGGAGCAATGGTTCTGTAGCGTCAGAAATCAATATTCATGAACCTGGATATTACACCCTCCGTTCTTCGGATACGGACTGCTCCAACAGCGCTGCAAGCATCTTAATATCAGAACTTGATGCGCTTGAGACACCTTCATTAGATTATATAGATAGTCTTACTTTATGTCAAGGCGACCTTATTGCATTGAGCACAAGTCTCGATACAGCACTTATTTGGCAGGATGGAATGATTACTGAAGAATATATTGTAAGCCTCCCAGGATCTTATTATGCCATAAATTCAAATTACTGCGATACAGTATTTAGTGAAGCTATTATTATAAAATATGAGGGGAACGAATATGAAAGTGATACAATTATTATCGATGAGATTAAAGCGTACGAACTTACTGTAGCAGGAGAAAATATAAATTGGTATTCTGATCCATCAGGAATAAACTTTCTTCATGCAGGAAACACCTTTTTTGTTGATGAAATAAATTCTGACACTACTTTTTTCTTTCAAAGTACGAGTTCCCGTGAGCTACAAACTTTCACTGCCGGTATTTTTATAGATAGTACAGAATTAATATTTGGTTCAGAAAATGCTAATGGAGGCCTATCATTTGAAATCTTTTATCCATCTATTATTCATAGCTTCAATGTCTATTCAGATACTTCTGTCAGCAGAGAATTTATTATCAAACAGAACAGTGATACTATATTCACAAAACGAACCGACTTAAATTTTGGAATTAACACGATAACTATCGAAAAGATATTAGATGCTGGCGAATACTATATCACTACCAATGAGGAGTTAAACCTCGAACATTTTGGATCTATATCTCCAAGGTTGAAAATTGCAGAAAATGAAGATGTGAATTTTCCATATGAAGCAGGGAATATATTATCAATAATCGATAGTAATTTTGGAAGTTCCACATATTTCTATTTTTTCGACTGGATTGCAGAATTGTACTTTGATCCATGTGTTTCAGAAATTATTCCTGTTCATTTTAATTTTGATACAAGCACATCTGTTCAGAATGTAGACGGCACCACAAAACATATGTTTAAGTATTTTCCAAACCCGGTAAGAGACTATATTTATTTCCATTTTTTTGAGCCTATCGATTACTTTGCGATTTCAGACGCTCTGGGAAGATCCATTATTAGAAGAGAACATAAGAATATCTTGAATGATCACAAGGTAGATATGAGTCAATTTCCTTCTGGACTATACTATATTGAAATCAGGAACTCTAAAAAAAGACAGGTAGGGAAGTTCTATAAATTTTAAAAAAAGGAACCGCTAAAAGCCCTATTAACGGTTCCCGATATTTGACTTTCAACTTGCTAAAAGCAATCCTTAAATTCATTTCTGGAAATAAATCTAAGAAAAATTAAAATACTTTCAAGCAAATAAAGTGTTATTGTATTTAATTCAGAATTTGAAAAGTTACGCAGGATTGCTAATATTTATCTGACTCAATTCCTGAATTAGAATTCCATAATTTATCATCTCAAGAGAGCTATTGGAGATGACATTTGGATTATTTAAGGTGGAATTGTCAGAATCTTTCCCGGCTAGGATTTTACCCAATAATTTGATGAAGGATTTTGTTCTGGCATATTGATCTTCATCAAGATAGCGTTAACAATACAAATTGAGGGATTCATATTTATCAATAAATTTATCAGGATCAAATTTGAAAGATTGGATCGCCTGACCAATTAATAAAGGCACATACATACCTTTCTTGTCATTTTTTACCCTATTCAAATTGTAATGGATCTTTCTGAAGTTACTCATTCTATTATTCAAGAAATCCACATAAATTTCATATATCAAAAGTCTGTTTTTTGAAAACAGGTTCTCCATTTTTTTGATATTCTTCTTTAAGTAATAAAAAGAATCATTGACCTTTTCTATATGTCCTTGATACAAATGGATTCTGAATAGGAGTTCGCGGTACCTGTAATATTGATGCGATTTTTCATCTGTGTCATTTAAAAAAGAGAGAGTTATCAGTTCTGCTTTTGCCAATTCTTTCTTTTCCAGGTAAGTATTAATCAGATGAAAAGTGAAAATGTTTTTCGCAATGATATGTTTGAAATTGAGATTCTCAAAATATTCCAAAGCCTCTTTGCAGGTTTTCTCCCTTCCATTAAGATCTGATGAAGAATAGTATTGTGCATATCTTATCAAAAAATAATAACTGTGAATCCGAGCACTATCCGAAGAGTTGATTTCAGATAAAATAGAATCTGCTATCTTCTTAATATTGAGGGTTTGAGAACTGAAAGATCTCTGTAAGAATAAGCTTTGGATTTTTGAATATTCCCATTCTATTCTTACTTCTTTTTCATAGATATTTATTAATCTGGTAGCTTCATTATTAAAGTGATGTGCCTTTTCCTCATCATTTTCATAAACCATATAATGCTGAGACATCAAGCGACTCAATCCGGCACACTCATAATACATATGATACTTTAGGCATTGTTGAAACACCTTTTTACATAGAGGAAACATTATTGAGCGAAGACCAAAATTATCAAGAATATAAATAGCTGTGATTTTTCTGTATAATCTAGCTTTGTTACGTTGAAAAGAATTCCCCGATTGAACAAGAAGGGTAGCGCTAATCAATTTCTCAAATAATCCCTTTTTTAAAGATTGAAACGTTTGATGTGAAGGAGTTTTATCATACAGATTTCTTGCAATTGACCTTTCATTCGTATCCGTCAAGTATTCGTCATATAGTATACTTTCTTTTTTATTTAAAGATTTAAATAGATAACTTCCATCTTTCTCTTTAAATACACTATCATAATATTGGACATAATTTTTTGTAAAGCTCATGACATAAATAGCTGTATTGCAGGTTAATATAGTACAATTATGTTCTATCTTCGCTATTTTTAAGTCATAATTTATTAATATTTAGATATTAATAATTACTCCATTCTGAACTATCTATGCATTATAATTAGAATTAAGTAACCTAAAAAAACAATTAGTTATGGATGTTGTAGATATCATAATTGAAATTATTGAAGAATTAGGCGGACTATAGTCCAAAACAATCAATTGCTAGCCACAGATAAAAAATTTGAACCTTCCATTTAGTGTGATAGGTCCATATTTCACTACTAAGTAAAACTATATGATTTATTTATGGGTGTTAGAGGGGCAAGAAATTGCCCCTTTTTTTTGAAGCTAAAGAAGCAAAATAAAAATTTGCAGCAATTTTCATGGTATTTGTTGTAGAATAAAAAAGCCCTCCTAGTGAGGGCTTCCTTTTTTTCATTAAAGACAAGAATAATTAATTATTCTCCTCGTCCTAATACCATTCCTATTACTGCACCACCTATAGCCCAAACTACAGTAGCTCCTAAAGCATCAACGACAGTCGCCATAATGCCTCCAGAAAATAATCCACTCATTGAAAACCATATCCAGTTAGCACCTAAGCTAACTAATAAAGTGATGATAGCTGCGGCTTTTGCACCTGTTACAGCTGTTTTTATTCCAGCCCACTTTAAAAATATGTAAGTAAGCGCAGCTGCAAACATTAAATGTCCCAGAATCAGCCACAGCCAATCCATTTCTTCAGTAATTGCAACATTCTCCGCCATATATCCTGACAGAGCCATTCCAAAAACCAAAAATCCAGCTACCATACTTGCAACTGTTCCTGCAAGTGTTCCAGTAATAAATTTTGTTGTATCCATCTTGTGTAATTTAATTGGTTAAAAATCATCTAATCACATCAAAATATAAGAAATTTCTCTTATATATAATCCAATCTCTACCTATATTTTATAATATTAGATTCTACACAAGGGAAATAATTGTTGACCAATCTATCCATTATGATAAATTCGCTCTACCAATTAATTGCTTATTCCGAAGAAGATTGCTCTTTTCCAATTTGAATTATTATACTATGGATTTGTTCTTTAAATTCTATTACCTAGGATTAAAACTCGGTTTGGATTTATAAAAAAAGGAAAAATCGATTGATTTACTTCGGTATAGTAAGAGTGAATAGAGATACTGGTATAGCATTCTACTCTTATGTGCGATTATAAAAAGCCACAGTGTAGGATTTCGCCATTCAGCAATACAATAACATCAATCAATCCTGAGATTCTAAAACAAAGGCCTTACAAAACAACTACTTCGAACATTAATTTATCGAATAAAGCAATTTATAATTTTTCTTCCAGATCTGAAATTTTAAGCTTTAGCTGATCAATCATTTGCTGTTGTTATTGAATAGCCTTAATTAATATAGGAACAAATTCAGTGTAGTTTACTCCTAATAGATCTTGATCACTACCTTCTGAAACTGAATCGAGAACCGGAGTGAGTTCAGGAAAAACTTGCTGGACTTCCTGTGCGATTAATCCGTATTCCTTGTGACTATCAAGATGACTTTTGAAGTGATACCTTGAGGGCTTCAGTAACATAACTTTCTCAATTGTATTGTCAGATACAGGCAAGATATTCGTTTTTAAACTTCTATCTGAAGCTGGTGTATAACTTCCATCAACTTCAGAAAAATTGCCTTTTATTCCCCACCTTGAAATAGTTGAAGGTCTCCCGATGATAAATTATAGATTGTCCAATGCTCACCAACTGTTCCGGATTTATTTTTAATATTTAAGCCATTACCGGATGAAGCTCCTGGAGAGCCTAAATCATGTTCTATTTCAAATGTATAATCAGGGGTATTTGTAAATACACCTACACGATCATTAGCACCATCAACCATAAAGTTATCATCAGAAATATCGCCAACATAGAAATCACCATCTACGTCCAAGTCTGCATCTGGAATCGAAGTTCCAATTCCAACATTCCCATTGGATTTTATAATCATTTTTGTTGTTCCATCAGTCCTAAATCGTACTACATCTGTTCCGACTTCTGCATTAACAGTAAACTTAGCAAGAACGCCCAAATGATTTCCTATTACGCATTTACTTCCTAGTCCATCCACGTGTAAGTCAACAAATGGATCAGAAGTCCCGATTCCCATAAATCCATCATCATCCGTGATTCTCATTACCTCAGTACCTATTGCACCGTTGGCTTTAATAATAAGATCACCAGTATTATTTTCAACACCAAAACCAAATAATTGATTTGTACTGAATGATTCCAGTTGTAGGGCACTTTTTGTTGCAAATTCAGAACTAACCGATAAGTTTTGGGAATAACTTATGCCGGATAGAGCAAAAGAAATTAATAAAATAACTATTGTTTTCATTATCAGATTGTTTTAAAGGGTTGTTAAAAAAGGATTATTAGATGCGAGAAAATAAACCATTGATATTTGCATTTGAAGATAGTAATAATAGTCCTGAAAATCAATAGGATATCTTATACAATAGCAGTTATTTGACATATATTACAAGCTTTAATTCAAGAGCTATATCTTATGAAATATCTATTCAGTTTATCATTATTGCTTCTGACTTTTAATGTCATCGCCCAAGATTCTGCAGATTATAAAGAACTCAATCCCAGAGAAGAAAATCCATTTGGAATTAATCTTGTTGGTGGTGGTCCTACAATATTATCTTCTATATCTGTAGATTATTTCGTAAGCCCTTCTATTAATATTGAAGCAGGTTTAGGATTTGGGTATTATGGGGGAATTAAATATCATATTAATGGTAATTGTGCAACAAACTGGACCCCTTACATCGGAGCATTTATAGCTCGAAGTACGTTCCTTGATATTATTCTCGACATCTTTGATGAAGACGACGATGGAACTGGTCTGTATGTACCTGTAGGTGTTCAATATACTTCAGATGGTGGATTCACCCTTGGTATTGAATTATCATATCTCTCAATTTTAGGTACTTCTGCAACTTATGGAAGTTTACGTGGAGGATATCATTTTTGACACTATTAAATGAAATTTATTCATTCCTAAAATCAAGAGAATGAAGGTCAGGGTTTTTAAGGAATATAATAGCTTGAGTAAACATGCGGCATCAATCGTTTTTAATGATATAATAAATAAACCGGATCTTCTTCTGTGTGCAGCATCAGGAAGTTCTCCTCTGGGGCTTTATTTAAAGCTAGCTGAACAAAGTCAGAATAATGAAGAGCCTTTTCTCAAATTACAAATAATCAAGCTTGATGAATGGGTAGGATTAGAAAAGAATAACAATGCTTCATGCGAGTATTATCTCAGAAAACATCTAATCCAAACTCTTTCAATCTCAGAAGAAAGATATTATGGCTTTAATCCGGAAACTACAGATCCTGAAATAGAATGCCAGAGAATAAGATCCTTTTTTATTCAATCTAATCCAATAGATCTTTGCATCCTGGGCTTAGGCAAAAATGGTCATATAGGTTTCAATGAACCTGCAAATTTTCTTTCTCCTTTTGCTCATGTAGCCAAACTCTCGAGTCAATCCCAAGAACACAGCATGATAGCCACAACAGCAAGCAAACCCATGCATGGTATGACTCTTGGAATGAATGATATTCTTTCATCTAAGAAAATTATCTTAATCGTTCAAGGAGATGATAAGGAGCTTGCCAAAAATCAATTGTTTTCAGAAAAAATTTCCACGGCTTGCCCGGCTTCATTTTTATGGTTACATGACAATACAGAATGTTTGTTGCTGGAATGATCTTATGATTAACTAAGAACTTATTTCACAACCTTCTTAATTACTTTTGGCGTTTTAAATCTGCGCCCATAAAATATTTTGATAATGCTCACACTTCTGGCTAGGTGAGGCTCATTTTCACTGACCTCAGTTGAATTTGAAGCCACTGATGATATCCCGAAAAAATTATTCTCAGTATTATATCCAATTGCTGACCTAACAGCTCCTCTCACTGACAAATGTGTCTCATCAGGATTTTTGACTAACAGATCGTTTGAATACTTCTTAATTGATGGCCCAAAACCGACATTCACACTTAATGAAAAGAAGAACTTACTGCCAATAATAAAACTATGTCCGTAACCGACACTCAATCCAAAACTCAAAAATCTTGTTCCGCGAAAATCTACCTCTCTATCAAAATCTAAATTTGAATTCTCAGGAATAATAGAATAATCCGCATTCATCTTATACATATTGACATAACTTCCTGCTAAAAAAGAACCTCCACTCTTTAATTGTCTTTGGTTATAAATAAATGCCGCTTTATAAGAAAATCTTTGAGGCTTGAATACATATAGAGCACTGATTGAGGTATTAAGAGTTGTTATATCAGAGCGAATAGGAAAACGAAGATCACCCATTTCATATCCATCTAAAAAAACCCAGGGCTTTGACGCATAGTATCCTTTATATTTTTGGTAGTGAATATCAAATACAAATTTCTTTAAGTAGATACTGGATTGAAGATCAAATCGAGTAGTCTCCCCAAATATGTTGTTATCGTCATTAATAAATCCAAGGTTTAGTGCCAGGTCAATTCCTAACCATTTATGACCAACACCAAAACCGATGTTAAAATTTTCATTGGGTTTATAATCTATGTTGGTTTGTGTTCCAAAATCAAAGTGGCTCACAACATTACTTTTAAGAACACCAAAGATCTTTACTGATAATTTATCTGAATAATTGAGGATGTATTTATTATCATTTTGAAGCTGTTGACATTTAATAGAAACCGGACATAAACTCAAAAAGATTGCTATTAGCGAAAGCCAGATATGTTTATTAGTCTTCAAAACTTTTATCAATTTATTTATAAATAAAAGCAGTATCAGTTTTTTACTATGGCATGAGAAAGATGATCTAAAATATAATCTATTATCATAATTCGTAAATTCACCAATAGTTAAACCCAACATCCAAGGACAAAATGAATAAAAAATTATCTCGATTCAAAAAATCCCACTTAAAATATATTAACGTATTAAATTTGTAAATCGTCAAATAAAAGTGGACCATTAAGTGAATAAAATTAAGTTATACATAACTATTAAATTCACTTTATTATGAACAAGAAAAACAAATCAGCAGAATCTTATGTCCGAGATGTAAAAAGAAGGACAAGACGTAAATTTTCTACAGAAGAAAAGATTAGAATAGTCATTGAAGGATTAAGAGGAGAACAAAGTGTTGCTTCTCTTTGTAGAAGAGAAGAGATTTCACAACCACTATATTATAAGTGGAGTAAAGATTTCATGGAAGCAGGGAAGAAACGTTTAAAGGGAGACACAGAACGTGAAGCCAATACTTCAGAAGTTCAACATCTAAAGACAGAAAATCAAGACCTTAAAGAGGTAGTAGCAGAACTTACCCTGAAAAATCGTGTGCTTAAAAAAAGCTTGAATGGAGTAAAATAAAATTCAAGAAGTATATGCGATTTACAGCAAAAGAAAAGATGGAACTGATTAGGCTGGTTGAGCAATCCGAATGGAGTGTTAGAAGAACTCTCAAGGAAATTGGTATTCACAAATCAACCTTTTACAACTGGTATAAGAAATATCGGGAAAATGGAATTGTAGGATTAGAGGAAAAGAAAAGTACAAGGAAGCATTACTGGAACAAGATTCCTGATCGGATCAGGTCTAATATATTGAATCTGGCACTGGAAGTTTCAGAGCTTTCTTGTAGAGAATTGGCTTGCAGGTATACTGATGAGAATCAATACTTTATAAGCGAAAGCAGTGTTTACAGAATATTGAAATCTGCTGGACTGATAAACCCTCCTCATTATGATCTGATATCTGCCGCAGATGAATTTAAAGACAAAACAACAACTGTCAATCAAATGTGGCAAACTGATTTTACTTATTTCAAAATCATTGGCTGGGGATGGTATTACCTATCGACTATATTAGATGATTATTCTAGGTACATTATAAGTTGGGAGTTGTGCTCAACGATGAAAACCCTTGATGTAAAAAATACTTTGAATCAGGCATTAAACCATCCAAATGTAAATTTGAATAAACCGCCTAAGTTATTATCTGATAATGGATCTTGTTATTTAAGTCAAGAGTTGAGCTCTTATTTGGATGATTACAAAATTAAACATGTGAGAGGAAGACCTGGTCATCCTCAAACGCAAGGCAAGATTGAAAGGTATCACAGAACGATGAAAAATGTAATTAAACTGGATCATTATTACAGCCCAGGTGAATTGAGTTTTCGTCTTTCACAATTTGTAAAATATTATAACCATCACAGATATCATGAATCTTTACAAAACTTGATACCAGCAGATGTTTATTATGGATTAAAAGAAGAAAAACTGAAGAGAAGAAAATTATGTAAACACAAAACATTTAAAAAACGCAGACAAAAATATTTCAATTTAACTTTTAAAAGTGTAACTTAATTTTATTCACTTATTGTCCACTTTGGTTTGAAGACCTACAACTTGTAATGTTTGAGATATTGCAGGTAACACTTAGTATACAACTAGTTTTGATTCAATAGAAAATCCTTAAAATGGCAGAGATAAAAATATTTCATCACAAAGAGAGGGCATATGTTTCTGATGCCTTAAATGTCTATATGGAAAATCATCCACAAATGTCAAAAGATTGGAAAGCATGGTTAGAACACTTACTCCAAGGACTCCAAACTGAAAACAATGAAATACAAGTAGAGGATAAGAACAATTATATCCAGGTATTTTACGATATGGTACTTGCAGACTATCTAAACGATGAATTTAGAAGAGCCAGAAATTCACCTACTGTGATAAATGGATTTGTTTATGGAAATAAGGGACATTTTTTAAGTGGGTGGAAATTATAAACTAGTGCTTAGAATCATTTCAGGAAAAACAAAACTCTAAATACTAACAACAATTGCTTTACTTCAAAGCAATATGCATTACATATAATAATTCCAATATTTCTATCTAAAGTTCAACTTGTTTAGTAGATAAAAATGAAATGATTAAAACTTTATTGCGAAATCGCAAACCGATATTTAAGCCTAATAACCTAATATCAGATTTAAAAAATTAATGCTTATTACACTCTCAAAAATTTCAGTAATATTTAGTCCAAACGAATTTCTGCCGCCATCATAATTATTAAAAACACAAAACATCTTATTATGAACTCAAAATTATTTCTATTTGCTTTGACTTCTTGTCTATCCTATACTTTTTTATCCGCCCAGGTAGATGCTCGCCTTTTTCAATATCCCGATGTTTCTGAAACTCACATAGCCTTTTCATATGGAGGGGATATCTGGACAGTTGAAAAGGAAGGAGGAGTAGCTACTAAACTTACCTCAGCTAAGGGAAATGAAGCATTTCCCAAGTTTTCACCCAGCGGAGCGGAAATTGCCTTCTCTGGCAATTATGATGGCAATACGGATGTCTACACTATCTCATCAGGGGGTAGTGTTCCCGAAAGATTAACTTTTCATGGCATGTCGGATCGTATACTCGATTGGTATCCTGATGGTCAGTCTTTGTTATTTGCAAATAGTAGTGAAAGTGGGAAACAAAGGTTTTCGCAATTCTACAAGGTTTCAAAACAAGGTGGATTACCAGAAAAGCTTCCAATTGCCTATGGAGAATTCGGTAGTTTATCACCTGACGGAAATAAAATCGCCTATACAGATCGTTCTCGAATATTCAGAACATGGAAAAGATATAGAGGAGGAACAGCGTCAGATATTTGGATTTTTGATCTTAATACCCTTGAGTCAGAAAACCTAACAAATAATCGAGCAAATGATGAATTACCTATGTGGGTTAATAATAAGGTTTATTATTTATCAGACGTTGGACCAAACCAAAGATTTAATATCTGGTCTTATGACTTAGATACAAAGACCAGCAAACAATTGACACACATGGATAATTACGATATCCATTTTCCATCTAACAGTTCTAAAGAAATCGTCTATGAAGCTGGAGGTAAAATATATCTACTCGATTTGATGACAGAGAAATCACGAGAAGTCGAAATACAGATCACTTCTGATATGATTTCGATCAAATCAAGAAAGGAAAGTGTTGAAGAATACATTCAGTCCTGGTCAATAAGTCCTGATGGGAACCGAGCAGTCATCCAGGCTCGTGGAGAAGTATTCACTGTTCCAGCAGAGAAGGGTGTTGTCAAAAATCTTACACGTTCTACCGGCGTTGCTGAACGATCCCCAGCGTGGTCACCAAATGGTCGATATATTGCTTACTGGAGTGATAAATCAGGTGAATATGAATTGACTGTACGTGACTTAAAAGAAGGAGCCAAGGAGAAACAATTAACGAACTTAGGATCAGGATTCAGGTATCAGCTTTATTGGTCACCGGACAGCGATAAATTGAGTTTTGTGGATCAGACAATGACGATTTGGGTATATGATATGCCTTCTAATACAATGAGTAAAGTAGATAAGGATATTACTTTGTTTGAAGGAGGTTTACGAGGGTGGAGGTCGAGTTGGTCTCCAGATAGCCGATGGATGGCATATAGCAAGACTTTGGACAATGGTAATAGCGCAATCTTTTTCTATAATATCGAAGATAAAACAGTCACTCAAGCGACTTCAGGTTTTTATTCAGATAGTAATCCAACCTTTGATCCTGATAGTAATTACCTCTATTTGGTAACCAATCGTTCTTTTACACCAGTCTATAGCGATTTTGATAATACATGGTCATACCCTAATGCCACTCAATTGGCTGTTATAACATTAACAAAAGATATCGCTTCCCCTATATCTGCTGAAAATGATACAGTAAGTATTAGCACTGAAGAAGAAACTGAAGAAGAAACTAGTGAAGACGATTCTGAAGAAGATGAATCTGAGGATAATGAAAAAGAAGATGATGATGAACAAGCAACTTTGATAGATTTTGATGGATTTGAAAGACGGCTACTTGTATTACCACCGAAAGCAGGTAATATGGGAGGACTAGCAGCAACATCTGGCAAAGTTTTATTTCAAAGATTTTCTAACTCCGGGTCAGGAGAAAGGAAAACGAGTTTAATGTATTTTGATCTGGAAGAACGTGAAGAAAAAACGGTAATAGAAGATATCAACGGATATAGACTAAGTGCTGATGGCAAGAAAGTCATGATTCGAAAAGACGGTAAAACCGGTATAATAGAAATGGGCTCAGATAAGAAAATGGATAAAACGCTCGCCTTGACAGATATGGTAATGACTGTAGATCCAAGGCATGAATGGAAACAGATATTTAACGACAGTTGGAGGTTTCAACGAGACTTTTTCTACGATACTGCAATGCATGGAGTGGATTGGAACGAAATGAAGAAAAGATATGCAAGCATGATAGGTCATGCTATGAATAGAAATGATGTGAATTATATTCTTGGTGAGCTGATAGGTGAATTGAACGCGTCTCATACCTATAGAGGAGGTGGAGATCAGGAAAGTGCTGAAAGAGAAAGAGTAGGGTATCTCGGAATAGACTGGGATAAGGATAATGGACAATACAAAGTCGGAAAGATTATTCGCGGAGCAGAATGGGACAATGAAGTCCGATCGCCCTTGGATGAACCAGGAATAAATGTAAACGAAGGGGATTATATTCTTGCAGTTAATGGCATTGCATTAGATGAATATGGAAATCCACATGAAGCATTTACAGGGCTTGCTGATAAAACGGTAGAGATAACTGTTAACAGCACTCCGTCTTGGGATGGTTCTAAGTCCTTTGTCGTTAAAACATTAAGTTCCGAAACCCGACTACGAAACCTGGCCTGGATAGAACAAAATCGTAAAAGAGTCGATGAAGCATCAGATGGAAAGATCGGGTATATATATGTGCCATCAACTGGAGTAGGTGGTCAGAATGAATTGGTCCGTCAATTCTACGGACAGTGGAATAAAGAGGGCTTAATTATAGATGAACGATTTAACAATGGAGGCCAAATACCTGATCGATTTATTGAACTTTTAAACAGGAAACCCTTAGCCTATTGGGATGTTAGAGATGGTCAGAACTGGCAGTGGCCTCCTGTAGCTCATTTTGGTTCAATGGCCATGCTGATTAATGGCTGGGCAGGGTCAGGAGGAGATGCATTTCCTGATTACTTCAAAAAAGCAGGACTAGGACCTCTGATCGGAGGACGTACATGGGGAGGTCTTATAGGTATCAGTGGTGCACCTCAATTGATTGATGGTGGAACAGTCACAGTACCAACTTTTAGAATGTATAACCCAGATGGAACTTGGTTCGCAGAAGGACATGGAGTTGAACCGGATATTGAAGTAAAAGAAGATCCTACACTACTTGCTAAAGGTGTGGATACTCAACTGGAAGCGGCAATAGAACAGGTAATGAAGTCAATTCTAGCTAAAGGACCTATTCATCCTAAGACACCTCCTAAAGAAAATAGATCCGGGGTCAACAGACCATAATTTGACAATTAATTTTTAGAAGGAAAAAAGGCAGAAGTGTATATACATTGCTGCCTTTTTAATTAAGCCTAAGCCTAAGAGATTCTCAAAGACAGATATACAAATTTGCTAAAGGGTGCCTACATCATCCTGAAGATTTCATTTTCGATTTGAAATACAAGTATGTGACATTATTAATACACAAGATCTTACAAGCTTATTTGTTGAAAGGCAGGAATTTTTACGAACCATTCTGTCAAACATCAAGGTGCTTTCTTAACTTTATAAAATGCTTACATTTCTAAGAAAAATAAGAAAATCACTGATCGATACAGGTTCTGGCCGAAAGTATATCTTATATGCTCTAGGTGAAATTCTTCTTGTGATGGTCGGAATTTTGCTGGCGCTTCAGGTGAGTACTTGGAACCATAATAAAGTTCGAAAAAATGAAGAACGGGAAATTCTTAAAGAAATGAGAGCTTCTTTGATAGTTGATATTGAAAATTTCACTACAGGGTTCGAAGTTCTTGAACTTTTAGAATCCCGAATTGAAACACTCCAAGATGTGATTCAATCCGAAGCAGAAGTAGATTCTATTGAAATTTTATGTGGTGCTGTTTATGGTATTCGCAGATTTGAATTAAATACAGCTTCGTATGAGGAATTAAAATCCAGTGGGTTTAATCTGATATCAGATGATAATTTGCGTAGGCTAATCATCAAGATATTTGATACTCACATTAAGATGATTGATCATACCAACAAAATTGAAGATAACGTTGTACTAGAAGCCCTAAGCCCATTTTATTTATCAAATTTTACTGATATTAGATTTTCGATAAGTGCGACTCCATATGACATCAGAACAGTCTATTCAGATAAGTATTATCATAATCTTATAGCCTACAGGCTTACTGTTCTAAGAACTCTTTCCTTATCAAATTATCCTAAAATAATTGAAGATATGAATGAACTGATTATTCAAATTGATATGTTCTTAAATGACTAAAATCAATATTCACACAAAATATAATTACCAATTGAAGGTGTTAATTTGCTTGGTCTGATTTTTCGGGCGTCACTTTCTTTCCTATTACGGTGACTCCAATTCCAAGTTGTACTTCAAATTCTATAGGCATATTCTGATCGTCAACTGAAAATTTCAATGGAGCATTTTCAGGTTGAAGTAAAAATAAATTATTAGAAAAGTACAGCATTGTCTGTGGGGGAATTGCAGGATGTTTTGCTGTCAATTTGCCATCTTCAATCTGAATAGTCAAAATACCTCCTGCAGATACATTATATGATCCTACAAAAGTTTTTTGCTCTTCCATTGTCAATTTGGTTTCCAATTCTGAAGGATCATATTCAACACCCAATTTTTTCAACATGTCTATGCCATTTGTGTTTCCAGGATTTAGTAGCATAGATTTTTTATAATACTTAATAGCTAAGTCATTTTCATTGTTCTCCATATACGCTTCTGCAGCGCTATCATATACATTGGAAGACCTTGGAAATAGTTTGATATTTTCGAGAAAAACCGAAATGGCATCGTCTATATTCTTATTAGCTAAAAGCGTATATCCAAGATTGTTAATATCTCTTTCAGAAGGAACTATCTCATATCCCAACTTCTTTGAAACCTTTGCAAAATGATTATTAAATCCATTTAACCCTCCAGTAGCGTACACCTTTTCATAATCAACGATGAACCAATCTTTGAAAATAGCTTCTAATCCATAGTACGTACTTCGGTGTGGAATGCTTCCATGGGTTTCTTCTTTCATGACTTTAAAATCCCATTTGAAATCAGAGTCTTCCATTTCCTCAAATAAAGCAGCAAGCTTCATTGCCCCTCCTAGCATCTCTCCTCCTTCATCTCCCATGGTCATATAAAAAAAACAATCAAGTTTTGGCTCTTTACTCAAAAAAGAATCAGCTCTTGCTACCAGATTTTGTTTATCCCACCACATACTTGGGCTGATCGATAGATATGCGTCAAACAAATCCGGTTCAGAAAGAAGGGCATTTACAACGAAGATGCCGCCAAATGAATGCCCATGTAATATTTTATAGGGACCAGTATTATAGGTTTTGTCAATATGAGGTATCAGCTCATTTTTTAAAAAAGCAAGCATATTATCAGCTCCTCCACCAGTAGAAAATTGTTCAGCTGCTTCTGTGTCAACTTCTATTGCAGGAGTTAAATCTCTAGTCCTGTCTGTAGTATTAGGAATAGCTACGACCATCATATTTGGAATTCGATCGTTATTTTTCAAATGAGAAATTATCCCAGAAACATGATGAAAGTGATCATCGGCCATCCAGAAGATACATTACTGAAACTGGATTACCATCTTGTTGATAGTCATCAGGAAGATATACTAAATATGGGCGTTCTTCTTCAAGAATTTCAGAAGTAAGCGTAAATGATTGTCCTAAAACAATATCTTCTCCTTTTGGCTGAGCAAACATTGAAAAAGAGAAAAGGAGAAATAAAATGGATGCGAAAAAAGTTTGCTTGAAATTATTGATCATATTGAGATGTTATTCTAAATGAGAAAATTTGAAAGCTTCGAAAATAGAGTATATTTTTCATATTCTTCTAAATTTTAATAATACTTCCTTTTGAGATTTGTAGCACTATTTAATGAATTAACTGAAGTATAAAAGAAAATATTCCACGGCCTCTTATTCTTAGTAGATTTCACCCTCCCTTTGTTGTTGTAAATAATGAGAATAAAAAGATTAGAAGTCGGACCAATATAAATTCAGTATCAAATTGAACAATGAGTAACTAAACGCAACTAGGTAAAGTGGCAACCAAATAATGAGCTCTATCTTGCTTTAGATCTCAATGAAGAATCGATGAATAACAGACCAACATCATTATAAAGAAGATTGGACTACACATTAATGAATAGGAAAAACTTTTTTTCAAAATCCATTAAATTCATTTCTTATTTTTAATAAAACCCTAAACAATGAGAACTCTTTTTTTTATTCTAATAGTATCTCTTCTTTCAAATTTTTGTCTTTTTGGTCAAAGTGCCAATCTTGATGTGGAAGGCGATGTTAAGATCATAGGGAATATTGATATTCATTCACTCGGTTCATCTAGTTCTTTGTTTATTGGCAAAGATGCTGGTCTAAACAATTCTTCAGGACATTCTAATCTATTTGTTGGAGTTGGGGCCGGTGAAAACAACACCTCAGGAACTCGGAATACATTTATAGGAATGGAATCAGGTAGAACAATATCAACGTCACATAGGAATACTTTCGTCGGATTCAGAACTGGCTATTCCAACGATACAGGTACGAACAATAATTTCTTTGGATCAACTTCAGGAATATCAAACACTTCAGGATCATTCAATTGTTTCTTTGGTAATTTTTCAGGAGGTGATAATACCACGGGCGGGACAAACTCATTTTATGGTCATGGCACAGGGGGCAAAAACATAAGCGGAAACAGGAATTCATATTTTGTCAGCTTGGCTGGATATGAAAACCTTACAAGTTCAGACAATGCCTTTTTTGGATATAAAGCCGGACATAATGCAACGGGAGGTGGAAATTCATTTTACGGATCGTCGGCTGGATATGTAACCTTTGCGAATCAAAATTCATTTTTTGGAGCAGAGGTCGGATACTCGAATACTACTGGATTTGAGAACTCATTTTACGGAGGTGGTACAGGTTATGGCAACACAATCGGCCAATGGAATTCCTTTTATGGGAAAAATTCAGGATATAGTAACATTGATGGAAATTCTAATTCATTTTTTGGGAGATATTCTGGTAATTTAAATACTTCAGGAAATGAAAACAGCTTCTTTGGCAGAGCTGCAGGAGCTAAGAATTCGACAGCTTCTGATAATTCTTTTTTCGGTTCTGAAGCAGGTAAAGAGAATACGACCGGACAAAAAAATACTTTTGTGGGTGCCAATGCAGATATTTCTGACTCCAATAGCCAACTTGATAGAAGTATTGCAATTGGATACAATTCAATGGTTGATTGTTCTAATTGTGCAGTTATTGGGGGTGTCGGTCTAGATGCCGTCAATGTAGGGATCGGTACCTCGAACCCTGAAACCGCTTTGCATGTTGAAGGGAGGAACGGACAGTATGGGGCTAAGATAATCAACACTGATGCAACTCCAATGATAGTTGAAAGAGCAGGAAATGATGGTGGTATAATAGATATACACAAAAATGGTAGCTATGTAGGTGACATCACTGTCGTAGGTGGAGTCGTATCGTATAATTCATTTACAGGTTCTCACCTAGCTCATTCTAAAGATTCATTCGAATATGGAGAATTAGTCATACTAACAGGAATAAATAAGAATCTAACCATAGATAAATGGACCGAACTAATATATGGGATAGATAAATCACAAAGAATGAATAGAAATGAAGTGTTGGGAACCTATATGAGCCCGTTGGATAAATCCGAACAGGATGAACAAAATATTCATACTATAATGGCTGTAGGGAATGGAGCAATGTGGGTAGTTGATTCAGGGGAAAATATACGAATTGGCGATAATCTAATTAGCTCTCCCGTAGCTGGGCACGGAATGAAAGATCCAGAGAGTCATAGAATAAGTCACGTCATTGCAAAGGCACTTGAAAATGTTGTATGGGAAAATGAAACCGTATATCTTAATAAAACCAAACACAAGTTGATTTCGGTATCATTCGAGCAATTCGACAAGGTTAACGAGAACGAACTCCGGGAATTGTTGTACCAACTATTTGAAGAAAATCGAGACCTGAAAAGCAGAATATTAAATCTGGAGAAAGCGCATATTGGAGAATTAGAGAATTGATAAATCAAATTCACTAGACCTCATACTCCTTTTGTATCTTTAATTAAAACTCCATCAAAATTTATTATGGATAAATAATGTTCACCCTGCTTCAAAACAAATAGAAGTGAAAATTATGACCAATTCATCAAAACAGAATTTAGCTTGTATTTTTCTAGCTCTTTTTCTAACTACTCTATTTCCCCTAAAACTTCCAGGACAAAATCCAAATCAACAAGAAGAAAAATCAATTTTGATTAGCTCAATTCCTGAGAAGACTAAAATTGATATTGATGGCAACCTATTAGAAGAATTCTGGGCTACTATTGAACCTGTGTCTGACTTTGTTATGAGGGTTCCGGTAGTAGGGAATGAACCTACTGAGCGAACGGAAGTAAAAATAGCCTATGACAAGGAGAATATTTACATGGCAGTGACTTTGTACGACAGTGATCCCTCCGGAATTAAGGCATTTCAAAAATCCGTTGATGCTGATATAGACCTTGAGGACAGTTTTACGTGGTATTTTGATACCAACTATGATAAAAGGAATGCCTACATATTTGCAATTACACCTTTGGGCGTTAAGGCAGATGGATTAGTGTCCACAGGGCAGGGAAGTAGTGTAAATCTGAATTGGGATGGGATATGGGATCTTTCATCCAAAATAACTGCTGAAGGATGGGTTGCTGAGATTCGCATCCCATTTAGAACCTTGAATTTCGATCCCAATAATGATACTTGGGGTGTAAATTTCAGAAGAATAATCCGTCGCAAAAATGAAGAGGCGTATTGGACAGGGTATAAGTTGAACCAGGAAATTGATAGACCGCAAGACGGAGGAAAATTGATAGGTATAAGAGGTGTATCTCAAGGATTAGGCTTAGAAGCCGTTCCTTATTCGAGCGTAAAGAACAGCAAGGTAGCTGGGCAAGAAAGTGATTATGATGTTCAAGCAGGCATTGACGTAAACTATAATCTGACGTCTAATATTAAAGCTTCGCTCACTTTAAATACCGATTTTGCTGAGACTGAAGTTGATGACAGACAGATAAACCTTACACGGTTTCCACTTCAGTTTCCTGAGAAAAGGGATTTCTTTCTGGAAGGCGCAGTATATCCCGCTGGAATAACATTTGTTGATATTCCTACAGATTCACCAGGACCATCAAGCATTAGGATTGGATCATTAGAGCCTGAATCGTCATCAAATACAAGTCTGTCCCCTCCTATTACCCATCCAGGCCGGGATGCACCGATATACCAGTCATTACCAAGTGCTAGACTATTGGTCAGTTTTATTTGCCATGCATCATCCTGCACTGTGAGTTTATGAGGTGTCTCTGATGAAGAAGAACCAATTCCTACATCTCCAGTGCTATTATGTTGTAAATATAGATCGGCGGGAGAGGCATTATTCCTTACCAGTATTTCATTATTGTCTATAGCTAGGTTCACGCCAGTAGTATTCCCAATAATAATTACACCATTATTGTTATCTGCTTCTGCATCTCCTCCTTCTAATAGTGAAAGTGTGCCACCCTGACTAAGTCGAAGGTTTTCAGTACCAGGGGTTAAAAAGTTGTCTATACCATCATACATCTTAAAAACTCCTCCATCATTAATCAGTCGCCAGTCGGCAGCACTAAATTCGTTACCTCGCAGTAATTCTATTCCTGAAATAGAAGATCCGATAGTAGTCGTATGAATGACCCCATATTGGTCTCCTGTTCCCTCAACTGTTAGGTTACGCGTTTGTGAAATAAGAACTTGACTATTGAGAAAGATAAATGCGACTAGTAAAAAAATGTGGTAGGTTGACATTTTAGTATGTTTTGGTAAATAAATAAAGCTGTATTCAACAATGAAAATTCATCATAAACTATTATATATGAAAATACAGTTTCATTATTTTATTGTATTAATGGAATTGATTTCGGTATATTATATTTAATAATACGTAATTACGCAATATATATTATCGCTAAATTACAAATTTACCATATTAAATGATTAGCTGCACCAAGGATTATCTATTCGATTCGAGAAAGATTCTTCAGTTTATTTTCTAAAACTTCTGCTTTAAGTCTTGATGATTTTGAAGTGGTCCAAATGAGCTTCCAGGGTTTGCCGGACATAGTGAAGCCACTGATGGAATGATTATGATTGTAGATTCTCTTTTGAAGATCGTTTGTTGAACCAACATAGAACAACTTACGTGAAAAAGAATACAAGATATAGATGTGGAAGTTCATAATGATTTTATATGCACTGACGTTCGCTATGCTCAGTCACTGCTACTTCCGCAGGTCAGCATAAATGCTGACCACCCTGACCAGGCAATGCCTGTCAGGGTGCGTCAGTAGGGTGGAAGACCGGATTTGAACCGGCGGCCTCCGGAACCACAATCCGGCGCTCTAACCAACTGAGCTACAACCACCATATAAATGAAGCGCAAAAATATAATTTGTTACATTAATATGCAGCCTCTTACTAAATTTAATTTTCAGGATCCGGGTTTTCTTTAAGCGTAAAAGTTCTACTAACAGGATTGAGTGGTGTATCTACAGTGTTACCATCTTTTTTAAGCGTTAGTGTAATCGTGTTTTCACCCATAGGCATTCCTTCGATATAATAAGGTTGCCATGTGTCAATATCATGTACTTCGCCATTAATATCTGCCTCTACCATATATCCATCTTCAAGTTGGACATTAGACAAATAAAAATCAAGCATCACTTTTTGAGTATCATCTCCCAGATAGGTTCCTTTCGGACGACTATAGGATAACATTGGAAGATCAACATCAATGGAGCCAACGATACTTTTGTCTTTCACTTCAACCTTTTGTAAAATATTTGCTGTTTCAGTTTTTATACTTTCATGATATGATCTGCTTAAGAAAGCCAAAAGATAATGTTCTCCATCTGCTAAATCATGTTCGAAAGAAGATGTATATTTTGCAGCATAAGGACCATTATCTACTATTAAGTGTATATGCTGTCCCTGTCCGGAATTTGCACACATTTTCGAATCAGCATCTGGAGTCTGAAGCCCTAACTCATAAGAATCACTAGAGACATCAAAATAGAAACTCCCTTCCATATATCTCATATCGCCAAGTACGGCATCAGGATATTCCTGCGAAGACTCGAAAGCTGAAAGTGTATATTTGTTGTCATTTTCGCTAATTATATCTGGCGATTCTGTGGCCTTATTATCTTGTTTACATGCAAATAAAAGTGAAGCAGCAATTAAGGTTAGGAGAGCTAAATTTTTCATGTATTTTTAGTTAAAGTTTTAATTAATATAGTTTAAATAAGCAAGAATGAGAATTTTTGCTTCCGATTAACAAACATAGCGAAGTTTAACCTAACATTCATTGGTGATATATTCTGATAAGGAGCTATTAGCATTTTTTTACGAAGACAGTTCAAGAGGCTTTGAACTCGTCTTTAAACAATATTACCAAACCTTATGTCATACTGCTGTAAGGATCACAAAAGAAGCAAACCTTGCTGAAGATATTGTTCAAGAAGTGTTTTTTGAATTATACAAGAAAAGAGAGCAGGTGAAAATTCAATCTCTGATAGGATACCTGAAACGCTCCGTGTACAATAGATCACTCAATAAGATTAAATCAAACAGGGATTTTGTTGATTCTGACGATATGAATTACGAACTTCGTGATAAATCAGACACTTCACAAGACAAATTAGAATATGCAGAATTGGCAGATTTCATCAATGAAATCAATGAAATCAATGAAATCAATGAAATCATTGAAATCATTGAAATCATTGAAATCATTGATACGTTGCCTGAAAAGTGTAGATTAGTGTTTGTTCTTAACAGATTTGAGCAGCTTAGCTACAAAGAGATTGCCGAAAAACTAGAAATATCTGTTAAAACCGTCGAGAACCAAATGTCCAAAGCCTTGAGGATCTTAAGAATCGAATACTCTAAATACCAATATTTTTTGGAAAATGAGCAGATGGAGTAGGGGTAGTAGTATTTTTAAATGTCTATAGTGTATACACCGTGAATAAAGACCTATACATATCATTAATTTCTTAGAAATTAAGCAACGAATTAAACGCTGCAGAACTAAAAGACTTAAATACTTGGTTAACTAAAGGCAAAGATAATGCCAACCTTGTCCAGGAATTTAAAGATGTTTGGAATGTATGTGCTCAATATAAGCAAAGTGTTGCTTTTGATACCGATAGTGCATTTAATCAATTCTTAGACAGGTACAATATACCAAAAGCCGAATTTGCTATTAAACCAGCAAAAATTAACCGGTTTTTGCTTCTTGGACTTCTACTTTTATTAATTAGTTTGCTTGGAGTATTCTTAGTTAATCAATTCAATAAAAACATGCTTGTTAATGATAACATGCATGCAATGACGATCGAATTAAACGAAACTTCTCTAGCAACAATATCTCCCGATTCCAAACTTAAAAAGTATACAGCAAGCACATCTTCTAATGCTGGGGGAAATCCTGAATCAAAAATTGGACTGGGAGCATTAACAACATTAAAATCCGACAGATTTAAGAAAAATCGACTTTTCGACAATTTTGAAGGTCAAGCTTACTTGTCAGTGGATAATGTTTTTAACAATTTGCCTTTTTATATCGGTTTGAAAAATGGCGGAGCAATCGCTAGTCATCAAGCTAATTTTAATATTCAGAATTTTAAAAACGCAGATGAGGTCATCATAGATGTCGAGTCTGGCAAGATAATTTATGAGGCTAATTCTATTATGAAAACCGCTTCAAAAGGAGAGAGAATAGTATTTAATAAAGAAACCGGTGCTGTGACTTTAAGTTCAAGTCCGAAATTAAATCCATTTGATTGGCACAAAGGAATTCTTGCTTTTGACAATACATCACTTCATGAAGTCTTCAACATTATTGAGAGATATTATGGTGTAACCATCAATGTAACTGACAATTCATCTGTTGATGGTCACTTTAAAGCTTTCAACTTACAAGCAGGCAGTCTTAACGATTGTCTTGAATTATTACAATCTTCTATAGATATGAAAATCGAAAGGAAAGGCTTGAAAACGGTTGAAATATCAAAAATAAATCCTCACTAAATCTCCCCTAGTTTTTATCCACTTTATAAATGTGAAATCGCTAATTTTGTAGGGTTCTACATTTGGATATGTTACTAACTAACAGACTAGTCATTTTATTGTTTTTATTATTCTTGGGACTCCACTCTCTTCTCAATACATTATACCTGACGAAAAAATTATCGACTACTCTGTTGAAGATGCAATCCTTCGAGATGTAATTGAACAAATCGGAATTGAAGCAGGAGTTACAATTGCATTTCAGGAAGAAATAATTCCTGGTGATTCAATAGTTAGTCTTTCCATTCGTAAAGAAAGATTGGGGAAGGTCATTGACTATTTAATTGCAGATCATGGCCTCAAATACAAAATAGTAGGGAATCAAATTGTAATCCAAAAAGACCCATATAAGTCGATTTCTGAGAAAATTACGATTTCAGGATATCTTAGAGACCAGGAATCAGGTGAAGCTTTGATAAGCGCTAATATATATCTCTACGATAAAACACAAGGAACAACAACAAACGAATACGGATTTTATAGTATTACCATCGATAAAGGACTTCAAAGATTATATTATTCTTATCTGGGATACGATCTCGGAATTCAGGAAATTTCATTAATAAAAGATACAGTAGTTAATATTCAACTCTCTCCATTTAATAGATTGAGTGAAATTGTAATAACAGAAAAGAGAATTAATCCCGAACTTGATTTTCCTGAAAATGCGCCGGTGAATGTTATATCCATCGATAAACTTTCTTCAAGTTTACCAATGGGTGGTGAACCGGATATTTTACGTTTCACTTATTCGTTACCTGGTGTAACCAGCGGTGCAGATGGATTTGGAGGAATGAGTGTAAGGGGAGGAGCGACAAATCAGAATCTCATCCTTTTTGATGGTATCCCGGTATATAATGCCAATCATGCTTTTGGTCTTTTTTCAATATTTAATTCTAATGTTATTAAAAGTGCCAAGCTATATAAAGGAGCATTCCCATCTCATTATTCAGGACGTTTATCATCTGTCCTTGATATAAGAACCAGGGAAGGAAATAATCAAACTTTACATGGTGACTTTTCAGTTGGGCTTTTGACACTTAAAGGATCTCTGGAAGGCCCAATTCAAAAAGGCAAATCATCATTTTTAATTTCAGCAAGGAGAACATTTGTTGATCCATGGATAAAAGCGCTCACCGAATATCTGAATGAGAAAGAAGGGAAGAGTGGAAATACAGATATTTTCTTTTTTGATATAAATGCAAAAATCAATTTCAGTTTGGGTCCAAAGTCTAAACTGTTCCTAAGCTACTATACAGGTAATGATAATTTTGATACCGTGGCACTTGATCCCGACGAATCAAACAATATTGAAACATTCGATCAGACATTTTGGGATTCAGGAAACAACTTAGCTTCATTGAGATGGAATTTTCAATTATCTCATAAAGCCTTTTTAAATATTTCAACTTATTATTCCAAATATATTTTCAGTTCATTTGATCATGATAGAGTGAATTTTATCGAGGGAGGTAATCAGGTCGACTTTTTCTATAGTGCAGGGTACTATCAATCGGAAATAAAGGATCTGGGCTTCAAGTTTGATTTAGATTTTATTCCTAGTCCAAAACATAAAATCAAAATTGGAGGAGGATATATTAAACATGACTTTTCTCCAGGACTTTTATTAGTTGATAATTTTGATAATCTGACAGAAGGAGAAGAACTCGTTACAGTTTCCCAGCTAAAATCATTGCTAAGTGAAGAAATCCTAAGCGGCAATGAAATGGAGTTTTACTTTGAAGACAATATAAGACTCGGCAAGTACAGCTATCTTAATTTGGGATATAATCAATTGATCGTGGATTCTGGGAAAAAATATTTTATTCCGCAATTAAGAGTATTATTTACAACAGGTTCTGAAAACTACAAACTTAAGTTATCATGGGGTCAAATGGCTCAATATTTACATAACAGGATTAGGTATTCCTATTGATGTTTGGCTGCCATCCACAGACTTATTGGCCCCGGAAAAGTCATGGTTGCTTCTATTGGTAATTTTATTAACACAAAGAAACTAGGCACTATAGGTATTGAATTTTATTATAAAGATCTCAGTAATCTTACGAGATATGGAGACAGCGGATTGATTGATATTTCACGAGAATCTAATTGGGAATCATTAATACCAATAGGTACCGGAAATGCTTATGGTTCAGAGTTAAGCTTAAATAAATCTTCAGGAAATACCAGTATTGACTTATCCTATACTTTGTCATGGAGCAATCGAACATTTGAAGGCATCAATAATGACGAGCAATTCAGATATAGATACGATAGACGACATGTCATTCACTTTGGAATTAATCACAGATTAGGAGATCATATTGATCTTTCTGCCAATTGGGAATTCGGATCTGGGGTCTCCTGTAACTCTAGCTAACGGTCAAAATTATTTTTATGTTGATGCTAATGGTCAACAAACTTTGGTTTTGATTTTCGATGAAATCAATAATGATGAATTACCGGCTTACCATCGTTTGGATTTAGGATTTAATCTACACACAAATTATAAATGGGGGAGTACTAAATTGACCCTCGGACTATATAACGCCTATAACCGGAAAAATCCTTTTTATAGAGATATAAATATAGAAAATGTCAACAATGCCAGCTCGGTTACCTACCAGGAGTTAACTATTCTTCCGATTTTACCTACGTTTAGCTATAATGTCAGTTTTCAGTCATTTTTATTATTAAAATGCGTGTTAAATCTGCATTTGCTTAGCACAATATTCAATAGATTATGATACTTTTGTATAGTTAGCGACTATATCTCATGATAAGCGTCCTAATAAAGGATTTTAACTTTTGAAAGGAAACAACTACATACTAGTATTTCTCCTCATTGCTTTGTATTCGTGTTATAACGAGTATATACCCACAAGTCAATCCACAGATCAAAAATTAGTAGCCATTGCCGAACTTGAAGCAGGAAGTATAGGTCATATACACCTTGGAAGTACTTTTGGTATCAATATGGAAGAAGTTGAATTAGATCATGAGATTTCAAAAATCGATATCATTAACTTTCCGGAAAGTAATGGACCTGAGGAATATCGCTATGACAAAGCGCTTAAAAGATATGAAAACCCAACCTTTAAACCCATAGAAGGAGGAATTTACCAACTATTAATAGATGCAAATATCGATGGCATTTCTCAGATTTCTTCTTTTTCAAGAGTTCCTTACATGACAAATTACCTCTCTGAACCTGTGGTTAGCCAAGCAACTTTGGTCAATGTAGAAAATAAAGAAATAAGCCATTTTAATGTTGAATTTTCAATCGATCAAAATCAGGACGATGACAATTACTTTCATTTGGTTCCTGGAATTGATGAAAACAACAGTTTAATTGTTGATAAGATTACAGAAGGGGAAAATGCGCTGCATAGCCTCGTACACAGAGATGGCATACTTATTGATAAATCTAAGTTGAGTGCTGGTAATACTATGTCCTTTTCACTTAAAACGACCAACACTTTAGAGGTATCGAATAGCGATCCCTTATTTTTGTATTTAGAGTTAAGAACAATTACTAAAGAATATTACGATTTTCACCTGGCAATAAGTAGACAAGGATCTACAAATGCCGGACCGTACACTTTACCTGTAAGCAGTTTCACTAATATTGAAAATGGTTACGGATTGTTTGCAACTTATAGTTCAGTCATAGATTCTACTTTAATCCAGTAGATAAACTATAGACTTTAAAATTCCATTTTTACCTATCTCCATTTTTTACTACACTTTTTTAATAATGTGTAAATCACTTAAACATTATACCAATGTTTATTTGAGTTGTATAAAAAACCAGGAGAATGGATTTAACAACTAAGATGAATTACCTGGGAGAAGTTTCATTATTTGAAGACCTCCCTCAATCTAATTTACAAGAGATAGCAGAGCTGTCTTCTGTAAAAGTATTTAGCAAGCATCAGATAATCTATAGAGTGGCTGACCTAGCAAATGATGTATACATTTTGATGAATGGAATCATCAAGATCATCTCAAAATCCGGCGAAGGGAGAGAGGTCATTAAAACAATCATCCATCCCAAATCATTATTTGGAATCGAATACCTATCCGGAAATGAATTCAGAATGAATACGTCAAAGTCTATTGACAAAGATGTAATTACATTGGTAATTGATGCTGGAGAATTCAAATCCTACCTAAAAGGGAATTGGGAATTAACTGAAAGATTTATTCAAATGCTCGGAACGAGACTTATGTATGTTGAAGAGCGATTTGAATCCCTTGTATTTAAAGATGCAAGAGAAAGAATAATTGACTTTCTAAAAGACAATGCCAAGACCTTTGGTCGTCAAGTTGGATTAGAGATGCTTATCAAACATTCACTGACACAACAAGATATCGCCAACTATACTGGTACTTCAAGACAAACAGTAACTTACGTATTGAATGATTTGAGAAGACAAAATCAAATTTACTTCAAACGAAAAAGTATTCTTATAAGAGATATTGCTAATCTATCGTGATAGTATATATAGGGTTTTAATCAAAACCTCCTTCTAATGAGTTGGGTTTTTTTTTATTATATTATCATTCCAATATTGTAGATTATTATGTGGAACAAGAAATAATCTCACATTCTTACTAAAATTTGATTCCGTTCTCTTTTATATTGAATAAATTGAATTTACATTTGCATGCTTATTACAACCGGAGGAGTGGCAGAGCTGGTTGAATGCACCGGTCTTGAAAACCGGCGTACGTTTACGCGTACCGGGGGTTCGAATCCCTCCTCCTCCGCAACAAAGAAGTAGCTTCGGCTGATTCTTTTTTTTTTGCAACTATCCTTACTGAATTTATTCAGGAAGGTAAGTGAGCTTAAAATAACAAAGCCCTGGTAAAGGGCTTCTTTGTTGACGATCCCATATCAGGGGATCAATGAAATTAACCCCTCCTCCTCCGCAACAATTTTATAAGCCACCATTTGGTGGCCTTTTTTATTTGAGGAATCATGATGAAGCTTTCATTTCAGATGGAAGAACCTGGGTTCAACAAAATCATTTATAATGGACTTTTATAAAGACAGGAATTGGAGTCTTCTAACTATCTCTCGATTTTATCCTTTATAAGTGGAAGTGTAGGATCATAATTTTCGCCAAGACTCTCGGCTCTATTAATTGCATTTTTTATGGCTTCATCTGCCATTGCATCATTTCCCATTTTATAATATAAAAGTGAAAGTGCATCATAGCGCCAAAATGAAGAATCATCATCTAATGTAGATTCTATCGAATATATCAATTCATCAAAATCCAACCTTCGCCTGGAATTAGAGATCAAAAGCCGGATCACAGAAGCAAAAAGAACATTTTCGTCAGACGTTTCGGGATAATTTCTTATTAAATTCACCGAGTATCTAATAGAGGGCCCACGTCCCCAAAGCAGATATTTAATCCGAACAAAATCTTCCATTTTTTCAACACCATTCATCTTATATTTTCTGAACCATCGCTTAACTGGTTTGAAATTAAATACAGGTCTTCCTCTCGTATCTTTTTTGAGGGAGTTAATGAATATATGAAAAGCAATATTCTCTCGAATACTCAAAGAATCAAAGCTTTCAGAAAAAGCTTTGTGATGTTTTGATATATACTTTAGATATTTTTTATCCAAAGAAAAATTGTCATTTATCAAATACATGGAAACCGAATCTGACCAATCTTTTCTTCTATCCAAATACTTTTTAACTAAATTTTTTGCTGAATAACTGTCTTTATAAAATTCTATTGAATCAATAACTGATAATACATTCCGCTCATCCAGAGTGAGAACAAGTGAGTCTAGATTCTGCCTTAAATATCTACTTGGAGATTTCGTTTTATTAAGAATAGTATTTAATTCCTTAACAGTTTTATACCCTACAAAACGTAAAAAACTGTTTTCGTATTTATCAAGAATCATAATGGTCGGAAAAACATGAACCTCAAATTCCTCAGAAAACGTTCTACTTCTTGCACTATTAATTGAGAGATTGATGTAATTGTCATTAAGTTCTTTCACAATCGAACTGTCTCTAAAGCTTGTAGATTCTATTTGCTGGCATGGAATAGACCAGTCAGCGTAAACATATGTGAAAATGAATTTATCGGTTTTAAGGGCGTATCTCATCGACTTAGTCAATGAGTGACTGAAGTTTATCTCACTGTCTTGGGCATAATATCTAGCACAAAAGCAGGATAGGAGAACCGTAAAAATTATGAGACGATTTAGATAATTCAAATTATTAATATTACTAACGACTATGAAACTTAAGCATAATATCAAAAACTACAAAGTGATGCTTTGTTCATATATTTGTTCGCATTGATTTTATTCAAATATGTCAAAAAATATAAACATAATAGCAGAACGTCTGAGACTTGCAGAAAGTGATGCATCGGCCATAGATCCAGTTAGTGAAATCATCGGTTCGTCTTCAATCCCATTGGCTTACAAAATCCAAGAATTGAATACAAATTTAAGGATAGCTAAGGGCGCTCGAATCACTGGCAAGAAAATCGGTTTAACATCTCCTGCCGTCCAAAAGCAATTAGGCGTTCATCAACCTGATTTTGGCTTTCTGTTTGACGATATGGAAATCCATGAAGGAAATAGTCTGTCTGTAGATAAACTTATCTACCCCAAAGTTGAAGGTGAAATTGCATTTGTTTTAAAATCTGACATCAGCACAATCTGCCACTCGATTAATGATATAAAAGATGCTGTAGAATACGCCATTGCAGCAATTGAAATTGTAGACAGCAGGATTAAAGACTGGAACATAAAAATTTCTGATACCATAGCGGATAATGCTTCTGCAAGCCATTATGTTTTAAGTTCACATAAAAAATCACTGGATGAAATCGACTTAATAAATTGCACAATGCAATTATCAATAAATAACGAAATTGAATCTACCGGAGCCGGAAAAGAATGTATGGGAAACCCGCTTAATGCCCTGCTTTGGTTATCCAATAAAATGGTTGAAAATGGTCAACATCTCAAAAAAGGAGAAGTAATTCTATCGGGAGCTCTTGGGAAATTTGTAGATGTAAAAAAGGGAGATTCTGTCAAACTATATATTGAAGGATTAGGGAGCGCATCTGTCTCATTTGATTAAAAATAATAAGGACTGGTTATATTATGTCAGAAAGTAAAGTAACTGTAGCAATCATAGGATCAGGAAATATTGGCACTGATTTAATGATAAAAATATTGAGACTTTCAAGTCATCTTGAAATGGGAGTCTTGGTTGGAATAGACCCTGATTCTGACGGATTAGCTAGAGCTGCAAGGATGGGAATTAAAACGACTCATCAAGGTGTAGATGGCCTTATTGAAATGGAAATTTGGAAAGATATAAGAATTGTATTTGATGCAACTTCTGCGAAAGCCCATTTATATAACTGGAATAAAATCAGTGAGTATCAGGATAAAAGAGTAATTGATTTAACTCCAGCTGCAATAGGACCATACCTTGTTCCTCCTGTGAATTTTGAATCTAATCAAGATGTCCCGAATATAAATATGGTTACTTGTGGCGGGCAAGCGACAATTCCTATTGTAGCGGCGGTCAATAGAGTTTCCAAAGTCCACTATGGAGAGATCGTAGCTTCTATTGCCAGCAAGTCTGCAGGACCAGGCACAAGAGCAAATATTGACGAATTTACTGAAACCACATCCAGGGCAATTGAAGATGTAGGAGGAGCTACTAAAGGAAAGGCAATCATTATACTTAATCCTGCTGAACCTCCACTTGTAATGAGAGATACAGTTTTTACATTGAGTGAAAAAAATAATAAAGAAGAAATACGAAATAGCATTCATCAGATGATTTCAGAAGTTCAAAAATATGTACCGGGATATGATTTACACCAAGAAATCCAATTTGATGAAATCCCAGAAAAGCAACCGGTTTTTATTGAAGGAATTGGAAAAATTCATGGACTAAAAACAACCGTTTTTCTGAAAGTATTTGGAGCTGGTCATTACCTTCCTGAATATGCAGGTAATCTGGATATCATGACGAGCGCCGCGATGGTAACAGGTGAAAGAATTGCTCAATTTAATTTGTCTTAATCATAATTTATGGCACATAAAATATATATCCAGGATGTAACTCTTCGAGATGGCATGCATGCTATCAGACATCAATATTCTAAGGAACAGATTCAATCCCTGGCCTTAGCTTTGGATAATGCAGGTGTAGATGCTATTGAAATAGCACATGGAGATGGATTAGCCGGTGGAAGTTTTAACTATGGTTTCGGAGCTCATACAGACTGGGATTGGTTAGAAGGTATAAAGGAAAAACTGAATCACGCCATTCTTACAACACTCATATTACCTGGCATAGCTACTATAGAAGATTTAGAAAAAGCCAAAGATCTTGGAGTCGAATCGGTTCGAATTGCTACACACTGTACTGAAGCAGATATTTCTCCTCAACATATTGAAGCCGCAAAAAAAATGGGCATGGATGTCGGAGGTTTTCTTATGATGTCTCATATGAATCCTCCTGACAAACTCGCCGAACAAGCCAGAATAATGGAGTCGGCAGGAGCAGACTGTGTTTATGTCACCGATTCAGCTGGCGCATTGCTAATGGATGGAGTAATTGATCGGATAAAAGCATTCAGAAATGTTCTAAATGATGAAACGGAAATAGGAATACATTGTCATCATAATCTTTCTTTAGGTGTTGCAAATACTATAGTTGCCATGCAGCACGGAGCCAATAGACTGGATGCATCACTGGCAGGAATGGGGGCAGGTGCAGGAAATGCACCATTAGAAGTCTTAGTGGCAGTTCTAAATAAAATGGAAATCGAACATAATTCGGACCTCTTCAAATTAATGGATGCCGCTGATGATATTATTAGACCCCTCCAGACCCGACCTGTCAGGGTAGACAGAGAAACACTCTCCCTTGGCTATGCTGGTGTTTATTCTTCCTTCTTGTTACATTCCGAGAGAGCTGCAATAAAATATGGTCTAGATACCAGAGACATCTTACTTGAATTGGGAAAACGAAAAATGGTTGGAGGACAAGAAGATATGATTGTTGATGTTGCCTTAGATATGATTAAGGACAGATCAGAATCTTAATATTTTGCTCCTCTTATTCTTCAGTAGATTTTGAATTTCCAAGCCTAAACCCAAAATTGAGTCCACAGAACTGATAAGCATCGTTACTATCAGGATTGCCTGCAAGGCTAATCCCATCAAGGTAATCACCAAGTGGAACTCTTGCACTGTAGAGAACATCCAAAAATATATTTGGACTCAAATTAAATCTAAATCCGGCACCGACCGGTAACTGAAAACCTCCTTCAGAACCATTGGTCTGATCAACAGTAGCAGAACCTTGTTTGTTAAGCGGAACATTGGTCCATTGTCGGCTATCAGAATCATCGTTGACAAATGAGACTCCAAATCCTCCAAATATGAATGGGGAAATCTTATTTTGATATCCAGTCTCTTCGCTCCATTTATTCAATAAGAAATAGGATAGGGTAACGCCGATTTCATTTAATGATGTACTGTAAGAGTACCCTCTTGCTGCATGTTGTGCTCCCCATTCTTCCTTATCCGAAAGATTCCTGTCATCCCCTTCAATTTTAGTCCTTTTAAAGTGTAATCCTATACTAAAATTCGGGGTAATATTATTTGTCAAAATAATACCATAGGCAATTTTTGAATTATCCATTAACCCTTGCCCATCCTTGGCCCAGCTGTTTGCATCACTCCCATGACTTGACATGCCCATAAAAAGACCTACATCAAATTTATTTTGCGAATAAGAGCTAAATGTAATAAATAAAATACCGATCAAAATGAAGGCACATTTTTTCATAATATGAGCTTTAGATTTAAGAATAGAACGATAGTAGATGGTTAATTGTATTGATTTTTAACCAAGGTAAGATAATGATTATTTCCTGCCCGATCTGTCAATAAATACATTATTCGCCTGCTGCCTTCCCATGACAAGTATATCCTGAATATTAACATGTGTGGCTTGAGATGCTATGAAGTAGATTATTTTAGCTACATCCTTAGAATTTAATGGTGTGAAGTCTTCGTATATTTTTGATTTCTTCTGATCCCCATCAAATCTTACTAGAGCAAACTCGGTTTCTTCTACATGACCCGGTGAGATCTGACCAACCCTTATTCCATATTGATGAAGATCTATTCTCATCGCTCTCGTTAATGCATCGACAGCATGCTTAGAAGCACAGTATACATTTCCTTTAGGATATACTTCTTTCCCAGCTGGTGAAGCTACATTAATGATATGTCCTTTTCTGCGCTTCACCATGCCTTTAGAAACAAGTTTGCTTATATATAGAAGTCCTTTAACATTGGTATCAATCATTGTGTCCCAATCTTCAATATTACCTTCATGTATTGCATCAAAACCTTTTGCGAGACCTGCATTATTAATAAGGATATCAATTTGTTTCCAATAGCGATCCAAAGAATTGATCGCAGTTTTGACCTGATCAGAATTCCTGATATCAAAATCTAATGTTCTCACCTTAATAGCATATTTCTTGCTTAGCTTTTCGGAAACAGCCATCAACCTTTCCTTTCTTCTCCCAGCTATAATAATATCATAACCGTGTTTAGCAAAGACTTGACTTGTTGCTTTTCCGATTCCTGAGCTTGCTCCTGTTATAAATACTATTCTTGACATATTCTTATTCCAATAACTTATCTAATTTATCAAAAAAGTCTTCTTTAAAGGAAATATATTCAGAAGTGGCAGGTCCATAGAATCCTGTATGAATATGTTGGATATTATTGTTTTGGTCCAATACTAAAAGAGTAGGATAGGAGTATATGTGATCGATAAAATCCAAAGCTTCTGAATTTTTACTTTTATTAGCAAAACCTCCTAATAAAAGAGGCCAATCAAAGCTCATTGTTTTTTTATAGCTCTGCAGTTTTTGTAATGCGATTGCGTCGTTTTTATATCTTTCAAAAGCTAAGCTGACAATTGAGATTTCATCCAAAGTGTATTTCTCTTGTATTTCTTTCAACAAATTGATTTCATCTTTACAATTCGGACACCAGGTCCCCATAATATTAATTAATTTGACCCTTGCGCTAAATCTCTCATCATTCACCGAAAATTGAGATCCTCCAGCTTCAGGAAAATTTAAGTCATCCACAGGAATTCCAGTTGAAACAGACATGAAATAAGGGTCTTTTAATGTTTTATCTGAAGATCTGCTTGCAATCCAATTGGATTTATAATGCTTTCCACTTCTAAATTCTCCATACAATGTATCCCGAGATTCACTTGCACTAAAAAGGAATGCATGAGCACCGTCGAATACGGATAGTCTCAGTTTATTTTCCCACACATTTCCCGCAAGATATCTATAATCTCCAGTTTCAGTCATTATGGTCCCTGAAAGATTGTTTTCCACTTGAGTAAAATCACCAACTGCCGGATATGCATCTTCTGTATCATATTCAAAAGTAATATCCCATTTGCCGCTGAAATCATAATCGACCTCCTTGTTATGTGTGTTAAATCTATGATCAAGTCCGTACTTGGCTACAAAAGGAATACTATACCCATTCTTATAATTCACATGCCACCTTCCTTCGATAACATTCTCTTCATAAAAGCCATCTAAGGCACTGTCAAAAGCAGTAAACTCTAATCTTAAAGTGTCTTTTGCTGTTCTGGGATCTCTTCCATAATAGATTCCTTCAATCGGAATCAGTTCTTCACCATTAACCAAGGAAACTTTCAATTCATCTCCTTCATAAGTCACAACAAAATTAAATGGAAGTTCGAAGTAATCTTTTAGCTTGGAATCTCCTTCAACTTTTGACGTATTACTCAATAGCCCCGGATCACTTAATTTTAAAATTGCTCTCCAGTTTCCAGGGGGCAGCTGACTGTATTGGTTGGGAGCTTCAATGCAAGCATTTAAAACCAAAATACTGATCAATAGATATAAATATTTCATGACAAACTAATTTAAATAAAGACAAAAGAGTGCTTTATAAAAAGCGAAATACAATGGTAATTGATTAGAATGTAGGACAAAAAGTTGATTCATTATCATGTTCACCAATGAACCGAATTGAAAACTCAAATGTATTAAAACCAAATGTTGAATGAAAGGTATCTCTCAAGTGAATATCGTATGACATACCAAAAATGAACATTCCTTTCTTTATACCTAAGAGAGGTGTCAGATTTTCAACATGGATCCCATCAAGATCATCAATTATCGTTAACCACATTCCTAAAATCAATGCTGACTCCAATGATTTAAAAGTATACTGGATATTTGAACCCAGATCATATTGAGTATTGTCTCTCTGCACTTGATAGACAAATCTGGGTTGTAAATCAAGTCTGTATTTTAATTCTTTATCCATGCTCAAATGAAAGACGTATTTACTGTCTAAAGTTTGGCTAAGATCTATTAATGGATTTGGATTCTGAGGTCTGTTAAAGTAGGATATGTTAGGGTTCGTTAAGTGATGTGCAGCTAGCCCTATATAATATCGGGTGGTTCTGTCAGGATTGATATAATAGTTCAATCCAAGTGAAATATCAACACCTCCAATATTGTTGGGAGGAAGTACCTCACCTGTTGGTAGATTAAACTCGTTGATCTGATTAAATTGATCTTGGAATGTAATATTATCATAATTAATATTCCGTTGAATTACACCCAACTTCATTCCAGCTCCCAGGTACGAAGGTATCTTGTCTCCTAATCTTTTATGATAGGCAAAATAAGCAGATACTTTATTGACACTGGACTGATATTCCGATACTCTGTCGCTGACAAAAAACAAACCTAAACCAAGATGGTCTTTGGTTTTTAATTTTCCAAAATTAAGGTCAAATCTGGTATCTCCACCTGCAGCAAAAGTCTTAAATGGGCTTTCAAGCGCATTGTTCCATTGATCCCTAAACACAGCTGTCATCCTGTACGTTCCTTGATAGGCTCCAGCCAATGCAGGATTCATATGAATAGGAATAGCATAGAATTGAGAAAAATGCTCATCTTGTGATGACATCTCTGTGATAACAGATAAAAAACAAAGAATTATTAAGGTCAAAATTCTCATCATACAAAACTACAATTATAAAAGAATCAAACGCTGAGAATTGTAATTTAGCTTTCAGAATAAGAAATAATTTTTAGATAAAGTGGAAAACCCTTCATTCGGAGTCTGCAAGATCTCAACAGCTTCAATCAGACGATATGCAGACCATCAATCAATAATGCTCTCACAGGCTCTATTTGGCGAAAGAGTGGAACTTATTAAAAGGAAGAACAAGCATTGGTATAAAATAAAATGTAAGTGGGATGGCTTGGAAGGATGGGTTGATCCAAAACAATTTTATTTTACCGAAGACACAAAAGCAATCTCCGAATTAGAGTGTAGAACCTTTGCTTTAGAACATCTGCACGGTGTGACTTCAAACAACAATACAATTCCAATTGGCATCGGTTCAAATCTTTATAATTGTGATGGTATAAATGTTAAAATGACTTTCGGCAAATTTCAATACAGTGGGCAAATTATGGATTTAGATCAATCTGAAAAATCTAGGAAGTTGCTCATCAACATAGCCAGGAGATTTATGCATAGTCCATATTTCTTTGGAGGAAGATCAATATCAGGAACAGACAGTTCAGGTTTTATTCAACTAGCAATGAAAATGATAGGAATTAAGATGCCACGATTTACAGATGAAATGGCAAAGCTTGGTGAAGATATAGGATTTATAAGCGAAGCTCTGCCGGGTGATTTAGCATTTTTTGGAAAAAACAATCAAGAGATCAGTCATATGGGCTTGTTATTAGAAGATCAACATATACTACATGTCTTTGGCAAGGTTAAAGCAGATAAATTGGATCATCACGGTATTTTTGACCTTGAAACTGGGGTGCTGGGTCAAATAGGCTGATGATCTCCATAAGTTCCTGATTTATAATAGTATTTTTCGATGTACATACCAATGACATTATCGTGAATCTGTTCATTTTTGGAAAAGCAAATGGTTTTTCTATTAAGACGTTTGATATGCGTTCTAAAATTCAAGTTTTTCCGTTCTATTTTCCAAGTCAAATCTTTCCCAATAGTATGTAAGCTTTTTGGCAATGACCTACTATAAGCTCCCCAATCATCCGTATAATAGTCACCAATGGGAATGTCTTTAAGAAGATCCAGAAGTTTTTCAAAGCTCTCATCGGTACGCTTTCCATTAACCCAAGCCAAAATCATCCCGGAATGCTTATCCATCGCATACCAAGTCCACCTTTGATTCGCCTTACTGCCAACATAAGACCAAAACTCATCTGCCTCTGCTGTATAGTGAAAACTTACTGCCAAATTATCAAGGCTTTGAACTTCTTCCTTGTTCAATAGATAAGGGTTCACTTGAAGCGTTTTTTTTAAGTGAGCTATCACCGTATTTTTATTGATCCCTAAAATCCTTGCTGTATCTCGAACCCCTGAACTATTGAGAATTAATGAGTCAATTTGTTCTTTAACACCGGGCTCTCTGGCTTTATAGCTATAGCTATAGCTAAGTTGAAAACTCTTTTTGCAGACTTTACAACGCCAACGTTGTCTCCCGTTTTCTCTATGACCATTCTTTTGAAGGTCAGTACAATTGCAATGGGGACAAGTAATAGTAGTAGTAGTAGTAGTATGTTCCATGTGCTAATATAAGAAACTCAACCTATTTAAACCACTATCGAAACTGGTAAACATAGCTTTAAATTAAGATCTATTAGGCGACATTTCTAGAATTAAGTCCTCCATTTTCAGTCTTTTTGAGGTAATATTTAAATAGATTTTTTCATGCACCCACCTCAATAATTTCCCTTTTAAGTAAAAAGAATCATTGGATAAGAGAACACCTGTTGTCTGTCTATTCAATTTTTTACACTAATAGCTTAAAACTTAAATCTCATGGAAAACTGGGGAACTTATACTCATTCGCCAAAATATGGCATAGCAATAGCATATCTTAAAAGCGCGATACAGTTCTGGATTTTTATCACCTTGTTATGTTCCAGCCTCAACATTTCTCTATATAGTCAATCTCCAATTTCTAATTATTATGAAATCTCAGGTAGCGTTGATTTTGTCATTACAGCCGGTACTTTCAGAGATCAGAATAGTAATAATAACACAGATGCCTCTTCATTAAGATCAACCGCACCAGGTGATCTGACAATACCAGCTGGGGCTGAAATTGGTGATGTTTTCTTATACTGGGCAGGTTCTGGAGGAACTCCGGATTACAATGTGACTTTTGATGGAGTCAATGTTAGTGCGAGTAGAACTTTCAGTGATAACCGCTTGCTGGGTAGCTTAAACATAGAATACTTTGGTGGGTTTCGTAGATGTGACAAGTATTGTCCAGGCACAAGCTCCAGGAACGACTAAGACGTACACAATGACAAATCTAACGGTAGACAACACAGGTAATTACTTCAATTATCAAGGTACCGTTGCAACATGGTCCCTGGTTGTCTTTTACCGGGCACCCAGTATTGTTGATGATTATAAAATTGTTCTTTATGATGGACTTGAAGTCTTCTATAATGGAAGCACTTCTGTCAACAGTTCAGGAACCTATACATTGGATGGCTTTGAAATTGGAACAACCGGAGATGGAGAAATGGCATCTATTATTTACGAAGGAGATGCTCATCTTCAAAATAGCGAAACCTACTGTACATTAAATGTAGCCGGAGCTTGCGCAAGTATGGATTATGATGTTGACGGTATACCTAATTATCTTGATACTGACAGCGATAATGACGGATGTAGTGATGCAAATGAAGGATATCAAGACCCTAATGCTGACGGAGGTGATAACGAATACTATGGTTTAGGAGCACCTCCTCCAACAGATACGCTTGACGGTACCGTTATTGCAGCAGCCTACAATGGTACAGATCCTTCATATCTTGATGAATTGATCTCTAATATGTGTGGTGCGAACTGCTCCACGATATATACAAATGGATTTTTAAAGTATAATAGGGGAGAATAAAAATTAAAATTACATTTGGGTTTCAGAATCAAACTGTAATTTGAAGAATGTATGATAAGCTTTTAAGTCCTATTCAACTCGGGCATACATCGTTAAAGAATCGAATCCTTATGGGTTCTATGCATACGATGTTGGAAGAAGTAACTGATGGACATCAAAGAGCAGCAATTTTTTATGCAGAACGCGCCAAAGCTCATGTTGGCTTAATTGTATCCGGAGGAATCTCACCCAATAAAGCTGGAGCTGTATTTCAAGGTTCAGCAAAACTATCTGAAGCAAGTGAAACCAGGGGTCACAAAATAATTACGCATGCTGTGCATGAAGCAGGTGGAAAAATATGCATGCAAATCTTACATGCAGGCAGATACGCATACCACAAAGATTGCGTCGCACCTTCAGCTTTAAAGGCTCCTATTAATATGGTCACTCCTAAAGAACTAAGTGATGATGAAGTTGAAGCTACAATTCAAGATTTTATTAATTGTGCCATACTGGCAAAAGAATCGGGTTATGATGGTGTTGAGATAATGGGATCAGAAGGATATCTAATCAATCAATTTATAGTAAAAAGAACAAACAAACGTAGCGACAGATGGGGAGGTGATTATAACAACAGGATACAGTTTCCGATTAGGATTGTAGAAGGTGTCAGAGAAGCCGTTGGTTCTGATTTTATTATCATCTATAGACTTTCACTGCTGGATTTAGTTGAAGACGGCAGCAGTTGGCCTGAAGTGACTCAGCTTGCAAATGAAATTGAACTTGCTGGTGCGAGTATCATTAACTCTGGAATAGGTTGGCATGAATCAAGAGTACCTACAATTGCAAGTGTTGTTCCTCGAGGAGGTTTCGCATGGATAACTAAAAAACTTATGGGAACAGTTTCTATCCCATTAATTTGTACCAATAGAATTAACACTCCGGAAATTGCGGAACAATTACTTCAGGATGGATGCGCAGATATGGTTTCGATGGCCAGGCCATTCCTCGCCGATAGCCAATTTGTGTTGAAAGCTATGGAAAACAGATCCCAAGAGATTAATACATGTATAGCATGCAATCAAGCCTGCCTTGATCATACTTTTTCAATGAAGGTCTGTTCCTGCTTGGTCAATCCCCGGGCATGCCACGAGACTGAATTGAATTATTTAATGACAGAAAAGTCTAAAAAACTAGCTGTGATTGGTGCGGGTCCGGCTGGAATGGCAGCTGCATCTATTCTCGCTGAGCGTGCTCATCAAGTAGAATTATTTGAAGCGGATTCAAATATTGGTGGTCAGTTTAATATGGCCAAAACAATTCCTGGAAAAGAAGATTATGGTGAAACAATCAGATACTATAGCAATATGTTGACGAAGTTCAATGTGAAAGTTCACTTGAATACAAAGGTTGACTCTAAAATGTTGCTAGCTCATAATATTGATGAGATCATCGTAGCCACAGGCGTCCATGCCAGACAACTAAATCTGGAAGGTATCGATCATCAAAAAGTTTTAAGCTACGCAGATGTTCTTAAGCATAAGAAATCTGTAGGAAAAAGTGTTGCGATAATAGGAGCAGGTGGCATTGGTATAGATGTAGCAACATATTTGTCGAGCTCTTCACAAGTTGTATCAATTTCAGTAGAAGAATATATGCGCACCTGGGGGGTAGATATGGATTTCAATAAAAGAGGAGCTTATATTAAGGCAGACAGCAATGAATCTCCCAGAGACATTTATCTATTGAAGAGATCTACCGGAAAACATGGTCAGTCACTTGGAAAAACCACAGCATGGATACACAGAGCTCATTTGAAAATGAAAAATGTAAAGTTGATCTCAAACGTGGAATATCTGAAAATTGATGACGAAGGCTTACATATCAATCTAAACGATGAGGTAAAATGTTTGAATGTTGACAATATAATCATATGTGCGGGACAGGAAGTCAATGATGGACTCTATCATGACCTTTTAAAATTAAATATTCCTATTCATTTAATTGGTGGCGCTAAAGAGGCCAGGGAACTAGATGCTAAGAAGGCCATAGAAGAAGCTGCACAATTAGCCTCAATAATATAAAGCAGATAAATTGACATTAAAAAAGATTCCTTTTCTAGTCATTTTATCCTTTTTGACAATATATATTGTCTGGGGTTCTACGTATCTCTTTGTCGCTTTTGCTATCGAACAAATACCGGCGTTTCAACTATCAGCAATCAGGTATATTACTGCGTCGATGGTAACGTTTTCACTTTTCATCGCCTTTACCAAAAGGGAATACCCAAGTATAAAACAGATTAAAAACGCGTCGATTGCAGGTACTATATTTTTGGGTCTAGGGACAGGAGGAGTGGCATGGTCATTAAACTTCGTGGATACAGGAATGGCTGCTTTGATTATTTCAGCTGAACCTTTAATAATTGTTTTCATGCTTTGGCTTGTCAATCAAAAACGTCCACCTTCACAAACATTTCTTGGTGCCTTTATCGGAATATTTGGAATGTATCTCCTCATAAATCAAAGTCCAATAATATCTGATGAAGCTCAGTGGATAGGTATTCTGGTCATATTCTTGTCTATGCTCGCCTGGGGAATAGGTTCCATCTTTGTAAATCGTGTGGAATTGCCAAAATCCCAATTAATGAATAGCGGCATACAAATGCTTGTTGGGGGTTTCAGTACATTACTAATCAGCTTGGCTTTAGGAGAGCAAGGAGCTCATCCTTCAGAATACAAAGTAATAACCTGGTCTGGCCTTATATTTCTTATTTTATTTGGCTCCGTTGCCGCCTTTACGGCTTTCAATTATTTACTAAAAAGAGTTTCTCCTGAAAAAGTAGCTACAAACACTTATGTCAATCCGATTATTGCCTTAATACTTGGCTACATTTTCAGAGATGAAATAATTACTGTTCAAAGTATCATTGCAGCTATTGTAATGCTAGGAGGTGTGTTTATAGTTAACTCTTCAAAAGGAATTCAAAATTAGACTTTTTCGTGATTGGAATTTGCTGTCCAAATGATTTGTGCCACAATAATTGAAAACAGAAAGCCAGAACCAGCCATTACAAATGGAATCCTGGTAAGAAACACTTTAGAATTAATGGAATGCGTGGCTTTACCTGAGGGGGTTCCTGTTTCAATTGTATGATTAACAATATTATCAAGATAATTGGGAGTGATATAGTTATATAGAATCCACAAAGCCGCCGGTAAAAGAAAACAAATGATTAAAGTAAGAATCCATCCATTAAAGATGATTTGTTTCTTGTCTTTAAATTCTAGTTTGATTTGTATCTCTTTTAAAGCCAGGAGGAATGTAATAAAGGCAATGATCAAAAATATAAACTGAAATTTTAAATGAAGCCTTAGAAAGTCGTCATGCCACCCAAGAATTCTTTCTAATACTTGCCAGCATAGGCAGGTTCCTAGAAATAATAATGCCCATTTAATATGAAGTCGATAAGATCCCAATCAATAAGGTATTGCAATCTAAAATTACTTAAGAATAACTATATAATTGTTCGAATAATGAAAGAAACAATTTTGTGCGGCAAGATCTAATTACAAAAAAAGCTCACAAAACTAATTGTGAGCTTCAAATTTCTTATCTCGTTGGTAATTTAATACTCATCTTCGTTAAAGAGAAAATCGTCCTTCCTTGGATAGTCAGGCCATATTTCAACCATATTTTCATAAGGTTCTCCTTCATCTTCAATCTGTTGAAGGTTTTCCATTACTTCCAGTGGCGCCCCGGTTCTAATAGCATAATCTATCAACTCATCTCTGGTTGCAGGCCATGGGGCGTCTTCTAAATGATGTGCTAATTCAAGCGTCCAATACATAAAAAAAAAATTAAATAAAATTAAAAATGCTATTAGTCAAATTTTCAGCAAATGTATTAAAAAATATATTTCATAAAAGAATTTGAAATACTTATTTATTATATATATAAGGAACTATTTTTCAAGCCTATAATTCTTGATAGGAGAACAAATTTTCTAATACAAATTATTAACTGAAATGTTTTAAAATTAATTCCCTGATTGATCAAATTATTAGCATAGCATCTCCATAGCTAAAAAATCTGTAATTCTTCTTGATGGCTTCTTGATATGCATCCATTATCAATTCTCTCCCTGCGAAAGCGGATACCATAATAACCAATGATGATTTCGGTAAATGGAAATTGGTTACCATACAGTTCGCAATGCTGAATTCAAATGGATGATAGATGAATAAATTTGTCCAGCCTTCAGCTTCTTTCAATGTGCCTGTAGCAGAGACAGCTGATTCTATCGTTCGCATAGAAGTTGTACCTACACTACATATCCTTCTTTTTTCAGCCTTTGCTTTATTTACTATAGCAACAGTATCAGACTGAATTTCAAAAAACTCAGCTTCCATCTTATGCTTAGAGAGGTCTTCTACTTCTATATCCCTGAATGTTCCTAAACCCACGTGCAGAGTTACCTTAGGCAAATGCAAGCCTTTAATTTCAAGCCTTTTCATTAAGCTCTTACTAAAGTGTAGTCCAGCTGTGGGAGCGGCAACAGCTCCAATTCTTGAAGCATAAACAGTTTGATACCTGTCTTTATCAATATCCTCCGGTTCCCGATTGATATACTTAGGAAGAGGTGTGTTCCCTAATTGTCGAAGGACTTCTTTGTATTCTTCTTCATCGCCATCAAAAAAGAAACGGATAGTTCTTCCTCTTGAAGTTGTGTTGTCTACAACTTCAGCTACCAGAATATCATTTCCTTCTGTATCTGAAAAATAAAGTTTGTTACCAACCCGGATTTTTCTTGCCGGATCTACTAATACGTCCCATAGTCGGGATTCTTTATTCAGCTCTCTCAACAGAAAAACTTCGATCTGTGCACCTGTCTTTTCTTTTTTACCATATAGTCGAGCTGGAAAGACTTTGGTGTTATTATAGATCATTACATCATCTTCATCAAAGTAATCTATAATACCCTTAAACTTCTTATGTTCAATCTTACCGCTTTCGCGATGTATAACCATGAGTTTTGACTCATCTCTTTCATTAGAGGGATATTTGGCAATCAGCTTCTCTGGTAACTTAAAATCAAAACTTGATAATTTGGTCTTCATAATTTAATCTATGTTGAATAAGCGGCAAAAATATAAAAATTGCTTAGAAATAGCTTTTTCATTAATAATTTATACTTACAAGAATGTTTAGAAGAGAATTAAAGTTCATTCATCTATAAATTCTTAGTAAAAAGAGTTCATTTTATTACATTAAGGGCATGATTACGATCTTAAAGGTCATTTACGAAAGTATAAGACAGGCTTTACAATCTCTAATAGCGAATAAATTAAGGAGTTTCCTATCTCTTGTCGGCATTACAATTGGAATATTTTCAATTATTTCTGTAAAATCTGCTGTAGATTCTCTTGAAGATAATGTTAAAGATGGTTTTTCTGAATTAGGTTCAAATGCTGTTTATGTTGAAAAATTCCCCTGGAATGAAAATTTTGAAACCAGCTATTGGAAATATATTAAGAGGCCTGAACCTTCACTTGATGATTTTGAAGCTATCAAAAAGAAATCAAAATTTGCTGATGAGACAACTTTCAATGTCTTCACCGGCGGAAAAACAATAAGCCATAAATCCAGTTCAGTATCTGATGCCTTCATCATGGGAAGTGCTTATGAATATCAATCAATACAGAAACTTGACATTGGAAAAGGAAGATACTTTACAAATTTGGAATACAATGCCGCTTCGAATAAGACTATTCTAGGCTATGAAGTCGCTGAACAATTATTCCAGAATGAAGAACAAATAGGTAAACTAGTCAAGGTATTTGGACAAAAGTTTCAAGTTATTGGTGTCCTTGAAAAGGAAGGAGAGAGCCCATTCAATATGCTCAATTTTGATGAAGTGTTATGGCTGCCACTTACAACCATACGCAGATTTGTTAACATCAGAGATGAAAGGAGAGTTGGCCGATTTTTAATGGTCCAGGCGAAATCTGACATTCTTCTTGATGATCTCAAAAGTGAATTAACCGGTATAATTAGAGCACAGAGAAGATTAAGACCAAAGCAAGAAGACAATTTTTCCCTAATGGAAATGTCACTATTGAATCAAGTTTTAGAAGGATTCTTTTCAACACTTAATATTGCGGGATTCATAATTGGTGGATTCGCGCTGATCGTTGGTATGATCAGTGTTGCTAACATAATGTTTGTTTCAGTAAAGGAAAGGACCAATATCATTGGCATTAAAAAGGCAATAGGTGCGAAGAATACAATTATCTTACTTGAGTTTTTGATAGAAGCTATCGTGCTTTGCATCATTGGAGGGGTGATGGGTCTGCTTGTATCTTATGGCTTAATCATAGGCATCTCTAAAGCCATAGACTTTCAGATGTCATTAAGTATGTGGAATGCAATGTTCGGAATAATTATATCAGTAATTGTTGGTATTATATCAGGTATAATACCTGCATACCTCGCTTCACGATTAGACCCAGTAGTGGCTATCCGTCAATAAGCAGAGCCATGAATATTGGAAAATCCAAAAAAAATAAATTTTAATTATTTTACTGAATTGACGACAGAAGTAAATGCTTCACTATGATTCATTGCTAGATCAGCAAGCACTTTTCTGTTCAGTTCGATATTCTTTTCTTTTAATCCGTGGATTAATTTAGAATATGATAATTCATTTTGTCTTGCAGCAGCATTGATTCTAGTAATCCATAATCTTCTGAAAGCTCTCTTTTTGTTTCTACGATCTCGATAAGCGTAGGACCAAGCTTTTTCTACAGCATTTTTAGCTACAGTATATACATTAGATCTGGCGCCGAAATATCCTTTGGCGGCTTTTAATATTTTCTTCCTTCTTTTTCTAGAAGCTACAGCGTTGACTGAACGAGGCATGTTATATTATTTTAAGACATCTAAGGGAATCAATCTGATTCTTAACCTCAGGGTCGATTAAAAAAATTAAATATTTAATAAAGCTTTTACTCGCTTTACATCTGCTTTACTAACAAGAGTAGAACCAGATAAATTAAGTTTAGCTCTTTTACTTTTTTTTCTCATAAGGTGAGAAGCGTTCGCTTGAAATCTTTTGATTTTTCCAGAACCAGTCACCTTAAATCTCTTCTTTGCACTTGAGTGCGTTTTCATCTTAGGCATAATGCACTATTATTTAGGGTCGCAAAAGTACAACAAAAATAGTATAGATAATATAGGCTTGAAGAATTATTTTTTATTCTTGATAGGGGAGATCATAACGATCATTCTCCGACCTTCCATCATTGGTAAAGCTTCTGCAGCACCGAATTCCTCTAATTCTTTGATAAATCGTAACAAAAGTAATTGTCCTCTGTCTTTAAAGACAATCGTTCGTCCTCTAAAATGAACGTAGGCTTTTACTTTGGCGCCTTCGTTAAGAAATTTTTGTGCATGCCTCAACTTGAAATTAAAATCATGATCATCAGTGTTTGGACCAAATCGAATTTCTTTGATCACAGTTTTCTGAGTCTTGTTTTTTATTTCCTTTTCCTTTTTCTTTTTGAGGTAAAGGAATTTATTAAAGTCTATGATTTTGCAAACAGGGGGTACGGCCTTTGGGCTGATTTCTACCAAGTCCAAGCCAAGATCACTTGCCCAACCTACTGCATCAAATGTTCTAAAAACTCCTGTTTCTACTTTTCTACCAGCGATTTCGCTGATCTCATCAAAATTTTCTCCGACAAGCCGAATTTCAGGTACGGCTATGTCTCTGTTGGTTCTAAATTTGTCTTTTTCTTGGTCTTGACGTCTAAAGGTTTTTCTTTTCCTCAAATGATAATTGTTTAATTAATAAATACAAGTTTAACTCTATTCCATGACAGAGTCATTATTCTTATAAGCTAAATTATTGATAAATAGTTTATTTTACATCTTCAGCGCTAAGGCTTTTTGAAGATTTTATCTGAATTCCTTCTTTATTTTTTGAAATTACTGCTTTTAGCTCTGATCCTTCAGCAGGACTTTCGTTTAATATGAATTCAGCCAATGGATCTTCGATATACTTCTGAATAGCTCTATTTAGTGGTCTTGCACCAAATTGCGGGTCAAATCCTTTTTCAGCAACAAACTTTTTAGCAGCCGCACTTAGACTTAACTTGTAACCCATGTTCTCTAATCTGGAATAAAGATCATTTAATGAGATATCTATTATTTTAAAAATATGCTCCTGTTCTAAATTATTAAAAATGACAACGTCATCAATTCTATTTAAAAATTCAGGAGAGAATGTTTTTTTCAATGCCTTCTCGATAATCCCTTTTGAATTTTCAGTAGAAGAATCTAATCTGGCTTGAGTATTAAATCCTACACCTTGACCAAAATCTTTCAGTTGACGCGATCCGATATTTGAAGTCATTATTATAAGTGTGTTTTTAAAATCGACTTTACGACCTAAGCCATCCGTCAATTGTCCATCATCAAACACCTGTAGTAAGACATTATAAATATCCGGGTGAGCCTTTTCTATTTCATCCAACAAAATTACTGAATACGGCTTCCTTCTGACTTTTTCTGTAAGTTGACCGCCTTCCTCGTATCCTACATATCCCGGAGGCGCTCCAATCAATCTGGATAGAGAGAATTTCTCCATGTATTCAGTCATATCTATTCTTATCAATGCATCATCTGAATCGAATACATGTCTTGCCAGGGCTTTAGCCAACTCTGTTTTACCTACTCCTGTAGGGCCAAGAAAAATAAATGTCCCAATCGGTTTGGATGGATCTTTCAACCCTAATCTGTTTCTCTGAATTGCCTTTGTAATTTTATTTACTGCACTATCCTGACCAATGATATGTTTTTTCAACCTATCATTCATGCCAACCAGTTTCTTACTCTCTTTTTGAGCCACTTTTGTTACAGGGATGCCTGTCATCATAGACACAACTTCTGCAATATCTTCTTCATTAACCGGATATTTAGCAGACTTGGATTCTTCTTCCCATTCCTGCTTACTATCGTCCAGTTTTTTAATCAATTTCGATTCCTGATCCCTCAGATCTGCCGCTTTTTCATACTGTTGATTCTTAACGGCTTGATTTTTCATTTCCTTTACACCTTCAATCTTGCCTTCAAGATCTTCTATATATTTTGGGACATGAATGTTTTTAAGATGGGTTCTTGCCCCAACTTCATCTAAAACATCGATGGCTTTATCTGGAAGAAATCTGTCCGTTATATAGCGATTACTTAATTTCACACATGCTTTGATCGCTTCTTCAGAATATTCAACATTATGGAAATCTTCATACTTTGATTTTATATTTTGAAGAATATCGATGGCTTCTTCTGGACTAGGTGGTTCTATTAATACCTTTTGGAATCTTCTATCAAGAGCACCATCTTTTTCTATATACTGTCGGTATTCATCAAGCGTAGATGCTCCAATGACTTGCAATTCACCACGTGCTAGAGCAGGTTTAAAAATATTTGATGCATCCAGGCTTCCTGTTGCACCCCCGGCACCAACTATCGTATGGACTTCATCAATAAATAATATTACATCCCTCGATTTCTCAAGCTCATTCATGATGGCCTTCATTCTTTCTTCGAACTGTCCCCGGTATTTTGTACCTGCAACTAGAGCTGCTAGGTCTAACATGACAATTCTTTTGTCAAACAGCGTCCGACTCACTTTTCTTTGTGTAATCCTGAGAGCGAGTCCTTCAGCGATGGCTGTTTTACCTACTCCTGGCTCACCTATAAGTATAGGGTTATTCTTTTTTCGCCGGCTAAGAATCTGTGAAACCCTTTCAATTTCAGTTTCTCTTCCGATAATTGGGTCCAATCTATCTTCTTCTGCCAGTCTTGTAACATCTCTTCCAAAATTATCGAGAACAGGAGTACGCGACTTTGAATTTCCTTTCCTTCTTGCAAATGACTCTTCTCTTTCTTCTTCTAAAGGCAGATCGGAATCGCTGGAAGATACGATATCGGAGTAACTTGAACTTTCTTCCTGATTTACATATTCAAGTTCATTTTTATAAATAGCGTAATCAACTTCGAATTCATCTAGGATTCCAGAAGCGGTATTTTCTCCAATCTTAAGTATTGATAGCATAATATGTTCTGGATTTATTTCTTCTTGTTTAAGTGATTTAGCTTCTAGGAATGAAACCTTTAATACTTTTTCAGCATGTTTGTTAAGCGGAATACTGCCTACATTTAACTGTGAATTAGCTCCTCTTTTATTTTGAATTGAAGACTCTATTTTATATTTCAGTTCGTATAAATCAACATCAAGTGAGTCAAGCACTTTTATTGCCAGACTATCTTTATCCTTAATCATCCCTAATAATAGGTGTTCTGTTCCAATGAAGTCATTACCCAGCCGTATAGCTTCATCCCTGCTAATCGAGATTATTTTTTTGACTTTTGGTGAAAACTTACTATTCATTAAAATTCTTTGATATAAATATTATGAATTTTTTTTATATATAGTTTATATACACTTTAATTATTAATAGAAAAATCGTACCATTTGTTACGATCTGTCATCTTGTCATTAGAAGTGATCAATTTAGATAATTATGTCTTTTATTTCAATTATTTAACGAAACTATATGACTATTCTGTTATCTTTTTGTAAAATTGGCATATTCCATGCATTATTGGATTTGAAAATATAAATTTGCACTCCGTAAATTAATATGAATGAAATTTGCTATAGATAAACAAGATAAATATTCTCTCATAACCTTAGAAGAGGATAACTTAAATTCTTTGATTGCTCCTGATCTTAAATCTGAATTTGTATTTCTTTGTAATGAAGGAGTGAAGAACATGATTCTTGATCTTTCTAAGGTTAAGTATGTTGACTCTTCTGGTTTGAGTGCAATACTAACCGCAAATCGCCTTTGGAGCGATCAGGGTCTTTTTGTCCTCACAGGAATCTCACATCCGAGCGTTAAGAAACTCATTGAGATTAGTAGGCTGGACAGCATCTTTACCATTCTTCCAACTGTTGAAGAATCAATTGACTTCATTTTCATGGAAGAAATTGAAAAGGAGTTAAGTTCTGAGGAGGAATGAAAAAATTTGAGCTTACTATTTTAGGTAGTAACTCTGCAATGCCGGCCTTTGGTAGATTTCCAACAAGTCAAATCATAAACTTTGATGAACAATTGATTTTGATCGATTGTGGTGAAGGTTGTCAGATAAGATTGTCTCAATATAAAATAAGAAGGAATAAGATTTCACATATTCTTATATCTCATCTTCATGGAGACCATTTATATGGATTACCAGGAGTATTGACTTCACTCAACCATCTTTCAAGAACCAAACCCCTCGAAGTTTTTGGTCCTGTCGGAATTAAGAAATATATAAATACTTGTTTTGAAGTAGGTGAAGTACATTTAAACTACCCCTTAAAAATCACTGAAATAGATTCAGAAGAAGAAATTATCATATCAGACCAGAATAATTTCGCAATTAAAGCCTTTCCTGTCATTCATAGAATTCCTACATATGCCTATAAAATAATTGAGAAACCAAGCGAAAAAAAAATAATCAAATCTGTAATTGATAAATACAATCTATCCATAGAACAGATCAAAAAAATCAAGAATGGCAATGATCTAGTCATAAGAGATACAATCATAGAAAACAAGGCATTAACACATCCATCAAATGCTATACGTTCCTATGCCTTCTGTGCAGATACCAAGTTTTCTTTGAGTCTTTTGGAATATCTAAAAGGAATAAATACGATGTACTATGAAACAACTTATATGGATGAATTAAAAAATCAAGCACACGAAAGAGGTCATTCTACAGCAAAGGAAGCTGGTCAATTTGCAAGTTTATCAGGTATAAAACTCTTAGTTACAGGTCATTATTCAAGTCGGTACAAAAATCTGGATGATATACTTGCAGAAGTGAAATCAGAATTCCCAAATGCAATCCTCGGTTATGATGGATTAATACTAAATATCCAGTAAAAGTTTCTTTGAAAAGATTTCATCATTAATTATTGACAATAATAAAATAGAGCTTATCTTTGCGCTCACTTTTAAGGGAGATCGCTTAGCTCAGCTGGTAGAGCAACGCCCTTTTAAGGCGTGGGCCCTGGGTTCGAGCCCCAGAGCGGTCACCAAAAACAAAGCAGGCATGAAATTCATATCTGCTTTTGTTTTATCAGGCAAATTCTAAGTTCTTCCTATTTCTTAAGATTTAATCGTATCTAATTTTCCCTCCATTTTATAGACGATTTTGTTTCCAAATTAAAACTGTCGAGTAACTTTACAACAAATTTTGACAAATGGCCAAAAGGATAAAAATAATTAAGAATAGATCTGATATCGGTGCAGGAACCAGAGGGGCAGATATGGGTATCGATGCAATAGAAATAGCGGCCATTAATAAAGGCAATGATCTTTTTAACCGCTTGGATTACGAAGATGTAGAAACTCATAACGAAAGTATATATAACATGGTGAAGAATTCCTTCGCCAAAAGGATAAGCCATGTATATGAGCAATGCCAACGTGTCCGATTGGTAGTAGAAAGAACCTTAAGTAAAAACTTTTTCCCTATCGTCATCTCTGGAGATCATTCATCTGCATTAGGAACGATTAGCGGAATCAAAGCTGCCAATCCTGATAAACGACTTGGGGTAATATGGATTGATGCCCACGCCGACTTACATTCTCCTTATACATCACCATCAGGTAACATTCATGGAATGCCATTAGGAGCATCTATATATGATGACAATATTGAATGTAGAATTAATGAAGTCTCAGATGAGACCAAAAAATATTGGGAGAAGATGAAAAACATTGCCATGGACTCCGAAAAGGTCAATGGCAAGGACATATGCATGTTTGGTGTTCGGGATACTGAATCTTCAGAGGATAGTCAGATAGAAAAATATGGAATTAAAAATTTCAAAGTAGCGGAAGTCCGTCACAGAGGCATAAATGATTGTGTCCAAGAAGCATTAAACAATCTAAGTGACTGTGACTCAATATATATTTCATTTGACGTAGACAGCATGGACTGCGATATGATTTCTTATGGCACAGGAACTCCAGTTCCAAAAGGCTTTGATCAATATGAAGTTATTGAAATCATTAAAGGCCTATTAAACTCTGATAAAGTAACTTGTCTTGAATTCGTAGAAGTTAATCCTTTGCTGGATAAGAAAGGAAACAAAATGGCAGAAACCGCATTCGAAGTTTTAAATGTGATAACGGAACATTATGAATCAAAGCTTTAATTTTCAAAATGTAGTTCTGCAAATTCTTCCAACAGTCTGAAAAAATCAAGAATTTCTTCTTTTGAATTATGAGAATTGATAGTTACAAAACGAACAAATCTATCCTCTCGAAACTGACCATATCCAACCATTATTTTTCCTTCCTCATATAATTTCGCACATAATTTATCAGCAGGTATATTTTTATAATTAAAACAAAGCGTAAGCGCGTTTTCAAAATTATAAAGTGTATAGTTACTATTGGACTTGATATATTCCCGGGCTACATCTGCCAAATAGAATTCATTTTCTACCATTTTCGCTATCCCGTTTGAACCAATAGATTTCCATAAGGTCCATAACTTTAAAGCATCATTTCTTCTTCCGCACTGAAATGAAATTTTACCTGGATTCCAGTCGTCTTCATCACCTTGGTAAAGATATTCCGCATCGGTTCCAAACGACTCATAAAGACAATGCTTGTGGCGCGTTAATACTAAAGAACAAGTTATAGGAGTCGATAACATTTTGTGAATATTTATGCTAAAGGAATCCGTCTTTTCAATTCCGGTCAGTAAATTCTTGTACTTACTACTAAATAACATAGAACCATAAAAAGCAGCATCAGCGTGCAACCATATTTTATATTTGGCTGTAATACTTGAGAGGGTATGAAGATCATCAATTGCACCAAGAACAGTAGTTCCAATAGTTCCATTGATAAAAAATGGATTTAATCCTTCATCAATATCTTTCTTTATTTGCTCTTCTAATTTAGAAGTTTCAATTTCACCTCTGTCATTAGAATCAATGAATCTGATATTAGATTGGCCGATCCCTGCAAATGACGCATTTTTTTTGTTTGAATAATGAGACTCCTTAGAAGTATACATCACCATACGATCCCTTACCCCTAAAGATCTGATGGATGTATCATAGAAGTCTCTGGCCATAATTAAAGCCATATAATTTGTCATCGAACCACCGGTAGCCATCGTTCCATAAGCATTTGAATCATAACCTGCCATTTGACAAATCTTCTGCACAATCTCCCGCTCTATAGCTATCATTGGTCCCCCCAGCTTATAAGTATACATGCTTGAATTCAGCAATACAGAAAATAGTTCTCCCAGTGTGGCTTTACTATTTCTTCCTCCGTAAAGCTGATTGAAAAATCTATTCGTTGAAGTTCTGGGGGTGTTGAGTACCAATTGAGATAAGGCCTGCTCGAACTTTTCGCCACTTACTCCTTCTTCATTTAACTTTAAATCTAAATTCTCCGAGAGTTCTTGTATTGAAAGCGGTTTTATTACAGCTTCTTTTTTTTCTTCGTCTAGAAGTCTATTTAATAAACTAACAAACAAATTTATATCTTCTTTATGCATCTAATATTTTACTTATTATTCTTTTGGTTCAGCTAATTGTTTGAAATATTCCTTTACTTAATGGAATATTTTTTATTAATTATCTCAAGGCATTAAAAGCCTTATAATCTATATAATAAATCAAGCTGCCAAAGTTTAAGATTGTCAGGATAATAAAAAAAATCATTCACTTTTTCCAATGAAAGTTTAATTAAGATCTTATTCTGACAATTTATGGTTTAGCTAATGGAGGTTAAAAGTACTTAATTCCATCACTTGAGAGGCAAAGCTGTTCTACCAGCTCTATATCCGTATGAAATATACCTGGGACCTCCAGACCAAGCTCCATAATATCTGTAAGCGATTGGAGAATGAGGATTAAAATCAGAATAAGAGGTGCCTGTCTCATAGTACCCCCCCCACCTCTGTAGCCAAAACCGCCTTGTTCATTATCGTTATCAGGCCAATCTTCATTTGTAGCAGATCCAAAATCTAATATTCCATCTCCGTGTGATCCTTTAAATGCACGCCCACGCGGATTTCCAATTGTAATTACCTTTTCCCATAATGAACCACTTAAATCCATGACCCAATAATAGGATGCTCCAAAAACATCTCTCTTTGAATCATCTAGCTGACTTTCATCAAATCCATTCTCAAATTTTAATTCAAAATCTTCTGTCACATAGCGCTCTAAATTATTATAAGATTGTGTTCCCCACACGAATTCAGCATCTATGGGCTTACCCGGTCCGCGTGCTGCTTTTTCATATTCCAGTTCTGTTATCGGGCGTAAACATGCCCAATCTGAATAAGCCAAACCATCGGTAAAACTGATATAGTTCATAGGCCTGTTATAACTTTTGGCTTTGTACTTTCCCTCAAAATAAATTCCACCTCGTTTTTCATAATATTTTCTTCCTCCAATTGGCGACCTGATAAAGGTCCAATTGTCAGGTATACTATTCAAGAAATCAACATATTGTCCTTGAGTAAGCTCATATTTCATTATATAAAATGCTTCAAATCCTTTAGGAAAGTCCATTGGAATCGGACCTGTCTGATCACCGTTATAAAGCGTGTTTTCACTCCAGTAATAAAGTGCTCCCGAATTCGGACCAACTTTTATCTGTTCTTCTGATGTTATATGATAAGGATTAGCCATGTGCCCACTTTCATCACTTTCATATAATGCGGCTCTCGTCGTTCCCTGAGCATCTGGTGTACCTACATAAAAGCTTCCATTCGGAATATAAACCATCTCTATGCCGTGTACCTTCATTCCTTTTAATTTTTCCCAATTAATGGTTCGCTCTGTCGTATCCATAACCATTTGAAGTTTAACATCTATTGTTCCTCGATAATTAGAAGGTGGGACAATATAAAACCCAAGCCGATCTTCAGAGATTCTTATTTCGGGATCTGAAGCATTGGTTCTATTCTTCAATATCGAATGCCCACTCGGAGATAATTTAACTTGATTATTCCAATAGCCATTGAACTTCATAAAAACCCATACAGCATCATGGTTTTTCGCATTATTCCATGAATTATTCCACTTTAAATCGAAGATCACACTTATTGGAGTTTCTAATACACCATCTCGATTTACAGCTCTGATATTTTCAATAGTTAACTCACTAGCAAAAACTCCAGTAATATTTAACAGCAGGAACAGTCCACAAATAGTACTTTTCATTAATCTTAATTTTGGCTACCAGTTTTAGCATGTAGGGCAATTCTATTTCCCTCTGAGTCAATAAAAAGCCCCATGTATCCATGTTCAGGAGAGATTTGTCTTTCATTAATGACAATTTCACCATTCATTTGTTCAACCCGTAAAAGTGTTGCCTGTACATTTTCACATTCAATATAAATTAGAACGCCAGAATCTCCTCCTGGTTTATAAAATTTTTCATTGTACACCAAAGCGCCGGACGAACCATTCATCCCATCTTGCATTGGAAATAATGCCATTTGAATTTCTCCCAAATCTTGAAACTCTAATTGAGCATTAAGAACTTCGGAATAGAATTTTATAGCCCTATCCATATTTAGTACGGGTATTTCAAACCAAGTAACAGGGTTAATCATAATCTAATTGTTCATATTTCTTAATAAATAAGGGTGCCTGTTCAAATAGCGTATCTAAAGTCAGACGACTAATTTTTCTTGCTTCAATATCCATAAGATAGATATCATAGTTTGAATTCTCTTTTAAGGAGGATCCATCGAATACAACATAATTGCCATCAGGAGACCAAGAATGCCAACCTTGATTAAAACCATCAGAAGTCAATTGATTTGATTTAGCTTCCTCTAAGTCGACAGTGAATATGCTGTAGCTTCCATTCTGTTTGGAAATGTAACTTACATTATTGTTTGCAGGAACATACTCAGGAGGACCAGCATGATAATTATGCCATTGAGCGGTTGTATCCTCTAACGGAAAATTTGTTAATTGCCTAAGTCCTGTACCATCAACATTTATCGTAAACAATTCGTCCTTGTACTCAATATCCTTTTCAAATTTATTGTCAGATCCCCGAAAAATTAAACTTTCTCCATCTGGTCCAAAACAAGGGTCATTAAAATAGGGTAGTCCAGTATATACTTTTGATATGATATCTCCCTGGAGGTTAATAATATAAAAACTAGAATCTACTTCCTTATGTGGTGAAACGACTAATTCAGTTCCTTCATTTCGACTTGAAATCCAGCTGTCCCTTATTTTGAAATCAGCTACTCTTCTTACACTATCGCCATTAATGTTTGTTTCATAGAGATAAAAACATCGATAACATGTGTCCCGATCCGAAAGGAAATAGACTTTATCATCATAAACGTGATAGGCCCAATCAACACCAGGACTATTACAGATATTTCTTTTGTTATCTCCATTAAAATCCATTACATATATCTCATAATCATCATTTTCTTCATCCACTAAAACATTATAGACAATATTTAAAGCGAAGGTTTCAGCCTTCGTTTCTATATGTGATTTCTCTTCTTTGCAGCCAAAAAATATCATACTGCTAAATAGGCAGACATATAGTTTTCTCATGTTTATGATTCGTGTTTATAGTTGTGATATTATCAATAATACAGTCAGCTACAGAGATTGATAAAAATGAAATTGTGGCTAAATTAAGTATATCAGGAGATTTCTTAACGAATTATGATTTGAAGACGTAGGAATTATTGACCAGGAATATCATTATTTGTTAGAATTCCAACCAATTTATTTTCATAAACTACTGGAATTCCGGTGAGATTGTTAGATTCCATCTTCTCCCATGCTGCGGTGATTGTGTCTTGAGAGTGTACAGAAATTAATTCTGTAATCATAATGTCTTGAATCAATAAATCTTCAGCATATTCTTTGCCTTCTATTCGAGACATTATTCCGTCAGTGAGTAGTCCTACTAATTCTCCTCGATCATTTTCGATGGGTAAATGATGAAAGTTTTTCCATTTAAATAGGCTTTTTGCCAGAGCAACGTTATAGTTTTCTTTCAGACAAAAAATATCACTTGTCATATAATCTTCAACATACAGATGATTGAAATCGGTTTGTTCCTGTACTATGTGCTGAACATTAAAATATTTCCATTCATGAACTGCTAGGTTTTGACTTTGATTCTCTATCATGGCCTGACTGAGATATTTTAAAGCTGACATGTTGTTCATTTTCCTCTGCGCCAATCTATAATTTTCCCTTATCCAATCAGCACCAGTAATATTTTTGGAGACTCTTTTTTCAATGACTCCCAAATATTTGCTGACATCCGATGAATCAATCCCAAAGTCATTTAATGCATCTGCAGCTCTTATTAAAAGATCATCGAGAATAAGCTTAGAAACTGGTACTTGTTTGCCAAACCAATTTAAACTTACATCCAAGCCATATCTTGCGGCTTTAATAAAATTATTTTTAACTGCCTTAAAGTCCAAACCTTGATGTTTGTCTTGCCAGTCTTGCTTTTGAGACAACATTAAACCAATCCAGAAAACAAAATTGCCCATCTCGTCAATAGGACTAGGGCCAGAAGGAATATATCTGCATTCTATTCTAATGTGGGGTTTCATTCCGCTACTGCCATAACATAATCGATTCCAGGTATAGCTCGTACCATTATGCAGTTGTGCAGCTCTCAACTTTGGAGCATTACCTTCTCTTATCTGTTCAGTTGAGCATTCAAAATCATCTGAAGTCAGCAGTACCGGAAATCTCATTATTTGTTCTTTCCATAGACTACTTGCATCACCTTTCAGCCAGTCATCTCCAAAATATACTCTTGGCAATTTCTTTCGCATCTGATTTTTGGATGTCCTTGTGTCAAGACTTTGCTTGAATAAAGCAATGCGCGTTTCCGACCACAATTCCTTCCCAAATAATAAGGGAGAATTAGCGGTAGCTGCCATTACCGGTCCGGATATCATTTGGGCCCAATTATAATTGTCAACAAAGTCATCAGGATTAATCTGAAGATGTAGTTGAAAACTTGTATTACAGGCTTCGAACAATACACTTTCGAGAGACATTATAAGATCATCAACACCTTACAGGTATATCTCAAAATCGCTCCTTCTTTGCTTCAAGAGCACTTCACTTAAAGTTTGATATCTTTTAATCGGGGTCATATAATCAAACTTCAAATGACGGAATTGAAGCGTTGGTAAAATTCCTGTCAGCAATAAGTGACTATCAAAAGCCTTTGCAGACTTACGCCCTTCATCAAGTAAGTCCAGTAACTCTTTTTCAATCAAATTGAAACAATTTCCCCTCAACGAGTGAGGGTCCAGATTGCTCTCAAGGTTAAACAATGCTAACTCATTAGTATAATGATCATCATCAATATCATCTAAGAGTTGCAAAGCATTATTTGCAGGTGAGTAATCATTTTTAAGGATGCAAAGCTCTTGTTCAGCACCAATTTTCGGATGTCCTTTTTCGAGCTTCCCTTCATTTATCAGAATCTCAAGTGCTTTAATGTCATCTAGAATAAAGTCAATAAATTTAGATCTGTCCACATGATCTTTTATTGGCCTTACTCTAAAATCTCCCATTGTTTAGATATATTATTTATGAATTGAACCTTCATGATTTCCCATAAAGTAGTCCACTAAATCTCGATTTGTAATAATTCCTACCAGTTTATTATCATCAAGTACAGGCAGACATCTGAAGTTATTACTTTTTAGTAATAAATAGGCTTCTTTGAGAGGCTTGTCGTAATTAATTGTAATCACTTCAGATTTCATACTATTTCTGATCAATTTTGTTTTCAAAATCAGACTGTTGTACTTATCCTTATCCTCAAGCTTAAATAAAGTATCTCCATGTAAAGCCCGTTCAAAATCTGTATTGTTTAATATTCCCTTCAAATGATTGTTCTTATCAACCACCGGTAGATGGTGAAAATGATTTTGGGAGAATATTTCTCCAGCTTTTGCTAAACTTTCATCTTCAGTTATACATATAGGATTGGGACTCATTACTTCATTGACAGTAATCATGTGTTAAGAATTTGTGTTTCAAAGTAATTCAATCTTTAAAATGTCAACATGACCTTCATCAGCCAATTGGCTAATATTAGTCAATTCATAATAGAAGGTGTTAAAAATCATTTAAAACAACAGGATGGCTAAATTCTTGCATAAGTATTTAGGTTATACTTGTGTGAATAATTTACTACTTTCGCAAAAAGCAAATCGCGTTATCTAAATATTTATTATAAGTTTATTTGCTTTTTACATAATAAGTAGTTTAATTTTAACATTAAAGGATTTTTTAATACTAACAGGATACTAATGAATCAGAAAATTAAAAATGTACTATTTAGTTTGACAATGCTATTATTTGCGTTCAATTTATCAGCGCAAGAGTCTTTGATTACTGATATTATGAATGTAGATGCGGTAAGCGTCAACGAAAGCGAAAAATATGAAGAGGTTATAGCTGAATATCAAAAGACTTACGATGACGAGATAGCAAAACTTGACGAAACTCTAGTCAAATTAGGTGAAGATTACCAAAAAGAAGTTACGGCTTTGGTAGAAGATTTCTCCAAAACTTTAGAAGACGCGGATGAGAAAGAAGTTGCCAACGTAAAGCAAAGTGTTGTCACTCAAGTGATTACTCTAACAATGTCTTTAAAATCTGATAAGAAAAAAGAAATTCAGAATTTTAAAAACATTTTAGACCCTGAGATCAGAACTTTACCTAAAGTGATTGTTAAAGAAAAAGAAGAAGAAAGAGATGCCGCACTGGCTGAATATCGTGAAAAAGTTGAGAGTGAGTTTAATGCCAATAAAATGGTAATTGCCACATTCAAAAACACAACACACCTTATCAAAACTGATAAACCAACATCAAGTTCGGATAACTAAAATATTGACTTGAAGTATTCGCAAGATCTATACTAAGTAGATTCTGCGAATACCTTCAATTGATCCAACCACTTCTGCACCTGCTTTTTAAACATTCCCGGAAATAATCTTGCCATTAACTTTGGCATAAATCCATTGAATTTTATGTAGTGGATATTGGAGACGTATCTCGTGGTTTCATCATCAAGCTTCTCAAATAACACCTGCATTCTATTTACCATATGGCTGTGTTCATAGAGTGCTAAGAATTCATGCGGTATATTATTCTTCTCAATGGTTTCTATAAGATCCATACTCCGTTTCCCCATTTTATATTGCAATCGCGATTTTGATCCAACCTTTCCAGGATCACCCGACAAATATTCTATTCCTTCATAACCGTCCTGCCAGTGAGCCAAATTGTTCGGATCCATTACAAGATCTACCAATTCTTCAATAGGCTTATTAATTACAACGCTACAAGTAAATTTCATTGGTTTTACATTTTATTCATTGAGTAAAGACGATTGACCGGATAAAAATTTCCATCCAGATTCTCGTTTAATCAAGGTTCCTGACTCAATAATTCCAACCGGGTTATTTAGACCTGAGGTATCAATCATAAATCCTTTTACGATTCCTGAATAATTGCAGTAGTCTGCTGAAAGAGGATATAATTGTAAATTTTCGAATTCAAAAAAAACTTTAGTATACATCTTCGCATTAGATTCTAAAATTTGACGAATAGAATCGTAAAATAAGGGTGAATTATAACCCGGAGGTGTCCAATAAAATTGTTGGCTGCTGTCCAGATATATAAATTCAGCAGTTAAGCCATCTTCAGATACATCAGAATGAAAGTCATGTAACATCTTGTTGACTTCTGAGCTTACCTGTTCAGCATTAAAAGTAGGTTGATTAACTAAACAGGAAATCATTATTACTGTCAAAATAAGTGTAAGCATTTTCATCTTTGATTCGATTTTTCAAGCTTGTCTAAAAACATCATCTTCACTCGCTCAATTGCAACAACTAAATCTACTCACTTATTTATAAGCGAAATAATTTATGGAATTAAAAATCAATGGCTCAGGCCTCTTGCGATACAGATCAATATCACTTATGGAATGGGATAGGGAAATGAGTCTAATTATGGAAACTTAGGAAACTTATCAAAATCGGGTTTCCTTTTTTCAAGAAAGGCATTTCTACCTTCTTCTGCTTCTTTTGTCATATAACCTAATCGGGTGGCTTCGCCAGCAAATATTTGTTGACCGACAAGTCCGTCATCAATCAAATTGAAGGCAAATTTCAGCATTTTAATTGCCATTGGACTTTTCTGCAAAATTTCCTGTGCCCAATTGTAGGCTTCTTCTTCAAGTTTATCGTGAGGAACAACTGCATTCACCATACCCATATCGAAAGCTTCCTGAGCTGAATAATTTCTTCCTAGAAAAAATATCTCTCTGGCTCTTTTTTGTCCTACTTGTCTGGCTAAGTATGCAGATCCATACCCGGCATCATAGCTTGCGACATCTGCATCTGTTTGTTTAAAAATTGCGTGTTCCTGACTTGCAATCGACAAATCACAGACGACATGTAAGCTATGACCACCACCTACGGCCCACCCGGGGACTACAGCAATAACAACTTTATTCATGAATCTGATCAATCTCTGAACTTCAAGAATATTTAATCTTGCAATTCCATCTTCTCCTTTGTATCCTGTTTTATCTCTGACTCTCTGATCGCCACCAGAACAAAATGAGTATACACCATCTTTCATTGATGGCCCTTCAGCAGACAATAAAACAACCCCAATCGACTGATCTTCTCTGGCATCAACAAATGCTTCGTATAATTCAAACACAGTTTTGGGCCTAAACGCATTCCTGACTTCAGGTCTGTTAAAGGCAATTCTAGCGACACCATTACTTTTTTTGTAAGTTATATCTTGGTAGTCCTTGGCTATGATCCAACCTGCTTTATTCATTTATCTCAATTTGATTAGTTCGAAATTAATACTAATGCTGGATAATTAACATTCTTGAATAATATGCGTCTTCAGTTCTAATAGATATTAAATACAGCCCATTATGCACATCAGACACATCTAAATACTTTCTTCCTCCGGATGATCTAAAGCTATCAACTATTTGACCTTCCAAATTAATCAACTCTATATCAGCATATTTCATTCCATCCCATTGTATGGTCAAAACATTGTTGACTGGATTCGGAAAGACACTAAAAGCGGATTCATCCATGACTACATTCACAGCTGTTATATTCTTGCAAAAGGTGCTATCCGGAGATAGTTCTAACCATCCTTTCGGGCTCAAATCTTTTCCTTGAAATCCTTCAAAATCAGCTGGGTATCTTTTCATTCTGAAAGTAAGATTATTGTTGATTGAAAGATTTTCTCCCTGAGTCACAGGAACTCCGCCACGCAAGGGGGTAATATATTCCCAGACCACTTCATTATTGGGAGAAAGTTCAAATGAATATCCAAAGCGTCCAGAGGTAATTAAGCTGTTCCCATTTGGAAGAAACTGAACACTTGACAGGCCGGTAGACCATAGGGATGTTGTATCGGGATGTGTTAATGTCAGATCAACATCTTCAGGAAGAAAAATTCCATCTTCTTGAATATATCGCCATTCATACATATCCCATAAAGGACTTAATACATTAGCTACTGAATAATCAGGAGCAATTCTATTATTGAAAACAGCTATTCTTCCATAGAATGGGTGGGAAAAATCCAAAAAATCATCTACCCAATGGGCATCATGCTGGAAATGCAATCTTTGATCTATGGAATCGCCACTATAAGTCAAAGGGTTTCCCCATCTATACATTAAATCTCCTCCTGAGTTACTAAAGCCTCCGTTGTGGCTTGCTGCCTGAGCCGTTGATGTTGTATGATCAATTACCCATATCTCATCAAAATAAGGTATGCTCAACATTATCTGATCTATATCTGCTCGGTAATCCAAGGCATTTCCATGGTGCCAATCAGGATGACCATCAGGTCTACCATAGTTTAAATCAATCAATTCGGGATGGTCTTCAACAACGCCGTAATTTAGTTTAGTCGAATCGAAATCTTGTACCAAATGATCCCAGGAGTGCCATTCCCATACAATACTATCCTCAAAAGGATTTATTTCAAAAACCCAATCCGGCCAGAGAATAGATTGTGCAAGCGTAGAAGTATCCCTTCCCGCGGCTATGCATTCTTCTGTTGTTTTTAGTTCCCAGGCTAAGGCAATTATATTACCATTAGGCATAACCGAGAAGTCATGATGCAATCGATACAAAGAATCATTCATCTCAAAATCCCACATCAAATTATTTTCCCAGTCCCGGATTTCAAGAATAGCACCTCCACCTCCAGCCCAAATAGCATCTCCTGCTACAGCCGCATCTCTCTTACCTTTGTACAAGTATCCATCATCCGATATATAAGCAATATTTCCAGGTCTGAAATTTGCCTCATCCGTCCACTCATGGACAATCTCCCCACAATTATCAATTAAATAAACGCTAGATTGGTTATGAGGAAAAATAAGATTGTAGCCATCATAGGACTTAGTAGGTTCATAACTGATTAAGCCTACAGTATTTTGCCCTATAGCAAGATTCACCATAAAAGTTAGAGATAAAAAAATACTAGTATTGATCTTCATTAAGAGATGATTTTCATTTATATGGAATGCGCCCAAAGTTATTTGCAAATATCCTCAAATAATAATTTGTCGTTTATTAATACCCTAAACTCGCAACAACATTTATAAATACCCCTTAGTCTTTTGTTTTCAAAAGGCTAAGGGGTATTGTAGTTTCACCTAAAAGGTGGAAATTGCGGTTGAACCCTGCAAAACACTACAATGCTTAAAACTAAACAATCTTCAAGAAATATCACCCCTTTTGGTGGCTTAAATTTTATTTTTAATGCCATTAAACGCTCAAAAATAGATGTTTTTCTCGATAAAAATTTGGATTATCGGAATTTTAGAGCCCAATATTCGTATGCCGACATTGTGCTTTCTTTGTTGGGAAATTCTTTATGCAATGGAGAGTATATTTCTGATTTAGAACATCTTAAAAATAAATTCACTTGCCAAAGTTTTACCAAAATCCCTTCCCCAGATACGGTTGAATATGCTTGTCAGGAATTAAAAGAACCAACAATTAGGGAGATAACTGGCCAAGGAATTGTTCATCAATTCAATTACAACAATCAAACCAACGCATCTTTAATCGCTCTTTGTGCAAAAACAGGTCAACTTAAAAAAGAAGAAAAATACACACTTGATTTTGACAATGTAGTTCTTGAAAACAAAAAACAAGATGCCAAAAAAAGCTATAAAAACACTAAAGCCTACCATCCCAATTTCGCCTTCATAGGCAGATTACCTGTGCATATTGAAAACCATAACGGCAACACCCCTGCAAAGTATAAACAATTTGAAACACTAGAAAGATGTTTTAAAAACCTGAGCGACAATCAAATAAAAATAGAACATTTTAGAGCAGACTCTGCATCTTATCAAAAAGAAGTCATTGAACTGGTTAGCCAAAAGGCGACTAACTTTTATATTAGAAACATCAGTTCCCAAAAGTTCATCTCTTTATGTGGAAAAATTAAAGATTGGAAAAAAGAGGAAATCAACAACGAAATAAAAGAAGTTGCATCACTAATTTACACCCCTTTTAATGGGGGATTTTCTTATAGAATTGTGCTTACAAGATCTCTAAAAAAAGACCAGCAAATCGATTTTATATCAGGGACCCCTTACAATTATTATGGAATAATGACCAACAATTTAGTTTTTTCAAATCAAGAAATTATCGAATTTTACAACCAACGAGGCGATGCGGAGAATTCTAACAAATTCTTAATCAGTGATTTCAACTTGAAACACTTGCCTTTTATGGATTTGGATACCAATACTGCGTTTATGTATTTAATGGCGATGTGCTTAATTCTTTTTGAGTGGACAAAAGTAATTTTGGTGAAAAATAAAACTCCAAATATTAGTCTTAAAATGAGAGTCAAAACGGTTTGTTTTCGTTACATTACTGTGGCTACAACTTTTGTAAATCACGCCAGAGAGAAAATACTTCAGGTTTTCTCAAACCAAGAATACAAAATTTTAAAAATTTAAAACAAGGATTTACTGGAATTGCAAAAAAAAAAACTCATTTGGAGTAAGGGGGGCTATACACATAGCCTATGAAATTTTGTTGAAAACGGAATGAAAACCCTGAAAAAATTAAATACATTTACATATTAAAGACCTCGGATTTCTGTTGCGAGTTTTGGGTAAGATCTAAAATATTGTAAACTTATCGCCGCAAACTCTTCTTTCATTGTGAATTAAAATGACTAGAACAAAACTTTAGATCTATTCAATAGATTTTTCGGATCCATCGAATTTTTAATCTGCTCCATGAGTCGGATCTCTTCTTTCGACCTACATAAATGGAGGTAATTCTTCTTATGAAGTCCTATTCCATGTTCAGCTGAAACTGAGCCGCCCAGAGATTGCAATGGACGGTATATAACTTCATTTATTCTTTCAGTTAACGATTGATTGTTATTGGCTTTTCCAATAATAAAATGGATATTACCATCGGCTACATGACCGAAAGGAAAGACATGTGTTATATCATTTTCCTTAAGCAATTTTTGAATAATATCATCGACATATGAGCCAATACTTGGTATAGGTAAGCTAACATCGAAATGTTGATCAAAGTCACCTTGGCTTGCAAGCACATGTACATCTTCTCTGATTTTCCAAAACCACTCCATATCAGAATCAGATTGGGCAAGTGTTGCATCCAGAATCATCCCTTCTTCTATAGCTGCTTCAAGCAGGTATTCTAAACTCTGCAAGTCACTTTCATAATTACTTCCTAATGCTTCAAGCAATACATAGTAATTATAACTATCCGGTAGAGGAGGCTTGGATTGTGCAGTAGGAGATGTCATGCATTTGTAAGTTCGATTCCAAATCAGTTCAAATCCACTCAAACTTCCCGACAATCCTCTATCTATATATTTTAGAAAAGTTATTACTTGCTCATAATCATTAAAAGCTACAAAAGCACTTACTCTACTTTTTGGGGCTTCTATAAGCTTAAGCACCGCTTTGGTTATGATTCCTAATGTCCCTTCAGAACCAATAAATAATTGTTTAATATCATAGGCTGAATTATCCTTTATGATCTTTTTCATAGATGAAATGATGGTTCCATCTGCCAATACAGCTTCAAGACCAAGAACAAGATTCCTTGTCATTCCAAACTTTAAAACACGCAATCCACCCGCATTTGTCGAAATCACACCTCCAATTTGAGCTGATCCTTTTGCTCCAAAGTTGAGTGGAAATAACATGTCGTTTTCCAAGGCTAAATTTTGAATGTTTTCCAGAATCACACCGGCGCCTACTGTTATTGTCCGGCTTTTTAAATCTAATTCTTCAACTTTATTCAACTTCTCAGTTGATATTACAAGATCCGTTGCTGTCGTTTCTGTACTCCCTACAAGATTAGTAAGACCGCCATGAACTACTATCGATTGCTCATATGTACTACAAATTTTCATGATTCCAGAAAGCTCTTCCGTTGAACGTGGCATGACAACAGCCTTAGCTTTTAAGCCTTCATCCATTTTCCAAATATGGGAATATCTGTTGTTGAGCTCTTCTCCTTTTAATAAAGTTCCTTGTTCAAGCAACTCCTCTAATTCAATAATTAACTGATCTTCCATTTAATAAATTAAAATGTCTACCATATAGACACTAAATTTATCAATTCTTTATTTATTTAATTTTTCCAAGAAAAAAATACTTCTATCTTCCTTTTTATAATATTATAGATGGTTAATCTTACAGAAAGAGTTTTAAAGTTTATCGATAAAAAAAGGCATGACCTTTTTATTAATGGTGAATATATTGCAGCTGAGTCAGAAGGCAATATTGATGTTATAAATCCTTCTAATGAAGAAGTCATTTCCAGTGTATCAATGGCCGGGCAAAGAGATGTAGACAAGGCAGTAATAGCTGCTCAAAATGCATTCCGTCATAATAGTCCTTGGCGCAAAATGACACCTACTGAACGGGCAAATTCAATTTACAAGTTTGCCGATACCATAGAAAGCCATTCAGAATCCTTAGCACAGTTGGTAACGCTTGAAAATGGGAAATTGATTAAAGATGCAAGGTCCTCTGATGTTATGGGAGCTGTAAACACTTTAAGATATAATGCTGGATGGGCAACTAAGATAGAAGGGGAGACATTGGACATTTCTCAAAAACAAAAAAACAGCAAAAAGAACTTTTCTTTTACACGAAGAGAACCGATTGGGGTTGTTGCAGCTATTGTACCATGGAATTTTCCGATTTCAATTGCCATTTGGAAGATTGCTCCTGCTTTAGCTGCGGGTTGTACAATTGTATTAAAACCATCCGAAGAAACCCCTCTCTCTGCTCTGATGCTCGCAGAATTAGCATCTGAGTCTGGATTGCCGCCCGGTGTATTGAATGTCATAACTGGAGATGGTGTGACAACTGGAGCCGCATTAACTCAGCATCCTGTAATTGGTAAGATTACTTTTACGGGTTCAACTCAAACCGGTAAGTTAATAGGACGGACAGCAATGGAAAACATAACTCCTGTCTCGCTGGAATTAGGCGGAAAATCTCCGGCAATTGTATTTAATGATGTGGAAGACTTTCAAAACACAGCCAAAGGCGTTGCCGCAGGAATCTTTCGAAATCAAGGTCAAGTATGCGTTGCCGGTTCCAGAGTCTATATACAAAAGAAGGTGTTTGATAAGGTCTTAGCTGATATTTCTCATGAAGCAGAAAAAATGAAAATATCAGATGGTTTTGATGAATCTGCAGAATTAGGGCCATTGGTTTCCAAGCAGCATTTAGATAAGGTCAGATCATATATTGCCTTGGGTTTAGACGAAGGCGCTCATAAAGTTTCTGGAGGTTCAAAAGTTGGTGATAAAGGATATTTCCTTCAACCTACAATCTTTAGTGCAGAAGCTAACAAACATGCGATTATTCAAGAGGAAATTTTTGGACCAGTTCTGGTTGCAGTTCCTTTTGATGATATAGAAGATGCGATTAATAAATCTAACGACAATCCTTTTGGTCTAGCAGCTACAATTTGGACTCAAGACATATCCAAAGCGCTTTCAATGATTGAAAGGTTGAAAGCTGGACTTATATATGTAAATTCTCCTGTACGTTCTGATCCCAATCTTCCTTTAGGTGGATACAAACAATCAGGCATCGGTCGTGAATTGGGAAAAACTGGTGTCTATAATTACACGACGCTTAAATCGGTTAATATCGTTTACTAAAATTTCAGAATGGATCTTTTTACAATAATTACAATTCTTGTGGTTGTCTCAGCCATCTTCGCTTACATCAACGAGCGATTTGTGAAATTACCTTACACTATTGGCGCAATGGTGATCACCTTGGTCTTGAGCATTGTCCTCATTATTTCTGGATGGATAGATCCTTCTTTAACCAACCCACTCAAAGTACTAATATCCAACATTGACTTTAGTAGGGTGTTGTTAGAAATATTGTTAAGTTTTCTCTTATTCGCAGGAGCTTTGCATACCAATTTTGATCAATTAAAAGTTCAGAGAGGTCCCATATTGGCTTTTGCTACTTTTGGAATTCTTTTATCAACTTTCATCATCGGTTTTGTACTGTTCATGATTCTCCCATTCCTGGGATTGAATATTGATTTTATCTATTGCTTATTATTTGGAGCATTAATAAGTCCTACGGACCCCATCGCTGTTTTGGGTATTATGAAAAAAGCTGGAGTTCCAAAAAAACTTGAAACGAAAATTGTAGGTGAATCTTTATTCAATGATGGAGTAGGAGTAGTTATATTTCTAACAATTTTTGCAATTGCAGAAAAAGGAATTGATAACATAACCTTCGGAGAAGTGAGTTTACTTTTTATTGAAGAAGTTGGTGGAGGAATCATTTTAGGATTGCTTCTTGGATTCATTGCATACAGACTCATGAAGAGCATTGACGACTATAGTGTAGAAGTGATGATAACAATTGCCATAGTTATGGGTGGCTATGGTTTAGCACAATACTTACATTTCTCAGGTCCATTGGCCGTTGTTGTTGCCGGTTTGATTATTGGTCATGATACTGTTAGAGACAGCTCAATGTCTGATATTACAGAACTCTATATTGATAAATTCTGGGAAACATGGGATGGTCTGCTTAATGGTATTTTATTCGTATTAATAGGATTAGAAATTCTCATTTTACCGTTTGAGTCGGCATTAATCATTTCAGGCTTAATTGCAATTCCAATTATTCTTATTGCGAGATGGATATCTCTTTCCATTCCAATTTTCTTCTATAAAAAGAAGCTTGAATTTGTAAAAAACACTGGTCTCATAATGACATGGGGAGGATTGCGTGGAGGTATATCTATTGCCTTGGCACTGACATTAACAACTGAGATGAGTAGAGATCCATTTTTAATAATCACTTATGTAGTGGTTATTTTCAGTATAATTATTCAGGGCTTAAGTATAGGGAAATTGACGAACCGACTGATTGATGAAAAAGAGATCAATACGAGTCATTAATCATTTTTGAGTAAGAATTCCATTCATTATAAAGCTTACCAATTGTTTTTCTACATCAAAAGGATTCAGTTTTGTTTTGCTATCAACAAACCGATCATAGAGCCAACGCAGACTTCCTAAGATGCTGTCTGCAAGAATATGCGGATCACCCTTTATGAAGTCTTTTGACTCCATTCCATCTACTAATATCCTGGCTATTTTTACAGCATAGGCTTTTCTTTTTTTAGTAAATTTTTTAAAACTTGCTCCCTCAAGGTTTCGCCATTCATTAATCAGTAATGCCACTCGAAAAGGATAAGTTGAACTCAATTGAATATGAAGATGGATGATGGCTTTCATCTTATCGATTGCATTAAGTTTCGAACTTATAATTTCATCGATACCATTATGGAATGAATTAGATATTTCAAATAAGTAGCTTTCAAGTATGTGTTTTTTTGATGGAGTATAATTATAAACATTCGCAACATCGCAATTCATTTTAGAAGCAATATCCCTCATTGTCATTGCTTTGAATCCTTTGTTGTGAATCAATTTCAATACATGCCTATTGAATACTTCCTTTTTTGTAATACTCATTCTATTTGAATCTTTAAAAACATTTATTTATGTTTACAACAACAAATGTTGATATAAATATAATGCAAAATAATAAACTTGATCAAAATAAACTCAGAAATGTTGCAGGGGCTTTTGTCACTGGAATTACGGTAGTTTGTGTAAAGGATCACGAAGGTACCACACATGGGATGACTGCAAACTCATTCTTATCGGTTTCACTTGAACCACCCTTGGTTTTATTCTCAGTACAAAGGGATGCACACATCCTTAATTATCTGACGATCTCTAAAGAAGTAGGAATAAGTATCCTTTCAGAAGATCAAAAAGAAATCAGCAATCAATTTGCCGGAATGAATGATGATGATATTTCTATTCAGTTTGAATCAATAAATAAATGTGAAATCGTTTCCGGCGCAATGGCTTGGTACACAACCACAGTATCTGAGATAATTTCAGCTGGAGACCATTTACTTATTCTATGTGCAGTAAACCAATTAGACAGAAATGAAGCTAAGCCATTATTGTATTACTCCGGTTACAACAAATTAGGAATGAAAATTTAAATGACCCCTATGAAGAACAAACCCTTTTCAAATAAATTCCGCAATGAACTTCTCACTGGTGATGAATATTTGAAATCTTTAGATGATGGAAGAGAAATATGGTTTGACGGAAAAAAGATTAAAAATATCGCCAACCATCTAGCTTTTAGAAATGCTGCCAGAAGCATAGCCAGGTTTTACGATCAACTTCATGACCCTTCAGTCCAAGACGAGTTATTACTTGTAGATCAATACGATATAGTTACTCATAAATTTTTCGCTCCTTCTTACAGTTCTGAAGAATTAATTGCTGCCAGAGATGCAATTTCAATAAGCCAGAGATTGAATTATGGATGGATGGGAAGAACGCCAGACTATAAAGCAGCATTTATGGGCCATCTTGGTGACAATGCTAACACTTATGGAGAACGATTCAGTGCCAATGCACTCAACTGGTACAAAAAATTTGCTAGAAAAGGATTATACCTTAATCATGTTTTGGTAGACCCCCCAGTCGATCGTTCGAAAGAGCGCATTAATGTCAGGGATGTCTTCGTAAGCGTAGATAAAGAAGATTCTAAAGGCATCTATGTTTCAGGAGCAAAAATGGTAGCTACAGGGTCCATGTTAACCCATGCAACATTTGTAGGATTAGCAGGATCGATCACGAGTAGGCTGCAAGAAGACAGAGATGAAGATATGGCTATTGTTTTCATGGCAGACATGAATACCAGCGGACTTAAAATGGTGTGCAGACCATCTTATGAATTAAATGCAACAAGTGCCTTAGAAAATCCTTTATCGGGAAGATATGACGAAAATGATGCCGTATTGATTTTGGAAAAAGCATTCATACCATGGGAAAATGTATTAGTTTATCGAGACATTCCAAGAGCAAAAAACTTCTATCATGGTTCCGGATTCTTTGCAAGATACAATATGCAAGCCGCCGTTCGCTTATCTATAAAACTTGAATTTGCTGCAGCATTACTTGAAGCAGGTACCAATTGCTCCGGAACAAATCAATTCAGACCTATCCAAGCTGCTATTGGGGAAATACTCGCCATCAGGAATATCATTTGGAGTCTTACTACAGCAGGAGCATACGATACTGAAGATATCGGCAATGGGGGAGTAATTCCAAGCAATGAGCTAGCTGCTGCATTAAGATATTATATGGCTAGAAGTTGGGATAAAGTCCGTGACATATATCAGAGATATCTGGCAGGAGCTCCGATATATACTATCTCAAGTCAAAACGATTTCAAAAACCCAGAACTGAACCCAATAATTGATCAATATTACCGGGGAACTAATTACTCTGCAGAAGAAAGAATAAAACTTTTCAAACTGATTTGGGATACCATGTATTCAGAGTTCGCAGGTAGACATAGTCTTTATGAAAGAAATTATTCAGGAAATCATGATATGCAAAGAATCGATGTATTATCATTAGCAAATAAGAGTGGCAGTATGGATTCATATAGAAAATTGGTTCAAGACTGTATGAGCGATTATGACTATGATGGCTGGAAGCACACCTGGATGAATAAGGAAGAAAAAAACATGGAACCTGTGTAGTTATTTAAGTCCAAGTAATCGTTTTACTTTTTTCCTGTTTTCTAGATTCTGAAATGACTTATTTATAAATTTAAGCACATTGGATTTCGTGCGTTTCTCCAAATAATCGACATTTTCACAGTGATCAATAATTGCATCTTTCAGTAGAAGAAATTCATCGAGAACCGGACCCAATTCTTCCATTGTAATAGATTTATCCATAAAGTATCTTTCTGCAACACTTTCAATAGGAAGTGATTCATGAGGAACAGCATATTCGGCATTGATCAATCCACTGTAATCAAAATCATAAGGTGTTAAGGAGACTTTAGCCTTATCCTCTTTCTTGATAACAACCAAATTGTGACGCCTTGTTAATTCCCAGTCCGGATTGGCAATTATATATTGGAAAAGACCAAATCTAATATAGTCTTCACGGTCAAGTGCCGCAGTTCTTATTACCCCTTCATCTACATGTTTAACTCCTGTTCTTTTAGCAAAATGGTCTTTATGTTCAATAAGTAAGCCGATCGACTCTCTAAGTTTCTTGTCAACATCATCTATGATTATCGTCGCCAATTTTGAACGAAGAGAAATAGTATCTACATAGTTATACAATTCGTATATGAGATGCTCAACACGTAGGTGTTCAGCAAATTTATTTGTTCTTTTACATGGCATTAAGATTTTAAACTTATCGCTGGATTTAAATCCGAATGCCTTCAACTCCTTCTTTTTAAAATTGATTTTTAATGGAGGTTGAGAACAAATTCGTCTACGCATATTTCCTGAAGTTCTAATACCTACATGAAAAGATAAGGGAGAATTTTTTAGAAAATAATAAAGAATAGATTCTTCATAGGTTTCTTCATCATTCTTATATACCGTCTTGATAGAAGTTGCGAATCGCAATATAGGTTCAGGATCTTCATATATTGTCGTGAAAATACTTTTCTTTCCTTTTTTATCTTCTTCAGAAATAAGCTCTTCCTGGCTCCCATCAAATTTACCGATAGTTATCACACTGTCTTCAACCATTAGGAGCTGGCCTGACTTACCAAATTTCATACTTGAATCGACGAGGATAATCCTATTTCCATACAAGCCTTTTATAGTCGGCATGCTCGTATGCCCTACAATTATTCTTTTCTTCCCAAAAGATTGCAAAACATAATTGGCTTGATCTTTATCAAATGCTGAAGGAAAAGCATATCCACGATACCACAGCGGTCCATTATCAAAATAAAGCATGTTTAGAATAGAATCTGCCTTAATGGATTGTTGCGAATTAAATAACATTTGTTTTTGAAAAATTCCATTGAGTTCAGAAATTGGTTTACCCAACTGACTGATCTTTGGCGAAAATCCTCCATGTACAAACAGGGCATCATTAATTGACATTACAATATTCTTAGAAGAAAGCCATCTTCCAAAAAAAGTATTTGGTTTGAAATAATCAGAATAAATTGTTTTTGTAATTCCACTGGTATATCTATATTTTTTATTGATATAACCAATGTTTTTATTGATAACCATTAATTCATGATTCCCTAATAATAGATGGACACGACCACCGGCTTCCTTAGCTTTATTTTCAAGGTGATAAATATACCAGAGCGTTTCAATGACTTTTGGTCCTCGATCAAGGACATCCCCAACAATTACAAGATGCCCATCATCAAAAATCCACTCATCATTTTCATTTACAATCTTCTGTGATATCAATAATGTTCTGAACACATCAAACTGCCCATGAATATCACTAAGTGCAACATATTTTTTTACCTCAGAAAAAGAGCAAGCTTCATCCTTGTTAATTTTAAGATCCTTGAGGTTAAATTGGGTAAGACTATCATGAGAGAAGGTATAGTCAGCCTCTTTATGAACTATATTAATATTTAATTTCCCTTTGTCAATCCAAAGAACTTCAATAGAATCTCCAAAATATTTGAGGTATGGCCCATCATTATACTCCGGTGCACTTTGTGCAATTCCTATATGAGTCAAGGACAGAAAAAAGTAAAGTGAAAATGTAAGTATTAATTTCATTTGAATAAATCTATAGAATAAAAAATGCCTATAACATATACATCAAGTTACCAAATATAGTTCGATCTTTAAATAAATAAATTTATTTAGTTGGACCAATTAATTGATTTTATATTTATTCTATTTTCAAAATTACAATAGTTGACCTCGGTACAAAAAGCAATATCTTTCTTACTACTTCCAATAATTTTTTGTTCTTGTAAAAAGGGAGAAAAAATTCATCAGGTGACGGTAGCTGAATTTGAATCATTCGTTGAATCAACTCAATATGTTACCGATGCTGAACAATTTGGATGGTCTATAATCCAGGAAAATATATATGACTTCCATATAGAAGACGATATAAATTGGAAGATTCCTGATGGTTTCAGTACACCCAAACCAACTGACCCAGTCACTCAAATTAGTTTTAATGATGCTCATGCTTTTGCCAAATGGGATAACAGTCGAATTCCAACATATGAAGAGTATTGGGCATTGATTGAAGGAGATTCTCGCCCTATTAATATTAACAACAATGGCATTCTTCCAATTGAACAAGTAAACATCGTTGGAAATGTGTGGGAGATTACTCAAAAAGACAAAAACGGACAAATTCGTTTGGCGGGTGGATCTTATTTGTGTAACACCCGTTCTTGTGATGGTTCCAATCCAGACAGAGTCTTATATGTTGACCCCCTCACAGGGAATACCCATATCGGATTTGCAGTAATTAAATAGAAAATATTCATGGATAGAGAAACGCAAAAATTATTGCAAAGACGAGAGAATATCTTGGGTAAAACTGAACTCTTCTATGACACTCCCATACATTTAGTCAAAGGTTCAGGAATATGGCTGTGGGACAACCAAGGAAACAAGTATATGGATGTATACAATAATGTGGCTCATCTGGGCCATTGTCATCCTAAAGTTGTAGATGCCATAGTTAGTCAATTAAAATTACTAAACACACATACTCGATACCTACACACCAAAATACTTGAATTGGGAGAACGATTGACTCAAAGTTTAGTCCCTGGCCTTTCAAAAGTTTTCATGGTCAATTCCGGAAGCGAGGCAAATGAACTTGCATTAAGAATTGCTAGAAAATGGACATCCAAAAAAGGCATCATCGTTGCTCAAAATGCTTATCATGGAAACACACAAGCCACTCTTGAAATTAGTACAGAATTCATAGACAAAACATCGAACATCCCATATGTTAAGTCAATCCCAATCCCTCATGATTTAAATTATTCCGTAGATAAAAACAAGGAATACCTCACCCATTTAAATGATGCAATTAATCAGCTCGAAAACGATGGATATGGTGTTGCAGCCTTAATATTTTGTTCAGCTTTTTCAACAAATGGATTGGCTAATGTTCCTCATATTTATATTTCTGAGGCTGTAACGCGTGTACGCGAAAGCGGTGCTATATATATTTCTGATGAAGTACAAAGTGGTTTTGGTAGAATGGGAAAAATGTGGGGCTTCGAAGGATATGGTATTACACCTGATATTATTACTACAGGCAAGCCAATGGGCAATGGCCATCCAGTAGCTGCCGTTGTTAGCCGGACGGATCTTTGCGAGAAATTTCAAACCGATGGAGATTACTTTAATACATTCGGCGGCAATCCGGTTTCTTGTGCAGCAGTCTTGGCAGTATTAGAAGTTATAGAACAGGATCATTTGGTTGAACATGCTTCTGAAACTGGCAAATATGTTCAAGAACTAATGGCACAATTGGTAGATAACTTTGAAATAATAAATTCCAGTAGAGGACAAGGCTTATTCTTTGGTTTAGAGATTGTTGACAGTTCCGGTCATGCTGATTCTGTGACAGCTTCATTAATCGTAAACCTTCTTCGCCACAACGGAATTCTTATCAGTAAAACCGGGCTTAAAAATAATATTCTTAAAATGAGGCCTCCAATGATATGCAAAAAAGACAATATTGACCACCTTGTAGATAAACTGCATAATGTTATTAACAAAGTGCATAATTAAGTTAAAGTTTAATCGTTTCAAGTATTTTTAAGGTCTTTTACCGTAATTGAAGCTTATTAAGTAACAGGGTTTTATCTAAAAATTGGCTTCTAAACTATTGGGAGCCTTTTTTATACTTGAATTTGCAAAAATCTTATTAAACCTTGAAATGACAGATTCAGTTCATTTGTATCCTTTGCGTCAAGCTTTTAATTCTAAAATACTTAATTTCAATAGCCTAAATAACGTGAATAATGTTTAAGCAGCCCATAAAGTTAGTTGATTCGTTTTTATGGGAGTTATGTTAAGTGATGGTTTTTTAGGAAAAAAGCAATAAGCAGTTAAAGCGGCAACAATATTAACCAAAAACCCTTTAACAGATCGATGTCTAGTGTGTTCTATTTTGCAAATATTTTTGAGTTCATCATTTACAGATTCTACTAAAGCTCTTTTTCTTAAAAGAATAGCCTCTACATCAGAGAGATTTTGTTTTTTCATATTTTTTCTCACTTTAGTAATAAGCTGTATTCCATCTTGAAACAGTAAATCTGATAATGCTTTTGAAATATAGCCTTTATCTCCAAATAGTTTTCCAAAAACCTCCTTAGTCATTGCTGTCATTAGTTTAATATTTCTGTCATCTACATTACCTTTTGTAAGGTAAAAGGATAATAATTCACCTTTATCATTGATAATTAAATGAAGTTTAAACCCAAAAAACCATCCCATTGTTGATTTTCCTTTTTCAGCAATTCCTTTAAAAACTTTATGCTGTTTCTCTCTCTTGATATGGCATACACGTAATAGAGTAGAGTCAATATAATTGATGCCTCTAGATTTACCCAAGCCTCTATATTTTAAATACAACATAAGGGGCAGTAATATTCTCTCTTGGCGTGCATTAAATCTTTCGTAGCTAATTAGATCAGGAAATAAGTCATCTAAATGTTTACAAACATATTGCATATAAAAATGCTTAAAATTTGTAAAATGACCAAAATGACCAAAATGATAAAGCAAATAAATACTCATCATCTCAGAATCGGATAATTTTCCTTTTCTATTACGCCTTTTAGTCTTTGTATCTTCTAATTTTGGATGATTTTCTATATTTTTAATAAATTCTTGTTGAAAATCATCTATTTTCACAAAGAATTCAGTAACTTTATCTCTAAGCATGAGGGTGTTTTTAGACTATTAAGATACTGATAATCAGTAAATAATACAAATAAAAACACCCTTTTTCTTATCCATTATTCACGTTAAAATAGATTATTCTGAATCGTTAGCTTTACTCAGATTTTCGGTCATTTCCTTTGATACCGCTCCTTGTAACACTCTAATAAAGGTTTTCTGATCAATTTGAAGATGTACAATTCCATTTTCAATCTTATTAATTCTGCCGATTATTCCACTTGAGGTTACAACTTCATCACCTTTGCCCATGTCCTTTTCAAAACTGGTTTGAGCTTTTTGCTTCTTAACTTGTGGACGTAAGAAGAAAAAATACATGATAAAGAATATGGAAGCAAAAAATAAGAGGTCTATGAAACCGGGGCTTCCAGAAGATTGTAAGTAAAACATATATTAATAAATTAAGGATTCAAAAATACATATTTACATTTGATCTATTGAATAGTCTAAGTAAAATGCAATGAGAATATATTTGGTCGGATATATGGGCAGTGGAAAATCAACAATTGGGCGGCTGCTCGCTGATAAATTGAATTACAATTTTCTTGACACTGATCAGCTTATTGAAAACGCTCTATCTGAGTCGGTTGAAAATATATTTGAAAACAAAGGGGAGTTATTATTTAGAGAAGTAGAATCTGAGATTTTAAATAAAACATTTCTTTTTGAAAATATAATAGTAAGCACTGGAGGGGGCTTGGTTTGTCATAATAGCAATATGGATAAGATATTAGAAAATGGGATAGCTATCTATCTTTATTTGACGGAAGAGGAATTAGTTGAGCGCTTAGAAGGAGATTCAAGCAGGCCTTTATTAAAGAATAAAAGCGCAGATGAATTATTGTCTTTTATTAAAGATCATTTGGAATCGAGACATAAATTTTATGAAAAATCGAATTATAAAATTGAAGGATCAAAGTCAAAAGAACAGATAGTAAATGAGATTAAACTTGTTCTAGATTAGCTAATATCGAACAATGATTGAATACAAGCCAAGGGGGATACAATAAATAATCCATTTCGTTCTATCGAAGTTGACTTGAGAATTTTAAAAGCTTCTTCAGTCGTAAGTTCAGGTTTGTATAATTTCATTAATCCAACAACCCCGCTGACAAAAGGAGCTGACATAGACGTTCCACTTTCTTCTTTGTACTTATTTCCGGGTTTTGTAGAATAGATACCCTGGCCAGGAGCAGCAAGGCCCATTTTTAGAGATTCAACAGTATTTGCAAAATAAGCTTTATCCAAATTTTTGTCTACTGCAGTAATTGTAAGTACGCCATCAATATTAGCAGGTGTCATATTTTTTGCATCGATATTTGAGTTGCCGGCAGCTACGACGACAATGCTTCCTTTTGATTGTGCATATCGGACGGCTTCTTCATAGGCTTTTTCTCTTTCATCATTTGTAAATCCTCCAATTGAAATTGAGATTACAGATGCACCCAGATCAGCGGCTTCTATAATTCCATTGATTATCGTTTTTTGAGTGCCTGCGCCGAATGCATTTAGCACTTTTATGCTTGTAATTTTGACTGGAGAATTAGGAGGAAGCCATGAAGCGATCCCGATATTATTTCCGGTTACAGCACCAACAATGCCTGCACAATGAGTTCCATGACCTCTGGGATCTTTATCATATGCTCTGTTGGTAGACTGATAGTTTTCAGATAAATCTTCATGTTGAGCATCAATGCCCGTATCCAGAATGGCAATAATTGTCTCTTTTGAAGCGAAAGATTGCATCTGATTCGATACCAATTTGTGGAATTTATCTAATTCAAATTTATCTGCCATCCATTGATTTCCAACATACGGGTCATTCAAGCTTTGTTGACTTTGTTTTTGAATTGTAGGTTCAAACTTTGGGAGTTTTAGTTCTACAATTTCATTAAATTCAACATGATTGATTTCTTTATTATCTAAAAGTTGTTTTTTCAATTTATACGGATTGTCAGAAGGCTTTATATCTATTGTTATATACTCATCCAATAAGAAACTTTCATCTTGTGGATTAAATACTGGATAATTCAATTGATAGTTATCGGAATTTTCAGATATCCATTTTTGTAATTCTTGTTGATTATTAAATCGGACCAATAATTCGGCTTCTGAATCTAATTGTATATGATTTTGAATCTCAATTGAAGCCGTGTTTTCAATCAATTGGTGACCTGCTCCCAGAAACAAAACAGAGACCAAAATATATGCAATTTTTCCAATTCTATTAGATATTAATTTGGCCGGATAAGCCACTAAGCCAATGAGTATAAGATCTAAACAAAAGTGGAGAAAATTGGATTCGCTGAACTTTGAAAGCATTTGGTATCCTGCTATTCCGAGAAATAATAAACTTATTATTTGGAATCCAAACCTTTTGGTGTAAAAAGCATTTGTAAGGAAGATTAAGGCTATTCCAAGAAATCCTAAATGTGGAAAATATATAAATACTTCTTTCATCTATTCAATAAGAACGGATAAAAAAAGGAATTAGTTTCTAATACTATTTGAGTTGAGTAAGTCTTAATCCATAAAGAATTTTAATTTTGCAACGATTTAACAGAAAAAAATGACAGACGACATTAAATATTGTACGATTATCGGATCCGGACCGGCCGGTTATACAGCAGCTATATATGCTGCAAGGGCAAATTTGAAACCACTTCTATATACAGGGAAAGAACCGGGTGGACAATTAATGATAACGACTGATGTAGAAAATTATCCAGGATATCCAGATGGAGTAATGGGTCCCCAAATGATGGATGATTTTCAAAAGCAAGCGGAAAGATTTGATACAGAAATTAAAGGTGAGATGATTACTGAGGTCGATTTGAGTGGTCCTGTTCATATTCTGAAGACCGAATCAGGAGAAGAAATTAAGACACATACAGTAATAATATCTACGGGAGCTAGTGCAAAGTGGCTTGGTTTGGAATCTGAGAAAAGATTGATGAACCTGGGAGTTTCTGCATGTGCTGTTTGTGATGGGTTCTTTTTTAGAGGAAAGGATGTAATCGTTGTTGGGGGAGGAGATACTGCGGCTGAAGAGGCAACTTATCTTGCAAAGTTATGTCCAACGGTGCATCTATTAGTGAGAAGAGATGAATTGCGGGCTTCGAAAATTATGCAAAAAAGAGTATTGAATACCTCAAACATTCAGGTTCATTGGAATACTGAAACTGTTGAAGTACTCGGAGAAGAAGAAGTGACAGGAGCCAAAGTAATCAACAACAAATCAAACGAGGAGTCTATAATTGAGGCTTCAGGATTTTTTGTTGCAATTGGACACACACCCAACACCGCAATATTTAATAAATGGTTAGATATGGATGAAGCAGGTTATTTGAAAACCGAGGCAGATTCAACAAAAACAAAAGTAGAGGGTGTATTTGCAAGTGGCGATGCGCAAGACAAGATCTATAGACAAGCTGTTACAGCTGCCGGGACAGGGTGTATGGCAGCATTAGATGCGGAACGATACCTCGCTGCAAAAGAAATAATCTAGTACTTTTAGATATAGATATAAGTTAAACAAAACAAAAATCAATGACTACATTTAGAAAAGGTGTTCTTCATGGAGATGAAGTTACTGCACAGTTAGACTATGCCAATGAAAATAATTTTGCAATTCCTGCAGTCAATGTTGTTGGAACCAATTCTGTGAATGCATGTTTGGAAACAGCAAAGGAATTAAACTCGCCAATAATTATTCAATTCTCCAATGGTGGAGCTAGTTTTTTTGCAGGCAAAGGACTTAGCAATGAAAATCAGCAAGCTGCAATTCTGGGAGGTATATCTGGTGCTCAACACGTACATGCCATGGCGGAAGCTTACGGCGTTTCTGTAATTCTACACACGGATCATTGTGCTAAGAAACTTCTTCCATGGGTTTCAGGCTTGTTGGATGCGAGTGAAAGACATTTTGAAAAGCACGGTCAACCATTATACTCATCGCACATGTTGGATCTGTCTGAAGAACCACTTGATGAGAATCTTGATATTTGCTGTAACTACCTGAATAGAATGCATGGTCTTGGAATTACCTTGGAAATGGAATTAGGAGTTACGGGAGGAGAGGAAGATGGAGTTGATAATACTGATATTGATAACTCAAAATTGTATACTCAACCTGAGGAAGTGGCGCATTCATATGAAAGAATGATTAAAATCAGTGATCGATTTACGATTGCTGCGGCATTTGGAAATGTTCATGGTGTATATAAACCAGGAAATGTAGAGTTGACACCGAAGATTCTTAAAAATTCTCAATCCTATTTAAAGCAGAAGTTAAATCTTGAATCAGATCAGCCAATTAAATTTGTTTTTCATGGTGGGTCAGGTTCAAGTACAGAAGATATTCGTGAAGCTATAGGTTATGGAGTGGTTAAGATGAATATTGATACTGATCTTCAATGGGCTTTTTGGGAAGGAGTTAGAGATTATTACGATGGAAAAAGAGGGTATATGCAAACTCAAATTGGTAACCCTGATGGTGATGATATTCCAAATAAAAAGACTTACGATCCAAGGAAATGGTTAAGAGCTGGTGAAGCTACCTTTAAGGCCAGACTTCATAAAGCCTTCGAAGACTTGAACTGCTTCAATAAAGCAGTATAGTATTGATTATGATATAACTGTTCCAAGTTTCATAGCAACGATTTTCTTTTCTTCAGAAAGTTGCTTGTGTGCTTTAAGGTTTAGATTTAATTCTTCAAGCTTTTGTTCTTTTGATAAAGCGTTAATACGTTTTTGAAGCTTATCCAAAATCGCTTTAATCTTTTTATGCTTAAATCTAAGAATGGATTGAAGACTGTCCCGATAGTAATTTTCTTCAGGCATTTTTTGAGTTTGTAAAAAAACGCCTTTGTTTTCCCAATTGGCATATTGGTAAGGGGACTGCATGCTATCGATTGCAAAATTCCTTATCTGTTCATTTTGATGATTGATAAAGTAGGTGGCGAGAGTTTCGTCGCTATTGTGACTCTCAATAAACTTGAATCCTTCTTCCAGAATGTTTTTATAAAGAGGATTCTCAAAGTATTCAACAACCTCATGAATATTTGAGAAAATAAAATCAGCGACAACGACTTCATTTCCTTCAGGATCATTTATTATTTTATCACCACCACTTACTATTATCCTGGCAAGATCTTTTTCTTGATATACGTCTGATTCAGCAACAAAGCGTTCTTGTTTGTGTTCCATTTTTTCAGGAACAACATAGTCCATTTCATCGGTATTGTTGCCACCTGCTATCCGAAATTCTGCTCTTTCTTTTTCAAGTCGCTTTTGTTTAATGATTTCACGAATTGACTTATTAACCTCTCTCACCAACAATTTTTCATCAATATCCAATGATTGGCTGCATTGACGTATGTACAAAGATCTTTTGATAGGGTCTCTGAGTTTAGAAATACTTGAAATGATATCATTGATAAGTTTAGATCTCTTAACGGGGTCGTCACCTGCCTCCTCTAATAAGAGATCCATTTTAAAGTATATAAAGTCTTTAGAGTTTTTTTCTACAAATTCTTGAAATTGGGCAGAACCTAATTTTTTGACATATGAATCAGGATCTTCTCCTTCTGGTAGTAAAACCAATCTTACATTCATATCTTGCTCCAGAACAATGTCTAATCCACGCAATGCAGCTTTTATGCCAGCTGGGTCACCATCATATAGAAATACAATATTTTCAGTATAACGCTTGACAAGACGTACCTGATCAGCGGTTAATGCTGTTCCTGAGGAGGCTACAACATTCCCCACACCGTTCTGTACAAGGCTGATCACATCCGTATATCCTTCAACGATATAGCAAGATTCTTTTTTTCTTATCTCCCCTTTAGCCAGATGTATTCCATACAAGGTTTTTCTTTTGTTGTATATCGGAGTTTCAGGTGAATTAATGTATTTGGGTTGAGATTTATTATTTGATAATGTTCTTCCTGCAAACGCTATAATTTTTCCGGAAACATTATGGATGGGAAACATAACTCTACTGCGGAAAAAATCATATCCCTTAGTAGAAATTAATCCAAGTTCTTTAAGATATTCTTCCTTGTATTGATTTTTGGTAGCATATTCTGTGAATCCTTTTGACTGATCTGTAGAATAACCTAATTCAAATTTTTTTAAAGTTTGTTCTATGAATCCTCTTTCTTTAAAGTAGCTGAGTGCAATGGCTTTGCCATCATTAGAATTAAAAAGTTTGTCCTGATAGTATGCTCCGGCAAATTTATTTATAAGATAATATGATTCTTCAAGGTTCTTTTGTTCTGCCCAAGCTTGATCGTCTTCTTTATTATCTTCTTCAAGTTCTATATTATATTTTTTAGCTAAAAATCTAATGGCTTCAGGAAAAGAAAGGTTGTCGTGTTCCATGACGAACTGGACAGAACCTCCGCCTTTACCACATCCGAAACACTTGTATATGTTCTTGCTTGGTGAAACGGTAAATGAAGGTGTTTTTTCGTCATGAAAAGGGCACAGACCTATCATATTTACACCTCTCCTTTTAAGATTGACATATTCTTCAATAATATGTTCCACTTGAGCGGTATTTAAAACTTGTTGTATAGATCTCTGTGCAATCACAATCCAGCTGGAATAGTAGAATTAATAAGATAAATTAGATGTACAAATAAACGAATAAAAATACAACAACTCTGAAGCTGATTCCATATAGGGTGTTATTTTTGAAGTTCTTTTAAATGTAGCATATGGACAATAACTCAAGTATTGATTTTTTAGCAATGGTAGATAAATATGAAGCGCCACTTTATGTTTATGATAGTTCAATAATCAAATCTAATTATGATCGATTTGTGAATGCTTTCAATGTTCCTAAACTAAAGGTGCATTACGCTTGTAAAGCATTGTCAAATTTGAGTATTCTGAAACTTTTTAATAGATGGGGTTCAGGTTTGGATTGTGTTTCGATTCAGGAAATCAGATTAGGGTTTCTTGCAGGATTTGATCCACTTGATATTCTTTTTACTCCTAATAATATTTCGGAAATAGAATTTGATGATGCAGTTGCAAAAGGTGTAGGAATTAACATTGACAACTTTGAAATGCTCGAGTATTTCGGAGCCAAGTACCCCAATGTACCAGTGTGCATCAGAATCAACCCTCACATGATGGGGGGAGGGAATAGGAAAATTTCAGTGGCCCATATTGGATCTAAATTTGGTATTTCAATCCATCAGTTGCCACTAATAGAAAGGATTGTTAAAAGCTTTAATATCAATGTCACTGGGATCCATGTACATACCGGGTCTGGTATTTTAGATTCTGAGATTTTTATACGAGCAGCCAAATTAATTCTTGAAGTTGTCGATCATTTTGATTCAGTTCAGTACGTTGATTTTGGGAGTGGTTTCAAAGTTGCATATATGAAAGACGGTCTTTCTACAGATATTGAAGAATTTGGAAAGGAATTCAGTGAAATGTTTAATCGTTTTTGCAAAGGAAGAGGCCGTCAATTAGAACTCAAGTTTGAACCGGGTAAATATATGGTGAGTGATGCCGGATATTTTCTAAGTAAAACCAATGTCATCAAACAAACGACATCGACTACATTTGTTGGGATCGATTCAGGAATGAATCATCTGATTCGCCCAATGTTTTACGATGCATATCACGAAATTCTAAATATTAGTAACCCTGATGGAAAGAAAAAAATCTACTCCGTAGTAGGATACATTTGTGAGACAGATACTTTTGGTGTAGACAGGCAACTTAATGAAGTTAGAAAGGACGATATATTAATGTTTAAAAATGCCGGAGCATACTGCTATTCTATGTCTTCTAACTATAACAGTAGATATCGTCCCCCTGAAGTATTAATACATGAGGGGAAAGGTATCTTAATTCGTCGAAGAGAGCAATTTGATGATCTTATTAAAAATCAACTAAATCCAGATTTTTAGTAGTGGATTAATCGGGTCTCATTTTCAACTTCCTGTTGTTTTGCCAATTCTTTGAAGAATTGCATGTCTTGCAATTTTGATAGGTCGATATTTGATTTGATATTCAACAATACTGTACTTTCTTCACTCATTTCAAATACTGAAATAATCAGATTTTTAATATTGTCTCCTTCAAATAATCCCCAAATATGAACCTTGTTTTCTTCTTCTCTTACTTCAATTAGAGGCTCATATTTGTTTTGTACAAGATAGTTTTTCATCTCTTTGAACTTTGAATCATAGTCTGTTGGTATCGTTTGTGATACAACAAATCTTAATTTTTTAATATGATCCGTGAGTTCTTGCACCATTTCTTTTTCATATTCTTCCATCCCATTGTCAGCAAAATTACCAGCAATTCGAACAAACCATCCTGGTATTGTAAATGCAAGTGATTCTCCCTTATCTCTTATATGATTAATCATTTTATCTGGCGAAATCGCCTGCGCCTGTATATCACTGGTAAGAAAAACACTCATTAAAAGAAATAGGCAGAAGAAGTGTATATACGTTTTCATAATTTGGTATATGTATTTAGATTAAAAAAAGAATAGATCCTTCGGACCTACTCTTCTTTATCTAATTTGATTAAATGTTCTGTTCCATTAATACTCATATTCTTAGCTAGCTTACCAATTTTATTCAAATCGATTTTACCGACAAAGCTCATAAGTACGAATTCGTCTTCACCGCCGACCAAGAGAAGGAGTTCATTTACTATATCTCCATTTTGCTGGTCTTTGACAAGAAACTGAACATTCTGACCTTCGTCTCTAACGGTCATCAATTCTTCGTATTCGTTGGTATTAATTTTCTTCAGCGCTTCCTTGTAGAATTCATTAGGATTGTGTTCAGTAGTTAAAATCTTTAATCCTTTGATTTCTTTCAATATGTCAACGACATCGTCTTCTACATTTTCTTCAGCAACTTTAACGGCCATTTCAAACATTTTCGGACTAATAAAGACCATAGTGAATCGTTCATCATCTTTGTATTGGTCAAAGTACTTGTCGATGGCGTTGTTTTGAGCAGATGCAGATCCAACAAAACAAATTAGGATAAATGCAATTAAAAAAAATTTCATTTTTATAAAATTTTGATGTTTACTAATAATTAGATAACCGAGATAATCAGTTATCCGAGCCTTGTGACTCATTAAATTCAAATACAGCTGTCTTTTCTAAATTTTTGATGTATTTAGTCATTGGCTCTGAACCTTTTTCGTAATTGTTACTTAAAAATCCAAGTGCTTCCATTATTATAGCAAGCGCTTCCTCGGGATCTTCTAGTTCAGTGTATTTATTCTTATACATAGAGGAGTTGTCCTGGAACAGGAAGAGAGATACAGAAATAAGGATGATAAATGAGGCTGCTATCGCAAAAAGCTTTGGATATAAAAATCTCATTCTATTTTTCGTTGGTGGAGTAACAAAACTCATATCCAATTCCTGGGTCAGACTTATCTGTCTTTCTGATTTGAAGAAATCAAAAAGTTCTTTTAATTCTTCGTGCTCTTCAGCAACAGGACCTGAATTTAGATAGGATCTTATTTGGCCTTCTTCCTGACGGCTAGTCTCGCCAGCCCAGTACTTTTCGATTAAGTGATTTAATTCTGTATTCACAATACTTTATTTTTAAACTGTTCTTTTAATTTTGTTCTTGCTCTATGCAAGTACACTTTTACTTTTTCTATTGAATATCCTGTCAATTCGCTTATCTCTTTATAACTATATCCTTCAATATCTCTAAGTTGAATGACAGGTCTATGCGTTTCTGGTAACTGATCAATAACTTTTCGGACACGATTGTAGCTGTCTTTTGCAACTGCTATTCTTTCCGGATTTGCAGTATTGGCTTCTAGATCATAATGCGCATCTATATCCGTGATTTCCATTCTATTTGATCTGTAAGCATCGATGGCTACATTTCTCGTTATAGTCATCATATATGCTTCTTTGTTGTCTACACCGGATAGTAAATCCTTTTTTGTCCATATTTTTATCAAAGCATCTTGTACAACATCCCTGGCTGATTCCTCGTTTTTTACGATTCTCAATGCAAGACGGAACATTTTGTCTTTAATGTTTTGTATTATATGGTTGAATTCTTCTACCTGCATTACAATATGAAGGACGGAATCTTAATTAATAATGTTACAGGATAATTAACTTTAAACTTTATTTTTTTCAATTAAATGGTATTCATTTAAATAAAGATTCTTGAAAAAGATTGACAAACTCATACTATTAGATTTTATTCCGCCTTATCTGATGGCCTTTTTTGTGGCTGAGTTTGTTCTGGTAATGCAGTTTTTATGGAAATATATAGATGTAATTATCGGAAAAGGCGTTTCTCTGGGTATCCTATTGGAGCTTATTTTTTACTGGTCGGTAAGAATTATTCCAGAAGCTGTTCCTGTCTCTATATTAATTGCTTCTGTTATGGTTTTTGGCAATTTGGCTGAAAAATATGAGCTATCGAGCATGAAATCTGCAGGAATCTCCTTAACCAGAATTATGGGGATAGCTATTCTGATTGCGATCGGAACTTCTATGTTTTCTCTGTTGGCATCTAATTATCTAAAACCAAGCGCTAATTATAAATTTATTTATAGATATAATGCCATCAAAAGACAAAAACCAGCACTAAGCATTGAAGAGGGGATATTTAATAAGGATTTCAAAAATGTGACAATCAGAGTTGGAGATAAAGGACCTGATGGTCAGACTATTTCTGATATCCTTATATATGATCACTCTATTCAGGATAAAAGAGATATCAACATGCTCATCGCCTCAAAGGGGAGAATGTATGCTGCAGAGAATGATGACTATTTCATTATGGAATTAGAAGATGGCGAACAATACAGAGAATTGAAACCCTCCAATAAAGTTTCAAAAGAAAAGCCAAAACCTATGATGAGAACAAAATTCGATTCATGGACAAAGATTTTTGACATGACGGAATTTGATCTTGAAGCTCAAAATGTGAATCTAACCAGAAAACAATATGATCTGCTGAACTCATTTCAGTTGATGGAAGCGATCGATTCTTTTAATCGCGAAATCCGAATTAATAAAGAAAGTGTCCTCAATAATTTTTCGGATATTCTATCTTATCCTGAAGCCACGATTGTCGAAAAATCAAAAGATGAATCTTTGCCGAATCAAATGAAGGAAGCTATAAAAAGTAAAGACAAAATCATAAAATCAAATAAATCAACTGCCAAGCGTTACAAAACCCCTCCCAATCAAAAGGAAATTTTCCAGATAGACAGCTTAAGTACTTTCATAGAAACTTTTAAATCTAAAGAACTTAGTTCGGTGTTAACTTCAGTTAAACATCTGACGGAAAGAAATAATGATAAAGTATTAAAGAGTATGAGGCTTGATAATACATTAACATATAGTAGATCGCTATACGTTCTTCGTTTGAATCAACAATATTCCTGGGCATTCATTTGTATTGTGTTTTTATTTATTGGTGGATCACTGGGAAGCATAGTTAAAAAAGGAGGTTATGGATATCCATTATTAATAGCTATTGTCTTTTTTATGTTCTTTATTATATTAAATATCATGGGTGAAAAATTGAGCAAAGGATTAACCATAGGTCCTATTTTTGGAGCCTGGTTACCTTATACATTACTCTTGCCAATTGCTGTTATCCTGACTTATAAGGCGATGAATGATTCAGATTTTTCATACATAAAAAATAAACTCGAGCTTCTGAGAAATCGCTTATTTCCTGAGAACGAAGTTTAAGCCCTCGATTTTGGTTTCTTCTGTGATATCTTCAATTGATCTATTTAGCATTGAGGCTTTTATTTTGTTAATGTTTTGAATCACCTCCGATTGATTAACAGAAATGCTTAATTGCGCTTTGTCGTCAAATGATTTATTAGCAATATTCAACTTGAGTGTTTTTACAGCTTTCATAAGTGAGCCCATGTGACTATAATGAAAATCAATATTGATAATGACCTCTAAAGTATAAACAAGAATTTCACTCTTTGCAATGGCTTCAGTGGTAGCAGTTTTGTAGGCATTTATTAAGCCCGAAGTACCTAATTTGACACCTCCGAAATACCTGACCACTACACATGCGACATTTTTGATTTCGTGACTAAGAATTTGATTATAAATTGGTTTGCCGGCAGTTCCTGAAGGTTCACCATCATCATTATATCTGAAAGTATAATTATCCAGCAATCTATATGCATAACAGTGGTGTCTGGCTTTTAAATATTTTGACTTTAATTCCTTCAGTTTAGATGAGAAGGATTCTATAGTATCTATTGGGAAAAGATAGGCGATAAATTTTGATCCACGATCTTTAAATTCTCCTGTATATTCCTGATTTATGCTTAGGTATTGATCTTTTCCGAGCTCCATTACAATGAGATTAGGATGACTGCAATGATAGCAAATAATAAGCCTATGTAATTGAATTTATTGAGTTTCTCCTTGAACATAAACAATCCCACTAAGGCTGTTAATCCTAAAGTAGCCACGTTGTTAACAGGAAAAAGAACGGATCCTTCCCATCCAATTTCTAAAGCTTTGAGAAGTAAATAAATCGTAAAAAAGTTTGGAATACCTAAACATACTCCAGCTATAATATCTCTCTTTTTAAAAAATGACTTTCTTTTAATTAACATAAATACAAGGCCCCACAATCCAGCCAGAAAGAACAATGTAGTCACAAAATCCAGACTAGCACCAACTACAAGATTCTTTTGTTCTACAAAGAATATTGTGACTTCAATCACTCCATTCCCAATTATAATAAGCAATGGTAAATACCAATATTGAGCGATAAGAGATATTTCATTGCTTTTTCTCTTTTCAGGAATGTTGATCATAATGATTGCTGATATAGCGAGAATTATTGCGGTGACTTTATAAGTATTACAACTTTCTCCAAATATTAGAATTCCAATGATAACAGGAAATATTAATGATAACTTTTGGAATATTCCTGTTATAATTAATCCTATTTTCTGTATTGAGAAAGCACCAACGTTGAAAAAAATAATAAACGTGAGGCTCAAGAAAAGTGCATATGGAAACCATTGCGTATCTGCTAGATCAGAGTCAATTGGTATACTTCCTAAGATTGCACAACCTAATAAAAAGCAAGTAAAATAGTTTGTAATTATAGCTGGTAAATTTGTAACTCCATATTTTGGAAAAATACGAAACAAGCTGACCATGAGGACATTGCTTAATATGAGTATAACTATTAACAGTTTATTTGAATTTGCTTATAGATAAATTAAAACTAAAGTTTTAGATAAACACCACCTTTGTAAGGTATTTATAGTACTCCAATAATGTATATTTGCGAAAATTTATGTCATTGAAAAAAACGAATATCCAATATCAGGAGATCATATCCAAAGCAAAGGAAATATTTGTTTTGAAAACGAAAGATTATGGAACAGCATGGCGAATTCTCAGACCATCTTCAGTGACTGACCAGATCTTTATCAAAGCCTCAAGAATACGTTCTATTCAAGAGAAAAAGGAAATGCAGATTGATGAAAGTATTGAAGGAGAGTTTCTGGCAATAATCAACTATTGTGTCATGGCAATGATTCAGTTGGAAAATGTGGTTGTTGATGGAAACTATGATATGAATCACGAATCATTGTTTGAGGCTTATGATAATAAAACAAAGTTAACCCTGGATCTGATGTTAAAGAAAAATCATGATTATGGAGAGGCATGGAGAGATATGCGTATCAGTAGTATGACGGACCTCATACTTATGAAACTATTGCGTATTAAGCAGATAGAAGAAAACGAAGGGCAAACTTTGATATCGGAAGGCCTGGATGCTAATTATCAGGATATGTTGAATTATGCAGTTTTTGCTCTTATTAAAAAATCAGAAATCGAATATTAAATGACACTAACGACTTTATTGACTAACATAGGTATAACTGCCATTTTAATAACTCTTATTGTTGGTTTTGTAATGAAAGGACATAAATCATGGTTGATGACCTTTCTACAAAACTTTTGTGGTGTGTTATTTATTTTTTCTGGATGGGTTAAAGCTGTAGATCCACTTGGTACAGCTTATAAGATGGAGCAATACTTTGCAGAATTCCACTATACATTTGAGGCTACCTGGTTTAGTTTTGTTGCACCGGTTTTTCCTGTATTGTCCGATTATGCGATATGGTTTTCATTATTCATGATCGTTTTTGAAATAGTCCTTGGACTTATGTTATTGCTAGGTATGAAATCTAAATGGACAAGCTGGGCATTCCTGCTACTGGTTGGGTTTTTTACATTTCTTACCGGGTTCACTTATCTCACTGGATATGTTCCTGAAGGAGCTAATTTTTTCAGTTTTGGAAAATGGGGACAGTACAATGCCAATAACATGAAAGTTACAGATTGTGGATGTTTTGGTGATTTTATAAAATTGGTCCCAAAAACTTCTTTTTTCAAAGATGTATTCCTGCTGATTCCAGCATTATATTTTGTGTTCAAGCATAAGGATATGCACGAACTATTTACAGCCAAGATTAGAAAAGCAATTATAAGCTTAGCTACGATAGGGCTGATTGTTTATTGTTTTACAAATTTTAAATGGAATATTCCTCATGCTGATTTTAGACCATTTAAGATAGGTACAGATATTCGTGGTCAATTAGAAGCAGAAAATGATGCCATGGCCGCTGTTCAGATTACTGACTGGAAACTTAAACATAACGAGACAGGAGAAATATTAATCCTTCCTAATGATGAATATCTGGGTAATTACAAAGATTATAGGGGGGTCTATTCCGTTGAAGAACAAATTAAAGCAGAACCGGCTATCCCAATTACCAAGATTAGCGATTTTGAAATCACAGATTTAAACGGTGATGATATTACGGATGATATACTTTATAAAGAGGAAGCGCATTTTCTTGTCGTTAATCATAAGTTATATGCGAAACCTGAAAGGAAAATCAGGATCGTACAGGATTCCCTTTTTGTTTTAGATACTACAATCGTTACCAACGTTGAATCGTTGGCAGTTGATACAGTTACTGTTCGAAGATTTGACAGTCTGCAGGATAGGGAAGAGACTTACATAGAGCAAAATTGGAAAGCTTCTTACATTGCAACTCATAGCAATACATTAAAACCATTCCTCGATGCTGCAAAAGAAGCTAATCTTGATATCCTAATGGCTATTGGAGGAGCAGATCGTGATGTTATCGAAGCATTTGATGAACCTACAGGACTTAATATAAACTATGGAATGGCAGATGATATTTTATTAAAGACTATTGTCAGATCTAATCCGGGAGTCGTATTAATGAAGGATGGAAAAATTTTAGATAAATGGCATATTAAAAAGCTACCTGAATTTTCAAAAATCCAGGAAAAGTATCTAAAATAAATCTCGTATTTGATTTATATCGCATACAATAATTGAAAAGCCTAAGGTTAAGATTTCACCTTCTTTACTTGAGCAACTCGAAACACAAATTCACGAGCAAGGACAAGTTGTAGTTCACTGTATAATGATTAGTCTTTTGCCAACATATATTAGGATATGGCCATCTACCTATCTTTACGACCATACTTCTGATCATAAGTCAGATTTGGTTCATGCCGAGAAAATATCTTATTACCCGGAGTGGACAATGACCGATTCGGGTGAAGCTTACTTTAGTTTGGTTTTTAGTGGCTTACCTAAATCTTGTACGGTTTTTGATTTGATTGAACATTGCACCAATGAAGGAGGTGCTTTCAAGGTATTAAATATACCGCGCAATGAAAGCGATGTTTACTATGTTCAGTTTTAAGATTAATACAGCTTAAGTACAAATGATATCTATTGCCAATGACATTAAGCCACTGGATGACGACGTTTTGCTGCTGATCTGATATTGGCATTCCTTACAAATTCATTGTCGAATACACCACTCGAATTGAAAAACAGAAAAGCTGCTAACCACTCATCAAATTTAGGATATAGATCATCTAAGACATCTTCAGAAAAAGGAAATTTAAAATTCAAGCCCCAATGTGGTCTTCCTCCACTGTGCAAAAACATCAATTGAATATGTTGATACAATTCCAATTCCTTCGCATCTTTTGCTGAGCTTTTCGGATTAACACGAAGCAATTCTATATGACACCATTCTTTGACATCTTTCCCTTTAAACTTTCCATAGTTATTTGCCATATATGCTTTAGATGGTCTTGCAAATCGTAAGGCGAGAGGCGCATTAAGATAGTATCCTTTCTTAAAAGTATCTGTTTGCTTTAGAAAGGCAAATAACAAATCTAACACCTCTGGGATCTGGCTGGTTGGAAAAGCAAATTCAATTGCAACTCCTACCGTTTTCAGAGTTCCAGTTCCAGCGTTGTGAATCTTATAAGACAGGTCATAATATCCGGAACCGCTACTTTTTGAATTATCGTTTTGACTTCTTAATATCGTTTCTATAAGTGTGACAGGAGCCACATCGGTCCTGTTTGTCAACCACCTTGTAAATTTTGCAGTCACTTTTAATTTGCCAAAAACAGATGGCCAAAACTGTCTTTTTAACACCTTTTTTGACTTAGCTGGGGGATTGTTTTTCGGTACAGCTTTATTAATAAGTACAGATTGATATTTTTTATTTCTAACACGGTATGGATTTATCATTAGTGTGAGAAAGTAGTCTCCTTTTTTCAATAGAGACTTAGAAAATATCTGTTTGAAATTCGGATTCCATTTATTCCTTTTTGAATAACTAGGTCTTTTAGTTGGGGAATAATTGACTTCTTCATATAGGTGAATCATATCCGTAATTTCCAGAACACAAGAATGTATAATTCCAAAACATCCCATACTTACCAGTACGGAGTAAAATAAATCATCGTCTTGAAAAAGTTTGACCTTAATCGTTTTGTTATTATAGAATTGTTTGTGCTTGGCAGGATCAGTAATTCCATTTTTTGGTTCTACACGAAAAGCTTCTCCTCCACTACCTACAATAATTAATGATCTTACCATATCGTGATATGCAGAATGGACTCCACCTGTTCCATGTGTGCCGCTTCCCATTGCTCCTGCAAAATGCTGTACATCTCCTCCACCCATATTAAAAATCCGCTTATCTCCAAAATGATGAATGTCATTCTCATTATCCGGGCATAATATATGATTGATCATCCATATTCTCATAGCTGCCGGAATGTCGATATGGTTTTCGGTTGAGACCCCGGATTTTAATAAACCGCAAGCATCTTGATTAATTTTCTTTACATCTCGATTGTGATTTTCAGCTTCGTGCTTATTTTTTTTGGCTTTATAAGGATTAAGATCTGTCAGGTCAACATAACAATCATCCGTTTGTACAATTACAGAAAAGGAATGTTTGGATCCTATGGGATGAATATTAAGATCTTTTTTTTCTGCAAACTTTATGACATTAATTAGTCCTTTAAGTGTTTGTGGGAGTACATAAAGAACAGGATGCACAAAGTGCCATGTTTCAGTAGAATTGGTGACTTCTACTTCGGTGAAGACCTTGCATTCACCGATAAGGTTCTTTTTCTGCTTCTTTAATTTGACCTCTTTTTCTGTTATTCCTAATTCCCCTTTGGAATTTTCTTCTATTAGAGAATTGAATTTGGTTTTACTTAGACTCTCAGTACCGGAGTCACGAATTTCGGTAAGAATTGCTTTTTCTATCATAATTATAAGATTGGATCGGGTATATAATGGAATTAAGGTCCATTTTGACTTTAACGGGGGACCCTTTTCTATCGTAACCTAAGTTACGAAAAAAGGAATTAAGTTTTTTATCAATATGAAAGTTATTCTTTGATTCATTGTGAGACCGAATACCAGAAACGAGAATGTATAATAGAGTTGATCAACAAAAAATGTCAGTAACTTTATTTCAGACAATCTTCCATCCAGTCACCATAAGATTTATTAATAGACTGTTCCCGATGCGTTATGATAGGGATCTCGTAAGGATGGTGCGTTTTAATATATTGTAGAGCGGAATCTAATTTACTTTTTGATGTTTTGTAGAGCGCTGCAAATTCATCATCTTCTTGAATCTCACCTTGCCACATGTATTGACTTTTAATGGGGTAAATGTTCGAGCACACTGCAAGCTTTTCTTTTATTAAATGGCGTCCGATATTTTGAGCTGATTCTATATCTGGAAAAGTACTATATATGACAACTATCATGAAGCCAATATTTCCGCCATTCTAATCATTTCAATATGGGGGTCTTTATTCCTCGAAATAGCTTCTTCAAAAGAGGTGTGAGTAATAAGATCACTCTCAATTCCAATTGCAACATTAGTTGTACCGTTCATTAAAGCATCAACGGCATTATAACCGAGACGGCTAGCGAGAACCCGGTCATTAGCTGTAGGAGATCCTCCTCTTTGAAGGTGCCCTATAATGGTTGCTTTTGCATCGATCTCGTCAAATTTTTCACTGACAGCCTTTGCGATTTCCATAGCTCCTCCATTCTGATTGCCTTCAGCAACAATGACGAGATTAAATAATTTTTTTCTAGCTCCTGTTTTAATAAGGGAAGCAAAATAATCATCCATACTTATTTCTGTTTCAGGTAGAAAGATTGTTCCAGCACCACTTCCTATTCCGGTATGAAGAGCGATATATCCACTATGTCGTCCCATGACTTCAATAAAGAAAATTCTTGTGTGTGAATCTGCTGTATCCCTGATCTTGTCGACAGCATCAATAGCAGTATTGATTGCTGTGTCGAAGCCAATAGTATAATCTGTTCCATACAAGTCGTTATCGATGGTGCCGGGAAGTCCTACGATATTGATATCATGTTCTTTACCCAGATGCATGGCTCCGGTATAAGTACCATTTCCTCCTATGACCACTAAGCCATCTATATTGTATGCACTTAAATTGTCAAAAGCTTTCTTTCTGCCTTTTTCGGTTCTAAACTCAGTTGATCTTGCAGTTTTTAAAACAGTACCCCCTCTATGAATAATATTGGCTACATCGGCTCTTTTTAACTCCTTGATATCCGCTTGAATTAAACCATCATATCCATGGCGTATTCCAAAAACTTCTATATCGTGATAAATTGCAGTTCTGACAACGGCTCTGATAGCGGCATTCATTCCAGGAGCATCTCCTCCGGAAGTTAAAACTGCAATTCTTTTAATTTTTTTAGTCATTATTATTTAAATGATAATTGATTAATCCTTCAATAGGATCTCCAATTGTTTTGTCAATTTCATATCCTAATGAACTTCCTATAGCTCGCAAATCTTTTTGATATACTTCACTTATCGAACCGACAAAATTAAGTTTATAATTTTTACTGTCTTTAATCGATGCAATCTGATTTTTGAAAAAAGAATGGAAGGCTTTTTCTAATATTATCTTCTTTAAGTCTCTGGAGCAAATATTAAGGAATTTTGAAAATTGTGCGATTTCAAAATTAGGTTTTTCAGCTTTGTAAATTGTTTCTTTAAACTCTGGTTTCTTAATTAAAAAATAATCCTCAAATGCTTGAGCATCTTGATGACTCATTTTGTTATAGTAGTAAGCATTAATAATCAATTTTCCGATATGAAAACCAGATCCAAAATCTCCGAATAAATATCCTAGTGCAGTGACACTTTCTATTATTTTTTTACCATCAAAAAGAACTGTGTTTGTTCCTGTCCCTAAAATAGAAACTATACTTTCTTGTCCATCTGAAATAGACCTGGCTGCTGCTAATATGTCATGATGAATATGAACTTTTGAATGGGGATAAAATTTATTAAACTCAGATTTCAGTGTATTGATGGCCCAAGTGTTTGAAACTCCTGCTCCATAAAATAGAATACGTTTAAACCCATTGGGTTTTGTTATAGCAAACTCTTTTACATGACGAATTCCTTCCGGATTAGATGTAATGTTTATTCCATCCAGTTTATAGGATTTCCATGTACCATCATCATTTAAGATGATCCAACTTGATTTTGTTGCCCCGCTTTCTACAATGAGCTGTGCCATTGAAAAAATTCTTAATATTAATAATAGAAAGCTAAGCTATAATAAATAGTCTTATCCTAAAAAGTATTTTATATTTTCGTTTCAAATATTGATCTGATGAAGAAAATCGCAGTTATAGGAGCAGGTACAATGGGTAATGGGATTGCCCATATTTTTGCAATGAATGGATTTAAAGTTTGTTTGGTTGATGTATCATCTGAACGACTGGAAAATGCTATTAAAACTATTGACAAAAACCTTTGGCGAATGGTGGCTAAAGAGAAAATTGATGAAGCCAGAAAAGAACAAACTATAGAGAATATTACTACCGAAACGGAAATGGAAGATGCAGTTCAAGATGCTGATTTAGTTATCGAAGCTGCCACTGAAAATGAAGATTTGAAACTTCGTATTTTCGAAGGATTGGATAAGTTGACCAAGGAGGAGTGCATTCTCGCGAGTAATACATCTTCTATTTCAATAACAAAAATTGCATCCGCAACCAATCGTGGGGATAGAGTCATTGGAATGCATTTCATGAACCCTGTTCCTGTGATGAAACTTGTAGAGGTAATTCGAGGCTATTCTACTAGTGATGCAGTTACCAATCAAATCATGGAGTTGTCCAGAACGCTTGATAAAATCCCAGTGGAGGTTAATGATTACCCTGGTTTTGTGGCAAACAGAATTTTGATGCCTATGATTAATGAAGCCATTTATAGTCTTTTTGAAGGGGTAGCAGGAGTGACTGAAATTGATAATGTCATGAAATTAGGAATGGCTCATCCTATGGGACCTTTACAGCTGGCAGATTTTATTGGTTTGGACGTTTGCTTATCTATTCTAAATGTTCTTCACGATGGATTCGGAAATCCAAAATATGCCCCATGTCCTTTATTGGTTAATATAGTGACAGCAGGTCATGTTGGAAGGAAATCTGGGAATGGATTCTACACTTATTCTGAAGGGTCAAAAGAATTAAAAGTTGCTCAAAGATTCCTTTAATCTTGATCGAACCATTCATCAAGATATATTTCTTCTTTGAAGTTTTCGATATCTCTTCTATCGCGTTTAGTAGGCCGTCCGGCACCTCGTTGTCGTAGCTCATTTCGTCCCTTACCGATATACCAATCTTTAAATTTATTTAATTCTTCTTCTGAAGTTTGATTTATATAACATTCTTGAGCTAAACTTGCAGACACACGTTTTTCAATCAATTTCAGGATTTTAAATATCAGATTAAAACCATCTTTCTTTATCTCAATTGATTGATCGACAGAAATCATGCTTGAAGGTTTTAGTATATGCTCACCAATCCGGATCTTTCCTGTTTTACATGCAGTTGTCGCTTTCGACCTTGACTTAAAAATTCTGACAGACCAAAGCCACTTATCCACTCTAAGCTTGAGCTTATCCATTGGCAATATCCACTTTGGGTTCTTCTGATAGGGGAGGATAAGTTAAATTCAAAGACTTTAACTTGTCCAGGACTTTCTGTGCCACAAAATAGTTTCTATACCATCTCTGATCTGAAGGAACTGGAATCCACGGAATGTCAGATTTGTTTAAGGCGTTTTGATATGCATCCATGTATTTGTCCCAATGTTTTCTTTCTTCCCAATCTCCATCATTGTGTTTGTAGTTTTTCCGGGGAACTTCAATTCTTTCTATTAGTTTTTCCCTTTGCCTTTCTTTAGAAAGATTAAGGAAAAATTTCATCACGATCGTATTGTTATCTTTTTCCAAAAGCCGCTCATAGGCATTAATCGCTTCGATTCGAATGTTTACTCGATCTTCATTAACCCAACCATGGACACGTTGAATTAAGATATCCTCATAATGCGAACGGACAAATATTTTGACTTCCCCTTTAGCAGGACTTTGTTGGTGTACACGCCATAAAAAATCGTGGTCGAATTCAAGATCAGTCGGTTTTTTAAATGAGTGGGCGCTGACCATAGTAGGGGATACCTTGCTAAAAACATTTCTTGAAACTCCATCTTTACCACTACTATCCATACCTTGAAGAACTACCAATAAACTATAGTCTTTATTGGCATACATTTTTGTGACCTCTTCGGCAATATCCTTAGCCATGTCATCTATCTCCTCCTTTGCTGAATTTTTGTCGAGCTGATCCGGGGCCTTCGTACTTAATTCTGAAATTACAATTGCCATGTGTGTATTTGTTTCAAGTGTCTAAATGTTCATTTTTTTACGTTTTACAAGATAAGCTTCCAGAATAGGAACGAAGCCTACATTGATATCAGTTTCAATAAAGTCTATCTTGTATTGTAGACATTTCATTCTAAGTTTTTCTTTGAATTCTTTCATTTTACTCTGATAGAATTCTCTGACTTGATTAGATTGCAATTTAATTCTCTCTCCACTTTCCATATCTATAAATTCATGTGGTCGATTTTCATATTCAAATGCTTCTTCTAATTTTTTGTCCATAACATGAAACAATATGACTTCATGCTTATTATATTTTAAATGCTGTAAGGCGGAAAAAACAGCATTGTAGTTTTCATGATTGTCTAGCATATCGCTAAAAATCATAACTAATGATCTTCTGTGAATACTGTCAGCAATTTGGTGGAGTGTGTCTATAACAGAGGTTTTCTTATTGACAACATCGTCATCAATAAGTTTGTCGAGATAAGTGAGTAAAAGCCGGTAATGAGAAGTACTTGACTTCGCCTTGCTATGTATTGTGACTGTTTCATCAAATAAGCTAAGTCCGAATGCATCTCTCTGCTTTTTAAGAAGATTCATTAATGAAGCACCGGCAAGAGCACTAAATTGTAACTTATTCAGTGCATTCGCTTTTCTATCTTTTGGAAAATACATTGATGAGGAAGTGTCGATTACAATCTGGGCTCTAAGGTTTGTCTCTTCTTCATATTTTTTGACAAACATTTTATCAGACCGTGCATAAACCTTCCAATCTATATTTTTAGTGGATTCACCCTGGTTGTAAAGACGATGCTCAGCAAATTCAACTGAAAATCCATGAAAAGGACTCTTATGAAGACCTATGATGAACCCTTCAACAACCTGCTTGGCAAGGAGTTCAAGGTTTTCTAATTGCTTTAAATCAAAATTTTGGAAAAACTGCATATTGTGTATTAAACAAAAAACTCTTTTTCATAACGTTGAAAAAGAGCCTTAATATCTTAAAAATCAAAGATAATTTATAATTACATGTATTCAGCCATCTTTTGCTCTAAAACGGCTTTAGTAGTAGCGCCTACATGTTTGTCAACAACTTCACCTCCTTTGATGAATAGAATAGTCGGAATACTTCTTACTCCATATTTCATAGAAACTTGAGAATTATGGTCAACATTAACCTTCCCGATTACTGCTTTACCATCATATTCTGTAGCTAAATCTTCAATAATTGGAGATACCATTCTACAAGGTCCACACCATTCAGCCCAAAAATCAACAACGACTAATTTATCCGTATCTAAAGCAGATTCCTGGAAATTGCTGTCTGTAAATTCAAATGCCATATTTTAATATTTTTCTTTGTTATTTTTAAATTCAACTCTTTAACAAGGTAGTTCTTTAAATAGTTCGGGCAAAAATACAAAATAGATCATGAAGAGACTAAAAGTCGGGATGATAACCTTTTGCATTGTTTTGATAAGCAATTATTTGTTTTCAATCTATCCGTTTCTATATGAAACGATATACCTGAGATTTCTTTTTCAACTCATTCGAGTTGTTCATGATTTCACAATTGGTTTCATTGAATTACCAAGCATTTATCTTATCGCACCTCTGTTTTTCTTTTACTTTTTCAGTGGTTCTTTCAAATCGATAAAAGAATTTTCTATTTCATTTTTAAATTGCTTGCTCTGGATCATAAATCTTTTCTATTTATTATGGGGGTTTAATTATCACCAAGAATCTATCTATCAATTAATTGAAATTGATAAACCTAAAATAGATTCAAATTATATTCATGAGTCTTTCTTAGAACAGACCCTCATTCTTGTAGAACTGAGTCAAGAGAAAATGGATGTTCCTCAACTGGGGGTAATGGAATCACAAATCAGAATATCTCAGGAAGCCATACTCCAATCGTGGGGTATTCCAATATTAGGTCGAGTGAGGGTAAGAAAAATATGGAGCGGAGCATTATTGCATTTCAGAACCTCCGGAATTTACATTCCACATGCCTTTGAAGGACATATTGATGGAGGGCTATATCCTAAGCAACTTCCATTTACATTGGCTCATGAAATGTCACACGGTTATGGATTTACAGATGAAAGTGTCTGTAATTTTGTCGCCTATTTGAGTTGTTTTCAATCTCCAGACCCAAGTGTACGGTATAGCGCTGAACTGGCGTATTGGAGATATCTGGGATCATATTTCAGATATTTCTATCCTGATGAATGGGAGAATGTTTATGAAAGCTTACCTGAAATAATTAGAGAAGATCTTTCTCAAATAAAAAAACATATCGAAAGATATAAAGATATAATGCCTGATTACAGAGATATCATTTATGATAATTATCTTAAAAAACACGGAGTTGTTGAGGGTATTCGATCCTATAATCAAATGATTGTATTAATTGCAGCTTATAAAAACAAAGCGCTTAATCAGAGTTTGGATCATCAGAAATCTTACTGATATCTTCTTCCACTTCCCGGAGTTTAGATTTACAGAATTGTACGAGCTCTGAGGCTTTTTTCAATTGATCAGATAATTTATCAATACTTGTCTGATCTGATTGAAGGTTTTCAACGATCTGCTGCAATTCTTCGTAGGCTTTATCAAAGCTTTTATTTTTCATCCTGTTTTATTTTTACATCAACGACACCATCATGAAATTCTATTTCTAAGTCATTGTTGTTGGTATGTATATCGCTTTTTTTGGTCTTGTATTCTCCATTTTGCCTTACTAAAGTAAAGCCTCTCTTAAGAACTTGAGCAGGGTCTAATAATTCTATTAGCATTTCCATTTTATGAATTTCAGACTTTTTTACCTCAATAATATTTTTGGAAATAGATTCAATGAGTTTATATGTATTGTCAAGTTCCTGCTCCATTATTTTGATTGTAATTATAGGATCTGTTTTTAACTCACTTTCAAGCCTGATAAGATCTTGTTTCTTATACTGTAATTGTAAGGTGGCTGTTTGTTTAATTTGTTGGAGCATATAAGTGATCTCGGATTCGAAGTTAAGATTGTGATCAATTATAAAATTAGCAACTGCGGTTGGCGTCTTAAGAATTTGATTAGAAACAATATCGCAAACGGTCATATCAATATCATGACCAATGCCCGTAAATACTGGTATTTCTGATTGGGAAATTTCATATGCAATATTATAGTTGTCGAATGATGAAAGATCAAGTTTTGAGCCTCCTCCCCGAATTATAACAATGACATCAAAGTCTTTCGTTTTTATCTCTCGCAAAGCCGCGACAACCTCCCGTTCAGTTTTTTGTCCCTGCATCGCTGCCTGGAAGAGGACTGAATGAAAAGTGTATTGATAGATGTTTGACTTAAGTTGGTTATTAAAATCTTGAAATCCAGCTGCTGACGAAGATGATATGACGGCAATTCTTTTAATAATAGTTGGAAGGGCTAATTGGCCATTCAACTCAGTCAGTCCTTTTTCGTTGAGTTTGTTTAAGATCTTTTGTCTGTTCATCTCGAACTGACCAAAAGTATATGAAGCGTCAATGTCTTGAATGTTAAGACTCAAGCCATATCTTTCAGAAAAATCAATAAGGACTTTAAGTTTTACTTTAACACCTTCAGTAAGAATAGAATCGCTTAATGGACCTAGTTTTTTCTTTATAAAACTCAATTGGCGATACCAAAGTGTAGCGGAACTTTTAGCAATTATTTGGTCTGAAGTTTGATCCTTTTCAATTAGGTCGAGATAGAGGTTTCCTCTTGAATCAGAGATCTGATTAATCTCGCACTCTACCCATATCGATTCGTCGAAATTGAGGGCGATTACCCTTTTAATATACTGATTGACTTCAAAAAGAGAATAAGCTTCCAATAATTGATATTTGAACCAAAAATAGGAAGCTTATTTATATTATCCTTCAGAGATTTTAAAAGCATTGATATCGAGAATAATTGTCAACTTACCACATTGCTCTTTTGGAGCAGTAGGATCTGGTTGAAATTTATATCCTCGAGCAGCTTCGGCAGTTTTCTTTAGAATGGTTTTATCTGTAATTGTGGATTCTCTTTCGACTAATTCAACGTAAGTCACAAGACCTTTTCTGTTAATGCATACTTTGACTGCGACTTTACCACTTTTTGTCATTGGTATTTGCCCAAAGTTTCGATAGATAACTTTTCTACCAAAAACGCCATCTCCGGAATCATCATATTCTCCAAGACCGGATCCTCCTGTTCCCATTCCGCTATCTCCATCGTTTCCAGATTTATCTGCGCCTTTGCCATCACCTCTATTTCCTTCTCCTGTGCCTCTGTCTGATCCTTCATTTCTTGAAGATTCACCTTCAGGGTTTTTTGTCTTTTTCCCTCCACCTGATTTAAAAACGTCTAAAATTCTTGATATTCTATCCTTTGTAGACTCTTTAGGTTTCTCCGCAGGAGCAGGTTCCGGATCTGGTTCAGGTATTGGATCTGGTTCAGGTTCAGGAATGATTTCCGGTTCCGGATCATCAAATTCAATCTCTTCAGGTGCAGCTTCCACTTCTGACTCTTCCATTGTTGTTTCGGAAATCACAGGATCCGTTGGTGTCGGTGGAGTAGGAGTAGGCTTGGGCATTTTCACTTCAGGCTGCTTCGTTTCAATCGCTTCAGTTTTCTTTTGCTCAAGTTCGCTGACAGGGTCTGCTTTCTTTCTTGCTTCACCGGATTTTGAAGAAGCTTTATTGCTATTAGCACTTGGCTTGAATTCAATTTCTTCAAAATTAATAGCTACAGCATATTGGTTTTCAATAGCCTTCTCATAATTACAAGTACTAAAGAATGCCGCTGCCAGAATCAAAAGATGGATAAAAAACGAATTCCTCGCTCCCTTTCTTTTGTTTTTCATTTCAGTTATTACTTCCTTTCTCATAATTATTTACTTTAATAGAAGGACTGATTTACAAGCTATAAAACAGTTAATTTCTACTTAAAATTTCATCAGAAGGCCTTAAATTTTATTAAAACCCAACAAATATCATTTTTTCGTAATGTAATTTAAGACAATTGCCGTGCCATGAACGAATTTTAATCAAAAAGTCAGCATTATCACTTAAGATGGACACAGTATCTGATTTTTTAATTCATATTTGTAAATCAAAATTTGACTTAATCTGCTTATGCAATCTTACAAACGACATCTTTCATATCGCCTATTATTATTAATATTCACGTTTAGTTTTTTTAGTATTGTCGATTCTGAAGCCCAATCTTTTAATTCTTTTGATTGTCAGGTTACGTTCAACAATAATGAATTGGCATATCCATTTACAGGTGGATTTAGTGCCCCACAATTTTCTGACATGGACATAAATCAAGATGGAGTTATGGACCTATTTGTGTTTGATCGTGTTGGTGATGTATCAATGACATTTATAAAAGAAGGTCAAGGCACATCAGAGAGTTACAGATATACCAATGAATACAAAAACGACTTCCCTTCGATGTGCTGCTGGTCCTTGGTCAGAGATTTTAATGGGGATGGTTACAGTGATATATTCACCGTTCCTCTTGCAGGGGGTATTTCAGGAGCTGAATTATATCAGGGTATGTATAATAATGGTAGATGGACATTCGACAGAAGAAGAATGGGAGGTGAAGAAGGAGATGAAGAAATTATATGGTTTGATATAGGGAATAGTACAATCAATGTGACCATTCCATTTAACGATAAACCAGACATTGTAGATGTTGATAGCGATGGAGATCTTGACATTCTTTCATTTGATTTAGGTGGAAGTTTTGTGAACTACTATAAAAATTTACAAGTGGAAAAAATGCTTCCAAAGGATACGATGGTCTTCGAGTTAAATGACCTGTGCTTTGGAAAATTTAAGGAAAGCGGATTTTCAGAAACGATATTTTTAAGTGATAATCCCGATGAATGTGCATCTGAATTCAGACCTGAAGAGCAAAGTGATAATAAATCCGGAGGACTTCATGCAGGATCATCTTTACTCGCATTTGATAATGATGACGATGGGGATCTTGATCTGATACTTGGGGACTTAACGAACACGGGTGTTGTCTACCTTGACAATGGGGGCAACAAAGAAAAAAATCACATTACAGGATTGGATAAGAATTACCCTAGATATGATTTTCCTGTAGAAATGTCCATTTTCCTATCTGCGTTTAGCATTGATGTTGATTCAGATGGATTGAAAGATCTTATCATTGCTCCTAATGAAGTATCTAGCATTACCAATACCAATAATGTTTGGTTGTATAAAAACACCGGAGACCCTGAAGCTAGATTTACACTTCAGCAAATGGATTTTTTGGCGGGAGAAACCTTAGATTTTGGAAGTTTTTCCCATCCAGCATTTGTAGATGAGAATGCGGATGGCTTGATGGATATTGTGGTATGTACAGATGGTGAGTTTGGAACTTCCGGACCTGCATCTTTGGCGATGTATTTATTTGAAAACATAGGCACGCCTACTGAACCAGCTTTTGAATTGGTAGATGATGATTATCTGGATTTTCGTCAATTTAATACAACCTCCAGAAATCCTTCTCCTGCATTTGGTGATCTGGATGGAGATGGGGATACAGACTTGGTAATAGGAGATGCTGACGGTTTTCTTTATTATTTTGAAAATGCGGCAGGTGCTGATAATCCATTACAATTTGCAAATCCTATCTATAATTTTATGGACATTGATGTAGGACAAGCAGCAAAACCCACTATTGCAGATCTCAATGGTGATGGCCTTGGAGACTTAATAATTGGCGAGCGGAACTCCAATGGATTTATGGATACATTAGGAAATGTTAACTATTTTCAGAATCAAGGTTCGATTTCTCAACCTTCATTTAATAATGATGTAACTGCATTGCCAAACTATCCGATTTTAGGATTGATGGATACCCGACTCACTATAAGCTCAGCGGAAAAAGGCTTGTCTGCCCCGGCAATCGTTACCGTCGATGATGAATTTCGAATTTTCCTGGGCTCAGATAAAGGGCATATCAAACAATATTCAGGAGTAGAAAATGGGCTATATGGCCAATATGAAACAATTTCAGAAGCACTTGGCGAAATAAAAGAAGGAAGATCTACAACCATTGACCTTTATGATATAGATGGAGATAACTACTTTGAAATTATTATAGGGAATAAACGAGGAGGTATAAATTTTTATAATACTTCCATAAGAACAAGTACAACTTCATTGCAAGAATCAATCGTGAAGAACTTTAGTTTATTTCCAAATCCCACTAGTGATTTTATACAATTCACCGATGGCCAGGAGTTTAATGCGTATTACTTGTATGACACCAACGGGAGATTAGTTCGTCAAAGTAACACTAGGTCTTCTAAAGTGGACCTGAGAGGGCTTGGAAGTTCTGTATACTTTATCCAATTCTATATTGGGTCAGAAATTATTATGAAAAAAGTTATCAAGATTTAGGATCGGGAACCGAATATTAGGCTACCTATTCTAACCATTGTTGATCCTTCTTTAACAGCGATTTTGTAATCTCCAGACATCCCCATAGATATTTCTTTGAATGTATCAAAAGTTGAAAATTCGCCTGATTTGAGTTCTTCAAAATTTTGTTTCAGCTTTTGAAATTCTTTTACAGTGACTTCAGGTTTAGACGTTAAAGTACCCATACCCATTATTCCTCTGATTTCTAACCCTTGAAGAGTCATTAATGTATCGAGTTCAGATTTGAAAACATCAAATGGCCATCCAAATTTCGATTCTTCTGAAGCAATACGTAATTGAATGAGAATAGGAATTATACGATGGTTTTTGAGGGCTTCTTTGCTAATCGATTTTGCAAGTTTTAAAGAGTCTACAGAATGAATTAAGTGCACAAATGGAGCGATGTATTTAACTTTATTTTTCTGTAAATGGCCTATCATGTGCCATCGAATATCAGGTGGTAATAAATCTTTCTTTTCAACAAGTTCTTGAACTCTGTTTTCACCAAAATCCTTGTGACCCAAATTATATACTTCGCTAATTTGTTCTATACTTTTAGTTTTAGAAACAGCTACAAGCGTAACATCATGTTCATTCAGATATGCTTTGATTTGTTCAATCATTAGAGCTTAGATTAATAAGTATATGAATTGTAAAAGAGAATAAAAGGTTCAATAGATTAGAAATGAATTAAAATAAGCCATAAAGATTCGCATTTATATCCTGGACTATGGATCCAAAATCTTCCTTATTGGCCATGAAATCCATACCATCGATATCAATTATAAGAAGCTTTCCAATTTTATAGCTATCTATCCATTTGTTATATTTTTCATTTAGCCTCTTCAGATAATCCAGACTAATACTCCCTTCATAATCTCGACCTCTCTTTTGAATATGATTAACTAATGTAGGAATACTTGCATTAAGATATATGAGTAGATCTGGAGCTTGAACTTGAGATGTCATAATCTGAAATAAAGTACTGTAGTTATCAAAGTCACGCTTAGACATCAATCCCATCTCGTGGAGATTAGGAGCGAAAATATGAGCATCTTCATATATTGTTCTATCCTGAATAACTGTTTTATTTCCATTTCTAATCTCTATCAATTGACGATAACGACTATTAAGAAAATAAATCTGAAGATTAAATGACCATCTTTTCATGTCCACATAAAAGTCACTTAAATACGGATTAGTATTAGTGTCTTCAAAATGTACTTCCCAATTAAATTGTTTACCTAACAGCTCAGATAGAGTTGTTTTTCCAGCTCCGATATTACCGGAAACAGCAATATGTTTTATTTTAGGTTCAGATTCCAAGTTTCCTGAAATTGAGTTCAGATTATAATTATGTTGACCAAAATAGGCATTTAGACGGAGATCAACATGTGAACATCTAAAATATTCGAATCTATTTTTATTATAAAGTAAATTCACAATAATTAGCATTATAATTGATTCAATTAATTACCGATTAAATTAAATTATGGATACGATAATATCGATTGAGGAGCTTAAGAAGATTTATGTGATGGGTACAGAAAAGGTTTATGCGCTTAATGGTGTAACCCTTGATATAAGTAAAAATGAATATGTTGCTTTAATGGGCCCCTCAGGTTCAGGAAAGTCAACACTTATGAATTTAATTGGACTTCTTGATACCCCTACTTCTGGTAGTTATCATCTTAATGATCAGAATGTAAGCGTAATGACAGACTACGAACTGGCTACAGTTAGAAACAAAGAAATCGGTTTTGTATTTCAAACATTTAATTTACTTCCTAGATTATCTGCTCTTGAAAATGTTGCTCTTCCGCTAGTCTATTCTGGTATGAGTAAAAAGAAAAGATTACAGAGAGCCGAAGAAGTTTTGGAAAGTGTTGGTCTTGGGGATAGGATAGAACATAAACCCAATGAGTTGTCTGGAGGTCAACGTCAGAGAGTGGCTATTGCCAGGGCTTTAGTAAATAACCCAAGTATCATTCTAGCTGATGAACCCACCGGAAATCTTGATTCCAAAACCTCAATTGAGATAATGGCAATATTAGAAGAAATTCACAATAAAGGGAATACGATAATATTGGTTACACACGAATCTGATATCGCCAGGCATGCGCATCGAATTATCAAATTAAGAGACGGGCTTCTTGAGTCGGATGAGTTGAACCCTGAAGCAGCCGTTATAAGTCATCTTTAGATTAAAAAGGTAAAAAGCAATTTTTCCATTTCTAAGAAGGATAGCTTGCTCTTAATTCAATCCGATTTTTAGATTATCCCCTTATCTTTACAAACATGAAAATCTATACTAAGACCGGTGATAAAGGTGACACATCATTATTTGGTGGTACACGCGTCAATAAAGATCATGTACAGATTGAAGCTTACGGAACTGTAGACGAATTAAATGCTCATACAGGCTTACTTATTAGTTCTATAAATGAAGACAATATTAAGACTGAATTAATGGCAATACAAGCAATATTATTTGATATCGGCAGCCATCTGGCTTCAGATGGAAAGAATGATGATTATTTACCAGCTTTAGAAGATGGTTTTATAAAAAATCTTGAAGAATCAATGGATAGTATGAGCAAAGAATTATCTCCTCTGAAATCTTTCATTCTTCCCGGAGGGAATAGGAGGATTGCTCTAGCACATGTTTGTAGAACGGTATGCAGGAGAGCAGAACGAAGAGTTATTACATTAGATTCTTCTAAAACGGTAACTGAGTTTATCGTAAGGTATTTGAATCGACTTTCTGACTATTATTTTGTACTTGCTAGATATGTATCTATGTTAGATGGAGTAGATGAGCAAAAGTGGAATCCGAAATAAGTTTATTTTTAGCTTAACAAATGAGAAAATGAACTCAGATCTTAAGAAAATATCATTTAGTTGGAAAGACCTTCCTAAGTTATTTATAGTCTTGGGTGCAATCAGTATTATCTGTTTTCTTTTTCCTTCTCATAGCAATCAAAATTATAAATATTTTGTTGGCGAGAGCTGGGCCTATAATGATCTGGTATCTGAGAAAGCTTTTAGTTTTTCGGCGAATATTGCGGAGTCAGGAAATGACACGATATCTGGTCCGATATATAGTTTCAGGAAGGGAGATGTGTTAATTTCAAGAGGACAACTCGTCAATAATGCTGAGAAGCAAATATTAGATCATTACTTTCTTAATGTAATTGGTCCCAGGACGGTCTTAAACTCGGTTAAACTGATTTATTTTTTAGGGTACTTTCTATTGACAGCACTAATAATAGGGGCACTTATCCTTTATTCGTTCAAATATTTTCCAAGTATTTGCAAGACAAGCTCAGGTGTATTATTCCTTGTGATTTGGCCAGTGATATTCAGTATAGTCGTCTATCTGGTAGGCAAGAATGAAGTCCTGAGCCTATATATGATTCCATTTTGTATTACACCAATTGTGGTATATAATTTTTACGGTGGAAGGCTTGCATTGTTTGTACATATCGTTGTAGTCTTAATATCAAGCTTCTTAAGTAGTCTAGGCTATGAATTTACATTTCTACAAATTCTAGCTGGAATCGTGACGGTTTTGATCATTTCTGAAACAAGATATTGGAACAAATTCTTCATGGCAATTTTTGTAATTCTATTGACATATTTGATAGGATATCTAGGATTAGCCTTGATAAATTCGGGATCATTAATTTCCAGTGAGATAAAAACATTTGTTTGGCTAGGTGTGAATGCTTTGCTCCTGCTATTAGCATATCCGTTTATTCCTATCATTGAAAAAATATTTGGATTTACATCCAGTATTACAATTGCCGAACTTGCGGACATGAATAAACCTTTGCTCAGAGAGTTATCAATTAAGGCTCCGGGCACATTCCAGCATTCGTTACAAGTTGCGAATCTGAGTGAAACTGCAGCTGAAGCAATCGGTGCCAATGGACTACTTGTTAAAACAGCAGCCTTATATCATGATATAGGGAAAATGAATAATCCTTTTTGCTTTATCGAAAACAATAACGGGACAAACCCTCATGACGAATTGAATAATTTTGAAAGTGCAAAAATTATTATAGGTCATGTTACTGAAGGAGAAGCAATGGCAAAAAAGGCTCGCCTTCCAAAACTGATCAATGATTTCATCACGACACACCATGGAACTACTCGTGTTGAATATTTTTATAGAACTCAACTTAATGATGAACCGGATAGAGAATTTGATGAAACACTTTTTAGATATCCCGGACCAAAGCCATCTTCAAAGGAACAGTCAATAATGATGTTAGCTGATTCTATTGAAGCGGCTGCTAAAAGCTTAAAAAATCCAACTGGAGGAGATATTGATGAATTAATTGACAAGATTGTAGATTACAAAATTGATGAGGGTCAATTAAGTGAATCAGCGCTTAGTTTCAGGGAACTGAAAACTTGCGTAGAAACTTTCAGAACAATCCTGAGAAGTATATACCACGTGAGAATTGAATATCCAGAATCAAATTCTGAAGAATAATGGCATCTGTTTTTGGACATGCAATCTCTGCAATTACAGTTTCGGATTTTGCTTCTAAGAAATACGATAAGGTTAAGCTGACAGTACTGGCAATAATTTGTTCTATTCTTCCAGATGCAGATATCATCATGTTTAAGTTTGGATATTCTTACTCACATTGGTTGGGTCATCGTGGGTTTTCACATTCCATCGTCTTTGCAATTTTCATTGCTTTACTGATTAAAATAATCTTCTATTCTAAGTATAAATTTTTCAGTAGAGATAGTCTATATATTATTTTGATTTTCAGTTTTATTACAGCTTCGCATGGTTTTCTTGATGCTATGACTACCGGAGGAAAAGGAATTGCATTTTTCCACCCTTTGATAATACGCGCCATTTTTTACCCTGGAGGTTTATTCAGGTAAGTCCAATAGGAGCGAGTCGATTTTTTAGCGAATGGGGTTTAGCAGTAATAAAAAGTGAGCTGATTTGGATAGGGCTGCCTTGTTTCTTCCTTTTGTTTTTTAAAAGAATAATAATCAGATCCTAACTTAATTGACTTTTAAATTTTAATTGTCGGATGCCATCTATTGCTAAAACAAATAGACTTATAAAAATGGCATTACTTAATAAAGTATTTCTAAAAAAAGGAATTGCAGCTGTAAAGCATGCTGATAAACCGACAAAATTCTTAGGATAGATAACTGAAGTCATCCAGGTTCCAAGGTTGGTAATCACAAAAAATCCAATTGATGAAAATAAGGTTCCGAAAAGTATTTTCTGAAATGAAGTTTTTTGAACCAGTAAGAATCCAATCCCTACAGTAACGATAAAAGCAAGATAGTTCGTAATCATATATTCATCGAATACAATAAATCCTGTGCCTTCAAAAAATGGACGGTTAATGGTATTGTTTAATATTAAATCACCAATAAATAATGCTAAAATTGGAAGTAAAATGGCAAGATATTTTCTGCTTATGTATATACCGCCTACCAAAGCCATTGCAGCAACAGGAGTAGCATTTGGAGGATGAGGTAAAAGTCTGAAAATTGATGCAGCAACGATAAATATTGCAGCTAATCCAAAATTCTTATTATCCATAATCGCGATTTCAATTACAAAGATGTACTAAATAATTGTAAAATTGAAGCCATATGCAGTTTAGTGGGAATCAATGATTATTTTTGAATCTTTCTAAAAAATAGAGATTATTTGATATGGGGCAAATGGGATATTTTGAAAATGCATTCATCGGTAAAAACCATTGGTGGCGGTATATTATAGTTGTTATAGTAACCTTTCTGGGGTATACTGTGGGTCAGATTCCTTTAATGCTGGCTTTATGGAGATCTGTTAATGAAGAAGGTTCAGAATTGGCTCTTGAAGATATAGAATCATTTCAATCCAATCCGGATTTTGGCATTTTTGGGATTAATGCAAATATGGGTTTTACATTGTTATTGGTAATGTTTGTTGCCGGCCTAACAGCATTCTACTTTATTTTCAAACCCCTTCACAATCGTGAATTCAGGTCATTGATAACAGCTAAAAGCAGAATAAATTGGAACAAAATATTTTTTGCATTTTCATTATGGCTTGCCTTGTCGGTGGCCATGGAGTCAATTTTTTATTTTATTGATCCCTCTAATTATAGCTTCCATTTCAAGATCAATACATTCATTCCACTGTTAATTATTTCTTTGCTTATTCTTCCTATTCAGACAAGTATGGAAGAATTTCTCTTTCGCGGATATTTGATGCAAGGGATTGGAGTTGCGTCTAAGACCAGGTGGATTCCTTTGGTTATTACAGCGATCCTATTTGGAGCCATTCATTCAATGAATCCGGAAATTGAAGAATTTGGATTCTATACGATGCAAATTTATTATATATCAGCTGGCTTGCTGTTGGGAATTATTACAATTATGGATGATGGTCTTGAACTGGCTTTAGGAGTTCATGCAGCCACTAATTTTGTAGGAGCTGTCTTGATTGGTTATGATGGAGCTGCTATCCAAACAGACAGTTTGTTTAAATCCCATGAAGTTAATCCATTGTATATGACATATGGGTTCATAGCTGTTTCTATACTTTTTGTCCTGATATTGAAATATAAATACCGATGGGGTTCGTTCAATAGAATATTAGAACCTATTATAACCTCTGATGAAACCATCGTCTAGTATTTAATCTTAATCGTTAGAACTTTATGAAAATATTTTTTTTACTGTCAATTTTTCTTTCTCCTGTTTTATTATTGAGTCAGAGCGACAGATGGCAGCAGTTTGCTGAATATGAAATGGAAATAGATATGGATGTAAAGTCCTATCTATTTGAAGGCAAGCAAAAGATTAAATACACAAATAATTCTCCTGATGAATTAGACATGGTTTTCTACCATCTATACTATAATGCTTTTCAACCAGGTAGTATGATGGATGTCAGATCTTTAACGATTCTCGATCCTGACTCCAGAGTACAAGACAGGATTTCCAAATTGGACGAAAGCAATATAGGATATCAGAAAATTTTGTCGTTGAAAAGAGATGGTACACCATTATCTTACCATATTGAAGGTACAATATTGGAAGTCGAATTGGATCGTCCGATCAGATCAGGAGAAACAACAACTTTCGAAATGGAATTTGAAGCTCAGGTTCCCGAACAAATCAGAAGAACAGGAAGAAATAATAAAGAAGGAATTAGTTTGTCGATGTCACAATGGTATCCCAAGATGTGTGAATATGATTACCAGGGATGGCACGCTAACCCATATGTTGGAAGAGAATTTTATGGTGTCTGGGCTAATTTTGATGTAAAAATTAAAATAGATAGAAGTTATACAGTTGCGGCAACAGGCCTGTTAAATAATCCTCATAAAATGGGTCATGGCTATTCGGAAAAAGACACAAAAAAGAAAAAGCTTTTTCAAAAGAGAAAATTGAACTGGGAATTCAAAGCAGAGAATGTCCATGATTTTGTTTGGGCAGCCGATCCAGACTACACCCATAAAATTCACAAGACAAATGCAGGTGTAGATTTTCATTATTTCTATCAGGAAAATGAGATAACAAAAGAAAATTGGGAGCTGCTACCAGCTGCAATGAATGCTTCCCTTGATTATATAAATAAGCGGTATGGTGTATACCCATACCCAACTTATGCCTTCATTCAGGGTGGAGATGGTGGAATGGAGTATCCTATGGCAACATTAATAACCGGGGAAAGAAGCTACACGCGTTTGGTTAGCGTGTGTATCCATGAACTTATGCACAGCTGGTACCAAATGATCTTAGGAACAAATGAAAGCCTTTACCCCTGGATGGATGAAGGATTTACAAACCACGCACAAGCCGAAGTTATCAATCATTTAAAATCCATTCAGTTATTTCCTGGAGAATATAAAGAGAATCCACATTTAGAGTCAGTCAATGGATTCGCCAGATGGGCAAAATCAGGGAATGATGAGGCCTTGATTACACATGATGATCATTATACATTAAATAGAGCACATTCTGTTGGTGCTTATACTAAGGGTAGTGTGTTTTTAACTCAGTTAGAGTATATAATTGGAAAGGAGAACTTTGATGAAGGGATGTTAAAATACTTTGATGAATGGAAATTTAAGCACCCAAATTCTAATGATTTTATTCGTGTCATGGAAAAACAATCTGGTTTAGAATTAGATTGGTATAAGGAGTATTGGATTCATACGACACACACAATAGACTATAAGGTAGAAGTACCGCAGGAAACCACCGGAGGATCATATATCCATCTCAAAAGAGTAGGATACATGCCAATGCCGATTGACTTGACCATTACATTAAAAGATGGAACGGAAAATAGATATAATATCCCTTTGAGAATTATGCGGGGAGAGAAATCAGGAGACACCTTCGTGGGCAAGGTGTTACAGGATTGGCCGTGGACCCATCCTGATTATAGCTTTAGAGTAAATTTCCCGATAGACGAAATTGAAAAGATTGAAATCGATGAGGGAAATCGTATGGCAGATATTGATCGAGATAACAACCAATGGGTCTTAGAATAAATAAAAAAGCCTGATCGAATTTTGATTAGGCTTTTTTATTTATGCTCTTATATCTGAGGTTGCGGGTTTAACTTTTTTCTTGGGCTTCGTAAACTTCGCTTGATGTATTGCTTTTTCTACATTGACTACACCTCCGGAAACACTTAATTTGCTGAATGGCACCATTTCACTATTTGATCCTGGGATCAACACTTCAGCATCTATTTTTGAAACACTTGATAAAAGAATATTCTTTACTTGAACTGCGCTTAACCCCGGAAAGTAAGACCTGAGGACTGCAGCAACACCAGCAACTACAGGAGATGCCATGCTTGTTCCTTGCAACATTCCATATTGATCGTCAGGAAATGTTGAATATATAGCCATACCTGGAGCGAATATATCAACCTCGATTTGTCCATAATTTGAAAAATAGGCAGGGAAAGATTCTTCATTTTGGTAGGATATAGCACCAACTTCAATCCAGTTATTGAAGTTTTTCTTTTTACCCTTAAAAAATAAAAAGCCTTTACCTTGATATTCGTCATTTGGGAAGTTGTCCATTGTATCAATGTCTTTTCCATCATTTCCAGAACCATGTACTAAAAGGACATCATTTTTTTCAGCATATTTAATTGCACTTTCAACAACTCTTTCTTCAGGTGAATAGCCTTTTCCAAAACTCATATTTATTATGCTGGCACCATTATCAACTGCGTATCTGATAGCATTTGCTACGTCTTTGTCTCTTTCATCTCCATCAGGTACAGTTCTGACTGACATAATTTTTACATTATCTGCCACACCTTCCATTCCGATATTATTGTTTCTTATAGCTCCAATGATTCCGGCTACATGAGTTCCGTGCATAGCATAGGGGCCTTCAACATCATTATTTCCATAGAACTTTTCATTGATATCTTTATAATTGTCTCCTACAATTTCCCTGGAATCATAATCTGTGTTATAAGCGTAATCTACTTTAACTTGGTAGCGTTCTTTTTCACTTTTGAAATCTTTTATAATGTAACTTTTAATCGTATCGATGTCGATTGTTTCCATCCCTCTTGCTATAAGATCTAAAAGCATATTTTTCCCTATTCCAAGAAAACGATCACTGTGACCATCAATTTTTTTAAGATTTTTGAGATTTATATCCTTATCTCCTAGCGCTTCTTCAATGGATGAAAGACTATTCAGGTATACAGATTCAGTGTCTGTGACATTCGAAAGATTCGTCTCAGCCTTAGATCTTTTTGCTTCAACTTCTTCTTTACATTTCATATATCTCTTGTATTCCATTTTATCTGACTGTGATAACTGACTGGGATTGGCATTTTTATATTTATATTTTAGTCTTCCATATATTCTGGTTGCTTCATAGGTGTCGTGATGTACATTTCCATCAGGGCCACCGATAAAATTCCATCCGTTTATATCATCTATATATCCATTGTTGTCGTCATCAATTCCATTGTCTGGAATTTCATTAACATTGACCCACACATTTTCTACAAGATCCTCGTGTTCCACATCAACTCCTGAATCAATTACTGCAACAACTACAGTCCTTGATTTTCTGTCTTTTAAGATTTCTGAATATAAGCCGGCGGAAGATATTCCCAGAGAACCGGAATAGTCTGCTTTACCAAGATGCCATCCAGCATCTTGTGCGAATGAAGCGGATATAAAAAATGTGCATAACAGGCTAGATAATATAGATTTCATTAATACAATTTTTTTAAAAAGTTCGAATATATAACGATTTCAGCTAATTCGCTTGTTCCCAGACGACACGAATTATTCTTTCATTACGATTTATTTAACTGGTTTTTAAGATTCAAGTATACTTGAATGCAAGAATCATACAAGATTTTTAGAATTTCCTAGCATCTTTGGTCTAAAGCAAGTATTTGACATTTTTTTACAACGATTAGTTCAATTGCAGAATATTAAAAACCAAATTAAGCTTCTTTTATCCTCTTACTGGAATTATGAACACTTTAAACCCGGTCAGGAAGATATTATTACCAGTGTATGCCGAGGTCAGGATACCTTGGCAATCTTAGCCACTGGTTCCGGAAAATCGTTGTGTTATCAAATCCCAGGCCTTTATTTTGACAACTTAACTTTAGTGATCACACCTTTAATCTCATTAATGCGGGATCAATTAAAATCGTTGAGAGATAAGAATATTCCAGCTCAAGCACTTTACTCCGGGCAATCTTACAGGGAGCAAGACATAATTCTTGACAATGCCGTTTACGGTAAAACCAAATTTCTCTTTGTTTCACCTGAAAGAATACAAACTATACTTTTTAAAGAGAGGCTTAAGAAAATGGATGTGGGACTAATTGCAGTTGATGAAGCTCATTGCATTTCAGAATGGGGGCATGATTTCAGGCCCGCATATCGGAAAATTCAAGCACTCAAAGAACAGCTTCAGGGCGTACCGATAATTGCGCTAACAGCGACAGCAACCAACCAAGTGAAAACTGATATTATTCAAAATTTGGAGCTAAAAGATGTTGCAAAATTTATTCAATCTCCGGTCAGAACTAATATTTCATATTTGAATTATTATTCAGAAAATAAAAAAGAAACTCTTGTAAGGATTATTAAGAAATACGATAACTCACAGATTGTCTATGTTTCAACCAGAAAGAGCACTAATGAATTGACCAAGTATCTGAATGCAAGTTCCATTAAAAGTGTGGCATATCATGGAGGGATGGAAAAGAAGATCAAAGATAAGAATGCGGATTTATGGTTTAATAACCAAGCTAGAGTTATTGTAGCTACTAAAGCCTTTGGGATGGGTATTGATAAGCGAGATGTGCGAACTGTTATCCATTTTCAATTGCCTGATTCTTTAGAAGCCTATACTCAGGAAGCTGGTAGGGCAGGACGGGATGGTAAGCTTTCAAGAGCATTAATACTTTATAATAATGATGATCTAAATAGACATAATGAACAGGTAGATAATTACTTTCCTGATAGAAAATTCATTAGTCAAGTCTATGGCCATCTCGCCAGATATTTAAAAGCTGCTGCTGGTCCAATTGATGATACCAGCTTTCCGCTAAATGTTGATGAATTTTCTAAATATTCAAATTTGTCAAAGTTTAAAATCTATAATTCATTATTTCTTTTACACAAATGCGAACTTATTACATTGTCTGATTCATTCTACAACAGATCTAAGTTGTCATTAAAGGAATCTCTTGTAAAAATATTCATCAGTGATCCTGGAAGGTCAGAAAAAATGAAAGCTTTTGTGCAATTATTACTGAGATCATATGAGGGATTATTTATTAGCGATATTAATATTGATGAACAAAGTTTAGCAAAAAGATTTGAAGCAAAAGAAGACCAAATAAGGGAAGCTTTACGATGGTTTTATAAGCATGATATCGCAAATTATCAAGAACAATTTGAAGGACACAGAGTAGGTTTTTGTGGCTATCGCTTTAAAGAGAATGATATTCAGTTAGATCAAAACGTATATAACAACCAAAAACAACGATATACGACGGGGATAAAATCTGTATCCGGTTATATTCTAAGCACTGAGTGCCGACAGGTCATAATCTCTAATTATTTTGGTTTTGAAGATGAAAATCAATGTGGCTTATGTGATAATTGTGTAACTAGAAGTCAGGATAATAATTTTGAAAAGGAATTAATGCATAAATTGTTTTCCATTTTATCTTCAAAAGCCTTCACGCTTGAAGAACTCATTTCACAATTTGAAATAGACCAACACGAAAGACTCATTGATCTGATAAAAAATGCTGAAAGCGAAAGATTGTTGAAAATTGAAGGAGATACAATTACCAAAATTTAATGACTAATAAGAAAATCATTTTTTGTTCCAGTTCTTATTATGAATATGACAGGCGTATTCAAAGAATTATTGGAGCGCTTCGGGAAGAGGGTTATGAGATCAGCTGGATTTCCAGGCAGTATGACAGAGGACCTGATTCTTTAGAAGAAGTTGATCACTATATTATCAGAACAATTTTCAATAGAGGACCTCTATTTTATTTTGAATTCCAGTTTAAGCTTCTGATTCTACTTTTATTCCAAACTTACGATGTGATTAGTACAGTCGATTTGGATACTGTACTACCAAGTTATTTAGCTTCAATATTCAGAAGAAAACTTATTGTCTTTGATGCGCATGAGATTTTCTATGAAGTGCCTGAATTAAATGGCAAAAAAATTAAAAAGAGAATTTGGAAGTTTCTTGCAAAAATTACTATCCCAAAAATACATTACAATTATACCGTGAACGCTTCACTTAAGAAGCACTATGAGGAGAATTACCAAAGAAGCTTTGCTGTCATTCGTAATGTCCCTAATCTCGATCCTGAAACAAAGAGTTTAACAGAAGATATCAAACCGAGAAATATTATATATCTAGGTGCATTAAACAAAGGAAGGGGTTTAGAGTTGGCAATAGATGCCATGGAAGAGTTAATGGATTATAAATTAATTCTTGTTGGAGAAGGAGATTTGTCCGAACTACTTAAGCGACGCGCTGGAACATCGAAAGCAAAAGATAGAATAGAGTTTAGAGGATTTGTAAACCCAAATTCCATTTTCGATTTATTAAATAGAAGTTGGATAGGTATAAATATATTAAGTGCTAATTGCGAAAATTATCGGCTTTCGTTAGGAAATAAATTTTTCGATTATATGCATGCATGCATTCCTTCAATTAATATGGATTTTCCTGAATACCGCATAATTAACAGGCAATATAAGGTGTCCTATTTGTTAAGTGAAATGAGTATCATTGCTTATGTCACAGCAATACGTTCATTTGAAAATGAAGATGTATATCGAGAGTACACTTTAAGATGCGCAGAAGCATCTAAGGAGTATAACTGGCAAAAAGAAAAAGAAAAGCTAAAAAAGCTTTACGCTCAAATTAATTGATAATATCTACTTCAGATTTTCCAGCCAAATCAAGGAAAAAAGCATATTCTAAAGCCGTCTCTTTATATCTTTCAAATCTTCCTGATTTTCCACCATGACCTGCACCCATATCCGTATGTAGTAGCAATGGATTATTATCTGTTTTCAATTCTCGCAATTTAGCTACCCATTTCGCAGGTTCCCAATATTGTACCTGACTATCATGATATCCTGTTGTAACCAAAAGAGCAGGGTAGTTCTTGGCTTCGACATTATCATAAGGGGAATAAGACTTCATATACTCATAATAAGAGGAGTCATTAGGGTTGCCCCACTCATCATATTCTCCGGTAGTTAAAGGAATGTCTTCATCTAACATTGTTGTAACGACATCAACAAAGGGCACTGCAGCAATTGCTCCCTTCCATAATTGAGGAGCCATATTAATAACAGCACCAATCAATAGTCCTCCGGCACTTCCGCCCATGCAAAATAGATTATCTGAACTTGTATAATTATTGTCTACAAGATATTGACCAGCGTCTACAAAATCTGTAAATGTATTTTTCTTATTGAACAGTTTGCCATCATCATACCATTTTCTCCCATTTTCCTGACCGCCCCGGATATGTGCAATTGCGAAAGCAAATCCTCTGTTTAAAAGAGATAGTCTTACCGAGCTAAAATAGGGATCTATACTGTTGCCATATGAACCATAACCATATAGTAATAGGGGTTGTGATCCATCTTTATTAAACCCTTTTTTGTATACCAGACTCACCGGAACCATGACCCCATCCCTGGCTTTAACCATTATACGCTCAGACTGATAATCATTAGCATTAAAATCTCCTAATACTTCTTGCTGTTTCTTTAGTTCTAGCTCTCGGGAATTCATATTATAGTCATATGTTGTGCCGGGAGTGGTCAGACTTGTATAGTAAACTCTTAGTTTTTCAGAATCAAATTCCGGATTGGTAGAACTGAAGGCCGCATAACTTTCCTCTTCAAATTGTATCATATGACCATTTTCTAAATCATTCCATGGAAGGACATTGATATTGGTCATACCATCTTTTCTTAGATCAACAACCAGGTGGTTTTTGAATATTTCTAAGCCTGAAATAAAAACATCTTCCTTGTGAGGAATAAAATCCTGCCAATTTTCTTTAGATGTCTGACCTTCTGAAGTACTCATAACTTTAAAGTTGTAAGCATTGTCTTTATTCGTTACGATATACCATTTGTTATTATAATGTGAAATTGAGTGTTCGAGATCACGTTCTCTGTTTTGTAAAACCTTGAATTCTTCGTTCGGATTATCTGCTGAAACATACCTGAATTCATCCGAAACTGTAGCATAACACCCAATAACGATATATTTATCTGATTTGGTTTTATAGACATAACTTGAAAAGGTTTCATCTGATTCATGATAAACCTCCACATCAGAACTTACTGGAGAACCCAATGTGTGTTTGAATATTTTATATGCTCTTAAGGCATCATCCTTTCTGGTGTAAAAAACAGTCTTATTGTCATTGGCCCAAACAATAGATCCTGTCGTGTTCTCAATAATATCTTCTAATAAATCACCTGTTTCCAGGTCTTTGAATTTGATAGTATAGATTCTTCTCGATAGTGTGTCTTCGCCATAGGATAATATCTTATTGTTTTTACTTACACTTAATCCTCGTGCAGTATAAAACTCATAAGCTTTCGCTAATTCATTTATATCTAAAAGGATTTCTTCATCAGCTTCGAGGGATGATTTTTTTCTTGTATAGATAGGATGTTCTTTTCCTTCCTCATATCTGGTTAAATAATAATATTCATTCTTGAAATAAGGTACAGACATATCTGTCTGTTTTATTCTTCCAACAATTTCGTCAAATAGCTTTTCCTGAAAATTATCCAAATGACTTGTCATTTTATTCGTATAGTCATTTTCGCTGTTTAAGTAATCAACTACTTCTTGAGTTTGCTGATCAGATTCAGTTGCATTTTTTTGCTCATCGCTAAGTTTCATCCAGTAATAATTATCTATTCTGGTATCTCCATGAATATTCAATTCCTCCGGACTCATTTTGGCAGTGGGAATTGGAATATCAACTTTATTCATCATCATTGAAGGCATATTTACTTTTGGTTCTGAGCAAGAATTGAATATTAATAAACCAATAATGCTCGATAAAAGGAGGATTTTATTTTTCATATTGTGTAAAATGTTCATAAATATATGAATAGCTTAACACATTAGATTAATTCATATAAATGAAAAAATTATATTTGCCTTTAAGTGAAGCTAAGAAGTTTACAAATCAAGGGATTTAAAAGTTTCGGAAACGAAACCACAATTCATTTTAATGATGAATTAATAGGAATCGTCGGACCGAATGGTTCAGGCAAATCCAATATTGTAGATGCCATCCGGTGGGTCCTGGGCGAACAGAAAAGTAAGGAACTGCGACTGGAGAAAATGGTTGATGTCATATTTAATGGCACAAAATCAAAACGAAGAAGTGGCATGGCGATGGTGTCTATGACTTTTGAAAATTCCAAGAAGCTAATTCCAGTTGAATTCGAAAAGGTTAAAATCAGTAGGATTCTCTATGATACCAACGACAGTGAATATAGAATTAATGATGTACCATGTAGATTAAAAGACGTAAGAGATCTTTTTATTGATACAGGAATTGGATCCAATAGCTATGCGATTATTGAACTGGGTATGGTTGATGATATCCTTGTTGATAAAGATCACTCACGAAGAAGGATGTTTGAGCAAGCGGCCGGTATCTCAAAATATAAAATCAGAAAAAGGGAAGCTCAGCTTAAGTTAAAAAGCACACAAAATGATCTTGATAGGGTAGAAGATATTCTGTTTGAACTTCAGGCGAGTATGAAAACTTTGGAGCGGCAGGCGAAAAGAACCAAAAAGTATTATGCATTAAAAGAAGAATACAAAGAACTCTCAATTAAAAAAGCAATTATAAGTCAAAGCGAAGCTATTGATAAAGAAAAAGAACTAAAAGAGAATCTCAGTAAACAGAATGATAGCCTTGTGGCTCTAACATCTGAAATCCATACACTTGATGCAGAAATTGAAAAAATAAAAAAATCTAATCTCGATAGCGAGCAAGCATTAAGTGCAAAACAAAAGGAGTTTAATCAGATCGTTGAAAAAGTACGAAATGGTGAAAGTCAAAAAGAAATAAAGAAACAGAATATTTCCTTCCTTGAGCAAAACATTAAGAGAGCTGAAAATTCGCTTGAAGAAAACAGAACAACAACTTCAGGACTGAATACATTTGTAAAAGAAAAAACTAAAGAAATAGAGGGCCTGAATTCAAAAGGTTCAATGCTTGAGTCAGACTATAATAAATGGAAATCTGAATTTGATACCATTGAAAAGGAAAGACAAAGTCTTCATGGCTCTAGTAATGAACAAATCAACACTCTAAAGTTACTTGAAGACGAAAAGTTCCAACTCGAAAAATCAATCATTGAAATTACAAGTCAATCATCCAATTATTCACAGAATATTGCTTCCGCTACCGAAGAACTGAAATCTCAGGAAAAGTATATATTGTCATTTGCAGGTGAACAGAGTAGTATTGAAACAGATTTAAAATCCTCAATTCAACGATTAGAATCTTTATACAAGCAAAAAGATAATCTCGATCAAGATAAAGGCAATACGCAGCAGTTGATCGAAAATGAAAAAGAGAACAGATCACTTCTAAATAGAAAGTTGGATGCTTTTTCAAATGAATATAATCTGTTGAAAGACATGATTGACAATCTTGAGGGATTTCCTGAATCGGCTAAGTTTCTTGTCAAAGAATGGAAGCAGCAAAAGCCGTTGCTTTCTGATGTTATTGACTGCCCGGAAGAATTTAGAAGTGCGATTGAATCGTATCTTGATAATTACCTGTCTTATTTTATCCTAGATACTGTAGACGAAGCAAGGAGTTCTATTGATCTTTTGAAAAGAGCTCAAAAGGGACGATCCCAATTTTTCATTTTATCTTCTTTCGAAGACAAAGTAAGCCGAACACAAATCCTTTATGATCATCATGGCCTACCTGCTCTTGAACTGGTCAAGACAGAATCCAAGTACAATGCGCTCATGCACTTCCTACTCCAAAATGTCGTATTGGTTGGAGATGATGAAGTCTTGAAATCTGATACTCTTGATCAAGAGCTCATTTATCTTTCTAAGAATGGCACAACCAATAGAACAAAGCATGTGATCAGTGGAGGGTCTGTTGGCTTATTTGATGGCAAAAGAATAGGGCGCAGAAAAGAAGTTGAAAAACTGAAACTTGATATTGAAAGAACTCGAGAAGAAATAGTCAAATCGGAAAGAAGAATTCATGATTTAAAGAATAAATTATCCACATTATTTGAAGTGGACTATGATCAACTAATAAAAGAAGCGGTTTCACAGAGAAATGAATTAAATATTAAGTTGGCTGAGCTTACTGCAAAAAAACAATCAGCCTTAGATATTATTTCGGGATTGAAAGGAAGAATAGAATATTTTCGAAAAGAAGACTCTCAAGGCATTGGTAAGATTGAATCATTAAAGAATCAATTAATTGATTTTGAGAAAACAATAGAAGGAAAGAGGACTGAACTAGAATCTCAAACTGGACAGATTGAAGATATTTCCAGAAAATACACCGATGTAAATACTGCCCATAATAATTCTCAATTAGAATGGGTTAGACACCAGAATGATTATAAAAGTCTGAATAATGAGCTCACATTTAGACAACAGCAGATCGATGAACTTAATCTAAAAATAAGAGCTTCAGAGAATGAAATCAAACAATTGAAGGAATCCAGGATTGAAAATCAAAAGCAACTGGAATCAATTGAAGAGATGCTAATCGAAGACTATAAGTTGAAGAAGAGCAAACAAGATGAATTGAATGTTACGGAACAAGCTTTTTTTTCAAACCGGTCAGTCGTCAATGAAAAAGAAGATATCCTCAGACCGAAGAATAAAGCAATGCAGAATAAGCAATTGCTTATTAATGAGTTGAAAGATCAACTAACAGGAATCGAATTTGAATTACGTTCTGCTCTGGAGAGACTTAAAATTGAATTTAATATCGATCTGAAATCATTGAATAGAGAAGACTATGAACTCGAGGAAGATGAGATCGAAGGAATGATTGAAAGATTCGAAAAAATTAAAAAAAGACTCGAGAATTATGGAGAAATCAATCCATTAGCCGTAGAAGCCTACGATGAGATTTTGGAAAGACATGATTCTATGACGGAACAGCGTGATGATATAATCGAAGCGAGAACTTCTCTTGAAGAGACAATAAAAGAAATCGATAATGATGCTACGCAGAAATTCTTAAACTCATTTAATAAGGTAAAAGAAAATTTCAAAGAAGTTTTCAGATCCCTCTTTTCTTCAGAAGATGATTGCGATCTAGTATTATTTAATGCTGAGAACCCTCTGGAATCCGATATTGAAATAATTGCAAAACCAAAAGGAAAAAGACCTAAGGTCTTGAATCAGCTTTCTGGAGGAGAAAAAACCTTAACAGCCACAGCGCTATTGTTTTCTCTCTATCTTTTAAAACCAGCTCCATTTTGCATTTTTGATGAAGTAGATGCTCCGCTTGATGATGTGAATATTCGGAAATTTTCAAAGTTGATCCGACAATTTGCTGATGCTTCTCAATTTATCATTATAACTCATAATAAGTCTACCATGGCCTCAATGGACCTATTGTATGGTGTTTATATGCAAGAACAAGGCGTTTCAGGAGTTACACAGGTTGATTTTAGAGAGTATGAGCATGATGAAATATTCCAGAAAGTGAATGTATAAAAAAAGAGCCCAGAAAACTCTGTGCTCTTTTGTTTGTGGTTTTAACAGTTGCAGGATCTAACTAATGATATAAGTATTCATATATTTTCAAATACTATGCCAATAGCTAGAAAAGCTTTATTCCTAAATTAAATATCAGTCGGTTCGGGGATTCATCAAATGAGAAAGCCTGACCACCAATATTTATATGATCTCCAAATTTGGAGAAATTTCCTTCATATTCTAATCCGAAAGACAAATTGCCAAGCGAAAATCCGATACCTGCTCTCCAACCATAATTTGCTGTTTTAAAACGCTCTTCATAACCTGCTAGATCAAAAAGATCGGAACTCGAATTCAAATTTATATGAGCAACCGGACCGATAACTGCATCAAATAAGAGCAATTTGAACCCGATGAGCAATGGAATATCAAGATTTGTAAAACTCTCCTCTTTTATTTCATTAATAATCGAGCCATCCGGATCATTGATCACATATTCTACAGATGTAGAATTTAACATAATCCGAGGTTCAACAAACACATTGGCAAATTGAATCTTAGTAAAAACACCACCTTGAAATCCAAGTTTGGCATCAAAAAACCTTATCGATCCTTCATTGTTAGGAAAGATAATATCAGATGGGTCTGATAATTCAAAAGAATGTACCCCTAATTTAAAACCAAAGTCGATTTGACTATTCAGAGATAGCGTTCCAAAGCAAACCATGAGGATTGTTAACAATGATAATTTTTTCATACTTTATGCACTTTTATATAAACAAAGAACGAACATATATAGCACGAAATGTATGCCAAGTAAGAATTTAATGGAATTTTAAGATGATAATAAGAGAGATAGAATTTGTAGGAAGTTTTGAACATGAAGGTCAATGTCCCGTTACTAAACTGCCAGAATACGCTTTTATTGGTCGTTCTAACGTCGGTAAATCCTCTTTAATTAATGCCTTAACAGGTAGAAAAGAATTGGCTAGAATTTCTTCTACGCCCGGAAAAACACAAACAATTAACTATTTTTTAATAAATAATGAGTGGTATTTAGTGGATTTACCGGGATATGGGTATGCAAAAATTTCTAAAACAAAAAGACAAAAGTGGAAGCACATGATTGATCGCTATCTTTTGTTAAGAGCAAACTTGACCTGTGTTTTTTCATTGCTTGATAGTAGACATGAATTGCAAAAGAATGATTTGGAATTTCTCAATTGGATGGGGGAGAACAGTGTTCCTTTTGTGATTGCATATACCAAAGTGGATAAACTAAAAAAGACAGAGAGAGAAAAGTATATCAGAAGTATTCAAAAATCATTGCTGGAATATTGGGAAACATTACCCAAAGAATTTGTTACCAGTGCTCATACGCAAGAAGGAAGTGAGAACATTTTGAAATTTATTGAGGAAATAAATAATAATTGAGCAATTTTGTAGTCAGATGACCAAAAAGTCTGAGCATTTATCCCATATAATTCCATCATTGGAAAAATGGCCTATCCGTCAATTTTCTGGTGATCGTGATGCCTTCATTCAACGGCTTATCAACTATATTCTTGAAAGATTATTGCAATCAAATTCAAACCCCACTGAATTACTTAATAAGACTGTTTACCTTGAAAGACAGCGTGTGAAGAACAATTCATGGCACGTGGATCCTGCAGATGAAAAAGTTTACTGGAAATCATTAACCAGGGAGGTTGAAAAAGTAAAAGATGCTAAGGATCCTGAAAAAGAACAACTCAAAATTCTGAGAAGATTAGTGCATAGGTATTCCGAAGAAATTGTAGGACATTTTGTTCCAAAAACCCACTTGTTTGCGAGAAAATTTCTAACTGCATTTTTTAAAAGATTATTTAATAATGGATGGGGTAGAGGTCATAGATGGATTTGGGGGTCCAGAAAGGATTTACTCAAAAAAGTTAAAGTAGATGGTTACTTAGATGAGCTGCGTGAGCTATTTAAGAAAGGAACGGTCATTATAGTACCTACGCATTATTCAAATCTGGATTCGATAATGATTGGATTTGGACTTGATATGAAAGTTTGTATTCCGGCAGCAGCTTATGGGGCTGGTTTAAATCTATATGATTGGGAAATCCTTGCTTACTTTATGAATAGACTTGGCGCTTATAGAGTGGATCGTAGAAAGAAAAATCCAATTTACTTAGAGACATTGAAAGGGATGGCAAGTCTGTCAATCATAGAAGGACTGAACCATATATTTTTTCCGGGAGGGACAAGATCAAGAAGTGGGGCTATAGCGAATAAACTCAAATTAGGATTATTAAACTCAGTAATCGACGCTCAAAGACATTGTATTGTTAATAAAATAGATCAGAAGATTTTTGTTGTACCACTGTCTCTAGGTTACCATTTTGTTTTGGAAGCCAATAGTCTCATTGATCAACATCTTAGAGAAATTGGAAGAGAGAAATATGTCCGACGAAGACGTCAAGGTTCAATATTCAAAACAGTAATCGATTTTCTATTCGCTTTAAGGAGGCATGATTCTGAAGTCTATTTATCATTTGGAAAGCCTATGGATGTTTTGGGCAATTATGTTGATGAGAATGGTGTTAGCTTTGATGAAAGAGGGCAAGCTATTAATATCGATAAATATTTTTCTGCTGAAGATATACCGAATCAGGATACTCAAAGAGAGTCAGTTTATACCCGAATTCTTGCTGATAAAATTGTAAAGAATTTTTTAATAGAGAACATGATTTTATCTAGTCATCTAGTGGCTTTTACTATCTTCAATATTATTAAAGAAAACAACCCGGAACTGGATCTGTTTAGCTTGTTGAAAGTTCCTTACAAACAGGTTGATATACCAATAAAAAAAGCGCTTGATAAATTGGGTTATTATCAGAAAATTCTCTTTGAAATGGAGAAGTCTGGTGATGCCAAACTTTCGGAAATTGTAAGAAAAGAACCCATGATTTGTTTGGAAGATGGTGTTAGAAATGTGGGTGTGTATCATGACAAGAAAGTCGTCAAGTTCTTAAGTAATAAAAGTCTAGGGACAGAAGATTTAAGGCTGCTATATTTTTATCATAATAAAATGGAACACTACGAATTGCCAGTAGAAAACGTCGATTTACAAGAAGTGTTTAATAAACAGATTTAAATAAGCCGTTTGAATAATTATATAATTTATGATCTAGAAGCCACTTGTTGGTTGGGCCGGCCTCCTAAAGGCCTGAACGAAATCATCGAGATTGGCGCTGTGAGAATTAATGCCTATGGCGATGTGCTTGGACGGTTCGAAAGTTTTGTGCGTCCGACCGTTAATCCCATGCTTTCCGGATTTTGTAAAAAACTTACTTCGATAACACAGCAGCAAGTGAATACTGCAAAAACATTCGATAAAGTTGTTGTTGATTTTATGGACTGGGGAGAATTATATGATAATGAAACCTATGTATGTTCTTGGGGAAATAACGATAAGAAATTACTTTTTGATGATTGTAATTTACATAAAGTAGAATCTGATTGGCTTGATAATTATGTCAATCTTAAAACCCAATATGATGATATGAAACATAATGGGAATGGTCATGTTAAAGGGACATTGAAAAAAATTGTTGTGAAAGAGGGCTTTGAATTTACCGGTATTCAACACCGAGCTATATCAGATGCTGAAAATTTGGCTAAGATTTTCTTAAAATATTTTGATGAATGGACTTTTGTGTAAGCGCAATTAAATTATTCACTTTATTTGATAGTCAATTCTCTTAAGTTTATCTAAAATTTTGAAATTGAAGAACGATAATGGACAATTGACCATTTAGATTATATATTTGCAACATTAAAAACGATATATGAAAAACATTAAAATTTTATTATTCTATTTATTTGCTTTCACTATTACATCTTCATTTGCACAAATAGAATTGGCAGAAGGAAGTATTATTATGGAAATTACAGATGTGAATTCTGATAATGAACAAGTGGCTGCACAATTAGAAATGATCAAAGGTACTGTGACAGAATATTACTTTAATGAGGAAAAATCTCTGGTATCAGCTGACATGATGGGCGGAATGGTTACTATGAAATCTCTTGTTAATAATGCGGATGAGCATTTAACTTTTCTGTTTAATGCAATGGGTCAGAAAATGATGGTAGAAAGTACTAAAGAAGATAGAGCAGACATGGAAGAAACTCAAGCTGAAGCCATGGAAGGAGTAGAGATAGTTTATGATGAAAATGATACTAAAGAAATCCTAGGTTATGACTGTATTAAAGCTACTTTGACAGGAACTGATGATTCGCCAATGAATTTTTCAATGTACATTGCTCCTGGAATCAAGGCCAGTAACAAACTGATTCAGGGAATGCAGGCATTTGAACTAACAGGATTTCCGCTTGAATATATTTTACAAACAGATCAGATGTCGCTTACGACAACGGCAACTTCTGTAGAGACATCAGTTGATGTCACTGTATTCGAATTAAATACTTCAGGATACGCATTGATGACCTGGGACGAGTTTCAGGAACAAATGGGATCTTTTGGAGGCGGAATGGGCTTCTAATAATAAAAAACATAAATAATAAAAGGCCTGGTATTCATACCGGGCTTTTTTTATGTGCTTCACTTAAATTAATTCTAGCAATTTGGAATCATAGCTTTGAATTACATCTTCTAATCTGTAAGTGTTAATTATCTCCTTTGAAAAATGAGTTTGCTCAGGACTATTTACCTGTAGGATAAGTTGAGCACATTTTCTTACAAGTTCCTCATAATCATTATAAAAGAGATGATCATGATTTTGAGGGAAGTGTTCGTGATAAACCATGTCCTTTGGAAGGAGAGGGTATACTCCACAGTAGCATGCTTCCAGAACGCTAATTCCAAAAAAATCGTGATCGGAACAAACAGGTAAAATGTGAGATGACTTTATGATAGTAACATATTTTTCATAGCTATCTATATATCCAAAATGTTGAATTTTTTGTTCGTGTCTATCTGCAAATTTTCTGATATTAGAAGGGTAGTCTTGATGATGTTTGCCAAGAAAATTTATTCTAAATTCGAAATCCTGGCTTGCCAGATCATCACATAGCTTTAAAAAAATATCAGGTCTTTTGTCGTGTTCCCATCGATGATTCTATAGGAGAGAAACAGGAGAAGATTTTTTTTGTATCCGGGACATCAATTTCATCTATTTTGTTGAAGTCAATTCCAATAGGCAGTATTGATGATTTACTTTTTAATTGCTCGACATTTTCTGGATGACTATGATCGGGTAATCGACTAAGAAGTTGGCTTAATGCTTCAAAAAAGGTATGGTTATGATAGAGTGAATTAAAAATACAATGATCAGCTGCAAGACAAGATTTATAATTTATAAAACCATAGTGGAAATCCTGATTTTGGTTATCCCGGTCTAAAGGCGATAAAGGATAGGTCAATTGATTCTCGTGCATGTAGTAAATCAACGGAACGTCTTGAAATCGGACATCGATTAAGCTCTTAAAAAAGCTCAGATCCATCATATGTAAATCGTCAAATAAAAGTGGACCATTAAGTGAAATATTAAAAGTTATACATAACTATTAAATTCACTTTACTATGACCAAGAAAAACAAATCAGCAGAATCTTATGTCCGAGATGTAAAAAGAAGGACAAGACGTAAATTTTCTACAGAAAAAAAGATTAGAATAGTCATTGAAGGATTAAGAGGAGAACAAAGTGTTGCTTCTCTTTGTAGAAGAGAAGAGATTTCACAACCACTATATTATAAGTGGAGTAAAGATTTCATGGAAGCAGGGAAGAAACGTTTAAAGGGAGACACAGAACGTGAAGCCAATACTTCAGAAGTTCAACATCTAAAGACAGAAAATCAAGACCTTAAAGAGGTAGTAGCAGAACTTACCCTGAAAAATCGTGTGCTTAAAAAAAGCTTGAATGGAGTAAAATAAAATTCAAGAAGTATATGCGATTTACAGCAAAAGAAAAGATGGAACTGATTAGGCTGGTTGAGCAATCCGAATGGAGTGTTAGAAGAACTCTCAAGGAAATTGGTATTCACAAATCAACCTTTTACAACTGGTATAAGAAATATCGGGAAAATGGAATTGTAGGATTAGAGGAAAAGAAAAGTACAAGGAAGCATTACTGGAACAAGATTCCTGATCGGATCAGGTCTAATATATTGAATCTGGCACTGGAAGTTTCAGAGCTTTCTTGTAGAGAATTGGTTTGCAGGTATACTGATGAGAATCAATACTTTATAAGCGAAAGCAGTGTTTACAGAATATTGAAATCTGCTGGACTGATAAACCCTCCTCATTATGATCTGATATCTGCCGCAGATGAATTTAAAGACAAAACAACAACTGTCAATCAAATGTGGCAAACTGATTTTACTTATTTCAAAATCATTGGCTGGGGATGGTATTACCTATCGACTATATTAGATGATTATTCTAGGTACATTATAAGTTGGGAGTTGTGCTCAACGATGAAAACCCTTGATGTAAAAAATACTTTGAATCAGGCATTAAACCATCCAAATGTAAATTTGAATAAACCGCCTAAGTTATTATCTGATAATGGATCTTGTTATTTAAGTCAAGAGTTGAGCTCTTATTTGGATGATTACAAAATTAAACATGTGAGAGGAAGACCTGGTCATCCTCAAACGCAAGGCAAGATTGAAAGGTATCACAGAACAATGAAAAATGTAATTAAACTGGATCATTATTACAGCCCAGGTGAATTGAGTTTTCCTCTTTCACAATTTGTAAAATATTATAACCATCACAGATATCATGAATCTTTACAAAACTTGACACCAGCAGATGTTTATTATGGATTAAAAGAAGAAAAACTGAAGAGAAGAAAATTATGTAAACACAAAACATTTAAAAAACGCAGACAAGAATATTTCAATTTAACTTTTAAAAGTGTAACTTAATTTTATTCACTTATTGTCCACTTTGGTTTGAAGACCTACATATCCCTTTCAGCACTTGTCATTCTAGGAATAACTAATGCTCTATTATTACTTTCCATTTCGATCAATGAACCATCATCAATAATATGAGGGTTGTCTCCTATTTTAATTTGTGCCATAAGAGACCCACTTCCAATAATTAACATGAAAGATAAAATGATCGATTTTGAAATAGGACTAAAAGCGAAAAAATAGCCATGACTTCTCAGGCTAAAACAACAATTAAATGTTCTCATTATATAAGAATTTAATTAAGGATCTAGTAAAAAAAGGTGTGAGTTATTGGTAGGTTTGGCTGAAATACAATTATCCCAAGCTAAATTGAGCGTGCATAAGAAAGACAAGGTAATTATTGATTACCCCTATAGGGAGGGGCAAAAAAATGTAAAGTATTTTACATTTCCATGTGGTCTTATATGAGAAATATCCTTAAAGTGTAGTGTTTATGGGTGTTTAACCCTTTTCGTCAGACTCTATATTAAAATCAGCACTTTTCACATTTTCATCATTTCTTAACAATTCTAACATCTCTTCTGGCTTATATTTTCTTGTATCATAAGAAACTAGCCAAGAATCATTGGTATTGTTGAGTCTTTTAAGAATACGGAGCCCGTGTTCTTGCCTCATTTGATTAAACCACTTAGAGAGTTGGTTACCATGTTTGAGAACCAATATGATTTGCGTTTTAATATAAGCAGGCCCTTCATCGACTTCTTCCACATTTTCATCAATCAATATCCAACCAGAATCATTTTCAGCGATTTGTTCTAATTTAAACTGAAGACGGTGGACAAGCGTAGGCATTTCTCTTTTACCTTTTACTGTTTTTAATGACCTTCCATTATTGTAGGACATCGTGATCAAAGGCAAATCTTCAATAGAACTTTCATAATTATTATCAAAATCATGGAATTTAGATTCTTTGAAACTGCTTAATGTAGATTTGTAAACTTCTTTGTCTAATTGTTTGGCATGAGTTCCTAGTTTACTGGTGTTTCTTTTGCCAATAAATTCACTGTAACCGCCAGCATATATATTGAAAGTATATATTGGACATTCACCAAAACATCCATCTTTCGTCAATGTTATTAATATATCATCTTGGGTAAGTTCAGTAATTGGTTTGCTCGTATTACAAGCTGTAAAAAGGAGAATAATAAATACTAAGATGTTAAATTTCATGCCTTAAAAAAATTAGTGCGCTAAGATAACGATTGTTTGCACTAATAAATTTTTAATATCAGGTAATTTCACCACCACAACTAGATCCCGCACCAGCAGTACAACCATAGCAATGTTGGTTAATGACAATTTTTCTTTTACTCAATTCCTTGATATTAAAATCATTAATGTGTGTAGAACTTACATTCGACTTTAGGTCAAGCATTTGATTGAAATCACAATCATAAATAAAACCATCCCAACTAACTGAAATAGTGTTTCGACACATTAAACCATCTATTATATTAGGGTTAAAAGCATTTGAAAGTTCTTCCATATAGCCTATATAATTATCGGATTCTATTAAATATTCCAAAAATCTGCTTATAGGAAGATTAGTTATCGCAAAAAGACTATTGAACTCGATACCAAATCTCCTTTTCAATTGCTCTTTAAATTGAGTTTCTAGATCACTTTGAGAGCCGGGAAGAAAAGCTCCTGCCGGATTATATACAAGATCCAGAGTTAACCCGCTTCCTTCCAGACCATATCCGATTGCATTTAAGTTTTTGAGAGCTTCGATCGAATCTTCGAACACACCATCTCCTCTCTGATTATCAGTTCTTTTTTTGGTAAAATAGGGTAGTGATGAAATAAGATGGACATTGTTAGCAGCGTAAAACTGAGGAAGGTCATGATATTTTTTGTTAGCCCTTATGATTGTCAGATTACACCTAACGATCACTTTTATTGAATTTTTGGTACATGATTCGACGAACCATCTGAAATGAGGATTCATTTCAGGGGCTCCACCAGTAATATCAACTGTTTTAATGCTGTACTTTGTTATAATATCAAGACAGGTCTGTAATGTCTGTCTTTCCATATTTTCTTCCTTCTTATCAGGTCCGGCATCTACATGACAATGCCCACATGTTTGATTGCATAATTTTCCAATATTGAGTTGAAATATTTCAATTTCCGAAGGGTAAATTTCAGAATACCCGGCTTTCTTTATTCTCTCTGAAAATTGAGGAATATCCACTTGTATACTTTCCTGATTGGTAAGTACCTTTAACTGGTAGAATGTATTAGATAGGTCATTATTTCTGGCCGAAAGACTTTTCCTCTTTTGTTTGACACCCATCTACATCAGTTTTTTCTTGACTTGATTCATCATTTGGACACTATTTACTAATGTGGCGCCTCCTTTAATAGCAGCAGCCACATGAACTGCCTCCATCATTTGTTCTTCGTCAGTTCCCATTTTGAGACAATTCGAAGTATAAGCATCTATGCAATAAGGACATTGAACAGCATGAGCTACTGCCAGTGCTATCAATGCTTTTTCTCTTGAGCTTAGTGCTCCTTCTTTGAATACAGACCCATACCATTCAAAGAACTTATCACCATATTCCTTTTGAAACTCAGTAATTTCGGTAAATTTCTTTAAATCATCAGGGTTAAAATAAAGTTCACTCACGCTGTTTTGATTTTTACAAAAATAAACTTAACTCCATCAATTGATAATAAAGATGCATACTTCTGTTCTATTAAAGACATTGAACATAAAAAGTTCATTTAAAAATATTAATTACAAAGATTAAGTTTGGTTTGATTTATCCAACATTTTGAAATTACTAGCTACAATATTAATATTCATTGTTTTTACAAATTGTAATTCAAACAATATTGAAGAACATAAACACCCGGATGGGAATTACATTTCTGAAATTATTATTCCAGCAGGTGATGAATTTTCTTTCCTCAGAAATAATGGCGTTCCTAGTTTTTTTAATATAGGCGAGATTCAAGTTGATCAAGGGGATGTGCACAAAACAATCATTATTGGAAAAAGAAGAAATAAAAAGGATCAAATAAATATAGAACCAATTGCTCTTTTTTCCTTTGTAAAAGATACAATTTCATTCAGGTATATCGTTTCCTTATCCGAAGATGAGCCACTTGATGGGATTGGTCGAAATTTTAATTCTTTTTCATTGAATAATTACCATCTTCAATCCAGCATCGAAGAATGGTTTAAATCACAGTGCTTAGTTGGAGAATGCCGCGATTTTAAATGGGAAAACTCTTATAAAGCACTATTAGAAATGTCAAAGCAGAGCAACAAGTGAAGGAATTTCCTTTTATAATCAACAATCAACAATACAATCTTAAAATCAGCAACAAGATTTCAGACCTGAAGAAAGATTGGTCAGAGGCAGCTCGAAAAAGCATTTATTATGATACAAACTATCTGAAGATTCTGGAAGATTCAGGACCTCTTTCTTATTCTTACTGTTATGCTATTCTAATTCACCAACAAACTCCAGTCGGAGTATATTATTTTCAAAAAAAAACAGTAGAACTTCTAAAGGATTTTAGAATTCATACACACAGTAATAATGTTTTTAAAAAATTGTGGGTGTTTTTACAAAAGCTTTTTTTTCGTTTTGTAAAACATGAAATGCTCATTTTTGGAAATGTTCTTTTAACAGGTGAATATGCATTCTATTTGAAAGATTCTATTTCTAAAGAGCATCATGATGAACTAAATAATAAAGTAATTGCATCAGTAAGTGATTACATCAAAGCGACAACCGGTAAAAAAATCCAAAGTGTTTTGGCCAAAGATTTTTATCTGACGGATACCTTCAAAATTTTTCCATTTAACCATTCAGAATTTTATGGCTTTAAAGTTCAACCGGATATGATTCTGAAACTTGACAAGCAATGGAATGATTATAGTGATTATCTCGCATCTGTAAAATCCAAGTATAGGGTTAAATTTAAAAAAGTGGCATCCAAAGGAGCCAAATTGGAATATAAGGATTTATCTTATTCAGATCTCGAAGATTTGAAAGAGGAAATGTATAAGCTCTATTCTTATACTTCAGATCGAGCCAATTTTAGTCTTTTCAAATTGGACAAAGAATATTTTGTTCACCTCAAAAAAGCTTTCCCTGAAGAATTTAGCGCGACAGCAGTTTTTCTAAATAATGAATTGCTGGCATTTTATACAATGTTCTTTAATGGGAAGAATGCAGACGCACACTTTTTAGGGTATAATGTTAAACTTAATGCACAGTATCAAATCTATTTTAATGTTCTTCTGAATCTGGTTGAAAAGGCGATTCTTCATCGCTCAGATTATTTAAATCTCTCCAGAACAGCACTTGAGATAAAATCTTCGGTTGGCGCAGAACCATACCCAATGATGATTTACTTAAGACATAATAGTAAATTGATTAATAAAGTGCTGCCATACATTTTAGATAGGGTAGTGCCAAAAAATGAATGGGTTCGAAGAGTACCTTTCAAATGATTATTCACTATAAGCAGCATACAAGCCTTTAATCTGATCTATCGAATAAAAATATTCCTTTTCGATATCCAGTGATTCCCATTCTGCAATCTTACCTTTTTGAACTTCTCGCAATTGATTAGATTCTTGATATATAATTGAAACACTTATAATCAAAATAGTAAAAACAGCTGCTAGAGAAACTATGAATCTTAAGTGATTAGTAATTTTTTTTATACGCTTCTCTTTATGCTGGTCTAACTTTGATTCCAGTTTGTCCCAGGCACTGTCAGAAGGGGAAATTGAAATTTTGCCAGCTTCTTTTTTTATATGTTCAAATTCTTGATCTTCTAACATATCAGGATATTTTTTGATTATGTTTTTTTTTATAAAGCTCTCTCATTTTTTTCTTGGCAAGGATTAATTGCGATTTACTTGTATTTATACTGATCCCTAATTCTTGCGCAATCTCACGGTGCTTGTAGCCTTCAATGACATATAAATTGAAAATTGTTCTATAGCCATTTGGTAGCTCATTGAGTAAATCTAAAATCTCCTGATAATTAATTTTACTAATGGCAATTGGATCATCTTTAAGCGTATAAGCATTTTCTATATTAACATGTAAATTGAAATTTCTATTCTTTCTGATTTGCATTAAAGCTTGATTTACAACGATTCGTTTCATCCATCCTTCAAAGCTTCCTTGTTCATTAAACTGACCAATTTTCGTAAAGATTTTATAAAAACTTTCAATCATGACGTCTTCAGCTTCTGCACTTTCCTTAACATACCTCAGGCAAATACCAAAAAACAATGGAGAATACTTATCGTATAAGGCCTTTTGTGCCGTTGGATCCTGTTTTTTAACTCTTGATATTAAGTTTGCAATTGACTGCATTCAAGATTGAGCTTTTGTATTCAGATGAAAGTTAATTCATTTTTGGTGTAAATGTGATTTACTTATTATATATATAAGCGCCATACATGGCTTATTTAGTACCTTTGTAAGCTTTAAAAATAAAATACAAATCATAGTAAATGGAGATTAGTTCGCGATATAGTCCAAAAGATGTAGAAGAGAAATGGTATAAGATTTGGGAGCAAAATCAATACTTTAAATCTATTCCAGATGATAGAGAACCTTATACAATACTAATACCACCCCCAAACGTCACTGGTGTCCTTCATATGGGACATATGCTGAATAATACAATTCAAGATGTTCTCATCAGAAAAGCCAGACTTGAAGGCAAGAATGCATGTTGGGTTCCCGGAACTGATCATGCTTCAATTGCTACTGAAGCAAAAGTTGTAAAAAAATTAAGAGAAGAAGGAATAAAAAAATCAGATCTCAGCAGAGATGAATTTCTTGATCATGCTTGGAATTGGACTAATAATTACGGAGGAATAATTCTGCAGCAACTAAGAAAATTAGGAGCTTCTCCGGATTGGAATCGTACCGCCTTTACGATGGATGATAAAAGGTATAAAGCTGTAATTGAAGTATTTGTCGATCTCTATAAAAAAGGAAAACTATATCGCAAGCACAGGATGGTCAATTGGGATTCAAAAGCTCAAACCGTACTTTCAAACGAAGAAGTTATTTATTCTGAAGAAACAGGAAAATTATATCATGTTAAATATAAAATTCAGAACTCTGAAGAATTTATAACTATAGCAACGACACGACCGGAAACCATACTTGGAGATACGGCTATTGCTGTACATCCTGATGACGAAAGATATAGTCACCTAAAAGGTAATAAGGCAATAGTTCCACTTATTGAAAGAACTATCCCAATAATATTTGATGAATATGTAGATCGAGAGTTTGGAACCGGAGCTCTTAAAGTTACTCCTGCCCATGATCCAAACGATTATGCACTTGGCGAAAAACATGGCTTGGAGACAGTCGATATTTTTAATGGAGATGCTACGATCAATGAAGCAGGTCAATTATATATTGGGGAGACGAGATTCAACGCAAGAAAATTAATTCTTGCCGATTTAGAAGAAAAATCACATATCGTCGGTTCAGAAGATTTAGTCCATAATGTAGGTAGATCTGAAAGAACTAATGTTCTCGTAGAACCAAGACTTTCCTTACAATGGTATGTTGACATGAAATCATTGGCAAAACCTGCATTAGAAGCAGTAGAATCCAATGAAATTAATTTTTATCCAGAAAAGTATAAGAATACCTATAGACATTGGATGTCCAATATTCGAGATTGGTGTATTTCGCGTCAATTATGGTGGGGCCAAAGAATACCTGCCTATTATTATAATGACGAAATATTTGTTGCCACATCAAAAGAACAGGCTCTTGAAGATGCGCGAGCATTTTTCAATGATAGCTCTATTGGCCTTGATGATTTAAATCAGGATGAAGATGTACTCGATACATGGTTTTCTTCATGGTTGTGGCCAATTTCTGTTTTTGATGGATTTGAAGATGAAACCGAACTTAATTATTATTACCCTACTTCTGTTCTTGTTACAGGATGGGATATAATATTTCTTTGGGTGGCCAGAATGATCATGGCTGGATACGAATGGAAAGGAAGTATCCCGTTTAAAGATGTTTACTTTACCGGAATGGTGAGAGATCAAAAAAGACGAAAAATGAGCAAGTCTTTAGGCAACTCTCCAGACGCACTGAAATTGATAGAAGAATATGGAGCTGACGGAGTGAGGTATGGAATGTTGTCCTGTTCACCTGCTGGAGGAGATCTTTTATTTGATGAAAAATTAGTAGAAAACGGAAGGAACTTTTCAAATAAGATATGGAACGCCACCAGGCTCATCAAAGGGTGGGAGATAGATAACACGCTTTCTACTCCTCAAAAAAATATTTTAGCTGGCGCATGGATCAATTCCAGACTCAATGAGACGACAGCTTCATTGTTAGCCTCCTTTGAAGCTTATAGAATATCTGAAGCATTAATGACCATGTATACATTCGTATGGAATGATGTATTCAGTTGGTATCTAGAACTGATTAAACCGGAATATGGTAAACCCATAGATCAGGATAGCTATAAGTTCTGTATAGATCTTTTAGAAAAATGCTGCACCTTATTACATCCCTTTATGCCTTTTATTACCGAAGAAGTATGGCATATATTGAGAGAAAGACCGAATGGAGAAGATTGTATTTCAAGCCAATTTCCTGAAGTAGGAAGTATTGATAAGTCATTGATTGAAGACTTTGATTTATTGAAGGATATTATTACTAATATCAGGGATATTAAGAATAAAAATAAACTCAAACCTAAAGATCAGATAGATTTGAATTATGTGAAGAATGGTGAGATTGAATCATGCTTTAATAGAACAGGATCGAAAGAGACTATTCAATATTTAGCATTCGTTAACGATATTGAATCTGTTAATGAAGATGATAACACTGAAGGAGTTGCTTTTATTTGTGGTAAAACAAAATTATTTGCAGGCATTAATCAAGAAATTGATCTCGAGGCTGAAATTTCTAAATTAAATGACGAGTTAACTTATCAACAAGGATTTGTAACAAGTATCGAGAAAAAATTATCGAACGAACGATTTGTTAATAATGCTCCGGAGGCAGTTGTTGAGAAAGAAAGAAAGAAATTAGCAGATGGACAGGCAAGGATTGTAGCCATAGAACAACAACTAAAACAACTTAATACAAACTAACAAAAAAAGGCCTTCAATATTGAAGGCCTTTTTAATTTTCTATAGTTCGAATTTATTATTTAGTAATAACAATTCTTTTCGAAGTGAATCCAGCTTCTGTTCTAATATTAACATGATATAGACCAGTAGTAAGATCGCTTACATCTAATTGTAATTTATCTTTTACAATATTGTCATAGCTATAATTTTGAATCATTTTGCCTGAAAGGTCAACGATCTCAATTGTTACAGCAGAGCTTTCTTCAAGACTTAATTCAACAAATAATCTGCTTGATGCAGGATTTGGATAAACTGTAATTTCCTGTGTTTCATTTAAGTCTTCAGTTCCTAATCCATCAAGTGGTTGAACGGTGTACTCAATGTATAATTCATTAATACCCCAAGTTCCTCCAGTGAAAGATACATTATCGATTTCATTAAAATTTCCGTTTGGTGTAGCAACCATATCGGCACCAGCTAATCTATTGCTTCCTAATGAATCAAGAGCAAGATTTGTTGCACTGACATTCCAGTTTCTTTCAACAGTAAATTGTGAATCTGCATCAAATCCTAGAAGTGAAATTTGTTGTGCATTATTGGAATTTGTAGCAAGAACCATTACATATAACTGATCATCACGAAGTTCAATTGGAACTGGATCTCCATTGCCATCAAGTAACGCTTCACCAGTTGCTAAGTTAGCAGCTGCCATTTCTACATCAATAATTCTTTGGCTACCGAAAGCAGGATTGATGATTTGACCACCACCAACTTTTGCACCTACTAATAATGTATTATCAGCATTGATACTAAAATTACCGGAAGTATTATCGTCTGTTCTCAACCATGCATACAACCAAACATTTACAGTTCCATTACGATTAGGATCATCTTCAACTCCAAATCTAACATTACTCAGTGTATGATCTGCTCCATTAGGAATGTAAAATATATGCGCTGCAGCATAATTTAAAGTATACGCTGCAGAACTTATATCTTGCCAAGTCGAACCAGCTGTCATAGATCTGAATACCGGTGGATTAACGAATGCATCTTCAGGTGGTAAAGGAGAAATAGTATTGTCGGTTACCTCAAAGAAAAACGGAATAGTGTCATTAGACCCGTTTACATCACTATCAGCTTTTGCAATATATCGGCCATTATAAAAGCCAATTTCGTCTGGAGTATAAGTATCAGGGAATACTCTGTTTTCAAAACTGGTCCATGATGGAACGTCTGGATAGTCATTCGACGCTGAAAAGACCATCGCACCTGATGGACCAAATACTTCAACATCAACACTTGGAGCTACAGCATTTTGATTACCCGCATTAAATACATCAATTAAGAAAGGCATAGGAGCCGTTTGTGATAATGCTGTACGATAGGTAGCTGCACTTGCAAAGAAATTGTAATTTGCTTGCATATCAGCTGACCCCTCATTGATTACTCTTACATCATCAATCGCCCAATAATAATAACCTATGTTACCGGTTCCACCTTGATTTTTATAAAATTTTAATCTTAAGCTTTCAGCACCTTCATATCCTGGTAAAGCTACTCTGAATGTATTAATATCAGTTGCATTAGTTGGAGTTAACTGATTAATTGGAAACGTATCAGGATAAGTAACTCCTCCATCTTTACTAGCTAATAAAAATGTTCTTGAAAAGAAGGTGAAATATACTTGATCAAATTCTACATATAATCCTTCAATTGTATGACCGGTGAGATCAATAACAGGAGAAACAATTCCTCCGTTACACGGATCACATGTACCTGTACCGTCAATAACACCTAAATCCCAAGAATTTAAATGCATGAATCCATTACAAGCGGTTGCAGATGTATTTATTCTACCGAAAAATGAAAAATCGGCAACCCATTCCCATCCTTCGTCATCGGCATCTTCATTCTCGGTGGTCCACTCATTAGGGCCATCTTCAAAATCACCTTGACCTCTTTCATTTCCCCAAATAACTTCTGGACCATAATCAGGAACAGCACATGGAGGTTCAACATAGCCAAACGTTGCATTAACAGCTCCATTAGCTAATGCCATTTTTATGATTTCACAGTTATTATAACTCGTTCCAACAGTTAGAATAGTGGTCGAGTTACCTTCACCGTTTGGTCCGGCACCAGGTACAATACCTGTATCTGGATTTGCAATGTCATTATTACATATTAGAACAACAGTTGCTCCCGCAGCTTCTCCATTGTCAGATTTTTCACCAAAAAAACAATCACCTCTATCAACTACAGCAACTTGGCCATTAACATCTGATACAAATGATTGACATCCATCATTCTCAGTCCCTGCTTCTCCATCGCCGTTACTATCACTAGTATCGCCGTCATTAACAAAAACGAGATCTCCTGTTATGGCATTTCCAGACTGATCACCATAATTGGCAACAAAAACAGTGTACTCTCCAGCAATGCTTGCTGGTGAATTTACGGTCATTGTGTTAGCACCTTGTGAAAATAGGCTGCTATTTAACAATAAGACCATTACTAGACTACTAAGTGTAAATTTCAAATTCATACGCTTATTTTAATTTAGATTTTAGATTTAATATGTTTTTGAGATAAGATTCGAATACTTTGAGATTAAGATTCTTATTTCGTGGTACCAAAAATAATAAAACTATGTGTCCTCTAATGTCTTTTAGGAGAAATAAAAGAAGCTAATTATCAGATTTATTTCATTGCAAAAAGGCCCTTATTTCATCAATTCTTATTTGACTTACACCTGGTTTTCCGCATACGATAGCACCGGATCTATTCGCTATTTCGGCAATTTTATGGATACTTAGATTTCTTAAGGTCCCAAAAGTAAGTATTGAAAGGACTGTGTCACCAGCACCCGATACATCAGCAGTATCAACCGGAATTCCTTTAATTATACCTGTTTCATCACGAAATTTCCAAAAAATTCCCTTTTCCGCCAAGGTGACAATTGTTATTGAATCCTGGGAAAGCTGTAATTCTTCAATAGCGTTCCGAATGCTATTGGCTTCAGCTTCAATTGTTCGCCCAAGTGCAAATGATAACTCTTTTAGATTTGGTTTGAAGATCGTGCATTTAGATAATTCTAAAAAATGATTATGCTTGGGATCAACAATTAATGGAATGTTTAATCGCTTGGATATTTCTTGGATCGTAACAATTAAAGATTCAGTAATTAGGCCTTTGTTATAATCTTGAATGAGAATCGCATGAATGTTGTCCTGTTCAATTAATTGATTTATTTTTTTTGTCAGACTTTCAATTTGTTCCTCATTTAAATCTTTTGTCTCTTCCTCGTCAAATCGAAGAAATTGATTAAATGAATCATCTACGATTCTGGTCTTTAATGTGGTAGTCCTGTTCTCAATAATTTCAAAATAGCTTTCGATTCCATGAAAAGTACAAAGTTCCTGAAGAATTGATCCTTTATAATCAGCTCCACAAGAAGCGATTAATATTGGCTGCAGGTCGAGACCTATCAAATTGACGCATACATTTGCAGCTCCACCCAATCGGTCTTCAGTATTAGTACGCTTTAGAAGAGGTACATCTGCTTCTGGGGATACACCGATTTCTTTACCTATGATGTATCTATCGATCATGGCATCACCAATAACAAGTATTTTATTTTTTTGGATTTCCACTATTTAATTGCTTAATATCATTGAATAGAATGTCCAATTTAGCCTTATTTTTTCGTACAAATTCTGATGCCTTTTCAGCTACAACATATTTAGATTGCAATAATTTATTTTCAATCGTATTCTGAAGATCTGATTTATTTTTAATTATAAATAAAAGTCCTTCTTTTTTCAATTTTTGTGCCATCGGAAATTTGTGAATATGCGGTCCACAGATCGTTACAACACCAAATACTACAGGTTCCAGGACGTTATGGGGACCTTTGTCAAAACCGCCACCGACATAGGCAATATCTGCATTCTTGTATAAATATTTTAAATCTCCAATCGTATCCACCAGCACTATTTGATTAGTTGTTATGCCTTGAATTTGGGATAACAAGTCATATCTCGGTTTTAATTTATTGCGATATAAGTTTAATGTATTTTGGTTTATATCATGGGGGGCAATAATGAAATTATAATCTGAATTCTTCATGATAATTGAGCATACCATATCAACTTCATCATTCAAAATGCTTCCAAAAACAATTAAAGGAAGCTTCGATTTTTCCCATGGAAGTTCACGACCATTATTTGTATTCTTTAATACTTGATTAATTCGGGTATCTCCAAATTCAACAACATTTTGTAGTCCCTTTTCTTTTAAAATCTGCTCAGACGATTCATTGTGGGCATATAATTTATAGCTGGCTGATACTAAATCAAATAAGGGTCTGAAAATCGGATTAAGTAAATAATGGTTTCTATTCAGGTGAATAGAAGAAAAAAGATAGGGAATAGATTTGGTTTGTAAGGCGCGTAAAAAATTAAACCAAAATTCATATTTGATAAATATCACAACAAAAGGATTAATCAAATCCAAGTAGACCTTTTGCTTTTTATAAATGTCAGTATCGAGATAAATTTTTAAAAATCTATCCTTCTTAAGTTCAATATTTTCAAATCCGGATGGAGAAAAAAAACTTATCACAAATTTATACGCGCTATTTTGTTCAGATAAGCCTCTTATTATAGGTTTTGACATCTCATACTCTCCCAATGATGCTGCATGAATCCAAATAATAGGATTGTTTTCCCAAGCTGCTATCAAAGGTTTAATCCGACTGATTTGATCCCGTCTTCCTTCTCTCCACTTATAAACTCTCTTATTTATAAAAGAAGTGAGCAAAACAAAAAAACTGAATACTCTTATGAGGATAGAATATATCGATAACATGATCAATAGAAGATTTCTTCAGCTTCTCGCATATCTTTAATTGGTATGTACCATTTAAAATCGATTCCCAATAATACATCGAATCTTGATTTTGTGTCTTTTTCAAAACTATCAAAATTTATTGCCCGTCTATTTTTAGTAATACCTTCCATGATCTCAAATGAAATAGCATAATTTACATTTTTGTTTTTACCTACATGTGTATATGAAAATTGCTGTTTAAATGCTGGTCCTACAGTATTTCTATCATAACCCTTGAGGTACTCACCATCAAGATTGGGAGCATTTCTGGTTTCTACCTGAATCCTGACCTTATGTTGCAAAGCTCCTATACCTAAGGCTGCGGCAAATCCAGAGCGAAAATTATTTTTATTAGGGATAAGTATTTTTTTGAAACATACACCAAGATAAGTTCCACGTTCTCTTAAAAATACATCTGCATATTGTCCATCAAATCCAAGAATGGCAAAGTTGTCAAGCCTTAATGATGATATTACGTCTTCTTTTACATTGTTTCCGAAAAGAAGATTTCCTTCTATTCCATAAGAACCATTGAATTTTGACTTGTACCAGTCAAGAGATAATCCAGCATGAAAATTTGTTCCAAATCGATTTGCTAGAGTACCAATAGGAATATTAATACCATAAGAAATGCCAATGGCAAAAAAATCTCCCTCTCTGACATCATCTTGTGCATGATTAAGATTTGCAAACGAAAACAATAAAAAGAGTATAAAATACTTTCTATTCATGAAGCAAAATTAAACAATTGACTCATTAAGGAAATGATATTATTATTAATAAGATCAACTTTGTCTTTAAGGTCACTATTTCAATTATAAACTTTATATTTCGAGCATGGAAATAAGAATGGTTGATCTCAGAAATCAGTATGAGAACATCAAAGAAGAAATGGATTCGGCCATCCAAAAAGTATTAGAGTCTACATCCTTTATAAAAGGACCTTTCGTCAATGAATTTTGTAAAAATCTCTCATCTTATTTAGATTCTAAATATGTCATTCCTTGTGGTAATGGAACAGATGCATTGCAATTAGCATTAATGGCTCTTGATCTACAGGCGGGTGATGAAATTATTACCACTCCTTTTACTTTTGTAGCCACTGCAGAAACTATTGTTTTGCTTGGCTTGAAACCCGTTTTTGTAGACGTTGATGAAAGAACTTTTAATATCGACACAAATAAAATTGAAGAAGCAATAACATCAAAAACAAAATGCATCATTCCTGTTCACCTTTTTGGTCAATCATGTGATATGGATGCAATTATGACAATTGCCCGCAGTCATAATCTTAATGTAATTGAAGATACAGCACAATCTATCGGTGCATATTATAACTATAATGGTATAAAACATATGTGCAGTACGATTGCCAAAATTGGTACTTTTTCATTTTTTCCTTCAAAAAATCTTGGAGCATATGGGGATGGGGGAGCAGTATGTACATCAGATCCGATACTCGCTGACAAAATTAATCTATATGCCAATCATGGTTCGTCCAGAAAATACTTCTATGACAATATTGGCATTAACAGTAGACTTGACGCCTTGCAAGCAGCAATTCTTGATGTAAAATTGAAGTATTTAGACGACTACAATAAGTCAAGAATAGCAGCAGCGGATTACTATGATGATCAGTTGAGAAATGTGGAAGGAATAAAAACACCATTTAGGGCTCTAAATAGGAATCATGTATTTCATCAGTATACTTTAACGCTCTCTTCAAACCGTGATAAAGTTCAATCATTTTTAAAAGAGAAAGGAATCCCGACAGGAATATATTATCCTGCTCCTCTTCATACACAATCTATTTATCAGGAATATGCAAAAAAAGGCGGATATCCTGTTTCAGAATCACTGTCTAATTCAGTACTTTCGTTACCAATGCATTCTGAGTTAAATGAAAATATGCAAAACTATATCGTGGACTCACTCAAACAAGCCTTACTTGAATGTTGATATGAATAGAAAAAGTCATTTATGGTGTTATTTATTATTGCTATTTCTATTTGCATGGTGTAATCCGGTATCAGGCCAACATTTATTTATTACTCAAGAATCGATAGTACAGGAACTCCAGAAAAGAGGACTTAATGAAGAGGAAGTCAGACAAGAATTACTTCTCAAAGGACTCGATTTATCAAATCTCGATCCTACTCAATTAAGCCAGGACCAAATAAAGCTTATTGAAAGAACAATTCTTGATCTAGAGGAAGCCAAAGCTAATCAGGAACTAAACAAGAAAAATGTATCGGCAACTGATCTACTTACTTCAAAGCCTCATACCCTAATTAATAATGTACCGGCTGAACAGCCACCTGTTATAGAGCAAGCAGATTATGAAATTAGTTCTATCTATGGACAAGAACTATTTCGAAATAAATTGATTGATGTTTACCGGTCATCAAGTGAAATTAATGCCCCTGATAATTACGTTTTAGGACCAGGTGATGAACTTGTTGTATCTATTTGGGGTGTATCTCAATTCGAAAATAATTTTGTAATAGCTAAAGACGGATTTATTAAAGTTGCTGATGGAAGACAAAGAGTATATCTGAGAGGAATGCGATTGTCTGATGCAAGAAACAAGTTGAAATCTATCTTATCCCGAATCCATAGTTTTCGAGAAGGAGAGTTTGATATGTCATTAAGTTATTCAAGGACTGTTAGAATAAGTATTTATGGAGAAGTTTTTGAAAACCCCGGGTCCTATACATTGCCCGCATTTAATTCGGCATTTAATGCACTGGCCATTGTCAAAGGAACAAGTGACATTGGAAGTTTAAGAAAGATTCAGGTGCAAAAAGCTTCCGGTGAATTGCTTACAATGGATGTATATGCTTTACTTACCGATCCCTCAATTCATAATAATTATTTCCTTGAAGAAAATGATGTTATTCTTATCCCGGTTTCTGAGAATCTGGTTACCATCGAAGGGGAAGTCAAAAGACCTTTAAAATATGAATTATTAAAGTCAGAAGGATTAGTGGAATTGTTAACTTTTTGTGGAGGCTTTACAGAATATGCATACAAAAAGAAAATTCAGATAAAAAGAGTAATTGAAGGAAACTTAGAATTAATTGATGTGGATTGGGACTCTATTCAGAATGGAAATTTTATCCTTCAGAATGGAGATGCCGTAAAAGTGGAATCTCTGGATGTTGAATTGAAAATTTTTGTTGAAGTTCAAGGTGAAGTTGAAAATGATGGGATCTTTGAAAGAAGACCGGGAATGAAATTGAACGATCTGTTACTCAAAGCAATACTAAAAGAAACATCAAGTACAGAGCAAATTTTTGTCACAAGAACCAATACTGATGGAACTCGAGAAATAATCATATTGAATTTAGGCGAAGCCCTTCAGAATAATAATTCTACACAAAACATAGTTCTAAGAGACAAAGACATTATTGAAATATGGTCTAAAGAAAGATTCAATGACAGTCAGCATATTTCAGTTAGTGGTTCAGTTAGGTTACCGGGAAGCTTTCCTCACGATAACTCAAAATCAATTAGAGTCAGAGATGCCATTCTAAGAGCTGGAGGTATGACTAGAGATGCATCTAACATAGCAGTGATCCATAAGAATGATCCCCTTAACCCAAAAACAAAATACTATAAAACTATTGACCAACTCGACCAGATTTTTGATGATCCGAATAATCCAGATAATGTATTGCTAAACCCATTTGATAGTTTGGTTATTGAATCAAAAAATACCTTTCTTGAAGAATCTTATGTAAGAATTGAAGGGGCAGTAAATAAACCGGGAAAGTATCAATTTGGCATAGGCATGAACATTAAAGATATTATGGCTTTATCCGGAGGATTTAAGTTGGCAGCTTCTACTAACAATATTGAAATATCTAGGGTAATAATCGTCAATAATCAACCTACTAAAACCATCGTTGACAAACTTGAATTAGATAGGAATTTCAATGTTGTTAATTCCTCGATTATCGATTACCGTTTAGAACCTTTCGATAACATAGCCGTACGATTTATTAATGAATTTGAACTGCAACAAAGGGTGTTCTTGTCAGGGGAAGTTAGATTTCCAGGACCTTATGCGATTTCAAAAAACAATGAACGTATCAGTTCTGTAATTCAAAGAGCAGGTGGATTGGCTGGAGAAGCTTTTCCGGCTGGTGCCACACTTGAACGTAGTGAAGGTGATTACGGATCTATTGTAATAAAACTGGAAGAGATACTTAATAATCCGAATTCAGAATTCAATTTTATCGTTAAAAATGGAGACATAATAGATGTCCCCAAGATCAAAGAATTTGTAACAATAAGAGGCGCTACTAAAGTAAAAGAAGTCGTAGGTGAAGGAGCAATTAATGAAGGCAATGAGATCCATGTACCTTTTCATCTGGGAAAAGACGCTTTGTTTTATATCAATGAATAGGCAGGAGGAATTAGTGAGTTAGGAGATAAACAAAAAATATTTGTTGAGCACGCCAATGGGGAAATCAAAAAACCAAAATTTGGATTATTCAAAAAGAATTATCCTAAAGTACTTCAAGGATCAACAATAACTGTAGGATATAAAACTGTAGAACAACAAGACGAACAAATGAATTCTGATGTAGACTGGACAAAAGTACTTGGCGATTCAGTTGCACAAGCCATGAGTATATTAACATTGATTCTTCTTATCCAAAGACTTGACTAGTCATTAGACTCGGATTCAATGGCTGCAATTCCAGGTAATTTTTTACCTTCCAAATATTCTAATAAAGCACCTCCACCCGTAGATATATAACTAATATGATCAGCTAATCCTGTTTTATTCACAGCCGATACAGAATCACCACCTCCAACTAAGGAATAGGCATCATTTTGTGTAGATTTGGCCACTGATTCAGCAATTTGTAAGGTTCCGTTTGCAAAATTTTCAAATTCAAAAACCCCAACAGGGCCATTCCAAAGTATAGTCTTAGAGTCTTGAATTACTTGATCATATTGTTGTACAGCTTGGGGTCCAATATCTAGTCCCATCCATCCGTCCGGTATACTATCTGAATTTACGGTTTGAATGTTTGCTTCGTTTGAAAATCCATCAGCAATGATGCTGTCAATTGGGATATATAGGTCAACATTTCTTTCTTTAGCTCTGTCAATTAAGTCGATAGCTAAGTTGACCTGATTCTCCTCCAGAAGTGAATTTCCGGTTGAACCACCCATGGCTTTGATAAATGTGAAACTCATCCCGCCACCAATCAAAATATTATCAGTAAAATCCATCAATTTTTCAATCAATTGAATCTTATCTGAAACCTTTGCTCCACCAAGAATTGCAGTAAACGGCCTTCTGGGACTGTTCATTACTTTATCTGCATTCTCAATTTCTTTTTCCATAAGTAATCCAAAAGATTTTGAATTTTTTTTAAAAAACTTGGCTACAGTTGCAGTAGATGCATGTTCTCGATGTGCTGTTCCAAAAGCATCGTTTATATAAACATCTGCAAGTTTGGCCAGTCTTGCGGCCATCTCAATATCGCCTTTTGTTTCACCAGGATTGAATCTCGTGTTTTCAAGGAGGAGCAACTCTCCAGAAGCTATTTTTAAAGCTTTGTCAAAAGCATCTTCTCCAATACAGTCGTGGGCAAACTGTACTTCAACTGCTAATAAATCGGAAAGATGATTAATGAGATGTCTTAAAGTGAATTTATTAATGTTGACCGAACCATCCTCATTTAATTTCTTAAGTGGTCTGCCGAGATGAGAACATAAAATGACTGCAGCACCCTGTTCTAGAGCATATTTAATGGTAGGTAAGGCTTTACGGATCCGCGTGTCGTCTGTAATATTGTATTCAGAATCAAGCGGAACATTAAAGTCAACTCTTATTAATACCTTTTTACCATTTAAATTTGTAAGCATCGATTCTCCTATATTCTTGAAGCTAAGTCTGCTAACCTGGCAGAGTATCCAGCTTCATTATCATACCATGATACGACCTTAACCATTTTTCCTAATACATCCGTAAGCTGTGAATCAAATATTGAAGAATGTGGATTTCTTACGATATCAGAAGATACAATAGGTTCATCTACATATTCAAGTATACCTTTAAGAGAACTGTCTGCATATTTTTTAAATGTTGCATTTACTTCTTCAATGGTAACATCCTTTTCAACCAGCACATTCAATTCGACAATTGATCCAGTAATAACTGGAACTCTTAAGGCCATAGCAAATAATTTACCAGCAACCTCAGGAAGAACTTTACCTACTGCATTCGCTGCACCAGTACTTGTTGGAATGATGTTGTAAGCGGCCGCTCTTGCTCTTCTAAGATCAGAATGAGGAGCGTCTTGAATTTTTTGATCTGAAGTGTAAGCATGAGTAGTTGTCATAGATCCTTGAATCAAACCAAAATTGTCAATTATAACTTTAGTAAGAGATGCTAGACAATTCGTTGTACAAGATGCATTACTTAGAAAAATCTCTTCTCCGGTTAATTCATCATCATTTACACCCAATACAATAGTTTTAACACCATCTCCTTTGGCTGGAGCAGATAAGAGTACCTTCTTAGCTCCGGCATCAATATGCAATTGCATTTTTTCTTTGTCTCTGAAAACTCCTGTACATTCAAGTACAACATCAACTTCTAATTCTCCCCATGGCAACTCAGCTGGGTTTCGCATAGCTGTGGCAACAATCTTATTTCCATCAACAATAATGTGCTCATCTGTTGCGCTTACTTCAGATCCAAAAGTACCATGCGCACTGTCTCGTTTCAATAATTGAGCTAACGTTTTATTATCTGTTAAATCATTGATTGCAACGATTTCAATATCGCTTCTCTGATATAGGTTTCTAAAGGTTAATCTACCTATTCTTCCGAAACCATTAATAGCTATTTTTTTGGCCATGTCTTTAGTGTTTTAATTATTAGAGCACAAAAATAAGAAAGGCTACCAAATTTTGTTTTGGCAGCCCCAATATTTTTTTATTAAAGAGATATTAAATCTTGATAAACTTTTGAGTTAAAGAAAAATCTTTTGAATTAACCCGCAATATATAAGTTCCAACTTCTAAATGGTTGGTGTCAAAATTGATAACATGTCTGCCAACATTGAAAAACTCGTTTTGCCTTAGCTTCCTTATTTTTCTACCGTTAATATCTAAAATGTCTATTGAAATCGTCGATGCTTTTTCAAGACTAAAACCTGCATTAACATAACTGTTTACAGGGTTTGGGAAAATAGGATAAAGTTTTGTTTCAGGAAAACGAATGTTTATTTCTTCTAAGGCAGTTGTCTCTCCGTCAAAGATGATGTCCTCGTCACCATCTTTATATGGAACATGAAGTATTGGAAGATAATACATTTCATCTTCTGTTCCTTCTCCCCAGAAAACAAAGATCGGAGGATTAGATGGATTATTTGGGTTTTCAGTTGTGTTATCATAACTGGCAATGGCATGAACTTTTGATCCCTTATTTGCCTTTATAAAATTCTTAAAATAAAAAGATCCTTGCCAGTTAAAATCCCATTCATTAATACGAATTAAATTGACTATTTCACCGTCAGGCCTTTCTAAATAAACTTCCCAATGTTGCCCTAATAAATGCATGTGTGGAGATAAGCCTAATAGACTAAGGTCCTGAGGTACTTGCCATATACCATGAAATTCTTGGACAGTATTTGCAGGAATTACAAAGTTGTCATTTATAACATGGAAGAAAGGCACCATAATATGTCCTGATACTTCTCTTTCAAATACCTCGTTATCATCAGCAAAAAAGAGATTGAAGCTAGACTTATCTTCTTCATCAACCGGCCAAGGAGGCGTAATGGACTTGAACAACAAGATCGCTTCCAGCTTGCAATGTCTGTCCTAATCCATCAGGATAGAATCTGGCTTTTTGCCCTGGGACATATCCTGGAAACTGTTTTTGTGATAAAATATCCTCAGTATTCTGACCTGCAAATCCGCCAAACCCATTAAATCCATATTCTGGTGTTGCAGCATCATTCAGTGCTGCTTTTCCTGAAATATCCTCAAAAAATAAAGCATGGTGAACAATTTTTTTATTACCGGGTCTCATTTCAAGTGCTTTTAATACTTTATCCTCAGTCAATTCCGTAGGAATGACAAAATATCTGTATTCGTCTCTTCCATTTCCTTTATGTAAATAGCTTTGTTCCATCTCTAAGACGAGATCGGCCTGGCCAAGTTGAGAACCGGTTGGGAAGTCTGGAAAATCAGGTTCGTCATCAAGATCGCCACGTATTTTTCCGTTTTCGACCCAGTCACTTATTTGTTGGATTTCCAGATCCGTAAGATAATTTTCACCGAGGAATTGAGAGTATTCCGGATCTGGCTTCCAGGGTGGCATATATCTAATAGAGGTCACATACTGAATAGTTTCAGCCCAATTTTTTACTTCTTCATAGTTGCTTAATGACATTGGTCCAATCTCTCCGGATCTGTGGCAAACAGAACAATTTTTATAAATAATTGGAGCGATATTCTTTGTGAAAGTAACTTGAGTATGGGCTTGAAAGCTTAAAAAGAAGCCTGCTATCAACAATGACAATCTTAAAAACATTGTGGTTTTATTTAATAACTAAAGTTAAGAAATAGAATTAGACATGATTGCGTATTAGTAATTGTATATTAATAAAGTAAATCATTCAGTTCAAGAAAATTTGAAAAACATGCTAAACTCTTTCCCTTGTAACTTTGTTTTTCTCCATTTGAAAATATGAAATAATCTATTTCTGCAGCTTCCGCAGCTTTGAATCCTGATACCGTATCTTCAATTATTAGCGATCGATTAGGAAGAGATTGCATTTTTTCAACGGTATGCAGGAATAATCCTGGATGTGGTTTCCAGGATCCAATATCATAAGCTGAAAAAGTATTTTCATTATTGAAATATTTATCTAATCCTGTTACAGAAAGGTGTAATATCCATTTTTTGCTGTGGTCCATTAGAAGCAACACAGATTTTACAATCAGTGGATTCGATGAATTCTATGACACCAGGCATAGGCTCTAGAAATTTCTCAAATGCGAGCTTCGAGTTTTTTCTAAATGCTTTTTCAAATCCTATATCCTCTGGGTCAATCCCATGGTTTTTAATGTGAGCTTCAATATCAGAAAATTTTTTTCCAGCAAACAATTCAATAGACATTTCTTTAGTCATATTAATTCCTATGTCAGTCATCATTTCAGCTACAACCTGATTGGAGATGGGTTCACTGTTTACTAGAGTTCCATCACAGTCAAAAATGATAAGCTCATATTTCTTCATGTCGCTAATATCTCATTTTATGATTTGATTCTTAAAATCGTTATAGTGAAACATTTTTTAAACTACCTTTATTTTTCTCTAAATAGATTTAATGAAGAAGACCTTATTGTTACTATTCATCCTTGTTGGATTATGCGTTGTTTACTTTGGTTTTATCGAGAATGATAATTCAGATGGATCTGTAACTATCGCAGATCGTGATTTTATTGTTGAAGACAAAGATAGAATACAGACTTTTACGATTAAGTCTAAAGGTTATCCATTGATACATTTAAGTAAAACAGATGATATATGGATAGTGAACAAAAAATATCGGGCTAGTGATCACGTTGTCAATAATATGCTGTCCGTATTCAGCAGAATGAAGATAAATTATCTCCCACCAAAAACTCAGTATGATATGATCAATCGAAGTATAAAAGATACCGGTATTGAATTAAAGACATACGATGTGAAAGGGAATATACTTTCCGACTTTATTATGGCCGGAAACACAAATGATGAAGATGGTACCTATTGCATAAAGACTGGAGCCAACCAAGCTTATGTGATGTCAATGCCACTTGTAAAAGGAGGATTGAGAAATTATTTTAGCCATCAAGTCAACGGGATTCGGGATAAAGCTATTTTTCGGATTGATACAGATGATATTACTGCAGTTTCTGTTGCATATCCTAAAAACATTAAGCATTCTTATCGTATTTCAAAAACAGATAAAAAATTAGAATTCGAATTACTGGCTGCTAATAAAAAAGAGTTACCGGAAATTTCTCAAAAAGTAATGAGGAATTACCTTAAAGATTTTAATGTGTTGCTCTCCGAATATATCAGCAATAACAATCCGGCACGGGACAGTATAAAGAACAAAATAGCTTTTGCCGAAATCAATATTGAACTTGCTGACCAAGAATCAATTGAGTTGAGTCTTTTTCCCGATATTGATATCTATGATAAAAGCTACAATACAATCTCAATCGATAGTATTGCTACGGTTGAACGGTTTTTCGTCCAATCTAACTGGGAAGACTTTTATACTTTGCAATACAGATTAGTGAGAAAACTTTTGAAGAAACCAGGCAACTTTACCAGATAATGAAGAGATTTATTCTGTGCTTTTCCATTCTATTAATCTGCCAGTCATTTACGGAAATAGATTGGGGTTTTTATGGACACAAAAAAATAAACAGGTTAGCTGTTTTCACACTCCCACATGAGATGCTTGGCTTTTATAAAAAAAATATTGAATATATAACAGCCCATGCTGTTGATCCGGATAAGAGGCGATATGCCATTAAAAACGAAGCTACAAGACACTATATAGACATAGACCATTTCGATACTATTCCATTTCCTGATGTTCCTAGAAAATTCGAAAATGCAGTTTTAAAGTATGGTTATATATCTTTAATTTCTTCAAATGGAGATACTTTATTCGATGAAAGTATTGTTTCAAATCTGCTTACTGACCGGACTATTATTGACTTTATTATGGAAGACAGATATTCGAATGAGATCGAGCTTCCAAAAGACCTGATAAATCTTTCGGTCATAAAAGAAAATAAGGATATTAATAAAGTATTATTTAATAATCAGCTTGCAGCTTATGGGACTCTACCTTTTTTTCTTGAAGAGTTTTACAAAAGATTGGTATACGCTTTTGAATCAAGAAAAACGCACTCAATATTAAAAATAAGCGCAGATATTGGTCATTATATTTCAGATGCACATGTTCCACTTCACACGACAGTAAATTATAACGGACAGTTAACAGATCAATTGGGGATTCACGCTTTCTGGGAAAGTCGATTACCAGAACTATTTGCTGAGCGGGATTACGATTTTTTAGTAGGGCAGGCACAATATGTTGATGATATCCAATCTTACATCTGGACCGTAATCATTGGTAGCCATGCACATCTTCCTAAGGTGTTGCAAGAAGAAGCTGAATTAAGAAAGAAATTTCGATCTGAGCTACAATTTTGTTTTGATGAAAGATCTGATGTCACTCAGAGATTACAATGTCCGGAGTATTCAAAGGCTTATCATGAATCATTGAATGGAATGGTAGAAGAGCGAATGAGAGAATCAATCTCAGCAATTGGAAATTTTTGGTACTCCGCTTGGATAGATGCAGGACAACCAGATCTGAATGAATTGGATACTTATGTATCTGGTCAACAAGAAGAGCAGCTAATATTAGAAAATAGTAATTCAACCCATCATCAATAACACAATGAATTTTTCAAAAGGAGGATTAATACTCAGAGGAATTGCAATGGGAATCGCTGAAGTTATTCCAGGAGTCTCCGGAGGGACTATTGCATTTATAACAGGAATCTATAAAAAATTACTTGAATCAATAACTGCCATTAATTTGAAGACATTAAGATTGATCTTCAAAGGGAATATAGTAGAAGTCTTTAAAAGAGTGAATGGGGCGTTCTTGGTTTTTCTATTTGTAGGAATGATCATTGGAGTTTTAGGAGGTGTATTCGGGATAAGTTACTTTTTGGAGAATTATCCTGAAATAATTTGGGGATTATTTTTCGGTCTCATTCTGGCTTCTGTTCCATATATGCTTGGTCATATTACCAAAAAATCAACTTCTAATATTTTCCTTATGTTATTAGCTGCGTCAGGAGCATACTTAATAACGTGTTTGGTACCAGCTGCTGGATCTGAAAATTACATTTATATTTTTTTTGGCGGAACCTTGGCAATTTGTGCTTTGGTTTTACCTGGTATTTCTGGTAGTTTTATTCTTTTGCTCCTTGGACTTTACAGTCTTATTATTCCAACATTAAAAACATTTTTACAATCACCGAATCTTGATTCATTCGTAATTCTAGCATGTTTCGGCTGCGGCTGTTTGTTTGGATTGGTATTTTTCTCAAGATTGGTATCTGCTGCTTTTGAGAAACATCATGATCCTACCATTGCTATTCTATCAGGATTCATGTTAGGGTCTCTGAATAAGATTTGGCCTTGGCGAAATCCCGATTGGATTCTGGACAAATCTAATGGGAAACTCCATCAAATAGGACATGAATCAAGTGCTTCAATCAATGATTTTGAAGACTATAAAATCGTTTCAGAGTTAAATGTTTTGCCGAATGCATATGATGGTAATGCAAATATTATCTTGGTCTTTACTGCCTTTCTAATAGGTATTCTTATCGTTTTTTTACTTTATAAATTCAAATCCAGGCTCTATTTGGATAAAAAATAATGATAAGCGGCTGATTTTATCGATTCAACAACAGATTATATCGTGATTCTGTTCTAATACATATGTTTATATTAAATGTATTATTCCCTATAATACAATATATTTTATATATTTGTAATTTATAATATGTACTAAATCAAACGATTGAACATGCATCGGAAGCTACGATTATGCTTCATATTAGCCTTGGTTATTTGTGCTCATATGGGGTGGTCTCAAAAATCCTTGATCAAAGCAGAAAGACAGTTTGAATTGAAAGCATTTGAATTAGCAATTCAAAATGCAAAGAAAGCTTTAGAAAAGGATCCAAATTGTATTGATTGCCATTACATTATCGCTGAATCATTCAGAATGATGAATGAAAACGTTGATGCAGCTAATTGGTATCAAAAAATGGAAAATCTCGATGGCTTGCCCGTTGATTTTGCTTTTAATTATGGCTTACTCCTTAAAAGAATGGGAGAATATGAAAAGGCAAAAACCTATTTCAATAACTATAAGATTGCCGATCCTGAAAAAGGAGAAATATTTGCAAATAGTTGCGATTTCGCGATAGCTTCTCTCTCTTCTGATAGAGAATATGAATTAAACCTATATGCTCCAAGTTCAAAAAGTACAGACTTTGGTCCTGCCATTTTTAGAAATCAAATGATATGGTGTTCTTTCAGGACTGATTTTAAAAGAAATCTCGAAATTCAGAATTCAAGTTTAATACAAGATGAAAAATGTCAGCTGTTTATTTCAGAAGAAGGATTTTCTGGAGATATAGATGCTACAAGTTTTCTTCTTCCAGATGAAGATGAAACATATGATATGGGTCCAATCCATTATGCTTCTGATGCTGCAATTTGTGCAGTTACTAAGAACAATTTTAGAGATGGAGAAAAACAAATCTTTACTAATGACTTAGAATTAAGTCTTTTTATTGCTACCGTAAATGAAGATGGATCATTTACCAATTTGAAAGCATTCCCATATAATGAAGCAGGTTATGCTACTGGATTTGGAACATTGAATCCAACTGGTAAGATATTGTATTTTGCATCTAATAGACCGGGAGGCTACGGAGGATTTGATCTTTATGTAAGCTATTACAAAAATAATAGATGGACTTATCCAGATAATTTAGGTCCCACAATTAATACCGAAGGAAACGAAATTACGCCCTACTTTGATGGCGAAACGCTGTATTTTTCTTCGGATTTCAGAATAGGTTTAGGAGGATATGATGTATTTAGTTCATTCGTTAATTATGGAGAATGGCAAGGGCCTATAAATATGGAAAATGGAGTCAATTCTCCTGAAGATGATTATTATTTTATCAAACACCCGCACCAGGAAAGTTATTATCTAACCTCCAATAGATTGGGAGGTAGAGGATATCATGATATATATTTAGTTCATAAAGGACCTGAACAGGAAATGGTTGCCGAAGTAGAATTTACACCCCAGGCAGTGGATTTGGAAACCGATGTGATAGAAGACACCAATTGGGCTGAAAATACAAGTTTTGTCAATTACAATGAAGAAGATAATAGTATTGAAGAATTCGATCCTGCGATTGTTCCTGAAGCTGTGTCATTAGATGAACTTGAAGATAATGAACCGGCAGCAGAAGCGATAGTTACTTCATCTAATTCAGAAAATGATGTTTTCGATACCGACGCGATTATCAAAGAATTAGAGAATATCGATTTTGACAATTTACATACAACTACAGCCGTAGACATTACAGAACATATGGTTTCTAATGTGTCATTGGTAGGAGCTAAAAGAGTTGCGCTTGGAGAGATTGTGGACAATTCTAATAATGTATACTTTATACAGCTTGCAGCACTTTTTACCACTCAGGCTGATGTAAGCTTATTTTCTAATCTTACAAGATTTGGATCCCTGTACAAAGTTGAGCATACCAACTCTACAAAAGTAAAGTTGGGTTACTTTATTGATAAAAATCATGCTAAATCAATATTGAGCAAGGTTAAAGCCATGGGTTACGGAGATGCTTTTATAACATTTGAATCTATGAGTCCTGCTCAGATGGAACTCGTCACTTTATCAGATGATACCAATATTTCGACTGCAAATAGCGGATTTGTAAGTGATTATACAACAGGAATAAATTATAAGGTTAGGCTTGCATCCTATGTAGATCCAATTTGGTTTAATATTGATAAGGTAAATGATCTAGGTATTATTGAACAATGGAGTAAAGGAGAATGGACAATCTTTGTGTTAAGTGGCTATAGAGATGAAGATGAAGCATATATGGCAAGAGTAAAAGCCATTAATCGAGGATTCAGAGATGCAGAAATTGTAATTGACCGTAATGGAATATTGGAAAAACTCAATTAACGCCTTACTGCCTTTCTTTATTTACTGAATAATTAAAAACATCCGGTCTTTGATAGTGACCGCTGACAGAAAGATTCATGTATTCACTTTGATTCGTTATCAATTCAATCTCTTCAATGATTAATTTCCGTTCGTTATATAGTGGTTCGATTATATATTCACCATTTGGATTATAAATAGCCGATCCTCCTTTGAGAAAAAACAATTCATTTTTAAAATGATCTGATAACTCCAATCCTTTGGGTAATTCATTCTTTTCACAAATTTGACCTACTGAAATCACATGGCATCGTCCCTCAATGGGATAATGTTTCGACGCTAAATGATGTGATTCTTTGACATAAGGCCATAACGCAATATGAAGGTCTTCAGCCTCATCATGCATAGATTGTCTTGTCATCGGCATCCAATGTTCCCAACAAATCAAAGCTCCTATATTTCCGAACTTAGTTTCTACAGAATGAAGACCGGCGCCATCTCCAAGACCATAAACAAGCTTCTCAGTATAGGTAGGCATTAACTTCCGATGATGATTAAGAATCTGACCTTCTGGACTAATAATAACAACACTATTATATATAGTGTGATTTCCTTTTCCTTTTGAAATCTTTTCATTCAATCCCAAGACACAGTATAAACCTGCGTCTTTTATACATTTCAGGATAAGTTTTAGATCTCCTTGAGTTATATCGACACTGTTTTGATATGTAGCCGCCCATAACTCTTTTATTGGGGGATGATCCCAAATAGCCACATTAGTACATATATCCAACCAAAACGGATAACCCGATAGCCAACTTTCTCCAAATATGATCATGTCAGCATTGGAGAGGCTTGCTTCTCTTATGAAATCACAAGTTTTCTCAATTGTAGCTTCTAAATTATTGAATTCAGGACCATCTTGAACAAGGGCAACTTTCATGTTATTTATTTAGCTTGCCTTTAACATTATTGCAGAGGCACCACCACCGCCATTGCAGATTGCTGCCAGACCATATTGGCCATTTTTAGATTGTAATACATTAACAAGTGTTGTAACTATTCTCGCTCCCGAAGCACCTAATGGATGACCTAAAGAAACAGCGCCTCCCAGCACATTTACATTTTGATCATTTGTTCCAATAATTTGATTATAAGCAAGAGGAACAACACTGAAGGCTTCATTAACTTCAAAATAATCAATGTCTGAAGCTTTCATGTCCTTAGACTTAAGCAGAATCTCAGTAGCCTTAGTTGGAGCTGTAGTAAACCATTCTGGTTCATGAGCAGCATCAGTAAACCCAACAATTTCCGCCAATGGTTTAATTCCCAATTCATTCACTGCCTTTTCACTTAATAGAACAAGAGCAGATGCGCCATCATTTATTGTAGATGCATTAGCAGCTGTTACAGTTCCATCTTTTGAAAATGCTGGTCGTAAGTTTGGAATCTTGTCAAAGCGTACTTTTTTAAATTCCTCATCTTCATCTATAATTAGAGCATCTCCTTTTCTTTGTGGAACTTCAACAGCTACGATTTCATTTTTGAAAAGTCCATTCTCTGTAGATGATGCTGATCTTTCATATGATTGAATTGCAAATGCATCTTGCTCTTCTCGGGAAATATTATACTTTTTGGCCGTATTGTCGGCACAGAGCCCCATGATACATTCATTATATACATCGGTAAGTCCATCTTTTTGCAATCCATCTATCAATTCTGCAGACCCGTATTTATAACCAAATCTAGCCTTAGGAATATAATATGGAATTTGAGACATATTTTCCATTCCACCTGCAACTATAATGTCTCTGTGGCCCAACATAATAGATTGCGCACCAAACATTATTGATTTGGCACCTGAAGAACAAACCTTATTTACTGTGGTACAAGGAACAGTATTGGGAATACCGGCATATATAGCGGCTTGACGTGCTGGAGCTTGCCCTAAATTTGCGGAAACAACATTCCCCATAAATACTTCCTGAATTTGATCAGCAGAGATTCCTGCCTTTTCAAGAGCCCCCTTAATAGCTGTAGCCCCAAGTTGAGTGGTTGGAATATTAGATAATACACCCCCAAAACTTCCTATTGGAGTTCTTACTGCTGAACCTATATATACTTTACTCATGTGTCTGATTAATTTTTGTGTAAACTTAGAATAAAACCAATTTATAAGTTAAATTTTTTAGATGATTTGACTTGTTCAGATATTTGGTCAAATCTTTGTTAAATTTTTGAGGAATGAAATTTTATTCAATTCATGAACGTACTGTAGTCCAAAGAGTTTAATTATGCTATCAAAAACCTTATTCACATTTGCTTTAATAGTAACATTTTCCATTAATAGTTCAGCTCAAAAATTAGCAAGTACAGAAGCTGAATTAGATTCAATATATGCAGTTAATATAAAATTGAGCAAGATCAATGGTGTCTATATTCCACGCAATATGAAAGATGCCTTTTCAAGACTTATCCAACTGACGCCAAGTGAGTCAATTACCAGTTTTAAGCAAGCAGAAGAAGTAGAGGTTTGTAAAAAATTACATTTTGGTATCGGGCGATGGATGATAATAAATTGGAGTTTTTATGAAGGATCTCGATTCTCGCATTATTTAAAAGAAAAAGGACTTCTTCATCCTGATGATATGGCCCAATTTGTTCTGAGAACCTTTCACAGGAATCTTCTTAGCAAAGATTTAAATGAAGAATTGATAATAAAAGAACTGGCAATAGAAAGAAAAAAAGAAGCACAATATTTGATTAACAATTGAATATTAAAAATTATCTCATATTTGTGGTCCCAAACTTTTTTAAATAGAGAACAACTAAAAGATTTATTCTAAATGTCGAAGAAACTTTTAATCGTTGAGTCACCAGCAAAAGCGAAGACCATCAATAAATACCTCGGAAGTGATTTTATAGTTAAATCCAGCTATGGTCACATTAGGGATCTTGATAAAGGAAATAAAGGAATTGATAAAGAAAACGGATTTGAACCCAAATACGTAGTCTCCCCTGAAAAGAAGAAGGTTGTTAAGGAATTAAAGGACACCGTCAAAACAGTTAGTGAAGTCTGGCTCGCAACGGATGAAGATCGTGAAGGAGAAGCCATATCATGGCATCTGTGTAAGGTTCTAGGCCTTGATGAAGACACAACAAAGAGAATTGTTTTCAGAGAAATCACTAAAACTGCTATTCAAAAAGCCATCGAAAATCCACGAGTGGTGGACAAATTTCTAGTTAATGCCCAACAAGCACGGAGAATTCTTGATCGATTGGTTGGATTTGAATTATCAGAAATTCTTTGGCGAAAAGTAAAAGGTAAATTATCAGCAGGACGAGTACAATCCGTTGCTGTTAAATTAATCGTTGAAAGGGAAAGAGAAATCAATGCTCACGATGCGAGAGCTTTTTATAAAGTTGTTGCCTTGTTTAAAGTTCTTAATGAGCAAAACAAAATGGTGGACCTTAAAGCTGAATTGAAGGAAAGGTATTCAACCATTGAAGAAGCAGAATCATTTTTAGAAAATCTCAAAAATTCCAACTTTGCAATTTCCAATATTAGTGTAAAGCCCACAAAAAGAAGGCCTTCGGCTCCATTTACAACATCTACATTACAGCAAGACGCAAGTAGAAAACTTTATTTCAGCGTCAACAGAACAATGTCGACAGCACAAAGATTATATGAATCAGGTCTTATTACCTACATGAGAACTGATTCTACAAGTCTGAGTGAGACGGCTATTGCTTCAATAGCCAATGAAATAAATGAAAAATACGGAGAACGTTATTCAAAGGTTAGAAGATATACAACTAAAGATAAAGGAGCTCAGGAAGCTCATGAAGCGATAAGACCTTCTTACATTTCCAATGTATTGATTGAGGGTACATCCGATATGCAAAAATTGTATGACCTGATCTGGAAAAGGACAATCGCTTCTCAGATGTCAGAAGCGGAACTGGAGAAAACAATTGTTGATATCCAATCGGATTCAAATGATATTTTCGAAGCAAAAGGAGAAGTTTTAAAGTTTGACGGATTCTTGAAAGTGTATATGGAGTCTAAGGATGAAGATGAAGATGCAAAGGGTATTTTACCTCCATTGAATATTGGTCAAAAACTCCAACTTGATAACATTCAAGCCATTGAAAGATTTACGAGACCCCCTTCGAGATATACTGAAGCAAGCTTGGTGAAAAAATTGGAAGAATTGGGTATCGGAAGACCTTCTACATATGCGCCTACCATTACTAAGATTATGGAAAAGGAGAGAGGATATGTTACAAAAGAAAGTAGAGAAGGGAAAGAAAGAAAATATAATATCATTACACTCAGAGATAATGAAATCTCAAAAGAAATGCATTCCGAAATGACTGGAGCAACTTCTAATCGCTTATATCCGAGTGATTTGGGAATGCTTGTTTCGGATTTCTTAAGCGAGCACTTTAACGATATTATGACCTATAGTTTCACTGCAGATATTGAAGGGAAGCTTGATGATATAGCTCAGGGAAGAGAAGAGTGGCAAGGTATGATAACCGACTTTTACGGACCATTTCATGAGACTGTTGAAAAGACAATCTCAGAGGCTCAACGTGTAAAGGGGAGACGGGAGTTAGGTACTGACCCAGCTTCTGGACATACAGTATTAGCTCAGATGACAAGATTCGGTCCTGTTGTACAGATTGGTACTAAAGAAGAAGTTGGAGATGAAGGCAAGCCAAAATTCGCAAATTTAAAACCAGGTCAATCTATCGAAACAATCGAGTATGATGAAGCGATGGAATTATTTAAGTTGCCAATGACCTTAGGAGAACACGATGGTTTGGAATTGACTATTAATTCCGGCAGATTTGGTCCATACATTAAGCACAATGAAAAATTCATTTCTATCCCTAGAGGTGAAGATCCATTAAACTTTAGCAATGAAAGGGCTATTGAATTAATAGAAGCCAAGAAAAAGGAAGATGCTCCGATCGGTTCTTATAAAGGACATGACATAACAAAAGGCAAGGGAAGATTTGGACCATTCCTTAAGTGGAATGAATTGTTTGTTAATATTCCGAAAAGGATTGATCCTTTAACAATACAATTAGATGAAGCTTACGAGTTGATTGAAGCCAAAATTGTAAAAGAAGCAAATAGATATATCCAGCAATGGGAAGATGAAAAGATTGCACTCGAGAATGGTCGCTGGGGTCCTTTTATAAGATTCAAAAAGAAGTCATTTAAACTGCCAAAGAAAGAAGATGGTGAAAAGTGGACTTCAGAAGAACTTAAAGAAACGTCTCTTGAGGATGTCAAAAAGTGGCTGAAAGATTCTGGTGCAAAAGGGGTGAAATAATCTATACCTAGTTTAGGAATTTATATATTCTTTCTGCGACCCGTTGAGACGCTGTACCATCTCCAAGATCTTCTCTTATTTTTTTATACTGATTGATCATCTTGATTCTAATTTCATTTGATTTTAAATACTCAAAGGATTCATTTAGATTTTCCACCGTACATTCCGATTGAATTAATTCAGATACAACTTTTTTCTGACTGATGAGATTGACTAAGGATATGAATTTTGATTTTACCAGGACTTTTCCAATTTGATATCCAATTGGATGCATTTTGTAGATAACAATTTGTGGAACATTAAATAAGGCCAGTTCAAGACTTGCTGTTCCGCTGCTGGTAATCGCCGCATCAACTGAATTCATAAGATCATAAGAACCATCAAATATGATATCCATGTTTTTAAGATAAGTCGGAATGTTGTTGAGATAGATGCTCTTATTAATATGGCTTAATCCACCAATAACAAATTTGTAATCAGGGTTTTTGGAAGCAAATTTCACCATAATAGGCAAGTGTTTTTTTACTTCTTGTTTACGACTTCCGGGAAATAATCCAATGGTTTCGATTCTTTTATCAACAATTTTTTCTTTGGGTTCTATTTTTTCTAATAATGGGTGCCCTACATATTCACAGGGAGTATCAAGATTTTTATAGAAATCTCTTTCAAAAGGTAAAATGACGAAAAAGAGGTTAATTGTGTCCCTGAGGATTTTATGCCTACCTTCTTTCCATGCCCATAATTGAGGAGATATATAGTAACAGGTTTTTATTTTATGAAGCTTCGCCCATTGAGCCATTCTCAGATTAAAACCGGGATAATCAATAAAAATTAAAATATCAGCTTTCCATTCCAGAATGTCATTTTTTGCATCGTTGAATAAGGCCTTTATTTTGATAATATTTTTTAGTACTTCAATAAAGCCCATGAAAGCTGTCTCTTCAATAGATTTAAATTGACCCTCACTTTGTTCTTTCATTTTCGGACCACCCCAATATCTAAATTGACATGAAGAATCAATAGCTTTTAATTTTTGCATTAATAGAGCTCCATATAAGTCACCTGATGATTCTCCTGCAATAATGTAATATTTCATTATTGGAAAAGAGCTGAGTGATAATAATAGATCCAGAAACCACAATAGATGAAGGCGGCTACTAAGATTCCTTTTGTTAGGTTGGTAAATTTTCTGGATTTCAAGAAATGAACTACAAGCATATTACAGGCAATAGCAAGAAGTGATAAAGTTCGTTTTCTTCGAGCAAGAGAGCTTACTGTTATTTCGTCTACTACATTTAAATTTTCAAGAAGGAAGAATATTTGTTCCAGCAACCAAAATCCAATTACCGGAATGGTGGCTCCAACCATTAAGCCTATCCAAAAATTATCATTCCGATTCATAATATTTTATCTTTTCTAAAACTGTATAATTGGTAAGATCATGTTGGGATGGAACAATAGAAACATATCCATTTTCAAGCGCCCATAGATCTGTTCCTTCATCATATTGGCCGTGTTCAAACTTTCCTGTCAACCAATAATATTTTTCACCTCTGGGATCCATCGCTTCTTGAAATTCCTCTTGCCAACTCCCCTGACCCTGACGACATACTTTAAGTCCTTTTATTTCATTTAGAGGAAGATTTGGAATATTTACATTCAAGAGCTGGTTGCCTTGATCAACATTATTCATCATGGTCTTCATTATCCTTTCGACAAAAACACCTGCAGCGCTGAAGTCTGCTTCAAATGAAAAGTCAAGCAAAGAAAAACCAATTGATTTTATTCCTTCTAAACTAGCCTCCATTGCCGCAGACATTGTACCGGAATAGATAATATTGATCGCTGCATTTGAACCATGGTTAATTCCGGAGACACACATAGCAATTGTTTTATCTTTCAAGAGAACATGCTTGGCTAATTTAACGCAATCAACAGGGGTGCCATTGCATTCATACGCTTCTACACCTTCAAAAACATTAACCTTATTAAGACGTAAAGGTGATGTCAGGGTTATGGCATGACCTTGTCCTGATTGGGGAGAATCCGGTGCGACAACGAAAGGGGTACCTATTTTTTTTACAGCTTCGACCAAGACTCTTATTCCCGGTGAAACAATTCCATCATCATTAGTAACTAAAATTAAAGGTTTGTCCATTCCAATTCTGCTTTTCAAATCACAAATATCTTTAATATTTATAATAGCTTCGCATTTTTGTTGAATTTATAAAATCAAATTTTCAACTTGGCATGCCAAGCATTGAAAAAGACAGGAATCAGATGGTAAATACTGCTGTATTATTAATAAATCTTGGAACTCCGGATGATCCATCCACGAAGAGTGTTAGAAGGTACCTTAAAGAGTTTTTATTAGATAAAAGAGTAATTGATATCCCTTGGTTATCAAGGCAACTACTAGTAAGATTTGTAATTACTCCATTCAGAGCTCCAAAATCGGCAAAACTATATCAGGAGTTGTGGACAGAAAATGGATCGCCTATTAAATACTTTGGGAATATCGTAAAAGCTAAACTGCAAGCTCAACTACCAGAAAATTATGTAGTTGAGTTAGGTATGCGTTATAAAAATCCTTCTATTGAATTAGCTGTAAATAATTTGATGAAGCACGCCCCTGAAAAATTAATTGTTATTCCTCTATTCCCTCAATATGCTTCCGCAAGTACAGGATCTGCCATTGAAAAATGCCTGAGAATATTATCTTCATTCGAAACAATTCCTGAATTAGCAATTGTTAATTCATTTTATAACAATCCTAAAATGATCGATGTGATTTGTAGTAATGCACAAAATTTAGGTCTTCATAACTATGATCATTTTCTATTTTCATTCCATGGCATACCTCAACGACAATTGATAAAATCAGATTGCAATGATCATTGTCTTTCCTCTGAAAATTGTTGCCAATCAATTAATGAAAACAACGCATTGTGCTATTCAGCTCAATGTTATGCTACTGCGAATGCTTTGGTTGAAAACCTAGGTTTAGAGGCCACGCAATTTTCAATAGGTTTCCAATCTAGATTGGGTAAGGCCAAATGGACTGAACCTTTTACACCTGATGTATTGAAAAGATTATATAATGAGGGAAAAAGGAAGCTCATGGTATTCTCTCCATCATTTGTAGCTGATTGCCTTGAAACTACAGTAGAAATAGGAGTGGAATACAAAACAGATTTCTTGTCATGGGGTGGAGAGCGCCTTGATCTTGTGCCAAGCTTGAACGATAACGATACATGGATTGAATCATTAAAAGAGATGGTATTTAACCATTCTTAAATTTCTGCAATAAGATCGATAGGAGATTTTACGATTTGATCGAGTTCAACTTTTATTTTTGCATTAAGAGGAAGAAAAATGTCGACTCGTGACCCGAATTTAATAAATCCCATTTCTTTTCCTTGTACTATAGGATCACCTGTTTTGACATAATTGACAATTCTTCGAGCCAACGCACCGGCAATTTGCCTGATTAAAATATTGCCATTCTGGCTTCGATAAGCTGTTGTATATCTCTCATTTTCTATTGAAGCTTTAGGGTTCCAGGCAGCAAGATATTTTCCGGGATGATACTTAGTGTAGGAAACTTCACCACTAACAGGATTTCTATTTATATGTACGTTTAGTGGAGACATAAAAACAGAAACCATCCAGCATTCTGATTTTAAGAATTCAGCTTCAAATGTTTTTTCGATTAATACTATTTTTCCATCAGCTGGAGTGTAGATTTTATTGAGGTCTTCCGGAAGCAACTTGCGATTTGGATCTCTGAAAAATTGTAATACTGTTATCAATAAAAATAGAGATAGAATGATGGCGAGTATAAAAAATATTTGATTTAGAAAGTAATAACTTAGAACTGTAATCAATAGTCCTGATGTGATCGTGAGCATTAAGGTCGGATAACCTTCTTTATGAAATCTCATTAGCCAAATATTTCAATTAAAATTATAACAAAAGGAATACTGAAAAAGAAACCATCAAAACGATCAAGTATTCCCCCGTGTCCCGGTAAAAATTGACCTGAATCTTTTATATCGAGAGTTCTCTTGAATTTGGATTCAACCAGATCTCCTATTGATCCGAAAATCCAGATCGCAAGACCAATTAATAACCATAAATTCAAAGTAAATTTACCTGAAATACTTGAGCAAACATAACTTGCTATTAAAGTAACCATTCCAGCTCCTAAAAAACCTTCCCATGTTTTACCCGGGGAAACCGAAGGCATTAACTTCCTTTTTCCAATACTCTTTCCGACTAAATAGGCGCTTGAATCACATATCCAGATAAGGATAATAGTTGAAAGAAATATCAACTTTAAGTTATGATCCTGACTATAAGCTATGAATATTGAATAGGGTATTGTTGTATAAAAAACGCCGGTTAACCAGGGTATTGATTTTAAGATCGATTTTTTAGAAACAAAAAGATCAATAATCAAAACCAAATTAGCTATCAGTCCAGCGTATAATACCCAGGCAAAAGGCAATTTCGAACTAATATTGAGATATATGATTACTGCACTTATGATTATTGATAGAATAGCCAATAGGGACTTGTACCACTCATTATAATTAAGTTTCAAAAACTCAACGGCACTTATTATGATCAAACCAGAAAGTAGTATAATTCTGCTGAAGTCATTATATATGAGGAAGATCAGGAAGGGTGCTCCAAATAATAATGCAGTTGATATACGTTGTTTTAATCCTTCTGACACTTCACAAAATATTAAGATGATGATAAAGTTCAACTATCTTTGAGGGCACAAACATAAGGTAAAATTCTGATGACAAGATTAAGCGTAAATATCAATAAAGTTGCACTAATAAGAAATGCAAGAGCAGAAAACAAACCAGACTTGATTCAATTTGCTAAAGACTGTGAATCCTTTGGAGCTCAGGGAATAACAGTACATCCCAGACCGGATCAGAGACATATCCGGTATGATGATTTGGCCCCATTAAAGAGTATTGTCTCCACAGAATTTAATATTGAAGGATATCCTTCTGAAAAGTTTGTTGACATGGTTTGTCAAATTCGACCCCACCAAGTCACACTTGTACCTGATCCTCCTGGTGTTTTGACATCGAGTGAAGGATGGGATGCCTTAAAAAATCAAAGTTTTCTTAAGGGCATAGTTGCCAAATTTAAAGACAAGGGAATTCGAGTTTCATTATTTCTTGAAGCCAATGAACAAGCTGTTGAAAATGCATCTCATACCAATACAGACAGGATTGAATTCTACACTGGAAACTATGCCAAACAATACCATTCTGATAAAGAAAAGGCTATAGAAAGTCACGTACAAGCAGCAAAAATTGCAGATAAATTAAATCTTGGAGTTAATGCTGGCCACGATTTAGATCTGTCCAATTTAAATTATTATGTGACCCGCATACCCAACCTTATGGAAGTTTCAATAGGTCATGCTTTAATAAGTGATGCTTTGTACTTTGGAATTCAAAATATCATTGGTATGTATTTGCATCAGATTCATAGCAAGGACTAAAAAATGTATTATATGTACCATGAAGACAAAAGTTAAAATTTTTAACATATTTGCAATAAGTATCTCTGAAAATTATCTAAATTTAAACCCTACAATCGATCAATCGACTAAACATTTTGTTTAACTAAATACAAATTTGTATGAAAAAAATCTTTACTCTACTGATTTTTTCAATAGTAATGGTATGTGGTATTTCCGCGCAGCGGACTGTATCAGGTATCTTAACAGACAATGACGGATTAAGCTTAATTGGAGCTAATATCCTCGTCAAAGGAACTAGTGTCGGTACTATTACGGACATTGATGGTTCTTATTCACTGGAAGTTCCAGATGGATCTGACGTACTGATTTTCAGTTACACCGGGTATAATACTCAGGAAGTAGCAATCGGAAATAATACTGAAGTAGATATTACACTTTCTCAAAATGCACAAATTTTTGAGGAGGTTGTTATTACTGGTTACAGCACTGAATTGAAAAGAGAAATGACTTCTTCTGTATCAAGTTTAAAAGCTGATGAAATTGAAGACATACCACTTCAGTCATTTGAAAAGGCAATTCAAGGTAAAGCAGCCGGTGTGCAAATTACGACGAACAGTGGAGCCCCTGGAGGTTCTTCAGAAATTAGAATTAGAGGAGTTGGATCTATCTCTGCGGATAGTGATCCATTAATTATTGTTGATGGTGTTCAATTGGGAACAGCAGGGCAATCTTCTCAAGGTTCTGCGAATCCATTGAATGCAATCAACCCGAATGATATCGCTTCAATTGAAATCCTTAAAGATGCATCATCAACTGCAATCTATGGCGCTCAAGGAGCTAATGGAATTATAGTTGTAACAACAAAAAAAGGAAACAGAAACTCAAAGCCTCGTTTCAACTTAACTTATCAGGAAGGTGTAGTAAAAGCTGATAATTTATATGAAATGATGAATAGTCAGCAATATGCTGAAATAAGACAAGCGGCTTATGTGAATGCTGGTTTGCCTGCAGAAGATGCAATTGATTTATATGGCGATCCAACGGATGCTAATTTACCATATGTAGATTGGTTAGATGTCTTATGGAGAGATCAAGCTTCTTATCGAGTTGCAGATCTATCCTTCAGTGGAGGTAAGGAAGGATTGGATTACTATTCTTCCTTTTCTTATAACAGACAAGAAAGTCAGATAATCACAAATGTGTGGGATAGATTTACAGGTAGATTTAATTTGAATGCAAGCCTTTCAGATAAATTAAATATAAGCCTGAGAACATCTTTGAGTTGGACTGAACAAAAAGGACAACCTTGCGATGGTGGTTTCTTTGTGAATTGCCCATTTGCACCATCATTCTGGTCAATGCCAACGTCACCAGCTTTAGATGAAAATGGAGATTATAATCCTTATCCTCTAAATGGGGAAAGCCACAACTTTAGTATTAATGAACTTCAAAATGCTGAAAATGTTACTCGTTTAGGAAGAACCTTACAGATAATCAATAGTTTGTCATTGGATTATGAAGTTATTCCAAACCTTATTGCCAGAGGTCAAATTGGAATTGACTTTGTTAATAACAAAGACATTAACTCTAGACCAGCTTCTATTCCATTTTTTGCAGGAGTTGGAGGAGAGGTATTTAACAGAGATAGAGTAGCAATCAACTGGAATTCTAACGTTACATTAAATTATACATTTGATATAGGGGATCAACATGGACTATCTACGCTCGTAGGTTACGAGTTTAGAAGAACAGATTGGAACTTATTTAATGCGACTGGTCGTGGATTTGCAAATCCTTTCTTTATAAATCTTGGAAGTGCAGCCGATCCATTTGCAATTGGAGGGACATCTTCTACCAACAGAAGACAAGGTGTTTTTATGACAGCGAAATATGATTTCCAGGATAAATACATTTTTAATGCTTCAATAAGGAGAGATGGATCTTCAAGATTTGGTACAAATACTAAATACGGTACTTTTTATTCTGCATCTGCAGGATGGAGAGTTACTGAAGAAGAATTCTTCAATGTTAGTGCAATTGATGAATTAAAGTTGAGAGTTTCATACGGTGTGACAGGTAACTCATCAATTGGTGACTTTGCTGCTCTTGCTGAATTTGGAACTAGAGGGCAATATCTTGGAGCTCCGGGATTAGCACCAATAAGATTAGCTAATGATCTTCTTGGATGGGAAACTGCAACTCAATTAAATATAGGATTGGACTTTGCACTCTTAGAAAATAAAATTTACGGTTCTATTGATATATGGAATAAGGATAACACGGATCTGTTGCTAAACACACAAATTCCTGCTGCTGCAGGTCTTCAGAGTTCCACAATTACAGAGAATGTTGGATCTATGAACAACAAAGGATTAGATTTCGAACTGAATGCAGTAATTGTTAATACTGGTGGATTCAAATGGTCAGTAGGAGGTACATTCTCGTTACTTAAAAATAAAGTCACGGGATTAACTGAGGACATGGATACGATCTACAGCGATGATTTTCCAAACTTGATAGTAGGTGAATCTATTAACTTCTTTAACCTATTCGAATTTGCAGGAGTAAATCCGGCTAATGGACGGAATATGGCATATGATGCTAATGGTAATTTAACATATGCACCTGGTATTGATGATGTTAAGCAATGGGACGGAGCAATTCCTGATTATTTTGGTGGATTCAGAACTGATGTTTCTTACAAAGGATTAACAATTGGAGGATTCGTACAGTTTCAAGGAGGACATCATGTCTTTAATAATGAATTATATGCTTTAGCTTCTTCTAGTGCAAATCCAGATAATCAAATAGTAAGAACAATGGATTATTGGAGAGAGCCGGGAGACATTACGAATACACATTTACCTATTAATGGTGGAGTAATTGAAGGCGTAAGCCAGGACGATTTTGGTATTAGAGGATCAACTAGATATTATTCAGACGCTTCTTATGCCAGATTAAAGGAAATTAAGATTTCTTATGAAATTCCTGGTAATGTACTTGAAAATGTAGGCCTCAGAGCAGTTACAGTTTTTGCTCAAGGTCTTAATATGTTGACTTGGACAAAGTTTGATGGAATCGATCCTGAAGTAACCTCTACTAGAGATGCTTATACTGGAAGTTCTTCATTTGCATTTCCACTGGGTAAACAATATTCAGGAGGAATTAACATCACTTTTTAATTCTAAAAAAGTATAAAAATGAAAAAAATACTATTATATATATTTTTATTAATCGGGGTTTCAGCATGTAATGACGAATTAAATGTCGTGGATCCCGATTCCTTATCTCCAGATATCGCTTTGGGCGAACTTTCTGGATATGAGGCAGTCCTAGCATCAGCTTATAATCGAATTCATGCTATTGGATGGATGGGTCAGAATGGAATTTTGGCCCCAGATGTATTAGCTGATAATATGGACTTTGCCAATTTTACCGGAAGATTTGAGACAGAGTATGTGAATGCTACCAGATCTCATATGGGTAGATGGGGACTCTACAGCGGTATTAATGATGCCAACATCATTATTAATAAAATAGATGAACTTGAAAATCTTACAGCGGAAGAAAATATTATCAAAGAAGTTATTAAAGGTGAAGCCTATTTTTTACGCGCATTCCATTATCATGATCAGGCTAAAGTGTATGGTTATGAACCAGGACAGGAAGTAAACGGATTTAATCTAACTTCTCCGATTAGGACAAAAAATACAGAAGGTGTTTCCGATGCTTTAGATGTGAATCCAAGAGCCACAAACACTGAAATGTATGCTCAGATTAAAAGTGACTTGAACGAAGCTTTGTCACGTTTGCAAGGTGTTGAGAATGATTTTGAACCATTTAGAGTAGGTGAGACTGCATGTCATGCTTTTCTTTCCAGAGTATTATTGTACGAAGGAGATTACGCAGGCGCAGCTGCTGCAGCTGATATGGCAATTGCTACAAAAACTGTTGCAGAATTGACAGATGTTACCAATCATGTTCAATCTTGGTTTCAGACGACACATCCGGAATCATTTTTTGAAGTAGAAATAGGAGCAACAGACTGGTCAACTATAACAGGAGTTAATAGTAGCGTGTCTTCTTTGACGAATAACCTTGAAGCTGGATCTCAGTTTATTCTTGTTGCTTCACCTGAATTGGTGTCTGCAGTTGAATCTGAAGCTGGCGATGTAAGAGCTGGTATATACACAGATGTATCCGGTATTCCAATGGGCACAAAAAAGATTAACAAATGGAATGGAGAAGCTGGAGACTACAGAGAAAATATTCCATTAATCAGATATGCTGAGGTTTTGTTAATTGCCGCTGAAGGATATGCTAAAAGCGGAAATGATGGCTTAGCTCAAGCGCGCGTTAATGAATTAAGAGTTGCAAGAGGATTGGCTGAAACAACAGCGACTAATATCAACCTTCAAAATCTTATTGATAGAGAGAGAAGAGTTGAATTGGCAATTGAAGGGCACAGATGGTTTGATCTAAAAAGACTTGGAAGAAATATTCCAAAATCTGCAGCTTCACAACAACCAACTCTAAATTATTCTGATTTCAGAATGTTAGCTGATTTACCTGTAAGTGAGTTGAACTTAAATGATTTATTAGTTCAAAACCCAGGTTATTAATCAATTTTAAAATTAAAGAAATGAAAAAATATTTATTCATATTATTGTTTGCTTTCGGTATGACATCTTGCTACGAGGAGCCGGGACTTGAGATTCTGTATGATGGTGAGTTCCTAGAGGTTGAAGCAGGTACAACAGTTACCGGTGATAAGCAATACGCCTACCCTCGATTTAACGATGGAGTAGGACTACCGAGTGGATTCAATGTTATATTGGCTGCGGCTCATAAGTCAACAGCTGTTAATTATACTTTCGAGATTGATCCATCAAGTACTGCAATCGAAAATTTACATTATACTTTAGATGCTACTTCAGGTACAATTGATGCTAATACAAGTACGGACGAAATACCAATTACTATAATTGATGATAACATTAATCTAGGAGAGATTTGGACAATAGTAGTAAATCTGACTGGAGGTGATGTTCCTATTAATCCGAATTATGTAAGTGGAACGCATTTAATCCAAGTGACATGTAATCCGGCATTTGTTGGCGATATAGTAAGTTATAATTACGCTCATACGAACAATTTTGCTGGAGCGGATCTAACTGGAACTGGACAAATTGAGCGATTCAATATGTCAGATACAGAATACACTTTTACTGATTTCTCATTCGGATCTTGGGGTGAAGCACACAGTATAGATCCTCCTGTTGGAACTTTAAGGTTTATTGAGAATTGTGGTAGAGTTGAGATTGAAGGTACTGACAATTATGGTGATTCATGGCAACTCAATGATGTTACAGCATCGGGTGGTCCTGAATTCACATTTACTTGGGAAAATACTTATGGTGAATTTGGTACAGTTACATTGACAATGACAGATGGTAGTGATTGGCCGGTTTTGGTCCCTTAATTACACCATTTACGAACAATAAAAAAGGGCTGTACTATTTAGTATGGCCCTTTTTTTATTATAATATTTGTTAAGACAATTAAAATAAACTAATCTTCATATTTTAGACCTACTAAAGATCATTACATGCGTATAATATTTTGTTTTTTTATTTGCCTTCTTGTAAATATTAGTTCAGCTCAGGAATTTGTTTACGAAAAGAATGAAACTGCTCTTAAGCAACTTTTAGAAGAAGAAATCCAGTCTCAAAAACTAAGGAAAGAAAGAGTTAAGGATTATCTGATGAGTCATCCGGATCATGAATCAACATTTCAGATGAATGGAAAGGACTATTTCATTAGAGATATAGTTAATGGAACCCCCAAATTTTATGTGACTCATAATGCCGGTTCAGCATTGAGTTTAGGCGTTGGCGATGTAAGAGCGGGTGGGTCATTTGGGCTAAATCTGACAGGAGAAAATACACGCATAGCTATATGGGATTCTGGTATTTCTAAAAATACGCATGTTGAGTTCGAAGGACGATTAACTAATAATGATAGCGGAACTGATTTTAGTGACCATAGTACCCATGTAATGGGGACCATACTTGCAGGAGGTATTAATCCCAATGCAAGAGGATTCTGTTACAATGCAACTGCACAGGCATTTGATTGGTTTGATGATACTATAGAAATGATTAATGAGGTTATGTCAAGAGATATATTGGTGTCCAATCACTCGTATGGAGTTCCAGGAGGTTGGGAAGGTGGTGCTTGGAAAGGTGATCCTGCAATTTCCTCACAAGAGGATTACAGATTTGGGTTTTATGACAACGATGCGAGATCTTTTGATCAGATTTCTTATAATTCACCATATTACACTATTGTCAATTCAGCCGGTAATGAACGTGGAGAATCAGGAAACGGAACCTTTCCACCTGATGGACCTTTTGACTGTATATCTGGATTTGCAACAGCTAAGAATGTTATAACGGTTGGTGCAGTAAATAAAATCCCTACAGGATATACTACTCCTACAGATGTTGTTATGAGTAGTTTTAGTTCTTGGGGCCCAGTAGATGATGGTCGGATCAAACCCGATTTTGTAGCTCCAGGAGTAAGTTTATTTTCTTCGGTTAGCGGTAACGATAATACTTCATATGCAAACTTTAGCGGAACATCTATGGCTTCTCCAAGTGCCGCCGGAGGTGTGGCATTGATTAATGAAGCATATCATCTATTTAATAGTGGTTTTATGAAATCTTCTTCAATGAAGGCATTAATCATACACACGATTAATGAAGCCGGAAATGCAGATGGTCCCGATTACATTTTTGGGTGGGGATTGATGAGTGTTTCAAATTCGGTAGACCATATCATTAAGACTGATGGTGTAGATAATCATATGATAGAATCAACATTAGGAAATGAAGGTTCTTTTGAGTTGGAATTGAATCCACTACCCGGTAAAAAGATAACTGCTACTTTAGTTTGGAATGACGTAGCTGGAAATCCAGTTGCAGCAAGTCTTGATCCAGGAGACTTGATGTTGGTTAATGATTTGGATATGGTTTTGGTTGATGAAATCGGAAATGAAGTGCTCCCATGGACATTAGACCCAGCAACTCCCGGACTGGCAGCAAAGAAAGGCGATAATTTTAGAGATAATGTTGAAAAAATTGAATTTGATTCTCCAGAACCCCGAAAATACTTTCTGAGAATAACACACGAAAATACGCTTGAAAATGGAAATCAGGATTTTAGTTTGATTATCAGTTATAGTTCTGAAGGAGAGGGTGTGGAGAACTTATATTGGGTGGATGATGATGGTCAGTGGACAGATGGAATGAAGTGGTCCTTGAATTCTGGAGGTAGCTCTAGCGGGGTAACTCCTCAAAGTAATAACAAAATAATATTTGATGATAATTCCTTTTCAGGTCAGGATGGCACCGTAATTATGAATTCTGATTTTGAAGTTGCTGGTGTTGTAGCACTGAATAATAAGAACATTACATTTGATCTTGGTGGAAATACATTAAAAATATCGGGAACGACACTTTTATCATCACCCAATTTCACAATTCAGAATGGAACCTTAATGTTTGAAAACGATAACGCTGATCTTGAAAAATCTATTGATTTGAATGGTTCGGTCTTAAACGATGTGAATATTATTTTTGGAATGAATAATGCTGCTGAATGGTCAATAACTGATAATGAGGTAACAGTCCAAAATATAGAGTTAAATAGTGGTTCTCTAGTTCTTGATAATTCGATGATCTATGCCGATGGTTTTATTGCTGCTCCGGTTGTAGACGCAAAAATTGCTTTAATGGATGCCGTGCTTGGAATAAACAGTCCGCTATCAATTAATGCTAATACAAGGATTACTGAAAGAGGGATGAACTCTATTCAAATTGCAGGTGCAAGTCAAGCGGAAGTGGACCTGCAGTTAGAGAATTTAAAAACTCCAATCTCTATAGAAAATAGTCAGGTGTCTTTGAGCGCCTCAACTGTAATTTCAACAATAAACTCCAGCAGTTCAGACTTGATGTTGCTAAGCGATGTAAGCATTAATTCATTATCAATTCTAGATTCTGGTTCTCTTACTTTTAATGATAATCATACACTTAACCTTATAGAATTAAATATACAAGCTGATGAAAATGAGCGTATTTCTATTACGGGTTCAGACACAGGATTTAATTCCTCGCTAGGAATTGAAGGAAGAAAAAAATTCTGTTTTGATTATTTAGATATTAGTAATACAGATTTAATTGGGGAATCGGTCGTTAGCATTGGAGAGAACTCAACTCTTAGTAATTCAAATAATTGGTTCTTGGGAGCCTGTCAGAATTTGTTATTTTCAGATTTCGTTTCAGAATACTTATGTGTAGATGGGATTTCATTTTTCACTGATGTCAGTGAAGGAAATGTTCAGAGTAGAACTTGGTTTGTAGATGGAATTGAACAGTCAAACGATGAAGTTCTAGAATATCAATTTGAAACCCCCGGAAATCATACTGTTCTTTTAATCGTATCAGATGGAAACGGAAATGAGAATAGATATGAAGTAGATATTACAGTTAATTCTTCAAGTATCGAAGATAATTCCATAGTAACAAATTCGACTCAACTCGTAAGTCTGAAAGTTGCAGAATCCTATCAATGGTATAAGAATTACGAAAAACTTGAAGGCGAAACAGACCGTATTTATTTGTATCAAGGTGAAGTAGGGATATATTGGGTATTAACCTTTGAAGGGGGGTGTAATAAAATATCAGAAATCTTAGATTTAGGAGTTGGAACTTCGGAAGAGCTCATCGAAGATTTAAACAATAAGATTGAAATTAAACCGAATCCTTTTAATTCAGAATTAGATATTAATATTGATTATAATTCTAATAATGGAACCTTGACCATAGTAAATATCCTTGGTAAAGAACTGTTAACCATCAATAATTTACAAAATGAAAACCATTTGCAATTAGGACACTTACCTAATGGAACCTATATTTTGATTATCCAGCTTGATGAACTGAGATTAACTAAGAAAATTATAAAAACGAATGAATAGAATATTTTCACTGGTTATAGCAATTATATTGTTCAATATAGTTGATGTAAATGCACAGTTCAACAGTTATAAAGTTGATGGAAATACTTTTAAAGTAAAGAAGTATAGCGATGTTGATGGCACTCCTTACTATTATGAAAGATGGGTAAAAGCTGATTTATATGACATCAATGGACAAGTTTTAGAAAATATCGATGTGAATTATAATGGCTTAACAGGAAAATTTGAATCTATTCAAGGAGAATTCACATACATTGAACTAAACAATACACTATATTCTAAAGTGATTGTCAAAACAGGGCCAAGGCGCCATGTTTTCTTAAATCTTGTTAAATATGGAGATCAGGCCTACTATAGACTGATCTATGAGGGGGATTCTTTCTCATATTTTGAAAAACACAAATCCAAGCTTAAAAAAGAGGAAATTGCAACTTATGGAACGTCATCTACTAAGCAAAAAATATCTAATTCAAAGGAACAGTACATTCTTGCGGATAATATTTTGACAAAAGTGAAAAGAAGTTCAAAGGAAATTGGAAAGTTTTTTCGTAATAAATCGATAATTAAGTACGCAAAGAGCGAAAAATTGAAGCTAAAGAGCGACAAAGACCTTATTCTCCTCCTTCGATACTGTGATTCTCTTAATTAAACTCTAAATATCGATAATAAGGAATTTAGTATTTTACCCAACCTTTTTGCACCCATTTCCGTCTATACTATTAGCAGAACAAAAGTTAAAATTTTAACATTCTAAGGCAAATTAAAAGATTTATTTAACTATTTTTGGTCTTAGATATTAATATTAATCTCGACCTACTTTAGGTCAACTGTATGAAAAAATTTAGTTGTCTCCAAACCTTGTATGGTAGTGTCCACATTCTGGATACACATACATTATTTCGTTTAAAAAAAATTATTTAATAAAAACTCTAATTATGAAAAAAGTACTACTACTTTTTGCTTTGTTTTTTATGTGTGTAGGCGCAAGTTTCGCACAGAGAACAATATCGGGTGTAATCAGTGATGATTCTGGTTTGCCGCTTATTGGAGCTAATGTTTTGGTTAAAGGAACAGCAGAAGGAACAATTACCGAATTAGACGGTAGTTTTTCTCTTGAGGTTGCTGATGACGCTACTACATTAGTAATCAGTTATACTGGGTTTGACACTCAGGAAATTGATATTGCAGGACAAAGCACAGTAAACGTTTCTTTAAGTGAAGGCAACATTCTTGATGAGGTTGTTGTAACAGCACTTGGTGTGGAACGTGACAAAAAATCCTTAGGTTACGCTCAACAAGAAGTTGATGGCGAAGAATTAACCAGAGTTAAGGATGCTAACTTTGTAAACTCCTTATCCGGTAAAATTGCTGGATTAGACGTTAAAAGAAGTTCTAGTTTAGGAGGTTCTTCAAACGTTGTTATTAGAGGTTACACATCTTTATTAGGAAACAACCAGGCTCTTTTTGTAGTCGATGGTGTTCCTATTGATAACAGTATTACCAATACTGTAAATATGCAAACAGGTAGAGGTGGATACGATTATGGTAATACAGCGATGGATATAAATCCTGAAGACGTTGAAAGTATCTCTGTATTAAGAGGTGCAGCTGCAACTGCTCTTTACGGTTCCAGAGCTGCCAACGGAGTTATCTTGGTAGTAACTAAGAAAGGTACAAAAGGCCAAGGTCTTGGTATCAGTGTTACTACTGGTGTAACTGCAGGAAAAATTGACGAGTCTACTATGCCTAGATGGCAGACTGAATACGGTCATGGTTACTCTAACTGGAGAGGATGGTACGCTGATGGCGATGGTTTAGCATTTGATTATCATGACTTTGGATTAGGTGACGGTGAAAGACCAGTTGCGGTTGTATATGAGGATGCTTCTCATGGTCCTGAATATGATCCTTCTCTTTTGGTTTATGATTGGAGATCTTTCTTCCCTGAATTAAGCACTTATGGTGAAGCTTTTCCATTTGTAGCTGCTCAGAATAATCCTACAACGTTTTATGAAACTGCTTTAACTTATAATAATAGCATTTCATTTGACGGAGGAAATGAGAATAGTTCTTACAGATTAAGTTATACTAACTTTGATCAAGCTGGTATCGTACCAGGAAGTAAAATCAAGAAAAACACTATTTCTTTTGGTGGATCTATGGACTTTTCAGACAAATTGACTGCTAGCTCATCAGTAAGTTATATTGACACTGAAGGTAAAGGTAGATATGGAACAGGGTATGATAACAGAAATATCAACCAGTCTTTCAGACAATGGTTCTCTCCAGCGGTTGATATAAGAGATCAGGAAAAAGCATTCGAAGAGACAGGATCCAATATTACTTGGAACCCGTATGCAACTTTGGATTTGGACAAACCTACACAGCCTCACTATTTTGACAACTACTTCTGGAATGTAAATAGTAATTACGCAACAGATGAAAGAGACAGAATGATGGGTAATGTTACATTAGACTATGAAATCAATGACTGGTTATCTATTCAAGGTAGAGTAGCATTGGACAGATATAATGAACTTAGAGAAGAAAGAATAGCAATAGGTTCTGTAGATGTTTCTAGCTACGAAAGATATAATTCTTCTGTTTCTGAAAATAATACAGACTTATTACTGAAGTTCAATAAATACTTAGGAGCTAATGATATTCTTAGTTTCAACGGTTTATTAGGATTGAACATCAACAGAAGATCTCTATCTTCAGTCAGAGCACTTACCAATGGTGGTCTAGTTGTTCCAGGTGTATACTCTTTGGCCAACAGTGTGAGTAGTATTGCTGCTCCAACTGAAGATGAATGGAAAAGAGGAACTAATGGTTACTTTGGTCAGGTAAGTTTCGGATATGATAATTTCTTGTATGTTGACTTAGCAGGAAGATATGATGTTTCATCAACTTTACCGGCTGACAACAATGCATATTTCTATCCTTCAGCTTCATTAAGTTTCTTATTCTCTGAAAAAATAGATATACCTGGATTAACCTATGGTAAAATAAGACTTAATTATGCTGAGGTGGGAAATGATGCACAACCGCTTGCTCTAGCTGACGCATACGATCAGAATAGTTCTTTTGCAGGTGTAGCTTTAGCTTCTGCGAGCAACACAAAAAAGAACAGCCAACTTGTACCTGAAAAAACTAAGAGTTACGAAATTGGTGCTGAATTAAATTTCTTCAACAGCAGAGTAGGGTTAGATGTGTCTTACTATAATGCACAATCTCTTAACCAGGCTTTAGCTGGTGAAGTTACTCCAGCAACAGGTTCATTATCCCAGTTTGTAAATGCAGGAAGAATTGACAATAAAGGAATCGAAGTTTCATTGAACTTTACTCCTGTTCAAACAACTGACTTTACTTGGGACGTTAGATTTAACTGGGCTAAGAATACGAATGAAGTTGTTGAATTATTTGGTGATCAGACAAACCTTCAGATTTCAACTGCTCAAGGTGGTATTTCTTTCAACGCAACTGTTGGACAACCTTATGGAACCATATGGGGAACCAACTACATGTATGATGATAACGGAACACCAATTGTTTATGAGCCAGGTGAAAGTTATGATGGAACAAGACACAGAAGAACTGGTGGACCTGAAGTAATCGGTGATATTAATCCTGATTGGAAAGGTGGTGTATGGAATAGTATTTCCTACAAAAATATCGGTTTGAGTTTCTTGATTGATATACAAAAAGGAGGAGACTTCTTCTCTTTGGATAGTTACTATGGATATGCAACAGGTATATATGACAGATCTGCTGGTCTGAATGATAAAGGTAATCCTGTAAGATCCGCTGTTTCAGATGGTGGAGGATACAACATTGGTGGTGTACTTCAAGCAGTGGATGAAAATGGGGAATATGACTTTGATCCTGATGGAAATGCTATTAGTAGTGGTGTTGCAAACACGATCTATGGTTATGCTGAAGATTTCTTTACATCTGATGGATATTGGGCATCTCCAAATGCTAAGTATGTAATCGATGCTGGTTATGTAAAACTTAGAGAAGTTGCATTAAGCTATAACTTCCCTGATAGCATGGTAGGAAATTCATTATTACAAGGAGCTTCTCTATCTTTCATAGGAAGAAACCTTTGGATCATTCATAAAAATGCTCCATACACAGATCCAGAAGCTGGTCTTAGTGCTGGTACTATTCAGCAAGGAAACCAGTCTGGTGCTTATCCTGCAGTTAAGGAGTATGGTGTTAGTTTGAACCTTAAATTCTAAAACAAAAAAAATGAAAAGAATATTAATATTATGTGTCGGATTCTTTATGTTAGGTGCATGTTCTGACCTGACAGAATTGAATGTTGATACTAAAAATCCAGAAACAGTGCCGGCTAACAGTTTGATAGCCAATGCCACTGTTGCATTATTCGACTTCATGGCAAGTCCAAATGTTAATGTGAATAATCTTAGATTATGGGCACAACATTGGGCTCAAGTTTCTTACAACGATGAATCAAATTATGAACTAGTTGAAAGAAATGTAAATGGTCGAACATTCCGAACACTTTATGCTACAGTTATAAGAGACGTTAGTGAAGCAAAAGCGATCATTAATGCTAGCGAATCTCTACTACCAGAGCATAAAGCAAATCAATTAGCTATTATCGATGTAATTGAAGTAATATCTTATACAATATTAGTAGACATCTTTGGTGACGTTCCTTATTCTGAAGCTTTTGATTCAGAAAATGTGACTCCGGCTTATGATGATGACGCTGCTGTTTATTCAGCTATGGCTTCTAAATTAGACGGTGCAATTAGTTCGCTAAGTGGATCAGCAGGTAATGCTGGAGACTTAGTATACGGAGGAGATGCTGATGCTTGGAAAAGAATGGCAAACTCTTACAAACTAAGAATGGCTATTAGATTGGCTGACGGAAATGATGGTACCGCTAAAGGCATGGCAGAAGCTGCTGTAAGTTCAGGAGTATTTGCTTCTAATGCTGATAACTTTACTATTCAGTATGAAGGCGCTACACCTAATACTAACCCATTATGGGAAGATTTAGTACAAAGTGGAAGATCTGACTTTGTTGCAGGTAATACGCTTGTAGACTATATGAATGGTCTTAATGATCCTAGATTAGGTTCATTCTTCAAGCAAAATGTAACAGATGAAATGACAGGAGATGTATTATATGTTGGAGGAACTGTTGGAGCTGTGAATAGCTTCACTGCTAGCTCTCAAGTTGGTTCACTTCTTCATGAAGCTACTCTACCTGGAACGATCATAGGTTATACTGAAGTTTTGTTCCTTTTGGCTGATGCAGCTGAAAGAGGATATAGCGTTGGTGGATCTGCTGAAGATTTCTATAATGCTGCTGTTGCAAATTCTATCTTGGAATGGGGAGGTTCTCAGCAAATGGCTGATGATTATCTTGCACAAGCAGATGTAGCTTATAGCTCAGCTCTTGGTACTTGGAAAGAAAAAATAGCACTTCAAAAATGGATTGCTATGTACAACCAAGGATTAGAGGCATGGTCTACATTCAGAATTTATGATGCTCCTGCTATGAACTTAGCTGACATTGCTGGTACTGTACCTCCAAATAGGTATACTTACCCAACTACAGAATATTCTGTAAATACAGCTAATGTTGAAGCTGCTGGTTCAGCTATGGGCGGAGATGATTTATTTTCGAAAGTATTTTGGGATAAGAATTAGAAATATCCTTTAAATAATAAATTAAGGCCTGCTTTATCATTTAAAGCAGGCCTTTTTTGTAGAAGGAAACTTATTTCTAAACTGTTTTTATTCGTTTTTCATACGACATTTTTTTCGCTCTATTTCCTCTATTTTTGAATAAATATTCATTATGAAAACCATTTTCTCATTTCTAATAATGGTTTTGGTCCTTGCCTCTTGTGATTCTGATGATCCTAGCAGTACCAATACAGGTAATAACAATCAGACTTGCCAATTTGATGAAGTTGATAAGAAAGTATGGACTATAGAAAATAGGACATTGTTGTATGGTGGCGAAGTTGATTCTATGCATTTTGATATTTCTAATTGGACACTCGATAAATGTAAATTGAAAAATGGAATCGGAAGAGAAGAATTTCAAGCTTTATTGGACCCTGTCTATACGCCAATAAGCGAAATCAATAATATTCCTGATTCTGAGAAATGCCTTGTAATTCATACTGATAATGGACTTAAAGTATATCCCTATGTTACGATGAGTTTTCATGAGGCAGTTAATGAAAGATTTAATGGTCACCCTATATGCGCTGCATTCTGCAAACTTGCAGATCTTGCCGTCGTATATGACAGACAGATATGTGGAACGGAAATAACTTTTGCAGTTTCCGGTTATACCTATGCCGATGAGAATATATGGGATAATACGAGATCATTTATACTTTGGGATCGTGAAACGGAAAGCCTTTGGTGGCCACTTCTTGATATGGGAGTTTCAGGCCATTTTAATGGTATAGAAATGAAAAAATTTGATGAATCTACTTGGGAAACTTTAATTTTTGGAGATATTAAAACGGATTTTCCAGATGCACAGGTTCTCGATATTCAACCACAAGAAATCCCCACGGATAATTTAAAATTTCAACGAGTCTAATAAACTGTTGATACACCTCTAAAGAAGATTAAATAGCTGAAAATTTAAATGTCTTAGAAAGTGAATAGTTCAAATTGTTGACAATTTAAAGGACTATCTAGACTGACTATTTGTATATTGTTGTTAATGAAAAAACTACAACCAACTAAAACAAGGGTAAAGCTTTGAGATACAGATTTTATATTACTGCTTTTCTTTGTTTTTACTTATCAAGCACTGATTTGCAAGCCCAGCGTTTTCAATTTTCTTTTCATGGAGCCATTGTAGCTTCACAGATTGACGGCGACAGAATTATGGGGTATAATAAGCTTGGATACAATTTGGGGATCCAGGGTGGATTGAAGTTTAATGATAAAAGCGAATTTATTGTTTCTCAGGGATTTTCGAGTTTCGGAAGCAGTTCCGGAAGTGTCATTTTAAGTTCTATAAACGATTATTATATTGAGTTATCAATGAAGTCAGCAAATGTCCTGTTTGCATATGCTCATTATTTTGGTAAAAAGGCTAAACGTTCTCAGAAGAAAGTAGAAGCCAATTTTAGAATGTATGCAGGAGTTCGTTTACACTAAATCATGTCCAAAAAATTAAAAATTAGATTTAGCGAGGTTGCATATGCAGATGCTGTCAATCTTGATGACTTGAGAAAACGATTTCTGACTCTTAATGTTTCTGGTGGTAAACGAATTGGACAGAATTTATTCGTAGACCTTTCATTTGAATATGCACTCCAAAATTTATTAAATGAGGTGCCTGAGACAAATCTGACTAAAGAATTATACCCTTATTATCTGAGTTTAGGATTTAATATTTACATCTGATAGTTCACGGTTCTTCTTAGTATTGCTTTGTATTGTCTTCCATACGAAGCTTTCATCTTTAATTATTATCTATTTTTCAAGTATGAAGTTATTCAGCACCCTCGCATTTATTTTGTTTTTTCAAATAAATGTGTTTGCTCAGGCTTGCTGTTCATCCGGCGCGCCAGTTGCCAGTAATCTGGCAACATTCAGCCTGGAAGGAAAAGGGTGGAGTGCGAGAATAATTAATGACAATATTATTCTTAAAGATCTTGTCAGCGAATCTAAAAAGTTAGACAATAATAATAGGACGCGTACAACACGCACACTCATGACCAGAGTGGCTTATACATTTAAACAAAGATGGTCTGTCTTGGCAATGCTTCCCTGGGTGTGGCAAAAGGAAGAAAATAAATTCAACACAACCACCAATGTAAATCTATCGTCTGGCATTGGTGACTTTATAATTTCTGGTCGTTATCAACCCATAAAAACTTTCAATACAGGATTGGCAATTGCTATGGGAATTAAGTTTAGCAATGGCGTTACAGACAATGCGGATCTAAAAACGGGTATTACATTGAATCCTGACATGCAGCCAGGGTCTGGATCTACTGATGGCTTAGTTATTCTTCAATTTGACAAATTTATTTCTGCGAATTTTTGGTTGCATATTTTTATGAACTACCGGATAACATCAAGTGCAAGCCGATTCAATAACACTTTGAGCTATGAATTTGGAGATGAATTTCAAAGCTATTTTGGTCTCAGCAAACCTTTTTCAATTAAAAATGTAACCCTTAGACCAAGTACTTACTTAAGATTGCGTCATACATCCGTAGATCTGACGACGATAGGATCTTCTCCTGCTAATGATACACCAAATACTGGAGGACTTTGGTTACACCTTGTCCCGCAGATTCAAATTGATATTACTCCACAATTAGGATTTGATCTAAGGACTGAATTTCCTATATATAGAAACCTTAACGGAACACAACTTACTATATCTTCTTCTTGGCGTGTAGCGGTCTTCTACAGACTAAATAACCAGGCTAAACCGTTAAACGAATATTAGTAATTTAAGATTGAGCTTTAATTATTGAGTGTTTGGAATAGTTTTGGATATACAATACATATAATACTTTTTTATAATATGAATGAGAACAATATTACGAGTTTTCTCAGTTATTTGAAATTTGAAAAAAGGTATTCTGCACATACCATAACTGCTTATCAAAAAGATTTGCAGCAATTCTCTGATTTTCTGATCCACTCTTATGATAGACCGGAATTAATTTCTATCAGCCATATTCATGTCAGAAGCTGGATGGTTAAATTGTTGGAATCAAATATAGGTGCACGCTCAATCAATAGAAAGATTTCCACTTTAAGATCATTTTTCAATTTTCTTAAAAGGGAAGGATTGATAGATAGAAATCCATGCCTTAAAATAATTACACCAAAAATCGGAAAAAAACTTCCTCATTTTGTCCAGGAAAAGAATCTGGCAAAACTATTTGATGCACTTATTCCTGATGATTTTGAAGAACTTCGGAATCGCCTCATAATAGAACTCATGTATTGTACAGGCATGAGAAGAAGTGAATTAATTGGATTAAAAGACAAAAATTTGGATTTTGCTGCAAATAGTATCAAAATTCTTGGTAAAGGCAACAAAGAAAGGGTATTGCCATTATCTGAAAGGATAATTGACAAGATTCAACGCTACGTCCAATTCAGACAAGAGTTTCACAAGGATAGGAAAATGGATGATTATTTGTTTTTAACCGGTAAAGGAAGAAAATTGTATCCAAAATATGTTTATAACCTCGTTTTCAAGTACTTATCAACTGTAAGTTCGATAGAAAAACGTTCTCCTCATGTATTGAGACATTCATTTGCTACGCATTTGATGAATGGTGGAGCAAACCTAAATGCTGTAAAAGAATTACTGGGTCATGCTAATCTTTCGGCTACTCAAATCTATACGCATAATTCTATTGAAAAACTGAAGGAGATTTATAGATTTGCACACCCACGGGCAGGTCGCAATTAATTTTCAAAATAAATATAAAAGAGTGTTTACATATAAGTAAAAAAAGGCTATTTTTGCATTCGCTTTGAAGAAAGCTATCTAAAATTTGACAATTGCCGATGTAGCTCAGTTGGCCAGAGCAGCTGATTTGTAATCAGCGGGCCGGGGGTTCGAATCCCTCCATCGGCTCATCATCTCGATGATTTTGAGAGGGGGTGCGCCGGAGTTGGAGAGCCGGGCTAGACTGTAAATCTAGTGTGTAATGCTGAATAGGTTCGATTCCTATCACCCCCACAATTGATTTGCGAGATATGCGGGAGTAGCTCAGTTGGTAGAGCATCAGCCTTCCAAGCTGAGGGTCGCGGGTTCGAGTCTCGTCTCCCGCTCCACTTTTTTGCAATGGCGAAAGTTGCCAATGTAGCTCAGTGGTAGAGCACCTCCATGGTAAGGAGGGGGTCGCTGGTTCAAATCCAGTCATTGGCTCAAACTATATGATAATTTAAGATCTAATTTTTGTAAATAACAACTGTAAAATTTTTAATAATGGCAAAAGAAACCTTTCAACGTACTAAGCCCCACGTTAATGTCGGTACGATTGGTCACGTTGATCACGGAAAAACGACCTTAACTGCTGCAATTACATATGTACTTTCAGAAAAAGGGTTATCAGAAAAGATGGACTACGATGCAATTGATGGTGCTCCCGAAGAAAAAGAAAGAGGGATTACAATTAACACTGCTCACGTTGAATATGAAACTGAAAACAGACACTACGCACACGTAGATTGTCCCGGTCACGCTGACTATGTAAAAAACATGGTAACAGGTGCTGCTCAAATGGACGGTGCTATCCTTTGCGTTGCAGCTACAGATGGACCTATGCCTCAAACTAGAGAGCATATCCTTCTTTGCAGACAGGTTGGTGTACCTAAAATTGTAGTTTTCATAAACAAGGTTGATCTTGTTGACGATGAAGAGATGTTAGAATTGGTTGAAATGGAAGTAAGAGAACTTCTTGATCAATACGAATTTGGAGGTGACGATGCAGTAATCGTTCAAGGTTCTGCTCTAAAAGCGCTTGAAGGTGATGCTGGTGCAAAAGATCAAATTATGGAGTTGATGGCAGCAGTTGATTCTGAAATTCCTGAACCGGTAAGAGAGGTTGACAAAGACTTCCTTATGCCAATTGAAGATGTATTCTCAATTACAGGTAGAGGTACAGTTGCAACCGGTAGAATCGAAAGAGGAGTTATCAATACTGGTGATGGTGTTGAAATAGTAGGTATGATGGCGGATGGTGAAAAACCGTTGACATCAACAATTACTGGAGTTGAGATGTTTAGAAAAATACTAGAAAGAGGAGAAGCTGGTGATAACGCTGGTCTTCTACTTAGAGGTATTGATAAAGAAACAATCAAAAGAGGAATGGTTATCGTAAAACCAGGATCTGTAAACCCTCATAAGAAATTTAAAGCTGAGGTTTATGTTCTTGGAAAAGATGAAGGAGGAAGACACACACCTTTCTTTAACGGATACAGACCTCAATTTTACTTCAGAACGACTGATGTAACAGGTGATGTTTCTCTTCCAGATGGAGTAGAAATGGTTATGCCGGGTGATAATGTGTCACTAGAAGTTACTTTGCTCAGTAAAATCGCAATGGAAAAAGGATTAAGATTTGCGATTAGAGAAGGTGGAAGAACTGTAGGAGCGGGTCAGGTAACAGAAATTATCGAATAAGAAGTTATTTGTAAGTATAAATAATTCGGAAATTAAGCATTCAATTTGGGTGCTTAATTTTCCTGTTATTGCACGGAAGATTTGAGAAATTGAACATATAGGGGAGTAGCTCAATTGGTAGAGCGGCGGTCTCCAAAACCGTAGGCTGCGGGTTCGATTCCTGTCTCCCCTGCATTTAATTTATAAAGAGATGAATGATATAGTATTATATATTAAAGAAAGCTATAACGAGTTAATACATAAAGTAACCTGGCCTACTTGGCCTAACCTCTTTAGTAGTACTAGGATTGTTATTGTAGCATCAATAATCATATCATTAATAATTTTTTTAATGGATGTAGTAGCCAAAGGGGTACTTACTAGAATTTACGAGCTAAATTTTTAATTAAACGGGAATAATTCCATGCCTGAAGAAACAAGATGGTATTCTTTACGTGTCATTAGCGGTAAAGAAAAGAAAATCAAGGAATATATCGAGCTTGAACTGCAAAGAAGAAAGTGGAACGACTTCGTGCCGCAGGTTCTTGTGCCTTCTGAGAAAGTGTATAAGATTAGAAACGGTAAGAAAGTTATCCTTGAAAGAAATATCCTACCGGGATATATCTTGATTGAAGCATTGCCGACTAAATTTTCAGGTGAAATTATTCAAGCCATTGCGAATGTGCCAAACGTAATTCATTTTTTAGGTAAAGGGAATCCAATACCTATGAGACAATCCGAAGCAAACAGAATGCTTGGGAAAGTTGATGAATCACAAGAGGTAGGAGAGTCCATGTTGGAACCATTTATAGTGGGTGAAACAGTGAAGATTATCGATGGTCCATTCAATGAATTCGTTGGTGATATTAAAGAAGTGAATGAAGAGAAGAAGAAATTGAAAGTTATCGTGAAAATTTTTGGAAGAGGTACTGAAGTTGAATTAAACTTCATGCAAGTAGAAAAACAATAAACAACTTATAATAGAAAAGCTTTATGGCAAAAGAAGTTGATGGTTTTATCAAATTACAAGTTAGAGGAGGAAGTGCTAACCCTTCTCCACCAGTAGGACCTGCATTAGGTGCTAAAGGTGTTAACATAATGGAGTTTTGCAAAAGATTCAATGCGAAAACTGAAGATAGCAGAGGAAAATTACTTCCTGTTGTTATTACTGTTTTCAAAGACAAATCATTTGATTTTGTAATAAAAACTTCACCGGCTGCTGTACAATTACTTGAAGCAGCAAAATTGAAAAAGGGATCCCCTGAATCAAATCGGGAGAAAGTAGGTACAGTAACATGGGATCAAGTTAAAGTTATCGCTGAAGATAAGATGGAAGACTTGAATGCCTTTAAGATTGAATCAGCCATGAAAATGGTTGCAGGAACAGCAAGAAGTATGGGCTTAATCGTTCAGGGGAACGCTCCTTGGGCTGAGGAAGCTGCTAGCTAAATAAATTAATTAACAAGGGAGTCTTAACAGACGCTAAACCTTAAACACTTATGGCTAAATTAGGTAAAAAAAGAAAAGAAGCCAACGTCAAAGTCGATAGTAACAAATTGTATTTGTTAGATGAAGCAATGGCACTGGTAAAAGAAGTTAACACCGCAAAATTTGATGCATCTGTTGATTTGCACATTCGATTGGGTGTTGATCCACGAAAAGCCGATCAGGCAATAAGAGGAACAGTTACACTACCAAACGGTACTGGAAAGTCTAAAACTGTACTCGTATTATGTACACCAGATAAAGAAGAAGAGGCTAAAGAAGCAGGAGCTGATCACGTAGGACTTGATGAATATATCAATAAAATTCAGCAAGGATGGACCGGTGTTGATGTGATAATCGCTGCCCCAAATGTTATGGGACATGTCGGTAAAGTAGGTAGAATACTAGGACCAAGAGGTTTAATGCCGAACCCAAAATCAGGAACTGTTACACCAAACATAGGTGAAGCTGTACAAGATGTAAAAGGTGGAAAGATCGCTTTTAGAGTTGATAAATATGGAATAATACATAGTTCCGTAGGACGTGTTTCATTTACTCCTGAGAATCTTACAGAGAATGCGAAAGAATTACTTACGACCATCGCAAAATTAAAGCCTTCATCAGCAAAAGGGATATACATGAAATCCATCAGCTGTGCAAGTACAATGAGTCCGGGAATCAAAATTGATCCTAAGGATTTTTAATTAAACATTAAAGAAAAAACAATGACACGAGAAGATAAAGCAATGGTAATAGAAGAACTGAAAGCAAAGTTTTCTGATGCCTCGTTCTTTTATATCACGGACTCATCGGGACTTAATGTAGAAGAAATTAACAAATTCCGCGGACTATGTTTTAAGCAGGGAATTGAGATGAGAGTCGTAAAGAATACACTTATTAAAAAAGCACTTGAAGCGGTTAGCGAAGATAATGGCTATAGCGATTTATACGATTCGTTAAAAGGACCAACCTCGCTAATGTTTGCTGAAATAGCAAATACTCCCGCAAAAGTTATCGAAGAGTTCAGAAGGACTTTTGATAAGCCCCTTTTAAAGGCGGCTTATATAGATTCAAGTATCTATACAGGTGATGATGCCCTTAAAGAATTGGCAGCATTAAAGTCAAAAGAAGAGTTGATAGGAGAGATTATTTTATTACTTCAGTCGCCTGCTAAAAATGTTGTTTCGGCACTTAAATCCAGTAGTTCAACAATCGCTGGATTGGTTAAAACATTGCAGGATAGAACTGAAAATTAATTTGGCTTCCAAGCTAATCGCATCTTTATTTATTTATAGATGTAATTATTTAAAATATTAAAACAAAATTCATGGCAGACTTAAAGTCAATTGCAGATCAGTTAGTAAACTTAACAGTAAAAGAAGTTAACGAATTAGCTGACATTTTGAAAGAAGATTATGGTATTGAACCTGCTGCTGCAGCTGTTGCTGTTGCTGCTGTTGCTGCTGGTCCTGCAGGAGGTGCTGGTGGAGATGCCGGCGCAGCAGAACAATCAGAATTTACGGTAATGTTAAACTCTGCTGGCGCAGCGAAATTAGCAGTCGTAAAAGAAGTTAAGAACCTACTAGGTCTTGGACTTAAAGAAGCAAAAGAATTAGTTGACGGCGCACCTACTGCAATTAAGAAAGGTGTTGCTAAAGACGAAGCAGAATCATTGAAATCTGCTTTAGAAGCTGCAGGTGCAGACGTTGAATTAAAGTAAAACGTCTCTAAAGCAGTTAATGTCAATAGCAAATTCATTTGCATATAAAAAGAAAGGCAGCTTAGTTACTGAATGCAGTAGCTAAGCTTACCCTGTTTATATATTAAGCTTCTTTTATGAGAAGCGAAATATAATTTTATTTAATAAGGCTTAAATCAATATTTAATGGCTCGAGCTAGCGCAGTTGCACAAACTTCAAATGGCAGACATAATTTTGGTAAAATAAAATTAGCCTCTGAATATCCAGATTTACTAGAGATTCAGATTAAATCGTTTAAAGAATTCTTTCAATTAGAAACGACACCTGAAAATCGTGGAAATGAAGGTTTATTTAACGTATTTCAGGATAACTTCCCAATAACTGACGCAAGGAACATATTTGTTCTTGAGTTTTTGGATTACTTCATCGACCCTCCTAGATACAGCATAGATGAGTGTATGGAAAGAGGTCTGACTTACAGCGTTCCTCTTAAAGCAAAACTAAGGCTAAGTTGTAACGACGAAGAACATGTAGATTTCCAGACTATTGTTCAGGATGTATTCCTGGGTAATATTCCATATATGACTCCAAAAGGTACCTTTGTAATCAATGGTGCTGAACGAGTTGTAGTTTCACAGCTACATAGATCCCCTGGTGTATTTTTCAGTTTAAATTTTCACCCTAATGGTTCCAAAATTTACTCCGCAAGAGTAATCCCTTTTAAAGGAGCCTGGATGGAATTTACAACCGATATTAATAATGTCATGTATGCTTACATAGACAGGAAAAAGAAATTCCCAGTAACTACTTTATTAAGAGCAATTGGTTTTGACTCCGATAAAGATATTCTCGAGATTTTCGGATTATCTGAAGAAATAAAGACGGATAAAAGAAGTTTGAAGAAGGCCGTAGGAAGAAAGCTTGCTGCAAGAGTATTGAAAAAGTGGAATGAAGACTTCGTTGATGAAGATACAGGAGAAGTTGTTACTATCGAGAGAAATGAAATTATTCTTGAAAGAGACGACACTCTTGATGAAGAGAATATTCAACTAATAACTGAATCAGGTATCGAATCCATTATTCTTCAAAAACAACGCGTGGGAGAAGATGCTAAGGACTTCAGTATCATATATCAAACACTTCAAAAAGATCCATCTTCTTCTGAACTTGAAGCGGTAACTCAGATCTATAGACAACTTAGAGGTACTGATCCACCAGATGAAGAGACAGCTAGAGGAATAATCGATAAATTGTTTTTCTCTGATAAGCGATACAATTTAGGAGAAGTAGGTCGATATAAAATCAATAGAAAATTAAAGCTTGATATCGATGAAAAAATCCTGGTTCTTACTAAGGATGATATTATCGAGATCATAAAATTCATCGTTGATCTAATCAATCAGAGAGCGGAGTTAGATGATATTGATCATTTAAGTAATAGAAGAGTTAGAACGGTTGGAGAACAACTATATGCACAGTTTGGTGTAGGTCTCGCAAGAATGGCGAGGACGATTAGAGAGAGAATGAATGTTAGAGATAATGAGGTATTTACACCTATTGATCTCATTAACGCAAGAACACTTTCTTCTGTAATTAATTCGTTCTTTGGGACAAGCCAATTATCTCAGTTTCTGGATCAAACGAATCCACTTTCTGAAATTACACACAAGAGAAGAATATCTGCTTTAGGGCCAGGTGGTCTATCAAGAGAAAGAGCAGGATTTGAGGTGCGTGACGTTCACTATTCTCATTATGGCAGACTATGTACTATTGAAACTCCGGAAGGTCCAAATATTGGACTTATTTCCACGCTTTGTGTTCATGCGAAAGTGAACAAAATGGGCTTCTTGGAAACGCCGTATAGAAAAGTACAGAAGGGAATAGTTGACCTAAAATCTAAAATTGAATATTTAAGCGCTGAAGGAGAAGATTACAAGAAAATCGCTCAAGCAAATGCACCAATAAATGAAAAGGGAGCATTTGTAAGTGATAGAATCAAGTGTAGAGAACATGGTGATTTCCCTGTACTAATTCCTAAGGATATAGAATATATGGATGTAGCACCTAACCAGATTGTAGGTGTTTCAGCATCCTTAATTCCATTCTTGGAGAATGATGATGCCAACAGAGCCCTAATGGGTTCAAACATGCAGAGGCAAGCAGTCCCTCTTGTTCGGCCAAAAGCACCGATAGTAGGAACTGGTATAGAAAGAAAAGTTGCCGAAGATTCAAGAATTCTTATAAACGCAGAAGGAAAAGGAATAGTAGATTATGTAGATGCGGAAAAGATTGTAATCGAGTACGATAGATCTAAAGAAGATGAATTGGTTTCTTTTGAAAGCAATGTTAAAACATACAACCTCACTAAGTTCAAGAGAACTAATCAAGGTACAACTATCAATTTGAAACCAATCGTAAAGAAAGGTGACAGGGTAGTAAAAGGTACACTTTTAAGTGATGGGTATGCGACTGAAAAAGGTGAATTGGCCTTAGGTCAAAACTTGCTCGTTTCATTTATGCCTTGGAAAGGGTATAATTTTGAAGATGCAATAGTTTTATCTGAGCGTGTAGTTAGAGAAGATGTATTTACTTCTATTCATATCGTAAGCTATGAGCTTGAAGTCAGAGACACCAAATTAGGAGAAGAAGAGTTGACCAATGATATACCTAATGTCAGTGAAGAAGCAACAAAGGATCTTGATGAGAATGGAATCATCAGACTGGGAGCTTGGGTAAAAGAAGGAGATATATTGATTGGAAAAATTACTCCGAAGGGAGAATCCGATCCTACTCCAGAGGAGAAATTATTAAGAGCAATATTTGGTGATAAAGCAGGTGATGTAAAAGACGCTTCATTAAAAGCTCCACCATCTACGAAGGGAATAATAATTAACAAAAAACTTTTTGCAAGAGCTAAGAAAGATAAATTTCAAAAAGTTCAGGAAAAGGAATTGCTTTCCAAATTAGAGGATTCTCATGCAGTTGTACTTAATGAACTGAGAACCACCCTTATTGATAAATTACTATTCTTATTAAAAGGCAAAGTATCAGCTGGAGTAAAAAGTATTTATAATGAAGATCTGGTAGGTAAAGGAGCTAAGTTTACGACTAAAGTTCTTAAAGATCTTGATTATTCTCAGGTTGATTATTCTAAGTGGACAGGTGAAGACAAGACGAATAAATTGATTTCCGGATTACTTCATAATTACAGCATTAAAGTAAATGAAGAAGTAGGAAGATACAAGCGAGAAAAGTTCAACATAAGTATCGGAGATGAATTGCCGGCAGGTGTCTTGAAATTAGCTAAAGTTTATGTTGCTAAAAAACGTAAACTTAAAGTTGGAGACAAGCTTGCAGGACGTCATGGTAATAAAGGAATTGTATCTAGAATTGTTCGTCAGGAAGACATGCCTTTCTTAGAGGATGGAACTCCTGTGGATATCGTACTGAATCCTCTCGGGGTACCTTCAAGGATGAACTTAGGTCAGATTTTCGAAACTGTTCTTGGATGGGCAGGTCAGAAAATAGGAATGAAGTTCGCTACTCCAATTTTTGATGGAGCAAGTCTTGATGAAATAGATCAATTTATAAAACAAGCTGATCTACCTGGTTTAGGTCAAACCTATTTATATGATGGTGAGACTGGAGACAGATTCCACCAGGAAGCTACTGTAGGTATTATATATATGTTGAAGTTATCTCACATGGTTGATGATAAGATGCATGCAAGGTCTATTGGTCCTTACTCTCTTATTACTCAGCAACCACTAGGAGGTAAAGCACAATTTGGTGGTCAGAGATTTGGTGAAATGGAAGTATGGGCGCTTGAAGCATATGGTGCAGCAAGCGTTCTTCAGGAGTTGTTGACAATCAAATCTGATGATATAATTGGAAGAGCGAAGACTTATGAAGCTATTGTTAAAGGAGAGAATTTGCCAACACCTGGAATTCCTGAATCTTTCAATGTCTTGATTCATGAATTACGTGGGTTAGCTCTTGATGTAAAATTTGATTAATCTTAAAATCTAAGATAAATATGCCTTTTAAAAGACAGAATGCACAACATAGTGGAAACTTTGATTCAATAACAATCAGTCTTACATCTCCAGATGAGATTCTTGAAAGATCATTTGGAGAAGTTTTAAAACCTGAAACAATTAACTACAGAACTTATAAGCCTGAAAGAGATGGCTTGTTCTGTGAGAGAATTTTCGGTCCCGTAAAAGATTATGAATGTTATTGTGGAAAGTATAAAAGGATTCGATATAAAGGAATCGTTTGTGATCGATGTGGAGTTGAAGTTACCGAAAAGAAAGTAAGAAGAGAGAGAATGGGACACATCAAACTCGTTGTTCCTGTAGTTCATATTTGGTTCTTTAAATCACTCCCTAATAAAATTGGATATCTTCTCGGAATTTCATCTAAAAAATTGGAATCCATAATATATTATGAGCGATATGTTGTTATACAGCCTGGAGTAAAAGAAGGTGAAATCGAACTGAAAGAGCTGTATACTGAAGAAGAATATTTCGAAATTTTAGATACACTTCCTCAGGATAATCAATTGCTTGATGATACTGATCCTCAGAAGTTTATTGCCAAAATGGGAGCTGAAGCTGTCAAGGAACTATTGGAAAGATTAGACCTTGATGCATTGTCTTATCAATTAAGACATCAAGCTGCCAATGAAACTTCTCAGCAAAGAAAGTCAGAGGCATTAAAACGATTAAGAGTAGTAGAAGCATTTAGAGATGGCCAAACAAGAATCGAAAATAAGCCGGAATGGGCGATTATCGAATATCTGCCTATCATTCCACCAGAGTTAAGACCTTTGGTACCTCTAGATGGAGGTAGGTTTGCCAGTTCAGACTTGAATGATCTTTATAGAAGAGTAATAATTAGAAACAATAGATTAAAGAGACTTCTTGAAATTAAAGCTCCGGAAGTTATACTGAGAAACGAAAAGAGAATGCTTCAAGAAGCAGTTGATTCTCTTTTTGATAATTCAAGAAAATCCAATGCTGTTAAAGCAGAAGGTGGTCGTTCTCTGAAATCTCTTAGTGATATATTAAAGGGAAAGCAAGGACGATTCCGTCAAAACCTTTTAGGTAAAAGGGTAGATTATTCAGGTAGATCAGTAATTGTTGTTGGTCCTAATCTGAAATTGCATGAGTGTGGATTACCAAAAGGTATGGCAGCTGAGCTTTTCAAGCCTTTTATCATAAGGAAACTTATCGAAAGAGGAATTGTGAAGACCGTAAAGTCTGCAAAAAAATTAGTTGACAGAAAAGACCCTGTAATATGGGAGATCTTAGAGAATCTATTAAGAGGGCACCCTGTGATGCTAAACAGGGCTCCAACACTTCACAGACTCTCAATTCAGGCCTTTCAACCAAAATTAGTCGAAGGGAAAGCCATTCAATTACATCCTCTTGTAACAGGAGCATTTAATGCGGATTTTGATGGTGACCAAATGGCTGTTCACGTCCCGCTGAGTCAAGGAGCGATCCTGGAGGCACAGGTATTGATGTTATCTTCGCATAATATTCTAAATCCACAAAATGGATCTCCAATTGCCTTGCCGTCACAGGATATGGTACTTGGACTATACTATCTTACAAAAGAGCATCCGGATCTAAAAGCTGATAAAAACGGAAAAGCGCGCATCTTTTATTCAGCAGAAGAAGTTATGATTGCCTATAATGAAGGCAAATTCAGCTTGCATACTGGTATAAAAGTTAAAGCAGAAGTTGAAAATGAAGAAGGAGAGTTCGTAAATGGATTGATTGATACAACCGTAGGTAGAGTAGTATTCAATAGTAAGAAACCTGAAAAAGTACCATTCATCAATACTTTGCTAACCAAGAAGAATCTGAAAGAAGTTATATCTGATATTATTAGAAGAACAGATCTTCCGACTACTGCGAGTTTCCTAGATGACATTAAGGAGATGGGATTCTATTGGTCTTTTAAAGCTGGGTTGTCATTTAACTTGGGAGACTTAATTAATCCGACTATTAAAGAAAAAACTTTGGTTGAAGCCAGAGAAGAAGTTGAAGAAGTATGGGATAATTATAATATGGGATTGATTACTCCTAATGAAAGATATAATCAAGTCATTGATAAATGGACTTATGCTGATAATAAGATTACTGAAAATCTTATGAAGGAGCTCAAAGAACATAAATCAGGATTTAACTCGGTATATATGATGTTGGATTCAGGGGCAAGGGGATCTAAACAACAGATCAAGCAGCTTTGTGGACTAAGAGGTCTTATGGCAAAACCAAGGAAATCTGGAGATACAGGAGGGGCCATTATTGAAAACCCGATCCTTTCTAACTTTCTTGAAGGTCTTTCAGTTCAAGATTATTTTATATCAACTCACGGTGCAAGAAAAGGCCTTGCTGATACGGCATTAAAAACTGCAGATGCAGGTTATCTTACAAGAAGATTAGTTGATGTATCTCAGGATGTTATAATTCTTCACCCGGATTGCGATACTTTGAGAGGTATCAAAATGACAGCTTATATCGAAAATGATAAAATTGTCGAATCGCTGGCTACAAAAATAGAAGGGCGTTATGTGCTAAACGATGTGTATCATCCTGAAACTGATGAAAAATTGATTAATTCAGGAGATTATATCGATAGTGCGATCGCTGAAAAAATTGATAATTCTGGTCTTGAATCTATTAAAATAAGATCTGTACTTACTTGCGAAACAAAAAGAGGAGTTTGTGCTAAATGCTATGGAAAGAATCTTGCAACTAATCGATTGGCTGAAAGAGGAGATGCGGTTGGAATTATTGCTGCACAAAGTATTGGAGAACCGGGAACACAGCTGACACTAAGAACTTTCCACGTTGGGGGTATTGCATCAGTATCGAAAGCTGAGTCAGAAATCATCTCTAAGCATGATGGAGTATTGGAATTTGATAATGTAACTGCAACGAATTATGAAGAGAATGGTGTGAAAAGCAGAATTGTAATATCTAGATCCGGAGAAATTAGATTGATTGATCCAGAAAGCAAAAAGATACTTACGACATTCTATATTCAATACGGTTCAGTACTGCATGTTAAGAATAAGCAAAAAGCTAAAAAGGGAGACCTCATTTGTCAATGGGATCCGTTCAACGCTGTTATCATTTCCGAATACAAGGGTATCGTTAAATATGATGGGCTTGAAGAGGGAGTATCATTTAGAAAGGAAAGAGATGACCAGACAGGAAATGAAGATCATGTGATAATCGAATCAAAGAACAAAAAGACGATTCCTATTATCAAAGTCATTTCAGCTTCAGGAAAAGAGCTTAAGTCTTATACAATGCCTGTAGGTGCTTATCTAACTGTTCAGAATGGAATGGAAGTTGTTTCAGGACAAAAATTGGCTAAGATACCAAGAAAACAAGGTCAGATTCAAGATATTACCGGAGGTCTTCCAAGGGTAACTGAGCTGTTTGAAGCACGTAATCCATCGAATCCTGCAGTAACGTCACAAATTGATGGTATTGTAAGTTTTGGAAAAGTCAAAAGAGGAAACCAGGAAGTCTTTGTTTTTGACGAAAAAACAAATCAGAAGACGAAGTATCTTATTAAGAAAGGAAAGTTAATGTTGGTCCAAGACGGAGACTTTGTAAGAGCAGGAACGAAGTTATCTGACGGCGCAACATCGCCATTTGATATTTTAAATATCATGGGGCCATTTGCTGTACAAAAATATCTGGTTAACGGAATACAAGAAGTATATAGATCTCAGGGTATTGTAATCAATGACAAACATATTGAAGTAATATCACGTCAGATGATGAGAAGAGTTGAAATCGAAGATCCAGGAGATACACATTTCTTAGAAGGTGAAGCAGTTGAAAGATTCGAGTTCTTAGATTCAAATGATTGGATCTTTGACAAAAAAGTAGTTGAAGATGCCGGAGAATCGTCAAAAATGAAACAAGGGCAATTGGTTTCATTAAGACACATCAGAGAAGAGAATTCTTATCTAAAGAGAAATGATTTGAAATTGGTGAGCTTTAGTGATGCAGTATCTGCAACTTCGAAACCATTACTTCAGGGTATTACTAAATCGTCCCTAGGTACGATTAGTTGGATTTCAGCAGCATCATTCCAAGAAACGACCAAGGTGTTGAGTACTGCAGCTATAGGAGCCAAGAAAGATGATTTATTTGGTCTGAAGGAAAATGTTATTTCAGGTAAGATGATACCAGCAGGTACCGGACTGAAAGAATTTAGGAATTTAATTGTCAATGCAATTGAAATACCTGAAGAACCGGAAGAAGAATTGGCTGAATAATTAAGAAAGAGAATATTTAGTATATAGAATTCCTGGCAAAGAAATTTGTCAGGAATTTATTTTTTTAAGATACTTGATAACATATTTTCCTAAATTGTCAAATTCAATATTTATATGTTCACCGATCTGTAAATCTTTGAAATTTGTGTTCTCATATGTATAAGGTATAATCGAAACAGATAGCAAGTCTTCCTCGATATTAGTTATTGTAAGACTAATACCATTCAAACAGATAGATCCTTTTTCAATAACATAATCCTCATATTCAGAAGGAAATCTGATTTCAAAATCCCAGCTACCATTATTATCGATAATCTGTGTTATTTTTCCTTTGCAATCGACATGACCAGAAACCAAATGTCCATCAATTCTTGAACTTGGAAGTAAGCATCTCTCAAGATTGATTCGATCTCCTGCTTTCAACATATCCAGGATACTTCTTTCCAAAGTTTCTTTTATCGCTTCAACTTTATATTGCTGAGCATCAATTTCTACTATAGACAGACAAACCCCATTATGACTTATACTCTGATCAATATAAAGGTCATCTTGTATCGTATGCTTAATCGTAAAGACTTTATTCGTTCCTTCTTTTCCAACTTTCACCAACTCAGCTACGGATTCAATTATTCCACTAAACATGTTTATCTAAAAATTTGAATGTGTCCATCGAGAAGATCGCTTTGAGAAATCTGATCAGAAATTGATTGTTCAAAAACTCTGCAGATATAATAATATGTACCTGAATCGAGATCATTACTTGAAAGGCTTTTACCATCCCAATTGATTTCCGGATCAAAACTTTCATATACAAGATTTCCCCATCGATTAAACACTTTCAAGTCAATCGAATGAACAAACCTGTTCTCAACTGGTACAAAAAAATCATTCGCTCCATCATTATTGGGAGTGAATGTATTTGGTAATTCATAAATAGGACAATTCTCGACACAAACAGTATTGCTCAATTCACCTTCATTTCCTAATTCGTCAAGACTACTTACTGCATAACATCCATTAATGCCTTCTTCAGGAGCATGATCAAAAATATTTGATGGGAAGTCTTCTACTGTAGCTATCAGTTCAAGTTCAGTATTTAAGTTATTCGAATAATAAATATTATAACTATTTAGATCATTGCTATTCGTACAGGCTCCTAGTACTGAATTCCAGCTTAAAGTATTCACGAGTACATTTAATTCTATACCCTCACTTAAGGCTTGACAAGGATTGTCAACTATTAAATTAGGAGGACATGGACCTACAGAATCTATTGGTGTTCCACAAATCTCTTGTGAAAGATTCAGCAAAGGGGAAGGAGTAGAAGAAAGCCCATAAGTACCAGTAGTTTCAATCAAATAGCAATATTCTATCCCATTTATTACATCAAAATCAAGAAATGTATTTTCTTCTATAGTTGATATTAATCCATAGGGATTTGTATCTGTTTTCTTATATATATCATAAGAATAATTTTCCCAGGGAACATCAGCATTCCAACTTAGAATATTCTGGTTATCCGATGATTCTATATTTAAAAATATTGAACTGGCCGGTAGTGAGGAACCATAATATTTATGATTGCTGTAAAAGTCTATTAAATAATAATATTGTTGTTCACTTGTATTGATTAATTCATCATCATATGCTAGAGATATGGGAGAAGCAAAAAACGGAGTGATAAAATTAGCATCAGTTATTTCTTCATAATTAATATTGTCCGTAGATCGCTTCAGCTGATATTCATAAGGTCCCGGATTCTCTAATGTGTCAAGGTCCAATGCTATTGGTTTAATCCATTTGACAAGAATTTTTCCATCAGAAGTAGAAGTATTACTAACACTTACATTGGTTATTAAAGGTATATCCTGACTTAATTGAAGACATATTTCATTTGATGGAAGACTTTCAACGATATTAAAAGGATTTCCGCTACTGGTTTTTTTAGCAAAGTTGGCCAGAACACGATAACAATATATTTTGCCTTTTTCTAAACCTTTGTCATCTACATGAGAATATTGTATCCCATCATTCTCATTGGTTAGAAATTCTACTATTTCATATCCTTTACCACCAAGCCCTTCTTCACATGTATCTATGACAAAAGGATTGGGATTAATTTTACGCCAGACACTGAATCCAATAAAATAGTCATCTACAGTCTCTCTGCATGCATAATCGAAATCCCATTTTAGCTCTATTGTATTATCAATTGATCCGCCGGTAAGATTTTCCGGAGGTGGTCCGACGACTTTAATCCTGATCGTCTTTAAAACAGAAAGTCCGGACATACCTCTCGAATTATCTTGAGCTCTGAATACAATTTGATAATAACTCTTTGAAATATGTTCGCATTTTGTTTCCCAAATCAACTTTTCTTTAAGATCTTGAACTATGTAATCCCCTTTTCCAGTAAGAATGGCATTCGATATATCTTGCATGAATGGACCCCCTGTAGCACTTAGCCTTACTAAATCGGAAGAGTCAGGATCTGTGACAATCACCGGGATTTCAAGTGTAGTTCCAGCTATCACACATATTTCATCTATCACATCAATTATTGGAGCTTGACTCATACAAATATCTACGAATATTTGCATGTCTCTGATAACGCTATTCAATAGAACACCATTTCTATATTCATTGATTTTAATAGCAATATTATACTCACCCGGAGACTTAGGGGAATCCCAAACAAAATCTCCTGAAATTGGATCAAGCGATATTACATTACCTGGACCCGGTTGGTGGGCTTCATTTGGGAGCTCATATTTAGGAACTTCTACACCCTCTGATTCTAAAGGCACTATTAATTCATATGAAAGACTATCTCCATCTGGATCAAAAGCATTTGGATTGTGAATGAACCGTTCATTAACGCAGGCAAAATCTATAGGGGCCTGAAGTAAAATCACAGAGTTATTATATCCTTGAAATTGTGGATTTGTAAAAGTAAAGCTTGTTTCAACATAAAAACGGACATCTACAGAATTTGGAAAATTCACATTTTGAATATTATTTACTCGGTTAGGGTCATTAAAAGATAGAGTATAGCTTGCCCTTCCCGGATAAGTGTGTTCTGCAGTATAATAATTGATTTTAATATCTTCTCCCGGAATAATTTCGCCATCTCCATTAGATCTCGAAACTAAACTGCTTGATCCGTCTCCCCAAAAAAGTTCTAAACTATCTCTATCGGCAGAAGTTGAACTTGCTTTTGTGTAAGTAGTAATAGTCGCTCTAATCGTAAGAGGACCGATTTGTTCATAAGTGATTTCTCCTGCTCGATTATGAGTAGCGCCGAGAAAATTAAAGCTCAGTAGAACAATTAGAAATGGAAAAGATATTTTTTGAATTATATTCAATACAAACTTTGTAGCAATTTATATAAAAAATGAAAGTCTTTAAAGTCTATAGCCAAGTTCGATAAGACATTTTCTCAGGCTTTCTTTCCACAAAGGAATGTCAGACTTTAAAAATACTTTCAATTTGTCCTTTGACAACACATTCCATCTTGGTCTGGGAGCCTCTGCTGAATACGCTTCAGAACTTATATCAATAACACGACAATCTATCTCACATAATTCAAATATCTCTCTAGCAAATTCAGCCCAACTACAATATCCTTCATCGCTATAATTATATATTCCGACAGCTTTTTTCTCTAACAGATCAAAAACAAAACGAACCAAGTTCTTCGTATAACTTGGGGTTCCGATCTGATCTGCCACAACTTTAATCTCTTTGTGCTCTTTTGCTAAACGTAACATAGTGCTTACAAAATTGTTTCCATAGGAAGAATAAAGCCAAGAAGTCCTAATTAGCAGAGAATCTGGCCGGTTTTTTAATAATATTCTTTCTCCTTCTAATTTGCTCTTTCCATATTGGCTCTTTGGATTGCATGGATCTGTTTCAGATAAAGGAATTGAACTATTTGAATCGTAAACATAATCCGTAGAAAAATGAATAATCGTAGTGCTTTCCTGAGCGTATTTGCTAATAAACTCTAAAGCCTTTGAATTGATGTTATTAGATTTATCAATTTCACTTTCAGCTTTATCTACAAATGTATAAGCGGCAGTGTTAATGAAGTAATCGAATGGGTAGCTTAAGTTTCTTTTAATATCAGATTCAGATTCAAGATCCATTTCATTTTTCTTTTTAAAAACGAAATCATATTTCGATGTTAATTCCGAAAATGAATCTATTCCTTTTGCTAATTGTCCTGATTGACCAGAAACGAGAATGCTTTTCTTCAAACTTTAAATGTCTCTTCTTTTAAATGTATAATAACTCGTAGCCAAAAATATAACCGCATATACAGCTGTGATAACAAAGGCTTCTTTATCCGATAAGAGAATTGGAAATTCTATTTCTTTATTATTCATAAAATCAGCATATTTTAAAAATGGCATTGGCATGAGATCTTCTGTGGCGTTCATCGGATAATAGTTAATGAATTTACTATTATCAACCTTAAAATGAACGACCCATCTTAGAATCATTTCAATGATCATCACATATGTGAGATAGAGGAACACTGCAATTCCAGCTTTCCTAAAAATAAATGCCAGAAATAAAGCAAAATTCAAATATGAAAATGACATCAGAAAAAATTTAGGGATAGCGTAGCTGTTGTCAAATGCCACAGTTAGACTAACGCCTTCGCCATTTGAAAATCCTACAATTAGAGAAAGAATAATGTAGAATAAAGTAGCGAATAAACTTAACAGAAGTACATTCAATATTTTAGCAGAAAAGAATTCATTTCTTGATAATCCGTTAATTATTGATTGACGCATTGTCTTATTATTGACTTCAATCGTAACGGTATAAATTACAAGGACACCTAGAAAAAAGAACACCGTCCAGTTTCCAGCATAACCCAAGTATTCCCAGACTGTCGGAAAATTGAAAAATATTTCCCTACCAGGTAGAAATGAAGGAAGATCAGGCATTAATTTTCCTATATAAAGAGAAGCCGGGAAAAAGACAATAAAGAACACAAATAACAATACGATTACTGTATTCTTTCTAAATTTCGACCATTCAAGTTTTATTAATCTAAGCATAGGATGTTCTGTTATTGGTTTCCGGTAATTTGCAAAAATTCTTCTTCTAATCTTCTTTTCCTTGATACCATGTGATTTAATTTAATTCCGTGTTGGATAGCCTTCGCATTCAATTCGGCTACATCTAAACTTTGATCTGCAATGCATTCAAAATATTGTTTCGAATCATCAATAGACTTTATTAATGTTTCAGATCTTAAAAAGGCTTTCAACTTAGTAGGATCTTGCGCCCCAAGTTCTAATGTCAAATCATTTGATAGAATAGCCCCGACAGGTCCGGTTGCCAATAATTTACCTTTCTTCAAAATTGCAACATGAGAACATATTTTCTCTACTTCATCAAGGATGTGACTCGCCATAATGACAGTTTTCCCTCGATTTGCAATTTCTTGAAGTGTTTGTCTTACTTCAGCTATTCCTTCCGGGTCAAGCCCATTAGTTGGTTCGTCAAAAATGACAACTTCCGGGTCTCCAATAAGCGTAGCTGCAATAGCAAGCCGTTGTTTCATTCCTAAAGAATAAGTTTTAAAAGCTGATTTTCTACGTGCTTTTAGTTTTACCAACTCCAATAAATCATCGTAATTTTTTGATTCTACCTTTTTGATTTGTCTGACGATATCAAGGTTGTCATCTGCATTTAAATAGGGTAGGAAGTTAGGAGTTTCCAGAATCGATCCTATCCTGAGGTTGTGCCGTCCTTGGAACTTGTTGTTAAACCAGGTAAAGCTTCCGCTATTTGGTTTTAATATTCCTAAAATAACGCCTAAAGTAGTAGTCTTCCCACTTCCATTAGGACCTAGAATACCAAGGACTTGTCCACTCTCAACTTTCAAATCGAGTTTATCCAAGGCCTTTATTTTTCCATATCTTTTAGAAATTCCGTTTATACTTAAAACTTCCATACAACTTTTTTTGAAATTTACTTATTGATCTCATACTAAAGGTACTCTTTAGATGAAAGGATTATATTTATATATAGATGACATAGAATAATTCATTTTAAGTCTGCATACATCTTAATATACTGTCTGACAGACTTTTCTAATGGAAATTTGATCTCATCTTTTATGTTCCATTTGTCATCCATTGCAAGCATCATAGCATTTTTAAGACTTTCTGCATCCATAGATTTGATATGTAGGTGTTTGCCATTTACAACTTCAGACAAAGCCCCTTGACCAGAACTAATAATTGGAATCTTCATGGCCATCGATTCCACAGCTGAAAAACAAAAGCCTTCACTGTAAGAAGGGATTACAACGGCATCGGTTTGTTCTAATGCTTCTTTTAATTGAGATTTACTAAGATCACTTCTAATATCTATATAAGACTCAATTTGATACTTTGATATTAGATTTCTAATTCTTTTATGAAATCCAGAGGGTTGTGTTGGGATTACTAGTTTTAATCTGAATTTGAGTTCTGTTTTGGAAAGGAGTTGAGTTGCTTTTAGTAACAGGTCAAGACCTTTAGAAATCCCTAGTCTTCCAAAATAAGCAAACTGATAATATTCGTTGCTTGGGAAAATGGTTCGCGGATTATATTCATCGTAATCTATACCGTTATATATAACTTGAACCTTGGATTCGCTTATCCCTTCTAAGATAATTTTACTGCCGGTAAATTTTGAAACAGCAATGAATTTATGAAATGGTAATCTTAGTAGAATCCATTCAAAGAGATAATGGAAAGTCAGAGAAATCTTGTTCATGAATGGTAATCGGAACCAAAGCTTTCCCCAAACTTCATGAAAAGTGATAATGGTCTTTTTTCTTGTTAATAAACCAGCGATAAAGGCAGGTATTCCTGCATTATAAGACGTAGTATGAATGATGTTGTGTTTGTTTGCATATTTCACAGCAGCAAAACATCCTAATAAGGTGAACAGATAACGACTTTTAAAAGAAACCCGAACTACATTGACGCCATTGATAATTTCATTTGAGTCTAAGTCATCAGAAAACTTGGTTGTTAAGACGGTGACTTGAAAGTTTTGATTGGCAAGGGATTCTGCAAGATTTTTGAAGAGGGTTTCGACACCACCTATATTGGGATAGTAATTTTCAAGAATGAATAAAATTTTCATTAATCAGAAAGTTTCTGTTCTTCCTCTTTTTCATTTTCCTTGTCCAATTCGTTTTGTTTATCTAATGCGATTTTTCTAATTAATTCTGTTATCTGTTTTTCTAACTTCTCAATTGTAGAAGAATGATAATAAGTCATCAGAAAAAGAAATCCCAGAGCGACAAAGATTACGGCGTTAATATTGCTTCTAAACCCTAATGTTTCAGCCAGTGAAAAAGAAACCATATCAGGAATAATCGCAAGAAGACTAATTGTTATCCAAAATAGCATCCATAATAGAGTCTCTATCAATAACCGTCTATTGTTCTTGAATTGCACAAGAATTCTGTACATAAAAAAAAGTGCGATTAAAGGCACTAGCCACTGGTATATTTCTATTTGGAATTTAAGAAACAAATGAAAAACTTGAACTGTAAATTTAATATAATTCTATTGTTAAAGATGATTATATTATTTTATTTAATATATGTAATTCTTAGAGCAAATCTTCAAGAATTGTTTTCATTCCAATAGTTGCCTTTTCAGCAACTACCTTGTGGTTTCTTAAACTTAATTCATGAGATATAAAAGGTTTAGGATCAATATAGTAGCAGCTGGCATCTTTTTTAGCATATGAGATTAGACTGGCAGCTGGATAGACCTGAAGAGATGTTCCGATTATTAATACGATCTCGGCATCTATAATTATTTCGATGGCTTTATTTAATAATGGCACCATTTCTCCAAACCATACAATATGTGGTCTTAGCTGACTTCCTTTTTCGCATAAATCTCCTTTTATTAAATCTTTCTTCCAAGTATAAACTAAATTCTCATCTACTGTAGATCTAACTTTAAAAAGCTCACCATGCAGATGTGTTACATTACTACTGCCGGCTCTTTCATGGAGGTCATCAACATTTTGAGTTACGATGTGGACATCATAACTGTATTCTAATTCTTTGAGCGCCTTATGAGCGAAATTGGGTTTAGCATCATTGAGGTTTTTCCGTCTTTCATTATAGAAGTTTAAAACCAATGCCTGATTTTTCGCCCAACCAATTGGTGAAGCCACTTCCATAATATCATGCCCTTCCCACAGACCATCTTTATCTCGAAAGGTACTGATTCCACTTTCTGCACTAATACCGGCCCCGGTTAATACAACTATTTTGTTCATTGAATAAGGGATTTAAAGGCATGGGGTAAATGTGTTGCAATATCAGATGCAATTAATGCATTTTCTCCATATTTTTTAAGTGCAAAATCTCCTGCTAAACCATGAAGATAAACACCTAAAAGACATGAATCCTGTACAGAATATCCCTGTGAAAATATACCGGTCAATATTCCGGTCAGCACGTCTCCAGTACCAGCGGTTGCCATTCCGGGGTTTCCGGTTGAGTTAAAATACTGTATTCCGTCTGGAGTTGTAATGCAGGTATATGCTCCTTTTAGGATTATATACAGCCCATGCTTTATTGATGCAGATCTGGCAATGTCTAGTCTTTCAAATGAATTTGCAGAAATTCCAAATAGTCGTTCGAATTCTTTGATATGCGGAGTTAAAATACTGTTAGAAGGGACTTTATGAAGTAATTTTTCATCAGCAATAATGTTTAAAGCATCTGCATCTAATACTAAGTTTGAGTCTGAATTTTCATTCAAATAATTTTTTAACGCTTGTACTGTATCCGGATCTTTTCCAATCCCACATCCGATACCAATAGCTTTATATTTTCCAGATGTATTAATAGATTGAATACAAGTTGAACCATTAGGAATAATCATGGCTTCGGGAAGACTTGTTTGAAGAATCTCATAACCACACTCTGGTAGAATTAAAGTCAATTTGCCACAACCAGACCTAAGGCATGAAAGGGCACTTAGGATTGACGCACCAATCATTCCATAACTTCCTGTTATAAGCAATGCGTGGCCGAATGTTCCTTTATGATCAAACTTTTTTCTTGGTTTGAGGATATCTATGATATCTTCTTCTTGGAGATAAAATGTACTCGCCTTTTCCGGTTTGAATTGATCAGACAAGCCGATATTTATTATCTGAAGATCTCCAACGTATTTTGAATTTTCTGGTAGAAGGTGGCAAAGTTTAGGAGACTGAAAGCTTACTGTGAAATCTGCTTTGAAAATATGACCTTTAGAATCATTGTCAAAGCGTAAACCTGATGGTGTGTCCACTGCAATTTTTGTAGCCTCAGATTCATTTACGTATTGAATCAATTGAGAAATCAATCCCTCTAAAGGTCGATTTATTCCTATTCCAAAAAGAGCATCAATAACAATACTTTGTTTATCTATTTTCGGAAAATCTTGAATTCCTGTCAGCTTACATTGCTTAACTTCTTTGATCTTAGATAATTTTAGTAGCATTGCTTCATTATCATCAGACCTATTTCCGTTTTGACAATGATATACATTAACATTATAAAATGCATTTCTCATTAAAATAGCTATAGCTAATCCATCACCTCCGTTATTCCCATTTCCACATAGTATATGTACTTCTCTTTCTTTAGAAAAGTTTTTTTCCGAAAACCAATTGAAAAATGCTTTGGCTGCTTGAGCCATTAATTCTAATGAACTAATGCTGAACGATTCAATGGTGTATTTATCCCATCTATAGATATCATTTTGTGGTAGAATAAACATATTGATAATTAATATTTGTAAAATTCTGATCTTCTTATCATTAAAAATTAGGTTTTTAAGTTATAAATAATCTACCTCTATTAAATTGACGTTTATCGCTTTCAGTAAATATTTTTATAGCGGGGTAGGAAATAGACTTACTGAATTCATTAGTCGAGCCAATTAGTACGATTTTTGCTAATTTAGCTAATAAATATCAGGTAAAATACTGATAATCAATAAGTTATTGATTAATAGTACCTTATGCATTAGCATATATTATAATGTTAGAAAAACAAACAATATTACAATTGCAAAAAAGCATTATTGCAGGAATTATTCTGATAATTTCAGGATTTTTTAATAATTGTTTAGCACAGGATTTACATTATTCTCAATTTTATAATGCTCCTCTTACAGTTTCACCTGGATTAACAGGAATTTTCAATGGCGATCAACGCTATACAGCTTCATTAAGAGACCAGTGGAGATCTGTCCCAGTCCCCTGGTTTACATTTAGTGCCTCTTATGACAGAAAAATATATCCTTCAAATGATGCGAAAGGATTTTTTGGAGCTGGAGTATCATTTAATTATGACAAACAGGGAGACTCGAAATTAAATCTTACAAATATTAATTTATCTGGTTCATACACAAGATTATTGAGTGAGAAGAATGCTGTAACGATTGGAATAATGCTTGGTTTTGCATCTCGAGGATTTGATCCAGATGGTTTATTCTGGGATAAACAGTGGGATACGGCAAATAATGTTTTTAATGGGTCATTAGGAAGTGGAGAGACTTTTGATTTTGAAACTTTTAATTTTCTAGAGACGGCACTTGGTATAAATTATAGATGGCAAAATTCCAGTAGAACTAAATTGGACATAGGAGTGAGTGGCTTTCATTTAACTCAACCAGATGCAAAATTTTATAATAACGTAACAGAGAGTTTACCGATAAGGTTATCAATCTATGGCATATTCAGTTTGGAACTTAGCAATAATCTTGATTTACAATTAGACATACTTCATCAAAGACAAAGATCATATAGAGAACTTCTTTTTGGAGGATATCTGAATTTTTATTTAAACCAAAAAAGAGGAAAGGAAACACAATTTAGGATAGGAGCGGGGTATAGGACTTCGAAAGCATATTTTCCTAAAATTGGATTGGAGTACAAAAATATTTTTGTGGCCATTAGCTATGATATTGATTTTTCCGAATTTTCAGATGATCATAGTGCAGGTGGCCCAGAAATTCATTTTAGATATATTATTAAACATCCTAAACCGAAAGGAAGATTTAAAATATGTCCGATTTTTTAAAATTGGATATATAACATTTCAATGAGAAAATTAAATAATATCATTATAATCTGTTTTATGTGTTTGAGCTCAAATGCTCAATCGCTTAAAGCATTCCTAAAAGCAGGTGAAGAGGCGCTTTCAGGTGGAGATTATTATAATGCTATGTATTATTATAACACCGCTCAGGAATTTGATACTACACGTATTGATATTAAATATGGTTTTGCTGAATCTGCCAGAAACTTCAATGCTTACACATTAGCTGAACAAGCTTATCAATTTGTTTTGGATAATGATAATAGCAGCGAATATCCCTTATCATCTTTTTATTTGGCTACAGTGCAACAAAATCTTGGAAAGTATGCTGAAGCGCAGAGAAACTATGAATTGTATCTTTCTGAATATAGAGAGAATGATGAAAGACAATCCTTAAAAGCTGAGAATGAAATTGAAGCGATTGAATGGGCAATTAAAGAAGTAGAAAATCCACCTCTGGGAATTACTGTAAGTAGACTCGAAAACGATATTAATACACCTTATACAGAATTTGGTGGCATTCAAAATGGAGATGAGTTCTATTACTCTTCATTAAGATTTGAAAAGAAACAGAAGGGAATTCGTATCAATCGGTTATATAGCAAGATTTTATCAAAAGGAACTGATGGTCCTTCTAGTCCAATAGAAGGTGAGCTTAATGAATATGAACAACACGCAGCTCACACAAGCTATTCACATGACGGATCAAGAATGTATTATACATTATGTGATTATCTCGATGAATTGGATATTCAATGCGATCTGTATTATAGAAATATTGAAGCAGATAATAATTATGGCCCGGCTACTATTCTTCCGGCTAATATCAATCTTGAAGGATCAACATCTACTCAACCTTCGATTGGTTATGACCCACGTACTCAGGAAGAGTATTTATATTTTGCCTCAGATAGACCTGAGGGTAAAGGTGGATTGGATATTTGGTATACAAAAATCGCTTCAAGTGGATTTGAAGATCCCGTTAATATTGATGAAATAAATACATTAGAAGATGAAGTTTCTCCATTTTATCATTCTCCAACAGGAACGATATATTTTAGTTCCAATGGTTACATGGGAATGGGAGGTTTGGATATTTACAGTTCATTCAATGATTCAGAAGGATTTACAAATGCTGAAAACTTAAGGAGTCCAGTCAATAGTAGTTTTAATGATTTGTATTACAGTTTAGATGACGAAGGAACGAAAGCATACTTCTCTTCTAATAGGACTGGATCGCTCTATCTGGAGGAAAGTTATGAAGCTTGTTGTTATGATATATATGAAGTGGATATTGAAGAAGTCAAATTAGATTTGAATGCTTTAACATTCAATGGAGAATCACTTGATTCGTTGGTTGGAGTTAGAGTAAGTATCCTTGATGCTATTACCGGAGAGACTATTGATGAATTTCTTAATAACTCCGGGCATGAACATCACTTTACAATTTTGCAGGGCAAAGAGTATTTAATTGTAAGCGAGCGAACGGGATTTGAATCAGATACTACGAGTTTAAGCACCAGAAACCTCATCAGCCTCGAAGAGATAATTAAAAAGATATATCTCAATCCATTAGAAGTGAAATTGGATATCTTTGCATTTGATAAGCTTACTTCTGATCCACTTGACGGTGTAACTGTTGTATTGGAAGAAATAGGTGGAGACAGGATTCTTCTGAGTGAAACAAATATGGAATCAAATGACTTCCATTTTGACATCATAGCTGGGCGACGATATAAGTTAATTGCAACAAAGAATGGATACGCTAAAGATGTATTAGAATTTGATGCTCTGGATATTTATGAGGGTGTGATTACTAAAAATGTTTATCTCTTGGATGCGAGTGGATATCTCAACAGATATTTACCAATCAACGTTTATTTTAATAATGACCGGCCGGATCCGAAATCTAGAAAAATGTATTCCGATCTGAGTTATTCAGATACATATACACCTTATATAGGTGAGGTCCAAGAGTTCCAAAGATGGTTAACTTTAAGCGTAGAGGGAGAATTAAAAACTCAACTTGAATCTGATATTGATGCGTTCTTTGAAAATGAAGTCAAAGGTGGAAATCGTAAGTTTCAAGCATTTTTGATAGTACTTCAAGAAAGACTTGAGGCCGGTGATATATTAGAATTGTCTCTTAAAGGATATGCTAGTCCTCGGGCTGCCAATAAATATAATCTTGCTTTGGGTCAAAGAAGGATATGGACACTTAAAAACGAATTGAAATCATATGCTGGAGGAATTCTTAAACCATTTATTGAAAGTGGTCGCTTAAGAGTATCAGAATTATCTCTTGGTGAAGAAATTGCACCAGCTTCAGTTTCAGATTCATACAGCGATCGACAAAAGTCAGTGTTTAGTGTAGAAGCATCGAGAGAAAGAAAAGCTGAAATTGTTAAAGTTCGTGTTTTAAATAATTGATCAAATGTCAAAAACATTTAAAATATCAATATTACCAATCTTATTGTTCTTGTTTTTTACAAGTTCAAATGAAATCCTTGCAACTCATATTGTAGGGGGTGAATTGACTTATAAATGTCTTGGAGATAATTATTACGAAGTCAAATTAGTAGTAAGAAGAGATTGTGAAAATGGAGCTGAAGATGCTCCTTTTGATGATCCAGCAATAATTGGAGTTTTTGATATTTTTGGAGCTCTTCAAATTGCCATTGGCAATCTTGGGACGATTCAAGTCCCGTTGATGAATGAAGATACTGTGTCAAATGAATTGCTATTTGATTGTGGTGCCATTGGTGGTGCCATTGGTGGTGCAGTCTGCGTTCATGAAACTACTTACATAGATACAATCAGACTTCCATGGAACAAGATTGGATACATTCTATCTTATCAGCGATGTTGCAGAAATGGAATATTAAATAATATTGTTGATCCATTAGAAACGGGTGCAACGTATTATGCCCGAATTGAAGCTGCTGCTTTAAAAGATTGTAATTCTCAACCTAGATTTATCGATTGGCCTGATGTTTATATATGTGTAGACGAAGATTTAGAATTTGATCATTCAGCTGTAGACATAGATGGAGATTCATTAGTTTATAGTTTATGTACACCATTGCAAGGAGCTTCGCTTGATAGTCCAAAACCTTCGCCTCCTGAAAACCCACCTTATTCGACGGTTAGTTGGTTAAGTCCATTCAATCTAAGTAATATGATGGGTGGAGATGCAATAAGAATAAATTCCCGAACCGGAGAAATTACAGCTAAGCCTGATATAGTTGGAACCTATTTAATTGGTGTTTGTGTAGATGAATACCGAAATGGAATATTGCTATCTAGAGTACAACGTGATTTCGAGTATAATGTAAGAGTATGTGTGGATCCTATCTTATCAGATTTTGAAATTCTGGAAAATGATTGTGATGGTGACACTCAAGTAAGCTTTAACAATACGACAGAAGGTGCAGATGAATATCTATGGTATTTCGATTATCCAAATACTGATCCTGCTTTTACTTCTACTAGCGAATCTCCTTCCTTTATTTATCCAGCGATGGGAAGTTATACTGTGAGGTTAGAAGCGACAAGGAGTTCAGATGGATGTACAACTGTACTTGAAAAGACAATTGTAATTAGTGACATTCCACTTGATCCTGATTTTGAAGCTGTTTTTGAATCTTGTGACGGCGGAAATATAGTTCAACTTAATGACCTGTCTACAGATCCTAGTGGTATCAGTTCTGCTGTTAATTGGGAATGGACTGTCTTAGATAATAATGGATCTACAATCAATCTATCTGGAAACCCAGCATCATTTGATGCTTTGGGTTTAGATTCTATAGATATTACAATGGTTGTGACTTCAAATGCCGGTTGTGTAAGTTCAATAACTAAACCATTTGACCTCACAGATTTATTTCCAAATGCTGATTTCTCTATTGCTTTAGTAGGTTGTAGTCCCAATGGATATAATTTAGATTTAATTTTACTTTCATCGACAAGTCTTGAAGTAGAATCTATCTCTTGGGATGTGAATGATAATGGGAATATATCCACGCTTTCAGGAGATAGTATCAATATAACTTCTGAAACTGGAGAACTCTCCGTGACCATGACGGTCGATTATGAAAATGGCTGTCAGCTTATTGTTTCAAAAGATATCACTCCATCAGATTTTCTGCCGGAGTTAATTATAAACCATGATTTACTTGATCCTTGTGTTGAAGAATTTCCAATTGATGTCACATTTACCGGAGAATTGATTGGAGGAAATATGATTGGTAATCCTATGACTTATACATGGGTAGCAAATGATTCGATAATGTCTTCAGGTGAATCTATAACGCTTACTATAATTGAGAGTGGTGTAGATAGTGTTGACCTTGAAGTTATATATGACAATGGATGTCTGTTTTCTGCTTCCGATGAATTGGAAACTTTAGATGCTGCAGACATTCAAATTAGTGAATCCGTAGATTGCGATGAACCTGTTATTATTACACTCGAAGATTTAAGTGATCACCCAAGTTTAGTTTCTGAAATTTGGATCATAAATGGGGTAGAAAGTAGCGACTCGATTCTTATTATTGAACTTACTGAAGACCTAAACATAATTCGAATCGTAGAATTAGATAATGGTTGCATATCTGAAGAGGCTATCAACTATTTAATGAGTGACTTTGAAATAGATCTGGATATTGGTAACGATTTTTGTGACACTTGTCCAGAGGACCCAATGGATGTAAACTTTTTTCCAATAATTAGTGGTCCAGCAAGTTTTGGAACTCCAACTTTCAACTGGACTTATGATGATGGCAACGGGTCAATGAGTTTTACAGGGGATACATTAACGTTGTTGTTAGAATCTGATCAATTGGTTGAACTCAGTTTAACTGTAAGTTATGATAACGGCTGTGAAAAAACTGTTGAGGAAGACTTTAGAGGAAGCGAATGTATTATAGATCCATTAATACAAATTCTGGTGAACTGTGACGATCCATCTATGGTTTCAGTTACATTGGTCGATACCACTGTTCTTGATCCTGGAGTAACTATTGTTGATCATGAATGGATAGTTAATGGTGTTTCATCTGAAGGAAACGAAGTCAGTTTTATTATTACAGAAGATACAATCAATGTTAGTTTGAATATTGAATATTCTGATGGTTGTATTACTGAATATAGTCAATCTTTTGCTTCGGAAGATTATGTCCCAATCATTAATTATGATGTTGAGCTTCTGGAATGTAGTTTTGGAATAGGGACATTTTTATTTACAAACAATTCTTCTATTCCTGATAATTGTTTAGAAGTTGAAAGTCTATCATGGATAATTAATGGACAAATGTATACCGGAGATTCCGTATTGGTAGACATTCCATTAGGAGATGTAGTCGATGTGGAATTCATCATTACATTTACAAATGGTACTTCAATTTCGACTGGAGATGACAACAATCCCAATAATGATTCTATAAACACCAATGACTATATCGACAATGAAGATTTCAGTATCATGCAAAATTCGATCGGATTTTGTGGAGATACTATAGATTTAAGTATTATCGATCCTGATGCTACATTAATTTACAATTGGTCTTATGATGGAGAATTTTCTACAATTATTGGAACTGGCATTTCTATAATTACAGAAACTAATGACAGTTACACAGGGGTTGTTTATGCTCAAGCAATAAGTGATAGTCTGTGCATATATGGAGAAAGTTCTATTGAAATTGAAGATAATAGCATAGATATCAGTTTTAATATGCCTTATATAATTTGTGCAGGTGATACAGCGAATTTTGATGTAATAAATAATGATACAAGTCAAATTTTAACTTATTTATGGAAGGAAGCGGGACCTGAACTTATTGAAGGAGGGGATACCAATTCACCATTGATAGGAATCGGAGAAGATCATACAGAGGATTTCTTCTATATTCTTTGCACTGAGAATCAATATGGTTGTACTTCTTCAGATACGATCAATTTTATGATTAACGAAAATGAAGATTTAGAGCCATTCACTTTTGATCTTGATTCTTGCGGCGGATTAACAATTAATTTCCAGGCAAACAATTCCTTCTCAGGAATTCCAAATTGGGATTTTGGGGATGGAAACAGTTCTGGTGAAATCAATCCAAGTCATACTTATGGATCCTCGGGAACATATATTGTTACATTGAGTGACTCAAGTGATGTGTGTCCTAAGAATCCCATTTCTGATACAATTACAATTCTTGATTTTATTGAGATTTCAATAAATCCTGATACAATCGAATATACAACTGGAGAAACGGTGATCGTTACAGCGATGACTAATGGGAATCCTGATACTATCGAGTGGTGTAACGAAGAAGGTGAAAATATATTCACTGGAAATCCATTGGAACACATGCCTCAAGATAGTATTGAAAAAGTATATGCGAAAATAACCGATTCTTTTGGTTGTTCAGATACCACATGTGTTGTCTTCAAACTAAAAGATGATTGTCCTGAAGATTTAAGTATAGAAGGTCCAACTGCAGTTTGTGTCGGTGATACATTCCAATTGCAATTGATTATGGATAAAGATCCTGCGGATTTTGTATTTACATGGGATCCCCAAGAATGCATTGTAAGTGGAGGCGATACTGATAATCCGACTGTCACTATTGATGAAGATAAAACCTTTAGTGTTTTAATTCAGAGAGAAGGAATATGTGAGGATACCATAATAAGTTATACTGTCAATGTCAGTTCTCCTGTAGTAAGTATTATTACGAATACAGGGGATCCGTTTGTTTGTTTAGGAGAAGACATCACCTTAATGGTTGAGCCAGAAGATCCGAATTGTACTTATACCTGGAGTACAGGTCAGCTTGGATCCGAGATCACTGTCTCTCCTGAATTAGATATTGTTTATACTGTAACTTGTGTAGACAGTCTAGGCTGTGAGGCATCTGCAGATTTCAACCTTGAAGTAAGACAGCCACAATGCGATGAAAATGATGTTTATCTGCCGAATGCATTTTCACCTAATGGAGATAATGTAAACGATATTTTATTTGTTAGGAGTAAGTTTGTCGAATCAATGGATTTCTATATTGTTGACAGATGGGGTGAAGAAGTGTTTAGATCTAACGATCAACGCAATGGTTGGGATGGTACATATAAAGGCGAGTCATTGGCTCCTGATGTATATGCTTATTGCCTTAAAGTTACCTGTATAAACGGATCGGAATATGTTACCGTAGGTAACGTTTCGATAATAAAATAACGTGAATAATGTTTAAGCAGCCCATAAAGTTAGTTGATTCGTTTTTATGGGAGTTATGTTAAGTGATGGTTTTTTAGGAAAAAAGCAATAAGCAGTTAAAGCGGCAACAATATTAACCAAAAACCCTTTAACAGATCGATGTCTAGTGTGTTCTATTTTGCAAATATTTTTGAGTTCATCATTTACAGATTCTACTAAAGCTCTTTTTCTTAAAAGAATAGCCTCTACATCAGAGAGATTTTGTTTTTTCATATTTTTTCTCACTTTAGTAATAAGCTGTATTCCATCTTGAAACAGTAAATCTGATAATGCTTTTGAAATATAGCCTTTATCTCCAAATAGTTTTCCAAAAACCTCCTTAGTCATTGCTGTCATTAGTTTAATATTTCTGTCATCTACATTACCTTTTGTAAGGTAAAAGGATAATAATTCACCTTTATCATTGATAATTAAATGAAGTTTAAACCCAAAAAACCATCCCATTGTTGATTTTCCTTTTTCAGCAATTCCTTTAAAAACTTTATGCTGTTTCTCTCTCTTGATATGACATACACGTAATAGAGTAGAGTCAATATAATTGATGCCTCTAGATTTACCCAAGCCTCTATATTTTAAATACAACATAAGGGGCAGTAATATTCTCTCTTGGCGTGCATTAAATCTTTCGTAGCTAATTAGATCAGGAAATAAGTCATCTAAATGTTTACAAACATATTGCATATAAAAATGCTTAAAATTTGTAAAATGACCAAAATGATAAAGCAAATAAATACTCATCATCTCAGAATCGGATAATTTTCCTTTTCTATTACGCCTTTTAGTCTTTGTATCTTCTAATTTTGGATGATTTTCTATGTTTTTAATAAATTCTTGTTGAAAATCATCTATTTTCACAAAGAATTCAGTAACTTTATCTCTAAGCATGAGGGTGTTTTTAGACTATTAAGATACTGATAATCAGTAAATAATACAAATAAAAACACCCTTTTTCTTATCCATTATTCACGTTAATTAGCCTTGGTAATTACTTAATTGTTAAATCAAAACAACATGCCTTTACATGAGAATGATAAACCGTTGCTATTCAAGTACTTGACTCTAGCTTTATTGTTTGGTGTACTCCTCTATCCTTCCAATATGAGTAGCCAACTGTATACTGATTGTAGTAGAGTATTATTCCCTGATTGTGAACCGAGTCGCTTTGACAGTAGAGTCACCTGGACAACACCAGCTCCAAGTACTTCATTGGGTTGTCGAGATTATAATGTCACCAATCCATTGTGGTACAGATTTGTTGCAGGTCCTGGAGACATTGAAATTGCCATTGAAAGATTAGAGTGTGTTCCTGGAGGATTTTTTAGTCCTGGTCTTGTAGTAACAATATGGGAATGGTGTCCCGGTTTTAATGCTGTCTGTATCACCGCTTCCGGATGTCCCCAAAATAACGGTTTACCCAATCCATTTCTGGATTTTGAAATCCCTGAAGGATTACTTGAAGTAGGTCAAATTTATACTCTTACTGTAAGTGGGTGTGATGATGCCGTCTGTGATTTCACGATGGAAATTGATGCCGAAGATCTGGATGTTCCTGAATTAGATGACCCAAGTGTCAGCTTATCAACTGAAGCCTGTGTAAGTGATTTACCTCCATTTACGTATTGCCAAGGACATGGTTTTAGCTTTAGAGTAGATAACGACTATTATGACCTTTTACATGCTCAATGGTATTGGTCCGTAAATGAATTAGATTTAAATGCAGACGCAACCACCGTAAGTTGGATAGCCAGTAATGCAAGTGGGGTAGGAACCCCAATGGTCAACGGAGAGATCAGTCGTTTTGGCCTGGCTACAAATGGAATAGATCTTAATTTTCAAGAAACAGGTGCCTACGAAGTATGCCTTAATTTAGTAAGAACAAATTGTGGCGAAGTATTGGGTGGACCATTATGCCAAGCTATTACAATAGTACCTCCACCAGACATGGAGGTATTCGATAAATTTGATCTTTGTTACAGTTACTTATTAGACAACAATTGGCCTGGACCACCATTACCTAATGGCGATGGAGATATGTGGATCGCCGGATCCATTTCTTTAAATGATGTCCAGTCTTCTCCTCTTGATGCTGAAGATAATTATGTGGTCACTCTTCCAACTCCTGTAGACAGGTGTGGTTGTACATTTGAGCAGCAGGTCACAATTAACATTGTTGGTGATGAAGACCCAGGAGAAGTAGAACTATTTCTAATGGAATGTCAACTGCCATACCAATGGTTTGATTTGGCAATATATGAATTAGATGAATTCTACAATGAACCTGCAAGATTAATACAGGCTTCTCGGTGGAAAGATTTTCAGAATATCCAATGTGACAGCTTCATCATAATTACTGTGAATGAGACAGATGTTGAAACTTCTATTGTTGAAACCGATTGCACAATTTTTGGAAAAGAATTTACTTTCATGTTTGATGGACCTGAACTTCAGGGTGCAGATTTTCAATGGATAGATGCAGATTCTGGAATGGCAGCAACTGAAGTGAGTGAATCAGCTTCAGCTATTTTGCCGACAGGAAACTATTTTGTTTATGTCTCAGGATTCATCGAAGACCTAAACCATAATGACAACTCGCAGGGGACTTCTCCTCTGTCTTACATTTCTTGTGACTTTGGTCCATTCGAACTATTGAATCCGATTCCCGAATTACCTCAAGTCATGCCTTACGATACATTTTTGTGTCCTGACGAACAGTTTAACGTAAGCTTTCAGGTCGACTCTATTGTTGATAGCCTTAATCTAACATATAATTGGATAATCCCGGAAAGTCTAATGGATGTAGATTCATATTCTACGGATAGCACCCAAGTAACTTTTAGCGATATTTCAATTATACTTCCTCAAGACACTGTAGCATTATACTCAATGGGAGAATGTGCTGTGTCCGATACTTTGCTTGTTCCGGTAGAACTATTAATAGGTGAGGGTGAACTCATTTTTCCTGATCGGATAGAATGTGTTGGACAAACTTTTAATCTCGACTATCTCTATACTCCAGGATCGACTTATGATTGGGATTTCTCACCAGGAACCACAACGGGCAACACTTCTGACGGATCTCCTTTTCAAGTGACTTACGATCAAACAGGCGACTTCCAGTATTCTCTGTCTATTACTACCAGTGATGGATGTATTGCTGAAAGTGGCCCCTACAATATCAGTATTTTCAATTTACCTCCGCCGCCGGAGATCAGTTGCAATGATCAGGATAATCCTAATTCGATTACTTTTTCCTGGGATGAATTACCGAATTTTGAATATTCAACTATCATAATAAGTCCTCTATCTGCTATAGGCATTATTAATGGCAATCAAATGCTCATCGAAAACCTTGAAGCTGATACAGAAGTTATAATTCAAGTCACTGCTAAAAACAACGGCCCTGAAGAATGTAACGAATCTTCGTCGACATTGAGTTGCAATACTGCAGCTTGCGATCTTCCTGATATTGATCTGGGTAATTTCACCGACAGGGTATTATGTCAAAGCGATTTTGGTGTTCCATCCATTCAATTTAATATTGTTCCTCCTGCCGGAATCTCAGGTGTATATTCCAGTGACGGAGTTAATAGTGCGGGATTTGTAGATCTAACCGATCCGCTATTTAATAATCCGGGAGTTTATCCTATTACATATACGTTTACAGAAATATCTTCAGCTTGTTCTGATTCCAGAGATATCTCAATTACCATTGAACCTGAAATTAATATTCAACTTGAAAATAATCTTCAAATCTGTCTTGGAGATACAAAAGAAATTACCGTCCAAGCCTCAGGAGGCGATGGTGGTCCTTATAATTACGATTGGTCTGATGGATCTACATCTGCCAGTATTACATTACCACTTCAAGGGCAGACTACCGCTGGAGAGTATAGCATTAAAGTGACTGTCACTGACAACAGTACTCCTTGTGTAAAAGAAGAAACAATAAATTATTCTATCCTCGATGATGTTCCGATAATCATAGAATTGATTGCAAGTTGCAACAACAATGGAACGGAACTAGATCTAACCGATGACTTCTATGACGTTTTTGTAAATGCCCAGAAAGATCAGTCTGCTTCAAGTGGAAGGTACTCCATAAGTATTGGAGGTATTGTCATTGCGAATTATCAGTACAACATGGGATTTGTATTTCAGTTACCCTCTGATGGATCTGAGCCCGAATTAGTATTTACAGATCTTGACGATCATATGTGTTCTAATTCTGAGATGATAGGACCGCTGAACCCTTGTGAGCCTTTATGTGAGATTCAAACTTCATCCACACTTTTATGTGATGACAAAGGAACTACTGATCCGGATGATGACTTTTACTCTATCAACATTGTGGCATTTGTCACTAATCCAGGAGCTTCCAATAGGTTCAATCTTTTTGTAGATGGAGAGCTCATAGGAGAATTTGATTATAGTAGCGGTGGACAATTTACACACCCTGCAACTGGTGATATCGATGTGCTACTTCAAGATCTCGATAAGTCAGACTGTGAGGTAGCTTCTACCATTACGCTTACGCCTTGTTCCTTTGAAAAACATGAATGTCCTATGGGTGCATTTGATGGATTGTCAATGTTGGGCCCGATTAAAGCTTCTGCCATTTCAACTAAAAATATTTCTACAGCGGCTCAGTCTTTCGATTTACAAAACGATAAAATATCCAAATTATCCATCGTTGCTGCTCGTGATGAATTAAAATCTATTTGTGATTCTGATTCTTCTGAATTTGAAATCAAATTCTACGATGACAACAATGGCTTTCCCGGAAATATTCTAGTTGAACTTTCAGCCAAATCAAAAGCTGACTCTCTTTGGCTGTGGACTGACCCGAATGACAATATTGAAAAAACGATTGTCAATTACGAATTGGAATTAGATAAAATAATTAATATATCTGAGGGATGGTTTTCTGTTTCCAGCAATAATGAAGCTTGTGAATTGGTTTGGGTTTCAGGTGACAATTCTCCTGTGACCGGTGCTGCTATTCTTGATAGCTCAGGCGTTTGGAAAGGGATTAGATCTTTGAATTATTGCTTCTATTTTGAACAAGTAAGCAATAGTGAAATTAACTTTGAAGGCATCCTTATTTACCCCAATCCCGTTACTGATATATTGCACATAGACAATCTGAATAAGATAAGTCAGATGCATTTATACGATATTCAAGGAAAACGTTTATTGGAAAAGAGCGTAGATAAATCTTCAATGAAGATCGACATGAATAATTATTCAAGAAGCATTTACCTTTTAAGTCTTGAAGATGATGACGGAATTATAAAAACTTATAAAGTTTTTAAAGAATAAAAAGAGAGCCTTCTAAATGAAGGCTCTTTTAATTTATATTATACATTCGCCAATTTAGCTCCTAATAGTCCCATTGGAATATAAGCTACTAATATATCTAGAGCATTAAACCACATTGGTCCACCTATCATATATACAGCTGTTATACCTCCAATAAGGAAAAACACACCGACAATTATTGCTAGTTTCTTATTGTGGCTCGCTCCAAATTTTGCAGCGATAAAGGCTCCTACCAGTGTTCCAAGAGCATGTGCCAAAAATGGAAAAATAAAATGCTGTAATTCAAATAGCTCCATACTGGCTTTTATACCATCTATAGTAGTCAAGTCAGCACCTTCAGGAGGAGGAATAATGCTGGGTCCTATATTTACTAAACCACTATTTACTGCAATTCCTACGGCAGCTCCACCGATCACTGCTAAAACATTTTTAAGTGTTGGATTCATACTGTTTTGTTTTCACTGAAAATAATAAATTTAAAATAATACTCGAAGTAATGATGCTATCAATTGGATGGTATAAATAGATCGATCAAATTTTATTCAATATTTATACTACATAAACTATAAATGTAAAATTTCGGGTGCTGGGTCAAATAGGCTGATGATCTCCATAAGTTCCTGATTTATAATAGTATTTTTCGATGTACATACCAATGACATTATCGTGAATCTGTTCATTTTTGGAAAAGCAAATGGTTTTTCTATTAAGACGTTTGATATGCGTTCTAAAATTCAAGTTTTTCCGTTCTATTTTCCAAGTCAAATCTTTCCCAATAGTATGTAAGCTTTTTGGCAATGACCTACTATAAGCTCCCCAATCATCCGTATAATAGTCACCAATGGGAATGTCTTTAAGAAGATCCAGAAGTTTTTCAAAGCTCTCATCGGTACGCTTTCCATTAACCCAAGCCAAAATCATCCCGGAATGCTTATCCATCGCATACCAAGTCCACCTTTGATTCGCCTTACTGCCAACATAAGACCAAAACTCATCTGCCTCTGCTGTATAGTGAAAACTTACTGCCAAATTATCAAGGCTTTGAACTTCTTCCTTGTTCAATAGATAAGGGTTCACTTGAAGCGTTTTTTTTAAGTGAGCTATCACCGTATTTTTATTGATCCCTAAAATCCTTGCTGTATCTCGAACCCCTGAACTATTGAGAATTAATGAGTCAATTTGTTCTTTAACACCGGGCTCTCTGGCTTTATAGCTATAGCTATAGCTAAGTTGAAAACTCTTTTTGCAGACTTTACAACGCCAACGTTGTCTCCCGTTTTCTCTATTGTAAATCGTCAAATAAAAGTGGACCATTAAGTGAATAAAATTAAGTTATACATAACTATTAAATTCACTTTATTATGAACAAGAAAAACAAATCAGCAGAATCTTATGTCCGAGATGTAAAAAGAAGGACAAGACGTAAATTTTCTACAGAAGAAAAGATTAAAATAGTCATTGAAGGATTAAGAGGAGAACAAAGTGTTGCTTCTCTTTGTAGAAGAGAAGAGATTTCACAACCACTATAATATAAGTGGAGTAAAGATTTCATGGAAGCAGGGAAGAAACGTTTAAAGGGAGACACAGAACGTGAAGCCAATACTTCAGAAGTTCAACATCTAAAGACAGAAAATCAAGACCTTAAAGAGGTAGTAGCAGAACTTACCCTGAAAAATCGTGTGCTTAAAAAAAGCTTGAATGGAGTAAAATAAAATTCAAGAAGTATATGCGATTTACAGCAAAAGAAAAGATGGAACTGATTAGGCTGGTTGAGCAATCCGAATGGAGTGTTAGAAGAACTCTCAAGGAAATTGGTATTCACAAATCAACCTTTTACAACTGGTATAAGAAATATCGGGAAAATGGAATTGTAGGATTAGAGGAAAAGAAAAGTACAAGGAAGCATTACTGGAACAAGATTCCTGATCGGATCAGGTCTAATATATTGAATCTGGCACTGGAAGTTTCAGAGCTTTCTTGTAGAGAATTGGCTTGCAGGTATACTGATGAGAATCAATACTTTATAAGCGAAAGCAGTGTTTACAGAATATTGAAATCTGCTGGACTGATAAACCCTCCTCATTATGATCTGATATCTGCCGCAGATGAATTTAAAGACAAAACAACAACTGTCAATCAAATGTGGCAAACTGATTTTACTTATTTCAAAATCATTGGCTGGGGATGGTATTACCTATCGACTATATTAGATGATTATTCTAGGTACATTATAAGTTGGGAGTTGTGCTCAACGATGAAAACCCTTGATGTAAAAAATACTTTGAATCAGGCATTAAACCATCCAAATGTAAATTTGAATAAACCGCCTAAGTTATTATCTGATAATGGATCTTGTTATTTAAGTCAAGAGTTGAGCTCTTATTTGGATGATTACAAAATTAAACATGTGAGAGGAAGACCTGGTCATCCTCAAACGCAAGGCAAGATTGAAAGGTATCACAGAACGATGAAAAATGTAATTAAACTGGATCATTATTACAGCCCAGGTGAATTGAGTTTTCGTCTTTCACAATTTGTAAAATATTATAACCATCACAGATATCATGAATCTTTACAAAACTTGATACCAGCAGATGTTTATTATGGATTAAAAGAAGAAAAACTGAAGAGAAGAAAATTATGTAAACACAAAACATTTAAAAAACGCAGACAAAAATATTTCAATTTAACTTTTAAAAGTGTAACTTAATTTTATTCACTTATTGTCCACTTTGGTTTGAAGACCTACATTCATCTGCGGCAGATATCAGATCATAATGAGGAGGGTTTATCAGTCCAGCAGATTTCAATATTCTGTAAACACTGCTTTCGCTTATAAAGTATTGATTCTCATCAGTATACCTGCAAGCCAATTCTCTACAAGAAAGCTCTGAAACTTCCAGTGCCAGATTCAATATATCAGACCTGATCCGATCAGGAATCTTGTTCCAGTAATGCTTCCTTGTACTTTTCTTTTCCTCTAATCCTACAATTCCATTTTCCCGATATTTCTTATACCAGTTGTAAAAGGTTGATTTGTGAATACCGATTTCTTTAAGCGTTCGTCTAATGCTCCATTCAGATTGCTCAGCAATTCTGATCAATTCCATTTTTTCTTTTGCTGTAAATCGCATATACTTCTTGAATTTTATTTTACTCCATTCAAGCTTTTTTTAAGCACACGATTTTTTAGAGTAAGTTCTGCTACTACCTCTTTAAGGTCTTGATTTTCTGTCTTTAGATGTTGAACTTCTGAAGTATTGGCTTCACGTTCTGTGTCTCCCTTTAAACGTTTCTTCCCTGCTTCCATGAAATCTTTACTCCACTTATAATATAGTGGTTGTGAAATCTCTTCTCTTCTACAAAGAGAAGCAACACTTTCTTCTCCTCTTAATCCTTCAATGACTATTCTAATCTTTTCTTCTGTAGAAAATTTACGTCTTGTCCTTCTTTTTACATCTCGGACATAAGATTCTGCTGATTTGTTTTTCTTGTTCATAATAAAGTGAATTTAATAGTTATGTATAACTTAATTTTATTCACTTAATGGTCCACTTTTATTTGACGATTTACAGGTATCTGATTTGATAGATATTTACTTAGCCAATAATGCGAAGTTAGACCCAGACATATTATTGAATAGAATTAATTCTATAGGTTCAATGATATTTTGGAATAATACAGCCATTTTTTTATTAAGTCTAGTTGCTTTAACAAGGTGGAGTAATTCAACGGGAAAGCATGAATACAATAAAACTTTCCTTAGTGATTATGCAATTCAAATTTACAATGAATTAGGGAGACCAGAGTTGGAATAAAGGAAAAGAATGAAATTTTCACAAAAAACATCTGCACTAGCATTGGCACTAAGAATAAATAACCCCTGTGTCGACGAAAACACAAGGGTATGCCTTATTCAATATGTAGCCCGTAGGGGATTCGAACCCCTGCTACCAGGATGAAAACCTGGCGTCCTAACCCCTAGACGAACGGGCCTACTTTAATTTTTATCGTCTTGCATTCAAAACGATCGCAAATATATAAATTTTCGCTATTCATTTGCAAGCAAAATTTATACCCAATTGAAAAAAACATTAATCTTTTATCAATAATCTTCTGATAAATTGGTTTTTATCGCCTTCTAATTCTAAAATATATATACCTGAAACCAGACCTACACTAATTTCCTGGGAAGAACTCTTTACATCATCTTCAAATACACGTCTTCCATTAATATCATAAATTGATACTTTTCTAAACGAATCCTCGGGTGTTACTATATATAATAAATCATGAAAAGGATTTGGATAAACAAGAATTTCAGATTCATCAACTGTTTCAATACTCAATGGTGATGACATGACTTGAAATTCATCTACACCTGCTTCAACCAGGTGACCAGTACCAACTTGATCAGAAACTTCAAAGCTAACCGTATATCCATTGGTCAAATCAAAAGGTACATTAATAGGTTTAACAACAATAACTGTCCACCCACTCGTGTTTTCTGTATAACTGTCGAGAATGAACTCCTCTTCACCATTGCTCACTTTTACAAATAAAGTATCATCGAAAGGGTCTCCTTGTCCACCGGCTTCATAAAACCAGATCCAGTAGTTAAGAATAGGATTATTTGATTCGTAAATAATAGGTGAAGTTAGAATCGTAGTTCCATTATCAACGTCATCAGTTCCTGCTGATCCACCTCCATTTCCGGTCATATAACACAGTTCTCCAAAATCTCCTGAAATATCCATATCAACATTCGCAAGAAGCGTTGGATCATCATTATCTACAGTTCCAATAGGAACATCTCGTACCCACTGACCTGTCTCTGCATTTCCAGACACCTCCCATCCTAAATCAAAAATGAAATCATCCTGATAACCAGGGTGCAATTCTATCGTATAATCCGTTTGTTGTAGTGGATCAATATCCATCACAGAATTATGAAGATAGCCCCATGCTCCAACTACAATACTGTAATTCTCATCAAACACAATCGTCTGATAAAGTCCTGTACTGTCTGATGCTCCAAAATTGTCTCTCTCTTCATTAAATATTTTTAATTGAGCTCCCGGAATACTTTCCTTTGTGACTATATCTACCACCTGGATATTTATATTAATCTCTTGTGGTGGAATAAGCTGTGCATTAAGAATTGTTGTTTCTCCAGTAAATAGACTTGCATCTACTTCTATTGATTTGTAATCCGGGTGGCTGAATATTACTTTGAAATCTCCTTCAAATGCAATTCCTGTTTTATAAGCACCTGTCGCATTTGTTTCAGAAGCATTCTCCTGTTGAGAAATTATACGTACGGTTACACCATTGATAGGAACTCCTGTTTCAGAATCTGTAACATGTCCTACAAGATAACTCGGTCTTTGATAATGTGGTTGGAATACATATAATCCGGTTTGTCTATCACTTGCGAGTACAATTCCTGATGGCAAAAATGGATAAGCTCCCCAACATCCCTGAGTTCCGCCATCAGGATCAAGACTCGTATCATAAGAACCAACTTTAACCATGTTGTTGGGATTATTGGCATCTACTATTACAACTCCATCCGTATACCAAGAGGTTACAAGAAAGCCATTGTGATAATGTGTATTATGCGGAACAACCCCTAAGTTTTCAGTTTCAACAGGTCTATATCTATCAAGAAACCTAATATTATTATGGTCGCTTATATCAAATGCATCTAAAAAAGCATTTCCACGCTCATCTGTTGTGAAAACAAAATTTCCATCATCAGATGGCCATGCATTGTGCGTAAAATCAAAAGATGTTCCTATGCTGTTGATAAATACAGGGTCCATCTTATCACTTACATCGTACAAGGCCAATTCACCCCTGTAGATTTCTGAGGCATATAGTATATTGTCCCTAACATAAATATCATGTGCATAAGCACGTGTTATAGCATTAACATATTCAGGATTCCAAGGATCATCGTTTAAATCTAAAAAGATAGCTCCTCTATCGCCTCTTGCTGACATGACGTTGCAACCGGTTATATATGCAAATCCAAGTTCATCTATAAAGATATTGTGACACCTTTCAAGAATAAGGGAATCATCATTTATTTCCAGAACAGGTTGCCAGAATTTATGTGTTACTGTATCCGGAAGATTGCTTAAATCAACAATTAACAAGCCATCAGCACCGGCATCAGTTGTAACATAGAGATATTCCTTCCAGGTTTTCATATCTCTCCAAGTTGAATTTGTTCCAGGCACCACTGCCACCACTTCAGGATTGCTGGGGTCCGCAAGACTGATGATATGTGTCGCATTTACCGTTCCCATTATAGCGTATTCGGTTCCATCTTCATCTACATATCCCCATATATCATTACCGGTATCATTAAGATCTAATCTTGATAGCAATTCCAAATTGAAATTTTCCTGTCCGTGCAGACTGCTTGAAAGCAATACTAATAGAAGTACAATGTGTCTCATTTTATAATTTTATTTCGCGAAAATACAATCTTCAGTGAAAAAACATCTATTCTAAATGATGTGTATCTGACAAATCCTATGACTTCGTTAGAACCATTGTTGTTAATCTAGACACACAAAGCAATTCATCTTGTTCATTTTTAATTTCAATATTCCAAACAAGGAGGGTTCTCCCGAGTTTGACAGGACTTACTTTACCATATACATAGCCGGATTTTGCAGACTTCAGATGATTCGCATTAATTTCAATTCCCACAATGGATTGCTTATTAATATCATCCAAAAGCATCACTGAAGCTACAGATCCTAATGATTCAGCTAAAGTAGCAGATGCTCCCCCGTGTAATAATCCCATTGGTTGAATTGTACGATGATCAACAGGCATTCTAGCCACTAAATAATTTTCTCCAATTTCCACATATTCAATTCCCAAATGTTCATCCATTGTGTTTTGAGATATTGTATTAAGACCCTCTATTGTCGGTGAATTTTTCCAAATCATTATTAGTGTTTTTTTAATCTAAATTTATTTCTTCAGATATATGCGCTTTAATTCCTTCTATATCTGAAGGATGAAACCTTTTAGCCAAATTATATTTCCGAAGCCAGGTCAATTGTCTTTTAGCATAGCGACGACTGTTTTTTTGAATCTCTGAAATGGCGGTTTGAAGATCGCAATCTCCAGCCAAATATCGAAACAACTCTTTATAGCCAACAGTTTGGAGTGCCTGAATGTTCATCTCATTCCCCAGTCCTTTAACTTCTTCTAAGAGCCCATCAGATATCATTGTAAGAACCCTTTTGTCAATTCTATCATAAAGTTCATTCCGATTCATTTCTAGTACAATATTAATGACCTGAAAAGACTTTGAAGTTGTGTCTACATTGATAAATGAACTGAATTTTTGTCCCGATTGTCTTATAACGCTTAATGCTCTGATAACTCTGCTTGAATTATTTAAATCTACTATTTCATAATATTCCGGATCAAAAGATTTCAATTCCGATCTAAGGTTTTCAAGACCTTCTTTTTTAAATGTATCGATAAGATCAGATTTAATGATTGGTTCAACATCCGGAAAGTGATTGAGGCCTTCACAAACAGCTTTGATATACAATCCGGTTCCACCACATAAAATGCAAGCCTGATTTTGTACAAAAGCTTCTTCGATAATCTGTGACGCTTCCCGTTCAAAAATTCCTACATTATAGTAATCATGAATTGATACATGATCAACCAATCTAAGGTTATTGTCAATAATTTCTTTCTTAGATGGCTTTGCTGTTCCAATAGTCAACTCTTTATAAATTTGCCTGCTGTCAGCTGAAATAATTATACTTTTCAACTCTTTATTGACTTGAAATGCAACTTCAGTTTTTCCAATTCCTGTTGGCCCCGCTATAACTATTAAATATTTATTGTCCTTGTTAGACATTGAAGATTCGAATGATTATATTAATTTTTGTTTAATAATAAAAAACACATGTATATTTTCAGAAATGTAAAAATAAATTTATTGTTTGGATGCCTCATTCTGACTACAGCTTGTAAAGATACTCCTAATGAATCATCAGAACCTGAATCTCAAGCTTTTGAATATGCCATGGTGATCCATGGAGGGGCCGGAACATTAACAAGAGCTAATATGACTTCGGATAAAGAAACCGATATGTACCAGGCCCTTAATGATGCCCTGGATATAGGAAATGAAATTCTGATGAATAATGGTACTGCTGAAGAAGCCGTTATTAACACTATTATTTACATGGAAAATTCTCCACTTTTCAATGCTGGGAAAGGTGCAGTTTTTACTCATGACGGTGAGAATGCTATGGACGCTTCAATAATGCGCGGCAGGGATCTTCAAGCAGGAGCTGTCGGAGGAGTGACCAATATAAAGAATCCAATAACTGCAGCAAATGCGGTTATGACAAATTCAAAACATGCGATGATGGTAGGAGAAGGTGCAGAAGAATTTGCTAAATCACAAAATCTTGATATAGTCGATCCGAGTTACTTTTACACTGAAAGGAGATGGAACAGCCTTCAGAAAGCATTAGAAGCTGAGAAAGAAATTGGTGATATATATTCTGATAATAGCGATTACAAGCATGGAACTGTAGGAGCCATCGCATTAGATATGGAAGGCAACATAGTTGCCGGAACTTCAACAGGAGGAATGACAAATAAAAAGTATGATAGGATAGGGGATTCTCCAATAATCGGCGCCGGAACGTATGCCAACAATCAGACCTGTGGTGTTTCATGTACTGGTCATGGTGAGTATTTTATAAGATATGCAGTGGCACATGATGTTTCTGCTATGATGGAATATAAAAATCTAAGTGTGTCTGATGCTGCCAATCATATTATTAATGAGAAGCTTAAATCCGGAGGAGGCAGTGGTGGTCTGATTGCATTAGATAAAAATGGTCATGTAGCTATGCCATTTAATACAGAAGGAATGTATAGAGGCTTTGTCAACAATGTCGAGCGCTATACAGCAATTTACAAAGACGAATAATATTATTTCCTTTTGATTGTCTTCTTTCCATTCAAAAAAAATAAATTTGTATTTCTTTGATTTAGAATAACATGATAGCAAAATTCATAAAAAATAATTGGATTCATTTCGCAGCCATTGTTGCATTTTTCCTAATGACATTCATCCATTTTCATCCCAGGATCCAGGGTAAGAAAGTTCAGTCAGGTGATTATACATCAGTTGTAGCTATGCAGCAAGAAGTTGTTAAGCATCGTGAAGAAACTGGAGAAATCAGTTACTGGACCAATGGTATGTTTAGTGGTATGCCGACTTATTATATCAAATTTCCAAGATCTATGGATCTTATTGATGTAGTTAGAGAGATTACACATTTAGGATCATTATCAGAATTTGGCTATTCCTTTTATGGAATGATTTCATTCTATATTCTAATGCTAATACTCGGTATAAATCCAATCCTTGGTATAATTGGGGCTATCGCTTTTGCTTTTAGTACCAATAATATCATACTGTTAGATACGGGGCATATGTCAAAGCTGGGGACAGTATTGACAAGTCCATTAATTATTGGCGGCGTTATTTTGGCATATCGCCAAAAGTTTATACTGGGCTTTTTAGTCTTTGCTACTGCAATGGCTATAAATCTGAAAAGCGATCATCCTCAGATGACCTATTATTTGGCATTAACCCTATTGCCATATATTATTTTTGTCTTTATAGATCATTTTAAAAAGAAAGAAATTCTTGGATTTGTTAAATCTTCAGGGATCCTGGTCGTCGCCCTTCTGATCGCTGTAGGATGTTCATCAAGCAAGTTGTTACCAACGTATGAGTATTCTAAGGACACAATGCGTGGCAAGCCAATTCTTCAAAATAATAGCTCCAATTTTAGCAGCAGTAATGTTGAAGGATTATCATGGAACTATGCTATGATGTGGAGTAATGGAATGGAAGATCTGTTGTCTAGTTTTATTCCATTAGCAGTCGGAGGAAGTTCATCAGAAATGGTATCGTCAGATTCGCAATTTGCTAAAGAATTAAGAAAGAGGGGAGTAAATACGAGACAAGGAGTTCAAGCCCCTACTTATTGGGGGAGCCTTCCATTTACAAGTGGTCCATCCTATTTTGGAGCCGTTATTTTTCTGTTTTTCTTCATGGGTTTGTTCAGTATTAAAGGAAATCTGAAATGGTGGATATTAAGTGGTTTTATTCTTACAGCTCTATTATCAATGGGAAAGAATTTTGAAGTTTTCAACCGCTTATTCTTTGATTATTTTCCAATGTATAACAAGTTTAGAACACCGAATTCAATTCTATCAGTTACCGTCATCATAGTACCTATCCTGGCCTTACTTGGTTTTCAGCATATTTTGGAAAATAAAGATTCAAATATCAAAAAGCTATTGATACCAGGTGTTGGCTTAGCTGCCTTTTGTCTTTTAGTTGGAATGATTGGACCTGGCTTCTCAGATATGAGTGCGGCTTCAGATGCTCGATATGAACAGATGGGTTTGAGTGCTTCTATCTTAAAAGCAGACAGAGCAACGCTGATGAGTGCAAGTGCATACAGGTCTGCAATCTTGATGTTTATATCCTTGGCCTTGGTATGGGCATTTCTAAAGAAGAAGCTCAATATGAACTTGTTGATTTTAGGAGTTGGATTATTGGCTATTGGAGATTTGGTGTCAACAAATTTCCGCTATTTCAAACCATCAGACTATATTACTGAACGTGCAGCAAATAATAGTTTTCAAGCAAGACCTGTAGATCAACAAATTCTACAAGATAAAGATCCACACTACAGAGTGTTTGATCTTTCGATTGCAACTTTCGAAAGTGCATTAAGTTCATACCACCACAAAACAATTGGCGGATATCATGCAGCTAAACTTCAGCGCTATCAAGATATGATTGATTATCACATTAGTAAAAACAATCGTAATGTCTTGAACATGCTAAACGCAAAATATATAATTTCCCAGGGAGCAGATAATCAGCCACAAGCACAAAGGAATCGGGCTGCTCTTGGAAATGCTTGGTTTGTAAATAACTTTCGTATAGTCAATACACCTGATGAAGAAATTGAAGCATTAACAAATTTTGATCCTTTAGCAGAAGCTGTTGTTCATAATGAATTTTCGAATCAATTGGATGGGAAAGCATTTCAAAAAAGTGGGACTATTAATCTCACTTCCTATTCCCCTGGTGCTATCACTTATAATACGGATTCAGATAGCGAACAATTGACAGTCTTTTCAGAAGTATGGTATGGCCCTGGAAAAGGATGGAATGCATATATTGACGGAAACCCTGTAGATCACTTTCGTGCTAACTATATCTTAAGGGCTTTAGTTGTGCCAGCCGGAAATCACGAAATACGATTCGCTTTTGAACCTCAGGCAGTTGCAAAAGGAAAAATGATATCCTTAATATCTTCAATAATCATATTTGGGGTATTTGCTTTTTATATGTTTAGTCTATTTAAAAAGAAAACAAAAGATTCAAAAGCATAAGAATTCTGGAATATAACATAAAGCCTTATCTTTGACGTCCATGACACGAGGCCGTCAAATTCTGAGTCCCGAAAGGTTTAAGATTACCCTCTTAAGACTTGCTCATGAGATTATAGAAAATTACGCTTCTGAGCCCAGTATTATTATTATTGGAATCCAGGAAAAAGGCGTTATACTCGCCGAAAGATTAATTGATATCCTTAAAAAGAAGAATCCCAAAACGATCATACATTTTGGGAAATTAGATATTACCTTTTATAGAGATGATTTCAGAATGAGATCCACCCCGCTTAAGGCCAATTCTACAGATATAGAATTCCAAATAGAAAACCAAAAGATTATTCTCATAGATGATGTTCTTTATACCGGAAGAACGATTCAGGCTGCTATGTCAGCCTTACAGGATCTGGGGAGAGTAGAAAAAATCGAATTACTCGCTATGGTCGATAGAAGATTCAACAGACATCTTCCTATTAAATGCGACTATACAGGAATACAAGTTGACAGTTTAGACGAAGCATATGTTCGTGTTCAATGGGAACACCAGGATGGACAAGATAAAATTCTCATTTTTTCAGCACAAAAGAATTAGTTTCTAAATGAGCGAAGGATCACTAAGTACATCACATCTCCTCGGAATCAAATATATAAGCAAAGAGGACATTGATCTCATTTTTTCAACAGCTCTCAAATTCAAAGATGTTATCAACAGACCGATTAAAAAGGTACCCTCATTAAGGGATGTAACGATCGCGAATTTGTTTTTTGAAAATTCAACAAGAACCAAATTGTCATTTGAACTTGCTGAAAAGAGATTGTCAGCAGATGTCATTAATTTTTCCTCAGCTTCCAGTTCTGTGACAAAAGGGGAGACACTTTTAGATACAGTTAATAACATTTTATCCATGAAGGTGGATATCGTAGTTATGCGTCATCCTGCGCCGGGTGCGCACTTTTTTTTATCTAAACATATTGATGCACAAATTGTAAATGCTGGTGATGGTACACATGAACATCCTACACAAGCGCTTTTAGACGCCTTTTCCATAAGAGAAAAAATAGGTAAAATTGCTGGAAAGAAGATTTGCATTTTTGGTGATATACTACATTCAAGAGTTGCTCTTAGTAATATTTATTGCTTGCAGAAACTGGGAGCCAAAGTACGAGTATGCGGACCACCAACGCTTATACCGAAATACATCCAAGCTTTGGGAGTTGATTATTCTTATGATCTCCGTGATAGTCTTAATTGGTGTGATGTGGCCAATGTCTTAAGAATTCAGTTAGAACGCCAAGATATAGCCTACATCCCTTCCTTACGAGAATACAGCTTGTATTATGGTATAAATAAGTCTTTATTAGACAGTTTAGATAAGGAAATTGTAATTATGCATCCTGGTCCAATAAATAGGGGTGTTGAAATAGATAGTGACGTTGCCGATTCTGATCATTCGATAATTTTGCAGCAAGTAGAAAATGGAGTCGCTATTAGAATGGCTGTCCTATTTTTGCTGGCAAATCAAAGAGGTTCATTCAACTAAAGTTTAAATTTTTATTAAAATCATTTATTCTATAACTACAGTACCATTTATCATGTTATTTAGTGAAACAAAACTTGTATTAATGCAGAAGTTTTTCATAGCCTTTCTTCTAATCTTCTCTTTGAATTCAATGTTGGCTCAAACGCATATTGAATTTAATATTTCTAATTATCAGTCTGATACTGTAGTCGTAGGATATTATCTTCTTGACAAACAATTGGTACAGGATACCCTCATCTCTTCTGATCATAATTTTATACTTGAATCCGAAGAAATGCTTGAACCGGGTGTTTATTTACTCTTACTTAATCCTGACCAAACATTTATCCAATTCCTAGTTAATGATGATGATCAGGAATTCAAGTTAAGTATGGATTACCAAGATCCTTCACATTTAATATATGAAGGTTCGAGTGATAATGAATTACTGCAAAACTACATTGATGATATTTCTGCAATCCGCCCAACAGCACAAAAATTACGTGATACTATTGATATTTTAAGATCTGCAGATGAGGACTTTTCTATGTTTGAAACAGAATTGGAAAAACTTGATGCATTTGTGGATAATTCTCAAAGTGATATTCTTGAATATCATTCTGAGACAATGGCAGCTATGTTGATAAGATCTAATATCTCAATTGATGTCCCGGATTTTCCAAATTCCGAAAATCCGAAAATGGATAGATATAGGTATTATAAATCCCACTACTTTGACAACGTTAATCTTTCTGATCCAAATAGTTTGAGAACTCCTTTTTTACAGCAGAGAGTTGATTATTATATTACAAAGTTAACTCCGAACCATCCGGATAGTATTGCAGTAAGCGTTGATTCTATCCTTAGCTGGATGAGTCCTGCACCAGAAACATTCAAATATTACTTGAGTTACTTTTTGAATAAATATGCTGTATCGAAAGTTGTAGGGTATGATGCTGTGTATGTTCATATCGTCGATAAGTATTACGCAACAGGCATGGCTGATTGGGTAGATGAAGAAAATCTTGCGAAAATTATTGACAACGCCAATAAGATAAAGCCAGTATTAATAGGAAATATTGGAGAAAATATCACCGTATATGATGAATTCAATAATCCTATGAGCATAGATGACATAGATTATGAATATCTGGTATTACTTTTTTGGTCTCCGGATTGTCCGCATTGTAAAAAGACGATGTCGCAGTTTATTGAATTTGATAAAAAATGGAGAGAGAAAGGTGTGAGAACATTCGCTATATGTTCTAAACATAAAGATGCTATTAAAGAATGCTGGGAATATGTAGAGGAAAAAGATATGCTCGGATTTATAAATGGAGCTGATGAATTTCATAGATCCCGATTTAAGATAAAATATAATGTACAAACAACTCCAAAGATTTTTATCCTCGATAAGAACAGAGAAATTCTAATGAAAAATATCGGAGGAGACCAGTTGGAACGTGTTATGGAAGAAATCTTAAAAGTTAAAGCATTAGAAGAAAAGTAGGATTAGAATTCCTATTTATAACTATCAAGAGTCCTTTTTATTCTGTGCATAGCTTCTGTTAACACTTCTACTGAACTTGCATATGATAATCTAAAAGCATTTTTATCTCCAAATGCAGATCCGCTTACAACTGTGACATGCGCCTCATCCAACAATACATCAACAAATTCATCAGCATCGTGTATTATTCTTGTACCGTTTGTTTTTCCAAAAAAAGAAGAAATTTCAGGAAAGAAATAAAACGCTCCATCCGGGTCATTGGCATTGATACCATCAATTTCATCGAGAAATCCCTTTACAAGTTTTTTCCTAAACAAGAATTGTTCAGTCATTTCAAAAGTTGTACTCATATCAGCACTTAAAGCGTAACTCGCTGCTTTTTGACCAAAAGCAGTTGCACCAGATGTAACTTGTCCCTGAACTTTCACACATGCTGCCATAATCCATTTTGGCCCTGCCATATACCCTAATCTCCATCCGGTCATTGCAAAGCCTTTCGACATTCCATTGACAGTTACTGTCCTGTCGATCATCCCGGGCAATGAAGCTATACTATGTGTTTTTCCTTTAAAATTGATGTACTCATAAATCTCATCAGAGATAACGTAAAGATCTTGATGCCTTACGATAACATTCGAAAGGCGCTCTAATTCCTCTCGCGAATAAACACTACCAGTTGGATTAGAAGGACTTGAAAAAATGATGAGTTTTGTTTTTTCATTTATGGCAGCTTCCAGTTGTTCAGCTGAAACTTTAAAATCTTTCTCTATACCTGCATACAAATTTACTGGAGTACCTCCCGCAAATTTTACTATCTCAAAATAGGACACCCAATAAGGTGTGAAAATAATGACCTCGTCTTCTTCATCTAACAGGCTTAGACACACATTCGCTATACATTGTTTTGCGCCATTCGAAACTACAACCTGTTTTGGATCATATTCGAGATTATTATCTCTTTTAAATTTGGCGCAAATGGCTTCCCTGTATTCCAGTAAACCAGGAACCGGTGTATATTTGGTATATCCATCCGATAATGCTTTAGTAGCTGCATCCTTAATATGGTCCGGAGTAGCAAAATCTGGCTCTCCCAGACTTAGACTTATTACATCAATTCCTTGCGATTTTAACTCCCTTGCTTTCTGAGCCATTTTTATTGTAGCTGACTCAGTCATGTTCTGAAGTTTCCGAGATAACAAATGTCTAGACATTAAAATTTCTTATATATGACAAAATTAAATATTTTGTTCTCTGAACAAGGATTTAACCAACAAATTTTAATTTATAGTTTCTATTTTTTCACTTAAAAGTAAAAGCATACTCATGGACGATTTAATTCAGATATATGTAACAGGCGGAACATTTGATAAAGAGTACAATTTTATATCGGGAGAATTATATTTTAAGGATACGCATTTAATGGACATGTTTGAATTAGGTCGATCTACATTGAATCTCGATATTAAAACTTTAATGATGCTTGATAGTCTTGAAATGGGTGAAGAAGAAAGAGAGATTCTCCTGTATCAATGTAAAAAATCAAAGTCCAATAAAATAATTATAACACATGGGACAGACACGATTGTAGAGACAGCACAATTTCTTGCTGAATCCGATGTTGAAGGCAAAACAATCATATTAACCGGTGCTATGGTACCTATAGCTTTTGGAACTTCCTCAGATGGATTCTTTAATTTGGGATCGGCATTGGCCTTTGCTCAAACTTTAGAACCAGGTGTATATATTGCTATGAATGGACGTTATTTTAATTGGAATAATGTTCAAAAAAATCGTAAAACCGGATATTTTGAATCTATTGATTAATTTTTGATATAAATAACTGTTAATCAGTAAAAAATATATAATCTAAAATATTAATATTTTAATTCAAAAAATCTTATTGAGTAAATAATAAGTGTTAATTTTGATCTCTAAACAATTTGGTATAATGAAAAAATTGATCCTGGCTTCAATCCTTTCTTTAGGTATAATCTTTTCTGTTCAAGCCCAGAATCCATCTTTCCCGTATGGATTATCATTTAAAGCTCTATTCATGGATTATCAATCTCAGAATGGAGGAAGTATTTCTGAATTCAAATCATATCATCATGGTTTTGAAATAAGTGTACAGAAAAAATTACAAGACAACATCAATATTGTCGTACCAATAAAAGCTGGCGTTGTTTCTGGCAGTAACTCGGAATCTAATATTTATCACAAAACCGTATATGGTGTTGATGCGCAAGTACAATATCTATTTTACCAACCTGATACCAGAGTCACACCTTATGTTCTTGCCGGACTTGGAGCTGTTATGGAGGATGAAGGCAAATTTAATATGCAAATACCTTTTGGTGTAGGAGTCTATTTTAAAGTAAGAGAAAATGCCTTTATTAATTGGCAGTCAGAATTCAGATACTCCCTTGAAGATGATCGGAATAATCTACATCATGGTATTGGTTTTACTTACTTGTTTGGTAATCCGGCTACAAAAGAAGAAAAAGAAGAAAAAGAAGATGATATCACTATTCAAGATAGTGACGGAGACGGTCTTGAAGATGATATCGATTTATGCCCACAAGTTGCAGGTCCAAAAGAATTAAGAGGCTGCCCGGATATGGATGAAGATGGTATTGCAGATTATAGAGATGAATGCCCTTCTATATTTGGTCTCGCAATCTTTCAGGGTTGCCCGGATACTGATGGTGATGGTATAAGTGACAGCAATGACGAATGTCCAAATCTTCCCGGAACACAAGAGGCTAATGGATGTCCGGAAACTGTGATCGAGCGAGAAGATGATATTGTTGCAAATGAAAAGGATGATAAAGACGATAAAGACGGAGCTGTAACTGCAGTTGAAAAAGAGGATACAGATGGAGATGGTGTTGCAGATGAAATCGATGATTGTCCTAATATTAAAGGCTCCACTGCGGCAAATGGTTGCCCGGATTCAGATGGTGATGGTATATCTGATTTTGATGACAAATGTCCTAACAAAGTAGGATTGAGATCAATGAATGGTTGTCCTGACTCTGATGGTGATGGTATAGACGACAGTCGTGATAATTGTCCTAATACTGCCGGATCAGTTGCAACAGGAGGCTGCCCTGAAATTGCTAAAGAAGACTTATCAGTTCTAGAGCTGGCAATGAGAGCAGTTTCATTTGACACCGGAAAAACCTCATTGAGGGAGGAGTCTTATCCTATACTGAACCAGATTGCAGATATTATGGAGAAGTATCCTGGTTATAACTTACTGATAGAAGGACATACAGATAATGTAGGAAGCGCTATTAATAATCAACTCTTATCTGAAAGAAGAGCAAAAGCCTGTTACTCATATTTAAGTGCAAAAGGTATTAGTGAAGATTCTTTAAGTTTTGTAGGATATGGAGAAAGTCGACCTATAAACAGCAACGAAAGTTTACGAGGAAGATCTCTTAATAGAAGAGTAGAGTTTAAAATGAAGCCCCGGTAAAAGGCAATCAGGCATTACTGATTATTAGATTCTACATTTCGAGCTTTTTGTAGCACTGATTCTTTCATTGAATCATGGTAAGCTGAAAGTTTTTCTACAAGCAAATCACTATTCGTAGATAATATTCTAAGCGCTAGCAAGCCTGCATTTTTAGCTCCATTCAAAGCAACAGTAGCAACCGGAATTCCATTGGGCATCTGAAGTATAGAGAGAATAGAATCCCAACCATCAATAGAATTAGATGACTTTATAGGAACACCAATCACTGGAAGCGTAGAAATCGAAGCTACCATTCCCGGAAGATGAGCAGCACCACCTGCACCTGCAATTATAACTTTTAAGCCATTGGTACGCGCTGATTTAGCATAATCAAACATACGATCAGGAGTCCTGTGAGCTGAAACGACAGTAATTTCATATTCTATACCAAATTCATTCAATATATCTGCAGCAGCCTTCATAACAGGAAGATCAGAGTCTGATCCCATGATAATACCTACTTCTATTCCTGACATGCTTTAATTTTTAAATTTGACTTAATATAATTCATTGTTTCCAAAGCTTTTTCGAAATCTTCCTCAATAATCGTTACATGACCCATTTTACGGAAAGGTTTTGTTATTTGTTTACCATAAAGGTGTACATATACTTCTTCCAAACTTATAACATCTTCCAATCCTTCATAACACGCAGGTCCTTGACTTCCTTCACTCCCTAATAAGTTAATCATAATAGCAGACTTATCTTGCTTTATATCAGGTAATGGCAAATTCAAAATACTTTTAAGTTGAACTTCGAATTGAGAATAATTACATGCATCGATTGTGTGATGACCGGAATTATGCGTTCGGGGAGCTACTTCATTTATTAATATTTTTCCTTCATCTGTCAAAAAAAGCTCAACAGCCAAGAGACCGACTATGTCTATTTTTTCTGCAATGGTCTTTGCTATCTGTTTACATTGAAGTTCAATTTCTGAATCAATTTGTGCAGGACTGACCAAATAATCCAGCAAATTCCCTTTCACGTTAAATGCCATTTCTACAACAGGAAAGACAATCTGTTGTCCGGCAGCATTCCTACCTATAGTAACAGCAAGTTCTTTCTCTATACTTACAAGATCTTCAATAACAGACGGTGTATCCATAATATTGGGAAGATCTTTCACACTTCTTATAATTGAAACACCTTTTCCATCATAACCGGCTGTTCTTGATTTTTGCACGAATGGATAATTAATTTTTCCGGATTCAATTTTAGCTTTCAGTTCACCGGCATCATTCACAAGCGTAAAAGAAGAGCTGGCGAGGTGATTCTCCTTATAGAATTGCTTCTGAAGCCCTTTGTCTTTTATTGTTTCAACAACTCTGGCCTGGGGATAGACTTTTACTCCTTCAGATTCCAATTGGTATAAAGCATCCACATTAACATTTTCAATCTCAATACTCACGACATCCATCTTTCTGCCAAAACTCAGGACGTCGTCGAAGTCTTTGAAATTACCATGATGAAAATTTCCTGATACCTGTGCTGCAGGGAATGAACTATCATTATCCAAAAAATGAATATCCAGGGCTAAGGGGATTGATGCCTGAGCCAACATTCGGCCTAATTGGCCTCCACCTAAAATGCCTATTTTTGTTTGTTGTGTAGAGATGACTTTATTTTTCTGCAAATGTATTTTATTATTTCTTTGCAACTTATATTGTGGCCTTTAAATTATTCATATGTCTAAAACCTTATTTAAGAACGCCAGGCTTGTTAATGAGGGAAAAATCGATGAATGCGATGTTCTCGTAAAGGGCAATCGGATTGAAAAAATCGATTCCAGTATAGCATTAAAGAATGTAAAACTTATTGATCTCAATGGGCTATGGCTTATTCCCGGAATAATTGATGACCAGGTGCATTTTAGAGAGCCCGGTTTAACACACAAGGCCAATATTGCTAGTGAATCTAGGGCCGCAGCTGCCGGTGGTGTAACTTCTTTTATGGAAATGCCCAATACTAAACCACCTGCAATAACACAAGATCTGCTTGAAGACAAATATCAGATTGCGAAAACAGATTCTACAGTAAATTATTCTTTCTATATGGGGGCCTCAAATGAGAATATTGAGGAAGTATTAAAGACCAATAAAGAAAAGATTTGTGGTGTTAAAATTTTTATGGGCTCCAGCACTGGAAACATGTTGGTTGATAATGAGAAGACACTGGATAATTTATTTTCAAAATTAGATTGTCTTATTGCTACACATTGTGAAGATGAAATGACAGTCCGACAAAACCTTGAAAAGGCCAAAATCCAATATGGTGATAATATGGATGCCACTTATCATCCCATTATCAGAAATGTTGATGCTTGTTATATTTCTTCTTCTATGGCCAGTGAACTTGCTAAGAAACATAATACAAGATTGCATATTCTTCACATTAGCAGCGCAAAAGAAGTAGCATTATTCGATAACACAACGCCGCTTAAAAATAAGAGAATCACGGCCGAAGTATGTGTTCATCATTTAAGTTATGATGATCGCGACTATGCAACTTTAGGTAATAACATAAAATGTAATCCTGCTATAAAATCAAAAGAAGATAAAGCTGCTCTATTGCAGGCATTAAAAGAAGGATACTTTGATGTTATCGCGACTGATCATGCACCACACACTATTGAAGAAAAATCAAATCCATTTCTTCAGGCTCCATCCGGACTTCCACTCATTCAACATAGTCTAAGTATGATGTTGCAATTTTATCACCGAGGAGATTTATCCATTGAATTTATAATTGACAAAATGTGTCATGTGCCTGCTGAGATGTTTAACATCATTGATCGAGGATACATTCGTGAAGGATATTTTGCAGATTTAGCCATAGTTGATCCCAATAAACCCTGGACTGTCAATAAAAATAATATCGAATACAAGTGCGGATGGTCACCTCTTGAAGGAAAATCACTTCAAGGTAAAGTCCTTTCGACAATGGCAAACGGCCAATGGGTTTATCTTGATGAGAAATTAACAGGACAAAAAGCTGGAGAGCGACTATTGTTCGGGGTCTGAACAAATATCTGCTAAAGACATATTGGTATCAACATAATAGCGACCTCTTTCATTCATTCTTAACTTTCCTACTGCATTCACCGGGTCATGTTCAAAAAACAAATATACATTGTCATTGATAGCATAATCATAGAGGGCTTGCCTTTCTTCAAGTGTAATCAATGGTCGAATATCATAGGCCATAACATATGGTTTTCTAATATGGAAACTTGATGGCATTAGGTCCGCACAAAAGACTAAAACATTTCCATTATCTAATTGAATATGCGGGATCATCATAGCCTCTGTATGACCATTTACAAAACGTAGAGATATTTTATCGAAGATCTTATAATCATTTTCCATTGGGACATAGTGCAGAAGGCCTTGCTCTTCCAATGGAACGAAATTTTCTTTTAGAAATGAAGCTTTCTCTCGTTCATTAGGAGTATAAGCCCAATCGAAATGTTCCTTTGATGACCAATATTTTGCATTAGAAAATGCTGGCTTTACTTTTCCATGTTCGTCTTTCAATAGTGCTCCTCCTACATGATCAAAATGAAAGTGCGTAATTATAACATCTGTTATTGCCTCAGTATTCAGATGAGACTGCTCCAGGGATCGCGGAATAGTATCTTCTCCATGAGGTTCAAAGTGAGACATGAACTTTTCACTTTGCTTATTGCCTAGACCGGTGTCTATTAATATCTTTTTATCGCCATCCTCAATCAGCAAACATCTCATCGCCCAGGTGCATAAGTTGTTTTCATCCGGAGGATTCAATTTCGTCCACATTGAATAAGGGACGACTCCAAACATAGCACCTCCGTCTAATTTAAAATATCCCGAATTTATGATACTTAATTTCATTAAAATCCAATTGTTCCTTTGGGAGATGAAAGTTCCTTTTGCATGTGAACCATTTTTACTGCGGTAACTGCAGCTTCAATTCCTTTATTGCCATGTATTCCACCTGCTCTTTCTTCTGCTTGCTTTTTTGTATTAACAGTGAGCACCCCAAATATAATCGGCTTACCTGATATTAGAGACAATTGAGTTAAGCCCGTTGCTACTGCATGATTGATATATTCATCATGTTTTGTATCTCCTTTGATGACGCATCCTAGACAGATAACGGCATCAGCGCTTTTATTTTTTATGAGTGATTTTGCTGCAACCGGAAGTTCAAAAGATCCAGGCGTATGAATAATACAGATATCATCTTCATTAACTCCTAAATCAAGAAGTGTACTTTTCGCACCATCAAGCAACTGAGAACATATCTCAATATTCCATTCTGAACAAGCTATATGAATTTTATATCCCTTTCCGGAGGGGCAACCCTCAAGATTAAATTCGGAGAGGTTTTTATCTTTTGAACTCAGACTATAAAATTGTTATGAACCGGATAGGTTTGCTAACAAAAGAGCGATATTACTTGCTTCATTTGAAGTCGGAAAGTCATTTTGAATTTCTTCGAAAGCCGACTTAGCCTTAGAATTATCGCTATTCCTTTGAGCGAGTAAACCTAACTTGTATAAATAATATGGTGTTAACAAGTCATCATCTCCGGCTTTTGTTGCCTTTTCATAATAAGATAATGCCTTGTCAAATTCTCCTTTTTCAGAATAGGAGTCTCCTAAACATCCATTCTTCATTATTCTTGAGTATAGACTAACTGCATTGTGAGCATCAAGATAGCTTATCGCATCACCATATCGACCGAGATTCAGATAAGATATTCCTGCGTACAATTGAGCAAGATTGGCAGTAGTGGTTCCACTATAGCCATCTATAATATCCAGGAGACTTTCGAATCCTCCGCCTGGGTTTTCTAATGCTAGAGCAAAAGAATCCTGTGCAAATTGTTGTTCTGCTTTATATATCGTAGATTCTGCAGCTTTTTCTTGTGGAGCTTGTATAAATAATTTATACCCTATAAATCCACCTACTACAATGATTATTCCTACAACGATACTCAGTACCATTGTCTTGTTATTCTCAAAATAATCCTGTGCTGTTTCCTTTACTTCAACAACATTTACCAGAGTTTCATCCTGAATTTTATCTTTTCTTCTTCTTTTTGCCATTATAACATTTGTTAAAAATCCGCGCAAAAATACACAAAGTATTTCATATAAATACGCTAGAAATAGGGGATTATTAATCCATTATGAAAGGATAGTCCTTCTGGACATAATTGTCATCATAAAGTTCTGAACCCAACGGAAAATCTGATTCATCTGCAAATTTGACAGCTTCTTCAATCTCATTTTTAATGAGATCTTTTATTGTATCAATTTCTTTTTGACTAGCAATCTTTTCAGAAAGTATTCTCTCCTCCGTTTCCTTTAATGGATCACGGTCTTTGTATTCGTTTAATTCTTCTTTTGATCTGTAATGTCCGGGGTCTGAAACTGAATGACCTCTGTATCTGTAAGTTTTAATTTCCAGGTAATATGGACCTTTTCCGCTTCTGATATGCTTGGCCGCCTTTTCCAAAGCCAAATGAACAGCCTCCGGCGACATTCCATCAACCGATTCACTCGGCATGTCATATCCCAAACCTAATTTGTAAAGATCAGCAACATTACTTGTTCTCTCTACTGAAGTCCCCATTGCATACTGATTATTTTCACAGATATATAGAACGGGTAGCTTCCATGTCATTGCCATATTGAAAGATTCATGTAATGAACCTTGTCTTGCTGCTCCATCTCCAAACATAGTTACACACAGATTATCCGTATTTCTATATTGTTCAGCCAAGGCAATACCTGTTCCGATAGGAATTTGAGCTCCTACGATACCATTTCCACCCATATAATTATGCTCATTGGAAGAAAAATGCATTGAACCTCCTTTCCCTTTCACAACGCCGGTAACTTTTCCAAATAATTCTGCCATACATGCATTTGAACTAAGGCCTCTAGTCAAAGCAATTCCGTGTTGTCTATATCCTGTAACAATCTTATCTTCTTTCTTAATAGCCGTTAATAATCCGGCTGCTATCGCTTCCTGTCCAATATAAACATGAAGAAATCCTCTGATCTTTTGTTGGCTATAAGCTTTCAATGAGGCTTCCTCAAACCTTCTTATTCTCAACATCAATTCATACCACTGCAAATAAGTCTCTTTTGAAAAACCAGATTTATCACTAGATTTTTTTGAAGAAGGTTGTTTTTTTTCTGCTACTTCAGGCATAATTTCTTTTTTAGAAATAAATAGCGGAATCAATTACATTTGATTCCAAAGAGATACAAAAATAAGGAATTGAAACGTATAACGTTAGAATTATTATCGATAAGCAATTTTAGAAACTGCGAATCACTAAATATCCAATTAGATAAAGGCTTTAATGTTATTACAGGACTTAACGGTGCTGGCAAAACCACCATTCTGGATTCCATATATTATTTGACAAATGGAAGATCGTATTTCACCAATCAGGATAAATTCCTCTACAAAGAAGGAACAGATTTTTTTAGAATAGTTGGCAATATAAATAACGAAGACTCAATTATTCAATGTCAGATTTCATCTTCTGCTTCATCTTCAAAAAAAATCAAGGTTGATGACAAAGTCATGAAGAGCATCTCAGAATATTATGGCAGGTATCCCTCCTTCATGATCGCTCCAAAAGATATTCAAATCCTCGTTGAATCTAGTGTAGAACGTAGAAGATTAATAAACAAAACTCTCTCTCAAGTAGACAAAACATACTTGCTTTACCTTTTGAGATACAATAAGCTTCTTAAGCAACGGAATGCATTGCTTAAAAGCTTTCAAAAAGGACAAGCAGTCAATCAATTGTTGGTTTCTGCACTAAATAATAAGATGGTTGAACCAGCTGAGTATATTCACAATAAAAGAAAAACCTACGTCGAAAAAATAACTCCCATTTTCAATCAATATTATAATGAAATCTCTGACGAAAGGGAAAAATTAAGTATTGCTTATCATTCCAATCTGACAGATAAATCCATCGATAATCTTTTTGAAAATTCCTTCTCAAAGGATTTGGTTCTTGCCAAGACAACTGAAGGAATCCATAAGGATGATATCATTTTAAAAATAAATGAGAAGGATATAAAGAAGTATGCTTCTCAAGGTCAACTTAAGTCAGCTATCATCAGTCTGAAACTTTCACAAATCGACTGGGTTAAAGCTGAGACTGGATTAATCCCAATTTTATTAATGGATGATATCTTCGACAAATTGGATTCAGAAAGGGTAGAGAAGCTTCTTGAAATATGTGAAAATCAATTAAAATCTCAAATTTTTATTACTGATACTGAATTAGGCAGGATAAAATTTAAATTAGAGAAACTTAATATCCATTATAAACATTTTAATATTGCAGAAGGAAATATAGAATCTTGAATAAAGAAGGAAAAGATATAAAGGATGTCATCGGCGAAATATTTAAAACCAATAAGTCGCTTTCCAGATCCTATAATGAATACACTATAGAGCAACTATGGCGTGATAATTTTGGCGAACTCATCTCCCAGTATACAACTGATGTGAAATTTAAAAAAGGTCAGCTCACCGTTTATATAAGTTCCTCAGCTTTAAAACAGGAGCTGTCTATGAATAAGGAATCTGTAATCTCCAAAATGAATGAAAGTATAAAATATAACAAGATCAATAAACTTGTTATCGTTTAGTTTCAAATCAGTGAATTTATAAGAAAAAAGAGGACCAGATAAATCCAAAGTATATCCAGAAAGTGCCAATAAACAGTAAGTAAGTTTAGTTTTCTTTTTTTGGTAGGATCGGAAAAATACACCAACACACTAACAGGTTCTTTCATATCCCTTAACGAGGTCCACAAAAATATTGAAAGAAATGGTATCCCCGCAATCACATGAGCAAAATGAACACCAGATATGATATATAGGTATGAGGCCATATTGCTGTGAGTTATAAAAATGCCATCACGATACAATTGGTTCCACGCAATTATCTGACTTGCCAGAAACAGGATAGTCAGAATTAAAGTCAAAGCCAAGTTTCGCTGGTAGTTTTTAGTATTATCAGTTTTATAAAATTTCCTGGCATAGTTAAGCGTAACACTACTTGATACTAAAAGAAATGAATTGAAAACAAAGAGCAGAGGCAACTGGATAGGCTGCAAATCAGATTGAATTCTATTATAAAGATATGCTGCTGAAAACCCCAGGAACAAACTCGTAATTCCCGTTAGCAATAATCCTAAAGCAATAAAATGTGGATGTATTAGATAGTTACGTTCCTCTAGCATAGATGGATATTGTCTTCATGTACCAAATTAATTGAACTTCGCTATATGATGTAATGTTCTTGATTATTTTTCTATTTTTAAATCAATCATACAACTGAATAATCATATGGCACATAAAAAAGTAAAGTTCAAAAACAATTTAGGAATTGACTTGCCCGGCAGGATAGATTTTCCATTAGGTCAATTTAGGGATGCTTTTGCCATTTTTGCAAATGTATTCACAGGCCACAAGAATTTAATTGCCGCCAAACATATTAGCCGGGCTTTAACATTAAATGGGATAGCCGTTTTACGCTTTGATTTTACAGGATTAGGAGGCAGCGAAGGTGATTTTTCTGAAACAAATTTTTCTTCCAATATAGAGGACATCAAATCTGCAGCTAAATTTCTTACAGACAACTATGAAGCTCCAAAAATCCTATTAGGCCAGAGCCTTGGTGGGGCTGCCAGTATTTTTGCGTCTGATGAAATAGAATCCATCAAAGCAGTAGCAACAATTGGTGCTCCGAGTGAACCGGAACATGTTTTTCATCTCCTAGGTTGTAAAATAGAAGATATTGAAGAAAATGGATTTGCAGAAATATCTATTGGCGGCAAACCATATACAATAAGAAAGCAATTCCTGGATGACTTGAGAGCGAAGAATATGTATGAAAAAGTCAAGCAATTAAAAAAAGCAATCCTTGTAATGCATTCTCCACAAGATGAGATCGTTGCAATAGAAAATGCAGCTAAAATTTACCACGCAGCGTTTCACCCTAAAAGTTTTATTACCCTGAATAATGCGGATCACATGTTAACGAATAAAGATGATGCTTTTTATACAGGAAGCGTTATTTCCAGTTGGGTAAGGAGATATATTGATATCCCGAAAAAGGAAAAATTAGTTACTGAGAAACAAGTCATAGCCCGATTAGGAAATGAAGGATTCACTACCGAAATCAAAGCAGGTAGACACGGTATGATTGCTGATGAACCAGAATCTGTTGGAGGAAATGATTTTGTGCCTTCACAATACGAATTAGTAAACGCCGCATTAGGGGCTTGCACAGCTATGACTTTACAAATGTATGCCAGAAGAAAAAAATGGGATTTGCAAGAAGTCAATGTGCATCTTTCTTTTGACAGATCATACAAACAAGATTGTGATGAATGTACTGAATCCGAAAGGCGTCTAGATAAATTTGAAAAAGTGTTGGAATTTAAAGGGGACCTGAGTGATGAACAGAAAAAGCGATTGGCCGAGATAGCAGATCGCTGTCCGGTACATCGAACTTTAGCAGGTAATCCTTCCTTCCAAACAAGCTATTAGATAACATGAAGATTAAACAATATCATTCAGAAGATTTTCTATCGTGGTTCTCAATGTCCAAAAAACTGTTTACTGAATATTCACATGATCAGCTTAAGAAAGATCTTTTGCAAATGGAATCATCAGGAAAGCACGAAACTTTTCTTGCAATTGAAGAAAGCAGAACAATTGGATTTGCAACAGTTTCAATAAGACATGATTATGTTGAAGGTTCTACTAGTTCGCCGGTAGCGTATCTTGAAAGCATCTTTGTAGAGCAAGCATTCAGAAAGCAGAATATAGCGAAGCAACTATACAATAGGGTTGAAAAGTGGGCTAAGGAAAAGGAATGCAAGGAGATTGGCTCAGACACCTGGTTATGGAATGAATCCGCACAAGCATTCCATAGCAAACTAGGATTCAAAAAAGAAGATGTCCTTGTCCATTATATCAAGAGCCTCTAAGCCAAATATTATGCGACTACTTCTTTGACAAGATCTGCAGCTTCTTTCAATAAGGTCGCAGATTTTACTGCAAGTCCACTCTCATCGATAATGGTTTTTGCAATATCTGCATTAGTACCCTGAAGCCTTACGATAATAGGAACTTCGATATTTCCCATATTCTTATAGGCATCAACAACACCTTGTGCTACTCTGTCACATCTAACGATACCTCCAAAAATATTGATTAGAATTGCCTTCACATTCGGATCTTTCAAAATAATACTGAATGCTTGTTCAACTCTTGCGGCATCTGCAGTACCTCCAACATCAAGAAAATTAGCGGGCGAACCTCCTGATAACTTTATGATATCCATAGTAGCCATCGCTAATCCAGCCCCATTAACCATACATCCTACATTACCATCCAATTTGACATAATTAAGATCGAACTTTTTAGCTTCAACCTCAGTCGGATCTTCCTCACTTTCATCTCTCAATTCAGCTAAATCTTTATGTCTGAATAATGCATTATCATCAAGGCTGATTTTCGTATCTACAGCTATTATTCTATCATCTCCTGTCTTTAGACATGGGTTTATCTCAATAAGGCTGGCATCTGATCCTAAAAATGATTTGTACAGAGAAGCGATAAATTTTGTCATACCTTTAAAAGCATTTCCAGACAAACCTAAATTGAAAGCAATTTTCCGGGTTTGGAAAGCTTGCAAACCAATCTCTGGATCAATCCATTCTTTGTGGACCAGATGAGGTGTTTCTTCAGCAACAGCTTCAATATCCATTCCCCCTTCAGTCGAATAGATGATTACATTACATTGTTTGTCTCTATCCATAAGAATAGAAACATAATACTCTTTGCATGCATCAAAATCTGGTGCATAGGCATCTTCTGCAACCAATATTTTGCGGACCAACTTACCCGAGCCTTCCATACCTCCGGGAGTCTGTGGCGTTCGCAACATCATGCCCAGAATTGAATCAGCAGTTTCTTTTAATTCATCAACATTCTTCACCAATTTGACACCTCCACCTTTTCCTCTTCCACCAGCATGAATCTGGGCTTTAACAATTGCTAATGAAGAATTGGTATCTGCAGATATTTTGTGATAGGCTTCAACAGCTTCATCAACTGTTGTCGCTACGATTCCGTTCTGAATTGGAACGCCGAAGGAATTAATTATTTCTTTGGCTTGGTACTCGTGTAAATTCATCTATTATTCTATAATTATTTTTTCAATTTTAATTCCTTGCTCACTGATGAGCTCAAGTAGATATACTCCTGAACTTACATTATTTAAGTCAAGTCTCATTCTATTATCACCGGCAACAATTCGATTATCTGTTTTCTGAGCAATCAATTGACCATTCAGAGATATTAGCTTAAGATCTGCATTAAAGGACTTTTCAGAATCAAACAAGATTCTCAATACATCGCCAGAAGATGCGGGGTTCGGAAATATACGCAACCCAGTAACTTCTTCTAGCTCCTTCACAGATGTCGTTTCATTTCCAGTAAAGAATATCCTACCAACTATATTTCCAATACATCCATAGCCAAATTTATTCACAGCAGTTACACTCCAAAGATAATTTCCGTTGGGTTTAAGGTTTGTCAATACGAGCTCAGTTTCTGTTGTCCTAATTTCGTCTGCAATCGTTCCATCTATTCTTACAATATATTCTTCAGCATTTGGAACAGCTTCCCAAGACAATGTCACTCTGTCATAGGCAGCTATTACTGCCGTATTTTCAGGCAGCAACAAAGTTGCAGTTGTATCAATAGGAGTATATTCTGTAACCGTATTATTGTTTCTTAAATAAGCTCTTCGGGATGAAAAGTAGGATGATTGAACCGCAATAATCTGATCTGGAGATAATACCCATTCACCACAGTTATCTGAATATGACATAATATTATTAATCATAGGTTCAATCAAGTCACCATTTCTATCAAATACATCGTTACCTATAGTACAACACCTGCAAGCTTGGCCAAAGCCATAATCCGGAGGTGTATCACAAATACCATCACCTGCAATGGGATCCGTCCAACCAAAATTCCCACAGTTTGATCCATCAACGAGTTCAACTTCTAATGCTGCAGATTGGCTTGACCCTACAGTTAAAATAGTAACTGTATCTCCATGCACATCGCGATCATAAGGCTCGCTTTCCCATCCTCTATGCGTGTGAGCTAAAGTAAAGAAATGACCTACTTCATGCTCTAATGTGACACCATCAGCAATATTCCCATTCCGTACTACTATAAAATCTTCGTCTGGATGTCTGGAATAATATCCTGCAACAAAACTGGTTGGTGTTAATAATTCTACTCTAGGAACTTCACCAAAAAAGATGTTCATATATCTTTCATCTTTGTGGTCAATCAGAAATCCATGATTTGTATCGACACTGTTGTTAACTGCTGTGCTAAAGATCTTGTTTATTGGAGCAACCATATAAAAATATATACCCAAGGAATCATATCTCTCATTGAGCTCACATAATGCCAAATTTACTGAAGTCTCAGAAACAGTATTTGCCCCACTATTATCTGAAATTGTATGAAATTGTACAGGCACAAATCTGTCCACCAAGCTTTTTAATCTTGTCTTATCCCAATCTTTCTTGTTTCTCATCAGATCTATCATGAACTCATCGCTCTGATCTGTACTGCATCGGAAATCCTGTCCCTGAAGGGAGAATGTCGACAAAACCAAAAAGAAGATTAGCCCTAAGCTTAATATATTTTTCATTTAAAAAAATTTTATCAAAAGTACAGAATAATAATTCCACAAAAGTTCTTTAAGAATACATTTAGATGAATTTAGATCAATAAAATCATCTACATTTGCAGCGCAATATTATAAAATAAAATCTAATATATTATGAGTAAGGTAACAGTTGTGGGTGCTGGAAATGTTGGAGCTACTGTAGCCAACGTATTAGCTCACAAAGATTTGGTCAAAGAAGTTGTTCTTGTAGACATAAAAGACAACTTTGCCAGAGGTAAAGCGCTTGATTCTTGGCAACAAGCACCAATTGATTATTATAGCACTAAATTGACCGGAACCGGTGATTACAAAGAGACAAAAGGTTCTGACATTGTTGTAATAACTGCAGGAATTCCACGTAAGCCTGGAATGAGCAGAGATGATCTGATTTCGACAAATGCAAAAATCGTAGTCTCTGTAACAAAATCTATTCTCAAGTACACAAAGAATCCAATATTTATTATTGTATCTAATCCACTTGACGTCATGGCTTACGCAGCTTTAAAAGCTTCAAATCTTAAGCCGGAAAGAGTGATTGGAATGGCAGGTATTCTTGACACGGCAAGATATAGAGCATTTTTAGCTACAGAATTAGGGGTTTCTCCTAAGGATATACAAGCTGTATTAATGGGAGGTCATGGAGATACAATGACTCCTCTTCCAAGATTTACTACCATTGCCGGTATTCCGGTTACCGATATGATCAACAAAAGAAAATTAAATTCGATCGTTGAAAGAACCAAGAAAGGTGGGGGAGAATTGGTTAAACTGATGAGTACATCTGCGTGGTATGCTCCTGGAGCTGCAGCAGCTCAGATGGTAGAATCAATTCTTAAAGATGATGGCAGAATATTTCCTTGTAGTTCATGGTTACAAGGAGAATATGGTATTAAGGATATGTTTCTAGGTGTGCCGGTTCAGTTAGGGAAAGAAGGAATAAAGAGAATTATCACATTGAAATTAAATGCTGAAGAGAAGAAGTTATTAAGAAGTTCAGCGAAGCATGTTAATGATGTAATCACTTCATTCAAGAAAATGAAACTTGTTTAATAAACATTGAATCTCAAAGAGATACATATAAATACCGGAGAGAACTTACATGATCTGTCCTTAAACAAACCGGTCATGTTGGTTTTCCTTCGGCATTTTGGTTGTATTTTTTGTAGAGAAGCTCTACATGACCTGGCACTTAAGAAACCTGAAATTAACTCCAGGAATATTGAATTGGTTTTTGTCCATTTATCATCAAATGAAATCGCTGAGGAATATTTTGATGATTTCGACCTCGAAGGTGTAAGTTATATCTCAGATCCTGATTGTGAATTATATGCAAAATTTGGATTTGTAAAAGGAAAGTTTAGTCAACTTTTTGGGTTTAGCACCTGGGTGCGTGGATTCGAAACCCGCAAAAAAGGAATACAATGGACAATGGAAAGAATTGGAGATAGTCTTCAGATGCCAGGTATCTTTTTAATCCGTAATGGACAATTAAAGAACAGCTATATCCACAAAAACGTATCAGATAAGCCAGATTATGATAAACTCATTAACTGCACTGTATCATAATTAACAATCTTCAAAATACATCTCTCGTTATATATCAAATCATGAGTATGAAGTATGGGTTTCTGTCTGTTCTAATTTTTATAAGTTCTGCTGTCTTTTGTCAGAACGATGATCTTCGGGATAATCTAAAATTCTACGCTGATGTTATGGTTAACTCTGCGGAAGCAAGTTCCCGTAATAGAGCTGTTATTGAATTTAATTCAATATTCAAAACCTATATTCAGCATAATAACTTGTTTGAATCAGATCTTGGATTCATAAAATGGATTTCAGTTTTAGAACCAGACGATAAGACATTCAAACTATTAAGTTGGCAGGTAGAATTAGAAAATTTTGATTTTCAGTACAATGGCTATATCATTTATCCAGATGGTAGTTATATACATCTTCAAGAAAACCAATACCCTTCAAATCAACTTGACGCTATGGTCCTCCATGCTGAATCATGGTATGGAGCACTCTATTATAATATCCTGAAAATTGATGATAACAAATACGTCATTTTCGGCTTTAATGGCGACTCAAAATGGGAAAACCAAAAGATAGCAGATGTCCTTTCATTTGAGGGCAATAAGCCCATTTTTGGAATGGAAATATTTGAAGATAAAAACAGTAATGGAACATATATCAATCGCCTTGTGCTGAATTATTCGAGTGATGCGACCTGCAATCTAAACTATAACCCGGGACTAAAGATGGTTATCCACGATCATCTTCTCCAGAGGATTGGAAGACTGGAAGGGCAGGGTCCAGTATTTTTACCAGACGGCACATACGAAGGATATGAGTTTGTAGACAATAAATGGAAGTATCGGGAAAAAATATATGATCACATTTATGACGATGCGCCAAGGCCTAAACCAATTCTGGGAGAGAAAAAAGATTTGTTCGGGAAGAACTAAAGTCTTTCAAATTGTATTTTCAAATAAGGCCCTTCCTGGTTTTCATGTGAATACCGCTCATCTGTTCTATAAGGTACAACCCAAATAATTTCCTTTCCGGAAATGAACAAAGGCACTTTCTTTTTCTGTAACAGATCAATTTTATTATTCGTATAAAATTTTTTGAGACTCTGCCTATGCCCACCCATTCCTTTAGGTTGAAAGTGATCTCCATCTTTCCATGGCCTGATTGACAAACCCTCAGTTAATAATGCTATTGGAAAATATTCTGAGTTAGGTTCTGTCGATTGGCTTAACTGATCCTCTTTACTTAATGTAAATCTAAAATTGTTATATATATAATACTTTTCAATTTGCGATAAGTCAATAACGAGCTCTTCTTGAACATCTGTTATCTCTTCAATAATAAGATTTTTCCGGTCGATGATTAATTGATGACTAGAAGACTCAAAGTGAGCCCCTACATTATCTATACTGCGAAAGATATCCTGTGCGTGCGTCTGATTAAACCCTTTAGTCTTTAAAATATGATACAGTAGATGATCATCTAATTCTTGTATCTTGATTTTGGAAATAATTATTCTGGATCCTTCACGGATTTCAAGATCTAATCTATCGACTAATTCTTGTAATGCTTGTTGATCTGCCTGATTCCTGCTGGACAATTTCTTAATTCTATTCAATGCATTAGGGAATCTTTCAACAATCTTTGATAGCAATTCATTTCTGATAAAATTCCTATCGTATTCACTGTCTTTATTTGATTTATCGACAACAAAAGGAACTTCATTATTCTGAGCGTAGTCAGTGATTTCATCCTTTGTGAAAATCAACAAGGGTCTCCTTATTTTATCAAAACTTTCATGAATTCCATTCATTGAGCGACCATTAAAAATATTTAATAATACAGTCTCAATATGGTCATCGAGATGGTGTGCTGTCAGGATGATATCGCAATCCAAAGACTCAAAAAATGTATATCTCTGATCATGAGCCCAAGCTTGAAAATTTGAAACATCAGACTTCTTTTCACTTAATTCTTTTTCGTAGAAAGGGATGTTATGTTTCAAACAAAATGATTTTACGAATTCGGCATCGAGATCCGAGTCTCCAGAACGTGTTTTATGATTAAGGTGAGCTACCGAAATATCATAATCAGATTTCATCAAAAGGTCCAATAAAACCATGGAGTCAACACCTCCACTTACAGCAATAAGTATCTTATCAGATTTTTGAAAATACTTTTTGGAATTAATATGACTTAAAAACCTATTAAACAATATTATATTTGTTTACAAATCCTTGAACATTGAATATACGCATACATTACATCGCGATTTTCTCCTTAGTATTATTACTTTCTTGTAAAGGTGATAATAAGCCTGCAAATAATGGTAATTCTGATTCAAATTCCCAAGTTAATAAAGAAAGGCTTGAAGGGCTAAAACAAAATAGATCCGGTGGAAATATTGCTTCTCAAAGAGCTCAAGCACTTTCAATAGTGAATTTTCGTTTGAAAAATAATCCGGAATCCTATGCCATTGTTGAAGCGGATGTTTGGCAATACCAGTTTATTTTTGACGGCGAAATGACCCAGGCTGATGATGGTGTCTGGATTGATTTCAAACCCGATTTTACCTATGATTATGGGACTTTTGGTGAGGTCCAGGGATCCGGTAGATATAGTTACCATTTTGAGCGTTCTGAATTATTAATCATAGACAATGACAGCAGTTTAAAACCTCAGGAATGGAGTGTCAAATCAGCAGGCGATGCCATGATTCTTATAGGAACTGCTACTTATCAGGATAATTCTATTCAGATGAAATTGATTCGAGTAGGAGATGCAATAAGAAGTTAAGCCAGCTCCACAAAAGATTCTACCACATAAGAAAGTAGATCACCGAGATTAGTGATCTACTTCTTCGTAATTTGGCTTCGAAGGGTTATGGTTGAAGCTAGTATAAAATCAATTCTGCTTCATTTTGCAAATATTAATGGAAGCCATAATAACTTTTCATCAAGAAAACATGACTTGAATTCACACAATTAACTTGGGTGAAATTCGAATCTTCCATTTTTAAAACGAGATGGGGAAAATCCTCAGATATAAACTAAGAATATAATCTCATTCTAGTTTCTTGACTCATTCTATCTACTTTAGATAGTTATTGATCGGCTAATATCAAGTCTTTAAAAGTTCATTTCATTAACAGCTTTTGAACACTTCCATTCAATAAACTCTCAAATCCTTCAGTCGTCAGTTATTTTCAAAAGTCCTTCAAGCAAAACTCTACTTTCGAATCTTGGCGTTTCAACTATTTCTTTAAATTGTTCTAATTAAAGGTAAATCGAGAATCCTTCTCATATTCAATTACTTCCCGAGCGTCAGTAAAAATTGTTCAAATGAACTTATTCGATGTCCGAACGGTAAAACCATTATATAGAAATCATGTGAAATGTGTTGAAAAGTCTAAATAGACTGACTTTGAGGAGTTGAAAAATTAATGGATTAGATATTTAAATCATCTTAATGCGTTTGATCACATGATCACGCATTCGTCTGCTAACAGGTACACTATGCTCACCGATCGTGAGGTATTCAACTTGTTCGCTAATGGCATCAACCAGTGGGAGGTTAGCAATGAAGGAACGATGAACTCTGACAAACTGATCTTTAGGTAATATAGATTCAAGCGTGCCTAATGGAATTGTCAAAAGGTACTTCTTAGCTAAGGTCTGGATATTACAATAATTACGATTTGCTTCAACAAAACAAATATCGCTATATGCTATTTTTACCAATAAGTGTTGATGATGAATAAATAGCCTATCATCCATAATTGCGATATGGTGTTCTGATTCATGGTTATTTTCAATATGCTCGGCACGCATACGCTCAATCGTTAATTCAATTCCTCTCAGCAATTCTGCATTAGAATAGGGTTTAGAAATAAAAGCATAAGGCTTTGTTGCGATTGCCCTTTTAATGGTCTCTTCATCGGAATCGGACGTTAGAAATATGACAGGAATCCTATGATTTTCAAATATGATTAGAGCAGCGTTTATACCATCTATTGGGCCTTTGAGATTAATATCTAATAGGATGATATCAGGTCGATGTGAATCTATGGTCTTTAACGCATCTTCAGCGCTTGTATTAATACCTATTATTTCATATCCTAATAGTGTCAGCTGTTTGGAGATATCAGCAGCTACGATCATTTGATCATCGACGATCAGAATCCTGACTTTGGAATTTTCGTACATTTTGAAAACTTAACTTTAACTCGAGTGGATTAAATTACAATTTTTCCTTTAGGCAAGCCCTCCATTTTCCTTGTTTTCATTTCGATTAATATCTCAAATGATTACAATTTGATTCTCACTTAAATATTTTCCTTTGATTTAACCAACGTTGATATGCTCTGGCATTTCTATTGTGTTCGCTCAGGGTTTTCGCAAACACATGCCCACCTGGCTCTCCTGGTGAAGCGCAAAAATAGATGTACCTGTGGTCTTCATAATTCAAAACAGCATCTATCGATGATATATCCGGCATACATATGGGGCCTGGAGGAAGCCCGGCATTTTTGTAAGTATTATATGGAGACTCAATCGCAATATGCTTATTCAATACTCTTCTAATTGAAAAGTCCCCTACAGCAAATACAACCGTAGGATCTGCCTGTAAAGGGATGCCTCTCTTTATCCTGTTTATGTAAACTCCAGCCATGATTGCTTTTTCTGAGTTTCTATTTGTTTCTTTTTGCACAATAGATGCCAGTGTATAAACTTCTCTTTTAGAAAAAATAAGATTATTGAGTTGTTTTGTCCGGTCATCGTTCCAAAATTTTTTATTCTCAATAATCATCTTATCTAAGACATCCTTTGGCTCCGAATTCCAAAAAAGATCATAAGTGTTTGGAATAAATGCAGACAAAATATTTTCGCTGGTATAACCCAATGGACGAATATAAGATGTGTCAGTAAAGTAATTCAAAAAACTTAAGGAATCAGATTCTAATTTTTCAGCAAAAATCCCGGCCAGATCATTGATCGTCCTTACATTATTGAAGGTCAGTTTGACTGGACTTTGATTACCGGATCTGAAATGTCCAACAATTTCTTTGTTATTCCATTCGGGCTGGATGATATATTTTCCAGATTTCACACGATTAAACTTCATTCTTTTAGCAACCCCAATGAATGCACTAATATCTTCAAGTATGTTTTTTGATTCAATTGTATCGAGTAGTGAACTAAAAGATGAATTTGTAGGGACAAATATTATTTCCTCAGAAAGGGATTTGACATTATCAGAAAATATAAAATTATAATATCTGAACCCGATGAAGGCAGATATGAGAATAATGACTATTCCTAGAAGCACGAGCTTCTTTTTCATTTTAATACTGTTCTTTCTCGTTAGGAAAATCTCTTGATTTTACATCCTTTATATATGAACGAACAGCGTCGCCCATTGAGGTGTACAAGTCCATATACCTTCTTAAAAATCTGGGGTTAAAATCCTTGGTAATTCCAAATAAATCGTGACTTACAATTACTTGACCATCTGTACCTCCTCCGGCTCCAATTCCAATAGTGGGTATGTCTATCGATTTTGAGACTTGTGTTGCCAACTCAGCAGGTATTTTTTCCAAAACGATTGCAAAGCATCCCGCTTTTTCAAGGATAAGTGCGTCTTCTAGTAATTCTGCAGCTTCCTCTTCTTCTTTTGCTCTAACGGTATATGTGCCAAACTTATAAATTGACTGCGGCGTGAGACCTAAATGTCCCATGACAGGAACACCTGCAGAAATAATTCTTTTTACTGATTCTTTAATCTTTTTTCCTCCTTCCATTTTTACAGCATGAGCGCCAGATTCTTTCATTATTCTAATCGCGGATGCCAAAGCTTTATCAGAGTTAGATTGATATGATCCAAAAGGCAAGTCTACGACAACAAGAGACTTCTTAACGGCGCGTATCACAGAAGATGCATGGTATATCATCTGATCTAAAGTAATCGGTAGGGTAGTTTCATGCCCTGCCATTACATTTGAAGCAGAATCACCGACCAAAATCACATCTATACCTGCACTATCTATAATCTTAGCCATGCTATAATCATAAGCTGTGAGCATTGAAATTTTTTCTCCTTCTTTTTTCATGCGATTTAACACATGAGTTGTCACTCGTTTCGCGTCTTTACTTACTGCTGACATTTTTAATTAATTCTTTGTGCCCAAGATATAAAATAGCTGGAATAAATGAGGAGATTAAATAAATGAGTTAATTTTGCCAGCATGAAATACCTCGTTATTTTTCTGGTTTTATTAGGCTTCATATCTTGTGATAATGAATTAAATGTCATTGAAGATTTCAAAGATATTCCTGTGGTTTATGGAGTTATATCAAGTTCTGATTCTGCTCAATACATTAGAGTTGAAAGAGCATTCGTAGACCCAAATACTTCAGCACTAGAACTCGCAAAGATTGCTGACTCTTTATACTACCAGAATGCTGAAGTGCGTATTATCAATTCATCTGGTATTGAATATAACTTAAGCAGAGTGAATGGAGAAGATGAGGGATATCCAAGGGAATCAGGTGCATTTGCTGAAACACCAAATTACCTGTATAAGATAAAAACATCGGATATCAACCTGACAGCAGGAGAGGAGTATACATTATCCTTAAACAGATCAGAAAATTTAGAAACCGTAACGGCAAGAACAAAGCTTGTAGGAGAATCTACAATACTGACTCCTTCCAGCAGCATCGGTTTTGCCTATGTTCAACCTACAAAAATCAGATGGAGAAAAGGGGCTCAAGCCAGGGTGTTTGATATATATATCCAGGTTAATTATAGAGAAAGAGTAACAGTTAGTTCAAACGACTTTGAAAAAAAATCAGTGAGCTGGCAAATGGCATCAAATATTTCATCCTCTGGTGACAATGTAGAAAATTTTGAAATGCCTGGAGTAGATTTCTATTCCTTTCTAATAGGAGCCATTGAAATAAATCCTGAACTGGAAAGACGATTTGATGATATTACATTGACATTAGTGAGTGGTGGATCCGAAATTCTGGAACTCAATAGGTTGAGCGAGGCCAATTTAGGAATTACATCTTCACAAGATATTCCTGTATTTACAAACCTTTCTGAAGGTAGAGGTATATTTTCGTCAAAATATACTGAAAGACTAACCGGTCTTGAATTAAAAAACAGTTCCCTAGATTCTTTAACTGATGGAATTATAACCCGGGATCTTAATTTTAAACGATAATTCTGCCTTTTTGGCAGTTCTAATCTCAAACATTATTACTTTCTGACATATCTCATAGCTATTTGACATTATTTCTGTCATAAAAATGGCATGGCACAGCTATTGATCAAGATTGCATGTAGTAATTAATAAAAAAGAAACCAGAAATAAAATGGGTAAAATTATAGGTATAGATCTTGGAACTACCAACTCAGTTGTTGCTGTAATGGAAGGTAACGAACCGGTTGTTATTCCTAATGATGAAGGAAGAAGAACAACTCCTTCAGTCGTTGCTTTTCTAGACAACGGTGAAAGAAAGGTTGGTGATCCTGCAAAACGTCAGGCCATAACTAATTCGACTAAAACAATTTCTTCAATTAAGAGATTTATGGGTCATCGTTTTGATGAAGTATCTGTCGAAATGAATAGATCTCCATATACAGTTGTCAAATGCGATAATGATACTGTCAGAGTAGCCATTGATGATAGAAAATATACACCTCAAGAAATTTCTGCTATGGTTCTTCAAAAAATGAAGAAAACTGCAGAAGACTTCTTAGGTCAGGAAGTAACTGATGCTGTTATTACAGTTCCAGCGTATTTCAATGACTCACAAAGACAAGCTACAAAGGAAGCCGGAGAAATTGCAGGTCTTAAAGTTCAAAGGATTATAAATGAACCGACTGCAGCCGCACTTGCTTTTGGATTGGATAAGAAAAACAGCGATATGACAATAGCTGTTTATGACCTTGGTGGTGGAACTTTTGATATCTCAATTCTAGAACTTGGTGATGGAGTATTTGAAGTAAAGTCTACAAACGGTGATACGCACTTAGGTGGAGATGATTTTGATCAAGTCATTATCGATTGGCTTGCAGAAGAGTTCAAATCTCAAGAGAATATGGATCTAAGAAAAGATCCAATGGCACTTCAGAGACTTAAAGACGCTGCAGAAAAAGCCAAGATAGAATTATCTTCTAGTGTAGAAACAGAAATCAACCTTCCATATGTAACAGCAATGGATGGTGTTCCAAAGCACTTGGTAATGAAATTAACAAGAGCAAAATTTGAACAGCTTGCAGACAACTTGGTAGAAAGGTCATTAAAACCTTGTGCTTCAGCACTGAAAGACGCAGGCCTTTCTAAATCTGATATTGATGAGGTTATTCTTGTAGGAGGATCCACTCGAATTCCAAAAATTCAGGAAGTCGTGGAAAAATTCTTTGACAAAAAACCAAATAAAGGAGTTAACCCTGATGAAGTTGTTGCAGTAGGAGCAGCAATCCAAGGTGGGGTCCTAAGCGGAGATGTACAAGATGTTTTATTGCTGGATGTAACTCCTTTATCTTTAGGTATTGAAACAATGGGAGGAGTATATGATGTAGTCATAGATTCTAATTCGACAATTCCAACAAAAAAATCAAAAGTCTATTCAACCGCTGCTGATAATCAACCAAGTGTTGAAATCCATATTCTTCAAGGAGAAAGACCAATGGCTAAAGACAATAGAACAGTTGGTAAATTTATCCTGGACGGAATTCCAGCTGCCCCAAGAGGATTGCCTCAGGTAGAAGTAAGTTTCGACATGGATGCCAACGGAATGTTGAATGTTTCAGCCAAGGACAAAGGGACTGGAAAAGAGCAAAATATTAGAATCGAAGCTTCTACCGGATTATCTAAAGAAGAAATAGAAACGATGAAAGCAGAAGCAGCAGCCAATGCGGATTCTGATAAGAAAGCCAGAGAAACTGCTGATAAAATCAATACTGCAGACACTTTAATCTTTCAGACAGAAAAGCAGATGAGTGAGTATGGCGACAAGATTCCTGAAGACAAAAAAGCTGCAATTGAAACAGCACTTGCAGATCTAAAGGAAGCTCATAAGTTGCAAGATCTTGATAAGATCGATAGTGCTATGGAAACTATGAATACAGCATGGCAAGCAGCAAGTCAGGACTTATATCAAGCAAGTCAGGACGCTCAAGCAAATGGAACAGAAGCTAACCCAGAATCTGGTGAAGCATCAGAATCCGGAGAATCTGAAGAAGTAACAGATGTTGAATTCGAAGAAGTTGACGACAAGTAATTATATCTATATATAGATTACAAAAGCCTACTAAGTTATTTAGTAGGCTTTTTTTATTTGATCTCTCGAATTACGAAATAATTCTAGACAAATCTTGAGGGTTAATATTCTCACATAATTTATTCGTCTTTCCAAACCATCGATATCTATACTTCGCAATAAGTCTGTAAATCCAGTCTCTGATTGGTCTCGGTATAATTATAAATCCATATAATAACTGCCATCCTGATCCTAGCTCTTTTAAAATCATTAAAATAGCAGTAGACATAGAATAATATTTTCCTTCCTGGATATACACCACAGATTTGAAATCTAAGAAAATTGAGGATGACCCAAGTGTTCTTTGAGCATAAGGAGACTGGATAGATGAGAAAACAAATTTCTTATTTCTGTCCCTTTTAATTATAAATTGAACAGTACTTTGACATAATGTACAAACACCATCAAAGAGTACTATATTTTTATATTCATTTTCCATAAAAAAAGCTCCTCATCAAAAGTAACAAGGAGCTTTCATTATAGTTTGAAATCAATAGCTTATTTACCTACTAATTCTCTTACAAGTCTATTGGCTTTGTATATATGTTTCATTGCCGCTACAATACCTCCAGTGTGTACTGAAACCGATCTGTTATATTCTTCGTCAAATATAAAATTACCGGGTAGTGATTCTATGTTTCCATCGAAAACAAGTCCCACTGCTTCACCGTCCTGATTGATCATTGCAGAACCAGAATTACCTCCGATTATATCATTTGTAGAAACAAAATTAAGCGGAGTTTTTAATAATTCTAAAGGTGGATTCTGCCATTTTTCAGGTAGAGCCCAAGGAAATTCTTCGTCGTTGGAAAAGTGTCTGTCATACAAACCGAAATAAGTTGTTTTGACTGGAGCGACTGTACCATTATAATCATATCCTTTAACCAACCCATCAGAAATTCTTAAAGTAAAAGTTGCATCGGGTGGAAGAGAAGTACCATAAACCTGAAAAGCCTGATTCGCTATTTTAGATTCTAGACTTCTTCGCAATGGAGAGGATCCCTGGAATGCTTCTACAGATTCCTTGTATCGAGAAACAAGGATGTCTGCCACTTTTACTAATGGGTCTTTTGCTTTTGTAATATTCTTTTCTTTTGAAAGACATTTTTCAGCTTCTTCCTTAGATTTAAGAATCTTAGATTTCGCAAATAAGTTATTTACATAAGCAGATACACTGCTTCCATCAAGCACTCTTTTCAAAGTATTATCTCCAGGGTAAATGTCAGCCTGAACTTCCTCAAGCAACATAGGCAATAAAACTTTTTCTCTTTTCGTATCCAGCGATGTAACGATATTCATAACCGATTCCTGAGCTGCCTCTACATCTTCTTCACTGGCATCGTTTTCAAGTGCTGACTTATATCTAGCGAGTTCGTGCATCAATACGAATGCGCTTCCTCTTAAACCTGAAGGACCGAGATGTGAAATAGCCCAGGCATGAGGGTTCAATTTAGCATATTCATTTTCAAGATCACTCCAAAAAGTAACTCCAGGAGAAGCTGTTTTAATCTTTTCTTCCATCTGCGCTTTACGTCCCATAAAAGCATCATTATGAAGACCACCTAATATTCCTGTGTAGGCTTTTATAGAATTTGAGAGATTATTAATTGTACTCAAAAGATCTTGTGCTTCCCTAACTTTTGCTTCATCATCTTTCATTACATTATACTCATCCAACATCATGTCTCTTCTGTTAGTAAGAAAAGTCAAGAGATACTTAAACCTGTGATCCCTGTCGTATTCCAATTGAGCAGTAGTTCGGTATCTTTCAGTACTTCCAGGATTTCCTACAACAAAAACCGGAGTTCCTTCTTCAACACCATCAGTATTAAATTCAAAATAATTTTTTGACGTATTTACGGGTTTATCATTTTCATACGCTCTCCAAAAAGTACAATCTAGATTATATCGTGGATAAGTAAAATTATCAGGGTCTCCACCATAGAATCCCAAATCGTTTTCAGGAATTAATACCAAACGGATATCGTCATACTTTTTGTATCCATACAATGAAAATTTACCTCCTGAATAAAAAATAACAGTTTGAAGTCTTAAACCCTGCCAATCTTTCTTAGTTGCATATTCAGCTTCAATATCTTTAAGTGCTTTAGCTCGAAGCTCTAATTTCTGAGCATCGTTTTCAGCATTGGCCATTGCAGATTTTACTTGTTCAGTAATATCGGAGACCATTAATAATTGTTCAACAAATAGTCCTTCAATTTTTCTTTCATCACCGGGTTTGGTTGCATAGAATCCGTTAAGATCAAAGTTCTCTCCATCTTTTTGAACTTTGATTGCTTCTCCACGTGAGCAATGATGATTTGTCATTATAAGGCCTTTTGGAGAAACAAAGGAAGCCGAACACCAAGTCGCAAATCTTAATGAAGATTTTCTGACATCATCAAACCATTCTTCAGTAGCTTCAAAATCATAAGCTTCCTCAAACCATTCCGTAGGTGGGTTTTCGAAAGTCCACATTCTTCCAAAATCAAATGGGCTTGCCTCTTTTTCTTGTCCATTGACAAATAAGCTTGGCAATAATAAAAGCGCTATTAAATAAAAATTTTGTTTCATTTCTTCTAGTTTATTTATTTCGTTATAATTTTTTCAAAAAAATATTACTTTGTTTTTTCATAATCTAATAAATCATCCATAGTCTGAACAGATACTGCATGATAATTATTTCTTGATTGCGAATATATTTTTCTTGCTAATTCAAGATGATTATTATCTTTCATCGCTTTATAAAGTGGCGTTAAAAATTTTCTTCTTCCAACTGTATTAAGAAATTGAGTGATTTGAGTTATGTTCTCAGAAAAATAACCAGATTTAATACTCAACTCATACCAGGCAGCCGCAATTTCAGAATTTCCAGAATTTGAAAACTTATAAGCCATATCCAACTGACTCATTAATTGAAGGCTAAGATCCGTAGGCAATCTTCTGATAAAATGTAACCATTCATGAGTCGTCCAGTTATTATGGTCTTTTAATTCAGATTCAGAAATAAAGAGATCGATTTCAGATTCTACTATTTTGAACTTATCTGAACTAAACCGAACTACGTTCTCCGGAATACCGGGACCGAAAACCCACTCCTCTATATTGACTTCTTCATCAATATCAGATAATAGGTTTTCATTTAGGTAAACTAAAAACTCGCTTGTTGTTATCGTTTGAAATTCATGTTCTTTAAAATATTGTGTTAGAAAAGAATCAAACTTTTCTTTTCCCACTTTAGACTCTAACATACCGAGAAAATAAGCTCCTTTCTCATAAGCTATATCCGTCATCCCATCATCCGGATCGTGACCTAGCAAATCCAGTTTTAAATGTGTGTCCTTATGATCATGACCTATATCATCTACATCAGCTTCAAGATCCTGGTATCCTAGGACGGCAAGCATGGAAGCATAGTCAGATCCATATAAAGCTTCCATAATTCTTCTTTCAAAATAAACCGTAAACCCTTCGTTTAACCAGAAGTCATCCCAAGTGGCATTGGTAACTAAATTTCCTGACCAGGAGTGAGCCAATTCGTGTGCAATTAAAGATGTTAAAGATCTGTCACCGGCTATAATCGTTGGTGTTGCAAAAGTCAATCTCGGGTTTTCCATTCCACCGAAAGGAAAAGAAGAAGGTAATACGATAACATCATATCTTTCCCAAAGGTATGGTCCATACAGGCCTTCAGCCAATTCTAACATTCTTTCCATTTCACTAAATTCAAATGCTGCCTTTTCCAACATCCCTTGTTCTGCATAAACTCCTGTCCTTTCACCAATAGCTTCGAATTGAATATCTCCAATCGCTAATGCGATAAGATAGGGTGGAATAGCTTGTTTCATCTCAAAGGCATATTCTCCCGATTCAACAAGACTTATTGGATTAGAAGCACTCATAACAGCCATCATCCCTTTTGGTGTTTTAATACGTGCGTTATAAGTTATCCTGATGCCTGGACTGTCTTGACACGGGATCCATGTCCTGGATAATATCGCCTGACCTTGCGTAAATAAAAATGGAGATTTCTTGTCGGTAGTTTGTTCTGGATTTAACCACTGTACTGCAGATGATTCGTTAGTTGTTGAATAGTCGATTCTAATTTTATTATCTGTAGAGCTAATAGGTATATGTAAAGCTTGGCCAAGAAAAGGAACTGATTCACCTAAACTAAAGGCTACATTGTTTTCAGAAGAGGTGCTAACATTAGAAATATTCAGGTTCCGTACGTCTAGGATAATCTCTGAAGCATTATTAGCAACAAAATCAAATTCAGCATATCCTTTTAATATCCTTTCATTAAAGTCAGCTTCCAAATTCAATTCAAGATGCGTTGTAATAGCTTTATCGGGATTTGAAAAACTATGATGGTCTTTACGATCCGATTGTTGGTACTTTTCAAAAATTGGGTTCGCCGGTGTACACATAATTAAAAAGCTTAAAAAAAAGGCCAATATTTTACTCATAACGTTAATCCAAACAGGCTTTCGGGGGATTAGAATAATTTGAATCTGAAAAGAGTGCAAATATATAGCAGAAGAGCTGATTAACTAAGTATTACACTAAATCTTTTATTATTAGAAATAAATTGTGCTAATCATCAAAAGATAATATATATCTGATTGATATGCAAATTATTTAAATTTATGTTTTTAAATAATATGTTATCATGACAAACAAAAGTCTTCTTTTAGTACTATTCATATTTCTTGCCCAAAATGCGAATGCTGATTTTATAAAGAAGCATATGGAATACGATAATTCCAGTGAAAAATCTATCTCTTTTCTTGATGGAACTGTTACATCTACATTAACATTTTCAATGGATTCATGCTCAGCTTGGGTTTTAGCCGGTACAAGGAATGAATATACTGAGTTTACTGCCCCTACAAATATCGACTCATCTTGTGCAGAACTTTCTGTACTAAATGGACACCTTTATCGTGAAGATCCACATGTTAATTTCCATTCTTGTACTCCCGGAATAAATAATACTACAGCTATATGCATTAGCTCTGACAATGCCTGCACTTTTGATAAAGGAAATCAAAAATCATTAAAAATTGATCTTATTGTAGATCCGGGAGTTAATGGATCTGCTTCATTAAGCAACATATCATTTTACGAACGTGCTCCGGAATCGTTTATCTTCTTAGATGGACCAACAGGGCCAAATAACTATCCAACACTTTTCGGTATTAGGATTTTAAAAAATGGTCAAGAGGTATATTTTGCTGAAGACATTCCTACAAACTTAGACTGGACTTTGCAATCTATTGATTTAGGGAATAACCCCGAGCTTATTGTTACCAGTTCTACGGTTTTCAATATTGAATTGATGGCATATTGTCTTATCGATAACGGTGAAGGAGTCACAGCATGGGATTTAGATGAAATCGTCATCAGCTCTGTATGCTCAGACGAATCCATAGATGGTGGAATCCTCACAACAATTGATGGGTTAACTGAACTGGATATTTGTTCACTTGATGGTGTATCAGATGCTTTTGAAGTTTCAATAATCAATTATTCCGGGACTAATTCTGACTGGCTGGTTACTGACAATGATGGATTTATTATTGCAATTCCAGATAATCCCCCATTTGATTTTGAAGGAAGTGCTCTTGAAGTTTGCAAGGTTTACCACCTTGCTTCTGAAGGCCCAATAAGTGGAGTGGACATAGGTAATCACATTAATAATATTACTGGATGTTACGGCTTATCAAATGCAATAATTGTTAATAAAATTTCTCCTGTTCCTGGAATTATAACCTTGGATAATGGAGCCACAAGTTTTTCTTTATGTGTTGGTGGTATTATTGGAGATTCGATAAATGTTAATCTGACTGGAGGAAATGGAGCCAATAGTCAATGGTTGATAACTGATCTCCAAGGAAATATATTAGATACTCCCGCAAGTCCTCCCTTTGATATTTCAAATGCTGGAGTAGGGACTTGCTTGATAAGGCATATTAGTTATGATGGATCTATCTCCGGAGTTGAAATAGGAAATAATGTTTCTGACATTACAGGATGTTTTTCCTTTTCCAACTCAATCACCGTCTATAGAGAAACTTTGGAAGGAGGCACAATCTCTCTTATTTCTTTGGCAGTAGACACGACGATTTGTATATCAGACTCTCAATCAGATTCATTAGATGTCCTGGTTAATAGTCAGATGGGACAACATTCTGCATGGATAATAACAGATGAAGATTTAAACATTATTGATTTACCCTTAGGTCCTCCATTCGATTTGGAAGCCAGTAACCCAAACACATGTCTGATATGGTTTGTTACATTTGAAAATATAGATGGCCTGAATATTGGCTCTAATACTGCAAACCTGAGTGGTTGTTTCGGCCTGTCAAATTCAATTACAGTTCACAGAGAAACGTCAAACGGAGGATTCATTTCCTATGATGGTGAAGTTTATATCGAGATTTGTGAAGATGATGGTGTATCAAATCAAATAGACTTAAACCATATTAATCAAGTAGGTCAGAATACAATCTGGGTTATTACCGATGAAAACGGATTGATTATCGAGACTTCAGTTTCGGCGTCTTTCAACTTTGATTCTCGACCATCCGGAACTTATATTATCTATAATGTCATGTACAACAGCTCCCTTATCGGACTTGACATTGGTAGTGAAATTGGTAATGTCTCTGGAACATGCATTAGTCTTTCGAACTCGGTTACTGTAGTAAAGGAAACAGCAATAGGTGGAATTATTTCTTCTCCAGATGGCATCGATATTAGATTGCGTATTACAGATGGAGATGTTATTCCTATCGAAGTAGATCTTACTGGAAATCAAGGTGATTTTTCAACTTGGTTGATTCTGGATGCTGATGGCAATATATTAGAAATTCCAGTCGGACCACCATTTACTCCAAGTTTTTCAAATGATGAATGCTTTATTAGACACTTAAGTTATGGAGCTTCTTTTGCAGGATTAGCAGTTGATCAAAATATCTCTGGTTTCCTTGGTTGCTATGATTTATCAAATGAAATACGCATCGAAAAAGATTCAATATCTGGTGGCTACTTAAGTTCTGGAGGAGAAACATTTGTTTTCTTCTGCTCACTGGCAGGTGCACAACAAGCTATGATAAATTATGAGTTAATCAATAATGTTGGTGATGATGAGGAATTGTTTTTAACCGATGAAGATGGGAAAATACTCGAAATGATTACAGGTTCAGTAATTGACTTAAGTAATTACCCAAGTGGCGAATACTTTGTTTACAACTTAGCATATAATAGCTTAGTATTTAATAATCATATAGGAAATTTCGTGGATGATATTTCAGGTGATTGTATTGATCTTTCTAATCCACTTTCAATATTAAAGAAAGCAATCGATGGAGGTGTTCTTGGTTCATCATTAGGAACCAATATTGAACTTTGTAGAGGAGGATCAAGCGCAAATTTTGAAGAAGTTGACATTTCGGTCACAAATACTATTGGAACTCATACTTCATTATTGGTGACGGACGAAGATGGATACATTTTGTCAATACCTTTGGACATCCCATTAAATCTTGATACTGTCGGAGTTAATCCTTGTTTCGTTTGGCATGTGAGTTATGAAGTTGGCTTGACTGGAAAAGAAGTAGGTAATCATATTTCAGACCTTGTAGGTTGTTTCGACTTTTCTAACTTCATCAAAATATACAAGACTACGGTTGAAGGCGGAGAACTAAGTTCAAATGGCGAAACCAGTTTCGATTTTTGCGTAGGGGATGGAATTCCTGACATTGTTGATGTTCAGATTAATGGATCTCTCGGTCCAAATTCCACTTATTTGGTCACCGATGAAAACAATCAGATCCTGGATGTTTCTAATCAAACTTCATTTGATTTTGAATCTGCTGGAAGCGGAACATGTTTGATCTACCATCTTAGCTACCTAGATCCCATGTCGGGAATGTCTGAAGGTGAAAACCTTGACACTTTAAATGGATGTTTCGATCTTTCTAATTCAATTACGATCGTAAAAAATGAAATTAGTGTCCGTTCTATTAGCTTCAATGACGGAAGTTTAGAGAAAAGACTTTGTGTAGGAGATGGATCAAGCGATTTCGTATCAATCGTCAATGTTTCATCCGGGTTAGGAAGCAGCTCTTTAATAGTCACAGATGAAGACGGAAACATCTTAGACTTACCTAATAGTAACACTATTAACTTTGAAAACGCCGGTCCTGGAAATTGTTATATATGGCAGATTAACTATAATGGTCATATAGACGGATTAGAGGAGGGTCAGAATTTTAACGATCTGTCTGGATGCTACTTGATTTCGAATTCAGTCAAAGTTGTCAGAGAAGAAATAATTGCTTCTACCATAAGCCTTGCAGGAGGAAGTGTAGAAACCAATATTTGTGTTGGGACAGGTCTTATCCATGTTATCAATGTCTTCGAAACATCTCAAGGGAATGGGAGTTCAAATTGGATTATCACCGATGCTTCCGGGATTATTTTAGATTTACCATCACATCCTCCGTTCGACTTTTCAACTGCAGGGGAAGGTGTTTGTAGTATATGGAAAGTCAACTATCTTGGATCAATAGAAGGTCTGGAAATTGGTAATGATATTTCTGATCTTGATGGATGCTATTTATTATCTAATGAGATTAGAATTATACGAGAAGAAGTTGAACGACCTTCCATTACTTATTTAAATGGCACAAACGAAAAAACAATTTGCCTGAATGATGGAACAGACGATATTGTTGATTTCTTAGTAAATGGTGTTGAAGGAATGGGTGCCTGGTTAGTTACTGATGATAATGGAATAATTTTGAGTTTACCTAACACAGCTCCAATTGATTTCAGTAGTACAGGATTCGGAAAATGTTTTATCTGGTATATCAATTTTTATGGAGATGTTGAAGGATTGGAAGTTGGAGAAAGTGCTTTTGACTTATCCGGATGTTATAAAATCTCTAATGGTCTGGTATTAAACCGAGTGGCTTTTGATTCTGTATCCTCAAGCTCCAATTTATGTGTTACAATGAATGACTGTAATGCTATTATCATTTCAGGAGACAACCAGGATTATTCTGAATTTACTGCAGATATAAACAACAGTTCAGAATGTACACAATTCACGGTAGTTGGAGGCCATCTTTATAGAAATGAACCACAGGTAAATCTTCATTCTTGTACACCTGGAGTTAACAATACTGAAGCCATGTGTATCAATGCATTGGATGGATGTGATTTTGTTGCTGATAGCGATAGAGCGGTCAGATTTGACATCTTAGTTGAACCCGGCTCAAATCATGTTGCCAATATCGGATCGCTAAGTTTTTATGAAAGAGCTCCACGGGAATTCATTTGGATCAATGGTTCAAGTGGACCCAATAACTATCCGATAAAATATGGAATGAGAGTCCTTAAAAATGGTATGGAAATCTATAGAGAAGAAGATATTCCAACCTCGCTCGAATATTCTCTCGAAACTTTTGACTTTTCTACAAATGAAGATTTCGTAGTGTATGAACCGACTATATTTAGTTTCGAATTACTTTCATATTGTTTGGTTGGATCTAATGGATTAGTTGAAATCTGGGACTTAGATGATATTAAACTTAGTTCAGATTGTAATAGTGCCTTAATTGGAGGGATTCTAACTTCAGTAGCAGGATTAGATTATGATGAAGTATGTACTGATGACGGAATTGATGATAATTTATCTGTAAATCTGCTTGGAGGCCAGGGACCTGACATGGCCTGGATTGTTACTGATGAATCTGGACTAATTCTAGATCTGCCTAATGGGCCAACTTTTAACTTCGAAGGAAGTGGAGCAGGTATTTGTCTATTACGGAGCATAAGTTATGTCAATGGCTTGACTGGTCTGGAGATAGGAGGAAATATTTCAAACCTTGAAGGATGTTTTGAATTATCTAATGCATTGACGGTACAGCGAAAGACAGGTGAAGACTGTTCAGATTGCGATGTAGAAGGTGGTCAATTGACCTTTTCTGATGGAAGCGTAGAATATACAATCTGTGCTGATGATGGCATGTCAAATCTGATAGAATTCAACCTGTCAGGAAATTCAGCTCAAAATTCTGGATGGTTGATAACTAATGAATTTGGATTTATCACACATGTTTTCGATGTTACTCCTTTTGAATTCGAAGGGTTTGATAATGGGACATACGATGTCTGGCATGTAAGCTATGACGATACAATTCAAAATTATAGTGTTGGAAATCTTGCATCAAGTTTGGTCGGCTGTTATGATCTATCTAATTCTATAAGTGTCCATGCGGAAACTATCCATGGAGGAGGCTGCGGCACATTCCAAATTCCTGACACTGACAATTTTATGATGTCACCTAACCCAACTAGTGATATTTTGAATATTCAGACAGACATTGAAATGGATAACTCTAGTTATTTAATGATCTATAACAGATTGGGTCAACAATTAATAAAGCAAGATATGGGCAATCTATTAACTAAAGTTACATAAATAATTTGCCTTCAGGTATATATTTTATTCAGTTTGTAAGCGGCCATCAAAAAATCGTGAAGAACTTTATAAAAATGTAGAAAAACATTACAACCAAATAAATAAAAGAGCCGCTTTTAAAGAGTGGCTTTTTTTTGTTGAATTGCTTGAAAGTCTTTAGTCACAATTATATCTGCAAGGCTTTTATGATTATGAATAAGTTTGTGTTCCATCTCAAGAACTTTTTCGTTAAAAGGGACAATGGAATCTCGGTTTCTTGCAACTCTGTCTTGCCTTGTATCTTTATAATTTCGTGTAAGGAAAATTCTTAATTGTCCCTCCTTGATTAGCATACCATAAGTTCCCTCTGCAATTATGACAGAAATTTCCTCTGCATTTATAATCTCTGATCCGATATCATTTTGTTCATAATTAACCAAAGGCTTAGCAATTGAATTTGCTCTGGATTTAGCCTTGAGAATATGGTCTTCCATTAAATTAATATTTACTTCTTGAGGACCAACATGACTTATATCTTTCAACCTTGCCTGATGGTTTGTTTCAGGAGGTAGAAAAAAATAATCATCCATATGTAAGATTAATGATGGTCTTTGATTCTTTCCCAAAACTTCTTTCAATGAATATGCCAGAGTAGATTTTCCGGAACCTGATTCACCTCCAATTAAAATAACAGTAACATTTTCAACATCTAAAGTTGGCTGTATTAAGTTGAAAATTTGATATCCCAAGTTCAGGTACTCTTCATTTAACTTAATATTATCGCCAATCATATTATCTGAGTTGTCGAATAATTGATGGTTCGAATAAGCATTGATGCATGATAATTATTCCGCTCGCTGTAAAAGACATATTTGTTTTTCCTTCTGGCTCGAGCTTTACGGAATCAACATATTCTCTAAATGCATCATTGTTTGTTTTAGCAGTCGATTCAAAAGAGAGCAAAAATTCCTCAATAGAGTGGGGCATGTTTATTTTAGCCAATCCCAAAGAAAATATGCCCATCATTATTGGCCAGATTCCGCCATTATGGAAATGAACAGGCTTATTTTTAAATGAAAATGAATAATTATTCAGCAGATCATTCCACAGCGGATCTCCTTCATTAATTATTGGCCAGTATGCAGGTAACATCTTAGAAGAAATACTAGACTGAATCTCAGTGACCTTTTGAATAATGGATTCAGCTTGTTGATCGTTAGAAAAGCCTAAAAACATGGCCAGTCCAATACCAGGGGTATCAAAAATATTATAATAATAAGATGGATTAAACCCGGCGAGAAAATGTCTGATACTTAGAGTCGACCATTTAGCAAATAAAGATTGATGATACGCCAGTTCTTCATTATTGTGATCGGGCCATAAATTAATTTCTATTGCTTTTTGAATAGCACTCAATTTTTCAGAATACACTTCGCTTCTTATATACACATCAGCAAACAACTTTAGTGCCCAATAGCGCAGACAATTGTCATATAACAAATAACCATGTAATGGATATTCATCTGCCCAATTACCACTTAATGGCGTATAGATTAAATGTTTGTTATTGAATTCCCAAGCATCTAGAATTTCCAGGGCCTTCAATAAGCTGGTCTCTATTTTTTTACGGAATTCAATATCTTCTTTTGTAAATCTGATGTACAAGCATGCTCCAATTACAAACCAGCTAGTAGCATCAACACGACCTACAAGTCCACCGTGACTGACATCTAAACTTCCATCTTCATTTACTTTGACATTTGAAGGGACTGTCCCTTTTCCTAATTGATTCTGAGCAAGGAGCTGAAGAGATTTCTTTAATCCCTGTATGATGATTTTATCATTAGCGAGGATTCCAGCAATTCCTGAAACGATTGCATCCCTTGCCCAAATACGCTTATAGTTATCACTATCTGCTGTGCTGGCCACAATCCCGTGATCTGTACATGCCGCCTTAAGCTGTTCTAGCGATTTATAATATAAATCATGATAATATTCCTTCTTCTTAATCAATACACTATAAGGATTATTGCAGTGATAATTACAAGAACAAGAGCCTGGAATCTGTAATTCTTATAAAGAGGCAAATGCTTTAAGTCTTCTGTTTCTAGTTTATAAACAGCAGGTGTCCAAACCATATTTTCAATTACTTCATCATCAGATGCATTTCCTATTTTTGAACCGATGTACATCGCTAAACAAGAAAGTGCAAAATGGGTTCCTGTCATATATAGAAAATGTGGTTTCCAAGGATCAGCGTTCGTGACTATTGAAACAACTGATATTATTGATCCTACTATTATCGTCCACATAGCTCCAGTCTTATTCGCTCCCTTCCAAAATAAACCCATTACGAACAAAGCAATAATCGGCGGACAGAACCATGATAAGGCTTGTTGGAGGTAATCCCACAACTGATCAAATTTCAATATTTGAGGTGCCCATACCGTCGCTATAATCATAACTATAAAAGTTACCCAACGTCCGACTTTCATTAATTGCTGAGGAGTCTTACTTGGATATGCCTTCTGATAAAAATCCATCGTTACCAAAGTAGAAACAGAGTTAAGGCCTGAATCAATACTAGACATTAGGGCAGCAATAAAACCTGCCAGAACGAGGCCTAAAAGTCCTGTCGGTAGCAGGTCAAATAACATGGTCGCATAGATCTGATCAGCTTGATCTGCCATGTCCGGGTATAAAACACGTGCAAATGCACCCGGAAAAATCATGATAAATAAAATGCTCATTTTTAGGAATCCAGCAAACATAGCTCCCCATTGTCCTTGAGATTTTGACTTTGCTGCTAATGCCCTTTGTGTTATATACTGATTGGTACTCCAGAAGTAAAATCCCAATAATAAAACCCCGGTAAACAAGCCAGGCCATGGTAATGTTTCATCAGTGACAGGTTTTATGATATCAAAATGCTCCTTAGATGTAATCTTGGCTACTTCAGCAAAACCACCGGATGCATCCCAAGCAAAATACGTAATAAGAATACTTCCAAAAATGAGTATAACTGCCTGAATAGCATCCGTATAGACCACCGAACTTAAACCTCCTGAAATAGTATACAAACCAGCCACCACCGCCAAAACTCCAATAATAAGCCACAGCGGAAATTGAGGAAAAATGAGTTGGATCAGAACACCACCAGCATATAAGGTGGCTGCTACATCCACAAGTACATTTAAAATAATAGCTATGATAGAAACATATGCTCTTGTGATATAATCATATCGTTTCTCAAGAAACTCTGGAATCGTAAATATTCTACTTTTTAAATAGAATGGAAGAAAAAACATTGCAAAAATTATCAAGACCAAGACCGCCATCCATTCATAACTAAATACAGAAAAGCCATCATTATAACCTGCTCCTGTAAGTCCAACAAGAGAATTGCTTGACATATTAGAAGCAAATAATGAAAATCCTATTATAGGCCAAGTAAGTGATCTGCCTGCAAGGAAATAATCTTCAGCATTCTTGTGTTTACTTCCAAAATACAATCCCAGAATAATCACAAAAATCAGATAGGCTATAACAATTACAACATCAACAGTAGAAAGCGTAAAATTCATATGGTGCATTCAATTTAATGTAAATGAAAATACAAAATTGAATTGCATTTTATTGAATGACTAATTCGAAAGCTTAGAAGAAAGGTCCTGAAGCAGCTCTTTGATCTCCTCAGAAATCCGAACATATTCTCCTTGCAAGATATCGATAGTTTCCTTTTCATCAGCCAGTAATTTATCAAAGCTGTAAAAGTTATCATTGATTCTTTCCTTAATATTATGAGTATAGTTATTAAGTTTTTGACTGATCTCTCTTTCAATTTTACTGCGTCCACTATCAACTTCTTTTTGATATCCCTTCAATATTTTGTTCCTGTTCAATCCAACAGTGACCCCAGCAAATATAAATCCTATCGCAGTTAATACCCCTCCAGTGATATCGACGATCATAGTATTTGTCACTGTAGTAAGAATGATTCCTACGATTGCTATTCCTCCTCCAGTTGCCAAATTAGGAGCAATTTTATCTCCACCTCCCAGCAATTCGTTTTCATAAAAATTCTCGGAACTTTTTAAAAAACTAGAGAATGCCTTCTGCAAATCTTTTAGAACATTAGATCTTCTTTCAGCTATATCAGCAAATATTTCGTGGTTGTCTTTTAAGATCGTTTCGCTGTTTCTTATCTTGATATCAATCATCTTTCCCATATCCTGAATACTATCTGCAATGTCTACAACTCCATCTTGAAGCTTATCCTTAAATTCAGAATTAAGTTTGTTCTCAAGATCTGTGGTCAGAGATTCTAACCAGACTTTAGGAGATTGGCCACCTCCAAATGTAGACTGAAGCGACCTTTTAATCATAGCCAAGAATCCAATACCATTTTCTAGCTCTTCCTTTTTTTGTAAAGTTATTCGATCATAAGCGGCGATCAAGTTTTCTACCAATACAGTTACCTGTCTCTGAGTTCGGTCCTCTTGACGGTCTAAAGTTTCCCGAATATCGCTTCGGAATCGTTCATCAGATTCGAACTGTTCATTGCGTAAAAGGACACCATTGTATATCTTCTCATTAATATTGAGTGAGATCTCTCCGAGATTTTGGAGCTTTAGGAATGGTGCTTTCCCTCCGGTAATGTTGGCGTAAATAAATTCTCTTACGCCCGAAAAGCCACTTTGATTTTTCTCACCTTTGTTTTCAAGAAGAGCGGAAACTGCAAATACCTTTGGATCCATAATGCCTTTTCTCATAGCTTGCTCTCTCACGCCACTAAGGTTTACTTTTAGATCTTCATCATTGACCAAGTCTTTTTGTTGTAGAATAAATATGACTTTCTTTTTCCATTCGTCTTTTATAAAATCAAAAAATTCCCAGGAAGATTGTCGATATGGGTTTTTTGACTCGAAAACAAAAACAATCAAATCAGAAGAAGGGATAAATTTCTCAGTAATTTCCTGATGATGGTCAATAATAGTATTTGTTCCGGGAGTGTCTACAATGGCTATTTCTTTTAAAATGTCAACTGGTTGTGTAATCCTTTTTAGAAATGGGCTCAATTCCAGAATAGATTCTTTTTCACCATAGACAATCTGTTGGATTGTATCTGTCATTGGTGACGCAGCAACTTTACATATTTCTTTTTCAGATTCCAGCAGGGCATTAATAAAACTGCTTTTTCCAGCTTTTACTTCACCGACAATAACAAACATGAATGGGTCATTAATCCGGTCTTTTACATCATTTACTGTTGTTTCGAGATCTTTATGTCCGATCTTGCGTGTTATTTCCAATAATGCATCAACAGCATTTGACATGCTTGCTCTCATATCACCTACTTGTTGATCTATTAGTCTTTTCATTATGGTTTAATTACTATTGAATTAATGATATTCATAGATTCCGGACCCAGATTAAAGAGTAAATCCAAAATACTAAGATTGGAAACAAATCCAAACTTTTCAGAAAAGACCTGACCATAGGATGGGATAGATAATTCTACCTCATCATTCATTCTTAAATCTAATCCTCCATAATTCTCAACAGATACATAATCTTCGGAAAACTTAAGTTCCTTTATCAATTCAAGATTTTGTGCTAATTCAAAAGTATGTATTGCCAATTCATAAAGAAATTTCGGTTTTAGATTTATAGTTTGACAAATTCGACTATAGTAAAAGTCAAAATACGCTGAAGTTCCATATGCTGATTTGATTGTGCGAATATGGTTTTCAGCCCAGTTTTCATCATATGATATTCTAACATCCTTAATTGGAGTCGAACTTTTACCTTTGACCAATGGCACCGATAATTGAAGTGAACCATTTGCACCTAGGAGTCTGCATTTATTTCTATAAGATCTTTTTTGATAGCTTTCAAAAAGCTCTATTGAGGTATCCAATTGATTATGAATGGCAATATGGGATAGGGGAGGAAAATAACTAATTGGTAATAAAGCTTGTCTTAACTTCACGTCATATAAATAATAGTTAATATTAACACATCTGTTTTGAAATATCTGGAAACCTACCTAAATAATATCTGTGACTTTAGTCTGCCAATAATTAATCCACACCCCGGCAACATTCACCATATCATCATAATTCCTGCATATAATGAAATCTTTCAGGATATAGATGATTGTCTTAAAAGTCTTTTGAATCAAAATCCACATAAATCTGCTCTTGTCCTCCTCCTTATAAATTACAAGAAGCAAGATAGCCTGGAAATCAAACAAGCCTCAAAAGAATTATTTCAAAAATTAAATAAGCACTACCATTCTAAAAAATAGCCTCACATAAATTTTCATTTTTATCTTGAAGAATTTGGCGATAAAAATGCAGGTGTAGGTCTTGCCCGGAAAAAATTAATGGACCTAGCTTTCAGAACTTTTAAGGCCAATAACAAGAATGGAATAATTATAAACCTTGATGCAGATACGAGAGTCTCTGAGAATTATTTAATCTCCATTGAAACTCACTTCGAAAAAAATCCGAAAACCGAAGCAGCAAGTATATATTTCGAACACGATGTCGAGAATCACATATCCAATAACGAGCAGCTGGCAGTTCTCAATTATGAATTACATTTAAGATACTTTATCAATATGCAAAGAATCATAGAATTGCCTTATGCTTATCAGACAATCGGATCAGCAATGGCAGTAAGATCCTTTGCCTACGCAAAGGAAAGAGGTATGAATAAGCGTCAGGCTGGCGAAGACTTTTACTTTCTTCACAAATTCACTAAGAACGAAAGTTTGTCAGAAATAAATTCCGCTGTAGTCCGTCCTTCACACAGATCCTCAGATCGAGTGCCATTTGGAACCGGAAAAGCCATTCAGGATATGATTTCCGAATCTTCTATTAAAAAGAAGAGTTACAATCCAGAAAGTTTTGTTACACTGAAAAAATGGACGAAGCAAATATTTGAAACATATCCGAATCTTGAAACATCCCTTATTGAATCTGATAGCATGGTTTATCAATTTCTAAAGGAAAGAAAACAATTAGATAGAATCCAGGAAATAACTACTAACACAAATTCCTATAAGTCATTCAAAAAGAGATTCTTCCAATGGTTTGATGCATTCATGCTGATGAAGTATCTTCACTATGCTCGAGATAATTCTTTTCCTGACATTCCAATCGATGAATGCTTAAGCTATTTATTCGGAGAGTTGGAACTAGAATTTTCAGGAGATTTATATGATTCACTCCAAAAGCTTAGGTATTTAGATAAGAATAACATCAAATAATGGATTCCCAACGAACTCATATTAGTTTACTAAAAACAGACGATTTTAATGAGGCACTTGATATTTTTTTAGCCAAGGATGCTTTGAAATATATTGAGCCTCTCCTCAATCTAACTCCTGATGAGCATTTAGAGAGATTCCAGCAAAAGCATGATGAAATTGAAGAAGGCCTTTGCTATCATTGGGCATGCAGACTTAAAGAGAATAATGAATTGATTTCACTATTAAATTTAAAAACAGTTGCAGGTACAGATCGCATGTTCCTGGGTTACATCATCAAAAAGGAATATTGGGGCATCGGATTAGCTACAGAATTATCATCCTGGGTCGTACAATATGTAAAAGACAATTTGAAAAAGGAAAAATTATACGCCTTGATTGAAAGTGATAATATAGCATCAAGAAAAATACTCGAAAAGCTCGGATTTATCGTAGACGATATAAAAATGGAGAACAATATTTCTGTTGAAACCTTGGTACTTAGCCTCTAATAATTTAGTGTAGGGCGGCTCTTATTTCGAGTTGATCCAATACTTCTGCTTCTTGTTTAACCCACCACTTCAATCGTTCATATACTTGTGCACTATCAAAATAATGAAGTGCCATTTTTACGAATATATGACCGTGTTTTGCTTCAGAAACCCACAAAGTCTTGTAAAATTTCTTCATTTCAGCATCTTCTAATGCTTCGGACACCATTCTAAATCGTTCAGCGCCTCGGGTTTCAACGACAGAAGCTATCAATAGTCTATCTAAAAATCTTTCCTCCCTTCCCGAGTGGCATTTTTTTATCAATGCCTTTACGTAAAGATCTTCTTGAATAGAGTGAAGAAGAGGAATGTTTCTCTTTTCCATTAATTCATAGACTTGTTGGAAATGTTCCAACTCTTCTATTCCGGTTTCTATAAGCTCTGGAATAATTTCTTTTCTATCAGGATATTTAGCAACGAAACTCATTGCCATCGCTGAAGCTTTCCTTTCACAATCGGCATGATCCTGCAGAAATCTATCGAAATCAGACATTACCGCTTGAATCCATTCTTGCTTACTTGCTGTCGCAAGATCAAGATTAAGTTTCATAATATTAGATCGTTTCTAATTATAGTGTGAAAATGAAATAGAGTAGAACGAGAAGCAAAACAGTTATGATAATTGCGACCATAAAAAATCTTTTCTCCTGTCTTTTTGACTTTACGCGTTCTCGTCTTTTCCTTCTTGATTTTGCCATAATTTGAGATATTTCAAAACTAATATACTACTTGAATATTTTTTTACCAATTTCTGATTTTATATTCGTAATATTCTAGAATAGTTTGATCTACTAATATATCCCTTGGAGTGATTTTCTTTTTAAGGCTAATACCCTCTATGGTCGTACACCTACTCATTGCCACATAGATTTGACCATAGTCAAATGCACCTTTTCCCAAGTCAATTATTATCTTTTCAAAAGTTTTTCCCTGGGACTTATGGATTGTAATTGCCCATGCTAAGCGAAGAGGATATTGGCTAAATGTTCCTGTCACTGAAGTTTTAAATCTTTCCTTATTTTCAGAGTCTATTTCATACTTGAGCATTTCCCATTCTGCGCGATCAACATCGATCTGCTTAATTTCACCTTTTAAAATAATTTCAACAATTATTCGATCTTCCTCGAGTTTGACAACCCTGCCGAGAGTACCATTTACATATCGACCTTCTGTATCGTTTTTGACAAACATCACTTGAGCCTCCTCTTTCAACCAAAGAAAATGATCAGCCGGACTCAATCGTTCATTAAACTGCCCAGTCAATTTAGCTTTAAATTCAAAGAGAGGAGCAGAGAGAGATTTCAGCCTTTCGTTATTAATTGAATTAACCGTAGCATTTGTAGAACAAAGCGTAATTGCTAATTCATCACCTGAATGTTCGGTATATCTTGTATTAATTTCATCCAGCAATTCCTGATCCATTTGTCTTAGTCGGATGCTATCCAAAAGATTAATAAACCTCTTTTCTGTTTGCCTGTAAACTGTTCTTAATTCTATCATCCGCAATTCTAAAAAATTAAATACATCTGCAGAAAAAAAATATGGGCTTTTATATTTTTCTTTGATCATCTGCCTTTCAAAGCCACTGGCAATAACAGGAGGCAGCTGAAACAAATCTCCAAAAACAATCAATTGAACACCTCCAAAAGGTAAGTCGACTTCTTTATTACGCCTTAGAAATATATCGATACAATCCACCATGTCGGCCCTAACCATAGATATCTCATCTATTATAAGCAATTGAAGCTTTTTATAAAATCTATGATTTTTTCTTTTGGTCAATTCTCTGGGATCAATCATTTTCGGAGGCAACTTGAAAAAAGAATGGATCGTCTGGCCACCTACATTTAATGCCGCTATTCCAGTCGGTGCGACAACGGCAGCATTTTTTTTTGTAGTTCGTTTAACTATGCCCAATAAAGTAGACTTCCCAGTACCTGCTCTACCTGTGATAAACAGATTTTCTTCTTGCTTTTCAATTAAATCAAGAATGTCATTAAATTCTGTATTTATCCGGACCGGTTCTTTGCCAATCAAACTTTAGACCTCTTTTAATAAATAAACGAAAACTGGAAAATGGTCACTGTATCCTCCTTGATATTCATCTCCATCGAAGGTCCGAAAAGGGTAGCCCTTATATTTTCCCCATGGTTGTATCAGATACTTTTTATTAAAAATGACAGCCTTATGGAACTTTAAACCTGAAGCATCCTTTTGAATCAATTCATGACTAAGAACAATTTGATCAAATAATGACCATCGATCTCTCCATGCCGTGGTACCATTTCCTTTTTTGAAGAACTTTTGAAAAGGATTAAACATATCATCCTGACCCACAGACTTAATCTTAGACTTGGCTCTAAGATATTGGGTCATACTTTCATTGTTGGGATCATCATTCATATCTCCCATTACAATGATCTTTGCTGATGGATTAACAATTAACAACGAATCGATATAAGTCCGATTAACTTGAGCTGCCTTATTCCGAAATCTAGCTGTTCTTTTTTCTCCTCCACTTCTGGATGGCCAATGATTCACACTCATATGTATATCTTCACCATCCAATTTCCCATGTACCCATAAAACATCCCTTGTGGGTCTGTTACTTCCCATAGATTCAATACCTACATCAACTAAGCCATACCGAATGGGTACAAATACATCTTTATCATAGATCAGAGCTACATCAACTCCACGACCGTCTCTGGAATTTAAATGGACAATATCATAATTACGTGGCTTTAGTAAAGGATGGTTTACCAAATCTCTAATTACCGTATCATTTTCGATTTCTGAAATTCCAAGAATAGAAATTCCATCCTTGCATAAATCTAATCCGAGCTGAGATATAACCGAAGCCAAATTGGCGATTTTATCCTGATATTTTTGCCCATTCCACACTCTTGATCCTGATGGCGTAAATTCTTCATCATTGATGCTTGTATTGTCCAGGGTGTCAAATAGATTTTCAACATTATAAAAACCAACTGCATAAGCTTTAAACTGGCTTATATCCTGACAAAAGGCAATGCTTGAAACAGATGTAATTAGCAACAAAAAAAGAACTTTTATCATTGAAGAAAAATTAGAAATTAATATTGTATTTAATAATTTTATATATAATAAGAAGCAATATAAATTAAATTAAATTTGCACTACATAGTTTTTAAACAATATGAAATATAATTGGTTTCTTTTTTTGTCGATTTGCGTTTTTCTTAATATTTCTACCCTTCACAGTCAGACGCTTTCAGGTAGAATTTTAGAACAAAATTCAGGCAATCCTATATCCAATATTTTAGTAAATATCGGTGGCCAGGAATTTCTATCTGATGCAGATGGTCGTTTTTACGCAAGTGGAGATTTTGGAGACCTGATAACACTGTCTATCGAAGCTGTATCATATGCGCCTTATAATTTAGAAATAGATAATAGTAATTCTGACGATATTAATCTGGGGATCATATTTTTGGAAGAATCAAAAGACCTTAACCAACGTGTCAATGACAATTATTTACTTGATCAAAGACAGCTTGAACAATTCGACGATGATCAAGAAGTTTCTAGTCTTCTATCCGCTGCGTGGGATCCATTTGGTTCACTTGCCGATTACAATTTTAGTGTAACACGTTTTAACCCCAGAGGATTGAGCCAAAATCATTCATTGATTTACCTAAATAACTTACCCTTCAATAATCTAAGCGATGGGCGATACTTTTGGAGTTTATGGGGAGGACTAAATGATGTATTCAGATCAAGATATTCTCAGCATGGACTTAATAGTACCGATTTCAGTATTGGTGGAATGGCAGGTGCTCTAGATGTTGATCTCAGAGCTACAACCCAAAGAAAACAAACAAGATTCACACTCAGTAATTCGAACAGAACGTATCAACATCGAGCGATGCTTACCCACTCCAGCGGCCTGTCTCAAAGTGGATGGTCTTATTCATTGTCTTTTTCAAGACGGTGGGGAAGCGGAGGATTTGCTGAAGGGACATATTATGATGCTTACGCCTATTTTGCTTCCGTCGATAAAAAAATCAATGATAAACATGCTTTGAATTTTGTTGTGTTCGCCGCCCCAACTACAAGAGGCAGAGCTTCCGGGAGCACACAAGAAATGTATGACCTGGCAGATAATAATTTTTATAATCCAAATTGGGGATATCAAAATGGAAAACTTAGAAATTCCCGGGAATACAGAACCCATCAACCTGTAATGATCATGCGTCATGATTATAATATTAATAACAAAACCATTCTGACAACTTCAATAGGATATCAAACAGGTAAGTTTGGATCCACTCGCCTTGATTGGTTGGAAGGAGCAGATCCAAGGCCGGACTATTATAGAAATTTGCCTTATGTCAATGCATCGAACCCTGAAGCTGCTGCGGCTATCGCCGACAAATTGAAAAACGACGAGCTTACCAGACAAATCAATTTTGATGAGCTAATCGCAATAAACAAGCAAAGACAATATCAAGTCATAGACCCAGATGGAATCGACGAAAATAATTTTTATGAGAATATATCAGCCTATGTTATTGAAGAACAAAGATTTGATAACAATAAGCTCGTCTTCCAAACCCATGTAAACCATCAATTCAAAGACAATCTGACTTTTAATGGAGGATTCCAATTCCAGTATGACAGAAATCATAATTTTAAAGTACTTGACGACTTACTAGGTGGTTCTTATTATTTGGATATAGATGATTTTGCACTTCGTGATTTCCCCGATAATTATAATATTATTCAAAACGATCTGTCTCAACCAAATCGATTGCTTACTGAGGGAGACATTTTTGGGTACAACTACTATGTCCATAATCAAAATGTAAATGCATGGTCGACTCTTAATATCAGCCTACCTAAAATTGATCTTAGTTTCAGTAGTTCAATTCAAAATACCAGATTTTGGCGAGAGGGCTTGGTGCAAAATGGCAAGTTCCCGGAAAATTCAATAGGAGATTCTGAGAAAGAATTTTATATCCATGGAACATTTAAAGCAGGAATGACTTACAAGATTAATGGTAGAAATTATATTTATTTCAACAATGCTTATTTGTCCAGAGCGCCATATAGTCGGTATGCATTTTTATCTCCTCAAATCAGAAATGATATCGTACCAAATCTTGAAACAGAAAATACTGCAGGAAGTGAAATAGGTTATGTATTAAGACACCCAAAAATCAATGCACGATTAACGGGTTTTTATTCTCGATCCTGGAACGGTATTAACTCAGTATCATTCTATCATGATGAAGAACGAAGCTTTGTAAATTACTCCATTACCAATATCGATAAAGTAAATTACGGAATAGAAGTCGGTGCTGAAGTAAAAATATCACAAGTGTTCAATATTGGAATAGCATCAGCTATAGGAGAATACTATTATGATTCGAGACCAAATGTTACCATTACTCAGGATAACGATGCTACAGTCCTGGTTTCAGATCGGACGGTATATTTAGAAGGGTTCAACATCAGCAGCATTCCCCAAGTAGCGCATACTATTGAATTGGAATATAACAGTCCACATTTTTGGTCAGTTAATCTTAGTGCAAACTTTTTCGACGACATCTATATAGATCCTAATCCTGACAGGAGAACTGCAAGAGCAGTCGATGGAGTATCAAAAGATGAGGATCCTGAATTATGGAATGACATCCTTTCCCAGGAAAAATATAGATCAGGATTCACATTGGATTTCTTTGCTAGAAAGTCATTCAAAATTGGGGATTCATACATATACCTAAATGCAGGAATAAACAATATACTTGATAAAAGAGATTTCAAAATAGGAGGATATGAACAATTAAGATTTGATTTTGAAGGTAAAGACACACAAAGGTTTGCACCCCGGTATTATTACGCCTATGGAAGAACCTATTTTTTAAGTCTTGGATTTAGATTATAAAATACAAAAGAGATAATGAAAAAAAATATTCATTTATACAGTTTCATCTTTACATTAATTTTACTGCAATCATCATGTGTTGACAGGGATTTCGACGAACCTCCTTTAAATGGAGAAGACCCAAATATCGATGCTTCTGAAATTATTAGTATCGATGACCTCAAAGACCTATACGTCCCTGGAGATTTCGTTAAAATAGGCTTAGAAAAATATCTAAAAGTCATTGTATCTGCAGATGACAGATCAGGAAACTTTTTCAGATCCCTAATCATTCAAGATGAAACAGGTGGCATAGCTATATTACTCGATGATGTCGAACTTTGGAACAAATACTTTATTGGTAAGAGATTATTTATAAATCTTTCTCAACTCTGGATTTCTGATTTTAATGGTCTTCCACAAATAGGATTTACTCCATTTGACGATGACGGACAGATGACTCTTGGCAGAATACCTGCTGTCCTTATTGAAGAGATTGTAATGGGCGGTACATTTAATAATACTATCGAACCTCAAGTATTAACTATTTCTCAGCTTAGCAATGTTGCTCTGAATACACTTGTAAAAATTGAAGATCTACAATTTATCCAATCCTCCCTAAATACAACACTAGCTGATGCGGATAATTTGATATCGGTTAATCATGTTGTAGAAGATTGTGATGGCAACAGAGTTATTTTCAGAACAAGTGGTTTTGCAGATTTTGCTCCACAAGCAGTTCCTGAAGGTAATGGTGATATCACGGCAATCTATGGTGTTTTTGGAGCGGATAAGCAACTCATTATAAGAGAACTATCAGATATCGATCTCTCAGATCCCCGATGTGATCCAAATGCCATTGTAGTTGACGAAAACGATGTTATTAGCATTTCAGAAATGATGCAAAACTACATGCCGGGAGTTGAAGTTCCTTTACAATCAGACAAATTCTTAAAAGGTTCTGTTGTGTCTGATGATCAGGCTGGAAACTTCTTCAAGTCCCTCGTTATTCAGGATGAAACTGGTGGAATAGCAGTCCTTGCTGATAAATTTGATCTATTTGAAACTTACCCAATCGGACAGATTGTCTACATTAAGTTAAAAGATCTATGTATTTCAGATTTCAATGGTCTTCCCCAATTATGTTATCCTAGCTCTGGTGCCAATGTCAAGCGGATCCCTGAATCCGAAGTTGAAACTACAATCATCTTAAGCAATGAAACTCAAAACATAACGCCAGCAATTAAATCAATTGATAATCTGAGCCTATCAGATCTAAATACCTATGTTCAGTTTGATGCTGTCCAATTTGCTGCGGGATCAGTAAGCATGACTTATGCTGATGCAGTAAACCAATTTTCGGTTAACCATATAATTGAGGACTGCGATGAAAACACAATAACCCTTCGAACTAGTGGTTTTGCAGATTTTGCAGACAATATTACGCCAAGTGGAAATGGAACAATCGTTGGTATCCTACAGATCTTTTCAGGCACATGGCAAATTTATATCAGAGATTTACAAGATGTTAATTTCCAGGCTGTCAGATGCGGTGGCATGGGAACATCAGGACCATTCTTTGAAGAATTTGAAGGATTGGCTGATTTTGATCCGGTCTTTATTCCGGGCTGGACTAATGTCGCTCTTAAAGGAGATAGAATATGGGTTAAAAGATCTTTTGATGGTAATGGATTTGCTGAGACCGAAGCTTTTCAGGATTCAAATCCAGAAACGGATGACTGGCTTATCACACCACAAATCAATACTACCGAAACACCATCATTAAGCTTTAAATCTGCTATGGCTTTTTATGCACATGATGGATTAAGCGTTTCGGTTTCCAGTAATTTTTCAGGAGATGTAGCAAATGCTACTTGGCAATTGCTTAATGTTCCTCTTGCTACAGAAGCTGATCAGGACTTCACTTGGATCGATTCAGGAGTCATAGATCTCAGTCAATATGGTGAATCTGTACATGTAGCTTTTAGATACGTTGGCACAACTGCTGCGAATACAACCAAAGTAAGAATTGATGACGTTCTTGTAGAATAAAAAATTGGTTTGAATTTAGAAAAAGCTTATTTCTATTTCAAGAATTTTAAGATGCTCAATCGGGATGCAGCATTAAAAGTAAATACCGACGGAGTATTACTGGCTGCATGGGCTGAATTAGAATCTGAATCACAAGTTTTAGACATTGGAACAGGATCAGGTGTAATTGCTTTAATATTGAAAGACAGATATGCTACAGCTAAGATAACAGCCATAGATATTGATGAAAAAAGTATAAATGAAGCCAGGTCTAATTTTCTACTTAACAACTTTAATATTGAAACTCATCTCTGTGCTTTTCAGGAATTGAATACCAAAACTACATTTGATCATTTTGTATGCAACCCTCCATTTTTTCAAAACAGTACTGTTCCTGATTCTCCTACAGATTTTATTTCCAAACACAATGAAAGTTTAACTCCTGAAGATTTTTGGTCAAAAATCGCAAGCATATCCAGATTGCAATCTACGGTACAATTGATTATCCCTTTTGTGTTATCCTCTGACTTCGACAAACTGGCTTCCGCCTGTAATTTTAAATTAAAGCGTGAATGTTTGGTTCAAGGAAAAGAAAACGGACCTGTAATTAGAGTTCTAAAACAATACAAAAAAAATTATACGGGAAATAAACAATCTGATCAGTTATTTATCAGGAAAGAAAACAGCAATGATTTTGGAGAGAAATATCGAACAATCTGTAAAGATTTATACTTGAAGTTTTAATTACCTCTGAGGCGGAAAGTAGAATAATTTGCTTGCGATATTATTATTATCTGATATTGATAAAACGTAAAGCGAAGAACTTAATTCAAGTTTATCAACATTAATGGTCTTCTCATCAAATACATTCGGATTAAAAACTGAGCTGTAAACTTTTCTTCCCTGCAGATCATAAATAAATAACTTATGATCGCTAAATACATTTGTATTATAATCAATCGTTAATCCTAATCCATTTTGATTTGAACGGACAGATCTTACTTCAAGGTCTCCAATTGTCGACTCTCCACAAACATTGCTTAATTGCAGCATGGTAGAGTAAATATTCAATCTTCCGCCAGAAACTGTTTCATTCAAAGATTCATTCAAATCCACACCACCCAATAAGGCATTCTTTATTAATAATGCAGATGAACTGGGATCATTCTTTTGCATTTCTGCCAAGCCGAGACAAGGTATGGAGTAGAGTAGGGCCACTGCTCCTGAGACATGTGGCGCTGATGCTGATGTTCCAGACAAGGTTCCGTATTGATTATTAATATCTAAGCTTGATATATTTTCTCCCGGAGCTCCAATATCAACATTGATTTTGCTATCAGCAGTATCAAATACTTTTTGGTCATTTCTGTTTGTATTTGTCACCATGATTAAATAATCGCTGTTGCAAAGCGTTGGCATATCTCCTTCCAGTTCCAAATTGAAATCCTCATTTGCTGTGGAACCAACAGAAAGAATTCCTACGCTTCCAAGTAGATCATAAGCCTGACACCAAGAAGGAAAATCAGAAGGAAATACACGTTTTATACCAGCTGAGAAATTAGAGACAACAATATTAGCACCATCGCTTCCATTGGATTTGATATATCTGTCTTTAAGATCATATACATAATCATATGCTGTAATTATCTCAGCTACATTTGAAACATTGCTAAGGAACAACACTTTTACATTCCAATTAATTCCAGCAATTCCAATACTATTATTACCTTTTGCAGCAATAATTCCAGCAACCTTGGTACCGTGATCAATAAGAGGGTGGAGATCATTACCTTCTTGAATATTTAGTCCTTGACTATCATCGATATATCCGTTATCATCATTGTCTATTCCATCACCGCTAATTTCATTTGGGTTAGACCAAATGTTATTTGCAAAGTCAGGGTGAGTTACATCTATTCCGTCATCTAGAACAGCAACAACTATTTCTCTACCATCAATCAATGATCCACCTGTCGTCTCCTCCCACACATTGCTTGCTTCAATGATATCCATATTCCACTGCTCGTCGTATAGATCATCATTAGGCGTCAGCATTCTAGACTGAACTTTTGCATTTGGGAAAATGAATTTGATTTTGCCAAAAAACGACATAGATTTTCTCACCATTCTTTCGCTTATTGAATCCTCAGAAATATATTGATAAATAAAAAGATGTTTTGATAAGGGGACGAGATCTGTTGTCTTCTTATAAGTGGGAATCTGGTTCTCAAATTGGACGATCCAATCATTTGATTTTTGGCCAATAGCAATACTGCTGATAAGCAAAAATCCAAACAATAATTTAAAGGATAGTTTCATAAGGAAATCAAAATATAATCTACTTTATAAAATTAGTCATATTCTTTAAGCTAGAAATATAAATTACATTAAAACAAATAATTCAGCAAACAGATAAATCAACTATATGTCAGTGTCGACAATAACCATTCTGTTCTTCCGAACAATTAATCGAGAAATGTTTGATATTCCATAAGATGCTAAATCCAAGACTGCAACCCACTCTGTAGAGCTCCCTGGAATAAACCGGTAAAGGATACTGCCTGACCCCATTAATAATGAGCCATCGTTCAACAATTCAAAATCTTCACGGCCCGGAAGCGTTTTGGCTAGTAGCGTGCTTCTACTGTTATCATTATCATAGGACTTTATATACCAGTTGTCCTCAGTTAATTTATGAACGAAAAGCAAATTCTTTGTCTTCGATACTTTTAATGTTCGTCCTATCTTGTCAATAATGATTTTTCTTCTCTCACTTTTTACATCAGTTATTGCAAGATTATGATATGGGTCTTCTACCAGGAATAATCCGAGTGTATTCTCATCAATCCAGCAATGATATCCAATGTTGCTTGTATTATTCATATAGCGTTTTGGATATCCGATTCCATCCTCAGGGTAAATGCTTAATGTCTGCGTTTCGCCATCCATTTCTACGCGAACACAAGAGAATTCATTTTCTCCGGGAACCCGGATAGGAGAGTATTCACTTTCCTGAGTGTAAGTAATTCTAGTCATCACCTCTTCAAAAAAATCAAACTTGGCTATTTCTGTTTGATCATCTTCATAATAATTCGTTGTAAAATATAGTTCGTCATCCGAGAAGAAGTAGGGTTGATTATTATAGCCTGAATCATTAAATACTGTAAGGAACTTCGCATCACTCAATTTTAAATTGTCTGAAGTTTTTGTCATTGTAAAATGATACATATTACAGACAGGAAGTTGAGCCTTTGCCGGACTAAGGATTGCACATACGAAAATGAAAACGAGAATTCTAATCAACATCTGCAGATTTAAACATACGGTTGAATCTAATACCGTCTGAAATTCTAGCATTTTTAGTAGAAAACCAAATAAATAGAGGCTTACCTACTATATGATCATGAGGAACAAATCCCCACATTCGCGAATCTTCACTATTATGTCGGTTGTCTCCCATTGCCCAATAATAATCCTGCTTGAATGTATACTCATCTGCCTTTTCTCCATTGATGATAATTTGACCATCTCTCAATTCAAGATCATTGTTTTCATAAACGCTGATAATACGTTCATATACCGCAATATTTGATTGACTAATATCAATAGTCACACCTGCTTTTGGTATCCATATGGGTCCATAATTATCTACTGACCACGATTTAAAATGAACCGGATCATGAGGGAATAACTTTTTAGGTTCCGGAATATTTTCATGGATTTGAATTTGAGCTCCTATAGATTCAAGTTGCTCTGCTTGTCTTTCATTAAGAAAGTAACCTTGTGGTCTTGATAGTGGTCCATATACACTTGCTTCGGTTGCACCTATTCCCCAATCCTTTAATTTTTTCGAGTTGTAACTTTGAGGCAAATTGACACGATATAAGAATTGCATGTCATTAGGGTTCTTTTGTTTTTCCCCATTGACATGTACTTGTCTGTTAATTACTTGCAATGAATCTCCCGGAAGGGCTATACATCTCTTTATATAATGATCTTTTTTATCAATAGGTCTAACCACATAATCATTCTTGCTTACCTTTTGAGCTAATTCTCGATCATAGGATAAATACTCCTTATTTCTTCTGGCTTGACCAAGTGTATAAGATCTTTTTGCAGTTATATAAACACTATCCCCAACAGGCCAATTGAAAACAATTGGTTTGCCTCTTTCAAAATCTTCCATTGCAGGAAGTCTGTGATAGCCCAAACTTGGTTTTTTCAGATAGGACTCTGATCCCATCCCGGGAATTCGGTTATGAAGCAAAGGTATCATCGCTACTGTCATAGGCGTTCTGATTCCATAACTAGCCTTTGAGACAAACAGAAAATCTCCAACCATTAGAGAACCTTCCATTGATGGCGTCGGTATAACAAAAGCTTCGATAAGAAACATCCTGATAAATGCAGCTGCAAAAACTGCAAACACAATTGATTCTACCCATTCTCGTAAACCAGACTTTTTATATGGACTTCTTTTTTGAAGTCTTTCCACTTTTGCTCTGTCGCCTAAACGGTGAGCTTCTTTCATCTGATTAATATAGTCTCGTTCTTTTATGTAATTCGGACCATCGTATACTGCAGCATCGTCCTTAGATATTGAAGCAAATATAGCCGGTGCATATAATACCGCCACAGCGCTATGTTTGAATTTGTACTTTTTAAAGGATCGAACCAAATCCACTGCCATTCCAACAAAAATGAAAATATTTACAATCGGAATTAGTAATAAAAGTGGCCACCATGAAGGTCTGCCGATGATTTTTGCCCACTCTACAAAGTTCTTTCCCGGAATTAATCCGTTAACAGCAGCTACATCTGCTTTTGGGAAAAGCAAATAAAGACTAATGCTTAGTAGAATATATGAAACTATTAAAAATATGAATATCGTCACTGATCAATTATTTGCGCCAAAGATAGTAAAGAGCTATCGTTAAGGACTCGTTAATTGCGATCAGAATTCACAGGTTTTGGATAAAAAGATTAAAAATTCCTACCAATCAATAATTTAATCTTTATCTGAACGATAGGCAATGTAGAATTCAAAGCTTGGACCTGTTCCCAAATTGCCATTTATACCTGCAAGAGCACCAATTTTCAACGACGAATAACGATCTCCAACATCATTCATGATTATTCCTCCATGAATTGAAAATTCGTTAACACTGGAATAAGAAGCCCCCGCCCAGAAGGTTTCTTCCATTTCGTATTTCACTCCTAAAATATAATCCACAATTTCAGGATTGACATAATTCAGTTGGAATGAAGGTTCAATATAATAAGAGTAATTAAACCATTTTACGCCTATATTTCCAAACAAGTGTTGTTCCCTGTTAGCGCTTCCATTTGTCAATTGAAGTTCTGGTGAAAAACTTTGCAGAGTTGCGAATCCGAAGTAGAAAATATCATCACGACCATACTCTTCAGTATTTGAAAAATAGGCAAAGCCTACACCCAGTGAAGGATTAAAACCAGATTGTGTACCTGTTCCCAATATAGGGTCATCAGGGTCATTAAATTTCTGACCAGCAGGATTGAAGCTGTATTGAAATAGATATCCATTTAAACCTAATGACAATTGATCATCATCAGAAAGGATTTCTTTAAGCTTGTAAGCATAATTTAATTCAATTCCAAACTTCGAAACTGGACCGGTTTTATCAGAAATAATAGAACCTCCAGCGCTCATATTCATATCAACAAATGGATATTGAATTGAGGCAAATGCCGTATTGGGTGCATTATCAAATCCAAACCATTGTTTCCTGTAAAAAGCCGAAACTTCCATATGTGTACCAGGTGCAGTAAATGCCGGATTCCATATATGATGAAGTTCCTGAATAGGGGAGGAATAAGGTAGCTGTTGTGCCTTAAGCCCAAGAGATACCGCCAAAATTAACCCAACGAAGAATAACTTTTTCTTCATCATATCACTCTCTTATAATTGTTAGGCTGGTTTTAACTTGTAAATCAGCAAATTCTAAAACATAATAATAAGTATCCGCAGGCAACTCTTGTCCATCACGCAAACCAACCCATCTTTGACCATCTCTTTGATATCCTACCTTTTCATATATAATATTTCCCCATCGATTAAAAATTGTCAATTTATTCTCAGGAAATGCTTCAAGCCCTTTAAATACCAACTCATCATTTTTACCATCTCCATTCGGAGTTAGAATCGAAACAGCATCCAGGATAGAACTCGGATCTTCGATTATACAGATTTGAATTTGATCAGTATCTTGACATCCATTCGCATCTGTAACTGTGACCGTAAATACAGTAGCGGTGTCAATATTAATCTCTGGATTGGCAATATTAGAAGAGCCAACAATCGATAATTGGTTATCCCAAGAATAGGCAACTCCTCCGCTGGCATTTAATTCGAACGGAAGTCCTATTAAGATGCAAGTATCTCTTCCTGCATTCGCTTCCGGTGGGTCATTTACTTGAACGAAAACTTCAAGATTAGCAACATTATTAGGACAGTTGTCGCTTATCATTACTGAATAAGTTGTGGTCTCACTAGGCGAAGCCACCGGATTAGGAATATTTATGTCACTTAAAGTCCCATTTGGATCTGTCCATTCATAAACTAAGCCTCCCGAAGATTGTAAAGTTACAGTTTCACCTAAGCATAATCCTATAGCGGAACTCCCTACAGACGCATTGATTGGAGGGAAATAAGTTACATCGAATGTCTCAATTGCAGAGCAGTTATTTTGATCGACGACAGTCAGAGAAGCAGATTGCGTCGTAATCTGAGTAAATTCTTCATAAGGTACCGTAATGTCAGGACCTGTTCCTACAATTCCGTCCCATGTATATGTACTAAATCCGGAATCAACTGAAATATCCTGAGATTCCCCCGGACATAAATCAATATTATCAATACTGACTACCGGATTGGCAAATTCTTCAACAGTTATATTACCACTAATTGTGCATTCTTCATCAGATGTCACTTCAATCAGATAGTTCCCTGGAGAAGAAACTGTGATGGAAGTCACATCCTGACCTTGATTATTTCCATTCAAGTTCCAAGCAATCGAGTTCGCATCTGTATTAATTGACAAATCGACCGATGACCCTTCACAATAGCTCGCTGAATCAACATAATCCAAGTTAGGTGGATTATCGAAAACGATATCTACATCGTCCTGACTGCTACATTCTGAATCATTGGTAACTATTAAACTGTAGTTTCCTGAATCAGTAATACTGATTGTATTTTCAGTTTCTCCAGTAATAATATTTCCATCCAAAGACCATTCATAGTCATTATCTTGATTATCTGGAACACTGAGCAGAATGCTTTCTCCAAAGCAAGCTGACATATCTGCACCTAAGTCAGATATCGGAATTGGTGCAAATTCCATCAAGAAGAAATTGATGGAACCACATCCAATAGAGTTAAAAGCTGTAAATGTATAAGTTCCGGATTCAGTTATTTCTAACTCATTCGTTGTTTCGCCGGGAATAATTCCACTCTGATCCTCCCATTGGAAAGTAACTCCATCTGTTTGAACAACCATTACATATGTGTCACCTTCACACAGATCAGGTACAATTGCCAAAAGGTTTTCCGGGACAGGTAAAAATGCAACATCAAAAATTTGCTCACTTTGACACCCGGTCGTATTGCTCAGAACTGCAGAATATTGTCCAGACTCATTTACTTGAAGAAATGGACTGGTCTCCTGAGCTAAAAGATTACCATCCATAAACCATTCGATAGTTTCACCCGCATCATTATCTACACTTAAAATAATCTGTTCACCTTCACACTCTTCGTTTTTACCTGATATTGTAAATTCTGGCGCTGCAATAGCATTAACAACAATCGTATCCCTGTCTTCACAAATACCTCCAGTACCAACTACAGCCACATATTCACCTGAAGAACTTGTATTTAATGTAAGATCGTTTTCTCCAATTATTTCCTGTCCATTCAAATACCAGGTAACCGAACTGACATTGGAAGTCGAATTAATTGTTACTTCTACTCCTTCACAAAAATCAAAGTCGTCATCAAGTGTGACCATAGGAGTCGCAATAAATGAAGCATTTATTGTATCGGAGGAAGTGCACTCAAATTGATTTTCTGCTATCACGATAATCTGTGCATCTGAAGTGACTTCAAATAAATTATCAGTACCTTCTTGGCTCAATACGCCATCTACAAACCATCTATATTCAAATCCTCCGGCGCCTGCATCAAATACAATAATTTCTCCTTCACAAGCAACCTTATCAGATCCGAGATCTATAGTAGGTAGTGGATTGTAATTTATATTAATTGTGTCTTCTGTAAAACAATCAACACCGGAATAAACTCTGGCAACATATTGCCCGCCCATATCTGCCAACAATTCAAGATCTGTAGCACCAATTATTTCATTCCCATCTCTAGACCAAATAATATCGAATCCATTGGTGGTGGCGATTATTGTATACCGCAGGTCTTCACAAAGATCCTGGTCTTCTCCTAGATTTATTTCTGGAAGCGGATTAAAACTTAGCACAGTAGTATCAGAAGTAGAACAGTTATTGGCATTTGTTGCAATGACAACATAAGTTCCATTCCCTGTAGCATCAAAAGTATTTGAATCATTCATTAGATCAAGACCATCTAGGGTCCAAACAAATGAATTACTGGCATCTCCTCCATCAAGAGTTTCAATAACTCCTTCGCATAACAACTTATCCTCTCCAAGATCAACAGTTGGTGATTCATTAAATGTAACTGATACCTCATCTGCAATCGAACAATCTACATTAGCAAAGACAATAGCCTTATATACTCCGGTTTGAGAAACGCTCAATACGTCATCTTGTTCTCCAACAATTAATTCATCATCTACATACCATTCAATATCAAACCCATTAGCATTGGCTTCAATCTCGTAAGTTTCCCCTGAACAAAACGTCATATCTACTCCTAATTCAAGATCGGGTAGCTGCCTGAATGAAACATTGATTTGATCAATCGTTTCGCAAAAATTAGAATTAACTGCTACAACTAAATAATCACCATCTTCAGTTACTTCTAGCATACTAGAAGTTTCTGATATCTGAACAGCATCTTTAGCCCAGGCAAAAAGATTATTCGGATCTCCAGCATCAAGTATTAAAGTGTCGCCTTCACAGAGCACTAAATCTTCGCCTAACTCAACTATAGGAGCATCAAGAAAAGTAGCTTGAAAGCTCGTACTGACTGAACAATCAAATTCATTAATTGCCACTACCATATAATCTCCATCTTCAGCTACTAACAGAGTATCAAATGAAGATACAAAAGCTCCATCTTTATACCATTCTATTGAGTCCGCATCAGTGACTGCTACGATTTCGAATACATCACCGGTACAGGCATTAATGTCCATTATATCATCAATAACAGGGTTGGGGTTGAATTGAATATCAAGCATATCCGGTTTTGAACAACCATTCCCATCAGTAACAACGACTCTATAATTCCCTGACTCTTCTACAAGCAGATCTTTTGTGGTTTCAGCCAATAAAACATCATTTCTAAACCACTCATAAGTTGTTCCATCAGTCCCTGCATCCAGACTAATCGAATTTCCTTCGCATTCCATAATGAGATCTTCGCCTAGATCCAATGTAATTGGACAGCAATTTTCGGGAGCAACAAACAAATCATTCAGAACAGTGTTACAGGATACATCATCAGAAAAAGTAATCGCCAGATCTACAGCTTGACCATCAGCTACCAAACCAGTCAACTGAATCTCCATTGAATCTGCGGCTACGTCAAATGACTGACCATTTACCATTAATGTTCCTGTTCCTGGTCCTTTATCAATTTTAAATCTTAGAATTTGTGAATATGTATTATTTAGAGGATCACAAGCGGATTGATCCCCAAGCTCGACATCAAATAAACTACAAGTAGAAATGATTGTTATGTCCTTATAATTTGAACTTATTCTATAACAATCGCCTGTATTCAACAATTCATTCAGAGTCATTCCAATCCAGGAGTTAAGATCGACATCGTCCGGTGGAACAGCGCCACCCGTTTTATAAGCTGCCGCATGGATATGGTATTCACCCGCTTCTGTTGATGTGAAATCAGAAGTATTCGTTATGAATCTTATTTCTCCAGAGCTTTTGTCTACTGCTAAAAATGTAACAGCATAATCAGGATTCTTATCAAGTATAATAAAATCTCCCGGTCCATTAATTCCTGTTAAGGCAATCGTCCTTGTATCTGCAGAAGTTATTTGGGAAGCAAACAAATATTCTTTGCATGCATCCAAAGGTGCTGTAAAAACGGTAGGCAAATATGAAAAACTGCCTACAAACGATGCATTGGATTCTATGAAAGAAGGGCAAGCATTATTACTGTCAAATGTTTCTGCATCAAAAATGGTATAAGCTTTTATAAAAGCTGCTCCATTTGTATTGATCAGGAAATCATAAGACCCGCTTTCTGTGACAGCAAATCTTAGCGTATCAAATGCATTATTCGCTGTTCCAACTCTCGTACAATTACTATTAAAATCATTAACAGCAACCGGCATAGTCGGAGGTACATTCTCTACAGAACCGGAATATTCTACAGCCATATCTCCTTTAATAGTTTCAAGTCCAAAATCTAATGCAGGATCTCCAAATTCAAATTCCCCACCTGTCTCATCACATAATATTATCCCAGGAGCAAAACAGTCAGATTCAAGCGTAAAATCATTGTTAGACATATCATACCACTGGAAGCATTCGTAATCATCACATGCAACCATCAATCTGGCATTATCTGAGTTTGGAAAGCTGGCAGGAATTAAGACATCTGCTGTTCCGGCACTATAATCAACTTCTGTTGCTAATACAAATGGAAAATTTAGACCACCGTCAGTCGATAACCTAATCGCGGCATTTGCACACATAGATTCTGAATTTCTTGGACTCCAGGTCACAGTCAACATTTCTCCTGCAGCGATGGATTCACCTCCATTCGGAGCTGTAACTTGTAATGGTCCCATTGTAGATTCTACATTGATTGCAATTTGCTCCCAGTCAATAGCTCCACCTTCCGGATTATTATCTCTAACCGTTAAACGCATTCTCATTCCACGTGCCCGGTTTGGTAAAACTTCGAAATCACTTCTTTCGTTATCCTTAACATCTTCAATCCTTGGAAAATATCTTGTTGGAGATAAGCTTGGTGGATAAGATCTCCAAAGCGGGGCATTAGAAGTCATCGCCGCCTCTGTACCAATATCTCCATGTGTATCTCTGTTAGATGCTCCATCTTCATCATATCCTTCCCAACAATATGTGAGTACATCATCATCTTCATCTGTTGCAGAACCCGTTAAAAAGAATGGAGTTAATCTTGGTAAATTGTATTCTGCGCTACATGGGTTTGCCATGATAACTGGGGGATTATTGTTATCGCTAATCCAATCTACTTCATTACAAACTCCTGCTATTTCCATGAAATTAACCATCCTGTCGAGACTGTTAATATTGAAGTAATTATCAAGAACTCCACTCGTTGGAATATTATACTCTGGATCACAAATTCCCTGATAAGACATTATTGTTGTTCCTGATCCGATTTCATATGCAGTTGCAATAGGATGATTCCCTTCTTCACAACTTCCTCCAATTCCGTTAAAAGTATGGGTTGCGCTAAACTGATGCCCAAATTCATGAGCTGCCAATTGTATAAAACTATTGGTCTGGTTGTTAAATGAACCACTCCATCCCGATGCCTTTCGATTATCATCACAAACCACAGATAATCCTGCTAATCCGCCACCGGACCAACCATCTCCTGAAGTATGATTATGAAAAACATGTCCAATGTCATATCTGAAATCTGGATATCTATTTGAAATTTCATTTTGAGCTTGCGTTGTTCTCGGTTGTCCTCCCGAATTGTCAGGCATGAATGGGTCAGCATTGGGATCTGTTTCCACTTTAGGACTACCTGTTGCCATTACCAATTCTACAGCCAAATCCCTTTCATATATCGCTGAAATATCATTAAGGTTGGACTGAATCCACTGATTAACAGCTGTAAAAGATCCTCCGTTGGCATCGTAATATTCACCAGTACTTATAATCGCAACACGATATATTCTTTTAGTACTCCCATTTGTCTTGAGCGGAGTTCCCTTTTGTTCTTGTAAATGATTTTCAAAATCTTCAGAATAATTAATCTCACCGTGTTCATTACAGATAGCTACAGGTTTACCTTCTTCTCTTGTAATACCAATTTCCTGGTAATAGCTATCCTTATCATCAACATCTGGATAAATTCTGATCAGTTTGCCTCCATTTAAATAAGAGATCATAACACCTTCAGGTCCAGCGGTGATTCTGCCGGTAATCCTTTCACCTTCTAATGTATGGATCTTATAGGTTTTGATTTCCGGATATGGGCTTTTTGTATTTCCATACAAGGAAAACTCCTTTACTTTGAAATTCTTTGTCGAAGAAAGATAAGGCAAGTCGACGTCACCATCTTTATGTTTTAACTGACTGTAGAATTCATCAACTGAGAATTCTATCTGAGTTTTCCCATTCTTGATAATGGACTCATCTATAGTAGGTATGTTCTGAATATCCTGTGCAAACATGATCCCTACACTAAATAAGAGGAGTGAAATGGAGCTTAAATATTTTCTAGCCATCGGGCAGGTAAATTTTATAGGTCTAATATATTGTATATAATACATCTTTCTGAACCAAATTTTAGTAAAATAAATAAAAGGTCGGGAATAGAAAATAGCAGATTCTTTATCTTCTATATTTCAAGCTTAATCCCGGAGTAAATCCAAGCAAAGTGTCATATGTGGCACCACCATCAAATGACAACTGATTTCCAAGGTCATACCCTATACCAAACGATAATGCTCCGGGGTTTGTATTGCTTGAAACCCGTAAAAAAACTCTATCCATTATCAAATATTCTATTCCAAAAATGAAGTTTATTTCTTCATCAACAATTTTTTCTGTTTCAATATATAAATCTAGTTTCTCTGAAACTTCATATTTCAGACCAAATCTAAGTACAGAACTTATCTCCGTATTATTTGCAATCTCAATTTTTTCAGGATTGAAAATGTATATTCCATATGTCAATTCTTCTGTTATCCGACCTGAAAGCCCAAGTCCAAAGCTAAACGCTGAGTTATTCCCATATTCGTCAATCCTGATTGAATTGTAGTCGAAATTGACTGAAATCGCTAAAATATCATGAAGTTTTCTAGCGTACATCAAAGATAATTTCTGTTCAGAATATAACTCAAAACCATAATTGCTGAAGCTTAATCCAAATTGGCCAATGTTTTGAATAGGAGTAGAAACACCAAAAGAAGCGATTGTTAATTCCGATAAGGAAAACCGTCTTTGAGTGGATGCAATGAGTTCTAATTTGTCACTATTGACAATATTTGCAAAATTGTTAAATATCGCATCTTGTTTATCTAAAGTTGTACTAATTCCATTCAGGGATAAACTTCTGGTACCAAAATCAGGATTTATTCCTCTTTGAGAAAATAAGATAAGGCTCTGAAAAGTTGTAATTACTATAAAGAAATAGCGCACGAAATATGTCTATTTTTGGTCTATAAAAATGTAAGATAATAATTTAAAACTCAATTTCACATTGGCAAAATTTCGTAAAAATCATTCCAAATCTTCAAAAGGCAAGTCATTTGCTTTAAGGGGATTTATGGTTACAGGGATCTTATTCCTCCTCTTATTTTTTAACTTTTACAAGTATGCATCATTTGACGAAGATTCTACCCATAATGATTTACAGATATTGTCAGATGACGAAATAAATTATCTGCCCACCGGCAGTTCTTCTCAGATTATTCGTCACAGGTATTATTCATTAGCATATAATGAGAATAACGAACAAGCGGATTGGGTCGCATATAAACTAACCAAGCAATCTATTCAAATTCCAAATGTCAAAAGAGAGAGGGAATACAGAAAGGACTATAAGGTGAAAACCGGATCTGCAATTCATAGTGATTACAGTCATTCAGGATATACAAGAGGACATCTTGCACCAGCCGGTGATATGGCTTTTAATACGACCGCAATGAAGGAAAGCTTTTTTATGAGTAACATGACGCCCCAGATCAGAGCTTTTAACAATGGCATTTGGAAAGAACTTGAAGAAAATACGAGAGATTGGGCCTATAGAAATGATGAAATATATATCGTGAGTGGACCTCTTTTTAATCTTGAAAATCCCACTCAAATTGGCAAAAATAATGTAGCTGTACCCGATGCTTTTTACAAAGCCATCCTTGATATAAAATCTCCATCACAGAAATCAATCGCATTTATTGTTCCGCATGAAAAATCTGACATTCATTTAAGTGAATATGCTGTTAGTATCGATTATCTGGAAAATGTATGTTCATTTAATTTGTTCCCTGATTTATATATTGATGAAGAAGAAGAACAAGAACTGGAGTCTGGTATGGATATTAAATTATATGACTATCGGATTGCTTGCACAAGACACTATAATTTCGTATCTTTCTAATTATTAGACACTTAGTTATGAAGTTACAAGATTTTTTCAAAAAGTATCCAGATGAAGCAAGCTGCAAAGCTCACTTTAAAGCAGAAAGAGATAGACAAGGAGTTATTTGTAAGCGTTGCCAATCTCAAGAGCATTATTGGCTATCCACAAGAAGTCAATACCAATGTAAATCCTGTAAGTTTAGAACGACTTTACGTAGTGGAACATTACTACATAAATCTCAGCTACCCTACTACTATTGGTATTTTGGAATGATGATGCTTACCAGCACAAAAAAGAGTTTTTCTGCATTAGAAATACAAAGACAGTTAGGTCATCCCTATTATGAGCCTATTTGGTATATGCTTCATAAAATACGTCACTCTATGGGTAGGCGAGATGATAATTATCTTCTTGGTAATCAAGTTGAACTTGATGAAGGTTTCTTTGAAATAGTTCCCAACAAAGAAAGACGAGATCAAACCGTAATAGAATTAGAAAACAATGATGGAAAATATAAGAGAGGTAAAGGAAGTCAAAAGCAAGCAATAGTATTGGTTATGGCTGAATCAATATCTGTGGAACCTACTAAAAAATACAGGCACAAAACCAATAAAAAAGTGAGATACATTAAAATGAAATTACTAGATGACCTTAGCAAAGAAAGCACCAATGCACAAGTAGAACAAGCTATTGATACAAAAACATCTGCAATAACAGACGGAGCTAATAACTATAATGATTTAGCAAACAGCCTCACTGACCATAAAGCTGTGGTAATAAAGGACAAGAAAGAGACTCGTAAAATTCTGCCTTGGGTTCATATAGTCATAAGCAATGCCAAAAGATTGCTGTTAGATGTGCATCATTCCATTGGTGAGCAATATCTGCAAAGTTATCTCGATGAGTTCTGCTATAAGTTTAATAGAAAATACTTCAATTCTGTATTCGATAGAGTTGTAACTAACTCTGTATCTGTAAAATGGGAGGTAAATATGTAATTAATCCGATAGTCATATTAAATTATGGCCGATAGATCAGTCAAAATTTAAAGCCAGAGTTGAAAAGTGGAATTATCAGTAAAGATTATGGTTTATTTAAACCTTTTGCGCCAACCGGCTGAACATTTGGATTGACTTTTTTAAGACGGTTATTCGGAAAATTAGTAGACTTAAAGGCTCGTGTGAATTTCTGCCAAGGAACACTCTTATAATGATTCTCAGCAAAATAAGTCATGATCATCTCGAAGGTTTTTGCGTCTTGAAATCCTGGAATAGGTTGGATTACAGATAAGTTCTCATCAATAAACACAACAGTGGGATAACTCATTCTCCCATTCATGATTTCAGCTGCCAGTTCGTGGTATCCTCTTTTGGCAAAATTACCTACATATTTATAGGTTTTGCCTTTATAGTTCAATTCTTCCTTTTGCTCAGCATTAAATTTTACAGCATAGTAGTTTTCATTGATGTACCTCGCAATAATTGGATTCTGAAAAGTAGCCTTATCCATTTTTTTACACCATCCGCACCAATCTGTAAAAACATCAACCAATATCTTTCTTTGATCATGTGCATTCTTCTCAATAGCCTCCTCCCAACTAAGCCATTTTACCTTAGTTTGTCCATCGACACTGGCAGCAATTAAAAGCATTATTATAAACACTAAAAATGACTTACTCATACACATTATTAAAAGTTCAAATATTTTACTCCAAAAAAACAATAATGTAACTACAAAAACAATGGTCTCATCTATGATTAAATGTTAATTAAAATAAGTTTAACACTTTATACACGGTAAACGTAGTTAATGTGGTCAGAATCCACTTTTTCTTTGTTAAATATGCGTCCTCTTACTTTTGGAGATCGAATTCCAGATTCCAGAATTATGTCAGAATTTAGGATTCTTGCCTCATCCCACATGCTCTGATCTATAAATAATTGAATGGTATTAGCTCCACCTTCGATCATGATAGAAAAAACATTCATTTTGAATGCCGTGCTTAGCAAATTATCAATAAAGTGATCATCAAAAGCGATGCAAATAAATTTCTTAATCGGATTATCAGATACTATTTCTTCGTTTTCAGTTATAAAATAACTTGGTATATCATCTGTCCAGATTTTCAATTCCCTGGGAAGGGTAGCATCGCGATCTAAAACAAATCTAATTGGATTTTTCCCGGGATATAGTCTGGTCGTTAATTTTGGGTTGTCCACACGTGCTGTCTCATATCCAACAAGCAAAGCATCTACTTCCGCTCTCCATTTATGGACTTTTACTTGAGTGTATCGATTCGAAAACCATACTTGTTTATTTCTCTTACCAAAATAGGCATCTGAAGACTGAGCAAATTTCAAGATAACATAAGGTCTTTCTTCTAAATGAGCCATAAATGGTTTTATAAGATTTCTGCCTTCTTCTTCAAGAATACCGCTTATGACTTTAACTCCTTTTTCTTTTAACGTCTCGATTGAATTGCCGCTCATGAGAGGATTAGGATCCAAAGTGGATATTACAACTTTCTTGATACCGGATTCAAGAATCAGGTCAGAGCAGGGTGGGGTTTTGCCATGGATACAACAGGGTTCCAAAGAAATATATAAAGTTGAATTTGCAATTAGTGATTTATGTTGCTGAGATACAGAATTTATAGCATTTCTTTCAGCATGGGCTCCACCAAAATAAACGTGATATCCTTCGCCGATCACAAGATCTTCATGAACTAGAACTGATCCTACGCAGGGATTGGTTTGAGTTTTGAATTGAGCTATTCGCGCTAACTCAAAACAACGTTTCATATATTTATCATGAAACTCCATCATAAATTGATGGGCTTAATTTTCTCAGTTTTTCAATTACATAATCTACTTCTGACCTCGTATTAAAATGAGATAAAGAAAAACGAACAGTTTTCCTTTTTGGATCGTGATTTATTGCTGATAAAACATGTGAATCAGATTCTACTCCTGAGGAACAAGCGCTTCCGGCAGAAGCTGAAATTCCTGCTATATCCAGATTCATCATTAATAATGCTGCTCTTTCATGTGGCGGAAAACTTACACTTAATACATTATAAAGCTGACTATCAGCATTTCCATTTATTCGGATATCTTCCAATTCAGCTACTAATCTTTCTTTAAAATAACTTCTGAGTGACGATACATACTCATGTCTCTCAGACATCTCTTTCATAGCCAGTTCAAAAGCTTTTGCCATACCAACTATTCCATAAATATTTTCAGTTCCTGACCTTAATCCTCTTTCTTGGCCACCACCCAAAAATATAGGTTTGATCATATTTTCATTTCTAATGTAGACGAATCCAACTCCTTTTGGACCAAAAAATTTGTGGGCAGAACCCGATAAGAAAGAAACACCTGTTGCTTGAACATCTAAAGGAAATTTACCCATAGATTGGGCAGTATCACAATGAAAAAGACAAGCGTTATCTGAAGCAATTTTGCCAATTCCATCAATATCATGTAATGTTCCGATTTCATTATTAGCATGCATCAATGAAATCAGCGTTTTCTTAGAAGAGTCAGCAGCAAACGATCTTAATTGTTCCAAATCTATATTTCCCAGATTATCAACATCCAGGTATTGTACTTCTGCAAGACTATTTTCTTCAATATAATCAAGTGTATGTATGATACAATGATGTTCGGTTGGGCTTGAAATAACTCTTTGAATGCCAAGATCACGGATCGAACACAGAATAGACATATTATTTGCTTCAGTTGCACCTGATGTAAAGAATATCTCACCTGTAGAAGCATTGATTCCCGTAGCGATAACCTTCCTGGCTTCTTCTAAAATTGTCTTGCTTTTACGGCCATGAAAATGGATAGAAGATGGATTCCCAAAGCAATCATTAATGACCTGAATCATTTCTTGCTTAACCTCCTTAAGCAAAGGAGTCGTTGATGCGTTGTCGAAGTATATATTCATTTATTTAGCTAAATCATAGTTAAACCAATCACAACCAATATCATTTTCCATAACACCTTTTTCTTTATGAATAAATTCATTCATTGAAGGTGCATAATAATAATCCTTTGACCATAATTCAAAATTTTCCGCTACTGATTTTATCGCATCTGCAATAAAATAAATCTCTTCATTTGTCATAACAGGGTGAAGAGATAACCTGACCCAACCAGGTTTTGTTGTCATATCACCCTGAGAAATTTTTTCGGTTATAGATCGAGATTTTTCAGGAGAGACATGAAGTAAAAAATGGCCATATGTTCCAGCACACGAACAGCCTCCCCGAACTTGAATTCCATATCTGTCATTCAATAATTTAACAGCCAGATTATAATGTAAATCATCAATGTAAAAGGAGATGACTGATAGCCTCTCTTTGATATTATCAGCTAGAATATGAAGATTGGGAATAGAATTCAACAAAGGCCAAATGTGATCAATTATTTCTTCTTCTCTCGCCCTTAACCGTTTAACAGTCATTTGCTCTTTCAGTTTGAGACATAATCCCACTCTTATAGTCTGTAAAAATGCTGGAGTCCCTCCGTCTTCTCTTGCTTCGATTTCATCATGATATTTATGTTCCCCCCAAGGGTTTGTCCAATCTACTGTGCCACCTCCAGGATTATCAGGAATTCTGTTTTTATAAAGTTCCTTTTTAAAAATTAAGATCCCTGTGCTTCCCGGTCCACCTAAAAATTTATGAGGAGAAAAATAAATGGCATCCAGATGTGCACCAGGTCTATCCGTAGGGTGCATATCTATATCAATATATGGTGCCGAACAAGCAAAATCCACAAAACATAATCCACCATATTCATGCATCAACTCTGCAAGTTCATAGTAAGGTGTAAATACACCTGTTACATTTGAACATGAAGTAACAGCTGCAACCTTGAGTTTTCTGTCTTTATATTTTTCTAAAATTGTTCTTAAATGATTTAGATCAACAAGCCCATCATCATTTGGTTCGATGACTACCACATCAGCAATGGTTTCCAACCAGGAAGTTTGATTGGAATGATGTTCCATATGTGAGCAGATTACTAATGGCTTTTCTTCTATATCGATTGTATCAAGATATTTTTCATGGATGCGAAATCCGAGAATTCTTTGAAATTTGTTTACAACTCCTGTCATTCCGGAATTAGATGAAATTAAAATATCATCATCTGAAGCATTGGTGTGTTCCTTTATTATTGTCCTTGCCTTGGAGTAAGCCAAGGTCATTGTACAACCTGTTGTTGTTGCCTGAGTATGCGTATTTGCAACATAAGGAGATACTTGTCTTGCGAGGATATCTTCTATTGGGTTATACATGCGTCCACTGGCAATCCAATCAGCATAAATAAGTCTCTTTTGACCATAAGGTGTTTCAATCAATAAGTTATGGCCAATAATGTTTCTTCGGAAATTATTGAAGTATTGCTCAAGCTCTGAACCTGCAATGGACTTGTTATCAGCGTTTTCCATTAATAATAACTTTTACATTGTTTATTAACTTTTCTGCAAGATCCGCATCTCGTGCTTCTGCAATCAAACGAACAATCGGTTCTGTATTTGATTTTCTTAAATGAACCCATCCATTTACAAAATCAATTTTCAAACCATCTGTTTCATTAATCTTTTCTTCAAGATAGACATTCTTAACATTATTTAATATAGCTTGAAAGTCAAAATCTGGATCCAATTTCAATTTTGATTTGATAATCGTATAATCTGAATATCTCGATTTCAGTTGAGAAAGTGTTGTCTTTTCTTTTGCAAGGAAGCTCAACATTATTGCTATTCCGACCAATGCATCTCGACCATAATGTAAATCAGGAAGAATAATGCCGCCATTACCTTCTCCTCCAATGACTGCCTTATGTTCTTTCATCTTTTCAACAACATGCACTTCACCTACAGCTGAAGCATAATATGCACAACCATATTTTTCACTAAGATCTGCAAGCGCTCTTGTCGAGGAAAAGTTAGAAACAGTAGGTCCTTTCTTTTGCTTTAGAATGTAATCGGCAATCGCCACAAGACTATATTCTTCACCAAATAGATTTCCATCTTCTGAAACAAACACCAATCTGTCTACATCGGGATCAACGGCAATACCCAGATCAGCGCCTCGTTCTTTAACAACTTGAGATATGCCTGTCAAATTAATAGCTAAAGGTTCGGGATTGTGAGCGAAATCGCCGGTAAGTTCTTCATTGATAAGATGAAAATCACAATTCAATCCTTCAAGTAAGGGAGGTATCGAAATGGCTCCAGTAGAATTAATGCAGTCTACAACCACTTTAAATCGTCTATTGCTTACTGCCTCGATATCGATATACTCCAATTCAAATATTTTTTGAATATGATAATCTATAGCACTTTCATTTTTGGAATACCCGCCTAAATTTTCAACATCAACAAAATTAAAACTTCGTTGAGAGGCAATCCGCATAATTTCTTCTCCTTCTTTTTTTGAAATAAACTCTCCTTTATCATTCAAGAGTTTCAATGCATTCCACTCTTTTGGATTATGACTGGCAGTAAAAATAATACCACCTCCTGCATTTAAGTGAGGTACAATCATTTCGACAGTTGGTGTTGTTGATAGCCCCAGGTCAATAACATCAATGCCAAGAGATAGCAATGTATTGCAAGCCAGATCCGAAACTATTTGCCCGGATATTCGGCCATCACGTCCAATAATAACTTTTGATTCTTTTCCGGTAGACAGAAGCCACGTTCCATAAGCTGCAGTCATCTCCACGATATCGACAGGAGTAAGATTTGATCCTACAGCCCCTCCGATAGTTCCCCGCATTCCTGATATGGATTTTATCAATGTCAATTGAACATATTTTTAGCAAAACTATGAATTATGATGACTTAAAATAATAATTAAAAAAACTATTTTGCAGCATGATAGAATCGCTGATATACATCGATGAATCAATCTTCAAATTTATTAATTCAAGCCTGTCTTCAGGAGTCCTGGATTTTATCTTAGTCCCATTAAGACATAAACTATTTTGGGTCCCGTTATATTTATTTCTAATTGGATTTATAGTGTTGAATTTCAAGGGGTCCAAATGGTACATATTCGCCATGTTGGGCTTAACAATTCTCATTTCAGATACCTCCAGTAGTCGTCTAATAAAAGAGAATGTTCAAAGATTGCGACCATGCCATATCACCGAACTCAATCCGATCGCACGCGTGGCTTGTAGTCCCGGATATAGTTTTACGTCTTCCCATGCAACAAACCATTTTGCTATCGGAACATTTTTCTTTTTTCTTTTCTCTTTTACTAAATGGAGATGGACGTTTATTGCCTGGGCTTCAATAATTGCGTTTGCTCAAGTTTATGTTGGTGTTCATTATCCTTCTGATGTTCTTGTAGGAGCATTCGTCGGAACCATAATCGGGATTATCACATTCAGATTATATAAATTATTAATTAATAAAAATCACACTTAAAAACTTATGGGTCAATTATTAGACGGCAAGTATTTGTCTGGAGTTCTAAAAGATGAGATTAAAGTTAAGGTAGATCAGATAATCGAAAAAGGCCTTAGACCACCACATCTGTCTGCTGTATTAGTAGGTAACAATCCTGCCAGCGAATCCTACATGAAAAACAAAGTACGGTCTTGTGAAAAGGTTGGATTTAATTCAGACCTAATCAGACGACCAGTGGATGTTACCGAGGAAGAACTTCTAGGACTTGTACATTCGTTAAACGAGAATCCCGGCGTCGATGGATTCATTGTCCAATTACCATTACCAGATCATATTGATGATCAAAAAATATTGCTAGCAATTGATCCCGCAAAAGACGTAGATGGATTCCACCCTTTTAATTTTGGTTGTATGGCTCAAGGTCTCGATTGCTTTTTGCCAGCGACTCCATATGGTATTATGATCATGCTTGAACGATACAATATCGAAACGAGCGGCAAACATGTTGTGATCATAGGCCGTAGTAATATTGTCGGGACACCTCTTAGTTTGATGCTGTCACGAAAAAGTAATCCTGGTAATGCAACTGTTACGCTCGTTCATTCCAGAACTCAAGATCTTCCGAGTATTACTAAATCTGCCGATATTCTCATTTCTGCCTTAGGCAAACCTTTCTTTGTGACTTCCAGCATGGTGAAAGATGGCGTAGTAGTCATTGATGTTGGTATAAACAGGATTGAGGACCTGACTAGAAAATCAGGTAGCAGATTGGTAGGGGATGTCGATTTTGAAGGTGTAGCCCCCAAGGCTTCTTACATTACGCCAGTTCCCGGGGGTGTAGGACCGATGACGGTTGCTACTTTGATGCTCAACACTCTGAAAGCTTATGAGCGAAAAACATAAACCTGCTGCCCATTGGTGCAAATTCAACATTTCCACTATAGATCTGAATCCGCAAATTCTTATTGCCTGGTTAGATCATTCTAACATTGAATCCATTGAAGAGCGCGAAGATTCACTTGAAGTCTATCTTCTCTCTGACAATATTGAGGCTGTGAAAGATATGCTTCAAAATCAATATGGTATTGCATTGAATAATGATGACATTACCTATTTGGAAAATCAAAACTGGAACAAATCATGGGAGGTAAATTTTAATCCTGTTCTGATAGATGATATCAGGATAAGAGCTCCATTTCACGAAAGTGATCCGGATGTTAAAACAGAAATCATTCTTGCTCCCAAAATGGCCTTTGGTACAGGTCATCATGAAACAACATTCATGATGCTTCGATATCTCAACCAAATGAATCTGAGTAACAAACAAATTTTAGATTATGGCTGCGGCACAGCTATATTATCAATCCTTGCACTAATTCAGGATGCAAGTTTTGTACAGGGATTGACATACAAGTAGAAGCTATTGAAAACAGTAAAGAAAATCTGGATCTCAATTCTATACCCGAATCAAAATATAAATTATTACTGGGGGACTTAAATATTTTGAATCAAGGAAAATTTGATATAATCTTGCTAATATAAATCGACATATTCTGCTTGAACAAGCAGGGCAATTCAGGAAATTGATGACTGACGATGGATTACTATTATGCTCAGGCGTTCTGATTGAAGACCAATCTATAATAGAAGACAAATTCAAACAAGAGGGTCTTAAACTTTTAAATAAAAAAGAAAGAGGAGAATGGACTTTATTTGCTTTCACAAAATTTCAATAAAACACTATACGTCTGAGCCATAGGTAGCCCTAATATGTTGGAATAAGAACCATTGATGTATTCAACCTTTGTCCACCCGATCCAATCCTGAATCCCATATGAACCAGCCTTGTCCATCGGTACATCTTTTTCGAAATAAAAACTTGCTTCCTCTTTGCTTATCGCAGCAAATTTTACATCGCTCTTCACAGTAAACTTAATTTCTCTATCATGTGAAAAAATGATTACACCCGTATAGACTTGATGCGTTCTTCCAGATAAATGTAGCAATGTTGATACTGCGTCTTCCTTTGATCTTGCCTTACCATAAATTTTTCCATCAAAAGCAACAACGGTATCTGCTACAATTATTACTTCATTTATATTTTTAACCGGCTTATGAGCATTAGCTTTCAGCTCTGCAATATATAGTGCTACTTCATCAACACTTAGATCATCAGGGAATTCTTCTACTGTATCTATAATCCTGACTTCAAAAGGTATATCAGACTTTGTTAATAATTCTGAACGTCTGGGAGAGGAGGAAGCCAATATGATTCTATAGTCTGCTAAGCCCATTTAATTAGTATGATTAATAATAGTCCTCCAAACATAATTACTTTCGACATTTTATTCGAAAAATCAAATTCATGGCTTGATTTAAATTGCAATGTACGATAGATCAAATAAGCAATTGAAACATGGAGAATTACAAAATAGAGAAAAAGAAAATTCATTCCTACCTCAAATATATCTGAATAATAATACAAGCTGAACAATGAAATCATTAAGATGATAAGAAAAAATGAGGCCAATAAATTAGCTCTTCCTAGACCATATTTAATTGGAAAATTTGTCATCCCAGAATCTTTGTCGCCGGCAATATCTTGTATATCCTTAACTATCTCTCTGAACATATTAACACAAAAAGCAAAAACAGCATAGAAGGAAATAATACTCAGTAATTCACCAGCTGAGTTTTCATCTATAGCTATGAATTCTCTTAGTGCTTTATGTTCTGCTAAAAGAAAGATAAGAATGACTCCGGAAATAAATGATGATACCAAAATGTTACCAATGAGAATGGAAGATTTCAGATGGGAAGAATATATAAATAGCAGAACACTCGCTACTACGTATATCCAAACCAATTGAATATTGTTCAATTTTAAAGCGATAAAAATGGCCAGAAAAAGCCCAACAAATAAGATGATGTAATAGCTCAGTAAAACTGAAGTCCTCGACTTTAATTTCTGAGCTTTATCATTAATAAGGTCTCCTTCAAAATCAAAATAATCATTGCTCAGGTATCCTGCTGCTGTAATGCATATCGTGCAGATTGAAAACAAGTATATCAGCTCTGGCAGAAGCACCAGTTCAATATTATATTCAGAAAGGGGTTGAAATAATAGGAAATAGAAAATGATTTGTGTCAAGAAAACTAAGATAAGATTCAGTGGTCTCAAACTTAGAATCAATGATTTCATTATCGCTTATTTAATCTTGATTATCACGCCATTCATATACCCATTTTGATTGTATAAGCTCAAGATGGGCTTCAGTACAATCTTCACGCTTACCAACAAAGTTTGGTAATTCCAATACCCAATTTATCAAGTCGGTAAACCGAATGCGATAGATCTGACTTTCACCAAATTCATCACCAAATTTATCGTATAGTTTTATGGCTATATCCTCATGGTCGGGCCATTCAACAGGCATGTTGTTAAAATCATCAAAACTCATAATCCTTTAGTGTTCGTGTCCAATAATATTTTTCTGATCAGGAATTACGACTTCGATTTCCGCACTCTCATCTAAGATGATACATTGGCAAGCGAGTCGAGATTCAATCCTCGGATTTATTGCTCGATCGATGAAATCTTCTTCCTTATCTGATATTTCCTCAACATCATCTTCTCCTTTTCCCACATAAATATGACAGGTTGAACAAGCGCAAACACCGCCACAATTATGATTCAAATGAATATCATGATCTTCTGTAATTTCTAAAATCGAATATCCCGCTTCTGCATCTTCAACAATCTTAGCTTCTAAAGAATCATCTTCAAATCTAAAAGTAATCTTCGCCATTAAGTTTGATAAGTGTATTAAATCAAATCAACCATTCTACATCCAATAAGGTTCAAATAGCCGGTTTTTCTGTGGCTATATCCTTTTCAAAAATATTATAATATCTTACATTGGATATAAGAGATCATTCGAATGGCCGAAGATAAGACAATAAAAGACATCAAGAATTATAAATTCAAGGAATTAAATGTCTATGCTTCCACTGAATGGCTAGCAAACAATAAGAAGAAATATCGCCAGGTATTTGATAGTCAAAATTGTACTTATATCTATGCCGAACTCGCATTCTATAACAAACTATTCGATAACAAAGCTTGGAATATTAACATCGAATTGAAATGTTATGATTCATTAAAAAAGAAAAAAGTTTGTAGCCTGGAGTTTAATAAAAAGGTAAGCAAACAAGACAACATTGTATATATAAGAGAAGGTTGGGGAAATAAAAAAGAAGGATCGTTCTGGAAAAGAGGAACCTATTATTGGGAAGCCTGGATTGAAGGGGAAAAAGTCGCGAGCAAATATTTTTACGTAGAAGATTATGGGGAAGACTGGACCAATCTAAATAACGACAAACTTGAATTGAGTTCTATCAAACTATATGAAGGCTCATTTGAAGATGTTGATGAAAAGGACCGACAATATCTGAAAGTATTTTCAGCTGAACATACCAAATACATCTATAGTGAGATAAAATTCATTAATAAAGAAAATAGATTCAACTGGAACTTAGAATTGTTTCTAAAATTTTATAACCAAGCACGAGAACTTAAAGGCCAGGTCACCAAATTGGTGAAAATAAAAGCGAAAGATAAAGTTGTCAACGTTACAGCAGGTTGGGGATCCAATATTAAAGGGTCCTGGAGGATGGGTAGTTATACAGCAGAACTGGTGATGATGAATAAATTGATAGCGATTACTCCCTTTCAGGTAGATTTCGATGAGCTTGAAGGCATTTCGGCTATCCAGATCTATCGAGGTGATAAACCAGTCTTAATACAACCTGAATATAAGATTGAACAAAGTTACGAAGAAGTACTTTCCAAGTTTAATAGTTTGATTGGTCTGCACAGTATAAAAAAACAAATTTCCGATCACTCTAATTATATTAAATATCTACAATTAAGGAAAGAACGAGGGTTGAAGGAGGAAGATGAAATTGATATCCATTCTGTATTTACTGGAAATCCAGGGACTGGCAAAACAACTGTAGCCAAGATGATGGGGGCCATCTATAAAAACATGGGACTTCTAACAAAGGGCCACGTTCACGAAGTTGACAGATCAGATTTTGTTGGAGAATACATCGGTCAGACAGCTCCAAAGGTAAAGACTGCGATTAGTAAAGCCAGAGGCGGAGTTCTTTTTATTGATGAAGCCTATGCTTTAGCAAGATCTAATGATGATTCGAAAGACTTTGGGAGGGAAGCAATTGAAATCCTGGTCAAAGAAATGTCGAACGGTCAGGGTGACCTGGCTATTATTGCTGCCGGTTATCCAAAAGAGATGACTCACTTCATCAATTCAAATCCCGGTTTAAAATCGAGATTTAAACACTTCTTTGAATTTCCTGATTATTTGCCGCAAGAACTGAATAAAATAGCTGATTTTGCCGCAAGGCAACAAGGTGTCTATTTTTCAAAATATTCCAAATTAAAACTTAACGAATTTATTATCGATGCATTTAGGAATCGCGATGTAAATTTCGGAAATGCCCGTTTTGTATTTGACCTTGTTGAGAAAGCTAAAATCAATCTCGGCTTGAGAGTGATGAATTCTAAATCACCAGAAAAACTAACCAAACGCGAATTGAATCTTATTAAGGTTGAAGATGTAAATAACATAAACCTTAAAAAAGTACATATCATTCCTGAAATTCCTGTCGATAAAGAACTACTGAAAATCTCTCTTGAAGAATTGGATCAAATGATCGGCATGGAAAACATCAAGAAAGAGATTCACAATCTTGTAGATATTGTCAATTACCATAAGAGCACCGGCAAAGACGTATTAAACAACTTTTATCTCCATACAGTATTTATTGGGAATCCGGGTACCGGGAAAACTACAGTTGCCCGTATCCTGACAAAAATATATAAAGCCTTAGGTCTTCTTGAGAGAGGTCATATCATCGAAACGGACAGACAAGGACTTGTAGCAGGATATATAGGACAGACCGCAATAAAAACCAATGAACGCATTAACGATGCATACGGAGGAGTTCTATTCATTGATGAAGCTTATGCATTAAGTAATTTCAATGGACTCCAGGGAGATTATGGTAATGAAGCGATTCAGACGATCCTTAAACGTATGGAAGATAATAGGGGTGAGTTCTTTGTTTTCGCCGCAGGATATCCGGACAATATGGAAGTCTTTTTAAAGGCTAATCCTGGGCTTAGATCAAGGTTCGATAAGGTATTAAAGTTTGACGATTATTCGCCGAGTGAACTTCTGGATATTGCCATCTCGATGATAGGACAAAATGGATACCGTATTCAGACGCCTGCTAAAGATCAGTTGCATGACCAATTGGTAGACCTCCACCTCGGAAGAAACAAATACTTCGGGAATGCAAGGGAGGTTAGAAAGGTTGTACTCGATGTAATCAAAAATCAGAATTTACGAGTAGCACACCAGAATATTAAGGATCAGAGTAACGCTAATGAAATTCTTCCAGAAGATCTGAAGCACCTTTCTGCTCATAGTGACAGTGATCTATTTAGAAAAGAAAGTATCGGATTTAAGAAATAAATCCTCCCTTCAATGCAGGTATACTAAATATTAAATCTAATTCCTCCCCAAAACTGCCGCCCAAGTATAGGGTGTCCAAACCAAATTGCTGCTGATTCCGGACTTAGTAGATTTGTGGCTTTAGCATACACACCGAAATGTTTATTGATAGCATAATCGATGCTGACAGATAAATCCTGGTAAGCATCAAGTCTCGAATCAGGCTCTTGAATTATATCAGAATATTTTCTGCTTCCGATATGTTTGATATCCAGAGAAGCAACAAATTTTTTATTTGAAGAAAGCGCAGTTATACCAAATTCAAACTCCCAGTTTGGAATATACCTTGGAATAAAATCATCTTCCAGAAAGTTTCTTCTCAATCCTTGTAAACGTGCCGATACATAATCACTCAAATCATAACTAAGGCCTAACTTCAAGTTGAGCTCCGACCGATCTACATAATCTGCTGTAAATCTTTTACTAGGCTCAATGTATTTGATGTTATATGTACTATCATAATTAACATATGCGATTGAAAGATCCGCGGTTAGCCGGTCAAAATCACGGTTCAATCCCAAACTATAATTATGCTCTTGTGACGGCAATAATATTATTTCATTAGAAAGATAATATGGATTTACATTTGACAGGGAATGCAAACTGTTCATCTGAAACTTCGTATCAATTGTTAGAGACATATTTACCTCATTAAAAACATGAGCGACATCTACACTTAGTATAGGATTGATATTTGAATTATCAGAGTTCTTTACATATTGAGCTCCAAGTTTGGCATTAAATTTTGGATTCTTGATACGAATTGTAGGCCTTATCTGAATGAGATTATTAGTTAGCTCCGAGGCAGTTTTGTTTAGTTTGTAACTCTCATAGACGAAAGGAATTTCTATAGCGACCTTTTCGTTTAACTTTTTCAGTATGCTGATTCCGGCACTCATAAGATTTTCACTTACATCGTCTTCCTTTTGTTTTAAGTTGTCATATGAGAAAAAACTTCTCATCACAAAACCGATCTTTTCAAAAGAGGTGTGCGTAAAATCTAATTTTGCTCCAAGTCCATTTAAGCTTTGGCTTGAAAATAGACTATCGGAAATCATTGATCCCTCAGTATGATGTTTTTGAAATGATCCGTTAGCACTTAATTTTACTTTTGTAAATGGACTTAAATAATATCCTCCATATAAGTGCGCATCAGTATTTCTAAATTTCTGAAAATCAAAATCTGGATCTTCTGCTGAAAAATGATCTACTTTGAATCCCGCTTCAATCCAGTCTTCAATATAGTAATGATAAGCAGCTCCGGCATTCAGTGTTTTCAAATTACCATATCCACCATAAATGTTGCCATCTTTTATATCCTGGGATTCTTTTGCTTTCATATTGAACCCTAATGCTCTGATTACCGGATCTGGACGATCGAAATCTATCGACTTTGGTATCTTATTTGAATAAGAAAAAGCCACTGGTGAAAAACTTAAATTCCGCTTTTCAACGCCAATACTTTTTCTTTGCGCCTGTAGAATTATAGCTTCATAGTTCTTCAAAACCTCTACTTTATCCGAAGGAAGATTGATTGTATCGTTTTCCTGGGCTATAAGTGTGATGCTTAGACATGTAAAGCAAATAACTGAGAAAATTTTTGTCATCATCTTTTATTGTCTTGTTGTATTAAATCTAAACTTTCAGGCTCTTTTACTCTGCTCTCCAATTTTATCATTATTACCAATGTTTCAAGTTTATCGGTAGCTTCTTCAATTATCTTTTGATTCTCTTTGAAGTTTTCTATGACGGATTCATATGCAGCAGAAGCATTTAAATAGTCCTTCTTCACAGTATAAATATCTCCGATCAAAATCAGGCTCTTAGCGACCCAGAAAGGGTAGTTGGCTGCTTTTTTTGTTGTCTCAAATGCTTGCAATTCAGCTTGCTCCAGCTTTTCCATTTTATATAATAAGAGGGCCACCCGGTAACTGGATTCAGAAGCCTGATTATTATCTGATAATTGGATTACTTTTTTATAAGAAACAATTGCATTATCGGGTTCTCCTTTTCTCTCATAGGCGACAGCAGTATAAAAGTGAGCAGCAGATTTTTTGCTATCATCAGCATCTGGAGAATCAATAATAATAGCCCCATATCGAATCATGGCATTATCATCATTTACTTTAAATGCACTATATAAAGCTGATTCATAAATATTAATTCCAGGGTCTTCAGAAGTAGCAATCAGCGATTCAAAAAGTCGATGTGATTTCTCAAAATCTTTCTGATGGTTAAACGTAATTAAGGCTGCCTTTTTAAGAGAAGTCTTAGCGTATTTTGTGGAATTATCTTCTATTAAATCTTCATAATATCTCAAGGCATTGTCATAGTCTTTTAATAAGACATAAGACTCCGCTATATAATAGCTGGCTTCATCCCTGAATAAGCCTTCTTTGAAGTTATTGAGATATTTCCTTAATCCCTGTATAGCTTCGGAAAATCTACTTTCCTGGTACGCTTCTAAAGACAAATTATAACTTATTGAATCACGAGTGTAATCTTCAACCTTAAAGCCAACCTCGTTCTCCGAATAGTCGAAATAGCTGTCCGGATCATTCTTATCATTCAAATAGATTTCCTCGATAGCCATTAAGGCTTGCCTTTTGTGATCGGCATCTGTGCTTAAATCCATTCCTTGCTTATAATAATCCAGGGCAGAATTGATATCTCCTTGATTATAGCTGATTAAGCCTTGTCTTAAATAACTCAAGGCCGCATATTCGGAATCCGATCCAAATTCCTGAACAAGAGCTTTGAATATTTTGAAGGCTTCATTATTCTTTTTCAAACTCAATAAAGATTCTCCAATTTCAAATAATGCATCATCTCTATATTCCGACTCCGGATATTTATTAATAAGCTTTTCTAAACTTGTCAGCTTATCCAAATGTTCACCAATCACACCATATATAAGTGATTTTTGATAAAGGATATAATCAGATGCTTCAGCTTGATTATCTATTGCTAAATCATAATATTCGATGGCTTTATTATAATTATTATCCAGTAATTCGAGATCGGCCAGTCTGACGATGGCATCATCAAATAATGATTTCTCATCTTTATCTGCTCTGAACGAAGCCATAGCTTTCTCAAGCATACTCTTGGCTTGTGTAAAATTCTTATCCTGAATAATCTGATATGACCGCAGGTAATACGCCCTAAATCTGAAATTCTGATTACTGGTCTCCATATACGATTGAAGATATTTCCCACTATTGATTTGATCTTCCTGATGATCATAAGCCAAACCTAGCCAAAACTTCGATTTATCAGTTAGACTATTTTCACCCGGAGTCGTTTCACTTATTTTTAAATATTCAATAGCTGTACTTAATGAGTTTTCATCGAGGTTTTGAAGCCCATAATCATAACTCAATGATTTGTAAGTCGAACTTATTTTCTGTGTCTTGCTATCCAATCCTTCTATCGTATTTAGGGCCATCAGGTAATCTGTCGATCTTACCAGTAAGTCAGCAAGCAGATTTTGCGATTCTTCATAATATGGGCTAGTACTTGTCATTTTTGACAAGCCATTTATTGCAATTCTTTCTTCTCCTAGGTCAGCTGATATTTTGTAATACAAATACTGTGATTCCTCTCTGATATCTTCGAAGTAATTATATTTCGAAGCTTGCTTAAAGGCTGATTGAGCATTCTTTTTTTCTACACTTTTCAGATAGATGCTTCCCAGTAAATAATTGGATACTTGTCCAATTGCTGTTGCTTGATGGCTCAACTCAAGAAATAATGGTTTTGCGCTTTCGTAATCCCCGAGATTATAGTGCGCATTTGCAATTTGATAGAATTCATTTTCCGTTAGTTTAGGGGTTTCCCTTGCATAAGCATCAAGATGCTTCAGTGCACTTTGATAATTTTCTTTCGCCAGATAGGACAGTCCTAAAATCTTTCTGACATGTGAAAGATCGGTTGAGCTACCATCTTTTAATTTACGCTCACCATAGACAATAGCATGAGCGTAATTTCCATCTTTAAAATAAATCTGTGCCAGATAGTAAGGAATTAGATCGCGGTAACGATTGTGGTTTTGAACAGATTCGAACTGAGCAATCGCTTTTTCTTTCTCATTTAAAAAATAAAAACATATTCCGGAATAGTAATTTGCGTCATCCGTATATTTCCCTTTATATTTTTTTGATTTTAAAAAGTAACCCAGAGATTCCTGAAAATTCTTTTCTAACAGATAGGTATATGCTAGTTTAAAGTTGGCCTCTTCGTATTGATCTTTCGTAAGGATCTTCTGGTTTAGCTTTAAATAATACTTACGCGCAGTTTTATATTCATTTTTTGCGAAGTACTTGTTAGCTATTATAGCATACAAATCATTATTCTTAATGGCATCGTTCGATCTGGCTATACTTTCCAGCAATAAATCAATTGAACGTGTTTCATCAATTTTGAAAGAATTCATCGCTGTGAGCATGACATGCTCATCAGTCGCTTCTTCAGCTTCGAAATATTGAAGGGCTAATCCATAGAGCTCTTCATTATTATAATTAGATCCATTTGGAAAATAATATTGCTTCTCTAGTAGCTTATGAGATTCTTGTGAAAATAAAAATAGCGGTAGGGAAGATATCAACAGTCCCAGAAGGAACATCTTTCTGGTCATTCGTATCATGAAAATTATTAATATATAATTAAACTTTAATCAAGCTTTTATAACAACGCAATTATATTAATAAAATTTCACATACGTGTCTAATTCAATTGAAAATCCAAAATTGTTTTTTCTATAATGTCACAGCATTGGTGCATTTCTTCGTCAGTCATCACCAATGGGGGAGCAAATCTTATGATATTTCCATGGGTTGGTTTTGCTAATAAACCGTTTTCTTTAAGTTCTACACAAATATTCCATGCTGTTTTGCTTTCCTCATCGTCATCAATAACAATTGCATTCAGTAAGCCTTTTCCTCTGACCAATGTTACCAGATCAGACTTATTAACCAGATTTTGCATTCTTTCTCTGAATATTTTGCCTAAACGTTCCGCATTTTCTGCAAGGCCTTCATTTTTAATAACTTCAAGCGCTGCAATTCCGACCGCACATGCCAGTGGATTTCCTCCAAATGTAGAACCATGTTCACCCGGTTTAATGCACAACATGATATCATCATCTGCCAGAACAGCAGAAACCGGAAATACACCACCTGAAAGCGCTTTCCCTAAAATTAAGATATCAGGTCTGACTTCAGGTTCATGACCGCAGGATTTCACACAATTACAATTGCCACAAGTAGCCAATAATTTACCTGTTCTTGCTATCCCTGTTTGGACTTCATCGGCAATAAAAAGTGCATTATGCTTCTCACATAACGCCTTTGCATCCGAAAGATAATTTTCAGAAGGAACAACTACACCTGCTTCACCTTGAATGGGCTCAACAATAAAACCTGCTACATTCTCATCTTGCAAAGCAGATTCCAAAGCAGATATATCATTATATTCAATAACTTCATATCCCGGCATAAAAGGTCCGAATCCTGTTGTGCTGTCAGGATCAACTGAAGCTGAAATTACTGCAAGCGTACGGCCATGAAAATTCCCGGAAGCAAATATGATTTTGGCTTTGTAAGGTTCTACACCTTTTTTCGTGTATGCCCATTTCCGACACAACTTAATAGCTGTTTCGACGGCTTCTACTCCTGTATTAATAGGCAGTACTTTATCGTATTTAAAATAGTCAGTGATATATTTTTCATAAGGCCCTAACATGTCATTGTAAAAAGCCCTGGAAGTTAAAGTCAGTTTACCAGCCTGTTCATTTAAAGCATTTATTATAGAAGGATGGCAATGTCCTTGATTTACAGCGGAATATGCGCTTAAAAAGTCAAAATATTTTTTCCCTTCTGCATCCCAAACATAGACGCCTTCACCCTTTGCCAGAACAACTGGTAAGGGATGATAATTATGGGCTCCATACTTATCTTCTAAATGCATTAATGCTTCTGATGAAATACTAGTTTCTACTGACATATCTAATTTATTTTTCGGCGATTAAGGTACGATGAATTTTGAAAACTTGTCTAATCAAACTTCTAGTTCCGTTGTTTTCAATTACGAAATGAGCAAGAGGAATTTTCCGTTCTTCAGGCCATTGATTTTCTAATCTTTTTTCTATTACTTTTTTGGATAATTTATCTCTTTTTATTATCCTGTTGATTCTGATTTCTTCATCTGCAGTAACAAGAATGACCTTGTCAAAATTAGATTGGGCGTTGATTTCAAATATCAAAGCTGATTCTTCAATAACATATTTTGAAGCTTGCTTATTAGCCCATTCTTGAAAGTCTTGCTGAACAACCGGATGAACTAAGGCATTAATTTTTTTTAATAGGGATGAATTTCCGAATATCTTCTTTGCAACATAGGTCCTGTCTAATCTTCCATTCCTGTAGTAGGCATTCTTCCCGAGTAAAGCCTTGATTTTTTGCTTTAAAATCCGATTCGTATACATCAATTTTTTAGCCTCTGTGTCAGCATTATATACAGGAATTCCTAGGCCTGCGAATATATTTCCGATAAAGGTTTTTCCGGAACCCATTCCTCCAGTCAATGCAATTTTCAACATATGCGGAAATTAAGGTGCTAATATGGTTAAACTATATTAATTTTGTAAAAAATTATTCATTAATGAAGCTGATCTTACCTGAAGGAGCGCACGATATCATATCTACTAAAGATGAATCTGTAAGAATGTTTGAGAGTAACTTTCTCGACAAATTTTCACGTGTGTCCTGGTATGTCCCTTTGGTCATTTTTCTACCGGCAATTGTATTCTTCTTTTACGACAGCATAGTTAATGTTGGATTGGGAACGCAGAAAACAATTATACTGTTCTTTGCAGGACTGTTAACATGGACCGCCATTGAATACTTGTTTCATAGATTTATATTTCATTACGAGCCTTCAGGTTTAATTGGCAGAAAAATGCATTTTATGATTCATGGTGTTCATCATGCTTATCCCAATGATTCACTAAGATTGGTAATGCCACCTATATTAAGCCTCCCACTCTCAACTTCATTTTATTTTATTTTCCTTTTTGCGTTTGGTTTGAATAGCTCGGCATTATTTGCTGGATTTATTATGGGGTATCTGGCTTATGATATGATGCATTATGCAACCCACCATGCACATTTCATGAAAGCAGATTGGTTTATCAAAATCAAGCAGCACCACATGCGTCACCATTTTCAGGATCCCGACAACGGATTCGGTGTAAGCTCTGCACTTTGGGACAAAATCTTTAAAACTGAATTCAAGCAAAGCTCTTGATCGTTACTGCTGAGTTAAATCTCTACCCATTATCGAAAGATTTTGAATCTAAAGTCATTGCATTTATTAAAGTCATAAAAACGAACAATCATGTTCAGTGCTGGACACATAGTATGAGTACATACATCAAAGGTGAGTCAACCGAAGTTTTTAAAGTAATTAATGAGGCTTACGAGCGTATCGGCGAAGATGAAGATACAGCGACGCTCATAATTAAAATGGTCAACAGGTCTCTCCCTATTGAAGACGGTTATCTGAAATTCTAACTCAGATCTTTTCCTTTAAGAGCATTTTTAATAACAAAATCCATAGCTTTCTCAGCTAAAGGGTTTGAAAAGTTGTTTAAGTCTTGGATCGCTACATTGATACCATCCTTATCTGATTCCTGGATTTGTAATTTCAAATTATCGATTAATGTCCTTAATTTTTCTAGTTCGACAGGGTTTAACCAGCTCTGATTTTGTGTAAGAAACTTCTGACCTGAGAGAAATAGGGCATTTCCTTCGTTTTTAGCTTCCTGAATAGCTTTCAATTTGATATCGCTTTCAGCATTTTTAATAGAATCCAAAAGCATTCGACCCATTTCTTGCTCAGAAATTCCATACTGGGATTTAATTTCTATTTCTGTTTGAGTTTCAGATCTTAATTCCTTCGCTTTAACCTTAAGAATTCCATCGGCATTAATAATAAACTGGACTTCTATTTTTGGTAATCCTGCAGGCATTGGTGGGATACCGGATAGAATAAATTCTCCAAGATTTCTATTGTTTTCTACCAATTCTCTTTCTCCTTGGTAGACAGATATTTTAAGTTTAGACTGCCCGTCAACAGAGGTCGTATAGTTCCTCCCTGCAGCGTGTGGTATTTTGCTGTTTCTTGGGATAATAGTATCCATCAATCCGCCCATTGTTTCAATTCCAAGTGACAAGGGTGTAACATCCAAAAGAAGGAGGTCATCATTATTCCCAGCCAATATATCAGCTTGAATGGCAGCCCCGATTGCAACTACTTCATCTGGATTTATTTTATCGTTTATCTGGCAGTTAAAAAATGATTTCAATTCCGATTTTACAAGAGGAATACGGGTAGACCCTCCAACGAGAATAACTTTATTAATATCTGTTGTTTTCAGAGCTGCGTCTTTTAATGCTTCTTTACATTTTTCAATTGTAGTTTCAACCAACGGAGCAATCAATTCATTTAATTCTTCGAGCGACAATTGGAAGGACCCATCTTCACTTGTATATGACATTGAGTTTGAAAGTGCTTTTTTTGCTGATTCCGCTTTGATTCTCAAGGATTGTCTCAAATTGACATTATCATCCAGCTGATTGTCTGAAATGTGATATTTCTTTTTCCATAAATCTATTATCCTGAGATCAATATCATCTCCTCCAAGAAAAGTATCTCCATTTGTTGAAAACACATCAAATACGCCATCGTGTAATTTTAGTATCGAGATATCAAATGTTCCACCACCAAGATCATATACGGCGATCAACTCATCAGAATCTGAATTATTATCAAAGCCATAGGCAAGGCTAGCAGCAGTTGGCTCATTAATTATTCTTAAAATATCCAGTCCGGCTAATTTTCCTGCATCTCTCGTGGCTTGTCTCTGAGCATCATCAAAATAAGCCGGAACTGTAACTACAGCTCTTGTGATAATAACATTCAATTCTATTTCGACCCGGCTTTTTAAATATTTCAGAATTTCTGCCGATAATTCAACAGGTGAATAAAAATGATTGTCCATTCTGATTTTCACAAGACTATCTTCTTCATCAATTATCTCATATGCGAGTTGATCCTTGTATTTATCGAGATCTCCATAATTTTTTCCCAGCAATCGTTTTACACTATAAATCGTCCTTTGAGGATCACTTACTAATTTTGCTTTTGCTTCGTCACCAACAATGAAATGATTGTTTTCACCCAGGTAGAGGATTGAAGGTACCAGTGTGTTTTTATTAGATTTATCTTTTACAATTTTTACTTCATCATCGATATAAGCGACAAGGGAATTTGTTGTTCCGAGGTCGATTCCTACAATTATTTCTTTTTTGACGAGTTTCCCCGACTTCATGTTTATTGATATCTTCGCCATACCACTTTATGCTAAATAAAACCTACTATTTATCAAATGTTTAAAAATAAATCACATAAACTTTTCCTGATTCTTGGTGGATTTTTTATTACCAATGCTCTGGTTGCTGAATTTATTGGGGTAAAGATATTTTCTTTAGAGAAAAGCATGGGGTTTGAGCCTGCAAATCTCAGTTTTTTTGGAATAAATGATTTGTCCTTTAATCTGACAGCAGGCGTTATTCTGTGGCCAATTGTATTTGTAATGACTGATGTCATCAACGAATATTTTGGTTCAAAAGGGGTCAAGTTATTAAGTAATATGGTCATAGGACTTATTCTTTATGCATTTTTTATGGTCGGCTTTGCTATTACTTTAAGTCCAAATGAATGGTGGGATGCCATAAGTGGATTGAGAGATGATTCATCGATTGGTATAACAAGCATGGATCTGGCATTCAGGAGGATTTTTGGGCAAGGCTTGTGGATAATTGTTGGATCTCTCGTTGCTTTTTTGGTAGGTCAAATACTTGATGTCTATGTTTTTCATAAGATAAAAAAACTGACGGGTGAAAAGAAGGTATGGTTAAGAGCGACAGGATCTACTCTGGTTTCTCAATTTATTGACAGTTATGTAGTTTTGATAATTGCTTTTTATATCGGAGCAGACTGGAGCTTTGAAAGAGTAGCAGCGATTGCTAATGTCAATTACATTTATAAATTCATCATGGCTATTTTATTGACACCGGTAATTTATCTTGCTCATTATATGATCGACAGGTATCTTGGCAAAGAATTAGCAGAAAAACTAAAATTAGAAGCGACAAAATAATATGAGTTCAAGCACAATGACCGATAGTGTTCTGATGATCAAGCCTAAAAATTTTGGCTTTAACACCCAAACAGCAAAAAACAATAGTTTTCAAAACAAAGATATTGGACTCTCAGCCAAACAGATTTCATCTAAGGCCCTTAAAGAGTTTAATAGTGTAGTGAGCGAGTTAAAGAGGCATGATATTGAAGTCCATGTCATCGATGATACTTCTTCTCCAATAAAAACAGATGCCATTTTTCCTAACAATTGGTTTAGTACTCATCAAGGGAAATATATTGTTACATATCCATTATGGTCAAAATCTAGAAGAAAAGAAAGGAGAAAAGACATTATAGAAAGGCTGATAAATGAATTTGGATTCAGCAAAAGATATGCATTTGAATATCTTGAAGATGAAGATCAATTTCTTGAAGGGACAGGAAGTATGGTCCTGGATCGCGAAAACAAAATCGCTTATGCGTCTTTAAGCTCAAGAACAGATATTCGCGTGCTGGAAAAATTTGCTGTAGTTATGGAATATCGTAAAATTATATTTCATGCTACTGATTCCGGTGTCCCGATCTATCATACCAATGTTCTAATGTCGGTATGTGACAATTATGCTATTATTTGTTTGGAGACGATTGAAGATGAAATCGAAAGAAAAAATCTTAGCGACTCGATTCTACGAAGTGGAAAAGAAATCATTAACATAACCAAAAAGCAAATGCACCTATTTGCTGCTAACTGTCTTCAATTAAAGTCGAAATTGGGTCAATCGTACCTTGTTTTATCGCAAAGTGCCTATGATTCTTTATCTGCAAAACAGCTTGATCAAATCAAAAGTCACAATAATATCATTCGCGTTTCTATTCCGACAATACAGTCTATAGGGGGTGGAGGTGTAAGATGTATGATCGTAGAATTGTTTTTTTAGAGTGATCGTGTTCAGATTACGATAACAATTACATAATAATTTATTATATATACATTATTTTTTAATGTATTCTTTTGTGTAATTTTTACACCGTATTCTCAATTAATAACTAATCTTTTTAAAATGAAAAAACTTATACTAAGTCTTGCGGTCATGTTCATGACAATCGTAATGATTGGTCAGTCTTCAATTTCTGGGACATTAGTCGATGCATCAAATGGGGAAACTCTTATTGGCGCATCTGTGCTTGTGGATGGGACATCCACAGGAGCACTATCTGATATAGATGGTACTTTTTCTATTTCCGGACTTGAAAACGGCTCACATACTATTATCATTTCTTATGTAGGATATCGCGATCAAAGTATCGACGTAGACCTTACAGGAGGAAATACTGATCTAGGTACTATCAACATGAGTGCAGGAGGAGTAAATCTTGAATCTGTAGTCATTACTGGTACCATGGATATTGTTCAGGGTAGAAGAACCCCTGTTGCGGTTTCTACTATTGGTATCAGAGAAATCCAAGCAAAAGCCGGTAACGTTGAATTCCCTGAATTAATGAAAAACACACCGTCTATTTATGTTGCTAATCAAGCTGGTGGATATGGTGATTCGGAAGTTTTTACGAGAGGATTCAATCAAACCAATACAGCCTTTCTACTTAATGGCCAACCAATCAATGGTATGGAAGACGGAAAAATGTACTGGTCCAACTGGTCTGGAATGACCGATGTTGCAAGTGCTGTCCAAGTTCAAAGAGGACTAGGTTCATCCAAGTTAGCGATCTCTTCAGTTGGTGGAACAACGAATATCGTTATGAGACCTACTGCTCAGGAAAGCGGTGGATCTGTAAGTTACCTAAGAGGTAATGGAAATTACAATAAGGCCACACTCATGTATAATACCGGGATGGGTGAAGGTAAGTTCGGATTGCCCTTCTTACTAACTCACTGGCAAGGTGATGGTTGGGCTGATGGAACCAAGGGGCAAGGCCAAAGTTATTTCATATCTGCTGGATTCCAGCCGAATGACAAACATAACCTTACATTCTTAATTACGGGAGCGCCACAATGGCATGATCAAAATTTCACCAAACCGATTTCAAGACATTACAATAGTAATGATGAGTTCAATATCAAATTCAATGATAATTGGGGTTATTTGAATGGGGAATATTTAAATGAAAGAAGAAATTATTATCATAAACCAGTTTCAAACATAAACTGGGAATATGAAATTAATGACAACACAAGCCTTTCTACTGTGCTTTATGCTTCCTGGGATCGGGGTGGAGGTTCCGGCAGAATTGGAGACTTTGGAACAATGTTGTTAGTTTGAATCAAGCAGAAGAAGCAGATCCTGATCATACACCGGGTAGAGGTGTTTTCGTTTTGAGAAATTCAGTTAATAACCATCAGTGGTATGGAATGGTAACGAATCTTGAAAAAACACTTTCTGATGCTGTAACACTTAGTGTTGGAGCTGATTTGAGAAGATATACTGGATCTCACTTCAGAGAAGTAAGAGATTTCTTAGGAGCGTCTGGTTACGCTCAAAGTGGAAGAAATAGATTCCCAGATGGTTATCTTGTAACTGAAGCTTTTGAAGCTAATCCATGGAAAGCTATTAGTAGCTTTGCTAAAGAAGCTCCGGCTGGCCAAAGGATAGCTTATAATAATGATGAGACAATTACTTACAGTGGTATATTTGGACAATTAGAATATGCTTCTGAAAAAGTATCAACATATATTCAAGGAGCAGTATCTAATCAAGGGAGCACAAGATTTGAATTATTCAAGGAAACTGAAGCAAATAAAGAATCTGAAAAAATTAATGAAATAGGTTATAATATCAAAACTGGGCTATCATATTTGTTCGACGATCACAACAGTTTTTTTGTTAATACCGGATACTATCAAAGACAGCCATTCTTCGATAATCAATTCCTTAATTTCAGTAACACGGTGAATCCTGTTACAGTACCAGAAGATATATTTGGATTAGAATTGGGATATAAATACGTAGGGCCTAAATTTGTAGCAAATTTAAACTTATATAGAACTTCCTGGAAAAACAGGACGACAACTTCAACGATTGATGAAAATGAAACTGTAGATGGAATTTTATTTCCTGAAGGAGGTTTTGTTAATATTACTAAATTAAATCAATTGCATACAGGAGTTGAATTTGATTTCAGCTATGATGTCAATTCATCTGTCCGACTAAAGGGGTATACTTCTGTTGGCAGTTGGAAATATCAAGGAACTGCTATTAGAGAATTATATGAGGATAATTTAGATAGGACTTTAGTTTCATCAACACCTTCATTGGATATCGATGGTATAAAAGTGGGTGGTGCTGCCCAAACTACTTTCGGTATTGGTGTTGACTATAAGATGGCTGGTGGGCTTAGAGCAGATCTTGATTGGAACTACTATAACAATCTATATTCTAATCTTGGTGCTTCAACCGATGAGTTAAAATTACCATCATTCAGTCTTCTTGATTTTGGATTAAGTTATGCATTTGATATGAATAACGGTAAATTCTTAACATTAAGAGCGAATATCTACAATGTTCTTGGAGAAGAATATATTTCTAGAGCTTTTGATTCTGATGCACCTGCGGCTTCAGAATCTGATAACTGGAATGGCGTAAATAAAGATAATAGAGTTGCTTTTGGAAAAACTAGAACTTGGAACGTTTCAGCAAAATATAGTTTCTAGCTCAATCACAATTACAATTAAGTTTTAAAGGCTGGATCTATTGATCCGGCCTTTTTTGTTTGCTTTCACATACGCCCACATGGATTTCAATTCTATACTTTATTTATTATAAATAAAGTAGCTTTACCATCATTCCATAATAGTCCGTTTTTCCTATATTTAGGTAAGTGTCAATCTTTCACATAATAAACCTATATCATGAAAAAAGTTTTTACATTATTCCTTTCTCTTTGTTTTTGCATAACTACAGTTGCCGCTCAAATAACAATTACAGAAGCGCGCGAAAATAATACCGATGGAACTCTTGTTCGTGAAGGACAAACTGTCCAAATAACTGGAATTGCAATCGGCCCTAATTTTAGAAGTGGTGGCCTCACTTTTATTTTATATGATGTGGCAAACAATATAGGTATTACTGTTTTTGCTCTTGACAATTCTGTAGGCTATACGGTTACGGATGGAGACGAATTAACAGTTGATGGAGAATTAGCGCAATTCAATGGATTAGCCGAAATAGTACCAAGCAGTATCGTTATCGAAAGCCAGGGCAACCCATTACCAGATCCAACAATAATTACGGGGATGGATGAAAGCACAGAATCAAATCTTATCCGATTCGAAAACGCCATGCTTGCTGACCCTTCTGAATGGGCTTTATCCGGAAGCTTTAATGTGAATGTTACCAATGGAACAAATACCATTCAGGTCAGAGTTGACTCCGATATAGATATTGCAGGCATGGATCCACCCCTCGGAACATTTACAATTACTGGAGTAGGCGGTCAATTTGATGCAAATGCTCCCTTCGATAGTGGATATCAATTATTACCCCGCGCTGCAAGTGATATCTCCCCTTATAATACTCAAGAAATAGAATACGATAAATTATCAATAGCAGAAGCGAGACAAACAGACAGCGAAGGGGTATTAAGCAAACTGGGTAGCCGGGCAGAACTGAATGGGGTCGTTCATGGAATAAACCTTAGACCAGGTGGTCTTCAATTCTCGATAATTGATGCTACCAATACCGGAATTGCTGTGTTCAGTTTTGAAGATCAATTCTCTTACTCCGTATCAGAAGGTGATGATATAACGGTTCAGGGAGAACTTTCACAGTTCAGTGGCCTGGCTCAGATAGAACCAGATACCATTATGGTAAATTCTGTTTTAAATGATCTCTCTAACCCTCTGATTGTTTCCCAACTAAACGAATCCACTGAATCTTCACTCATTACAGTCGATGCTATGCACTATGTTGATGAATCTGAATGGTTGAGTGATGGAAGTAGTTTTAATGTAGGTATCGTAACCATAAACGGTGACACGCTTACGATGAGAATTGACAACGACACAGAATTATCAACTGTTGAAGCTTTGGCATTCCCTGCATACATTACTGGAATAGGAGGTCAGTTTGACGGCAATGCTCCTTTTGATATGGGTTACCAGATATTACCACGATATATATCAGATTTTGACACTTACCTTGGGATAGATGAATTATATACTGGATACATTAATCTTTATCCAAATCCTGTAGAAAATTCATTTCGTATTGATGCTCAGGACAGAATCGAAAACATAGAAGTATATGATCTTAAAGGCAGAGTTTTATTTGAACTGAGCAATACAAATCAAGTTGATATGAGTCAGTTAAGACCGGGTACATATCTCATTAAAGCAATCCTTGAAGATGCATATTGGATAAAAAAGGTAATAAAGCAGTAAGAATCTACTCCAGGGCGACTGACATTTTTTGAGTACTGCTTAGCTTTACTTTGATATTCTCTTTTAATGTAGTAGCTAAAGATAAACCTACATAGTCCACCTGTATAGGAAACATTTTGTGCTTTCTATCTACCAGGACTGCCGCTTCTATTTTCTTAGGGAGATACTCCATTAATGGCTTTGTAGCATAGAAGATAGTTCTGCCGGTATTCGCAACATCATCAACGATGATTACACATTTGTCATTCAACGTCTTAAGGTCTATGTCGATTTCAATTCCGGATTCTAAAGGGGCAGCAGGATTAAGTCTAATATTCCCTATTATCGAAGCTTTGTCAGATATAGAATCATAAACATCTTTTAATTTTTTAGCGAATGTCAAACCATTATTATTGATTCCTGCAAAAACAATTTGTTGAGATTGAAAATTATTCTCAAGAATCTGATACGCTAATCTGTCTATTTTTTGACCTACCTGGATATGATTTAAAATCTCCATACTGTATAAATAAGATATTTTTTGCTGTAATATATTGCTTTGAAATGACAAATGTATCTCGCAATTTTTAGATATTGCATATATTAATTTTCATAATGCAAATTCAGCAAATTCTCTTTATTGTATTACTGATTGTCATGTCCCTTTATTCTATAAGAGCTTATGGAAATATCATTAAAAATATACGTCTTGCAAAAGATGAAGATATCAAAGGCGACCGAATTCAGCGGTGGAAAAATGTAATCTTAATTGCATTTGGCCAAAAGAAAATGTTTAAGCGTTTTATACCGGCAATCCTTCATCTCTTCATATATGTTGCTTTTCTGTTTACTCAGGTTGAACTGATAGAAATAGTTATTGATGGCGTATTTGGTGTACATCGATACTTTGCTGATAAGATTGGAATGTTGTATCCTCTGATTATCAATACAATTGAGTTCTTGTCTCTCTTTGCTTTTTTTGCTACAATAATATTTCTTTGGAGAAGGAATCTTCTCAAGTTGCCTCGATTCGTAAAAGATGAAATGAAAGGATGGCCAACTTTGGATGCCAACTACATTCTGATAGGTGAGATCATTTTGATCATCGGGATTTTCTCTATGAATTCTGCTGACAGCCTTTTACAAACTTTGGATCCTGATCATTTTAATTCTACTGGGACGCTCTATATAAGCTCCGCTATTGGGGATGCATTGTTTTCACAAATGTCTGTTTCATCACTTCACATCCTTGAACGATTCGGGTGGTGGCTACATATTCTTACTGTATTCGGTTTCTTAGCGTACTTACCTATATCCAAGCATTTGCATATCATCTTCGCATTTCCGAATGTTTATTTTTCACGCCTCAATTCACGAGGAGAAATGAAAAATATGCCTGAAATCATGAATGAAGTTAAAAGTATGATGGGCCTTGTTGAAGAAAGCGAAATGCCGGCCGAAGACGAACTTCCTGAATTTGGAGCCAATGATATATTTGGCCTTAGCTGGAAAAATTTGTTAGACGCTTACAGTTGTACAGAATGTGGACGATGTACTTCAGTATGTCCTGCAAATCAAACGGGAAAAAAATTATCTCCAAGAAAAATATTAATGGACATCAGAGATAGAGCTACCGAAGTAGGAACAAAAATTAGAACCGACAAAACTGACCCGCCAAAATATGATGATGGTAAATCCCTTTTTGATTATATAAGCGATGAAGAACTTTTTGCATGTACCACTTGTAATGCATGTGTAGAAGCATGTCCTATACTGATTGATCCACTGGAACCGATTCTGGAATTAAGAAGATACAAGATACTCACAGAATCAGCAGGACCATCAGAGTGGGTACCCATGTTTACCAGCATCGAAAATAGTGGAGCAGTCTGGCAGATGCCGGACCAAAGATTTGATTGGTCCAAGGAATAATTTTTATATTTTAAAAATAGAAGAGAACCTTGAAAGTATATACACTAGACGATTACACATTGCCGGAGAAACCTGAAGTGATATTCTGGGTGGGGTGCGCAGGAAGTTTTGATCCACGGGCACAAAAAATCACGAAGTCTCTAATAAGCATTCTCAATAATGCCGGCGTAAAATATGCAGTCTTGGGTAATGACGAATCATGCACAGGAGATCCAGCCCGTCGCGCAGGTAATGAATTCATTTTCCAAATGATGGCACTCCAAAATATTGAAACAATCAAAATGACGGAGGTTAATAAGATTGTTACCGCTTGCCCTCATTGTTTTAATACTATCAAAAACGAATATCCCGCACTTGGAGGTAATTTCGATGTACTTCACCACACTCAGCTGATACATAAACTTATTCTTGAAGGTCGTCTTACGATCGAAGGCGGCAGCTTCAAAGGCCAAACAATCGCCTATCATGATTCTTGTTATCTCGGTAGAGTCAATAATATATATGAAGCCCCCAGGGAGATATTATCAAACTTAGATGCTGATATCAAAGAAGTCAAAAGGAATAAATCAAAAGGATTTTGCTGTGGTGCCGGTGGAGCTCAGGTCTTTAAAGAAGAAGAACCGAGCGAGAAGAAAGTCAATGCGGAAAGGGTAGAGGAGCTACTGGATACCAGGGCAGACATTATTGCCGCCAATTGTCCCTATTGTATTCTTATGCTGGATGACGGAGTGAAAACCAAAGAAAAGGAAGAAGATGTTATGGTCTATGATATTTCCGAATTAATTGTTCAAGCCAATAAATGGTAGTATGAGAAGAGATCTAATAGCATTGAATAACGAATCAAAAGTCTGGATTTATCAGTCCGATGTTCATATCAATGATGACTATGAAGAAAAAATCAAGAACTACATTTATGACTTTACGATGAACTGGGCTTCACACGGTAAAGAACTTGAATGTTATGGCAATCTTTTTCATCATCGGTTTTTAGTGCTTGTAGCTGATGACAGTCAACATGTAAGCGGTTGTTCTATAGATTCCAGTGTCCACTTCGTTAAGCAACTGGAAAATTCATTCGGAATAGATTTTTTCAATCGATTGAATTATGCTTATGTCAAGGATGATGAGTTTCATTATATAAATAATGCAGATTTTAAAAATGCTTATAATGATGGGATAATCGATGATCAAACGCTTATGGTTAACAATCTCGTGAAAACGAAGTCTGAGTTTTTGGAGCGCTGGATACTACCTCTGGATGAAAGCTGGTATAAAAAATTATTGCCTTAGTCTTAATAAAGGTTCTCTTCATTGGTATTATTTATAAAATAGGATTCAATCTTATTGATTATGCTGAAAAAGATTAAAAATATATTGGGAATAGAAGGTGTCAAAATTGACATTAGCGTTCCTGAAGAAGTTAAGACCAAGAGTGGTTCTGTTAATGGTCAGATCATTTTCACAAGCCAAACAGAACAACACATATCTAAGATTAAAGTCAAACTTATTGAAAAGTATAGAAGAGGAAGAAAAGACTCAAAACTAATCAATGAATATCTATTAGGAAGTATTGAATTAGATGTTGATATTCCTATTGAAGCTGATAATAGCAAAACTATTGATTTCGAACTACCATTTAACAGAATGCTCTCTGAGATGGATCATTATGAATCCAAAAACTTTATTACTCGTTCTATAGTAAGAATGGCGAAGAAATTAAAGAATGTCAAATCAGAATACAAGATTGAAGCTTCCGCTAAAGTAAAAGGTACAAAGCTGGATCCTCATATCATCAAAAATATTGTTCTGAATTAGTTGGCTTCTCTTTCTTTCCTTTTAGCTTCTATCATTTCCAAAATCTCCTCATCTGTTTTACCAAGATTCTCAAGTAAAAACTGAACGTCATCTGCCAGATCATGGCTGGGATGCTTTTCTAAAAACAGATCATATATCTCTTTTGCTTTCTCATCATCACCGAGATTGTTTTCTATGATAAATCCTTTTAGAAAAAGAGAAGTGGCCGATTTTTCATAATCCGGATAAGATTCCACTATCCAATCATAAAGGGATAGTGACTTCGGATAAGTTCTGATACTTTTTGCTACTTCGGCAGCTTTAAATAGATATTCCGGTGCTTTAGGACTATTGTTATATACTGTTGCATATGCTTCGCAAGCATCAACAAAAAATAAGGATGCTTGACGGTTAATTCCTGTATTATCGGGATCCGCAAAAATGCTCTCTCCCAGTTTCTGAATGTAATCATCAATATTCTCTATTGGTTCAGACATTGCTGACTGAGCTTCTGACACTTTTCCAAAATCCGGATATTGATCGATTATACCTTTGAAAATTGTATTAGCGGCACTTGATTTTTCCAATTGCCTCATGACTACACCCAAATCAAAAAGTCTTGAAATATTAGATGGATCTCCGATATTGTTTTTTACAATAGGAAAAAGGAATGCTGCTCGACGCGCTGTAATTCTCTGATCTGTCGCAACTTCATATCCTAATTCTAATAACTCAGATCTCCTTTCTGCTTTGATATCGGTATTAGCCAGTTCATCCATGATGGCTTTAATATAGTTATTACCTGTTGTTTGGTTGGCTTCAGTATTATAGGCAGTTCTAGCTTCTTTCATGGCTTCACTCTCATTGGCGTTTCCGCTACCATCAAAATTGCAAGATCCGAAAATAATGACTACTGAAAGGATAAACAAGGTTCCAAAAAGACTATTTCTCATACTGTATTGTATTGAATTTTTATTCAGAATATAAAGCTAACACAAACATATTAATTCTTATTGCATTCAATATTGTAAAATAGACTATAATTAATCTGTGTCCGCAAAGCGATAATGATCGATTTTGACGCACACCCCGAAGACGTTCTGTTCATCCACTTACTTTTGCCACTTAAAATCTCCATCAAATATCATTGATAGGGAGAAACCCTGAATTTTAATTATTATAGAAACAGAATGATGAAAGTATACGTTATACTGTCAATCTATTTTACAGATAGAGTAGTTTTATAAAAGGGAATTTTAAAGTCATATCCTATCTTTTCGAGTTAAGCGATCTTTTATCATTTGTTGTTAATAAAATATTTTTTTAACAGAGCCTTTATTGGCAACGATGATATAAGTCGTCACTAGCCAATCATAGAAAGCTCTCTTTCATATGAAACTTAAGCCCCGTTGTATTATGATTTTTATTTTTTAATTAAAAAAAGTAATACTATGAAAGTTTTAATTTTTTCGTTGATCTACGCCTTTAGTATAACTGCTGCTGCTATCCAATGGACTCCTGGGGAACAGGAAATTATTGAAAAGGTGGCAGACGCCTATGACGTCGATGAAAGTGACGTTAGTCTTGTTAGCCCAAACCTTGTATTGGTGGACCAGGGATTGAGTACGAGTCAGGGAACTGCAACATTTACAGATTGCGGAAATCCTTGTACCAGAGTACAGATTTATTTTCCGGGATTAACCTTAGATTTTATTGTTGAAGAGGAAATTATTGGACTTTAGGCCCAAAAAACCAGGAGATTGATTGATTTCGATCTTCTGGTTTTATTAATCTTAGATTGATGCAACTAGAGGAGTTCATCTACCTTTTCAAGGAGCCAGGGTTTGTTGATAACTTGAGATTCTTTGATAATGTCCTCCTTGATCTTGCTTAGAACCTCAGTGTCTCTTCTATTGGCTTTATAGATACGTTTTAGAAATTTTGTAAAATTTGAATATAGATTAGATTTTGATTCTTGCATTGACTTATCTCTTCTCAGAAAGACTTGAAAACTATCCATTTGAGATTCTAAAACTATATTCTCTTCTAATTCATAATAAACGGCCAATAGTTGACTACGACTATTTACATGGTACCAGACATCGTCATAATTAACTTTAGACAATAATTCTAAAGCTTTATTAAATTGTTTTTTATGAAATGCAACTCTGGCTAAATTAAAATTTATTGCATTTTCTCTTCTAGTTTCCTTCAACAAGTTTGATTTCTCATGAATGAATTTTTCAACGCGTTCAAACTCTCCAATTCTTAATCCTGAAACAATATAATTTCGAAATGAAGTAGGAGAAAGTTGATCATTTGTTAATATAATTTCTGAATCTATTCCCCAATCGTATAATTCCAACAATTCATTGTAGAATGACTTTTCGCCATCATTTATTTGTTTTACACAATAATTAAATAAGACATCCATTATTTCTCTTCTTTCTTCATCTTGAAATATGTCAATAGATTGAATAGAGATATTCTTTAGTTCAAAATATCCATTAACATCAATAGCATTAGCCAAAATCTGGTATATTAAAAAATAAATTTTTACTGCAGGTTTATCATCCAAATTGTACTGTTCTATCAAATGAGTCGTAAATCCTAAGTCAATCTGAATATCTGTTTTATACATTTTACGCCAAGTCAATATATCTGTCGCATGCCGTATTTTTTCGATAACATAAAAGGAGTCCAGATTTTTGGAAAGATCCAGGTAGTTATAATTATTGAGATAGGATTTTATATTTTCTTTTTTCTCATAATTCGTTTTTAAATTCTGTAGAGATCGTTCATAGAAATACTTCTGCAAAAAATATTCTGATGACTGGTCGATCTCTCTCTCAAACAATCTTGAAGATTTTGAAATATGTTTCTCGACGATTTCCTTAATATTCTGGTTTTTTAAGGCAACCAACAACAAATTCAGTTTTTGCAGATTACTGGAATTAAGTTGTTCTACTACCAGGAAATTTTCAAAGCGTTCTAACACATCATTGCACAGTTTCCGGAATTTGACATCTTCATATTTGTTGCTCTCAAAAATTAATTCCCATATTTCTTGTTTCGTAGGCAGCTTTTCATCTGTTTTTAAGTTATTAATAAGTAGATGTGTCAAAGCCGAGACACGCTGATGTTTATTGTGATAGGGGGAATCAATAAATTTGATGAAACGGTTAAGCAATGGCTTATCCAGTTTTGAAAGAATGTTATATATACGGGTATTGTTCAATTATTCACTTTATACTATAAATTTATTAAATATGTATAATATTGATTAAGAGTAACATATATAATAAAAAATAATTTATATAACCAATATTTTATTGCATATTTCTTAAATCTAAAGTATTGATTATCAATATATTAAATAAAGAATTAATATCAATAAAAAAAAACCAAATATATAAGGATAATTTAAGCTAAATGAAATATATTTGTACTAACCAAAACTTTAAGAGACTTACATGAGGTTAATACTGACCTCCATATTTGTTTTGACCAGCCTTGTATTAAGTGCTCAACTTAATCCCCGTCATATTTATGTCCATGAAAAAGAGGACATTCCTAATTACCTAGAAATCTACTCTCTTACTTTCCCGCCAACTGTAACCAACAACGGTTTTCCTGACTCAGGAAGAGATACACTTAGCATTGATCCGGTTAACGGAGTACCGACAGCCTATACATTGACTTTTGACCCTCTGGCTGGATTTATTGGAGATACAGAAATTAAGATCGAATATTTTGAACCCGGAGCCATTCCTGGCATCCCATATCCCAATTACACAACGATACATTACAGAATCAAGGAATCAAAAGTTAGTACGAACAATGATTATGTTCTTGATCCTGGAAATACGGTAAATGTTTTTCCTTTAGGTAATGACAGCTCGACGGATGGTGATCTCACTATTCAAAAGCTGGGTTACAATTACGGAGGATCGGCCAGCATTGTTAATGGCGATCAGATAGATTTCACATTCGATTCCGGTTCAACCAACGGACATGTCCTTTATTTTGTCGAGGACAGTCTGGGAACTGTGAATTCAGCCCTTGTTCATCTTTTACAGGAAGATGATTTATTAAGCGAGAGCAGAATGCTTTATGCTGATAATAAGTCTTCAGAAATAATCCAACTACCATCTGCAAATTATGAAATCACCGCAAATGCTACCCATGGAACTTTAAGTATAGGTGATGAAAATCATGTTTGGATTTATACCCCAAATGATGACTATGAAGGCACAGATTACATTCAATTTACAAGTACAGCCGGAGGAGATATCAGCTATGATATTACGATATTGGACAAATCAACCGAACGTTCATTCGTATTAGATGATCATAGTTATGTGGTTGTCAATGGATCTGTTTCCTTTAATGTTTTCGAAAACGACTTAAGAACAGATTTCGCAATTATCGATTATTCCAGCGAACTGACCTATAATGGAGATGGCCAATTCAGCTATACGCCACCGAGTGATTTTTCCGGTGATCAGATTTTTTATTACAAAGTCTTTTCAGGGCTTGAATTTCATACCGGTCAGATTTTTATTCATGTAGATAACTACAATCCAACCGAAGAGCTCAGTTATGCTTTTGAAATATTAAACAATCATGCGCTTCGGATTGAACATCACAGTCCGGTAGAAACGTATACTTTCTCAATTCTCAATGCTCCAACAAATGGATCGGTAGAGGTACTCGATGCCAATTCTACTTATGCCAATGAATGTGATACGCTGAGTGGCATCAATACAATTATATATACACCGGACAATGACTATACCGGGGTTGATGAATTTGATATTGAGTATTGCACAACGAGTAATGTATGTGAAATTGTAAAAATTGATGTCAATATCCTGGATTCCAATTATGAGGAATGTTTGTGCCTGAGCAATTGTGTTTATATAGGCGACAATAATGACGATGGAATCGTCAATGGCAAAGACATATTAGACATAGGTCTTAACATAGGGAATGGAGGATTAGAAAGAACCAATGATTTCAATTTACTTTGGACAGGTCAGGAAAGTGATAATTGGGGTCATGAACAAATGAATTCCGATATCGATCTTAAATGTGGGGATTCAGATGGCGATGGCTATATTGATGGCAACGATTTTCAGGCTGTTGTTGATCACTACGGAAGCATTCATCGTTTGATGTCAGATCCTGTTACCACGATAAGTAATGTTCCGATCACATTTATACCGCAACAAACAGAAGTCGATTCAGGAGAATGGTTGACAATCGATATTTCAATAGGATCTTTTGCTTACCCGGCATTGGATTTTAATGGTGCTGCTTTTACTTTTAACATCAATCCGGATTTGATTGATTCATCCAGTGTTACATTTAGTCTTTATGATGACTCTTGGATAAACGACGACAAGGCTCCGTTAAGTTCTCTATATCTCGTTCCTCAGGATGGCCAGGTAGATATGGCCTTAACACGCATAACCGGTTCAGTTGATGGTTTGGGTATTATTGGTAAGCTCTCATTTATCGTTGAAGATGAAATTGCAGGATTCAAGGACATAGAACAGTTAGCGAGTCATATTAATATCGGCATGACCAATATTATTTCTACCAATCAATATGGAGAATATGTCCGTCATCCGGACCAGGAAGGTTCAGTCAAAATCAACAGAGACCGTAGACTAGAAGGAAAAGAGATACAAAACTTCATTAATATCTATCCTAATCCAACCAGTGATTATCTATTTGTCGAATCAGAAAGACACAGCATTGATCAGGTGGAAATTTTTGATGCCCTCGGTAAGCTGGTTTCACAGCAACATTTTTCGAATTCTCCACAAGCCAGAATTGATCTTTCTTACCTTGATCAGGGCATGTACTTTGTAAGAGCGTCCAGTAATAATCAGGTGACGACTAAGAAGGTGCAGAAGTTTGATTTTTAGGTTTCGGTTCTTTTTCCTCGCTTATAACTATCGACTTATTCCAACTTTTTCATTTCGAGTAAACGGAGTGCGCCGAGAAATCTATAGACAACTGGACAGTTTGTTACTCTTTACTTTCTTAGAGCCTTCCATCTACTTAATAGAGATTTCTCCGAGCGTAAATGTCGCATCGCTCATTTACTTAGTCGAAATGAAAAAGGGGTATGTAATATCGAGAAAGTGAATATCCAGAATGGAGCCTGCTGCTTTCCATTTCGAGTAAACATATCACGTTAGGAATTCATTATGGAAACGAAAAGTTACTCAACCCACCTTTTTTCATTTCGAGTAAACGGAGTGCGCCGAGAAATCTATAGACAACTGAAGTAATCACATCCTCCTTAATACTCCATGCTGAGACCAACTACAACTTATTGTTCTCAATAATTGTAATAAGATCTTCTTTGTAGTTCTTACCAATCGGGATGTGCTTAGGCTGATTGGATTCAACAATCTCAATCGCATTGCCTACGACTGCCTTAATCTTCTGGATATTGACAATATAAGATCTATGAACTCTCATGAATATATTATCAGGAAGCTTAGCTTCAAGGCTTTTCATGGTTTGAAGAGCGATCACTCTGCCGACTTCCTTTTTAATAATGACATAATCTTTTAGTCCTTCGATATATAGAATCTCATTGAAGTGAATCTTAACCAGTTTCTTATCAGCTTTTACAAAAAAGAAATCTTCCCCTTGAGCTTGATTAGTTTTAGTTCCAAGGCTATCTTTTACTTTATTGATTGCTTTTAAAAATCTTTCAAAAGCGACAGGTTTCATAAGGTAGTCTACGGCATTTAATTCGAAGCCATCAACGGCGAATTCTTCAAATGCGGTCGTGAAAACTATTTTAGGTGGATTGGATAGTGATTTCACCAAATCAATTCCTGTCATCTGTGGCATTTTAATATCCAGAATGACGAGATCAATTTCTTCATTGCGAATAATCTCACTGGCATCTATGGCATTGTCGCATTTGGCAACGAGTTCCATATCCGCCAGTTTGTTAATGTATGTTTCTAAAATATCTAAAGCAAGTGGTTCGTCGTCTACGATAAGTGTTTTGATCATGTTTTAATTTAATTTGATATCTAGTAATACTTTAAATGAATTGGGTTTGTCAACTATATTTAATTCGTGTTTCTTAGGATATAGAAGATTCAGTCTCTTCTTTACATTCTCAAGTCCAATTCCTCCTTGATAGTTCCTTTCCTTATTAATAGTTGGTGGTTTTGAATTTTCAATTTCCAAGCGAACAGAATCCTTATTAAGTTCCAAATCTATATTAACGTATCCTGATTTGATTTGATTATCCAATCCATGCTTGAAACTATTTTCTAAAAATGGAATAAACATAAGGGGTGCAATTTGTTGATTATCCAGCTTACCGGACAGATTGAAATTGATTTCAAATTTACCACCCTGACGCAGTTTTTCCAATTCCAGGTAATTCTTGACATAAGCCACTTCTTTGTCTAAAGGCACTTTTTTTTCATTGCTTTCATAAAGCATATAACGCATCATATCTGATAATCTAAGGACGATTTCCGGAGCTAAGTCAGACTTTTTAAGTGTGAGTGCGTATAGATTATTGAGTGTATTAAAAAAGAAGTGTGGGTTGATCTGAGATTTTAAGAACTTTAGTTCTGATTGCAACCTCTGACTTTCTAAATCTTTCTTTTCACTTTGATGGACCCACCAGTCTGTGGTGACTTTAAATATTGTAGAAGCCATTCCAACAAAAAGACATATTAAAAATATCGTTGTCTGGTTATCAACTACAATAGCTTGAAGGTTAGGCTCATTCTGGTATAAGATAAAATAGGAGAGCGTCTTTATTGGACTGATTAATATGATTAAAAGAAGGAAGGCCAGTAAATATTGGAAGAATTTCTTCTTTTGTAAGAACTGAGGAATCAGGTAAAAGATATTGGAATAGACGATCAACATATAGAATGATACATCGACCAATTCTTTGATAAGAACATACCAAAGTGGGTACTGACTCTGGTCTATCAGGACCAAAAAGAAATACAATAATATCCAAAAGCTGAAATGCAAAAAACCCTTGGATTTCAACAAGTCCTGGTATGTGTTCTTAAAATCTAGCCAATTCACAGGCTCAAATTAAAATAAAGACAAGTTCTTCTCAAATCCATTAGACAAATACTTTAAAAAATAAGATTTATACATCATTATTGCAGTAGAATTCTAAATTACTATTATTGAACTAATTAATAGAAATAGGGTTTAATAAGTCGTTTATATAATATTATTAAGATGACATACTCAAAAAAAGAATCTTACGATAAAAAGACCACCGATAAAATCAAAGGACATTATAGTTCTATCATCAAATCAATGGGTGAGAATGTTCGAAGAGAAGGTCTGCTAAAGACGCCTGAGAGAGCTTCTAAAGCTATTCAATTCCTTACTCAGGGTTACAGTCAAGATGCGGCTAAAATCATCAGATCAGCCTTATTTAAGGAAGAATACGACAATATGGTATTGGTTAAGGACATTGAGCTGTATTCCCTCTGTGAACATCATATTCTACCATTCTACGGAAAGGTGCATGTGGCTTACATTCCCAATGGATATATTGTTGGTTTGAGCAAGATCCCAAGAATTGTAGATGTTTTTGCAAGACGATTACAAGTACAAGAAAGATTGACTCATGAAATTCTGGAGTCCCTGGATTCAGCATTAAAACCACATGGTGTCGCTGTGGTTATTGAAGCGGCACATATGTGTATGATGATGCGCGGTGTTGAAAAACAAAATTCGATGACAACTACATCAGCATTCACCGGCGTATTTAAAGAAGCTGAAACAAGAAACGAATTTCTTAGACTGGTTAGTCACAAAAGTTAAATTAGAAAAGATAAACTTATAGTTATATGGCAGTATTAATGTTTCCCGGTCAAGGTTCTCAAACAGTTGGAATGGGAAAAGATATTTATGACGCACATCCTGAAGCGCAAAGCCTATTTAAGCAAGCCGATGAAATTCTTGGCTTTGAACTTTCTAAGATCATGTTTGAAGGATCTGATGAAGACCTCAAACAAACCAGCGTCACACAACCTGCAGTGTTCCTCAATTCTTATGCAAGGTTTCTAATTAATAAGGACTCCTTAAATATATCTGCAGTTTCAGGTCATAGTCTTGGAGAATTTACGGCACTTATCGCCAATGGAGCATTGAATTTTGAAGATGGTTTGCGATTGGTTTCAAAACGGGCAATGGCAATGCAGGAAGCTTGCAATAATACTAATGGCACAATGGCTGCAATCCTGGGTCTTGAAGATGAAAATGTGGAATCCATCTGCAAAAACACTGAAGGGACAGTTGTTGCAGCAAATTACAATTGTCCTGGCCAACTCGTCATTTCAGGTGAAGTATCAGCGATTGAACGCGCAGTAGCAGCAGCGACAGAAGCCGGAGCACGCAGAGCGCTTATATTACCTGTTAACGGTGCTTTTCATTCTCCACTCATGGAATCTGCACGCCAGGAGTTAGCATCAGCAATCGAGAATACAAACTTTAATCCACCCCATGCTCCGATATATCAAAATGTAAGTGCCAAAGCTGAAAACGATCCTGAAATCATTCAAAGAAACCTTATTGAACAATTAACCAATTCAGTAAGATGGACTCAATCGATGAAACAAATGATCGCTGATGGACATACTGAATATATTGAATTTGGTGCCAAGGTATTAAGCGGTTTTATTCGTAGATTAGATCGTAATTTAGACGTGAGTCAAATGTAATAATATAAGGATGCTAAAAGGACTTAAATTAACATCTGGAAGTATACTGATTGCTGAACCTTTTATGCGGGATTCAAATTTCAAAAGGGCAGTAATCTGTCTTTGTGAACACTCACAAGATGAAGGAAGTTTAGGTTTTATATTGAATAAACCGATCAAAATGAACCTGTCTGACCTGGTTCAAGATATCCCCTCTGAAGAAAAGTTTTCTGTTTATTACGGAGGTCCGGTTGCTACAAATACGATTCATTACATTCATAACATTGGCGACCTTCTTGAAGAAAGTGTCAAAATAAAAAATGGCATCTACTGGGGTGGCAATTACGAAAAGCTTAAGTTTTTTATTGAAACAGGTTTGGTAAAGAAACACAACATTAAATTTTTTATAGGTTATAGCGGATGGTCTCCGGGTCAACTGGAAGAAGAAATGAAATTTGGCTCCTGGGTTTCTGATGACATTCATTCCAACTATATTTTTAAAACAAAATCTTCCTTTTTATGGACTCAGGCATTAGAAAATAAAGGAGATACTTTCTCTGTTATTGGCCAAATGCCTAAAGGGATCCTACTGAATTAATCTATGTATTCTATACAAAACATAAGTCTGTTTTTCGGCGACTTACATCTTTTAGATAATATTTCCTTTGTTGTTACAAAAGGAGAAAAAATTGCATTGCTCGGAAAGAACGGTGCTGGAAAGACCAGCTTGTTCAAGCTTATGTCTAATGAGTTGTCAGCAGATACAGGCAGTATATCAATTCCAAAAAATACTTCGATTGCTTACTTGTCTCAATATTTTGATTTTGATGAGAATAAAAACATTCAAGATGTTTGCCTGGAAGCTTTTGAGAGTTACTTCAAACTTTCAAATGATTTAGAAAGCAAAAACGAAGCCCTGGCTCACTGTGAAGATGAAAATAAATTAAACACCCTTTTAGAAGAAATATCTGACATTCAAATGCAATTGGTGTCGATGGATGTTTCAAATCCAGTAGCTGAATCAAGTAAAATTTTAAAAGGCTTTGGTTTTAAAGAACATCAGTTTAACCAATCGGTATCAACTCTGTCAGGAGGGTGGAAGATGCGTGTTCAAATGGCGAAAATTCTGTTATCAAGACCAGATTTACTTTTGCTGGATGAGCCTGACAATCACCTGGATATTGAAGCATTGATTTGGTTCGAAAACTACCTTAAAAAGTATGAAGGGGCTATTATATTTATTTCTCATGATGTTCAATTCATTACCAATCTGGCGACAAGAGTAATCGAGCTGGGGAATAGAAAGATTGCGGATTACAAGACCAACTATAAGCGCTATTTGACAGATAAAAGTGTGCGCCGGGAAAAGGAAGTTCAATCATTTACCAACCAACAAAAAGAAATCAAAAGCAAAGAGCGGACAATCACCCGGTTCATGGCTAAAGCGACGAAAACCAAAATGGCGCAATCCATGAAAAAGCAGTTGGATAAAGTAGATAGAATTGAACTCGAAAGCGATGATGTCAACCGGCTTCGAATTCAGTTTCCAGTCGTTCATAATCCGGGTCGTACCGTTGTAAAAGTGGAAAACTTATCAAAATCCTATGGCGACAATGAAGTCCTGAAAAATGTATCCCTTGAGATAGAACGTGGCCAAAAGGTTGCTTTTGTAGGTCAGAATGGTCAGGGTAAGTCCACTTTGGTAAAAATTATCGCTGGTTTATTACCTTATGAAGATGGTAATTATCAAATTGGGCACAATGTTATACTCAACTACTTTGCCCAGAATCAATCAGAAGTTCTGGATAATAAACTGACGCTACTCGAAACAGTAGAACATGAATCAGATCCTGAATTCTATACAAAAGCCAGATCCACATTAGGAGCTTTTGCATTTTCCGGAGAGGATGCTTTAAAAAAAGTATCTGTATTGAGTGGAGGCGAAAAATCAAGACTTTCGATGGCTTGCCTTGTTTCTAAAAAATCTAATTTTTTAATTCTCGATGAACCTACTAATCATTTGGATATTCAGGCGAAAGCTATTCTTAAGCAAGCCTTGGTTGATTATCCAGGAACCTTAATTATCGTCTCTCATGATAGAGAAATATTGAAAGATAGTGTTGACATTACTTATGAATTCAGGGAAAAATCTATCATTCAACATCTTGGGGATCTGGAATATGTATTGGAAAAAAGAAATACCGATAGTTTGCGGGAATTCACTTTGCAAAACGGAAATAAAAACGAATCATCTACGAAAAATGTAGATAAAAATTACAAAGCACAAAAAGAATTCAAGAGAAAAATATCAGCAGTTGAGCGAAGGATTGAGAAATTAGAATCCGAAATTAAAACCATCCATGATAATTTGATGAATCCTGAGTTTTTCAATTCTCCGGAATCCGCTGAAGCGCTCAAAAATTTGAAAACACTGGAATCGAATCTTGAATTAGAAACCCAGCAATGGGATAAGCTAGTATCAGGAATGTAATTTAAGTTGCAATTTTTCTCAACTGAGAAATTACTGCACGCATATCTTTTGGAACCTCTTGTTCGAAGCTCACTTTCTTTTTAGTTTCAGGATGTTTGAAACTCAAGCCAAACGAATGTAATGCATGCCTGCTTAATAATGGTTTTTCTTCTCTTTTCGTGGACCGTCTGAAAGATTTCTTAAACTTAGAAAGATAAAAAGCTTGACCATCACCGTAGATTGGATCACATAAAAGAGGGAGGAATACCGCTTGCATATGTACACGAATCTGATGTGTTCTTCCTGTATCGATATCTACTTTGATTAAACTGAACTGGCCAAAATCTTCCAATACTTGGTATTTGCTGATTGCAGTTTTTCCTTTTGGGTCCACTACCATTTTTTTCTTAGAAGTATTCTTAGAAATATTCAAATTGATTTTACCCTTTTCCTCTTCAAAACTGCCTTTCACAATAGCATGGTAGGACTTCTTTATTTTGCGGGATTCAAATTGTTCCTGAATATACTTATGGGATGATTCTGTTTTAGAAAAAACTAAAAGTCCGCTTGTTTCTCTATCCAATCTGTGATTGATAAATATTGAATCACGATAAGACTGGAGACTTGTATAAAGGTTTTCAATCTTGTTATCATATCTATCCGGAATCGTCAATAATCCAGCAGGTTTATTAACAACAATTATTGAATCATCTTCGTGAATGATCTGCCATCTTTGCTTTTTCATCTTAAGCTGATCGTTTATTTAATGTCAGTAAAATGTTTTCTGCCAAGAATGAAATACTGGAAGACAATCGAAAATGCTTTTACACCATCTGAATGTCCTCTTCCGATAGAATTATTTTTAACGAGACGATTAACAGCAATACGCTTCGAAATGAGGGAAGGTATTTTTACATAAAATGATAAATGGGCCCGAATGATAGCAAACATGCTATTTAATTGCCCGGAAAGTAAAAACTTCAGCCCTGCAACACCATCTAAGACCAAACGGAATGGAAGTTTCCAAAATAGATTGTACCAATATTCATTTTTAAATAATGAGAACAAGCTATTTCTAAAATTCAAGTATATCTTTTTCTTATTTCCATAGTCAAGGGTACCACCACCCAGATGAAAAATTGTTGCTTCGGGAACAACTGCTATTTTATATCCCGCTTTTCTTAATCGCCAACAAAGATCTATTTCTTCCTGATGGGCAAAGAAATCAGCATCAAAACCACCTATCTGTTCAAACAGCTCGCGCCTCGCCACCATAGCCGCTCCACTAGCCCACGATATAGACTGAATGTCGTCATATTGATTCGTATCTAACTCTATTGTATCAAATATTCGGCCTCTGCAATAAGGATATCCTAAGGTATCTTGAAACCCTCCTGAACCTCCGGCATATTCAAATGAAGATTCATCTTCAAATGATAAAATCTTCGGCATGACAGCAGCAAATGACTTATTGTTATCTAAAAATTTCACAAGAGGGTCCAGCCAGTTCTCTGACACATGGACATCGCTATTCACTATGGCAATATATTCAGAATCTACATCTTGAGTTCCAATATTATAAGCCTTGGCAAAACCATAATTTTCAGAAAGTTGAACGGTCAATATTTCCGGAAACCAATCCTGAACAAACTCTACAGAATCATCTTCAGAACCATTATTAATCACTAAAGTCTTAAAACTCTCTTTGCTGCTAAAGCTGATAGAAGGCAGAAATGTTTCAAGGTAATGTCTGGTATTATAATTAAGAATCGCTACGGTTACTCTTGGAATATCAATAGGTAAAAACTGGTCAAAAAATTTGATACTCTCTGCTCTGTCAATGATTAAAGCTGCTTTTAATTCTTCCAGGCCATTGAACTTTTCTTCTCCACGCAAAAAGTGTAAGAGTTGGATTGTTATTCTTTGACCGTATATATCATCATTAAAATCAAAAATATTTACTTCTATCGACTTGGGATTGTCGGTACCAATTGTTGGTATATCGCCGATATACAACATCCCTTTATACCGCTGATTGTTTACGATTGTATAACAAGCATAGATTCCATCCTTTGGTATAAGTTTTTGTTTGTTCTCTAATTTCAGATTTGCAGTTGGAAAGCCAATCTCTGTTCCCAGTTTCCGCCCTCTAATGACAATACCGGATATTTCATAAGGATGAGAAAGCAATGTGTTTGCACTGGTAAGGTCGCCTTCTAATAATGCATTCCTAATCTTGGTCGAGCTGATTGTGATCTCATCAATTTCCTGTTTTGGAATTTCGATGATTTTATAATCATATTTTTCTTCGAGATTCTTAAGCATATCTATATCTCCTTGCCGATTTAATCCAAAACGGTGATCATAACCAATGACGATGAAATTAGGCTTGAAATTTTTAACAAGCAGATTTTCAATGTATTCTAATGCTGAAATCTGCGAAAACTCGATTGTAAATGGAATAATTACCACATTATCAATTCCATACTTTTCAAATAGGGCTATTTTCTCTTTTAGAGATGATAATAATCTTAGACTTTTATCTTTGGGGTAGACGATACTTCTTGGATGTGGATGGAATGTAATAACAACATTCTCGCATTCAAACTCATCTGAGATGTGTTTAACTCTATCAATAATTTTCTGGTGGCCTGAATGAACCCCATCAAATGATCCTATGGTAAGGACACAATTACTTAAATCCGGCAGCGCACTTAATTCCCTAAATACTCTCATTTATAAATTGCAGGTATAAAACATCAAATTTAATAACTATTAATATCAATGACCCTATTTCTGCAAATTCCTTGTTTGTAAGCGGATTGATTTTATTTTTGCAAAATATAAACTCATTTGCGTAACTGTTTGTTTGAATAAGATATGGCTATAGATAATAATAAGCTTGTAGAGATACTTAGAAAAATTGTGGATCCTCAATCCGGTAATGATATTATTACAATGAGATTGATAGAAAACCTTAAGGTATCCGATCAAAATGTATCGTTTTCGGTGAATACATCAGGTCTGCCTGAAAAATCAAAATTCCAATTACATGAAATGATTCATGAATCCATCAAAAAGGAATTCCCTGAGGCAAATGTTGATATCCATTTTTTAAACAATAAAGAAAATGTCAAATCTCTTTCTCAAATAAAAAATATAATCGCAGTAGCTTCTGGGAAAGGCGGCGTTGGAAAATCTACAGTTTCAACAAATCTGGCTTTGGGTTTGAAGTCTTTGGGTGCTAAAGTTGGTTTAATAGATGCCGATTTATATGGTCCTTCGATTCCTACCATGTTAGGTATCAAGGAAGAAAAACCAGTAATTAGAGAATTATACGGAAAGCACAGAATTGTTCCAATTGAGAAGTATGGAATTCATACGATTTCAATAGGGAACATTATAGATCCAGAACAAGCCGTAGTTCTTAGAGGGCCCCGTTTAGGTGGAATAATCAAACAATTTATCAATGAAGTAATCTGGCCTGAATTGGATTATCTCATCATCGACTTGCCACCGGGAACTGGAGATATTCAATTGACGCTGGTACAAACAGTTCCACTTACATGTGCAATAATGGTAACGACACCTCAGGAAGTGGCCGTATCAGATGCTATTAAAGCGATGAATATGTTTCGTTTAGATAGTATTAAGGTTCCAATCATAGGTGTTGTAGAAAATATGTCCTGGTTTATTCCTACAGATGCACCGGAAAAGCAATATCGAATCTTTGGTGAAGGAGGAGGGGAGATGCTCGCTAAAAAATCTAACAGCGTCCTATTAAGTCAATTGCCCCTGATTATTGAAGTGAGAGAATCCGGAGATATGGGTTTGCCTATTGTCCTGCAGACAGACCATCCGGCTCAATCAGCCTATATCGATTTGGCAGAAAAAACGATAGAACAAGTTAAAGTAAGAAATGAAAAACTTGAGCCAACACAAATTGTTGGTGTAAATGTTCGTTAATCAATTAGATTTAAATCGTAATTTTGTACTATGTCTGACTCAGATAAAAAAGAATTAATTCAAAATATCAATTTAGTCCTGGATGAATTAAGACCTCATCTTGCAGTTGATGGTGGCAACATAGAAGTTGTTGATATCACAGACGATATGAAGGTTCAGATCAAATGGTTAGGTAATTGCATTAATTGTACGATGTCAGAAATGACAATGAGAGCAGGAGTTGAACAAACCGTTAAGTCTAAATATCCTGAAATAAAATCTGTTGAAGCAATCAATGGAATACCTGTATGACATCTGAGGATCTCTATAATCAGATTCAAAAAAAGAAATCATTTTTATGTGTAGGCCTGGATGCTGACATCGATCGCATTCCAACTCATTTGTTAAGTGATCCGGATCCTCTTTTTTCATTCAATAAAGCCATTATTGATGCCACACATGATCTGTGTATTGCTTACAAACCTAACACAGCATTCTATGAAGCATTAGGCCCTTCAGGAATGGAAAGTCTGAAGAAGACCATAGACTATATTCCGGAAGATATACTCGTTATAGCTGATGCTAAAAGAGGAGATATCGGAAATACAAGCAGATTATATGCTAAAAGTTTTTTTGAATACTATAATGCTGATGCCTTAACTGTGGCTCCTTATATGGGTGCGGATTCAGTACAACCATTTTTAGCTTATCCAGACAAGTGGGTCATTATACTTGGATTAACTTCGAATTCAGGAAGTCACGATTTTCAACACCTCAAACTAAAAAACGAAAAAGAGTTATTTGAGCAAGTATTAGAAACAGCAAAAGATTATGGAAGTACCGATCAGATTATGTTTGTTATCGGTGCAACTCAAGCTGAATACTTAAGTTCGATAAGAAAAATTGTACCGGATCATTTTTTCTTAGTACCCGGAGTTGGCGCTCAAGGTGGAAGCTTAGATGAAGTATACAGACATGGTGCAAATGATAAAGTAGGTCTGATAGTTAACTCTTCAAGAGGAATAATCTTTGCCGGAAGTGACCATGATTATTCCGATGCAGCAAGAGAGGCTGCAAAGTCACTACAAGAACAGATGGCAGAACTTCTTGTCAATTAAGATCTGTTCTTTCCTCTAAACACACTTACATTTGGATCTAATGGATTTCCGGAACTTCTGCGGAAACTTACGATTTGACCTGCATGCCATAAAGCATCTGCGATCGGTCCATTAATAAGATTCCAAAATGGAAATTCAGAAGTATTTTCTCCTCTTTTAAAAATAATTTTTAGCTCGTTCATGTCTTTACCTTCATAAGATTTTAAGACATCGCTTGCTAATTTTATATTTTCCAATGTCGCTTTTCTTTTTGCTTCAAAATCAAATTCCTCATTATCCTGAGATCTGATATTTGGTAGATTCTGACATGCATTGGCAATTGTTCTGGTCAATCCGAATATATGATCGATTGTTTCCCCGACATTCCTGGCGTCATCATTAGGTTTGAAGGCAATATCTTCGTCACGAAGACCTTCGGTCGCCCAGTAATATCGATATCCTAAGCCATCAATTAACCTGGCTGCAACAGTGAATTCTGTGTATTCTTCGGGATAATCGGGAATTTGGTAATAAATATCTTGTTCCATTTCAGTGTCATTTGATTCGTCTTGCGCATAAACGCTTAATGAAATCATTAATATCAAAAAAGTAAATACATATTTCATGATGATAATTTTAAAAATAACTTAATTCTATTTCTGGATTACTCCAAATGTAGTTCCTTATAATCAAATCCGCTTCAGGATTTAAATTTTCATAATCAATACATTCCTTTAATTCTTCAATTCCATATTGACTATCCTCAAGACTAATATAGCCAGAGCCCTGGTAATGCCCCTTTTCAACCAGGAATACAGCCTTTTCTCCATAGGATCTCCCTTCCTCCATAAGGATAAAATTTTCCTCAAATAGTCGATTGACTACAATCAAATTTTGATCAAATTTTTCATTATAACTTATCGGAAACTCATCACCTATGCATGCGCCTGAACATTTATCCAATTCATAATTAAAACAAGAGTTTTTAGATTTATCTATTCCATTGATTTTATGGCATAAATCAAATGCTTCTCCGATTTGAGTTATATGACTCATTGCAGATTTTCTGGATCCATAATAGGAGAGGGCCTCTTCAGTTTTATCAGCTCTGACAACTTGATATTTATGATAACCGGATTTGTCTTGAGACTTAACGATTGCAAATTTATAATGTCTTGTTTTTTGCATCTTATTGATAATCGGATGCACTTCTTTGATTTCTTTAGATTCTTTTAGCAGAGATAAAAGTTCACTCCCTGTTATCTCGAAATTAATCTCATGAACATTATTCAATAATTTATCTGCCTTAGAAGTGTGTTTTGAAAAATGTTGCTTGACTCTTTTTTGAATATTAATACTTTTTCCGATGTAGATTATTTGTCCACCTTTATCAATGAAATAATATACACCACACTTGGCGGGTAAATCTTCAATACTTTGGACTGTTAGTGATGGTGGAAGCTTGGTCAGTTTAATACTCTCAGTAACAAGTGAATTAATTTCTTTTTTGGTGTTTTGTTCTTTAAATATTTTCTCGAGGATTATTGTTGTTGCCCAGGCATCATCATAAGCCCGGTGCCCGTTATCGACATCGATTTTAAAATATCGAATGAGATTACCTAAACTATAGGAATCCAATCCCGGAAAAGCCTTTCTTGAAAGTTTAACTGTACAAAGATTTCTTCTTGTAAAAGTAAAACCAAGCTTCTTGAATTCCTCTCTTAAGAAATGATAATCAAATCTAACATTATGGGCTACGAAAATTGCGCCTTCTGTGAGTTCAACTACATCCTTTGCAACCTCAAAAAACTTTGGGGCATCCACCACCATTTCATTTGTAATTCCTGTAATTCGCGTAATATTAGGAGGGATGGAACGTTCGGGGTTAATAAGAGATTGAAATTCTTTTATAATCTTCTGACCATCAAACAAAATTATCGCAATCTCGGTAATTTTGTCTCTTTTAGGAATACCCCCTGTTGTTTCCAAATCTACGACGGCATATTTCCTTTTCATTGATTAAATTGCAGTATGTTACAAACTGTCTTACAAATAATTGTATACACATTTTTTTTATTGTCATGTATAACTCAACATGAAGATAATAAAGATTTTGATGGTAGGATAACTCCAGGAGCCGAGAGACTTTCTCTTTATTATCATGAACTCAATAACAAAAATGTTGCGCTCGTGGTAAACCAAACCAGCAGAATAGGCGCTAAACATCTTGTGGATCATTTTCAAGAGAAGAATATTAATATTAAAAAGATTTTTTCTCCTGAACATGGCTTTCGCAGTGATGCAGATGCAGGGGAAACGATCGAGAATTCTATAGATTCAAAGATTGGTATTCCGATTATCAGTTTGTACGGTAAACAGAAAAAGCCTTCAGCTGAGCATCTAGACTCTATTGATCTTATCGTCTTTGACATACAGGATGTTGGTGTTAGATTCTATACCTATATTTCAACATTGCATTATGTAATGGAAGCTGCTGCGGAACAAAACATTCCGTTAATTGTCTTAGACCGTCCGAATCCTAACAGGCATTTAATTGATGGCCCTGTTTTAGAAAGTGAATTTAAAAGTTTTGTTGGGATGCATAAAGTTCCTGTCGCTTATGGAATGACAATAGGAGAGTACGCACAAATGATCAATGGTGAAGCTTGGCTTGCTAATGGTAACAGCTGTGATCTCACAATTATTTCATGTGTAAACTACGACTCGAACTCTCAATATATTTTACCCATTAAACCGTCTCCAAATCTTCCTAATGCGATATCTATTGCTCTTTATCCAAGTCTTTGTTTTTTTGAAGGAACAGCAATCAGTGTAGGTAGAGGTACGGAACATCCTTTCCAGGTTATTGGTCATCCTGAGTTCAATAACTTTGAATTTAAATTCACTCCAAAAGCTACTCAGGGCGCCAAGTATCCCAAGCATCAAGACCAGCAGTGTTTCGGACTGGATCTCAGAAAAAACCGCCCTAGAATTGACCGACTTGATTTATCTTATCTGATTGATTTTTATCATTTAGCTCAAAAGAGTGACCTAGAATATTTCAATCAAAATAATTTCATAAACCTTTTGGCGGGCACAGATCACTTGAGATTAATGATAGAAGAAGGAAAAACTGAAGATGAAATCAGATCCAGTTGGCAAAAGGATTTGGAGGAATTCAAAAATATCAGAAGTAAATATTTGATATACAATTAATCATAACGACATCGTCATTAGAGGCACATTTGAGTGCCGTGAAATTTGTAAACTAAAACTAGATCGAAATAAGCGTTGCCAAAAATTATGTTTCCTCGGCAATAAAGCGATTAAATCAATTTGATTTTCTACACAAAATTTTTCTAAGGTTTTCTCTTTGTTAATACCCGGAAGGCAAACAAAACTCATACTAGAATGAGAGGATAGCACTCCAATTTCTTTCATCCAGGAATCCAATTTCTGAATACCATTTTTATCTTCATCGATATGTAATACATGAATATGACAATCTTCAAATTGCTTTGAAAAGTCAAGTACATTTGCTAGTGCTTTCTTGTCTTCAGGTTTAAAATCAGTCAAGAAAACAATGTTGTCCAGGGCACCGTCAAAATTAGCTTTAGCAGGAACCGACAATATCATTCTTTCCACCTTTTGAATGACTTCTGAAGTGACACTACCAAATGTCATATCTGCAACTCCCGATGATCCTTCAGTCCCCATGATTATAAAATCAATATTTTCCTTTTTAGAAATTGCACCTATTGTAGGTGCGGCTTCACCTTCAATCAACAGATGGCTAAGCTTTATATGGGAGAGGTTCTTATGTTCAGCCATTTCTCTTAATACTGGAATAGAATCTTTGAAATTTTCAAATTCCTCAAATTCAATATCATTATATACTTCCATCATAGTATGCGGCAATCTTTTTACCCGGCCTAAATCCGGCAACAAATAGGCATGGAGGGCAAAAATCTCGGCATCTAAATGGTCTGCCAACTCTAAAGCATAGATAAAGGCATTATTGGCACAATCAGAAAAATCTGTAGGAAATAGTATTTTTTTCATTGTGATAGGATAAAATAAATCAAACAATATCAGCGACTAATAAATATAACAAATAGTCTTTTGATGATACAAGTCAATTTTAGTAACTTAATCATATAAATACATAAACAATGAAAATCTTAGTAACATTTATATTCACCTTGTTCTTAACTATTCCCTTATTTTCTCAATCTTTTGGCGCCAGAATTGGTGCAAATGTTGCAAATCTAACCGGTGATGATATTGAAGGAGCATCAATCGTTTCTTGGCAATTTGGAGGATTCATAAATATTGGACTTTCTGAAAATGTTGATTTGAACATTGCAGGACTATATTCAAAGAAAGGTGCTAAAGATGAAATGAATGATGAAGTTCTTGATCTTTCCTATCTCGATATTCCGATTATGTTGCGTTTCAATGTGAGTGCACTTTTCCTACAAGCTGGTGCATATGGAAGTTTTCTTTTGGGTGCAGACAGCGCAGGGGTAGACATTAAGGATTTTTTGAAAGGAGGCGACTATGGTGTTCATTTCGGAGTCGGTATCCGCTTGGACAATATTGTGATCGATGGTCGATATTCATTTGGTATGGCAAACATTAACGACATATCAGCTGAAAGTATTAAGAATTCAGTCATTACTTTTGGAGTAGAGTATGGATTCTAATTAGAATTCATATCTGATTTGAAGCTTTAACTCTGTTTTTGTATCGCCTAGAATTTCTTCATTACCACTTCCGAATGTGTCTTCATTTGTCTTATGTGTTCTGGCGAATCTAATTTCAGTTGTGAGCGATCCGACTAGCTTATATCTCAAGTTAATATAGTATCTGAATCCTTGATCAAAATAAGCAGGAATAGAAAATTCATATAAGACAGAGTTTCCATATGCAAAAATTCGACTGTCAAAACTGTCAGTATCGAAATATGCAATTCTGGATGTAAGAGATAGAGGAGAATTTATTGATCTGAATATAAAGTCCTGGTATAATAAATAACCCCAATCATTCTGAAATATATTCTGGAATCTTGAGATTTCTAATCTTGTCCTTAACTCAAGATTCTTATTTACATTATTGCTGAAGTGTAACCTCAAACGATGTCTATACTGCTCTCCAACAGTATTCAATTTGCTTTCATCTGTGAATAAATTGCTTAACTTATTCTCATAAGTGTATTGGGCGTATACAGATAATTTACGTTTGATATTAAAATCTAATTTGGCTATATACTCAATACCTTCAGATGGTTTATCAATTCCAAATTTCAACCATGGATGATGCCACATATCTACGTAAGACCTGAATTTCCACATGTTAGATATCAGATATTCAAAACCGACATAGATGCCTTCTTCATTGTTGATGGTAGAAGATTCTCCGAAGGCGTTAGGCTCAAGAGCATTGTAGTCTTTATCATAATTTCGATATACAACAGCAAGATTAGCTTTTCTGTCCAATGCAATCAAAACACCAAATATTGCTGCCTTTCCTCCACTTGAAGAATACGCTCCTTCACCAAAAAAGTTATAGTTTAAGTAGCGGTAGCTGAAATCAAAGCTATAATTCGAAAGTTGATCCCCTTCAAAACGATAGGCATTATAAAGTTGGTCTGAACGATCCAGGCTACCATTAAAATAATAGTTAAGATTATTAAATGCCAAGCTAAAATTTCGCTTTTTATATTTGATACTTGTTCCAAAAGATTTAATCCCAATAACATCCTTATCTGCTATTTCACTATCAGTTCTATGGTTGCCACTCGTTTGAAGAGAAGAAAAAAGTATGGCAGGCTCGTCAACATCGATCGTGTCCATTTCCAACATATTACCATCTCGCTTATCGCTGCTCGCAAAAATACTCCACTCTACATTTTTAGTTGGACGGAGCGTCGTTGCCAGACCTCTATAAAAACCATTTTCATTAACTGAATTGTAAGGCCTGATAACACGGCCTCCTTTCTTGACATTTGTTACCCATGCACTTTTCCCAGCACCAAAACTATTATGACTGATCAAGCCCTGGCCTAAACTTATTGTATAATCTCCTATGGCTATATCTTTTAGTAAATGGCTATAATCTTTGAGGAACATATGAACGGTCAAATAATCAAAACCTAAATTTTCAGATTCTTTAAACAACGCTTCGCCGGGATCCTTTTCAAGTATAAATCCTAATCTGAGTTTATTTTCATAATTAGATCTCCACCTCACAAAATATTTAGAAGGATCGCCCCGGTATTTTTTTTCACCCTGAGCATTTTCAATGTATCCCTTCTTTTCTTCTAAAATTCTTGACCATTTTAAATACAGTTCATTTTTAGAAGCTCCCAGCATCTCATTTAGCTTGATGTTTAGTTTGCTTGGATCCTTAACTGCAACGAAAGGCAGTATCCGCCTTATATCGTGAATTGTGAAACTCGGAACAGATTGTAGTTCTTCAATTGAGATTAACTCTCCGAATAATTCTATATGATTTAAGAGATCGTTTATTTGAATATCGGACAACAATCTTAACTCTTGCAAGTCCTCTATTTCTGCATTATTTATATTCAATTGTTTTTCTGAATACAATCTCAGCCTCTCATACAGTGCAATAATATCAAGATCCTCATCTTGCTCTTCCAGATAAGATTCTATTTGATCAGTTATTCCAGGAGGTAAAATCTGCGCATGGATTTGGCTTGCAAAAAACACTAATGAAAACAAACAATATGTAAATGATTTTAGTCTAATATTTTTTTGAGTTTTTCAATGGTCATATTTAGTAGCAAACTCTTCAACCAAGATTCAAAGTCGAAATAAATATATGGAATACGTTCAAATTTAGACTCAGACAGTTTATCCAGTCTTTTAAGTAGTTCTTCAATTTCGTAGTTTATTCCGAAATTCATTGCTCTCGATCCTTTCTTTAAAAAGTTAATAATGTTCTCCACTGATTTATTCAGATGGATGGCATTTGAAAAACTCGTTTTGACGCTTGGCAATAAGCTGTCTAAGAGATCAAAATTATTCAGACTATAATGGCAGATACTATGTAAGAGTCGAGCATAGCAGAAGATATCAGATCTTAGATGGTCCAATTTTTCACTGAGAATATAATTAAGGTGATCTACCGCTTTTGAAAACGCACCTTTATACATGTTGGCCATTGCCAACTTGTAGTAGAACATAATTTTTCTGTGATTATCGACTTTGGTATCAAGATGCTTCAGGTGTTCTAATATTTCATTCTCTAAACTATTTAAACCTGAAAATGAATTTTGAAGAATTATAGAGTTGATTTGAGCATTTTTAAAATATCCAAAATCCAGAAGCTTTGAGCTAGCATTAAATTGAGTATAGTTTTTTCTTCTGAAGCTTTTGTATTCTTCATATTTCTCTTCAAAAACATTTCTGTTTCCTGTATAAAAAGAATTGGTCAACACATAATGATAGCCCCTCATAAACAAGTCAGGATCTGCCTTAATCATATGTTCATTTTCATTAAAATGATCCAGCCATGAAATTGATTCAGCTAAACTTTTTTCAAAATCCAAGCACATATAATAATACCAGACCTTGCTCTGGTACCAAAGGATTTTTTCATAGAACGAAGCTTGATCAGCATCATATTTGGGACGAATACTATCAAAATAAGATTTGTATAACTCTATGTCTCTTTGGTTTTTGGCAAAGCCGTGTTTGATATAAAGTCCCTGGACATTAATACTCATGTCAGAAACTGCACTGGTCCGACTAATTATTCCACGGGTTGTTTTAGAATCATTGACAAGATCTTCTATTCTGTTTTCAATCTTCCGACTTCTGGTAATATGCCTGGATTCTATCTTCTTCTGTAATTCCAGAATCTGCAAATGAAGAATATTTTCATTGGCAGAAATTGCGCTCGGTTTTATTCTTTCCAACAAAAGCAGACACTGATCATACAATCCTTTGCTATACAGAATGGATGCATAATCCAATTCTTCCCGGATCCTGATAGAATCATTTTTAGAGATGTGTAGTAAACGCAAACTTTTTATAATCTGAGAATACAAGTGTCTTTTGATATTTGAATATTGATTCTGGGATTTGAGCTTAAGCTTGGCTTGAAATTTTAGGTCATCCGGATTTTTTGATCTATCAATCAGGTTAAACAATTGAATAAACAAACCATTTTTATTGCTTGTAAGTCTGCTTACATACAGCTTAAAATGCCTCTTCTCAGATTTATCAAGGCTTTTTATCAACCGATATAATAATTCAGTTTGTGCGATTGGCATAACACGGATATCTCTACTACTTATCTGATTATCAACACAATGATAGATAATCTAATTGGCTTGGAGATCACATATTGAAAAAACTTTAATATAATAAGTCTAAATATTCAAAATATTTTCGTTGCAAAATAATAATCCAATGGGTAAAATAAAACTTGAATACATCTGGCTTGATGGAGGAATCCCAACTCAGATGATGAGAAGTAAAACGAAAGTAATTGACGACAAGAAATTCTCAGGCAAACCAAAAGATTGTCCTATCTGGTCGTTTGATGGGTCTTCTACAAATCAGGCAGAAGGAAATTCTTCAGATTGTCTGTTAAAGCCTGTAAGATTATTCCAAGATCCGGCAAGAGAGAATGGCTATTTAGTCATTTGTGAAGTTCTGAATTCGGATGGCTCTGCCCATATCTCAAATGGCCGTGCTACGATTGACGATGATGACAATGATTTCTGGTTTGGTTTTGAACAGGAATACACTTTTTGGGATCTAGAACATCATACACCAATGGGCTTTCCGGCCAGTGGATATTATCCTCCACCACAAGGACCATACTATTGTTCTGTTGGAGCAGAGTATGCAGTAGGTCGAGAAATCGCTGAAAGACATCTTGATCTTTGTATTAAAGCAGGTGTTAATATCGAAGGTGTCAATGCTGAAGTAATGAAAGGACAGTGGGAATATCAAGTATTTGCCAAAGGGGCTAAAGAAGCCGGAGATCAAGTTTGGGCTGCTCGATATATTATGGAAAGAGTAGGAGAGGAGTTTGGCGTAAGAATTAATTTACACCCTAAGCCTGTAGATGGAGATTGGAATGGATCAGGAATGCATGCAAACTTTTCAAATACTGTATTGAGAACCGCGGGCAAGAAAAAGGTATATGAAGATATATGTGAAAAATTCAGACCTAAATCGGCAATAAAAGCAGCCATTGCTGTTTATGGGGCTGATAACGATAAGAGATTAACAGGAAGACATGAAACGCAATCAATCAATAAATTCTCTTATGGTGTTTCTGATAGAGGCGCATCTATAAGAATTCCGATTGCTACGGTTGAAAATGGGTGGAAAGGTTGGTTAGAAGATAGAAGACCGGCTTCTAATGCAGATCCTTATAAAGTTGCTGCTGTAGTTATTAAGACTGTTAAAGGATAACAATATATTATCATCAATTTTGAAGGCTATTCTTACTAGGGTAGCCTTTTTTATTATACGCTATTGTCGGTTCTGCTTACATAGAAAATAACCATCCCACCAAAAATCATAATAAGTTTAATTAATAAACCTATACCACCTCCCGCACTATCTATGAAGGATAGGAAGCTTAATTTCAAGCCTACGAGATTTAATATTAATGCAAGAAATCCAAAAAAGAACAGCAAAAATCCAATAATAGCCCAGCTTGTTTTTTTGTTCATTTCTAATATTGTTTCATATTCATACAAATTCTTGATATAATTAAATAGCAAGTGTAATTTTGCATGTGTGAATAATATGAAGGTAAAAATAATAGAATGCCCGAGAGATGCGATGCAAGGTATTCAGGAATTTATCCCTACTAAGAAAAAAGCCGAATATCTTAACAAATTACTCAAGGTAGGATTTGAAACTATTGATTTTGGAAGTTTTGTTTCTCCAAAGGCGATACCGCAAATGAGAGATACCGCTCATGTTCTTTCAAAATTAGACCTTGATAATACCAAATCAGAACTATTGGCGATAGTGGCTAACCTGAGAGGAGCTAATGATGCAATTCAATTTGAAGAGATTAGTTATTTAGGATACCCATTTTCGATTTCTGAAACCTTCCAGCAAAGAAATACCAATGCAAGCATCGAAGAATCATTAAACAGGGTTAGTGATATACAAGCGAAATGCCTGAAGTATGATAAAAAATTAGTGATTTACGTGTCTATGGGATTCGGAAACCCTTATGGTGATCCATGGAATGTAGAAATTTGCCAAAAATGGGTTGACCAATTGGCATCGATGAATATCAAAATAATAGCACTTTCAGATACGATCGGAGTGGCTACTCCAGAAAGTATTTCTTACTTATTTGGCAATTTGATACCTCCTTATCCCGATGTTGAATTTGGTGCCCATCTGCATACCAGATCAGACAATTGGAAACCCAAAGTAAGCGCAGCATTTAAAAACGGATGTAAGCGCTTTGATGGAGCTTTGAAAGGATACGGAGGATGTCCTATGGCCAAAGACGATCTTACCGGAAACATGCCGGCAGAAAATCTTATTTATTTTATGAATGAGAAAGGTATTGATTTAGGAATAGACAAAGAGGCCTTTGAAGATGCTTTAAAATTTGCTTCCGAAGTTTTTCCATCATAATGATTAAATTTACAATCATTAAGATTCAATTTTCTAGTCTTGCTATTCAAAAGTAAAACCGAATTCAAAAATGTTTTTTTGGCTTACTACACGCCTCTGTGTAATTATGTGAATAATAAGCTGAATAATATTTCCAATGCTGAGGATATCGTCCAGGATGTATTTCTACATCTATGGGAGAAAAATGATTCTTTACACTTTCAAGGATCCATTGATCAATATCTTTTCAAAAGTGTAAAGAATAAAATATTTGAATTTTTACGGTCCAACAATAGTTATGAAAAACATAAAGCCCAATTAATACATAAAAGACTTGAAGACGAGAATATTGAAGAACTTTCTGACTCTTATATGAAACTTGAGCGAATTAATAGTTCATTGCGACATTTACCACCTAAATGCAAAAATGTATTTGTTTTACATAAGTTTAAAGGGCTAACTTACGCTGAGATTGCAGAAGGAGAAAGCATATCGATTAAAACTGTAGAGAATCATATGTTGAAAGCAATAAAAATTTTAAGATCACATTTAAAAGATTGATAGCATAGTTGATGGACATTGATAAAATAATATTAAGAGCATTAAATAGGAAAGCAAGTCTAGAGGAGTATCAAATTCTAGAAGAGTGGAAACAGGAGTCTTCACACAATCTAGATTATCTTGATTCAATAATGCAAAAAGCTAATATTGAGCACCTAAATTACTCTCAATTCGATAAAAAACAGGCGTGGAAAGATGTTAATTCCAAAATATCCACATCTATCAATTATAGATATTTATTGATTGGAAGTTTAGTTGCAATTGTACTGTTTGTATTATCTTATTTTATTTTCTTTCAAGAAGAACAATACCCAAGATCCTATGCTTCTGTAGATAAAATTGAAACTATTCAGCTCGTAGATAATAGCACTGTATTCCTAAATAAATCCAGTCAACTTTTGCAGCTCAGTGATTTTTCAAATGAAAGAAAAGTTCAGCTAAGCGGGGAAGCTTTTTTTGAAGTTGAACCCGATGAATCAAAAGCCTTTACCATTCAATTGGACACCAATGATTTTATAAGAGTAGTAGGCACAAGTTTTAATCTAATTAATTCTGAATCCGATTTTGACTTGATAGTATACTCCGGTGTAGTGGAATTAAATGCACTTAACCGGTCAATAATCCTAAATCGCGGAGATAGAATTAAAAAACTTGATGGGGCTTATGTAAAACTGAAAAACAATAATCTTAACGCAATAAGCTGGAAAACCAAGGAATTAGTTTTTGAAAATGTTGCTCTCGATAAGGTATTAATTACATTGAAGAAACATTATGGTTTTGATTATTCCATTTCTGACGATCTGAACCTCTCTGATTGTCGACTAAGATCAAAATTCAATAATGAATCCATAAATGACGTCTTATCAGAACTTAGCAAAATTTTTAGTCTTGAATATCATTTTGAAAATAATAAACTAGATATTACAAGTTTAAAATGTAGCTAATGTTTAAATATGTACATACCTTCTTATGTACATTCTTATTGTCTGTTAGTTTAGGTGCACAAACCTTCTCTTCAATTCAAATTGATATTCAGGATGATAGTATTTCACTTCCAAAATTACTGACAACAATCGAGGATCAAAGCCCTTACTCATTCTCTTATGATGCAGATTTTCTGAGCAATCTAAATACACTCCAATTATCAAAATCCACATACTCCATAAATGAATTATTTGAACTTATTGAAAATAGGTTTGGAATTTCTTCAGAGCTTCAGGAACCGGGAAATAAAATCATCTTATTCAAAATTCAAAACTTTACGCTTAAGGGATTTGTCAAAGACTCTTTATCGGGTGAATCACTCCAGGGTGTATTAATTCATAATGAGGAAAGTGTATTGGGAACCAGCAATGCAGAAGGATTTTTTAGTATTAATCTTAGTTCTGATAATGCCAGTATATTTTTTAATTATCTAGGGTACGAATCGAAATCCATTCCATCAGTTCCATTACAAGATGATAATCTCGATGTCTTATTAAGTAATAAAAATATTCTATCAAAGATTGTTATTACAGATAAAGAATATCAATTCAATAATCTGCTTCCTGAAAAAAGAGTCAATAGGAAAAAGTTAGCTTTCGGAAAAAGTATTTTAGGGAATGAAGATGTTTTTTCTTATTTACGTTTGTTACCTGGTGTTTCTGTGGGTTCAGAAGGACAAAACGGCTTCAATGTCAGAGGAGGTGGACAAGAACAAAACTTAATCCTTCTTGATGGACTGCCGGTTTATGAAGCCAGTCATCTGGGTGGCTTATCTTCAATTTTCATCTCAGATGCTATCAAAAACATAGATTTTTATAAGTCTGGATTCCCTGCAAGATATGGAGGCAAATTATCATCTGTAGTAGACATCAGATTAAAAGATGGACATAGAACAGAATTTAAAAGATCTATCAATTTTGGGATTGAAGGTGTTGAAGGGCATATTGAAGGACCTTTGTCAGAAAAGACAACTATCAATTTGAATGGAAAATTTAGTTGGTTCTCATTGCTGGCTTCTCCTTTATTGGAGCAAAACCTAGAATTTAATAACTCCACGCTCAAGTATTCTGATGGATACGCTAAACTTTCTCACTGGTTTTCACCATCAAGCAGAATAAGTTTTACTGCATATTCAGGAAATGACCTCATTAGACTTTCAAGAACAGAGAATCCGATACAGCAATCATATAGCTTCAGCGACATTAACAGAATAGAGTGGGGGAACAAACTATATTCTTTGAGTTGGAATCTTGCGATGAAAGAAGATTTATTTTTGAATTCTTCGATAGGATTTACAACTTTCAATTATTCTTCCAGAGGTTCATACTATATAAATTATGTAAATGAAGATAGCATCAGAAACACCAGTTTCGACATCCTTTCCAATTCCAAATTGAGGGACTTAGTTGTCAATTTTAGCATCGATCAATACACTAAAAATTTTGGTAATTTCAAATATGGAATAAGTACAAATATTCATCGGAATGCGCCATCAATTAAGGAGAGTGAAAACTTTCTTGATCCTGACTTAATTCCGAGCACCGAATTGGATTCCACGTACAATTCTTACGAATTAATCGCCTTCACTGAAAATCAATTATATCTTTCTCCCTACTGGAAGATTCATTCAGGTCTACGATTAAATTATTACGGTGGCCTTGATAAATCTTATTTATATCTCCAACCCCGATTATTGGTTAAATATGAAAAACCAGCTTATCAATTTGGCTTTTCGTATGCCAAAATGAGTCAATTTATCCATCTGTTAGTTAATCCAGGACCTGGATTACCATCCGATCTTTGGGTGCCAAGTACTGAAAAGGTTGCCCCTGAAATTTCAGACTTATTTGATATCAGCTTTAATTTTCGAAAGAATAACATGCTCTTTGGTTTACAGATGTTTTACAATAAGTATTCGAACGTAATAGCTTATTCAAATGTATCAGACATTTTGTATTCCCTGATTATTGACAATCAATTATTTAACGTTGCAATAGACAATACGAATTGGGAAGAAAGAATAAGTTCGGGAACCGGGAGATCATTTGGTATAGAAGTATTTACCGGATTTGAAACTGATGTGATCAATTGGTCTATGTCGTATACTTTATCAAAATCTGATCGCCAATTCGACGATTTGAATGAAGGAGTAAGATTTCCTTACAAATATGACAGAAGACATAATCTTTCCTCTCAAATGATAATTAAGCTTAAAAAAGCTAATAAAGTCCAAATTAATTTTGCTTATGGAACCGGGAATAGTTTTACACTTTTAGATCAAGAAATCAAAGGTGTAGACTGCACTCCGAGAATTGTACAGCTTTCACGTAACAATGGAAGAGTGCCTGATTTTCACCATTTGGATATTCTTTATTCCAATGAAAAAATTTTGAAAAATGGAAGGAAAATGGAGTATTCAATTGGAGTTTATAATGTGTACAATAGATTAAATCCATTTTATGTATATCTCTTTCAGGACCCTGAAACATTAAATTTTGACAGCTTCAGAAAAATTTCGATTTATCCAATAATTCCCAAATTGAATATTAAATATCTCTGGTAGAACGTTTTGAATTTGTAAGTGCAGTAATTATACCTTATTTTAGGATATTCAAATCAATGAATCGTCTTGTCTTTATATCACTGATCATCTTGTTTTTCTCTTGTGAGGAAAATGTAACTATTCGCGGGACGAATTCTCAAAATCAAGTTGTCATAAATTCTATTATTTCTAAAGATTCAACTTGGAATGTCAATTTGAGCTATAGCAAGTCCATTTTTGATGACTCTCCATTTGAATATCTGGATCATGCTTCAGCTAAGATTACCAATCTAACATCCGGACAAACTTTCTTTTTAAAGAATAAAGGAAAAGGGCAATTCCAAAGGGCATTACATCCTAATGAAGGACATAGCTATCACCTGGAAGTTACAACAATAGATGGGCAGATCGTTCAAGCGACTACTTATGTACCCAGCGTATTAAAAGTAGATGTTGGTAAAACAGATGGTCTTGACGAAGTAGGAAAGCAGACCTTGGAAATTGATATTCAAATTGAGGATAATATCACTGAAGAAAACTTCTATGTATGGGAATTGGTTGAGAACGTATATGAGGAATCGACTAATGATGATACAGAAAATTCAAATATTGCATTCACTTTACCATTAGTTCCTAAAAAAGAAGACTCCCGATTAAAAACACTTAGTTCTTTATTATTTATTTCTGATAATGATTTTAATGGAGATACTTATTCTACCAAGTTGACTTTAGGTAATGATGTACTTATAGAAAATCCGACTTCCATTGACCCTGTTGAACAACCAAGATTTAGTCTAAGAATTATGGCTGTCTCAAAGGATTTATTTGAATATCTGAGAAGCTATGAATTATACAAGCAAACTGATATAAAAGTTACCAGTATAGTCCAGCCAGTTGAAGTATATTCCAATATTGAGAATGGCTTAGGAATATTTGGTGGTTATAATCTGAAGGAATTTCCTATCCAGTAATTTCAATTTTTTTCCTATTACAAATGAATGACTTCACCGTAGGCAGCTGCAGTTGCTTCCATTACGGCTTCACTCATAGTAGGGTGCGGGTGAATAGCCTTTAGAATTTCATGGCCTGTAGTTTCTAAATTCTTAGCAGTTACCAATTCAGCTATCATTTCTGTAACATTGCTCCCTATCAAATGACCTCCAAGGAGTTCGCCATACTTAGCATCATAAATAAGTTTAACAAATCCTTCCTTTGCTCCAGAAGCGCTTGCTTTACCAGAGGCTGAAAAAGGAAATTTTCCGACTTTTACTTCGTAGCCGTTTTCTTTTGCCTGAGCTTCAGTAAATCCTACGCTGGCAACTTCCGGGTTACAATATGTGCACGATGGGATTATATTATAATCTATCGGATGCACATTCATTCCGTTTATCTTTTCGACACATGTGATTCCTTCAGCGCTTGCAACGTGAGCGAGTGCAGGAGTAGTTAATACATCTCCAATTGCATAGATCCCATTGATATTTGTTTTGTAAAACTCGTCAACTTTAATGTGCCCGGATTTCTCTGTCTCGATTCCAAGAAGTTCAAGACCGATATTTTCCGTATTTGGCATCACACCGGTTGCGCTTAATACAACATCACATTCAATAACTTCTTCTTTATTGTTTTTACGGTTTTTTACTGTAACCTTTATCGTCTTTCCTGAAGAATCTACATTCTCAACACTTGTATTACCAAGAACATTGATTCCATATTTCTTAAATACTTTATTTAACTCCCGGGATACATCTTTATCCTCTCTTGGTAATAGTCCTTGCTCCAGAAATTCCACGACAGTAACTTCTGTACCCATAGAATTGTAGAAATAAGCAAATTCAACCCCTATGGCTCCGGCGCCTATCACAAGCATTCTTTTCGGTTGCTTTTCTAGGCTCATCGCTTTGCGGTATTCAATTACTTTTTTACCATCTATCGGAATGTTTGGTAATGCTCTTGATCTTCCACCGGTAGCGATAATGATATGATCAGCAGAATATTCTTTTCTGGATCCTGCTCCGTCGGTAACTACAACTTTCTTACCTCTGGCCAAAGTCCCTTCACCATCAATTACAGTAATCTTATTCTTTTTCATTAAAAATTGAACCCCCTTGCTCATTCCGTCAGCAACATTACGACTTCTTGAAATGATCTTATCAAATTCTGCTTTAGCTTTTGAAACAGTAATTCCATAATCTTCAGCATGATTGATATAATCGAAAACCTGGGCTGACTTCAATAAAGCCTTAGTGGGAATACACCCCCAGTTTAAGCAAATACCACCTAGATTTTCTCTTTCTACAATAGCTACTTTCATACCTAATTGCGATGCTCTTATAGCAGCAACATAACCACCGGGACCACTCCCTAAAACGATAAGATCGAAATTCATAATGTTTCAAAATTTTGCGCAAATATAGAATAAAAACACCTAATACATTCATATATCAAAGGTGTATAGAATCTTTCTATAATAACAAATTAAACAATCTAAAGGTTGACAGTTTTACCATGTTTGATATCTGGCAAATCCATTATAAAAATCTCTTAGCTCCCGATATTCATCCAGGATAATCATACTGCCAGAAGTATCTATCATTCCATATCCACTTCGACCGACAACCCTGGCAAATCCATTTTTGAAGTCCCATGCCAAGGGCAATAGTGGATCCAGCATATAACTCCCATCTGAATTAACATAGCCCCATTCATCATCAATCATAAATGCTGCTTTGTTAGAATTGAATCGATTCAGAATATCAAACTTTGCTTCTGAGATCATCTCAGCTTGATCATCTAAAACACCCCATTTGCCATCCTGCTTATATTTCCAGAATCGAGATCCGCAAAACTCTATTTTTTCATAGTCAAGCTTTTTTATTATATCAAAATCACTATTTATTAAGACATATTGAATATTCCGCTTTGCAATTGTCAAATCATAATAAAAATCAAATATCAATTCAAATGATTGTGATACTTCTTTTGTTTCAATGTTTAACAATTTAACCCCTGAATGGTCTTTTAATCTTATATATCCGTTTACAGGAGGGTAGATTCTTGAATACTTTAAATCGACTAATTTTTCATTTTCAAAAGAAAGAATTCCCCATTTGGATTGACGCTGATATATAAAAGAATTTCCATCAATAGAGGTAATACTTTGATAAAGCATTGGAATCAACTCTTCTCCTAAAGTATCTATGATTCCCCATAAGTCTTTATTAGCAACTGCAGCATAACCGAATTTAAAGGGCTTAAAATTGTCACAATTCAAGTATGTAATTGAATCTCCATCACTATTGATCATCATCCATTTGCTATCAAAAGTTTGAACAAAACTTCTTTCTTCATTAAAATCCAGTGTCTGTTTGTACAGATGCTTAATGACCGTCTTCCCTGAAGAGTTGATATACCCCCATTTGCCTTTATAATTAACAGCTGCAAGTTCATTACTAAAATCTCTGGCATCATCATATTTCGCATCAATAATTTTGTTTCCACTAAGATCAATGTATCCCCATTTTTCTTTTGGCGATTCGTAATCATCCAAGTAGGTTTTTTCGATTTCTGATTTTGCTGCTCCAACGGAATCTTCCCTGCAAGAATATGCCAGGAACATAAATAAGAATATTGAGAGTATTCCACTCTTATATGTCATGAGTTTCATCCTTTGCCTTATAAGATTATTAGTTTAGATTTAATGTATTTGCAAATTAGAATATTCAAAAGTAAAATGTAATTATCTTTAACCGAATTTTAAAACTGAATATGAAAATTGCCATCTTCCCAGGCTCATTTGATCCAATGACTATAGGTCATGTAGATCTGATTAAACGTGCACAACCTTTATTCGATAAGATTGTTGTTGCAGTGGGACAAAATGAACAAAAGAAGTATTTGTTTGATCTGAGTCAAAGGTTGGCTTGGATAGAAAAAGTATTCGAGAATGCAGCTCAAATTGAAGTTGAAAAATATGAAGGACTTACTGTCAATTTTGCGAAATCAATGAATGCAAAGTATTTACTTAGAGGATTAAGAAATGCTTCCGATTTCGATTATGAAAAAACAATTTCTCAATTGAATCATATCATTGGAGAAGGCCTTGAAACCGTATTTTTGATTGCACACCCATCCGTCAGTCACATAAGCAGTACGATCGTAAGGGAAATAATTAAAGGTGAAGGAGATGTGAGTTCATTTGTACCGGAAATAATTAGTAAAGATTTGGAAAATAAATTTTATGAAAAATAATATATGTCAAAAGGATTTTATCAAGTGCCTCAAGCAATAAATGAAGTTTGTTTAAACTATGCGCCGGGCAGTACTGAGAAAGCTGAAGTAAAAGCAGCACTTGCAGAATTGAGATCAGGAATTAAAGATATACCAATGACCATTGGTGGCGAAAAAGTCTATACCTCGCGTAAAAGCAAGATTGCACCTCCCCATGATCTTAAACACCAAATTGGTAAATTTTCAAATGGAAGCAGAAATCACGTCAAAGCCGCAATTAATGCAGCAATGGAAGCTAAAGAATCGTGGGCGAATATGCCTTGGCAAGAGCGTGCCGCAATTTTCTTGAAGGCTGCAGATCTGATTGCAGGACCATACAGGGCTAAAATGAATGCAGCGACAATGCTTTGTCAGTCAAAAAACATATGGCAGGCGGAGATAGATTGTGTATGTGAATTAGTTGACTTTTTGCGATTTAATGTTCAATACATGACCGAAATTTATTCTCAACAACCCAAGAGTAGTCCGGGTGTTTGGAATCGATTGGAGTATAGACCATTAGAAGGTTTTGTATTTGCACTGACTCCATTCAATTTTACTGCTATTGCTGGTAATCTTCCAGGAGCTCCTGCTTTATTAGGTAATACAGTTGTTTGGAAACCAGCAAACTCTCAGATTTACAGTGCTTCATTTATTATGGAAATATTTGAAGAAGCGGGCTTACCGCCTGGAGTTATCAATCTAGTATTCGTTGACGGACCTTCCGCGGGTGATGTTATTTTTAATAGTCCGGATTTTGCAGGTTTACATTTTACAGGGAGTACTGGAGTCTTTAACCATTTATGGAAAACAATTGGCAACAATATTTCGAACTACAAATCCTATCCAAGAATAGTAGGTGAAACAGGAGGAAAAGATTTTGTAGTTGTACATAATTCTGCTAATCCATCACAAGTAGTTACCGCACTTACAAGGGGGTCTTTTGAGTTTCAAGGACAAAAATGTTCTGCGGCATCGAGAGCTTATATTCCTAAGTCAATGTGGGCAGAAGTGAAAAAAGGATTACGGGAAGATCTTAAATCAATAAAAGTAGGGCCTACCGAAGATTTCGAAAATTTTGTGAATGCCGTTATAGATGAAAAATCTTTTGATAAAATCGCTGCTTATATAGATAAAGCAAAAAAAGATAAAGATGCCTCAGTCCTCTTTGGCGGGAATTATGACAAGTCCGAAGGCTATTTTATAGAACCTACTGTCATTCAAGCAAAAAAAGCAGATTACAGAACAATGTGTGAAGAGATATTTGGCCCCGTGCTAAGTATTTATGTTTATGACGATAATAAATTCGATGAAATTTTAAGAACGGTAGATCAGACTTCACCTTATTCATTAACCGGATCCATCTTTGCGAAAGACAGAGCTATTGTTACACAAGCCACAAAAGCTTTAGGAAATGCTGCGGGTAACTTTTATATAAATGACAAACCTACAGGAGCAGTCGTTGGACAGCAGCCGTTTGGTGGAGGAAGAGCCTCTGGAACAAATGACAAGGCCGGTTCTATATTAAATCTTTATAGATGGTTGTCACCTCGAACTATAAAAGAAAGTTTTGTAGCGTCAAAAGACTACAGGTATCCGTATATGGAAGAATCCTAGTAAGGAAATCCGTTAACTAATTCATTTATAAAATGAGTTAGAATTGTGGGCTTAAAGGCAATTGTCAATAATACACCAAAGACAGCACCATAGAAATGAGCGCTGTGGTCAATTCCATCATTTCTGTTTTTACTTGCCCATGACGAATAAATCAGATATCCTATACCACCAACTATCGCTCTGAATGGAATTATACCATAAAGTGATAGTTGGGCCCAGGGAAAAAATATGATGTAAATAAAAACTACTCCTGAAACTGCGCCTGAAGCTCCGACAGCAGCATAAGAAGGATTATTCTTGTGTTTAAAAAAAGTAGGCAGATCGGCTACAATAATTGTCAATAAATACATTAACAAAAACATGATTGGGCCTAATACCTCTCCAAATATCTCCTGGTATACCATCTCTACAATGGGACCAAATTGATAAAGGACAAATAAGTTGATAAGCAGATGCAACCACCCGCCATGAACAAACCCTGAACTTAAGAGTCTGTAATATTCTTTATTGGAATGTTCAGCAACGGGATAATGTTTCAGACTGTCGACGACTGATTGCTTGTTAAAGCCTTGAAAAGAAATCAATCCAGTAATTATACAGATAGCTATTGTTATTGACATAATTAGATGTTGTGATATGGCTCTCCTTTAATAATTGAAAAACCACGGTAAAGTTGTTCCAAAAATACAATTCTGGCTAAATGATGTGAATAAGTCAGATCAGAAAGTGCCAAGACATGATCGGCACTCGTCTTGAAAGAGTCTGAAAACCCAAACGCACCAACAACAACAAAATCAATATCCTTGTTCTGCAGACTTATGATCCGTTCTAGAAACTTTGCAAAATCAATGGAGTTATATTTTCTTCCTTTTTCATCCAATAGAATAAGCATGTTGTTCTTAGTCAACTTGCTTTTAAAATAATCTTCTTCCTTGGATCGGATCTCGTTTACAGATAAGGATTTGGAAAGCTTAAGAGGTACTATGGCTTGTATTTCAAATGATATATATTTTTTGAGCCGCTTCAAGTATAATTCTTCAGCTTCAGAAAAAATATTCTTATTACTACGTCCCTGGTATGTTAGCTTAATCTTCATGTTTACTGTCTCAATTGCGATCTAAGCTTTCCTTAACCAGCCCAATACATCAGCATCATCAACATAGTATTTATCATCTGATTTATAAAGGCCATAAGACGCACGACTTTCTTTACCTACATTTTGCTGAATAATTTCAATTTTCATTCCTACGGACTTTGTAACGATTCCTATATGGCCAAAAGGATTGTATTTGTTACCATCAAAGATTAAGATATCTCCAGCGACCGGAGCATATTCAGAACCATTTCGAAACTGATACAGACCTCTTTTTCCATTGAACTTTTTATCGGGTAGGGTGGGATCGAAGAATTCCTTTGCATGGCCATAGGAATCATTCATCTTATGATCCTTTCGATAATAGTAGTATCTTTTTACATACTCTACGCATTGATATTTTAACCCGAGATTATAACCGTCCCTAGTCTTACTCCGACCACTAACATTACCCACATCACCATTATAAAAAACAGGGACGCCATTATATTTATCGATAATCATCCCCACTCTAATATCGTTTTCTTCTAGATTTTCAGGCGTATGGTCAGCCAGAAAAAAAAGAAAAAACATAATCGGATATAATTTCATGGATATAGTATGTCAGGTAAACATATTAAATATTTATTTAATATGATATTAATGACTAATAACGTGAGTTCGACGTAAGGAAGTGGAAAAATAGGATAAAAAGAAAGAGCAATTTTGTTTATCTTAATAGTTGATAATCAATTAATTAAAACAAAAAAGCTCTACTATGAAAGATAGTCAAATTATTGCAATTTTCTGTGCTTTCGATGATTTTTTCACCGATTTTGATCACTTTTAAAAATCTCATACCCTAGAGGGAAAGAAAAATCGACGGAATCGTACCTGCAGGTTATCCATGAGCGAGGTGATGAGCATCATCGTATTTTTTCATATGAGTGGATACCGTTGCTTTAAGCACTTTTACCAGAATCATGTCTGCCAACATATGCGCGGCTATTTTCCCAATCTGGTATCTTATAATCGGATGGTGGAGTTGCAAACCAAAGCGGTCCTACCATTAGCCTTGTTTGTAAAGATGTACCGAATGGGTAAATGTAGTGGGATATCCTTTATTGATTCAACCAGTATCCGGGTCTGTCACAATCGAAGGATTCATTCCCACAAGGTGTTTGCTGGACTGGCCAAACGAGGCAAGACTTCAAAGGGTTGGTTTTATGGTTTCAAACTTCATCTGGTTCATAATGACCGGGGCGAAGTGATTGATTTTCAACTCACTCCGGGCAATGTGCATGATAATGCCGTATTGAAGTGTAAACGGTTTATGAAGAAGGTCTATGGCCGGTTGTTCGGTGATAAAGGCTATATTGTCAACAAGCAAATCTTTGACACTCTTTTCTTGAGAGGTATTCATTTGATTACTAAGTTGAGACGGAATATGAAATCCAAAATGATTACACCCCTACAGGATGCTCTTCTGCTCCGAAAACGTGCTATCTCTGAAACCATTATTGACCAACTCAAAAATATTTCACAGATCGAACATACAAGGCATCGTTCCTTTGCCGGATTTTTCGTCAATATACTTGGTGGACTTTGTGCCTACGGGTTTAAAGAATCTAAACCCTCCATTTATAAGAATCTGGTCGATACCAAACAACTCCTTTTGGCCTAGTCTTACATCGAACTCACGTTAATAATATTGTAATATAAGACTTGTATCAATAACTTTTTGATTGATAAGTTTATTATAAATTTGCAATCTAATTGAGAATTAGCATATATGTTTGAAACATTAAATGAAAGATTAGATTCGGCTTTTAAAAATTTATCAGGACAGGGTAAACTATCCGAAATAAATATAGCCCAATCCATTAAGGAAATAAGAAGAGCGCTTGTAGCTGCTGATGTAAATTACAAGATTGCCAAGGAATTTACCGATAAGGTCAAAGATGAAGCTTTAGGAACACGCAACGTACTTAATGCTGTGAAGCCAGGTGAATTAATGGTTAAGATTGTAATGGATGAGATGATAGAGTTAATGGGCGGTCAATCTGTAGGAATCAATGCCAAAGGAAGTCCCGGTGTAATATTGATTGCAGGTCTACAAGGATCTGGTAAAACAACTTTCACTGGAAAACTTTCAAAATATTTAAAAGAAAAAAAGAACAACAAAGTTCTTGTTGCAGCCTGTGACGTTTACAGACCGGCCGCAATTAATCAGCTTGAAGTTATCGCAGAGCAGGTAGGTGTTGATATCTACAAAGAGATTGAAAATAAAAATCCGATTGAAATTGCAGGTAATGCTGTAGTTTATGCAAAACAAAATAATTACAATGTTCTCATAGTTGATACAGCAGGACGATTATCTGTCGATGAGGATATGATGAATGAAATTGAAGGGATAAAGAATTCGATTACACCGACAGAAACTTTATTTGTTGTTGATTCGATGACAGGTCAAGACGCAGTTAATACAGCGGCGGCATTCAATGAACGGATAGACTATGATGGAGTCGTTCTAACGAAATTGGATGGTGACACAAGGGGTGGAGCTGCACTTTCAGTAAAATATACTGTAGGGAAGCCAATTAAGTTCGTTTCTACAGGTGAAAAAATGGATGCGCTTGATGTCTTTCATCCAGATCGGATGGCTCAACGAATCCTTGGAATGGGTGATATCGTCAGCTTTGTAGAAAAAGCCCAAGACCAATTTGATGAAAAAGAAGCTAAACGCCTTGAGAAGAAAATCAAGAAGAATAAATTTGATTTTAATGACTTCCTGGGCCAGCTGAATCAAATTCGAAAGATGGGAGATATTAAATCTCTCCTGGGTATGATACCCGGAATGAATAAAATTAAGAATCTGGATATTGACGACAGCGCATTTGAAAAAGTTGAATCAATAATATTTTCAATGACTCCACAAGAAAGATCTAATCCAGAACTCTTGAATATGAGTCGTAAAAAACGAATAGCAAAAGGGTGCGGAAAAAGCATTCATGAAATCAATATGTTTATCAAACAATTTGATCAAATGAGGAAGATGATGCATATGATGTCCAAAGGAAAAGGCATGAATCAAATGATGCAAAATATGCCCAATATGAAAGGGTTTCAATAAATTTTAATTATTTTCAGGGCAAATCAATTCTGTCGTGAAAAAAACAATATGCTTATTTGCGTTATCATTCTTATTTTATGTTAACGCCTCAGCCCAATTATCTAATGGTGATATCTCACCGAATTTCGAACTAGATGACCTTAATGGAAACACCCATGAACTCTATGATTACTTAGATCAGGGTAAATCTGTCGTCCTAGATTTTTCAGCTACATGGTGTGGTCCATGTTGGAATTATCACCAATCTGGTGTGCTGGAAGAGTTATGGGAAGAATATGGCCCTGGAGGGACAGATCAAATTATGGTCTTTATGATTGAAGCAGATGGGGCTACAAAACAACCATGTATTTATGGCCCTACAAACTGCACAGGAGGGAGTATCGGAGACTGACTGCCGGAACCGGCTATCCTATCTTAAATCCACCAGGTGGAGAAGCTCAGGCTGTAAATAATGATTTTAACATTAACTACTTTCCAACACTTTATGGAGTAGCACCTAACGGTACTATATATGAAGTCGGTCAAGGCTCGGTGTCAGATTGGGAATCCTGGCTACTTGAATCATTTCAAATGGTTTTCTCGACTGCTGAAATCGAAGATACCGATTGTGAATTTTCAGCTATTGATCTCAATGTCGTTGGAGGTTTCATAAATGTAGATTATGAATGGTCAAATGGCGAAACAACTGAAGATATTACAGATCTTGAAAATGGAACTTATTATGTGACTATAACTGACTATCATGATTTTGAATTTGAGCTAGGTCCATTAGAGGTAGACAATTCTAATCTTGGTGAAATTGAACTTATAGACGCACTAGATCTATTGTGCAATAATGATTATACAGGATATATTGAAATTGAAATGGATGGTGGATCTGGGAATTTTGAATACGAATGGAGCAATGGTGCTGACAGCCCAGTTCTTGACAATATTGAATTCGGAAGTTATGAAGTTACAGTAACTGATGATAATAGTGGGTGTGAATTTGAAGCAGAATATTATCTGGAAGAACCAGATCCTATTGAAGTTAATTATGAACTTGAAAATGCCAATTGTGATGGATCATCCAATGGTGCTGTTGATTTCATAGTTGATGGTGGAACGTATCCTTTCACATTCGAATTTCATGATTTCGAAACACAGGATGATTACATTACCCTTGAACCCGGGTATTATGATGTAACTATAACTGATGGAAATGGATGCATGGATTATGTTGACTTTTCTATTCTTGCTGATGATGCACCACTAGCCTTGGCAGAGTCCACAGGTAATTTTAATTGTGTTACTGACACCGTTTATGTACATGCAGATAGTTCTTCTATTGGGAACAACATTACTTATAACTGGTTCGATCCAACAAATGTATTTGTAGGGTCAGGTTATCAAGTACAGGTTGATTCCGCAGGTATTTATACGCTTGAAGTATATGACGAAGATTCAGAATGTTCTTCATTCGCAAATATTGTGGTTATGCAAGACATGAACATACCAGTGGCCGTAGCTAATCCGATGAATGATATCGATTGCACAAATACTACTTCAGTAATCACCGGTAATGGCTCTTCTGCAGATTCATTAACAACATATACTTGGTCTACACTTGATGTTGAGATCTTAACAGATCCAAATGTTATTGACGTCACAGTTGGAACTCCGGGAACTTATGAACTTTTAGTAAGCAACATTCAAAGTGGTTGTGTTTCTATGGCAACTGCAGTAGTTGAAGAAAGTGGTAACCCAATAATTGATCTTACTGGTGACCTTGAATTCTGTGGTGGATCTAACACAACTCTTTGTGTCACTGAAGAAGTTGATGAATCTATTGAATGGTTTATCAATGGAGAATCAGTTGGAAATACAAATTGCCTCACAGTTGATCAGGGAGATGACATTACAATTACACTTACAAATGTCACCAATGGATGTAGCAGCAACGAATCAGTTCAAACTATAGAATTAGATCAGCCTGTTATTGATCTCTCTGGCGATTTGGAGTTTTGCTCCAGCTCAGCTAGCACACTTTGTGTCAAGTTAATACTACCGAGACTATTGAATGGATAATTGATGGAGAAAGTGAAGGAAATTCAGAATGTATAACAGTTAATACATCTGGTCTGGTTGAGGTTAATGTGTCAAACAATGCAGGATGTACAGCTCTTGAAAGTTTTGATATCTCAGCAATAGCAAATCCTGTTGTAACTGTAGATACTCCTGACCTTTTAGATTGCAATAATGCAGCGACAACTTTAAATCTTACAGTTGACAATCCTGCACATGTTATAAATTGGTATAATTCACAATCTGAATTAATATCTAATGACGAAGACGTTACTGTTGATCAAGCTGGTGTTTACACTGTTGTAGTTGTCAATGATACAGGATGTGAGACAAGTATGGATATCGCTGTTGAAGCAAATCTTGACGATCTTCCACAAGCCAATTTCATTTATCAAAATACAGAATTTGACTTTCAATTTGAAGATAGTTCTGAAGGTGTCATAAACGATAGATTATGGGATTTCGGTGATGGAAACAATTCTGCTGATGAAAACCCATCTCATAGTTATAGTGATCCAGGTTATTACAATGTTTGTTTGTCTACAACAAATGATTGTGGCACAAGCATTGAATGTCAGGAGGTATTAGCTCGAGCTGCGATGCAGATATCTTCTGTGATTAACAATGTGAGCTGCAATGGCCTTAACAACGGTTCTATAATTACAGAAGTATTTGGAGGTCTTCCGGGATTCGAATTTGAGTGGGAAGGTGAAAACGGAAATTATACTGGTAATCCAGTTGAAAATTTACCTCCAGGCAATTACATATTAAATGTCTCAGATGCTACTGGTGCTGTCCTTACAGATAATTACGAAATTCTTGAACCAGAAGTAATTACAACACAAGCCATTATTTCAAATGTTACTGGTGCAGGTTCAAATGGAAGTATCATATTGAACATCTTTGGTGGAAACGGTGAGTATACTGTAGCATGGAATAATGGAAGTACTGAATTGATACTTGAAAATCTTGATCCAGGTGACTATACAGTTGTTATCACAGATGCAAAAGGATGTCAAAAAACAGACACATTTACTGTTCAAAACTCAACCAATGTTGATGAAATTGAATTTGTAAAGAGTTTCAATGTATATCCTAATCCAGCTGCAGATAATGTTACTATTGATTTAGATTTAGAACATAAAGCTGACATTCAACTCAGTTTGATTTCTGTTTTAGGTCAGGTAGAATTCTCTCAGACATTAAATACTTCCAGTTTGAAGAAAACGCTGGACTTAACAAACCTTACAAATGGTCTTTATCTGGTTGAAATAAAAACAGGCGGAAAAATCGCACTTAAAAAACTCTTTATCGCCAGATAAAGTAATTATATAAAAACATAAGAAGGAGATCAAATTATTTTTGGCCTCCTTTTTTATGGGTAATACGACTAAACAGGACAATAACATTCATGCTTTTTATCTAATTTAGGTTTACATCAGTCATTGCATGAAGCTTATCTGGACCTTTATATTAATCATTATCTGTTTTAACCCAAGCTTTGCTCAATTGGGAGACGGTGAAATATCTCCGAATTTTGAGTTGGATGACTTAGATGGGAATAGCCATGAATTATATGATTACCTCGAACAAGGCTATGCCGTTATTATGGATTGTTCTGCAACCTGGTGTTCATTTTGTTGGAATTATCATCAGTCGGGAATATTAGAAGAGTTATGGGAATTATATGGTCCAGATGGAACCGATCAAATAAGAGTTTTCTTTGTAGAAGCAGAAAGTGCAAGTACTCAGCCTTGCATTTACGGTCCGATTGCAGGATGTACAGGAGGTTCAAAAGGTGATTGGACCCTTGGTGTTGAATATCCTATTTTGAATCCGACGTCTCCGGTTGCACAGGATATTTATGATGATTTCGATCTCAGTTTTTATCCAACTCTTTATGGAATATCACCAGATAAAAGAATCTATCTGGTTGGGCAGGCTTCAGTTTCAGAATGGGAGACCTGGTTGATTGAATCTTTTCAGATGATATTTAGCACTGCAAATAAAGACGATACCAGTTGCGAATCGTCATTAATTGAAATAAATGTGTCTGGAGGATATGGCCAAATAGAATACGAATGGTCAAATGGGAGCGATAACGAAGCTATCTACAATATCGAAAACGGGGAATATTATGTTACAATCACTGATGAAAATGATTTTGACTTTGAATTAGGACCAATTTTAATTGATAATCAAAATTATGGAGGAATTAATATTATAGAAACGATTGACCTGGAGTGTTATAACGATTTATCAGGTTTTATCGAAGTAGAAATGTTTGGGGGCTCAGGAGATTTTAGCTTTCAGTGGAGTAATGGCAATGACAGCCCAATAAATCAAAACCTTGAAGCAGGTGATTACGAATTAACCGTTCTTGACAATATTAGTGATTGTGAATTTGAGGAGTTCTTTATTCTAGAACAACCAGATGATCTGTATGTAGGTTACGAATTAGAAAATCCATCCTGTGAATCCAATTCACTTGGGTCTGTAGATTTTTTAGTAGAAGGAGGAATAGAACCATATTTATTTGAATTTCCGGAATTCGAAACAAACGAATCCTTTATTAGCTTGCAAGCTGGGTTTTATGATGTTACTGTCAGCGACGATAATTTATGTCAGGTATTTATAGACTTCTCTATTCTTTCTGAAAATGCACCCATTGCAGATTTAGAATCTAGTGGAAACCTTAATTGTCTGATTGATACTGTCTACCTGCATGCAGACAGTTCATCTATAGGCAACAACATTGATTATCATTGGTACGATCCCAATTTTCAATACATTGACTCTTCGTATCAGATTCAAATTGATTCGGCGGGAATGTATACACTCGAAGTAATCGACAACACAACTCAGTGCTCTTCATTTGATAGCATTTATATTTTTGAATTTTATTCAACACCTCAAGCAATCGCCATCAGTTCAAATGATTTGAATTGCAACTATGATAGCTCATTAATATCAGCAGTGAAGCGCGATTCCGATACAACAGTTATCTATTCATGGAGCACTCAAGATGGTCAAATACCAGGCGACACAAATTTTCATGAAATTATTATCAGTACTGCCGGATCTTATGTATTAACTGCACTGGATACAATAAGTAATTGTATCTCCTTGGATACAGCAATTGTTGAACAAATTCCTGATCCTGAAATAATCTTTTCTTCGTTGAATTTGGAGTTTTGTGCTGATCAGGAAAATCCAATTTGTATTCTCTTAAATTCAAATGAATCAGCAGAATGGAGTATTGAAGGAGATATAGTTGGATCAGAAGCTTGTATCTCCATAAATTCAAGTAGTATGCTTTCATTAGAAATAACAAATAGCATTACCAATTGTAGCATAACTGAAGATCTTGAGATTACGGCTTATAATAATCCTATAATCTATGTTGCTCTTCCTGAAATTCTTAGTTGTAACACCTCAGAAGCAATATTGGATTTAACTACTGATGATCCAGAGTCATTGGTTAGCTGGTACAACGCTCAATCTGATTTTCTATCGGATGAAGAAGATTTAATTGTAGATCAGGCTGGAACTTATTTCGTACATGTAACAAATATTTATGGTTGCAGCAGCAGTTTAGAAGTTGATGTTCAAGCTGATCCTGATGAGCTTCCAGTTTCTGATTTCAATTTTCAAATGACGGCTCTTGATTTTGAATTTATAAATGATTCAAAAGGAAATATAGAAAGTTATTTATGGGACTTCGGAGACGGCAGTAGCTCTTCAGAAGAAAACCCTAGCCACAGCTATGATCTCTCTGCTTACTATTTAGTCTGCTTATCTTGTACAAATGAATGTGGAACAAGTACTGAGTGTGAAGAAATATTAGCGCGTACAGGAATACAGCTTAATTCAATCACTGAAGACATAAGTTGTTATTCTTATGATGATGGAACTATCTCCTTATCTGTAATGGGTGGTCTTCCTCCTTTTGAATTTGAGTGGGATGGACCCGACGGAAAACGATTTGAAAATCCAATAACTAATTTATCAGCTGGTATATATCATGTATCAATTACAGATGCTGCAGAATTCAGCTATAATGAAAGTTTTGAGATACTGGAACCAGAAGCTGTTTTTTTAGAGGCCATTATAAATCCTACTTCAGGTTCATTGTCAAATGGAAGTATTATGTTAACAATAGAAGGTGGGGTAGGAGCCTATCAAATAGAATGGAGCAATGGCTCTACCAGCCAATCAATCAGCAATCTTGAAGCCGGAGAATATAAAGTAGTTGTAACAGACCAAAATGCTTGCAGTGAAGAAGCCACTTATATTATTGAAAACACAACTAGTTTAATTGAAATCGAATCTCTGATTTCCTTCAATATCTACCCCAATCCCGCCAATGAAATATTAAATATTGCCATTAACTTAGAAAACAAACAAAAGGTTCAATTGAGAATAATTTCAACACTCGGTAAAGTGCATTACAATGAAATAATTAATGATTTCGAAATTCAATTTGGAATAGAAACCTCATCTTATCCGGAAGGAGTTTATCTAATCGAGCTTCGAACAGAGGACCTTATATCTTTAAAGAAAATTATAATTTCAAGATAATCAAGAATCAGGATTTTTGATTTTATCGCTGAGTTCTTTAAGTTTTAGCATACATTCGATAGGTGTCATACTCTGTACATCCAGTGCACCTAAAATATTCTTAATTTCCAGCATCTCAGAACTGGCATCAAAAAAGTTAAGTTGATAATCTGACTTTGCTTTTTGAGACTTCATAGCTTCTTCAATCTGGTCTTTTTGATGAACAGATTTTGATTCTAATTCAATCAATAGGTCTTCAGCTTTTTTCACTAAAGATTTGGGCATACCTGCCATCTGGGCCACATGAATACCAAAACTGGATTCACATGAACCAGGAATTAATTTCCTAAGAAAAACGACTTTATCTCCCATCTCTTTCGTCGACACATTGTAATTCTTTATTCTATCGAATGAGCTTGAAAGTTCATTCAATTCATGATAGTGGGTAGCGAATAATGTTTTTGCTTTGAAGTCTTTGTGTTCATGAATAAATTCTGCAATTGCCCAAGCGATTGAAATTCCATCATAAGTACTCGTTCCTCTTCCTATCTCATCAAGAATTACTAAACTTCTCGATGACAAATTATTTAAAATACTAGCTGTTTCATGCATTTCAACCATAAAGGTCGATTCCCCACTGGATATATTATCTGATGCGCCAACTCTTGTAAAAATTTTGTCTATAATTCCGATTTCAGCTTTATCTGCCGGTACGAAGGATCCAATATGAGCCAGAAGACAGATTAGCGCAGTTTGTCTCAGTACAGCTGATTTACCGGACATATTAGGACCCGTGATCATAATGATCTGTTGATCTTCCTGGTCAAGAAACACATCATTCGGCACAAATGGGTTATCAGGACTCAATTGGGTCTCTATAACAGGGTGTCTTCCACCGATTATCGATAAAGAAAATGATTCATTCATTTCCGGCTTTACATATCGATTCTTATCTGCAAGGAAAGCCATTGAATAAAAGCAATCCAAATGTGCTAGAATAGATGCATTTTTAAGAAGAGCTGAGACATAGATTATTGAGGTCTCCAATAATTCAAAGTAAAGTTTCTCTTCGATTAAAGTTATTTTTTCTTGCGCCTGTAGGATTTTTGATTCCAGTTCTTTTAATTCGGGTGTTATATACCTTTCAGCACCTTTTAATGTTTGCTTTCTTGTCCATTCTTCAGGAATTAAATCTTGATCCTTATATTTATTTGTTACTTCAAGGTAGTAGCCAAACACATTATTAAATCCGACTTTCAGGCCAGTAATTCCAGTTTTCTCAATTTCATTGGCTTGCAAGTTGAGCAATAATTCTTTTGTGTTTTTGGAGATATCACGCCACTCATCTAATTCTTCATTACAGCCTTCTTTGATTACCTGTCCTTTTTTAAGAGAAACAGGTGTATTCTCATCTATTGTATTATCAATTATCTTTCTAAAACTTCCACACTCATCTAACTGATCAATAAGCGTCTTGAATGCAGATGCACTAGCTTCAGATCTTAGATTGGTTTTAATCTCCTTGATTGTGTCAAGCGTGTTTTTTATACCAACAAACTCTCTGGGGTTAATTTTATTCAGAGGGATCTTAGATGCTATTCTCTCGAGGTCACCAATTTTTCTTAAAAAACCAGATAGAGCATCTCTTAATGAATCATTCTTTAGAATTGAATCTACACTTTCAAGTCTTTCTTTTATATCATTAATCGATTTTAATGGAAGGATCAACCATTTGCTGAGCATTCTTGCTCCCATAGGAGTTATTGTGTTATCAATAACCTGGAAAAGTGAAACTCCGGATTCATGATTACTCCTTAACAATTCTAGATTCTTAACTGTAAATCTGTCTAGCCACATGAATTTGTCCGATTGGACTTTAGTGATTTTATGGATATGGCTAATTTTTCTCTGTTGGATGGTTGAAAGGTAGTGTAGGATTGTGCCTGCAGCGATTTGCCCCAACGGACTCGATTCCAAACCAATTCCTTTTAGCGAAACAACATCAAATTGCTTTAAAAGAATTTCTTTATTGTAGTCATCATCATAAAACCATTCATCTAAGCCAAACGTGTAAACTTCCGAATCAATGAGTTGTTGAAATTCTTTCTTTTGAATTTTTGAAAATAAAATTTCATTGGGTTCAAAACTCTGAAGAAGTTTTTCAATCGAATGTTTCTTCCCTTCATGAACAATAAATTCTCCTGTTGATATATCTAAAAAGGCAATTCCGATTTTCTCGCCTTCCAAGTAGATAGAGGATAAAAAATTATTCTGACCGGATTCTAAAAGACTTTCATTCGAAGTCACCCCGGGTGTTACTACTTCAGTAACATCTCGTTTAACGATTTTCTTTTCTTTACTCGGCTTTTCTAATTGCTCACATATAGCGACACGATATCCAGCCTTTACTAATTTAGGTAGATATAAATCTAAAGAATGGTAAGGAAAACCCGCAAGTTCTATATTTGATCCTCCATTATTCCTTGCGGTTAGAACAATACCTAAGATCTGTGATGTTTTAATTGCGTCTTCTCCAAAGGTTTCATAAAAATCTCCAACCCGAAATAGAAGCAATGCATCAGGGTGCTTTCGCTTGACATCAAAGTATTGCTTCATCAAAGGAGTTTGCTTTGATTTACTTTTATCTGCAGGTGATTTTATCAAAAACTGTAATTATTGTTTTACGAAACTAATGAAATTAATAAGTCATAATTTAAGGAAATTAGATATACTTAAAAACTTTAGCAATAATAAAAGAAAAGTTGATTTATTACGGGAATATGCTATCTTTGCGCCGTTAAAATTCTGATGCTCGATAGGCGAGGTAATCAGGAATGGCTTAACCACATAAATTTTAACTTATGCCTGTAAAAATAAGACTTGCTAGAAGAGGTCGTAAAAAAAGACCTTATTATCACATCGTCATAGCTGATGGAAGAGCTCCAAGAGACGGTAAATTCATAGAAAATATTGGTTTGTACAACCCCATGACAGTTCCTGCTACAATAGAACTGGACAGGGACAAAGCATTTGATTGGTTGAATAAAGGTGCACAACCGACCGAAACTGCACGTGCAATATTAAAGTTTAAAGGTGTCTATTATAAAAGACATCTGATGCGCGGAGTTTCAAAAGGTGCGCTTACTGAAGAAAAGGCTCTTGAGATGTACCAGGAATGGATCGACGATAAAGAAGCTAAAGTAGCTGCCCGAAAAGAAGATACCAAGAGAAAGAGAGAAGAATTCTGGAAAATGGTCTCAGGAGAAATAAAACCTCCAAAGAAATCAGCTTCTACTGAAGCCGCTGAGGCGTTTAGAGAAGACGGTGATGAAAGTGCAAAGCCAGATGCTGAAGCAACTGAAGAAGCTACTGCAACTGAAGAAGCTACTGCAACTGAAGAAGCTACTGCAACTGAAGAACCAGCTACTGAAGCAAGCGAAACAACTGAGGAAGCTACTGCAACTGAAGAAGCTGCTGCAACCGAAGAAGAAGCGACTAAGACTACTGAAAAATAATTTATATTTTATACAACACTTTGTGTTGTTTTGCAATATTCATGAAAGATTAAGAAACCTAGTAAAACATCAGTTTTACTAGGTTTCTACATATTAAATTAAAAATTATGGAAGACCTTAATAGTAATTACATTTCCAAGCTTGATGCTATAAAAGCACAAATTCAAAAATCTGAAGAGCTGGCAAAATTTCTAGACGAAGAGGAAGATGAGGATTATAAAGCATTAGTAGAAAAATATGAAGGATCGATTCACGAGTTGTATGAACAAGTTGCAAATGAAAATCCGCTTCAGCTTATCGCATTTGAAAACCACCTTCTTAATGAAGAATTTGAAGGACTTTATTTACCGAAGGCCTTAGGGTATTCAGTTTTAAGAGGACGAATTAATAAGAGCCTTAAATACTACAGACCACAGAATCATTTCAAAAGTTTACTTGAAAATATTATCAACTCTTCAAATTTCGAACAGATAAAACAAAGAATTGGTCAATCTATTCAGATTGGATATGCTTTAAGTAGTGACATTTGGATTACCAATATTCATGAAGCTATTAGCAATAAAAAAGTTAAATCTTTTCTTCAAAGCCAGAAGTTATTAAAATACCGAGAAGAGAAGTTAAGAAATACAGCATTAGTTAAATTCAGAAAACAATTTCAGAGTTTAAATTTTCAAACAGCAAAATTTCCAGAATCTAAATCTGAGTTATTGTTAGAAGCTGGTAGTTTAAAGGACTTTCTTATTTATCGTTCAAAAGGGCAGCTCAATAATGAAAATTTAATACCGGTAATTAATAAATTGATTTCAAATGAAGAATTCTTTTCAAACAAAGATTTCTTTGACATTGCAATTCTTCTTGGCTTACACTATACGTTAGATCAAAAAGGAAATGATCAATTAACACAGACTCTAAGTCAGATTAGACAAAATAACCCTGATGCAATAACTGAAGAATTTTTTACATTTCTCAATGCGCACTCTGAAGATATGAGGGGATTATTAGAAAGCGCAGAAAAAAATCTTTCTCAAAATATTGACAGACCAGTTCAAGATGGTATTAGCGCATATTTCAACATGTTGGATATCGTTATTAATCTGGGTTACATTCACAATGATGCTATCTCCGCAGTTAGAGAATACTACTATAAGAATGAAGGCTTATCCATAGAAAATGAGGCCATCCGAAAATCCATCCGATCCAAACTGGGACAATTATTACTAAACGTAGAGGTTACTGATTACAATGAATACTTCGAAATCAATAAGACGTTCATTGCTTACATGGATATTTTTAGTAATCAAAAATTCAATCAGGACCTTAAAGGCCTTAGCTTGAAATATGTTGGCAGATGTCTAAAACATTTCAAGGATAAGAGAAGCAAAGAATATCAAGAAATTAAGAAGTTTGTCAAAATCAGTTTTGTAGACTATGGTTTTATGACCGAAAAACAAGTCGCTGAAATTTTCAAAACCAAAAGAAAACCGAAGACAAGCTGATCTTATCGATAAATTTTTAATTCTCGTATAATTCAGAAAAGAGAATCAGTAATCTGATATATCTTTAGAATATCATTTAAAATTATGATTTCTGGGATAATTAAGTCATTTGAATCTTATGGGACAGCCAGTTCCTATCTCTTCAAGCCTTGGGCACTGAAATATGTAATCATTTCGGCCATTATTTCCTTAATCACTTTATCTGCTTTCATCGGCCTGATATATTATTATGGTGATAATCTGGGCGCATGGATAGGTCAAGCCATTCCTTTCAAAATTGAGATAGAGTGGATAGTTAATGCATTAGAGTGGTTCTTCCGGATTGCACTATTATTGGCTTTGGTTTTTATTTTCAAATATGTAATTCTTATCGTTACTGCTCCAGTTATGAGTCTATTATCGGAAAGTATTGAAATCAGACTTACTCAGAATACTATTCCTCAACTTTCATTCACAGGACAGATTAAAAGTATGCTCCGAGGAACAGCATTGGCTGTCAGCAATTTAACTCGGGAAATCCTTATTACAATTCCAATTTTTATTGCAAGCTTTATCCCCGGTGTTGCATTCCTTACAGCACCTTTACTGATCATGGTCCAATCCTATTATGCAGGATTTGGTAATTATGATTTCTTTATGGAAAGAAGATATAGTATTAGGCGGTCTAGAAATTTTATGAACAGAAACAAAGGATATGCGATTGGTAATGGATTTTTGTTTTTATCCCTATTATTCGTTCCTCTAATAGGAGTTCTAATCGCTCCGTCACTTTCTACAATTGCAGCGACAATAAGTGGCTTAGATCTAATTGAAGATTAATAGCTTTTTGCAAATAATGCCATAACTGGTATTTAGGCATAAAATATAAGCCCCTTGGCTGAAGGTTGAAATGTCTAATATAGTTTTCGTACTGTTCGCTTTAATATCATTCTCCATTACCATAGATCCATTAGAAGATACTAATTCCAGCTTTCTTATTTCATTCTCAGGATATTCAATGACGAGATGATCCGATACTGGATTTGGGAAAACAATTATCTGTTCATTTAAATTTAGGAGTTCAATTGAGTTTATGAAATCAAGCACAACAACGGTGTCCTTTGAACAAGAGTTAGCATCAGTCACTGTTAGACTATATTCACCTTCCATTAAATTGGAAGCAATAGAATCTGTAAAATTTTCAATGGGGAAGGCCCAATTGTAATTGTAAGGTGGATTCCCCCCTTCTGCTATTATCTCAATCACCCCTTCTTGTTGATTTGAAGGATTGGTAATATTCAAGTTAATTAACAATTCTTCAGGACTTGAAACATTTATTTCTTGGCTAATTAATTTACAGTCATTGGAATCAGAAATAGTCACCCAATAATTATCATTAACTAAATTATCAATTGATGTAGATGCAGTAATTCCATTGCTCCAGTTATAACGATATGGTTCGACACCTCCACTAACCAATATGTCAATCCCTCCCTCTTCACTATCCCAACAGCCATTATTCTCAATACTACTTACGACATAAATTAATTCATCGGGAGATATGATTTCAATTGAGTCAGATATTCCAACACATCCTTCATTGTCTGTAACAGTTAAATTGTAACCATCGGATAGCAATTGGTCTATTGTATCAATAGTAACTGACTTAACTCTCTTTACACCATTACTCCAATTAAAATCTAAAGGCAGTATTCCTTCATTCGCTACGGCTTGAATACTGCCTGTATTATCTCCAAAACATAATATTTCATCAATTTGATTCAATGATATATTAATCTCTTTGTTTCTGTTTTCAAGCTCAAAGGAAAAAGATTCAGATTTACATCCGAAGTTATCTACAACGGTTAAAAAATAGCTTCCCGGAAAGAGGCTATCCAACTCACTTTGTGTACTTGCAGATCCAGCATTAATATTCCAGTTATATTCATATGGTGTTGTTCCTCCTTCAACAATCACAGATATAAATCCGTTATTACTTCCGATACAGTTGACTGCTCTAATAGAGTCTTGAGTAACTAGAATTGGACTTGGTTCCAATATTTCCAATTCAGTCAATTGTGCAGAACAGGCGTTAAAATCTGTGACGGTAACAGAATATACTCCGGCTTTTTTATTAAATATATCTTCGGTAAATGATCCATCAGACCAGAAATAAGAATACGGACTGGTTCCTCCCTGAATCCGTATGTCAATAAAAGAGTCAAACCCATCATTACAACTAACATGTTCGATATTATTAACTCTAATCGTTAACGAATCAGGTTGATCAATCGTAATACCAGAAACAATATCGCGACACCCTTCGTTGTCGGTAACTGTCACAGAATATTCTCCGGCTTCCAAATCAGTAATTAGGAAAATAGAGTCGCCTGTGCTCCAGTTAATAGAATAGGGTGGTATTCCACCTAAAACGCCAAGTTGAAGAAATCCATTACTATCCCCAAAGCAATCTATATCACGCTTCAACGATATACCTGCAGTCACTACAGGTGTTGCAAGCAATGCAATGTTATCCGTAATAAGTTCACAACCAGAACCATCCGAAATTGTGGCTTGATAATTTCCTTCCGAAAGCGTATCTATTGTTAATCCATTCATCCCATTATTCCATAAAACTTCATAGTTCCCTTGCCCTCCACTCACAGTTAAGCCAATCAAGCCATCATCTTTACCATCACAGCTTGGAGGTACGACAGCAATAGCACTATAGATAAGTTGCTCTGTTGACTTCACGACGATGGGATCCGTAACTGTTTCACACGAATTAATATCACTGATAGAACAATAGTAAACACCCGCCGACAATCCTTCTATCCTTGCACCTATCTGACCCGTATTCCATATGTATTCATAAGGTGGCATTCCCTGGACAGCAGATAATTCAATTATTCCATCTTCGCTTCCCAGGCAGTTTTCATCCAATAATTCTATGATTTGATAATTGATATCATCAATGGAAATATCGTCATCGATTCCATTACAATTCTCATCAATATTATTGCAACTTATTTCTTGAGCTATAGGATTAATCAAAGGGTTATTGTCATCGCAATCAAGTTCATTATCTGTATATCCCAGTGGTGCGATGTCTGAACAGATAGCTATAGTTGAACTTGCATTTCCAAACCCATCATTATCCTCATCTTGATAAAAAACATTGAGATCAACGGCATCAATACCAATCAACTTGATATGATCTAAAGCAATATCACCGCGTAGAGCATCCCTGGTTTTGAATACTCTAAAGCGCAGATTTCCATGTTGGAAATTATCTTCCAAAGGTACACTTACAAAGTTCCATTGGTCTCCCTGGTTACCAATCTGGGACCAAATGGATTTCCAATTAACTGCATCCTTACTGTAATCAAGTTGAATTACTCCGACATCCTCACCGTACATATGATAATAGAAAGAAACAGAACAATCAGAAGTGTTTAAATTATTTACACAATCAGATATGAGATCTATACGCTGGGACTCTGAACAAAGGTCAAGTTGATTTTCTATGTAAATGTATTTCCCAATTTGGTTTTTATCTCCTGTAGGTCCGGTAAAGGCCGTGAGTGTTCTGCCTTGATTTATAATCCAATCAGAATCATTAGAATCTGCATTTTTCCAAATACCATTTAGTTCACAAGCTGCATCACATACAGCCTGACAGATAGCTTGAGAATCAAAACTTTCAAAAGAGCTGCTGTTTTGGCAACTCGTCTGAAAATAAATAATACAAGATGGGGGAGAGTTGGATTCTTCGTCACATTGAGACACAACCGTTAATTCATATTCGGTATTCGGTATAAGATCGAGAATTTGAAATTCTCCGTCTTCGCATTCAGCAAAATCCGTAAATGTTTCTGAAATTGGATCAATAATTCGTTTATATAATATTTTCAAATTTTCGCATCTGGACGAAGTGCTCCAATTGATAGTGGCATTATCTGACTCTATATCAATCATGTTGAATGATCGAGGTATTACACATGCTTCTTCAGAAAAATTGAGATGGACATTTAAAAGTTTCCCAAGATCATTAGCCGCTCTGTCACAAACAAACAATTTCCATATCCCATCAGGAGACTGACCATTAAAGAGGGTAGAAAGCTGCTCTTCGGGTCTGAAGTTTCCTACAAAAGGAGGATTCACTTCTTCTATGGATTCACATGCATTATCAGAAAAAATCGCAAACTCCTGACATGAAGTATCTTTTGAATTTCCAAAATCATCGTTTCCATTCCCATTGTATTTTGACAAAATAATTTCAGAATTATATGGAGAAACCAATTTAATTAATAAGTCTGGTGGCCAAGGATGAGAAACGATCAGTTCCACTTTCTCAAGAACGACATCGATCCCTAACAGTTGACTATCAAAACCAGACACATCAATTAAAAATTCTTGACCGGATGGGCAATTATTATCTTCAATATCAAATAGCAATTGGCAAAAATTATTATTCTCAATAATTGTATTGTAAAAATAGGGACCATTCCAAAGGCTCGTATCTCCTTCATTACAAACAGTCCTTATGTATAATTCATATGCTGTCCCGGAATTTAAACTATTGAATAGGTATTCATTTTCTGTAATCCCTGCTATGTTGGCTTCAAATGAACGTGAAAATCCTTTTTCTCCCAACTCAATTTCATAAGAAAGAACGTCGCTATTAAAATCCAACCACTCAATCTTGAAGCTATTAATCGAAGCATCTGAAAATGTGGATAAAATAGGTAGGTTACAAGACTGGCAAAGTATCCAACCCTGAAAAGTTAAATTAATCAGTATAAAAAATAGAATGTCTTTTAAGTTCATACATCTATTTAACGACAATATTTACCATTCGCTTCGGCACAATAATCGTTTTTATGACAGTTTTGCCATCTATCCACTTATTTAGCTCTTCTGAGGATAGTATATTTTTCTCAATTTCTTCGTTGGAACTCTCAGATGAAAAGGATTTTGTGAATCTTTTTTTACCATTTATGCAAATTGGATATTCAAAACTATCCTCTACAAGATATTGCTTTTCAAAATTTGGGAATTTCGTCAAATGAACTGAACTTGGTTTTGAAGCCAAATTCCAAAGTTCTTCTGCAGTAAACGGAGCAAATGGAGCCAGTAATTTCAATAATGGAATTAATACAGCTTCTTTGTTACAGTTCAATTTCTTCAATTCATTAACACAAATCATTAAAGCACTTATTGCCGTATTAAAGGAAAATCTTTCAATATCCTCCGTTACTTTTTTAATGGTTTGATGCAGAATTTTTAATTCTTCTTTAGTAGCCGCTTCATCCGAAAGTTTAAATTCATCCCGCTCAAAAAATAATCCCCAAAATCGTCTTATAAACTTCGACACACCTTCTATTCCTTGAGTATCCCAGGGTTTTGATTGTTCGATAGGTCCAAGAAACATCTCATACATCCTGAAAGTATCAGTTCCATACTTTTCTACTACTCCTTCAGGGTTTACGACATTAAATTTAGATTTTGACATCTTACCAACCTCAGAATGTGTACGAACTTCAATATCCTCAATTTCAGGGTAAACGCCTTTTGGCGATTCAAAAAGAGCACTTCCATATTCCGGTCTCCATTCCAGGAATTTTTGTATTCCTTCTTTGTCCAAATATGAATTTGCTGAGCCATACTCTTTTACAAAATCAATGTGGACAGGAATCTTCGCAAAGGAATTATCATTGTCTTCAGTTACCAATTCTGCGGACACAAATCTTCTTTGGTCAGTACTAGAATTCTTATCGAGGTAGATGAATTCAATAACTCCTTGAATCATCCCCTGATTTATCAATTTCTTGAAAGGTTCACGAGTTGGGACAATACCTTTGTCAAAAAGGAATTTATGCCAAAAACGTGCATACATTAAATGGGCAACTGCATGCTCTGACCCTCCAATATATAGATCTACATCTTTCCAATAATCAATAGCATTTTTTCCAGCCAATGAACTATCATTCTGCGGATCCATGTATCTAAGATAGTACCAAGAAGATCCTGCCACAGCTGGCATAATATCGGTCTCACGAGTAACCCCTTCTTTAGGATTTACCCATTGTTCTAATCTCGAAAGGGGAGATTTGCCTCCTTTACCTGGCTTGAAGTCATCAGTATCAGGTAATTCTAATGGGAGTTCGTCAATATTCAAAACATCGGCAATTCCATCCTCGTTATAAAATACAGGGAAAGGTTCTCCCCAATATCTTTGTCTGCTAAAACCTGCATCTCTTAATTTATAATTGACTTCTGCACGCCCTATACCCATTTCTTCTAAAGCCTGACAAGCAGACTTAATCGCTACTGGAACTCCCATTCCATTCATGAAATCTGAATTGATCATGACTCCAAGCTTATCATGCATTCCAGCTCCAGGATGATTAGACTTATCAACGACATCAATTATTTTCAAATCGAATTTCTTTGCAAAAGCATTGTCTCTTTCATCATCACTGGGAACAGCCATTATAGCTCCTGTTCCATAATCTTTAAGAACATACTCACCAATCCAAATTGGAATATTTTCCTTCGAGAAAGGATGAATTGCATATGCCCCGGTAAATTCTCCGGTAATTTGTTTCTCAGCCATCCTATCGATTTCTGATTTGGCTTTTACATAAGCGACATATTTATCTACTTGTTCTCTTTGATCTGAAGTTGTTATTCTATTTACAAGCTCATGCTCTGGAGCGAGAACCATATATGTGGCACCAAATATCGTATCCGGTCTGGTCGTGAATATTTCAATTTTTTCCTCATGATTAGAAACATCAAAATAAATACTCGCTCCTTCAGATCTTCCAATCCAATTAGATTGAATGGATTTGAGAGATTCTGACCAGTCAATATTTTTTAAACCATTTAATAAGCGGTCAGCATAAGCTGTAATTCTGAGGAACCATTGAGTCATCGGTTTCTGAACAACCGGATATCCCCCTCTCTCTGAAATTCCATCCTTGACTTGATCATTGGCAAGGACAGTACCCAATTCTTCACACCAATTGACATATCCGATTTTTTGATATGCCAGCCTGTAATTCATTAGTATATCAGATTTTTTCTTTTTATCAAAAGCATCCCATTGTTCAGCCGTAAATGTTTCAGTCTCACTTGAAGCCGCTTTAATTTTTGCATTGCCTTCTTTTGAAAATAGATCTTCAAGCTCCTTGATTGGCTTTGCCTTATCTTCTGAATTGTTATAATAGTATTTGAATAATTCTGTAAAAATCCACTGTGTCCACTTGTAATAGGAAGGATTGCATGTTGCAACTTCACGGTCCCAATCAAAAGAAAAACCAAGGTTACTTAGTTGCTCTTTGTAACGCTTCATATTTTCTTTAGTAGAAACTGCCGGATGAATCCCTGTAGCTAAAGCATATTCTTCGGCAGGTAATCCAAATGCATCATAACCCATAGGATGTAATACATTAAAACCCCGCATACGTTTGTACCTGGAAAATATATCAGAAGCAATGTAACCTAGTGGATGCCCGACATGAAGTCCTGCACCTGAAGGATAAGGAAACATGTCTAAAACGTAAAATTTAGGCTTATCTGAATCGTTTTCAACTTTGTAGAGTTGAATTTCACCCCACAACTTTTTCGAGCGCTCTTCAATAGAAATAAAATCGTACTTCATCAACTATCAATAATTAAATTCGGGCAAAGTTATTAGGAATATTAGTTATAATGAAAAAAGCAGAAGTAATAGTGGTGCTTTATTACATTTTACTGTACAGATTGATCAATTTATCTGGATAATCACTTATAATACCAGTAACCCCTAATTTAATGAGGTTCTCCATGTCTTCAACTTCATTGACTGTCCATGGTATTAATTGCATCTCATTATTTTTACAATAATTAACCAATTTTGCATCAACCAATCCATGATAAGGGCTGTAGATTTCTGGAATGAAACCTAAGGTTTTAATATTCTCCTCCGGACTTGAGGTGTTTTCTATCAGGTAAACCAATTTTACTTCCTTATATGTCTTTTTGACATATTTCAATGTCTCTACGTCAAAACATTGAACGGTTGTTTGAGGCATTATTCCCAGTTCATAAATCTTTCCTACGACTAAATCTGCGAAACTTTTATATTCTGGATGATAAAGCTCGTCCCATTTGGGTTTTCTTTTAATTTCAATATTGTATCTGATATTATTCCGACCTAGAGATTCCATCTTACTTTTAACCGCCTTGACAAGATCATCAAGACTTGGTTTATGGACCTGCAGATTTTTTCTATCAGCGTACCTTTCGTCCTTCTTAGATCCACAATCAAATTGTTTAAGCTCTTCATAGGTCAATTGATAGATATTATGTTCAAGTTCTAGTTCTGCGCTATATTCTTCTCCATTCTTGTCAAGACAAATGTGATATGACATAAACGGTTCATGAGATATAATTACCTGATTGTCTTTTGATATTACTGCATCCATCTCTAAAGTATTAACGCCTAGGTCAATGGCGTGTAAGAAACCAACAACAGTATTTTCAGGATATATCCCCCTGCATCCACGATGTCCTTGAATATCAAATTCCATATAATCCTTATTTTGACAGGCAGCTAATAAAATAATAAGAAATAAAAGTCTATTCATAATATTTATACGTTTAGCCATTCAAGTGATCTCTGAACAGCTCTTCTCCAAAATTTCACTTTTTTGTCAAGTTCAGTTTTATTTCCTGAAGGTTGAAAATTTCTACCAATTTCAATATTTGATTTTAATCCCTCCTGGTCTTTCCATATCCCACATTGCAAACCAGCAAGGAAGGCTGCACCAAGTGCGGTGGTTTCTAAATTCGATGGCCTCACGACTTCAGCATTTATCAAGTCACTTTGTAATTGCATTAAGTAATTATTTGCACTTGCCCCGCCATCAACATTTAAGCTTTTTATATCTTCTCCAAGATCTTTATTCATAGCCTCAACCAAATCAAAAACCTGAAAGGCGATGCTTTCTACTGCAGCCCGAGCGATATGTCCTTTTTTTGTTCCACGGGTTATTCCAAATATTGCTCCTCGAGCTTGACTGTCCCAATAAGGTGCTCCCAATCCTGTTAAAGCCGGCACAAAAAACACCCCACCATTGTCATTGACTTCATTTGAAAGATCTTCAATATCTGATGAGTTCTTAATAATTTCCAAGCCATCTCTCAACCATTGGATTATAGCTCCACCAATAAACACACTGCCTTCAAGTGCATAGTGTGTGGTATCATTAATTCTCCATGCAACTGTACTCAATAAATTATGAGTAGAATACTTTAACTCAGTTCCGGTATTTAATACTAGGAAACATCCCGTTCCATAAGTATTCTTCATCATTCCTTTCTCGAAGCACAATTGACCAAATAGAGCTGATTGCTGATCGCCTATAGCTGAAGCAATTTTGACATTACCTTCGAGGATAGAGTTGTCAACTTCTCCATAATCGTCCATAGAAGAACGGACTTCAGGTAACATAGCTTTTGGAATGTTAAATAACTCCAACAGTTCATCATCCCAGTCCATCTCTCTAATATTATACATCATAGTTCTGCTCGCATTGCTGACATCAGTTGCATGAGTTTTCCCATTCGTTAATTTATACATTAGCCAACTATCGACAGTTCCGAATATTAATTCTCCTTTTTCAGCAGAATCTCTGACACCATCTACATTATCCAAAATCCACTTAAGTTTTGTAGCAGAAAAGTATGCATCAACAATTAATCCTGTTTTATGATGGATTTTCTCCTTCCATTCTGAATCAGACAATTCCTTACAATAATCTGACGTCCTCCTGTCTTGCCAAACGATGGCATTGTATACTGGTTCTGATGTTTTTTTATTCCATACTATAGTAGTTTCCCTTTGATTTGTAATCCCAACCGCAGCAATCTTATTTGCAACAGAATCAGGAGTATCAATAATACTCTTGATGGTTGATAATTGAGAGCTCCATATTTCATTGGGATCGTGTTCAACCCATCCCGGGGATGGAAAGATCTGTTCAAATTCCTTTTGTGAGATGTTTTTGATTTGACCCCGATCATTTATTATTAAAGATCTCGAACTCGTTGTTCCCTGGTCAAGGGCTAGAATATATTGCTCCATTTTTATCCGATTAGGCTTTATTACAAATTCTGATTGAAGAGATATTATCAATCAGAAGATTTCCTTTGTAAGATAGTGGATTATCATTGATGAATGCTTCCAGGATGATGTATTGTGTATCGCTCTCTGGAATAAATTCAAATTTGAATCGCTTCCAAGCTTCAAAATCAAGTTTTGGTGACATAAAAATTAATTGTTGTCTTTTAGTTTTTTGATCACTAATCCAGATCCTTAAGAATAATGGACCATTATATCCTGAATATCCATCAGAATGTGATAATCTCAAACTCATTTGGTAACAAGTTTCTGCTTCAAGAGTTTTACCCAGTCTTTGTCCAATACTTTCAGATGATCCGTCTTGCCTTGTAATTAAGCCAATATAAGTTTCACCATCAAAAGCTTCGTTGTATACCCCCCAATATCCTGGTAAAATATCCGGAGTTGTGCCTTCACTAGCAGAATACCACCCATTAGGCATTGTAGCATCGGCCGGAATACCCTCAAAAGAGCTGTTACTGAGACTAATTTGAGAAAAAATGCAAATTTTAAATAATAAAAAAAATGATATATAAAAAACTTTAATATTATTGTTCATATTTTAGTAGTCTATCATGCTCAAAGTATTTCAATATAGCAAATCATCAAAACATGTTCCCTTCATGTTGAACACAATTATCTTTTTGATGATGTGTTCGACACTTCTATTTCTTTTTTCATCAGAAAAAAATGAAGAAAACAAAAGTCAAGACAACTTTATACTTGAGCTTAAAAGTAATCTTCAAGAAAACAATGTTAACGCATTATTAAAACAAATTCAGGATCATCCCCATGTCATTGCGAAGAGCGCTAAAATGATCAAAAAAGAATCAGCGCTTAAATATGCAGATTTGAAACTTGATCAATCTATCGTTGACAATATGATTGATTCTGGAGTTCTAAAGGACGTAATCCAATTTCAAACAAAAGCTATTGAAGAAGGGGAGAAGAAAAATGCTTTTAAAGATTATGTTACAAAATTGGATGGAATCCAGGAGGTTGTATATTCTTCGCTTGAAAATCCTGCAAGTTTGCTGGGATCCGACTATTCGAATAAATTAAAACCCATTGCTGTTATATTAATATTACTCCTTACTTTACTGGTCATATTTATTTTGAAGTCTGAACTTCAAAAAACGAAATCAGAGATTAGAATGCTGTCCCTTTCAGGTGTTTCGGATCATTATTTAATTAACAAACTGAATGCTTCAATTACATTAAAGCTGATAAAGTCTTGGTTTTTGTCTGTTCTTCTATTTCTTGGTGCTTTTTATCTAATCTTTAACCTGTTTCTTAAAATCAATTTGCAGTTTAGCATTCAAGATATTATCGTAGCTTTGATTTTCCCATTCATATTTTTGCTTATCAGTATGTCACTTTATGCAAGAAATTGGGCGAGTCATTTAATAAAGAGAATTTAAGATGTCACAGAAAAAGAAAGTCGTTGTAACTACTAATAAAAAGGTTAAGGCTACTCAGTCAACAATAAAAACTGCTAAATCAAAAATTAAAACTGATTCTTCAGCAAGCACACTTATTTTTGGGAAGGAAAATTATAAATGGGTAGGTATTGGTATTGCCTTAATCGCCATCGGAATGCTTCTAATGATTGGAGGATTCAATGAAGATCCTGCTATATGGGATGAAAGCAAAATATATGGATTCAGAAGAACCGTATTGGCACCTATAGTAATTCTATCAGGATTAGCTGTAGAGATTTATGCTATTTTCAAATAGATTTTTATGTCAGATTTTCTAGAGGCCCTCATTCTTGGAATTATCCAAGGGTTAACAGAGTTCTTACCTGTAAGTAGCAGCGGTCATCTTGAAATAGCAAAGTTCCTTTTTAATAATCAAGATTTAGCCGAACAAAGCTTACTAACATCAATTTTACTCCATTTTGCTACTGCTTTAGCAACGGTTGTTGTATTTAGAAAAGACATTTTAAAGATACTACAAAATTTATTCTCCTCAGAAAATAATCCAGACAAGCGTTTTGTGATATATATCATTATTAGCATGCTGCCGGCCGCAATAGTAGGATTCTTTTTTAATGAATTAATTGAGCAATTCTATCAGCAGAAAATCGTATTTGTTGGAATTATGCTTTTAATAACTGGATTGATACTTTTACTTTCTGAAAGACTGACAGTTCAATCTAATGAACTGAACATTACCAGGTCATTTATTATTGGCTTAAGCCAGGCATTTGCATTACTTCCTGGTATATCAAGATCAGGAGCAACGATAGGAACTTCCTTGCTTCTGGGCATTAATAAGAAACAAGCTGCCAGATTTTCGTTTCTTATGGTTGTTCCATTAATTTTTGGGAAGGTCGCAAAAGACATGTTAAGTGGAGATTTGATGGCAAACATGCCCGCAATAGATTACCTGGCAGTTGGATTCATAGCTGCCTTCATTTCTGGATTGTTGGCATGTACATGGATGTTGAAAATTGTCCAAAATTCGAAATTATTCTGGTTTGCGATCTATTGCTTTGTAGCAGGATCCGGCATTATTAGTTATTATCTTTTTACTTAAATGAACATAATAAGCAAGGAAAATAATCCGCGTGAAATTGATTATCGGGAAGGAGCAATTGTGCTAATTGACAAACCATTAGAGTGGACTTCATTTGATGTAGTCAACAAGTTAAGGTTTGCTCTAAAGACAAAATATGACATTAAGAAAATTAAGGTTGGACATAATGGTACTTTAGATCCACTAGCAACAGGTCTGTTAATGATTTTTACCGGAAAGTACACCAAACGAATTCCAAACGAAGATAATCATGACAAAACTTATGAAGGGATAATTAAACTTGGAGCAACAACTGATAGTCTGGATACTGAAACCATAGAAAAAGATGTTCAGGCTTTCAATCATATTATTGAAGCCGATATAAAAGATGCTATGAGTACTTTCCTGGGTAAGTCTAATCAAGAGATTCCATTCTATTCAGCAACTAAAGTCAAAGGTCAGCGTATGTATAAGATGGCGCGACAAGGAAAAGTCATAGAAAAGAAATTTAAAGAAGTGGTTTTTCACACAATTGAACTCACAAATTATGAAGCTCCGTTTGTACATTTTAAATTAAGCTGCGGTAAAGGGACATATGTTCGGGCTTTTGCCAGAGATTTGGGAATAAAACTTAAAACTACTGCCTATCTTTACAAGCTTAGAAGAACTGAAATATCAAATTATTCAGTAAATAATGCGTTTGATATTAATAGTTTTTGTAACAATTTAAATTCCTAGACATTGAGTATCATCGTTAAAAATTTAACTAAGTCATATGGCCCACAAAAGGCCATTGATAATATTAGTTTTACTGCGAACAGCAATGAAATCCTAGGCCTTATTGGACCTAATGGAGCTGGCAAAACTACGACGATGAAAATCCTTACATGTTTCATGGCTCCAAGTACCGGAGAAGCAGAAATATTTGGCTTGAACATAAATTCGGACCAGGAAGAAATAAAAAAGATCATTGGATACTTAGCAGAACATAATCCACTTTATGACAACATGTATGTCAAGGAATATCTTCTTTTTGTCAGTAAAATTCATAAGATACCGAATGCCGAATCGAGGATGAAGGAAGTAATAGATTTAGTGGGATTAGGTAAAGAACAGCATAAAAAAATCAATGAATTATCTAAAGGTTATAAACAAAGGGTAGGAATTGCTCAAGCTATAATACATAAGCCGAAAGTATTAATACTGGACGAACCCATCTCAGGTTTGGATCCCAATCAATTAATAGAAATCAGAAGTCTTGTTAGAGAATTAAGGAAAGACACTTGTATCATTTTCTCATCTCATATCTTACAGGAAATTGAATCTATCTGTGATCGTATCGTCATCTTATCAAAAGGAAAAATTATCACTAATGATTCATTAGAAAAATTGAGCAAGGAATTACAAGACGATATTTTTATAAGTCTTGAATTATTGAATCCTGTTCGTCCTGAAGAATTAGAATCAATAAACGGGATCAGAAATGTTGAAGTAGTTAATGATAATACTTTTGTCATCAAGATCAATAATGACAAATCCGTTAGGTCTGAAATTTTTGATTTTATTGTCAAAAACAACAATAAAATTCTTGAAATGAGTGTGAGACATGACAGCTTAGAGAACATTTTTAAATCCATGACGCAGTCAGACGCTTAATATGTTAAGTATTTACTCTAAAGAAATAAAATCTTTTTTTAGCTCACTTACTGGGTATCTAGTGCTTCTCATATTTCTATTGATCACCAGTCTTTTTATGTGGGTTTTTTCAAATACTTCAATATTAAATTATAATTATGCTAGCCTCGGTCAATTGTTTTCAATTGGTCCTATAGTTTTCATGTTCTTGATTCCTGCTATTACCATGCAATCATTTGCTGAAGAACAACAACATGGAACCATGGAATTCCTTTCTACAAAACCATTGTCAAATTTGGATATCATTCTTGGAAAGTATCTCGCTTGTCTCAGTCTTGTTGTTATCGCTTTAATTCCGACTTTGATATATTATTTTTCAATCATCCAATTAGGTTCCCCGGTTGGAAACATTGATAATGGAGGTGTTATAGGATCATATGCAGGATTGATATTGTTAGGTGCTGTGTTTACTGCTATAGGACTGTTTATGTCTAGTCTTACGAATAATCAAATAGTCGCATTTATTCTTTCTGCTTTTTGTTGTTTTTTCATTTTTGGGGCATTTGAATTTATAAGTAATATGCCTGTCTTTTATGGTAAATCCGATGACTTGGTGAAGTACTTTGGGATTGAATATCACTACGATAATATTAGTAAAGGAAGAATAGATACTAAGGAAATCGTTTATTTTCTTTCGGTCATTATATTTTTTCTTTGGATGAATTTTATCTCATTAGAAAGTAAGAGAAAATAATGGATAAAAACTCAAAAAAATATATAATCCAAACCGTCATCCTGATTGGGATTCTGATCATAATAAATGCCATCGCAAGACAAGTAAATGGCTTCATTGACTTGACTGAAGATAAGAGATTTACCCTCACGGAATCTACAACTCAATTATTAGATGATGTTGATGACATTATATTTATTGATGTACTATTGGAAGGTGATCTTACTTCCAGCTTTAAAAGATTAAAAAATAGAACCGAGGAAATAATCAAACAATTCAGAACCTCCAATCCTTTAGTTGAATACAGGTTTACAAATCCTTCTCAAGGATCAATTAAAGAAATAAATCAGTTAAGACAAGAATTGTCAAAAGAAGGAATATACCCAACCAACTTATTTGTAACTGAAGGATCACAAAGAGTAGAAAAACTTATATATCCCTACGCAATAATAAAATATGGAGATAGAAAAATTCCGGTTAATTTACTGGAGGCCATGTCTAAGGGAGAATCCGAAGATCAAGCATTAAACAAATCTGTCAAACTGCTTGAATACAAATTAGCCAGTGCCATTTCTAAACTCTTCAAAAAAGATCAACCTATAATAATTTTTACAGAAGGTCAAGGTGAGCTGAGCGATGATCAGACCGCCAAACTGGAAACCGATCTTAGTTCAACCGTAATAACCGGCAGAATAAATCTTGACAGTATCTACGAACTAGATTCCAAAATCAACATTCTTATAGTAGCAAAACCGATGACCTCTTTTAGTGTGCGAGATAAGTTTATTATTGATCAATATATAATGAACGGTGGAAAGGTGATTTGGCTGATCGACCAATTTGCGGTCAACCTGGATAGCATAAACAACTATGGGGTCTATATTCCAAAAACGATTGAGCATAATCTTGATGATATTTTCTTTAAATATGGGATTAGAATCAATAAAGACTTGATACTCGATCTTGAAAACAGCAAGATTCCACAAGTAATCGGAATGCAAGGTGGTCAAGCACAACAAGAATTATTCTCTTGGGTATACCACCCACTTCTTCAATCGAATTCTCAGAATCCAATTGTGAAAAATATAGATAGGGTTAGCTCAACTTTCACGAGCTCTATCAGCTCACTGGATAGTCCATTAGATCTAAGTCAATCTGTTTTGCTGGCTAGTTCAAGGAACAGTAGATATCAAGTATATCCTATGAGATTATCATTTGATATCCTCAAATTAGAGCAGAACAGGGATTCTTATAATAAGTCGTTTTTACCAGCAGCCGTTTTAGTTGAGGGTGAGTTTGAAAGTCATTACAAGAATCGAGTTTCAGAACAGATGAATGAAACACTTAAAAAGATTAATAGTGAATTCAAGGAAAAGAGCCCACGAACTTCTCAGATTTTTGTTGGAGACGGAGATATTATTAAAAACCTCTATGATGCACAAAGAGGGAGAATTAGTCCAATAGGATTTAACAAATGGGAAGGAATTACCTATTCCGGAAATAGTGATTTCATCATGAATGCAATAGATTATCTCCTTGATGATTATGGCTTAATTGAAGCCAGATCAAAAAATATTAAATTAAGATTACTCGATCAAGCTAAACTTCAATCAGAAAAACTTAAGTGGCAGATTATCAATGTTTTATCGCCTGTGATCATTGTAATATTTAGTGGTCTGTTTTTTGGGTTCTACAGAAAAAGAAAGTACGCTACAAAGCTTTAATTTTCAAGATATTTTTTAAGCATTATCAATGCTTCAGGCCATCCATCAAGAACGGCTTGATAGTACCAATTCCATGTTTTCCCTTTTTTAAAGCCTCCCTGTCTGATTTTCAAAATGGAGTAATTTGATTTCTCTTCTATGTCATAGCGTAAACTACACGGACCAATAATCGGTTTTTCAGAATTGATATATAACATATTCTCTAACTCAAGATGAGAACGTTTATCATAGAATTTTATCCTTCCTGAAGAAATGAATTTAATTCCATGTTTAGATTTGAGCCAGGTTATTGTATATAAGCCGCCGTCCTTTTTTTCTATGAATGCTGAATCGACACCCCACCATTCTTTAAGATGTTTAAAATCCAGCAACGCAGATAAAATACTTGCTGCATCTGATTTGATCCTTATCTGAGATTCTACAAATCGTTGCATATGGCAAGTTAATTAATCTCCTTCAATTCAGAACAAACTGAAAGCGCCTCGTGGGTCTGATCAATCGTAATAATAGTATCCAGATCGTTCAAGTCGTTCAATATATAATTAATGACATTTGTAATATCGATATCGGTGATTTCCGTATTTGCTTCCATTTGAAAAATCGAATCCGGATTATAAATTCCATTTCTAATCAGGCATGAAATATTGGGATCGGAGTCTAGGTAGGGTTCATCGAAGAATAAATCAGGAACTATGCTTTTGATTCCGGTTCCATCATCCATATGACATGCCGAGCAATATTTTTGATAACTTCTTTTACCATGTTTGAATTTCTCCTGAGTACAGGAAAAGAAGATTAGAATATAAATAATGAAGAATTTACTCAGTAGGTTCATATTCTTTTAAAAGCCTATCAATGTCTCTTAAAAATTTTGTCACATCATCCGGATCGGTGCCTTCAGCAAATGCCCTAACATGCCTTTCGGTATCAACAAGAATAATCTTGCCAGAATGGTCAAAGCCTCCAGGGGCATCTTCATCTTCATATGCAGCCACAAAGTAATCTTCCGCTATTTCAAGTATTGAATCTTTGTCACCAGTCAAAAAGATCCATTTTTCATTTTTAACTTCAAGATTACGAGCATATAGTTTCAATCTTTCCGGTGTATCTCTCACCGGATCAATTGTATGACTTACCAATTTAATTTTTTCATTGTCCTCATACTTGTCATATATGCGGAGCATTTGCTTTTTTACTTTTGGGCAAATAGATGGACAAGACATAAAAAAGAAATCTGCGACATACAAATAGGGTTCTAAGGATTGATTAGAAACCTTCTGACTATCTTGATTCATGAAGGTGAAATCAGGTATTTCATGCAGTAATGTATCCCCATTTACAATTTCGAATCTTCCGATAATTGGCAACTTCTCATTATTAGTAGAACAAGAAATGAAGGCAGTTAGCAATATTAAAGTGGCAAAGAGATAGTTATTCATTGGATTGTAAATTAAGATAATTTCTTGCGGCTAAAATTGACGATTTCATTTCAACGCTTACTTTATCGATTTTGATTTTTTCTTTAGACAAATAATCTAACTGAGCTTCAACATCTTTGCTTTTATCAGGTTTGAAATCAGCCATCCAGGACATCATCATTTCATCAGCATTCGCAAGGTCAGATATCATAGATTGAGACAGAGAATCCTGTTCTTCGAGTTTTTTGATCTGCCTTTTTAATTTATTTATTGTTGAAATCTCAGGCATGACCTCATCATGAACAAACATAACTTCATCATACATTTTCTGAACATTTGGATCTTCAAAATTAGCCCTGCAGGAAAACAAGAAAGTAAAAATCAATATGCTTAACATTAGTCTCATAACTATAGAACTTCTTTAGATAAATTTTGTTTCAAAAATAAGCTGATTGTTCAATATAATATTAAGTAATTCAAATTAAATTTGAGTTAGTATAATTATGAAAAGGTCAATCCTCTGGTTTAGAAACGATTTAAGGCTTCATGATAATGAAGCACTTCTCGATGCCATTAAGCATAACGATGAGATCATTCCCCTTTTCATTATTGATCCAAGGATATTTAAGGGAAAAACTCGCTTTGGATTCAGAAAAAGTCACAGACACCGTTCTCAATTTATTTTGGATGGACTTCATGATTTAAGAGATAAACTCAAAGCTTTAAATTCTAATTTATATATAAGAGAAGGATATCCTGAAGAAATAATTCCAGCTATTGCACGTCATTGTAAAACCAGTTATATCTACTGCAACAGAGAAAGAACTGAAGAAGAAGTGAGTGTTCAGGATAAACTCGAACAAAATCTTTGGAGTATAGGTCAAGAGATCAGGTATTTCAGAGGGAAAATGCTTTACTATACAGCTGATCTCCCATTTCCAATAACACATTGTCCAGACCAATTCGCAAACTTTAGAAAAGAAGTAGAACGTTTTGTTTCAGTACGTACTCCACTAGAAAATCCTCATAATAATCTTACTGCACTGACACCGGAATTAGAAGAAGGACAAATTCCCGTAATAAGCGATTTTGGATTTGAAAATCATGAAACTGATAAGGGGGAAAAATTTAAAGGTGGCGAAGGCGCAGCTTTAGCGCACCTCAATTACTATCTCTGGGAATCAGATAGCATCAAGAATTATAAGGAGGCAAAAAATGGCTTGTCTGGAAGAAATTTTTCAAGCAAACTCGGCCCTTACTTGTCTAATGGTTGTCTGTCACCAAAATCTGTGTACCATGAAATTCAAAAATATGAAAATGAAAGAGGGGCTAACGATTCTACATATGAATTAAAATTTGAATTACTATGGAGGGACTTTTTTCGATTCATGGGTAAGAAACATGGAAACAAAATATTTCAATTGAGTGGTACGAAAGGACAGAATCCAGAATATCATCTTGTGAACCCAACTATATTTAATAAATGGAAATCAGGAAAAACGGGTGTTCCCCTAATTGATGCAAGCATGAATGAACTCAATGAAACAGGATTTTTATCTAATAGAGCGCGGCAATTAGTTGCCTCTTTCTTAGTAAAAGATATGAAGATCAATTGGTTGATGGGTGCAGAATATTTTGAGTCAATGCTTATTGATTATGATCCGTGTAGTAATTATGGAAATTGGAATTATGTTGCTGGAGTTGGAGTAGATTCAAGAGAAGACAGATATTTCAATATTCCTTCTCAAGCCAAAAAATATGACCCAGAAGCTAAGTATATTAAATATTGGTTACCTGAACTCAAAAATATCGATGCCGAACTATTATTTAATCCATTTAATATCGAGTCAAGCGAGACATTGAGTAAGAACTACATCCAACCTTGTGTCCATATTAAAAATTGGTAGAGGAACGCTTAAATAAAGATCCACTCTTAAGAAATAAAAGTGGAATAGAAATAATTATACCACCTCCGCAAGCCATCATTAGCACAAGTGATAGGGTAGACCAATCATTAATCACATCTCCAGCCACTGCAAGAGAAAGTAGAATTAAGGTCAGAGAAAATGACAATCTCGAAGCTAAACTTTGAAGAGAAAAATAACTGGTCCTATGTTCTTTTCTCACCCGGGGTGCAATTTCTGCATTCATAGGAGCAGTAACTAAAGACATTGAAAAACTTCTAAACAATAAGAGAATTATAAATACCGGATTTAAAAATAATGCCAACACACCAATTATAATAAGTTGAATCAGAACAGATATAGTACAGATAGATTTTAGGCCAAATTTCTTGACCCATTTAACGCTTTTACCAGCAGCAAAAGCACCAAAAATTCGGCTAATAGCAAATACGATTCCCGAAGTAATTGCAGTATGTAATGATAATCTTTCAAGGTCCAGGAGATTGAGATATGGCTGGTAAAATTCATATGGAATATGTGCCAGAATGAAGACCACAACCGTAAACAAAAACATCCACCTCAATTCTGGAATTTTCAAATAAGTTACTACTTGGCCCAATTGAGATTCTTCCGATTTTATAATTTCAGCAGGACCTAAATCTGGTTCATTAAATAAAAAGCAAATAATGCAAGCCGGGAAAATAAAAATTAATGAAGCTACATAGGCAAGATTAAGTTGCATAGCGCCTACAAATCCTCCCGAAAGAACAGCAAATGCTCCAGAATACTGTAACAGACTTTGAACCCTAGCTTCTAATTCGGGAAATTCATGTTCTCTGTTTAGTTCTTGCAAAGATTCATAATAGAATGCTGTATTTGTTCCAGACATAAAGGACATTCCTCCAGCCAGAACTATTTGAGCCACAGCGAAAGCAAAGAAGGATGGAGATGAAAATCCAAATATCACATAGGATACCAAAAATAAGATTGAAGAAACAATAAGCGTTAAACGCCTACCAAATTTGTCAGAGAAAAAGCCTGACGGAACTTCTAAAAGAACGACACTTATGTAATAGATTGATTCAAGCCACAATACCTGCTTCATTTCCAAATGTTCAGTGAAGTATAGGTAGAATACTGGCAACCATGCCATCATAGAAACAAGACACCTATAATAGGGGTAGAATTTTATATTAAAAGAGTTGTTCAGTTTCAATATTTCTCAACGACTTTCCCCTCAATCATTTCTAAACATCGATCACTCAATGATGCGAGTTCCTGATTGTGAGTAACAATAACAAATGTTTGATTCAATTCTGATTTGAGGTTGACGATCAGTTGATGTAATTCTGTTGAAGTTTGGGTATCAAGATTTCCTGTTGGTTCATCAGCAAAAACAATAGCTGGTTTATTGATGAGAGCTCTGGCAATTGCAACGCGCTGTTGCTCTCCACCAGAAAGCTCATTTGGTTTATGATCTAATCTTTCTTTAAGAGATAAATAATCCAATAGTTTTTCAGCTTCCACATTAGCTTGTCTTTTAGATTTGCCATTAATCAAAGCCGGAATGCTAACATTTTCCAATGCAGTGAACTCGTTGATAAGATGATGAAATTGAAACACAAAACCAATTCTCTGATTTCTAAAAGTGGAAAGTTCCTTATTATTCAATTTATCTACTCTGATTCCATCAATTTCAACCATGCCTTTATCAGCAATATCCAAGGTTCCTAAAATATGCAAGAGGGTAGACTTCCCTGTTCCTGACTTTCCAATTATAGAAGTAATACTTGCCTGCGACATGTTAAGATCGACTCCTTTTAAGACTTCCAGACCGTCAAATGACTTCCAAATGTTCTTCGCTATCAACATGCAGCTAAGCTATTAAATTTATAATTAATAAAATGTAGATATTCCTATCTTTTGCAGATGGTCATTTGGAGATATTCTATAATTTTGTGCACATATGAAAATACTCACCCTTAGCAAGAAATTTCCTTATCCCATTAAAGATGGTGAGTCTGTTGCTATTCAATCTATGAGCAAAGGATTTGTTGCTAACAATTGTGAGGTCAGCTTACTTGCATTGAATACTTCCAAACATTTTTACCATTCGAAAATCAGGCCTCAAGCTTTAGAACACTACAAAAATATTGATTCAGTATTTATTGATACATCAATAAATTATAGAAAAGCTCTAATAAATGTATTCGGAAAATCGTCCTTTAATATTCAACGATTTAACAATGAAAGATTCCATTTAAGACTCAAGAAGATATTGCAAAACGAAAAATTTGATGTTATTCAAATAGAGTCACTATATATGGCACCATATATAGATACTATAAGAGAAAATTCGAATGCCATAATTTCTATGCGCTCTCATAATATTGAATCTGAAATTTGGGATAATTTGTCAAAAGGCAGTTCAAATCCAATTAAAAAATGGTACTACAAATTATGTGCGGATAGGTTACATAACTATGAAGTATCTCAGTTTACTCGCTACGATACACTAATCCCAATTAGCGAAACGGATTATAAAAAATATCATAACCTCAATTATGGAAATCCTTATTGTATATCTCCAGTAGGCTTTGATACGTCCATATATAGTTATAAAAAAACTACAGATGAAGGAAATCTCAAATTGGGGTATATAGGATCTTTAGATTGGAAACCCAATATTGAAGGTGTAGCTTGGTTTCTGAAAAATGCCTGGCAAAAAATTTATAAGAGGTATCAAAATATTGAATTTCACTTAGCGGGAAGAAATGCACCGGATCAACTTAAAAACAACGATGCCAATAATATCATATTTCATGGAGAAGTTGATAGTGCAATTGAATTTCTCAAACAATTAGACATTGTAGTTGTCCCATTATTTTCCGGAAGTGGAATCCGAGTTAAAATATTAGAGAGTATGGCTATGGGCAAAATAGTCCTTTCCACAGAGAAAGGCTTTGAAGGCATTCCAATTGAAGATTCAGTCAATGGATTTCTTTTTGAAACAGAAAATGAAATTATTGAAGCATTAGACAAGTGTAAAAATGATAAGGAGTTAAAGTCAAGGATTGAGCATAATGCTCAAAGCCTCGTATCAGATACTTTCGATTTCAATGTTTTGTCAAAGAAAGTTGTCGATCATTACAAATCTCTCATATAGATTCACAATTTTTACTTAAGTGAAAGTATTAATCATATCATCCAGGTTTCCATATCCTCTGGACAAGGGTGACAAACTAAGACTATACTATCAGATAAAGGAGTTAAGTAAGCATTTTGAAATCGTACTTATTTCTATAGTTGACGATACTTTTAAATCAAGTGACAAAATTCACCTGGAAGCTTTTTGTCATCGTTTGTATACCTTCCGGATATCAAAGTTAAGCTCTGGCATCAGCACTCTGAAGTCAATTTTACTTTCAAAGCAAATTCCTGCTCAAACTGCATATTTCTATCACTCTGGTATCAATAAAAAATTTCAGAAAATCCTGGATGAAGAAGCCCCTGATCATATATACTGTCAATTATTAAGAGTAGCTCCATATGTTGCCAATCGGACAATACCAAAAACTTTAGATTACATGGATGCTTTTAGCACCGGAGCATTATTGCGTTCACAATCGGGATCAATTCTTCACAAATGGTTTTGGAAAAGGGAACATAAAAAGCTTAAATTATTTGAGAAAAATCAAAGTCAATTATTTAAGCATTTAACGATAATATCTGAACTGGACAAAAAGCGTTTGGAATTAGGTAGAGATGTGCAGGTCATACATAATGGAATCGACAACCGGTTTTATAACAACCATTCAAATTTGTCTTCATTTGATGCTGTCTTTGTAGGCAACTTGGGATATTACCCGAATGCAATGGCAGTAAATTATATAGCAAAAAAAATAATTCCTGGATTCAAGGAGATTTATAAAAAAGAATTGTCTGTCAATATCGTAGGTCCTTTGAGCGAAAAACTTCTTCATCTTCAAAGTCCTCAGCTAAAAATATCAGGATATTATGAAAATGTCATTGATGGTTATAACTCTGGTAAGATCTTTTTAGCCCCACTATTTAAAGGAATTGGACAACAAAATAAAATTCTTGAAGCAATGGCTATTGGTTTACCCTGTATAGCCACATCTGATGTTGCTGAGGCTCTTCACTTAGAACATAAGGTAAATGTTCTTGTAGCGAATGATGTTTATAATTTCTGTCATGCAATAAATGAGCTTTTGTCTGACGGGTCGCTATATTCTATCATCCAGAAAAATGCAAGGCAATTAGTCGAACGGAAATTTCAATGGGATAAAGTTTGCAGACCTCTTATTGAACTAATAAAAAATAGCTAACATTATAATACGTATATATATTTTTCTTATATATGCCTTTTAATAATAATAAACGAAAATCAGGAATGAATAAAATAGATGAACCTCATCCACTTAATGATGTATCAGAATTTCATAAAACCTTTGAAATGCCAGTTAATCAGACACCTTCAATCCCAGCGGCTGACAGATGCAGATTAAGAATAAATCTGATTGAAGAAGAATTAAATGAACTCAAAGAAGCTATTGAAGATAATGATCTTATTGAAGTAGCTGATGCCTTTTGTGATTTACAATATGTTTTGTCAGGTGCAATCTTAGAGTTCGGATTAGGTGTAAAGTTCAAATCTTTATTCGAAGAAGTCCAAAGGTCTAATATGAGTAAAACCTGCAAGAGTAGGGCAGAGGCCGAAGCGACACAACAACATTATCTCGATAAAGACGGTACAGTTTCTGAGATTGTACATCGTGGAGATGAATTTATTGTATATAGAAAAGAAGATAAAAAAGTTCTTAAATCAATTAATTATTCCAAAGCCAATTTAGAGCAGTTTTTATAAATTCAAAAGTCTATTCTTCAGTTCATCTTTTGATATCAAACTAGGATCTATTTCGATGATGAAGTTCATGGATTGTGGTGAGATAACATTTTCTGAGTAGTAAAATTCACCAGACTCCAATTCACTGATACTAATAATTTTACCTATTGAATCCTCGGGAAGACGAATCTTTTCTGAACAAAATTCTGAATCAGATACGAAGTTCAATTTTGTTAAATAATTATAGTTATTAAGAACGAGATAAGAGATTGTATTCAATTCAGAATATGATGAAGGAAGTTCAATGCAAATCGAATATTCTATATAAAATTCCGGGATCAAGTTTGCAATTGCATACCAACCTGGTTTTGTTATTTCAATTTCATACCCGCTTACAGAGATACTCTCTCCTGAATCAGATACTTCAGTCCAATTTGTATAAACAGCAGTATTAGTAAGCTCTTCAATTCCAAAATCCCATAAGAGTGATCCATTTTCAATCGATCCTCTTCCAAGGACTAATTTGTCATACAATTGTTCAGAGGGGAATCGTAAAATGACGTTTTTCGAACTTAATATATCAAGGCTATTATTATTAAGTCGCGCATCAAAATAAATGGCCTGAATGTGATTATATGTAATGAGCTGGTTATAGTGATCTGCATTCTGAAGAATGTGATCTGCATATGACTTTAGTTCAATAATATTGAGATCAAACTCAATAGCTTGATTCTCAGATTTACTAACAAAAGTACCTGGTAGAAAATCGATTTGAGCGCCATAATTCGTTTTAACGACCATTATGGTCAGCATTATCTAAAGTCAGAACCTGAGAAGTATTAGGGATGAACTCAGCCATTGATTGTAATGGGCCTTCATGTTCGTCAGGTATGAATACTTCTGAGTCTTGATAACAACCAATACTCAAAATAAATAACAGGGGCAAAATCGGTTTAAACAAATTTCTCATTTTTTGGTGATAAGGATTTCAGGTAAGATACATACAAAATAGGAAATGCTGCCTGGAATATTCTACAATCTATATTTAATGCCAGTTGTCAGACCAACTTTCGTATAACGTTGTGAAATAGGATTGTCTTTCAAACTAAAACTGTTAGGATAATATCTCAAGTTAGCTCCGGCATAAAGGGATATATTCTCATTGATGTCGGCTTCCAGATTTATACCTCCTGTATAACTAAAACCGATATTGGTTTTAAAATATTCGCTATCTCCTTGCTGTGAAGATCCGTAGGCAATTGGAAAATTATTAAGGCCTAGCATCTGTCCGGAATTAGATGAAGTAATATTAATCATTACACCTCCTTTCAAACTTAATCGAAATTTTTCTCCAACAGGAAATTCAAAACCTATGACAAGAGGAATATCTATCTGATTAAAGTTATTGTAGATGCTGACTTCGTTGATTCCAGTTTGTTGTAAGACAATTGTATCTGAATGGATAATTGTATCTATATCATTTAAGATCATAGTATCAATTGTAATTACAGTACTATTTTTAATAGCGTTTTCATCTTTATATTTAAATCGGGTATTGAGCCTGTCAAATGAAATCCCTGATTCAGCGATTAAGCCATTGTCAAACTGAAAACCTAATCCTAAGGTTGCAGAATATGAAAACGCGTTGCTTTCGGTGAGTTCACGAGACTCTTTGTAATCTACAAATTCAGCTTTTCTTGCTTTTAATGTCAGAAGTGAAACTCCTGAGACAAGTTCTGTATATGCATAAAACCCAGGATGGTAGATTTCAAAATCTGGACATTCAGAACCCGTATTTGTGTATTCAGAAAAATACGGATCTAACATTTCTTTAGCTCTAACTGATCCTTTAATAGTACTTGTGCTAGAAGGTGTTCTGGCATTTGATTTCAAAATCTGGTCAGGCTTAGAAACAGAAACTGTATTCGAATATATTTCTTCGTTCTCAGATTCTTGATCAACAAATTCAGGAATTAAAAATGTCTGATTCAATTCAGGAGAAGGATCTGTAGCTGGAAGCTTAGTAGCACTCCTTTCGGAAGTTGCAACTTTTGAAATCTTGGCCACGCTAGCCTGCAGAATAGGGATATTATCAGCATCTGTTGAATGAATGTCTAATGCTGCAAGCGACCTGATTGATTCAGGAATATCTACAACTTTAGTACGTTCAGTGTTAAAGTAATCAATATTCTGTAGCAAAAGGATAGGGCTTAAGAAGAAGGGTAGTAGAAAGAAAAACCAAAACCTAGATTTGTCTTTCTCGATAATAATCCTCGACTCAATAGCTTCCCATACACTTTCAGAGACAGGCATCTCTGCGTTAAAAAGCTTTTTCTTAATATTTTTATCAAACAGATTCAACCAGCCATTCTTTTAATAGTCAATAATTTATCCTTGAGCATATTTCTTGCTTTGACCAATTGTGATCGCGATGTACTTTCACCTATTCCCAGTAGCTCAGCAATATCTTTATGACTATATCCTTCTATAACATAAAGACTAAATACAGTTTTATATCCATCAGGTAATTTCTGAATCAGTTTCATAATTTCCTGACTAGAAAGATCATCGATAGCATTTGGTGTGTTATCAAAAATCTGGTGGTCAGAAATATCAGAGTAATTGTACCTGATAACATATCGTTGTCTGTATTTCAAAGCTGTATTGATCATTACTCTTTTCATCCAAGCTTCAAATGAACCCTGGCCGCTATAAAGATCCAGCTTATTAAATATTCGAACAAATCCTTCCTGAAGAATATCTTCGGCTTCATTATAGTCGCGCGCAAAGCGGAAACATAAAGCCATCATTTTTCTGGAATAAACATCGAATAGTTGCTTACAGGCAATCCTATCTCCTTCTAGGCAAAGCCTAATTAACTCCTGCTCGGTGTAGTTATTTAGAATTAAAGGAGACATTATTCGTCAATATATTATAAAAGATACTATAAGTTACAATTTTGTTGCCTGACTATCAAGCTTCTTCATCAAGTATCGCATCATCAATTATTTCATTTCCATCACCATCTAAATCTTGAAATCCTGCTGCCGGAACTTCAGGTTCAGTTTTTTCAGGTGTTTCAGCCGGTTCATGGATAGTTATTTTGCCTTCAGAAAAAGCATCATACTGTCCTGAGGCATACTTGTCTGCCTTAGAAAAAAAATCATCTTTATCATCTAATAAAGATTCACCGGTAGACAAATCTTCTTCTGCAAAGTCTCTTTTGGGTTTTGCTTTTTCGGCTTCAGCCCAATCCTGTGCCTTCTCCATCGTTTCATCCAATTTTTCGGATATCTTTTCACTGGCTTCTTTGGCTTTATCTACAAGATCATCTTTTACATCAAGTACTTTTTCACCTACATTCTCACTGAATGATTTTGATTTCTCCAAGATCTCAGATCCCTTTTCAATCACTTTTTCGCCAACATTCTCAGATATTTCTCCTGCCTTATCCAGAATCGTAGATCCAGCAGATATTATTTTCTCACCAACGTCTTCTGTGATTTCAGCTGCTTTTTGAACAACAGGATTTTCTGATATATCTTCTGCAATATCTGATACTTTCTCTTTTGTTCTTTCAATAAGTTCAGAGGAATTTTCTATTATAGAATCTTTTAACCCTGAAGTTTTTTCAGCTACTATTTCACTGGTTTTATTGGCAACATCCTTGGTTTTCTCAATCAGTTCAGCTCCACTTTCTTTTACCGCCTCTGTCGTTTTCTCTTTCACTGTCTTACTTACAGCTGTAGCACCGAAAAATATTTTCTTTAAATCATTAAGTATTCCCATTAGTATATTAGCTTTTTATAAAGCTAGTAAAAAGTCAATGAAACATTAAATTAAACTCCTATTATATAAAGTCTATTATTAGTCAGACTATTTATTAAACTTTGTAATCCTCATTATCAATATGCTATGGATAAAATATCATTGGTACAAAAACAAATCAAAGACACCATTGAGGAATATGAATCCTTAAAAAATGTTGAATCCCATATTCTTGAAATTGATCAAAATCTAAAGAGTTCCTTTGCCAGGCTTAAAGAGTTAGAAAAAACACTAGATAAAGAATTAGATGATATAGAAAAACTTGAAGGAATAAGCGTTAAATCTCTGTTTTACAAGACTTTAGGAAATAAAGAAGATCAAATGGATAAAGAAAGGCAAGAATATTTAGCTATCTCGCTTAAATATAAAGAAGTCAAACAGTCTATTGAACTTTTAGAATTCGAACGAGAACTCCTCAACAAAAAATTAAACAGCCTTCCCAAATTAAAGGACAAGTTAGAAAGCCTTAAAAAACAGAGAGAAGAAGAAATATTAAACAGCCCACAAATTTCACTGCGGAATGAATTTCAAGAAATAATTAGAAAATTGGATATTTCAATAATGCTTAATAAAGAACTAAACGAAGCAATTGAAGAAGGCGAAAAGGCCGTTAAGCTGCTAACTGTGGTCATTTCATATCTTAAAAAAGCAGGGAAGTGGGGCAAATGGGAAAGGTCTAGAAAGAAAAGATCAGGAGACTATTTGAAACATCAGACCATCGATAAGGCGCTTAAATCCTTACCTAAGACTCAACATCAACTTAATATATTTACGAGAGAACTAAAAGATCTTGGCGACAACAAAATTGAGTTTAAATTAGATCTGGTTCAGTTTAATAAATTCACTGATTTTTTCTTTGATAATCTTATTTCAGATTGGATTGTTCAGCAACGGATAAAAAGCACACTGAATAATATTGAGTCTACTAAATCTCATGTTCAGAAAATTCTTCTCAATCTCAAACAAGAAAATGAACATAACAATAAAAAATACGATTCGCCGAATAAAGAAAAAGACAATTTTCTATTAGTGTAATAACACATAATCCTGAAAAGAAATTAGCATGGAAAAAGCTAAAATAACGGCATTATTTGAGTACAGAAAAATTCCTAAATTAATGGAATATGTTCCGAAAAAAAGACGAAAAAAACTTTACAAAGAACTAATTAAACTGCAGGCCGCTATCTATGAATTAGATACCTACTTAGAGTCTAACTGGAAATTGAAGAAAAGAGACCTTATTCATTATTGGACTCAAATAAACACTAGGTTACATAAAATGGCAATACCTTATAAGGAAGCCTTTCAACTGACTCAAAATATCAGACGATACCAGTTGCATGAAACTCAACTGAGAGAAAACAAGTTACCTACAAGGTTAAAACCAGAATACTATTATTACTATAAATCTTGTGATGTTCGACTTATGAGAAACCTAATATATCGAGAAGCTCCTGAGTTGTTAAAGCTCCACAGTATTGCAGACTGGAGATATTATGATTTGATTACTGAAGTTAATGATGATATAGAAGACTTTTCTGAAGACCTTGATACGATAAATGGCAATATGTTTTTAATTAAAACATATCAAGATGGAATCAAAGATTCGACTTTATTTTTCGACAGTTTTCTTGATGAAATTGCAGTTAAGTCGGAGAACAGATTTAAGGAGAAAGAGATCAAATCATTATCTGATATTCATAAATGGACGATGAAAGATTACGAGCGAACAAAAAATCTGCTCAAAAAACAAAAGAAATCAATCAAGAAGAAAGGGATAAGCAACAAAAAATTATTGATTAAAAAGCTTAATAAGCTGAATACTATCTAATAATAATAATGTATTTCAGATATCAATTGTCTAATGAAATACTTTTTTTAGTGAATCAAATTATTTTTTTTGCTTAAAAACTTTACTATATATCAAATTTATGTTAAGTTTGTTATACTAATGGAAGTTGTTCTATAATGATTGGCTAGTGTCTGGGTAGCTGTACTCGGCACTAGTTTTTTTTTGAGCCTATCGCAGTTTTATCAATTTTTCTCCTTATCCATATACCACTAATAACAAAGCTAAACAGTATCTGTAAATATGCCTATAATTTATATTATGTTAAATACAGTTTGCTATAAAACGCACTAATTAGCATAAAATACTGAGTAATACTCCCTATTTTCCTTTTCTTTATTGCATATTCATGAATATTCCTCTAAAAATTTGACACAATTCTGTCACATGAAGGTCAATATCTTAAATCGAAACGGTCATTTGTATTTAGACTTTAGTATTCCGGAAGGACGAGTGAGATATTCGATTGATGAGAAAATAGGCAATAATGAATGGAACTCGAACAAGCAGCGCATTCGTGGAAGTCACAGCTTGAACGATTATTTAGACCAGCTAGTTCAAAAAATACAAGCAACAAGACGGGAATTGATTCTTGAAGAGAATTTGACTGTCAAGGACTTTACTGAGTGCCTGGATATGATATTTGGTAAAAAAATAAAGGTTACTACTCTTACCGAGTTCATGAAAGTAATTCAGGATAGAAAACAAAACGATACAAGCTTAAATGATAAATACTTCTTTTCATTCAATATGACAATAAACCAAATACTTAGATTCGGAGATATTGAATTAAACAAAATCAGTAAAAAATGGATTGAAGAATGGAAGTCTTTTGGCTATTCTGAAGGTTATGCTATTAGCTCTATGAGGTTTTCTTATAGGTTAATCAGAATGACATTGAAAGCAGCTTATGAGGAAGGTATTTTAAAACAGAATTATAGTCGGATTTCCACAACGTTTCCGAGAAACATTATAATTAACCCGTACAATACACCTGAAGAACTTAATCAGATTGAGGAAGCTAATTTAATAGGTAAGTTGGACCTAGTAAGAGACTTGTATTTGATTGGTTGCGAAACTGGACAAAGGCCGAACGTTTACTTGAAGCTCGATAAAAGATATATTCAAAACGACATCGTTCATGTAACGCAAAAGAAAACTGGTGTTCCGGTTAGGATACCTTTAACAGACCGTTTATCAAAATTATTGGCGTCTATTGAGGAGAAGAAAAAAAAGAATCCGAAGCTCTTAGCTAAAAACGACAACAGCTATTATCAAAACTTCCTATTCAACTTACCAAAAGTCTGTAGGATTGCTGGAATTAATACTCCGTTTATTAAAAAAGAAATCGAATACGAGAAGTGGCAATTAATTAAACCGCACACAGCTAGAAGAACCTATACGTGTATTCGGTATTATCATTATAAAGAACAACCAATGAATATCATGAAAGTGACTGGACACCTGAGTCTTCAGACTTTTGAAAGATATGTTCAAGCGAGTGTATAACTATTGGCATTCTCCTACCCCCTACCCTTTCAAATTTAATACGTCCTTTGTCCATGTTTCTATAAACGGTAGTTAAGTGAATGCCTTTTATTTTTGCATATTCTTGAGGGGAAACACGTTCAACCTTTTTATTTAAGATGGACCTCAATTCTAATACCTCTTGCTTGAGTTTAGGAAACTCTTTGATAATATGTCTTATTTTTTCAAACTGGTCCATGTTGGATTAACTGTCTAGTGGTCGAGCTTTGTCCGTAGTCTCTTTAAGAAAACCTTCAAGTAGTTCTGCGTTCTCTTTTTCAAGATTATCAATTCTCGATATAAATTCCTCTCGTTCATTTATGCCTGAATCGATTAAATCTGATATTTTTTGTTCGTCTCTACTCATAGTTGTTTTATCTTTTATTTAGTGTTTCGTTTAGCCAATTCGCTAAAACAAGCATCCTCTAATTCGGACTCCTTATCTTTTCCATATTCATCTAATAATTCTGCATAACTCAAGGTCTTTAAATACTCCCTGTAATGAGTTATAAGTTCTGCTTCTTCAGTTTTCATTTTACTTAATTGTTATTCTGTTAATATTCAGTCTGTGTTCGTTTTCTGGTCAATTATTTCTATCGCTTTAAAAAGCTCAAATGCTAATTGAGGTACTATTGCATTCCCTCCTCCTTTAATTGATTCTGTTCTCCATTTAGGAAAGGTAATAGAGTCCAGTCTGTCGGATAACCCATCATCTCCATTACAAATTGGGGGTTGAGACGGGAAGCCTTCCCATCTTCCTGGTGCATCAATTCTGCAATTACATCTTCCAGATTCCCTTTGTTTCTGTTCTTGCTGCAATTCCCTCTGGATGCTGCTTCTCTTGGAGTAGGCAACAAACCAGACCCTATCCCTTCTGTGTGGCGCACCGACACTTGCAGCTGGAAGTATAATCGGTTGTACTTCGTACCCTTCAGCTTCCAAGTCAGAACACACCTCCTCGAATACCAATCCCCCCATTCCAACTAACGATTCCAGAAACATTTTCCGCCACGATTGTAGGTCTTCAAACCAAAGTGGACAATAAGTGAATAAAATTAAGTTACACTTAATTACTGCCTTCCTTTTGAATTTCTCTTTTTTGAGTTTTTCACAGGATCAATCAGCTTCTTTAGGAAATATATTTATCCATTCAGAAGGAAATCTGTCAGTTTTAGATCAGCATAAATTTGCAACAGCTCCAATAGGTTCTCAACCAGGAATAATTGGTGGTGAAAGAGAACCTGCTAAAGGATACTTTAATTTTGGACCCGATGGTGGATGGATCAATGCTAAGAACACCCAATATGTTGATGGATATGTTAGATTTTGCGGGAATACAAGCTTTTTATTTCCTGTAGGTGATAATAATCAATTTAGACCAGCTGGTGTTTCTGAAGGAACATATGTAGAAGTAGCCTATTACGGAGTTAATCCTTCGAATGCCATTACCTCAGATATCAGAGGAGGAAATTTCCCTGTTTTACCAGGGACAGGTCCATTTAACTCAAATCAATATGAAGAATCTGTAACAAATGTAAGCCAGTATGAATATTGGGATATCAATGGAGTAGACCCTGCCTTTATCACCTTAACATGGAACGTTGATAGTAATGTAGATTTAATAACTGCAAATGCACTATCAAATCTTACTATCGTAGGGTGGAACGGAACTCAATGGGAAAAAATACAATCCGAAGTTGATGTAAATTCAGTTAATCTGAATAATAGTTCAATGCTAAAAAATGGTGCTATATCAAATATGTTATCTGGCTCTATTAGTTCTACAATCCAGGTTGCACCTAGTGATTATGAAGTGTATACACTTGGAGCCGGCTGTAATGAAATGATCGTCTCGGTAAATTCAGACACCATCATTTGTTATGGTGATCAGATATTACTTAGCGCAAGTAGCCTTGACGGTTCAAGTTTCACATGGAATAATGGTGAATATACAGGACCGCAAATAGTCGTAAATCCAACGGAAAGTAAATACTATACTGTAGAAGCTGAATTAGGAAACTGTTCTGCATCTAACCAAGTCTATGTAGAAGTGTCAAATCCTTCCGTTGACTTAGGAGAAGATATTTATATCTGTAGAGGAGAAGGAGTAACCATTCACGCTTTTACACAAATAGGCATGACTTACGAATGGAGTAACGGAACTTTTGGAGGTGACGAAATCACAATATTTCCAAACAGTTCAACCACAGTCTCTGTAACTGTAACAAATTCATACGGATGTCAAGCGACAGATAATGTATTTGTTGAAGTCGGAAATAGACCAGATGTTTTTGTTGGTCGTGAACGATCAGTATGTCTTGGAGATTCTGTATTTATTCAAGCCTTCGGATCTTCAACAGGATATGGTTATTTGTGGAGTACAGGTGACACCTCAGATATCATCAATGTTAGTCCAACTGTAGATACAGATTATGAAGTGTATTTAACAGAAAATGGATGTACCGATACAGCATATGTTTCAGTATTAGTACTGCAACCAACATTTGTTGAAATTACCGGAGACTCAATTATATGTCCTTGAGAATCGGTTACACTTACGGCAAACGGATCAGGAACTGATTTTATTTGGAGTACCGGAGAAACAGGTAATAGAATTACAGTGACCCCTGGAAGTTCTGGCACTTATCAGGTAACGATGACATCAGATGAATTATGTGAAGCCTTTGATGATATATACATAGCATTATATGATGAATCACAAGTTGATGTTAATAATCTGGCGAGTATATGTCCCGGAGAAAATGTAACTTTTCAAGCCAACGGTATATATGATTCTATCCTTTGGAGTGATGGGTTTTCTGGAAATAGTATGACCGTCTCCCCTACTACTACTACAAATTATACTGTTACAACATTCTTTAATTCTTGCTCAGCAACTCAAGATCTGACTGTAAATGTAGTTCAGACCTTATTTGTTGATCTAGGACAAGTATGTCGATTTGTGCAGGTGACTCGGTGACTTTAAATCTAGACACATTATCAGGAAACTTCATTTGGAGTACAGGTGAAACTTCTTCATCAATTACAGTTGATCCCGTAACAAACACGAATTATTCCGTAACGGTAACTTCGGGATCTTGCGTTGCTCAGGATGATATAAATATAAATATAGGTGCAGTAGGATGCGATTTGGATCTGTATGTACTAAAATCAGTAAACGATGCTGCTCCTGAAGTTGGTGACACAATTACCTTTACAATTGAGTTAGGAAATAATAGCGGACTTATTGCTTCAGGAGTTCAAGTTTTCGAAGAAATATTAAGTGGTTTCGGCTATATATCCTCAATAACTTCACAAGGAAATTATAACCTTGCGAGATCAATTTGGGATGTCGGAACTATAAATCCGCTGCAATCAGCATATCTGTATATTGATGTTGAAGTTTTAGGCTCAGGAAATTATAATAATATAGCAAGTTTACTCAATGTCGATCAAGATGATACAAACCCTTCTAACGACAGCGAAACTGTAACAATAACTCCGACTCAAAGTGGGGGAATAGGAAATCTAATTTGGCATGATAGCAACGGTGATGGTATTCAGGATTTGACTGAAGCCGGTATGCAAAACATAGGTGTCGAATTATATCAGATACCTAATAATGGAATTCCTATAGCCACCTTATTTACAGATATTCTTGGAGAATTTTGTTTCACTGGATTATCAGATGGAGATTATTATGTAAAAATAATTGTACCTACAGATATGATGGTGACAATACCGATGGTTTCTGATTCTTCAACTTCAGTAAGTCCAGAAGAAGATAGCGATATTACAGGCGCATATGGATTTGGAACAACTGACATGATTACAATCCTAAATGGAGCAAAAATCAAGTCTTGTGATGGTGGACTCCATTTTTACGGATCTATAGGTGATATAGTTTGGCTTGATGATATAGACGGAATACCAAGTGTATTCGAAACTGGAATAGATACAATGGTCCAAGGGGCATTAATCAAATTATACCGAGCTCATGCAGATACTTTAATAGAAACAACTTTTACAGATATAAACGGGTATTACTTATTTGACCGTATTGAACCCGGTGATTATTACATGGAAATTTCCAATCTTCCAAATGGAACTATATTAGTCCAACCTGATGTCGCATCAGATGATATAGACAACGACTTTTATGCAGAATCGCAAGTCATTCAAAATGAAGGACATACCCAAATTTTTTCAATTGGGATCGAAATGGACAATATGGATTTTGATGGCGGAATAGAATATGCTGAGGGCGTAATTCTTCTTATAGAATTATTTGACATTTGGGTTGAACGGATGTATGAAGAACAATTAAATAGATTGTTCTGGATTACAGACACAGAAATAAATACGGATTATTTCCTTGTTGAAAGAGCCATTAATCAAATTCATACTTTTGAAGAAGTTGGTATTGTAGATGCAGCAGGAAATAGCACAGCTCGACAATATTATACTTTCGACGATTTGGATTCCCGGTTCGCTGGCATATACTACTATAGAATTTGGACAGTTGATAAAGATGGCCGTAAAGAAAAATCCAGAATTGTGTCCGTGGAAGTGCTTGAGGAAGACCTTGACGCAGAAATACTATATAAAGTATACCCAATTCCTACAACTGATTACATTAAAATAGAATTGAATTCACCTACTGAAAAATTATTCCAAGGCTTCCTAATCAACAACCTTGGTCAAAATGTAAGAAAATTAGAAAAACAAACCCTGCCATCCGGAATAAGTGTAATCACGATTGAATTACGCGACTTGGCACAAGGACAATATTACTTAAACTTTTACCTCGGTGAAGAACAACATATAACAAAGATATTAGTCATGGATTAATGTGTTAGTTCTATATTACTTAGTTGTTTTATAGAACTCTAAGTATTATGAAGCCGGTTACCGCCGGCTTTTTTTATTTAAATAAAATATATTCCGCTTTAGACTGTTACTATTCCAAAAGCTTTAAAAACAAGTTAATATCTAATCCTATTGTACTATTTACAACATATTACATATTTTTGTAATATATAAATTATAGATTTAATTTAATGAAGTACTTTTTACTATTTATATTTTGTCTCTTTGGAAAGGTGAACTACAATGCTCAGGCTGCCATTTCTTTAGATTCCATCAATTTGCTTGTTGATGTAACTATTGGAGACGAAATCATCTATGTCCATAAAATCAAGAAAGGAGAAACACTTTATTCCCTGGCAAGATATTTCAGAATAGCTGTACAAGACTTGATGCAAGTTAATAACATAGTAAATGGTCAAACCATAGCTCTTCATTCAGAAATAAAGGTTCCACTGGATAATAGGAAAATTATTAAAGGTGTAAAACCTCCATCTGAGATACCGGTCATCCCAGTTAAATATCTTGTCAAACGAAGAGAAACCCTATTTAAAATATCTCATGTTTATTTCCCACAAGCCATCCAAAATCTGATTACAAGAAATAATATAAATTCATTCTCGCTCGATGAAAACCAAGAACTAATCGTTGGATGGTGGCCTATATCACAGCTCAAAAAAAACATATCCACTCCAATCATCCTTTTAAAAGATAACCACCCTATTCTTAAGGACGAAATAGCTCTAGACTCAACATTTCAAATGATAGAATCTGATACCGCTCATCAGTTTTCTGTTCAATCAGATTCATTTAATATTGAAACTCTTAATTTAAAAAGAACAAAAGGAATTGCCTATTGGGACAAACAAGGGAGTGATTTTGAAAACTTGTTTGTAATGCACAATGGTGCAAAAGAAAATTCTTATATCAAATTAACAAATCCTATCAACGGCAAAGAACTTGTCGCAAAAGTTCTAATGCATATTCCTAATGGTATCTATACTCAGGATATCGACATTGTTATTACACCCGCAGTTGCTAAAACTCTAGGTGCACTAGATAGTCGCTTCAGAATTGAAATGGACTATTATGAATGATTATCTTTGGCGTCGTAAAAAAAGAGAATGCATTACAATAATATACTGGAGACAATAGGAAACACACCTCTGGTAAAGCTAAACAATATCGTTAAAGACGTACCCGGAACAATACTCGCTAAAGTAGAAACATTCAACCCGGGACACTCAATAAAAGACCGGATGGCTTTAAAGATGGTCGAAGACGCTGAAAAAGCAGGTCTATTATCTCCTGGTGGAACAATCATCGAGTGCACTTCTGGTAACACAGGCATGGGACTAGCCCTAGCTGCATGTGTAAAGGGATACACTTGTATCTTTACCACTACCGATAAGCAATCAAGAGAAAAGGCAGACATACTTAGAGCTTTGGGTTCTGAAGTTATTGTATGCCGTACCGATGTCGCCTCTGATGACCCCGATTCCTATTATAAAACAGCCGAAAGATTAAGCAAAGAAATTCCCAACTCATTTTGGTGTAACCAATACGATAACCTTTCCAATAGACAAGCACATTATGAATCTACAGGTCCAGAAATCTGGGAGCAAACAGAAGGGAAAATCACACATTTAGTAGCTGGAGTAGGAACAGGAGGTACGATCTCTGGAACAGCTAAATATCTCAAAGAACAAAACCCTAATATTCAGATCTTAGGAATTGACACCTATGGATCAGCACTGAAAAAATATCATGAAACTGGTGAACTTGATGAAGATGAAATATACCCGTACATTACGGAAGGAATTGGGGAAGATATAATTCCTAAAAATATAGACTTCAGCGTTATTGATCATTTTGAGAAAGTAGGAGACAAAGTAGGCGCAATAATGGCAAGAAGATTAGCTAGAGAAGAAGGACTATTAATGGGATATAGTGCAGGTTCTGCTGTTGCAGGGCTGGTTCAGATGAAAGACCGATTCAAAGAAGATGACATCGCAGTCATTATTTTTCATGACCACGGCACTCGTTATGTTGGAAAACTATATAACGACCAATGGATGCAAGAGAATAATTTTATATAAATAAAAGAAAATGAAGAATACTTACTTATTAAGCTTATTTACAATTACGTTACTTGCATTATCTTGTAGTGACCCATGTGATGATATCATTTGCAATCAAGGTACTTGCATCGATGGTACTTGTGATTGTGACCCTGGCTATTCTGGAACTAATTGTGAAACTAACATTTGTGATATAACTGATTGTTTTAATGGAGATTGTGACCCTGTTACAGGCGCTTGTACATGTTTAGAAGGATATGAAGGAATAACATGTGATACAGAAATTAGAGCTAAATATCTAGGATCATATACAGGTAGTATAGCATCTTGTCTTGAAGAACTTGGGATAGGTGGCATTCTTCCAGATAATTTTGCAATTCTTAACGGCATGATTACAGCTGATCCAACAAATGTAAATAATGTAATGATGACCGCTCCTAATCCAATTTTTATGTTAGGTGAAGTCAATACTAAAGCCGGAGATCCATTTTTAATACCTGTAAATACTCAATCCATTGATATTCCAAATATTCCATTTCCAGTTTCAATAACCATCTCTGGTAGCGGCGAATTTATAGATGAAAACACTATAGAAATAACGCTCAATATTGTAACACCCCTTGTTGTTGCTACGTGCACTGTTACATTGACCAAACAATAGTATGGCTAAACAAAAAATTGATTTAGATTTTAATAAAAATGAAGACGAACACAAATTGGCACTAGTCCAACTTGAAAAGAAGTTAGACACCATAAAATTAGGAGGAGGCCAAAAAAAACTTGACAAACTAAAAGGCCAAGGTAAACTCAATGCCAGAGAAAGAATTGATTATCTCGTCGATAAAAACAGTTTTTTTGAACTTGGAGCTTTCGCAGCATTTGATATGTATAAAGACCATGGCGGCGCTCCAGCTGCCGGAGTTATAACCGGGCTCGGAAAAATTAAAGATAGACTGTGCATGATCGTCGCTAATGATGCCTCTGTAAAAGCCGGGGCATGGTTTCCAATGACTGGAAAAAAGAATCTGAGAGCACAAGAAATTGCAATGGAAAACAGAATTCCAATTGTTTACCTTGTTGATAGTGCTGGGGTATATCTTCCCATGCAAAATGAAATATTCCCAGATAAAGAACATTTTGGAAGAATCTTTAGAAACAATGCTAAAATGTCTTCTCAAGGAATTCCTCAAATTGCTGCTATAATGGGTTCTTGTGTCGCTGGAGGTGCCTATCTTCCAATTATGTCCGATGAATCTATAATTGTTGAAAATACAGGCTCTATATTCTTGGCCGGACCCTACTTGGTAAAAGCTGCTATTGGTGAAAATGTAGATAAAGAAACTTTAGGCGGAGCTAAAACACAAACTGAAATTTCAGGTATTTGTGATTATAAAGTTGCTGACGATAAAGCGGCATTGGATAAAATAAAAGATCTTATATCAAAATTGGGTCATGAACTTAATAATGGAATTGATCGTGAAGATTCAGTTTCGCCAAAATTTTCTTCAGAAGAAATTCTGGGCCTTCTTCCTTCTGAATCTACAAAACCATATGATACTGTTGAAATACTCAAACGAATAGTTGATGATTCTAAATTGACCCTTTATAAAGAAGATTATGGAAAAACAATTATTACAGCATATGCCAGAATTGATGGTTGGTCAGTAGGTATTGTAGCTAACAGTCGTCTTGTTACTAAAAATGCAAAAGGTGAAATGCAATTTGGAGGAGTTATCTATTCCAATTCTGCAGATAAAGCCACTCGATTTATTCTTAACTGCAATCAAAAAAAGATTCCACTAATTTTCTTCCATGATGTGACCGGATTTATGGTAGGAACGCGTTCAGAACATGGAGGAATTATCAAAGATGGAGCAAAAATGGTTAATGCCGTCGCTAATAGCACAGTACCGAAAATTTCAGTAGTAATCGGCAATTCTTATGGTGCTGGCAATTATGCCATGTGTGGTAAAGCATACGATCCTCGACTCATAGTCGCATGGCCAACTGCTAAAATAGCTGTAATGGGAGGAACCCAAGCGGCCAAGGTTATGACTCAAATAGAAGTGTCAAGCTTAAAAAAAATGGGAGAAGAGCCTGACAAAGATCGAGAAAGTGAAATTTTTGAAAATATAAAGGCTAAATATGACGAAGAGACATCCGCTTATTATGCTGCTTCTAGATTATGGGTAGATGCTATTATCGATCCAAGAAAAACCAGAGAGTTTTTAAGCCTCAGTCTTGAAGCAGTAAGCATTTCCCCTATTGATAAATTCAACGTAGGTGTCATTCAGACATAAGTTTTTATGAGGCTAATAATAAAAACAATGGAAGGACTTGAGCCTGTCTTAGCTCAGGAACTGGAAGAACTTCAGATTAGCAATATCCAGATATTACGACGAGCCGTAGAATGCGAAGCAAATACTTCACAACTCTATAAATGCAATTATTTATTAAGAACAGCAATGCGCGTATTAATGCCATTAGGAGAATATGAATGCCAAAATGAAAACGAATTATATGATGCTGTTCAAACAATAGACTGGTCTCAATATCTAAATCGTAAAACAAGTTTTGCAATCGATTCAGTTGTATCAGGTACTGTTTTTACGCATTCACAATATGTTACTTATAAGACCAAAGACGCAATCGTAGATCAGCTAAAAGATCAACATGGATTCAGACCAAATGTCGATACTAAACAATCAGATATTCGGATCAATATCCATATCAGTCAAAATAAATTAACAATTCTCTTAGATAGTTCAGGTAGATCCTTACACTTGAGAAACTATAAATACAGGACCTATAAAGCTCCCTTGAATGAAGTTTTAGCAGCTGGTATCATCAAACTTTCAGGATGGGATTACACGACCGATCTTCAAGATCCAATGTGTGGCTCAGGAACAATAATAACTGAAGCCTTGATGGCAGCTGCACATATACCAGCAGGCAAATTTATTCCACACTTCGCGTTTCAAAAATGGCCAGATTTTCACAGCGAAATTTGGAATTCAGTAAAAAGTGCTGCCGATCAGGGAATCTATAGTCCTGAAATCGAGATTATAGCAAGTGACTACTCAGGATATGCAGTTCGGGATATGAAGAAAAATCTTCAAAAGTTTCCATTTACTGAAAAAGTAAAAGTATATCAACGAGATTTTTTTAAAACTCATGGACATCAAAATAGAACACTCATTTTTAATCCTCCTTATGATAAACGCGTAAGTATCGAAAACGTCGATGAGTTCTATTCAAAAATTGGAGATGCGCTTAAGACTTTTTGGCAAGGCAGTACAGCATGGATAATTTCAGGAAATAAAGACGCCTTAAAAAGAATTGGCTTACGACCTACTCAAAAATTCACGCTATTCAATGGAGGTATTGAATCCAAATTGTATAAATTTGAATTATATGAAGGATCAAAAAAACAGACTTCTGAAGATCATCCTGGGTACAACTCTGATCTTAATTAGTTATAGCTTTTCCTCAGCGCAAATATCTTGCATTTCAAAATTCAATAATTTAAGCAGCTCCTTAGATACGATTAAAAACCTTAAAGATTTTAAGTCTTACAATATTTATAAATTGCCTATAGTAAGTAATAATGGCAAACCAATTTTGACAATCAAATCTCCAGAAATAGGCATTTTTTGCAAAGCCGAAAATAAAATCCAAAAAACTTCTAATATCCCTTTTAGATTTAGATTAGGATCAGTTCAATATGTAGATTACATGGAATCAAAATCAACTTCTTTCTATAAAAGTCATTAGAATTCAAACTCTAATTGAACATCATCTAACCCATCTTTTTCCTGCTCAAGATTCGACGCCGTTAATCCTATTAATCTGATCTTATCAAATGACTCCAGATTAGACTCTAAAAGAATAAATGCCAAACTTCGAATTTCTTCTATATCCTTTATAAAATAGTTTTTACTCATGCTTCGAGTGATAGACTTAAATTCATGAGTTTTTAATTTTAAAGTCAAGGTTCGACCAAAATTTTCTACCTTCTCTAGACGATGATAAAATGTTTGAATTAACTTTTCGAAAACCGGAACTATATCATCTAATTCAGAAAGGTCTTTTTCGAGAGTTCTTTCTACCGCGATTGATTTTCTTACCAGAGAATTATTCACAGGACGCTTATCAATTCCTCTTACAATCTCATAAAAGAAATTACCTGATTTTCCAAACTTCTGAACCAAATCAAATAAGGGATACTTCTTCAAATCTCTACCACAATGAATTCCTTTGGCTTTCATCTTCCTGGCAGTTACTTTTCCCACTCCAAAAAATCTATCAATTGAAAGTTCTTCTAAAAAAGCTTCAGCTTGGTGAGGTTTTATTATCGTTATTCCATTAGGTTTTCTGATGTCGGAGGCAACCTTAGCCAAAAACTTACAATAGGAAACACCAGCAGAACAAGTAAGGCCTGTCTCCTTATAAACCTGATCCTTAATGGCCTGAGCCAATGGTGTGGCATATTCAAGTCTTTTTTTATTTTCACTAACATCAAGAAAAGCTTCATCCAATGACAAGGGTTCAATGATATCGGTATATTCCTTGAAAATATTTCGAATTTGCTGACTTACAGCTTTGTAGGCTTCAAATCTAGGTTTAACAAATATTATTCCCGGGCATAATTTTTTAGCCAGATAACCCGGCATCGCAGATTTGACTCCGTATTTTCTTGCTTCATAACTTGCGGTAGTGGTTACGCCCCGGTTCTCCCCTCCCCCAACAGCGATCGCTTTTCCTCTTAGTTCGGGAAAATCACGTTGCTCAACAGATGCAAAAAAAGCATCCATGTCTATATGTATAATCTTTCTCTTTTGGATTTCTGGATCTATACTTGTCATCTAATTATAGAACATCCATAATATTTGAAACACCGATATAAGATTCGCATGTAAATCCTTCACCATATTCTGCTCCAATGTGTCTACCATGAGATCGACATCTTGCCCTTAGAAAATCTATAAATTGCTCGGAAGAAATAGCAGTTTCTTCTTCATTAGAATGGGGATCAAAAAACTGCGATTTGTAGCACTTAACAAACTCAATCTTCTTTTCCATATACCCACTGACATCTATAACAACATCTGGATCTAAATTAAAATCCTGGATATAGTTCAATAGCTTGCGAGGTCGCCATTTATCTTGTTGAATCCCTTCTAAAGACGTTTCGACTTTTATTAATCCGGCAATAAAAGAAGCATCATATATGAGCTTGGATGCTTTGCCATGATCCGGGTGCCTGTCTCGAACTGCATTTGCCAAGAGTAATTCAGGTTTGTATTTTCTGATCATTCTTGCAAGATCTAATCTAGATTGCTGATCATTCTGAAAAAATCCATCCTCCAATCCTAGGTTTTCCCTCCAGGATACATTGGCAAAAATTCTTGCCCTTTCTGCTTCTTCTAATCTGAGTTTAGCTGATCCTCTTGTACCTAACTCTCCTTTTGTCAGGTCCACAATCGCTATTTTATAACCCATATCAATGTGCTTCAGTATGGTTGCACCACAACCAAGTTCCACATCATCTGGATGAGCACCTATTGCTAATATATCGACTTTGTATTCACTCATACTACCATCTTATTAATGCACTTCCCCAGGTAAATCCACTTCCAAATGCAGCCAGATAAACAAGGTCTCCATCTTTTATTTTTTCTTGTTCCCACGCCTCGCATAATGCAATTGGAATTGATGCCGCAGTCGTGTTTCCATACTTTTGAATATTATTAAACACTTTATCATCAGACAGGCCAAGTCTTTTCTGAACAAACTGGCTAATTCTCAAATTCGCTTGGTGAGGAATAAACATATCAATGTCTTCTTTTTTTAATTGTGTTTTTGCTAATGCTTCATCTATAACTTCAATGAACTTAACTATGGCCTTCTTAAATACAAGCTGACCATTCATATTTGGATATACTAAACCATCCTCCAACATTCTCTCCGTAACAAAAATACCTCCCGGCATATCTGGGTTTGGATAACCATAGATTTCTTTTTTTCCATGATACCCACCATGCGGCCCCGGACTAATCATAGCTAACTCTTCAGCATAATTTCCATCGGAATGAAGGTGAGTTGTAAGTACCCCTTTATCAAGGTCATCCGTAGGCTGAAGAACAACTGCTCCTGCCCCATCACCAAATATAACAGTAAGAGACCTGCCTTCTGTCGAAAAATCAAGTCCCATTGAATGCATCTCTGCTCCTACAAGCAGAATGTTTTTATACATACCGGATTTGATAAATTGATCTGCAACTGAAAGACCATATACAAAACCTGAACATTGATTCCTTATATCCAAAGCACCTATCTCAGTTTTAGTAATTCCAAGTTCACGTTGCAGTAACACGCCTCCTCCCGGAAAATAGTAATCTGGACTTAATGTTGCAAAAACAATAAAATCAACCTCTTCTTTGGTAATTCCTGCTCGTTGTATCGCAATTTCGGAAGCCCTAGCGGCCATGCTCGTGGTGGTCTCCAGGTGTTTAGTACCATACCTTCTTTCCTGTATCCCTGTTCGTTCCTGAATCCATTCATCTGATGTATCCATATATTGGCTTAAGTCTTTATTTGTATAGACATTGTCAGGAACATAATAACCGATTCCAGAAATTTTTGAATTCATATGTAAATTCTTGTCTTATTAGTAGTTCAACAACTCTTGAAAAATTGGATTTCGCATAAAAAAACACCCACAATTTAAGAATTGAAATATTAAAGCCTAATTTTCGTCATCAATTTAAGGTTCTTTATGAACGATATTAAAAATAGTCAGCAGCAATTGGCATATGTCATAATGAACCCTTTCATTAGACTTCTTATCAAAATTGGTATCACACCAAACATGATCACTTTTTTTGGTTTCCTTCTAAATGTTCTTTCTACAATAGTGTTAATATATGGAGCTGAATATGGCGTTCGTTCTGATCATAAATATATAGCTTGGGCAGGTATTCTTATTTTGACTGGAGGAGCAATGGATATGGTTGATGGCCGATTGGCAAGGTTAAGCAATCAAGCCAATAATTTTGGTGCCTTGTTCGATTCAGTTCTTGACAGATATAGCGAACTCATCATGTTTTTTGGGTTTTGCTATTATTTTGTCACTCAAGACTACCTCTTAACTTCTTTCTTCTGTTTTTTCGCAATGATAGGTTCTATCATGGTTAGTTATACGAGAGCTAGAGCAGAAGGATTAGGTGTTACAGCAAGCGTTGGCTTGATGCAAAGACCTGAAAGAATCATTTTAGTTTCTGTAAGTAGTATTCTTTGCGGCATAGTCTCTTCTTTACTCGGTGATGATTATGTTATCGAGGTAAGTTGGCTTCCTCAACCCTTATTTGAGACTGTAGCCGTATTTAGTTGGCCTATATTTTTTCTAGCCATTTCGGCAAATGTTACGGCATTACGACGATTAGCGTTTGCCAAACGAAAAATGACACAATAAATTTTAGAATTAAGGCCTTTATATATTACTTTGTTGTTTCTAATGAACGGCTATGCTGACAAGCTTAGATAAATCACAATTTAATGTTTTTGGAGAACGGGGATTACCTGAAAATTACCCCACCCCAAAGCAAATTGATGGTCTTCTTTTCTACATACAACGGAATCTCAATATGAATACTGTTGTTTATGTACTAAATATTAATAATGATGGTCACATCAACTTAGATCATCCTATGAAAGTTTATTGGGTGAAATATACATCCCAAGGAGAAGTTCAGGAATTGAATTATATCCAAAATAAACTGGCTTTCGGATATTCTGCTGAATCGATTAATAAGGAAACTTTTGAGTTTTTTATGGTTTCTTACACAAAGCTCAAATTTTATCTTGTTAAGGAAGAAAATTTAGATCATCGGATTGTTACAAAAATTAATAAAAAAGATGCTTATCTAAGCAATATATACGTCTATGCCGACGAATTAGGATTATTTCCAAAAGTGAAATATATTGAATTATATGGGCTTGATATTAATAGCCAATTTCCTTGTTACCAAAAAATATTGATTTAATTTAGGAATGGTCGAAACGTCTAAATTCAACAGATTTGGAAAGAAGTGGCTTTTACCCGCAATAATTATTTCCATTATTTATTGGCTATGGTATGGCTTAGTTGTCGGTGTCGATTTCCCTTCTGTTTTATTATTTGTTTTATTCGCATTTTTATTCTTTTATAATAGCAAGTCCAGAATTCTAGGCATTTGCTTCTCTCCATTATTTATATACCTATTCTTTTTTAACTCATTAAAAGTGCTTCACCAATTCAATGGTTTCCCCATTCATCTTGAAGACTTATATCAGCTAGAAGTACAGTTATTAGGTGTTAATTATGAAGGCATAAAAATTTCACTTTGTGAATACTTCAATTATCATCAATCTACTCTGTTTGATGTAATAAGTGGGTTATTTTATGTGACATGGGCACCATTTCCAATTCTATTTGGATTGATACTTTTTTACAAGAGAAAACAAAAACTGCTATTTGACTTCTGGATGTGCTTTTTGATAGCAAATTTATTTGGGTTTACAGGCTATGTCTTATATCCTGCAGCCCCTCCTTGGTATTTTTTTGAATATGGAAATCAAATTCTGGTGGACACACCAAATTCTGGTGCCGGATTGCTCAGATTTGATGCTTTAATTGGATTCCCTTTGTATAAAGGCCTCTATACCAGCGGTACAAATACATTTGGTGCAATGCCTTCCATGCATGCAGCCTTTCCGATCATTCTGGTTTATTATGCCAGAAAACACGGAAACAGAACTTTATTATTGCTTTTTATTGTCAGTATGATATGTATTTGGTTTGGTGCAGTTTATTCTAATCACCATTATGTCTTAGATCTATTTGGAGGTTTCTTTTGTGCCATAATGGCAATAATTATAACAGAATCAATTGTAAATCGTAAATTTGCACTGCTTTGGTATCAAAAAGTGGTTGACTACATTTCTTAGATCCAAAAAATTTAGAGTTATGCTGAAACAAAAAATGGCTGCATATAATATTCCCCAGCAAATACAGGAAATGGGGCTATATCCATATTTCAGAACCATTGAATCTGAGCAAGATACAGTAGTTAAGATACAAGGAGAAGATGTGCTTATGTTTGGGTCCAACAGTTACCTTGGTCTGACAAATCACCCCAAACTTAAAGAAGCTTCAAAAAAAGCAATAGATAAATATGGTTCAGGTTGTGCAGGTTCAAGATTTCTTAATGGAACACTTGATATCCATCTTGAATTAGAAGAAAAATTAGCCAGTTATGTTGGCAAAGAAGGTGCACTTGTTTTTAGTACCGGTTTCCAGGTTAATCTAGGTGTTATTTCCTCAATTCCGGGAAGACATGATTATATCATTATTGATGACCTGGATCATGCTTGTATTATAGATGGCGCAAGACTTTCATTTGCCAAAGTATTGAAGTACAGACATAATGATATGGCATCTCTCCAAAAAGTGTTGGAAAGAACTGAATTAGATCGTATCAAACTCATTGTAGTTGATGGTGTATTTAGTATGGAAGGCGATCTTGCAAATCTTCCTGAAATCATTGAATTGGCAAAAAAATACAATGCCAATATAATGGTTGATGATGCACATGGTTTAGGTGTAATGGGCTCTTATGGAAAAGGAACTGCCAAACATTTTGGCGTAACAGATCAGGTTGATCTCATTATGGGAACATTCAGTAAATCTTTGGCGTCGATTGGAGGATTTATTGCCGGTGACAATGATACAATCAATTACTTAAAACACAATGCTCGATCATTGATATTTAGTGCAAGTATCGCACCTGCAAATGCTGCATCCGTAATCGCCGCTCTTGACTTAATATTAGAAGAACCGGAAAGAATTGACAGATTATGGGAAAATACAAAATTTGCATTGGACCTATTTAACCATTACAAATTTGATACTGGACATACAGTTACCCCTATTATCCCAATTTACATACGTGATGATTTCAAAACCTTTAAGCTTACGAAGCTTTTACTTGATGAAGGCGTTTTCGTAAATCCAGTTGTTTCTCCTGCTGTTCCAAGTACATCATCTCTAATTAGATATTCTTTGATGGCTACACACACTAAAGACCAAATACAAGAATCTATTGAAAAGATTTATAAAATCTCTAAACAAATAGGTGTATTTGATGTGCAAAATGCTACTGTATGAGTCTCATCTTAATAGAGGCTAAATCAAAAAAAGAAATCAGGCAATTCATTAATTTTCCTCATGATTTATATGAAGGAGATTCTAATTATGTCCCTGAGCTTTATCTAGCTCAAAAGGAAATGTTTGATAAGAAGAAATACCCATTTTATGAATATGGTACAGTTAAATGCTATCTCGCTTTTGAATATGGCAAAATTGTAGGTAGAATAGCCTCAATAAAAAATCATAGATACAATGACTATCATAAATCCAATATCGGATTTTTCGGATTTTTTGATTTTATAAATAGAAAGGATGTAGCTGAAACCCTTCTTGAGAAAGCAAAAGAATTTCTCAGGGAAGAATCCTATGAAGCTATGATTGGCCCAACCAATTTTACAACCAATGAAACGGCCGGCTTTCTGGTAGAAGGTTTCCATGAATCACCAAAAATCATGATGACCTACAATAAACCTTATTATGATGAGATCTTAAGCGAACTGGGACTTACCAAAGAAATGGATCTTTACGCTTATTTTATTCCAAGTTTTGAAGCATCTGATAAATCTATCCGTTTGTCTCAGATGTTAGAAGAAAGACTACAAAAACAAGGAATTACCATAAGGAATATAAATCTTAAAGATTTTAAAACTGAAGTTGGAAGAATAAAGAAGATATATAATGCAGCCTGGGAAGATAATTGGGGATTTGTACCCTTTACTGAATCAGAATTCAAACATTTAGCAGACGGATTAAAAATGCTTGCGGATCAGGATTTCGCATATATCGCAGAAGATCAGGGTGTTCCTATCGGATTTTCTATTTCTCTTCCGGACATTAATGAAATTACCAAACACTTCAAAAGAGGAAGATTGTTTCCGTTTAATGTGATAAAACTTCTATTAAATAAAAAGAAGGTTAGCAATGTAAGAGTTTTGGCAACTGGTGTAATAGAATTATATAGAAGAAAAGGAATAGAAGCCATATTCTTTGCAAAGAATATCCTGGAAGCAAGGAAGCGAAAATTGAAAGGTGGAGAAGCTTCATGGATATTAGAAAATAACACAATGATGGTCCAAGCCGCAGAAAAACTGAATGGAAAAAAATACAAAACCTATCGATTGTATAGAAGTTCTCTTTAGTTGTCACAATGAATAATAAAGTATTAATTACAGGTAGCAATGGCTTCGTAGGAAGTTTTATAGCTGAAGAAGCCATAAAACAAGATTATAATGTATTTGCAGGTGTAAGAAAAACCAGCAACAAAAAATATTTGACAGACCCCAGGATTAATTTTTTTTATTACGATTTTGAAAATGAAGAGAATCTGAGAGAGCAGTTAAGATCTCATCATTTTGAATATATTATTTTGAACGCTGGAATTACAACTGCAAAAGATAAAGAAAGCTATTTCAAAATAAATGCTTCGTATACAAGGAAGATATGTAAGATCCTGATAGAAGAAGATATAGTCCCCAAAAAATTAATCTACATTTCAAGTCTTGCTTCTTATGGACCGGCTGATTTCCAAAAAGACCAGATTCTTGACAGCCGTGCCGTCCCCCATCCCAATACTTGGTATGGAGAATCAAAACTTCAAGCTGAACAATTTTTAAATTCTTTTAAAATTATACCCAGTCTAATTTTTAGACCAACTGCAGTTTATGGACCAAGGGATATAGATCTTATATCTGTTTATAAAATTATTAAAACCGGTATTGAGCCAAAGATTGGTTTTAGCGCTCAAGAATTAAGCTTCATTTACGTAAAAGATCTAGCCTCATTAATTGTTAATGCACTCAACACCGATCATCAAAATAAATCCTACTTTGTCAGCGATGGAAACATTTATAGCAGCTCTGAATATAATCACACTATTAAAACTATTCTAAATAAAAAAACGATAAAACTTACAATACCAATCCCAATTTTGAAGTTGTTAGGTTTTCTAAATGAACTTTTAGGTAAAATAACCGGTAAATATCCCACATTGAACAGCGATAAGGTCAAAGAATTAAAGGCAAGGTCTTTTGCAATAGATGTGCAAGATTTAAAAAATGATTTTAACTTCGCACCCGCTTTCGATCTGAATGCAGGTTTGAAGGAAACAATCGATTGGTGTAAAAAAAATAAATTACTATAAAATGTCAACAAAAAAAACATCTGTAGCCGCTGCTACAGGAAAATTAGGAATATTGACACCTGGAATGGGCGCTGTTGCGACGACTTTTATTGCCGGAGTTATGGCAGTAAATCGTGGTCTTGAACAGCCTATAGGTTCTTTATCCCAAATGGGAAGAATAAGATTAGGTAAGAGAACCAAAAAGAACATGCCATTTATTAATGATCTAGTCCCTCTTCAAAATCTAAAGAATATAGCCTTCGGAGGATGGGATATCTTCAAAGAAAATATGTATGATGCTGCAGTACATGCAGATGTTCTTGATATAAATTTGCTGAAAAAATTAAAATCATCATTGGAAAAGATTAAACCAATGAAAGCTGTTTTTGATAAGCAATATGTCAAAAAGTTAAATGGCACTCATGTCAAGAAAGCGAAAACTAAAATGCAGCTTGCTGAAGCTGTTATGAGGGATATAAGAAAATTCAAAAAAGATAATAAATGTAGCAGGATTGTAATGGTTTGGTGTGGATCTACAGAAATCTATATCGAAGAATCTAAAGTTCATCAAACTATTGCCAGTTTTGAAAGTGGATTAAGAAGAAATTCAAAGGATATTCCTCCTAGTATGATTTATGCTTATGCCGCAATTAAATTGGGAATCCCATATGCCAATGGAGCACCCAATCTATCTTGCGATATCCCGGCATTAATTGAACTTGCGAGAATTACAAAAACTCCTATAGCAGGAAAGGATTTCAAAACAGGGCAGACTTTAATGAAAACTATTTTAGCACCCGGTTTCAAAGCAAGAGTCTTAGGAATCGAAGGATGGTTTTCTACTAATATTCTTGGTAATAGAGACGGAGAAGTACTTGATGATCCGGATAACTTCAAAACAAAAGAAGTCTCAAAATTAGGTGTCCTTGAACAAATATTGGAACCTAAATTATATCCTGAACTGTACAAAGATTTTTACCATAAGGTTAGAATTAATTATTATCCACCAAGAGGCGACAATAAAGAAGGTTGGGATAACATTGATATCAAAGGATGGCTTAATTATCCTATGCAGATTAAAGTAGATTTTCTTTGCAGGGATTCAATCCTTGCCGCTCCAATTGTTTTGGACCTGGCAATATTTTTAGACTTGGCTAAGAGATCAGAAATGCACGGTATCCAGGAGTGGTTATCATTCTACTTGAAATCACCTCAGACACCTAAAGGTGTTTATCCACAACACGATATATTTAAACAATTAGCTAAACTTGAAAACACATTGCGTCATTTAGCCGGAGAGGATCTTATAACGCATCTCGGACTTGATTACGAATAGTTATGTGGTTTCATAAAACCATTGTAACGGTTTTTGGTTTAGGTTATGCTCCTAAGGCACCAGGCACATTTGGTACTTTAGGAGCATTTCTATTATTGGCCCTACTCTATTTCCTAGATATTAATATTCCACTCTATTTGTATTTAGGCCTCATAATAATTACAGCGATCATCGGGATATTTAGTACAGACAAGGTCATTCCATTGTGGGGAAGCGATCCATCAAAAGTGGTTGTTGACGAATTTGTTGGTTACCTCATTGCTATGATTTTAATACCCCTGAGCTGGACCAATCTTGTACTGGCATTCTTTATATTCAGGTTTTTCGATATTCTTAAACCCCTTGGAATCAGGAGTTTGGATACGAACATTAAAGGTGGCTTAGGTGTAATGTTAGACGATGTTCTCGCCGGAATATATAGTCTGATTGTTTTACATCTGATTAATTATGCAATATAAAATGTCCAAAGTCACAAGCTTTTAGCTTAGTTTTGTCTCACTATTAAAAAATCATATGCGTCAATTAACTTTGGTTTTCTCAGTCGTTTTCTGCATTCTTCTTGCTTGTAAAAGCAATGAGAACGATCATAATATTTTGGGTAAATGGGAAAGTGTGAACTGGATAATAAAAGATTCAAAAAAAACATTAGGTCAAACAATTGTAATGATTATGAAAAAAGATGGTGAATACGAAATTGATTATGGCTCAGAAAAAGAACTTGGAAAGTATTGGATAAGCTATGACAAATTATACACCAAAGAAACCGGACGAAGTGAGAAAAATGTTCAAATCATAAGGCTTGACATCGACACGATGGAATTAGAAATGAACAGGTCCGGTCAAATCGAAACCCTTATTCTTTCTAAAGTCAAATTTCAATAGAGCTCAACCACTTTCTGATGAGCAAACATAATGTTCCATTTATTGAGTCACTGTATAAGTCGCAATTCAGTTCAATTATTGCTACTACAGTTGATTTTGTCAGTTTAATAATTTTTACGGAATTATTAGGAATCTATTATCTGATTTCTACTGCTATGGCAAGCGCACTAGGAGCTATTGTCAGTTTTTTCTTAGGTCGTCATTGGGCATTCAAAAAAGCAGACAAAAATGTTTATGTCCAAGCGCTTAAATATGCAGTTGTCAGTGGATTTATTCTTATTTGCAATGTAGGGGGAATGTATCTCTTTACTGATATTTTTAATATCCAATACATCTTTTCAAAAATCATAGTTTCGATAATTATCGGAATCTTTATAAGCTTTCCTCTCTTCAGATATTTTGTATATCGCTAATTACATAAACCTTTTATCTCATTAAGTTGTTCTTTTATTTTATAATGTTCTTCTACCATCGCCTTTTGGTATTCTCGAGCTGGTTCACTTAACACTCTACCGAGAGGTGGCATAACCCTTCCCCATTTATCTAGATATGGATAGTATCTTTCAAGTGCATTTTGAATGCTATCATTATTTTCTTGAATGAGTTCTATTATTTCAGATTCATTAATTATTTTATCTGTATTATAAACAGATTTCACATCGTCCAGAGTGATAAAGTAAGGCATTTGGATCGTTCGCAATTGAACGGGGTTCATTTTATCTCTTATATGTTCTCTCCAATAATTAGGCATCCTCTCGAGTGCTACAATCCCATTTAATATCGAGGCGAACTCTGCAGAACTTGAATTTTCATAATTAGAAGTGATTTTCCCATCCATTTTTTCCAATATATAATTCGTCTTGTCATTGATGATATTAATTGCATAGATGCTTTTAGACATCAAAGTATCATACTCCTCGGCTAATTCTTCATAAAAGCTTAAGGCATTCATAAGTCCTGAATTTTCAAAATATCCGCCATCCACAAAATGTCTCTTATTGGGAACGCGTGCTGCCGGAGAAAATAAAGGAAATCGATTTGTTGTACTTGCAGCATCAAAAAAACTCAGCGTTTTATTCTCATGGTCAAGGATATCGATACTTATTGGAAATTGATTAAATCCTTCCACTGAGCAAGCTACACCATACTTGCTTTGCGTCGGTGTTGTGTTAAATATCAAGGCTGGAAAATATCCTGAATCAGAATGAAGCTTACTCCAGTACTCATTCATTGGGGTTTTTAATACCAATGCAGTATCACCGACAGGGATTTTGCCCTCAATTATTTTAGCAAAATAAATCATTGAATGCCAGGATCTATCTTTGCCTAAATCACTAAGCATTCTACCTGGAATCACTTCACGATATAAGTCTGTCAATAGCAATCCATTAATATCTATGGATAGAGTGTTTGAGCCTCCAATCTTATTGATTATTGTATCCCATTTAGAGTCATTCCCAATTCCATGATTATATCTTGCAGCGAAAAAATTTGCTAATCCAATAGCACCACCTGACACTCCTGACATACATAATGTGCTGTTAAAAAATTCTGGATTATCGGTTCTGAGTTTATTTAGTAAAAGTAAATTCCAAACATTCGCTTTCAATCCTCCCCCATATGATCCTACAATAAAGAAATTATCATTCTCGAGATCCAATGAAGTAAAGAAATCATGCTTATCAATCTTTACATTATTCTTACTCTCTTTGACTAGACTCAGTTCGTGCAATGAATTATTTACGTACGAAGTCGCCACAAAAAATAATACAATCAGCAAGGGAACAATGCTGATCAGTTTGGCACACAACCTATGAATTCTAAAATCAGAATCCTTACTTAAAATGTCCATGACTATTTCATGATCGCTGTGATGATTTAAGGCATCTTCCTTTTTGTTTTTGTATCTATAATTGTGATAGATATAATGCTTCATAGTTACTACCACCGCTGAATAATAGATAATTACTAATATCATCAACAGAGGTATTGGGTTGATAATCCCTAGAGAAAGGTCAGTATATATATTTGAGAACAGTAGAATAGCGGCCAGAAATATTCCAAAAACTGTCATCAAACCCAAATACCAAATATGATTTGCCAGATAATACAGAGGCTTAATAAAACCAACCTTAAAGCCTTTTAAGCTTTCTTTCCTCGTAAAAAAAGCATCTATGACTCTAGCAAACTTAGAGTCCTTGTTGATTTTGTTTGGATTAGGGTTTAGATAGACAAACCAACTCCGGAATACCCTGAAATAGATATAGCAAATTGCATGTAAAAAACTAAGACCTATTAAAAAATAGAGGTTTAATCTACACCATCCTGTATTTGCGATAATTATCAGAAAAACTATGGAAAGCAAAATATTCACTATGAGCAAAATCTGATAAGTTTTTAGATATCGCTTTATCCTTTTCTTCGATTTTTCAATATCATATTCCTCTGATTGTTCATCCCCTATTATTGCCTCAACCTGATCTTGCTTTTTTTCTAAAATTGAATGGATGTAAAATAAAATAAGCCAGACTAAAAATCCGGGAACATAAATGGAGACCTTAGATTCAAAAACCGAAAAGTCAACAACAAATAAGGTATATATCCAAATGAAAAAGGTAAGGATCCCAATATGACATCTGATAAACTTTATATATTCTGGAGACTGATGTTCATCTGGAAGTTTATTAGTATGGTAGACTACGCCTAAAAATCGATTCTCAGGATATTTCTTCCAGACCAATTTGCGTCCTTTATCAGAAATTGCAGCTTCAAAATAATACGGATAATGAGAAAGGATTAAAGCTAAAAAGTTAACAAGTAATATCGTCAAAAACATATTAACAGTATCAAAAAACAAACTTATCACTATTGTTATACCTTGGCCAAGCGAAGTAAGCAGTAACAAAAAAAGCAGTAAAACAATAAATGAAAGTGAAGACGATATCAGAAATTTAGCATAGTCACGCAAAGTGACATCTTTGTTAAAATATGCACTACCTAGTAAAAATGCTATAATGATTAAAAATAAAATCATTATCCTATGAATTATAGATTAACTTAAACACACCTATTATCTGATAAAGCCATGAGGGTGCCCTCATATCAATAACAGATATAACTTAACCTAATATAATGATATTTTAAGAGATAATAATTACCAGTCCTATTCTTCTTCCTCGCCTATATAAACGATTTCATTTACTGTAGGTAAGACCATTAGTTTCTTTTCAGCTGAACTAATACTAAAAAATCCTAAAAAGCCACCTGAGGATTTAGCAACGTGTTTGGCGAAAGATGTATAAGAATTGTATAATTGGTATGCCGTAGTATTATCTAAAAGAGCTAAAATGACATTTAGCTTTGATAATTGCCTCCCTAAATGTGACATTCTTTCCTCGTGATCTGATGGTAATCTCTGTATAACATCAGCAAGAACATCAGCAAAGTCCTTTCCGACTTCTTCGTAAAAAGACGTAAGATTATTACTACTGCTATAAGATCTAATTTTAGTAATTTTTGCTGACCAGGCAGTTTCAGTCTGATCTATTTTACCATCAGAAGATGCGATCATCGCTGTTATCCATGAAATTGCATCTTTACAGGTTTTGAACTGTTCTTCGGTTAGATTTTCGAATCCTTCAATCATTAAAATTAATTTTATATTGCAAAAATAAAACTTCTTTGCGTTAAGCAAGTTTAATCAGCATGATTTATTAATAGTTGAATCTGATAGCGATAGCAGGAATAATTGGTAATTGATCTACCCTTTCAAATCTTAATCTGTCAAAATAAAAGATATTGTCTCTATTATAAGAGTTTGTAACACTTGCTACAACTTCCAGATTCATTCTTTCTGATAAGAAAAAGTTCTTTTGTGCTGAAATATCAAGACGATGATAATATGGTAATCTTCCGCCATTTCTTTCCTCTGAATAGATAATTCCAACATTATCAGGATTTGCAGTCAAATAATCGGTACTTGCTCCATCCAGAAATGATATATCTGTAAAAAATCCTTGGGTCTTTGTGAATGGAAATCCAGTTCCAAAATTCCATCTTACGCTTAACTGCCAATCTCGATTACTTCCAAAAGTATATGTCCCTAATAAATTGATATTATGTCGACGGTCAAAAACAGTAGGATACTCTTGTTCTCCATCAAATCTATTCACATAAGCCAATGAGTATGTCGTCCAGAAATACCAATTTTTCCTCTCGTATTTAAAAGTAAAGTCAACACCATAAGCTTCACCTTCTTCTGTTGAAAAATCCGCCTCGGATGAACTGGTCTTGTTTCTATTTATGACAACCAATTGTGAAAAGTCTTTAAGGTATCCTTCAACATTTAATTTTAGGTGCGTTCCGAGATCATGTTCAATTCCTGCTACTACATGAGCTGCTTTTTGCAATTTAGTTTTAGCGACATCTCCATTAAAATCGTTGAATTGGTTGTCAGGGCCTGATAAAAATCCTGTGAATAAATTAACAACGTCTCGTTCATTAGATGTGGCAATTATATTCTGGCTATATAATCCAGCTGCCAGTTTAAATCTTGTCTTGTCACTAACATTGTATTTAAATCCTAATCTGGGTTCTGCTGAGAATTCACCCAAAGAAGCATAATACTGAAGGCGAAATCCAGGTTCAATAATGATTTTATCCCAGGCCTGTCTAAATTTAACAAAACTTGATATCTCAGTCGTATTTTGAAATTGGTTCAGGAAAAAACCAAATGGATTGGTGAATTCAAACTCGGTCCTGATACTTTTCACCTCAATACCATAATTTAATTCAGCACGACTGAAGTAATAATCAAAATCTAAACCTAGAACATATTCCCGTATAATACTTTTTCGTGGATCTTCATCTGCTTCTATTATACTGATATCATAATTTGAAAAGCCAATCAATCCATTGAGTGACAAACTGCTGGTTGCAGGAAGCAGAGTGAAATTTAATCCACCTCCAGAATTATTCCAATCAATTTTAGATACCAAAGGATTATTATAGCCATCGCTAAAATTAAATCCAAAAACATTGAAACTCGAACCATTTGCTGTTACAAAAGAGAGTTTGCCATACGTATCATGAAAATTGAATGGAAGGCCGACAGTGTCATTAACCGAAGCATAATTGTAAAGTTTTGTAGAACTATCCTCAATTATTGATTTCTTGCTTGTTAACACCATAGATAAACTCCCTTTATCATCAGCTAGCTTAACCAATGGGCCTTCAATTATCCCTTTGAGCATAAAAGGGCTTGCAGACAATTGACCTCCAAATCTTTTTTTATTTCCTTCACGTGTAGAAATATCTACAATAGCAGATATTCTGCCTCCATGCTCAGCATTGAAAGCACCTGTAAGTACGTTAACATTTCTTATTAATTCAGTCTCAAAACTTGAATAAAATCCAATTGAATGAAAAGGATTGTAAATCGTCAATCCATCTAAAAGTATCTTGTTTTGAACTGGTGATCCCCCTCTGATATATAATTGACCACCCTGATCTCCGGTAGATATTACTCCAGGAAGAACTTGAAGATATTGTAGAATATCTGCATCCCCACCTGTAGAAGGGAGTGCCTTTATTTGTTTTTTATTGAGTTGGATTTCTGATATTCTAACCTCTGTTCTCGCCTGTTGACGTTCAGCGGATATATCTACAACTCCAATATTAATACCCCCGGCTACGATATTGATTTTGTAATAATTAATAGAGTTCGATTTGAACTCCACTTGCTTCACTAAATCTTCATAACCGATATAACTTACTTTCAAACTATATGTGCCAACAGGGATATCAGCTATAGTAAAAAATCCATTTTCATTGGTATACGAACCATATTCAGTGCTTTCAACTATCACATTTGCATAAATAACAGGTTCTCCTGTATTTGCATCATAAATATGGCCTCTAATGCTGCCTTCCTGAGCCAGTAGGCCTGTACTCATCGATAAATTCAAGAAAGCAAAAAAAACAGTCTTAATAAAAGGGAATTTCTTCATTGCTACGCTCACAAAATTTGGTCAAATGTAATCAATAATGCTTACTGCTATTAAATATTAATAATCCATCTACGACATTTGCTCGATGAAATGTGTTATAATTGAAAACAATTAATTATCCATATGTTCAAGAAGATACTTCTCGGTTTATTGGCCATCTTTATTGTTATGCAAATTTTTAGTATTGACAAATCCAACCCTCCTGTCGATCCTTCCAAAGATTTCCTTTCTACCCAAAATATTCCAGATGATGTAATGACAATTCTTAAACACGCCTGCATGGATTGTCATAGTCATTATACAAGATATCCTTGGTATACGAACCTAGAGCCCTTTTCGTGGTACGTTAAAGGTCATATTAAACATGGAAGAGGAAAGCTAAATTTTTCTGAGTGGGGCGATTATGATGAAGAAGATAAAAGTTATCTTCTTCATGAATGTGAAGAAGTTTTAAAAGAAAAGCGAATGCCGCTTGCAAGTTATATGATAGCTCACCCTAAAGCCAGAATAACTCAGGAAAATCGAAATGAGCTGATAAAATTCTTCAATTCCCTATAAATCTAACTTAAAATTATCCCTGTCTTTCAGGAAAGGAAGATCGGCTCTAAAGTCATTTAAAGTCTGTTTACTGATATCAACAGTAAAGTGACCTTCTCTATCTTTAAGTTCATCTAAAACAGAACCGTCAAATGAAATCGTAGCTGAATGCCCTGAATAGTTGTTATCCCAAATATCTTCTCCAAAACAATTGACACCAACTACATAGCATTGATTTTCTATAGCTCTGGCTTTTAATAATGTGTCCCAAGCATCAATTCTCTTGTTTGGCCAATTCGCTGAAAAGATAAGCAGATCATAATCATCAGAGTTCCTACACCAAACTGGAAATCTTAAATCATAACATATCTGTGGATTTATTCTCCAACCTTTATATTCATATATCAAACGTTTAGCTCCATTGGCATAAAATCGATCTTCTCCTGCATAGGCGAAGAGATGTTTTTTATCATAATAATTGTCAAGCTGTCCGTCCTTTATCAGAAATAATCTGTTAAGAAAATTGCCATTCTCCTTAACGATCAAAGATCCTATCAACAAGCTAGATTTTTCAAGGCTCCATTTCTTCATTAAATCTATCGCTTGAGATGCATATGAATAATAAAGATGAGCTTTCATTGTGAATCCTGTAGACCACATTTCGGGTAGAACAATGATATCAGTCTCTTCAATTGAACTTATAATATTAGAAAAGTGCTGTAAGTTTTCCTCTACTTTATGCCACTTTATTTCTGCCTGGATCGAACTTATTTTCATGGAACATATCTTAAAAATCTGTAAAATACCTTTTAGCATTTTTATGATAATTGTCAATATTATAATCTTCAAAAGAATCTCTGTACAGATCGTATTCCCAGTTAGGATTACTCAATTCTCCACGACAAGTCGAATGCAAAAGAATAAAATCATTACCGGCAAGAGATGGATTATAAAAAAGAAATTTGACATTGGTTTGCTGAGTAGCATCTAAGTAATTATATACCCATATTTCATATGGAGGAGCAGAGGGTTCATCTTCAACAGTAATGATATCGTCCGGCTTTCCATATTTAATAAATAAATGCCCCCGATCCGTTTCGAATCCATGGCCCACATTATTTCCATATTCCAAATCAACGGCTTTAGCAACGTCCATAAATTGTTCATATGAACTTCTAGGTGATGAAGGATTCATCTGGCCCCAAAAATGATATAGAAAATATTTCTTAGATTGAATTTCATCGTTTGAGATAATAAAATTCAAAGTCTCCGTCATGTTATTTCCAACAAGAGGAAAAATAGCTTTTAAGGAATAATCTAGTTCTTGCCTATCAAATAATTGAACAAAAGAAGACTCAAATACTTCATCTTTTTCATAGGTGCTTTTGATATCTATCAGAGGATGAAAAATCGTGAAATGATCCGAGTAATTGCTCAATAATTCATTGCTACGACTATAAATCTCAATTACCAAATTGTAATTGCCTGAATAGTATTCAGAAACATCAATATTTAAAAGAAAGGCGTTCTCGATGGATTGATTTACTTTTTTGTACCCTACAGATGATATTTCTTCAGAGTTTTCATCTATTTGTTCGATAAAGTACTTTATGAAACACTCCTGGTCTGTTAATGCAGGAATATTATAAAGTTCTGTATAAAAGGTCAGGTCATTCTGATTTTGATTGAGATGATTAAAGCATAAGGGTTCGAAATAAAACCCAGCTTTTTTAAACGGTAATTTCGATCCGCTTGTATCAAGATCAGAAATAAACAAAATATCAGAGTGTGTAAACGCACCATGAGTCCCAAGGTCGATATTCTCAGAATAGCTCAAGGTATCCTTAATATTATTTAGGTCTACATATTGAAGTTCAAGTCTATATTCACCATCAGATAAAGGATACCTTCTCATATCCCAAAAATCCTCACTCGTTTGAGATCTGGGACTTTCTAATTTATATTTGTCCGCAGCTACAAGCTCATTCCCCTTCTTAAGAACAAGAAGCAATTCTATCTCAGAAAAGACAAATTCAGGATCCTCTAAGCTACTTGTGAATTGAACAGAATTGGCAATTATCCGGCTGTATATTTCAATGTAATTCTTATTCTCTTTTGAAAAAACAAGACTACTGACACTTACTTCCATGGAAAAACTGTCATTCATAGAAGTAAAAAGAAATATCAGGATGTATAAAAGGATTTTATATTGGTTCATCATCAATTGATTTTATTGATACAAACCGAAAATCGAATTTACTTAGACGGGTGTCAAGGACCAAGGTGTCATTTGCAAGATATTTAATGGTATATTTTGCTTGATGGAGATCATCGACATTTATCGTATTTCTATTCAATATGTATTCATATTCAAATGTGTCTTTAAGAATATTGGTTTTAAGAATTGTATCAGATTTGAATTCAAAGTATCCTTTTTTTAAAGTTTGAGTTCTTCTGCCATCTCTAAATGCATCTATAATATCCCATTTGCCCTCCAAATCATTTGTCTCTAACTGAATCCCGGAATCGCTATTACAGGATTGTATCAACATAAGGAAAAAAGAAAAAATTATAAGTCTACCCATATACCGTGCAATTCATTAAATTCTCTTATTCATTACCTTAAACCAAATCGGTGGAACCATCGCCATCAACATTGAGGTGGGATAACCATATGGAAGTTGTTTTGCATCATCATGATGATCAAGCAACTGAAATTTTTTATTAGCTAAATAATGATGATCTGAATGTCGTGTTAGTTCATATAAAAGTATTCTACCCAATTCGTGATTCGAATTCCAGGAATGATTGGGATGCACTCTTTCATATCTTCCATTATCCAACTTTTGCCTTCTTAATCCGTAATGTTCTATATAATTAATGGTTTCTAACATTAAGAACGAAAAAATAGCCGTCGAAATATAAATTATTAAAACCTTCAGACCTCCATAACTAAAAATAATAGCAAGGAAAACCATTTGAATAATTGTTAATACAACCATCTGATTGGACAAAGAAAATCTTGTTTTCTTATTATATTCCTGCTTTTTGAATTCGATATTCCAGGCGTTCAAGTAAGAATAAAAAGACGACCTCAACCAGAAGGTATATAATACCTCATTCTTTTTTGCTGAAGCCGGGTCAAGATCTGTTCCTACATTTTTATGGTGACCTAAATTGTGCTCGATGATAAAATGACAATATAAAGAAGGAAGAAGCAACAATTTTGACATAATTCTATGATAATATTCATTTCTGTGTCCCAGTTCATGTGCTACATTTATACCTGCACTCGCTAATGTCAATCCAACAGCAGTATACATACCTATGAGTTCAATCGAATTATAGTTATAGGTATTAAGAATATAAATGTAATACCCTACCATTAAATAAACTATAGGGATATTGCAATAAAGCAAAATATCAAAAAACAATTTTTTGCTTTTCGAATCTCTTTCTGCATCCGACAGGTTTAACTTGCTATTGTTCATGAAAATTTCCAAAACAGGAACCATGATAAACACAAATACTACTGTTATCCAACTTACCCAGCCTTTATAATAAAGAGCTGTAAAGGAGAGCAAAGGGACGAAATATGCTGTCAGATATTTTAGATCTCTCATTTTTATTTAAAATAAAAAACACAATACAAAATTGCATATTTAATTTATAAAATAAATCAAGATGAATAAGTATGTTTTGATAACAGGCATTTCAAGTGGAATAGGTTTTGAGATTTGTCGCCACTTAATTTCTTCAGGATATAATATTATTGGGACTGTAAGAAAAGAAGATGATCGCTTAAGACTACAAGATTCTTTTGGAGATCGTCTTGCTGTGCTCAATTATGATGTTACTGATTACAATGCTATAGAGCGATCGACGGAAAAGTTAAAAGAAATACTCAATGGTGAAAAACTATATTCGCTTATCAATAATGCAGGAATTGTTGTAGCTGGACCATTAAAATTAATCAGTGATAGTGGTTTTGAAAAGCAATTATCTGTAAATCTGTTAGCCCACAGAAAAATAACCAATACTTATCTGCCTTTCATGTATCAAAATGATAAGAACCAAAAGTCTAAAATCATTTTTATCAGTTCAATATCTGGAATGTTTGCAGCACCATTTAATGGTGCATATTGTATATCTAAACATGCCCTTGAATGCATGATAGATGTCTATCGTCGAGAATTACATGTATATAATATTGATGTTGTCGCTATTCAACCAGGCCCTATCAAATCTAAAATATGGAATAAATCCAAAGGAAGTTTTGAAGGATTTAAAAATACTGTTTACGGGAAATATGTTGAAAAGGCAGATAAAATTATTGAGCACACAGAGTTAAATGCACAGGATCCATTAAAGATTTCTCAATTGGTTGGAAAAATCTTGCAAACCAAAGATCCTAAAACCAGATATCTGGTCCACAAAAATGGGTTTGCATTTAAAATGCTATCGTATTATATACCGGATAAAATTGTGGATAGATTGATATGGAAAAATCTAAATAAAGCAGATCCTAAGACCTATCGACCGATCTGAAGTTATTTTTTGATAAACTTCCTCTCTTTAATTTTGGCCTTCTTACCTACAAGGTCTCTAAGATAGAATAGCTTAGCTCTTCTAACTTTACCTTTTTTCAAGATTCCTACATCTACGATTACAGGAGATGAATATGGAAATATTCTTTCTACACCCACACCACTAGACATTTTTCTGACAGTAAAGGTTTTGGTTGATCCAATTCCGTTTATCTGAAGAACATTTCCTTTAAAAGTTTGTATTCTTTCTTTTGTTCCCTCAATGATTTTATAGCTAACGGCGATATTATCACCCGGGCGAAAATCAGGAAAATCTTTCTTTGCAGTTATCTGATCGTGTACGTAATTAATAATGTCCATGACGCTTTACCATTTAATTTCGGGCTGCAAAGATATAATATTATCTGATATAAACCACTATCTGAGAAGAGTTACATGTCCTTCTACAGATTCAGATTCTCCTCTCGGACCAGTGTAACTCACTTTATAGATATAAACCCCTTGCGGCAATAGCTGTCCGCTGTTATTATACTGCCCATTCCACCCTTCTCTTGGGTCGCTGGTCTCAAAGATTTTCTCGCCCCATCTGTTCCAAATATGGAGGTCATAATTTGAAAGTCCATCATAATATCCATTACCTAGGAAAGCATCATTCTTTGCGTCGTTATTCGGTGTAAACGCATTAGGCATAAACAGTTTGACCAAAGGTCTTACATCAATCAACTTGGTTATTGTATCCGGGCATGAAGTTATTGGATGGAAAGCAGTAAGGGTTACTTTGTATACTCCCGTATCAGGAAAGTTAAATGTCGGGTTTTCAATAAATGAATTTCCTATGCCTCCAAAATTCCATTGCCATGCTCCAGCATCTATAGAATTATCAAAAAATTGGACTTGCTGTTGGAAAACATTTGGATCATCAGGACTGAAAGCAAAATCTGCTGTTGGTCCGCCCAATATATTAATCCAACTATCAAATACTTTTGCTGTAGTACATCCAATCGGTGAAGTAATATCTAATGAAATCGAGTATCTGCCAGATTCGAAATACTCATGTGTTGGACTTATTTCACCTGAAGATTCTCCATCTCCAAAATCCCATAATATTTCATAAGTTTCGTCTATTGGAGTTGATAAATTAGTGAACAAGATATTTGCAGGAAGACACCCTAAGAAACTTGATGGCTCAACTATAATCAATTGAGGAACAGGTTGGTATAGTATGTCTTTTAAGACAGTATCTTTACATTCATTGTTATCTTCTGAAATTAGTCTAACCGTTTTTAAACCGGGCGTGTCAAAAACATGATAAGGGTCTTGTAGATCAGATCGTTTTCCATCTCCAAAATCCCAATCCCACGCCACAACCTCATCTGCTGCTGTTACCGTCATATCCTGAAAAGCTACCGGCCCTGCCAGACAAGTGTCATATTCAAACATATAATCGCCATCAATTGTAGGAAATATGCTGATATTAAAATTAGCTGTGTCAGAACATTCAGTTCCGGCATTCAGTATCATTGTTCCTGTATAATCTCCGATATCAGGAAACGTAACTTCAAAATCTCTATTCTCTGTTCCTCCGGTTTGCTCTACAAGTATATCTCCATTAGGCTGATAGAAAATCCATTTATAATCAAAAATATTATTCTCATCAAAGCTCGTATTTTCAATAAATACCGTGTTTTGTCCACAGGAATTTATAAAAAACACTTTCCCATCAAGCCCTTCGTTATCAACCTCATCAGCCGCTAATTGCGCAAATACATTAGGTGTACAAGTCACTACATTAAATTGAAAATCTCTTCTTATAGAACCAATAAGTACTCCATTTCGAAATTCTTCTACACACACACCTACCACATATTGTCCATTAATTTCAGGAACTCCTGAGATTAAACCTGAAATATTATCTATCCCCACTACAGGATCCCCCGCTAAAGGGGCATTCTTTGTAAATGGTGGCACATATATAACATTTGCATAGTTAGGAGGGCATTGAATCGGTTCTGGTCTTACACATTGACAGCACCCCTGATTTCCACCGGAATTAGAATCTACAGTTCCTCCTGAAGCAAAAGGTGCGCAAAAAGTATATCTTAAAACATCTCCATCAGAATCCGATGCTGAATGATCAAAATTAACCGGGGATCCACCACAAATGAAAATTGGAGGAAAACCATCGAAAGTTGGACTTGAATTGCCTTCATTCTGTGCCAAGGATGATATTACAACATCAAAGACAGCTCCCGTTTCTACCGGAACTAAAATATTTGCGATAGTATTATTGCGACAACACCTTTGATATGCAATCATATAATCCTGATCTCCAACTTCAAGAGTCACATTAAAAATATATGAGGATCTTTGAACCCCAACGTTTAATGGCTCATCAACACAAGGGTCATCAATACGTGGAATAGGCTCTATAGCTCCATTACCAATATTTCTTTGTTGATCATAAAACAACCAATTACCAGCAACACTTTGTCTAAATATCCCAAATGTTGCATTGGCGTCAAATGGTGCTCCTCCACTAAACTGATCGCGATACATTGTGAATGTAATTCTGAAAGTCACTAAACTAGAATCAGCATTAAAATTCAGGAACCTGTAAGTTACATCACCACCTACTATATGTGCAGCACTTAGCTGAGAAGAAAAACTAAGACAAATGATGCAAAAAAAACTGCCGAATATATATCTCAAAGTCGGAGCCATTTAAATAATTGTTAGATAACTAAAATTAAAATTAAACATATCTCGTTTATACCCAAAGTTAATTCACAAACTACTTAGTGTAACGCAGGACAATTTGTATTTGTTATATGCAGAGAGAATTTGACGATTTGAAGGCAATTAGTCGGTTATTATTGAAAGGACAAGTTATCCTATGTCCTACTGATACCATTTGGGGTCTAAGTTGTAATGCAATGGATGACAAAGCAGTTCAAAAGATTTATACAATAAAAAAAAGAGATAAATCCAAAAAACTGATATTACTTGTCAATAGTGTTAAGGAATTAAAAAGACATGTCAGAGCTGTTCATCCCAGAATTGAAACACTCATCCATTTTTGTACTAGACCTTTAACCATCATATATGATGCATCCCCAGATTTGGCAAAACATCTGGTTTCTGAAAAAGGAACTGTTGCGATAAGAGTAACCAGAGAACCGGATTTGTGCGAATTAATTCAGGAATTAAACCAACCTCTGGTTTCTACAAGTGCAAATCGCCAGGCAAAACCATTCCCCCGCACTTTTACTGATATCGATAAAAATATTATTAATCAAGTTGATTATGTATTTAGAAGTGGCCGAGAATCGAATAACAACAAAAGACCCTCTTTGATTATTAAATGCAACGAAGAAGGCGAGTTGCTATTTATTAGATAATAAAGCTAATGTAGATCGCTTGTCTGAAATGAAATCGAGCGCTTCAGCAATATAGGGATCGCTTAAGTTTGCGCTTTTGAAATACTCAATTTCTCCCTTTGTTAATCGTACATAACGGTCAGTAATATATTTTGTTACTTCTGTTCCATTGCAATCTCCTTTAATGAGTAAAGGATCGATATTGAATGTAAGCTCAAGAAAGGTATTGTAATGATCAATAGACAAAAGTGCTTCATCTATCTCTGTGGAACGGACTTTATTCATCTGGTTTACAATGAAAAAATCGACATAATTCTTATAATTAGAACACAAGACATCATTTGAGTCATCGCTGACTATATCAGGAATAATTCCATTTCCACTTTCAACTTCTCTTTTGAGTAATCGAGTTTGAAAATAACTGCTATCCGCTATAAAATCCCGATTGATACTTCTGTAGGATTTTTGTATTAATCTACCTGTAGGCGTATAATACTTTGCGACTGTCAGACGTAGAGCTCCTCCATTTTTCAGAGGAAATATTTCCTGAACCAAGCCTTTTCCAAAACTTTCCGATCCAATTATTAGTCCCCTATCCCAATCTTGAAGGGCTCCAGCCAGAATTTCACTTCCAGATGCTGAATTCTCATTTAATAGGACCGCTATTTTTTTGATATTAAAAAATGACTTTCCAGTACTTCTATATTCAGCTTTCTTCCTATTCAATCCTACCGTATAGGTTAGGAGCTTGTCCTTTTCTTCAAAACACTGTGACAATATCTTAATAGCTTCTGGTAGATACCCACCTGGATTGTCTCTTAAATCTAAGATCAGATTCAAATGGGTTTTATCCTTTATTGCAGCATCGATCGATTCAATAAACTGCTCGTATGTATTGCCACTGAAGCGTTCTAATTTGAGATAGAGGGTTTCTTCGTCAATCAGATAGTTGATGTTTGCAGAAGCTACCTCTACAGATCCAATACCAACTTGAACGGATATAAGACTGTCAGATTCAAGCTTGATAATTGATAATTCTATTTCATCTTTTTCTTCTTGTTTCAAAAGTGTTCTTACATCTTGAAAGCTGGTCTCATTCCCCGATACTTCAATATCATCTACACTGATGATAGCATCACCTTGAGTTAATCCTGCAAGATCAGCGGGTCCATCCGATATGATTTGCGTGATATAAAAAGTGTCATTCAGTTTTATAGTTTCAATTCCAATGCCTCTATAAGCACCGTTCATTTTTTCATTATGGTCATCTAATTCTTCGGAAGTGATATAATCTGAGTGTGGATCCAATTGTTTAAGGATATGTCGGATTGCATCAACAGATATAGTGTTTGCATCAAGGCTGTCTACATATTTAGATTCTACGAATCTTAAGATTTCTTCGATTCTACCATCTGATCCTATAACTTGATTTGAATCTATTTCGCTAATCTCCAATAAGCTGGACCCTTCATTAGCAGAATTCATATTGTATCCTGCAATCAGACCAATTGCAGCTGCTATAGCAATTAAAAGCGGCTCCCAAATTCGAATAGGCTTCTTCTTATCCATATAATATACCCTAAGGTACAAGCTTTTGGATCATATTCTACACAAATACTAATGGATTAAATAATACGCAATGAATTACTGATAATATTAGAAAAAACGTTAATATTAATCCCGTGTTAATTTTTAGTAATTCAGCTTGCATTAGACATCCTTGAAATGAAAAAACAATTTATCCCTGATGATACTGACCTGAAGATTCTTTCCATTTTAATGAAGGATGCAAAAAAGACTTATGCAGATATTGGAAAGGAACTTTTCATTTCTGGAGGAACCGTCCATGTGAGAATTAAGAAGATGATGGATTATGAAGTCGTTTTAAATTCTCAACTCCAAGTCGACTACAACAAATTAGGTTATGATATTACTGCATTTCTGGGGATTTACCTGGAAAAAAGCAGACTGTATGATACAGTTGCCATTCAGTTGGGTCGAATCAATGAGATTATTGAAGTCCATTACACTACTGGAGGTTATAGCATGTTTGCTAAGGTGATATGCCGGGATACGGAACATCTGAGAAATATTATTTCTCATGAGATTCAACAAATTGATGGAATTCAACGTACTGAAACTTTCATCTCCTTGCACAATAGCCTTCAACGTCCACTCAATGTAGATTCCAACGGCAAATAATCGATTGATTTATTTACAACTAAGTACCTAGATAATGCTTGAGCAGTTTGCTTCTGGAAGCAGATCTTAATTTGTTGATCGCTTTATCTTTAATCTGACGAACTCTTTCTCTGGTCAAGCCAAAACGATCTCCAATATCTTCAAGTGACATAGGATGTTCAATACCTATACCGAAGTATAACTTGATGACATCACATTGTCTTTCTGTTAAAGTATTTAAAGATCTTTCAATTTCTCTTCGTAAAGATTCAGCGTACTCCAATTTCGTATCAGTTCCTGGTGTACCGTTATTTTCAAGGACATCTAATAATGAGTTGTCTTCTCCATCAACGAATGGTGCGTCCATTGAAACGTGTCTGGCTGCAACTCCCAATGTCGTTTCGACTTCATCAGAAGTTATTTCCAATAGATCAGCTAATTCGTCAGAAGAAGGTTCTCTTTCATATTCTTGCTCCAGTTCTGAAAAGGCTCGATTGATTTTATTCAATGAACCGACCTTATTAAGCGGTAACCTCACAATTCTTGATTGTTCAGCTAATGCTTGAAGTATGGATTGACGAATCCACCATACGGCATAAGAAATGAATTTGAATCCTCTGGTTTCATCAAATCTTTGAGCAGCTTTGATTAATCCTAGATTTCCTTCATTGATAAGGTCACTTAGGGAAAGTCCTTGATTCTGATATTGCTTCGCTACCGAAACAACGAATCTAAGGTTGGCTTTGGTCAGCTTCTCTAAAGCTTCCTGATCGTCCTCCTTTATTTTTTTTGCCAAATCAACTTCTTCCTCCGGAGTCAGCAAGTCGACTTTTCCTATTTCTTGTAAATATTTTTCGAGAGATTGGCTTTCGCGGTTAGTTATGGATTTGGTTATTTTTAATTGCCTCATCAACTAATTTTTATAATGCTCTGAAATTAAATCGCAGCAAAAGTATAATTATCTGAATGAAATCGCAAGTCTATACTTAAGGGGTCCTCAGCTTAGTAAATCGTTTAGAAATAAAAAAAGTTCATTTTTATTGAAAATTTAGAAAATTAATTTTGTTTTGCTCAGATTAAAATTTATATTTTGCGCACCAATTTAAAAATCAAAAACTTATACAATAAAAAAAAGCTTAATGAGTAGAGTGAGAATCGATATGGAGTTTATATTCAAAGCTTCGCCAGCAATTATATACCAATTCCTTACAATGCCAGAATGTTTGGTTCGGTGGTTCTGTGATGGTGTTGACATTACAGATGACATTTACACCTTTGATTGGGAAGGTAATATTGAAGATGCAGAGTTAATTGATGATATAGAAGAAGAAAGGTTACGATTCAAATGGGAGGATTCAAATGACGATGAATATTTAGAATTCAGAATGTATAAGTCAGATGTCACCAACGAAACTATCCTGGAAGTAACCGACTTTTGTGACAAAGATGAAGGTCAAGAGCAAAAAGATCTGTGGGAAACTCAAATTCTAGAATTACGTAAAGAATGCGGAGGTTAAAATATTTATAACATCATTTCGAAATGTCAACTTCTAAATCTCATATCGCTTCATTAATATTACGGCTCGGATTTGGCTTGCAAATGTTATTGGGTCATGGGATGTCAAAATTTAACACTTTAATTTCAGGTGATGAAATTCATTTCCCTTCAATACTTTCATTGTCTCCAAAAATGGGTCTTATTCTAGCTGTCTTAGGAGAATTCGTCGCTTGTATATTTATCATTGTAGGATATAAAACCAGGTACGCTGCAGTTTTTGCCATTATAACTATGGCTATGGCTGCATTCGTCTTCCATATGGATGATCAATGGTTTGCGAAAGGTTCAGGAGGGAAAGCTAAAGAAATGGCTGTGCTCTACCTGCTCGGTTTTATCGGAATTTATTTACTGGGTTCAGGAAAATATTCTCTTGACAATAAATTTGACCACGCTATTTAGTAAGCCTAATAAGTCGGTTTTCTGTCAAAATGGTGTTCCGCTTGAATGTGCCTGATTGTTCCAGACTTACTTCTCATAACTATAGAATGAGTTATTGCTCCCCAGGCTTTAAAATGTACACCTTTTAATAAACTTCCATCGGTTACTCCGGTAGCTACAAACATAACATCACCCTGAGCTAATTCATTCATCGTATACACTCGATTAATATCAGTTATTCCCATTTTTTTGGCTCTGACAACATCATCATCGTTTCGTGGAACCAGGATACCTTGAAAGTCTCCCTTAATGCATCTCATGGCCGCCGCTGCAATAACTCCTTCAGGAGCACCTCCTGTACCGAGCAACATATCTATTCCAGTCTCAGGGAGTGCTGTTGCAATTGCTGCTGAAACATCACCATCACCAATCAAATAAATTCTTGCACCATTATCTCTGACTTCTTGAATTAATTCTTTATGCCTTGGTCTGTCCAAAATAACAACGGTCAGATCTGATACTGCACAATTTTTTCTTTGTGCAAGTCTTTTAAGATTATTTGTTGCGCTGTCACGAATATCTATAGAACCTACCCCGTCATGACCAACAGCGATTTTTTTCATATAAATATCAGGAGCATTGAGTAGATTTCCTTTCTTACCAATCGCCATTACAGAAATAGCATTATGACCTCCATTGGCACAAATAGTTGTTCCTTCCAGAGGATCTAAAGCGATTTCCAATTCTGGTAATCCACCTGCACCGACCACCTCTCCAATGTATAGCATAGGAGCTTCATCTCGTTCGCCTTCTCCAATCACTACCGTAGCAGTGCAAGCCACAGTATCCAACATATTTCGCATACCATCGACTGCTGCTTGGTCAGCTGCTTTTTCATCACCTTTACCCATCCATCGTGCAGAATTGATAGCTGCGATTTCGGTGACTCTGACAAATTCTAAAGCTAAATTTCGATTCATTTATAAAATTTATTTCTGATAATATCGTATTAATACACTTTCAGGGCGAAAGTACAAATTACTTAGCGAAATAAACCTATCAGATAGCCTAATTGACTCAGGTCACCTTACAAATAGATAAATTGAATAAATTCCTTTGTATTGGCTTAGAAGTGACGAATTACTTTTTGCCGGAGACGATTTTTTCGAAACTATCTTCGATGAATTTTTTCCCATCCCATTTCCCTAACCATTCACAGTTTTCTTTCTGTGTTTTAAGATATTGTCTATAAGCGTCAACGGCTTTCTGCTTCTCTTCTCTCTTAATGGTGATGTTATTATTGTAGCCCTTCTTAATATTGAAGTAGTAAATTCCTTTTCCAAATTCAAATTTCTTAGTACGTGGTCGTGCCATCTTTTATACTATTTAGTTTTCAAAAAATTAATCAATATTAAAACCCTAACTTGATCGCGTATATGCATATCAAATTACTTATCACAAAAGCTAAGAAATATTAACTGAATGAATTTCCTTTCCGATGAGTTTAAGAAGTATGCAGGTACGAAGTCTGATATTAGAATAAGATTATTGAATTACCAATGAGTTAACGTGTTTTTTACATAAAAAGTTTGCAAAAATGCAAAAAAGCTAATAATTAAACAGAATTAATTAGAATATTACTTCATGAATGGTAAAGAGGTAGCAAATCACTTGAATGAAAGCTTTAATGCCGTTCATAGTTGGATAAAAGATCAAAATATTGGAAAATTCGAGCAAGGACCCCAAAATAAATGGAATACAAGCCAACATTTAGATCACTTGCTACAAACAGCACTCTTGATAAATAAGGCCATGAAAATGCCAAAATTTGTATTGAAATATAAATTTGGAACGCCTAACAGACTAACAAGAAGCTATAACGAGATTGTAGATAAATATCTTCTCAAACTAAGCTCAATCCCAACTGGTGTCAGTTCCCCATTAAAAATTAAATCTTACTCATTAAATCAAAAAAATGAAATATTGAAAAGATTTAAAACCGCAGGTGTAAACTTAAGTGCAACTTGTCTTAAATGGCCGGAACATAAATTGGACAAATACCTTCTACCCCACCCACACTGATGGGTAAAATGATAATTCGAGAAATACTGATGTGGTGCAGTTACCATAATTATCATCATCTAAAAAATCTAAAACAAAATTATTAATGAGATTATTATTTGCGCTTTTATTTTTTGCTGTTCTCAATGCTTGTAACCCCAAGACTGAGTATGTTCAACTTGCTGTTGGAACATATACTCAAAAAGAAGGACATGTAGATGGTAAGGCGGAAGGCATCTATATATTAAAGTTCGATCTTTTATCTGGCCAACTTATTTATCAGGATACTATTGGAGGATTTGTTAATCCATCATACATTAATGTCCACCCTAACGGTCAGGCCATTTATGCTGTTAATGAAACAAGAATTGAAGAAACAGAATCAGGGTACATAAGCGCTGTTTTACAAGATGTAAATGGAATATGGAAAACTAAAAATCATTTGTCAAGTCAAGGCGCTTATCCTTGCTATATTCAGCTTGATAATAATAATGAATATCTTCTAGTCGCAAACTATCTTGAAACTGTTTCAAGCATTAAATTAAACTCTGACGGCGCTTTACAATCTATTACAGATACAGAAAAACATCCGAAAACTGAATCTGACCATCCAAGGCAAGATGGCCCTCATCCACACATGATCCGACAGATTAATGACGATATCGTTCTGGTTTCAGATTTAGGATCAAATAAAATTTTCCATTATAAATATGATGCCGGTCAATTAACTTTTCTATCTGCTACAGATATGAAAGTGCATGCTGGTCCACGGCATTTTGAGATGTCTCTAGACCATAAAATTCTATACGTGCTCAATGAATTAAATCAGACAATCGAATGTTTTAATGCTGAAAATTTCGATCAAGCTCTTATTCATTTCCAAACTATTAAAACTATAGATACAGAAGCTAAGGAAAGCAATGTCAATTGTTCAGCCCTTAAGATCCATCCCAATGGAAAATTTTTATATGCAGCAAACAGAGGATTGCAAGGATCAAAACAAAACAGTATTGCTGTATTCCAAATTGATACTCAAACCGGTCAGTTAGAACTGATAGAAATTATGGCTACAAAAGGTGAAATTCCCCGGGATTTTGAAATAAGTCCTGATGGACAATTCTTGCTCGTTGCACATCAAGATTCGAGCAATATCAGAATTTTTAAAATAGATACCAAGTCAGGAAAATTGAAGGATCTAAATATCGAATTTGCTATCCCTACTCCAGTGTGTCTTAAATTCTTTGAAACTTAAATATTTATTAATACTCCTATTTTCTATAATTCTTCAAAGCACTTTTACATTGTGATTAAACGATTCCTTTGATGTTTAGTCTAATTAAAAAAAATACAGAAATGGAAATAGGATATGTACTCATACTTCCCTTTTTAATCTTTTCATGTAATAACGATGCATTAATGGATTCTGAATCAGAGAATCCAGAAGAACAATTAACAGAGCTGTATTTTCCTTCATCGGATAATGAAGAATGGGATCAGACAGATGCATCTGAATTATCATGGAATACTGAAAAGATTCCGGAATTAATGGATTTACTTGAAGAAAACGGAACAAGAGCATTTATAATATTGGTAAATGGAAAAATTGCTATTGAAGCGTATTTCGGAAAAGATTTATTGAATCTAAGTGACTTCAATCAATCGAAACAATGGTATTGGGCTTCCGCAGGAAAAACATTGACTTCATTCTTGATTGGGAAAGCTCAGGAAGATAATTTTCTATCCATTCATGACAAAAGTTCAGATTACCTGGGCAACAACTGGACTGATTTATCAAAAGAAAATGAAGATCAAATTACGATTCGCCATCAATTAACGATGACAACAGGATTGGATGACATGGTTAGTGACAATCATGACTTTAGCCCCGAAAACTTAATTTATAAAGCAGATGCAGGTTCCCGTTGGGCTTACCATAATGCACCATACACTATTCTGGACCAGGTCATAGAATCTGCAGTAAATGAAGAATATGAAGCTTATTTTAATCGAGTATTACGAGATAAAATTGGAATGGATGGCAATTGGGTCTGGCTGAATAACGATCATGTTTATTTCAGTACTGCCAGATCCATGGTAAGGTTTGGTTTATTAATAAGCCATAATGGAAATTGGGATGGTGAAAGCATATTCTCCGATCAGGATTATCTTACAGAGATGAGCACTCCTTCTCAAAATATCAATAATTCGTATGGATACTTGTGGTGGCTTAATGGAAAAGATAATTATATGTTGCCAGGTCTACAAATTACATTCCCAGGAGCTATAACTCCAGAAGCTCCTGCAGATATGTATTCAGGTATTGGAAAAAATGGTCAATATATAAGTGTCATTCCATCTCTAGACATGGTAATGTTCAGAATGGGTGAAAATCCGGATGAAGTTCCAGTTCCCCTATTATTTCAAAAGGACATTTGGAAAATAATGAATCAGATTATTGAGTAATTATTTATAGTTATTCTTCAATTTTACAACTCATAGCTATTGTGCTATCTTAGCTTTTATGCCAGAGTTCAAATCCAAGTTACCCAACAGCGGTAAGACAATTTTCTCTATTATGTCAGCAATGGCGAACGAACACAAAGCCATTAATCTTGGTCAAGGGTTCCCAAATTTTGATTGTCCAGACGAACTCAAGGCACTAATCACTAAACATCTTGAAGCTGGCAAAAATCAATATGCTCCGATGCCCGGAATTCTTCCATTAAGAGAAATCCTGGCGGCTAAAATGAATAAGATGTATGGCTGCGATTTAAATGGGCAGACTAATATCACGATTACTGCAGGAGCAACACAAGCGCTCTTCACTTCTATTACTTCGTTTGTACAAAAAGAAGACGAGGTGATCATTATCGAACCTGCATATGATTCCTATCGACCTACAATTGAAATTGCAGGTGGGAAGCCTATACCTTATATTTTAAAGGGTCCGGATTTTAAAATAGACTGGGAAAATTTTGAGTCACTGATGTCTCCACAAACAAAGATGGTTATCATCAACACTCCCCATAATCCCACTGGAATGACATTAAATGAAAATGACATTTTTCAACTCGAAAGAATATGTTCAAATTCTAATGCAATTATTCTTAGTGATGAAGTGTATGAACATTTGATTTACGATGGAGAAGAACATCAAAGCATTTTGAAATACCCGGGATTAAGAGAAAGAAGTATGGCTGTTTATTCATTTGGAAAAACCTTCCATAGTACAGGCTGGAAAATAGGCTATTGTGTTGGACCTGAAACATTGATGAAAGAGTTCAGAAAGATTCATCAATGGAATGTGTTTAGTGTAAATTCGTTTATTCAATATGCTCTAGCCGAATACTTAGAAACTCCGGATCATTATCTTCAATTAGCATCATTTTTTGAAAACAAAAGAAATCTGTTTCTTGAAGCCATTGAACAGTCTAATATGACAGCAATTCCTTCAAAGGGAACATACTTTCAACTATGTAATTATTCTTCAATCAGTGAATCAGACGATATCAGTTTTTGTAAATGGATTACCAAAGAAAAAGGTGTAGCTGCTATCCCAATTTCAGTGTTCTATACCGATTCAAGACAAGATAAATTGATACGGTTTTGTTTTGCTAAAACAGATGAGCTATTAATGCAGGCAGCTGAGCGATTAATAACTTTATAAAAGTATTTTTAACAAATTTTTCTATATGAATTACAATCAGATAGCAGAACAATTAGACAAGGCTGTTATGGAGGCAAAGGCCACTACGCAGATCAGTAAAAACAGGGAGTTAAATATTGATGAGGCATATGCCGTCCAAAGTATTTTGTTGGCAAGAAGATATATCAGGGGTGAAGAGTTGGTAGGACTTAAATTGGGTTTTACAAGTAAAGCTAAAATGGAACAGATGGGAGTCCATGATATGATCTGGGGCAGATTAACCAATCAGATGAATCTAGGAGATACTAAAGAAATAGATTTGAGTAAGTATATTCATCCAAGAGCAGAGCCTGAAATTGCTTTTCTTTTTAAAAAGAAAGTTGACAAAATATTGTCTGAAAACGATATTGATAAATACCTCGACGGAATAGCTGTTGCCATTGAGATCATAGATTCAAGATATCAAAATTTTAAATTTTCATTGTCGGATGTAATTGCAGACAATTGCTCATCTACAGGTTTTGTAATCGGAGAATGGAAGGATCCACATTCCAATGTCCAAGATATAGCTATGACTTTAAAAGTCAATGGTGAAATTATACATCAAGGTAATTCTAATGCTATTCTTGGCAATCCTCTGGAATCTTTGAAAGCAGCATCAAGGCTGGCCTTAGAATACGGTGAAATTATCGAAGCAAGTTCAATTCTGTTAGCAGGTGCAGCTACCCCTGCTGAGTTTTTATCAACCGGACAAAATGTGTCCGTTTATGCAGAAGGTCTTGGATCAGTTGAAATAAACTGCCTCTGATTCCCTTTGAAAGGCTTTGGTTTACAAATAAAGAGTATCTTGGAATATGCGAAATTCTTACAATTTATATCCTAAAATAAATCTCCTGATTTTTAGTTTGATCATTTGTTTTTCTTGTAAAGAAAACACAGCAGAAGTCGCGTCCCCCGATACGATTAAATCAGATATTATGACTGTAATAATGGATCAGCAAGAAGCCTGGAACGAAGGAAATATTGATCGATTCATGGAAGGATATTGGAACAATCAAGATTTAAGTTTTTCCGGAAAATCCGGAGTGACTAAGGGTTGGCAAAACACATTGGTAAGATACAAGGAAAGCTACCCGGATAAAGCTGCCATGGGTGTACTGACTTTCACAATCAGCGAAATAAGAATCATTTCTGAAACTGTAGCAACATTAAATGGTCAATTCGAATTGGAAAGAGAAAATGACAAACCAAGTGGATACTTCACATTAGTATGGGAAAAGATTGATGGGAAATGGTTAATAACTTCGGATCACACTTCCAGCTAAACAGTTAATGTGCATATATCGTATCAATAAAAAATGCATTTGTCTCCCAATCTAGTCCTTGACATTCAGTAACGCCAGCAAATCCACCCAAGCTGCATAATAAGTTGCAATTTTCATCATAAATATCTGCTGTACCGTCGGCAATGCAATTTCCCTTTTGGAAGCAATAGACTTCCTGGCCATTAAAATTCCATAATGTTAGATCACCGGATTCTCTACAAGCGTCTTTTTTAAATTCCTCCAATATTTCATCTATGCATAAAGGGATGTCTAGATCGTCACTGCTGCAAGAGAAAGTAAAAAATAAGCCAATTATTAAAAGGTATTTCATATGATCTTTTTTATTAGTCAAAGATAGATAATTCTCTTGAACTATTAATGATTATTTAAACCAATATTAAATATTTCATAAGATCGCATTCATTGTGTCATCATTAAAAGCTTAATTTCACTTTATGTCAAATTCTGTTCTTGATCGATTTATTAATCATGTAATCGAAAGTTTACAGCTTGATACTTATGTGAAACTTTCTTTGAAAAACAAAAAAAATAAAGAAGTTGACTTGCAACAGGTAATCATCAGATATGTTTCATTGAACAAAGGAATGCATTTCTCATTTACTTATCGGCATCCAACCAAAGACATCACCAAAAATTATAAGCAAAATGAAGGAATTAATGTCATTAAAGATTTATTGAATGATCAATTCTTTCAAGCGGATTTACTTCTAAAAAACAAAACAGTCTTTTTTAATAGTCAAGCAAAAACTAAAATGACTGTAAAGGAAAATACGATCAGTTCATCAGTATCGCGTTCACATGACAAAGCTAAGTCGACTAAAATTAAACCTGATGACAAACTTTATCTTAAAAGATTAGGAATAACAAGTTCTAATGGAATCGTAATTGGTGAGAAGAGATCTAAATACAAGCAAATCAACAAATATTTGGAAATTCTTGAAAACTTAATCACTAAAAGCGGATTAAATGAATCATATACATTGCTGGATATGGGCTCAGGAAAGGCCTATCTAACATTTGCACTATTTGATTATCTGACGAATGAACTAAAACACACCGTTAAGATGGTTGGTGTGGAATTAAGAAAAGAACTGGTAGAGAATTCCAATGTATTGGCTAAAGATTGCGGTTTTTCAAATTTAAGTTTTGAGTTAGGAAGTATTGAAGATTCAACTTTTAAAAAGATAGATATACTTATTGCGCTCCATGCTTGTGATACAGCTACTGATGAAGCTATTTATAAAGGAATACGAGCGGATGCAAAAATTATTATGTGTTCTCCTTGTTGTCACAAACAGATTAGAAAACAATTAGATCCAGAAAATGCACTGGCTCACATTAACCAATATGGAATTTTAATGGAGAGACAAGCTGAGCTGATAACAGATACAATAAGGACGTTAATTCTCGAATCATTTGGATATAAATCTAAGGTTATAGAATTTATTTCAACAGAACATACTTCTAAAAATCTGATGATTATTGCTGTGAAAGATGGAAAAATAGATAATGGAAATTCTGCTAGCCTGGCGGCCGTGAAATCACTAAAAAAAATATTTGGAATTCAGTCCCATTATCTTGAAACATTATTGGAAATATAACTTTATGTTAGACGATAATCGCTGAATATTGCTTGGCAATAATCGCTTTTAATTTATGTTTAAGCGCTTCAATATCCACATCTTTACCTAGCTCTTTTGACAAAGAGGTTACTCCTTTATTACCATCATCAATTCCGCATGGTATTATATGATTATAATAATCCAGGTCTGTATTGACATTCAAGGCGAACCCATGCATGCTTACCCAACGGCTTAGATGAACTCCTATAGCGCATATTTTCCGCTTTTGTGAAGATTCATTTCCAAGCCATACTCCAGTAAATCCTTCCATTCTGAAAGCATCAATATCATATTGTTTCAATAATTGAATGATCGATTCTTCAATCGTCCTCACAAATCTGTGCACATCACGGTATAATAGTTCTAAGTCCATTATCAAATAACCCGTTACCTGACCTGGTCCGTGAAAAGTAATATCTCCGCCCCTATTAATGTCGTAATAATCAATATCGTCTTTTAATAAAGACTCTTTTTTTGATTTGAGATGGAAATCCTTACCACTTTTGCCCATGGTAATAACGGGATTGTGCTCACAGAATACCAAATGGTTCAAGAAATTAGTTTTAACTTTACTAGGCTTTGATTTTTGAGATTTAATTTCATTGTGAAGAATTTTCTGAAAATCCCAAGCGTCTTTATAGTTTGAATCGTTTAATGAATGATATTGAATTAGTAATGGAGAATCCGTCACAAGTAGATGTTTTAAATTAAACTAAATATGCACAAAACAGTTTTCTATTCCTATCTCTTGATGTTTATTTTTTGCATTTCTTCAAATGCTCAAAATGCTCCAAATTTTACAATTATGGATACTGATGACTATGAGCATAAATTATATGAAGATTACTTGGATCAAGGATACACTGTAGTTATCAAAATATTTTTTGTGAATTGTCCTCCTTGCAATACAATTGCCCCTTTTGTTCAAAATCTTTATGAACAGTGGGGTGAAGGAGCGTATGACGTACAATTTATCGAACTGAGTAACAAAAGTTACGACTCCAATGAAGATGTTGCATTTTATAAAGCCAGACATGGTATCACCTTTCCTGGTGCAGGAGTTGATGGTAATGCCATGGTTGCATTACAACCCTATTTGAATGGAACTTTTGGTACTTTTTTCGGTACTCCGAAATTTGCTGTTATATCTCCAGACAGGTCTGTTAATTTTAATGTAGGTGGGTCGGGAACACAGGGAAGGATTGATGCTTTAGATGCTGCTATAGCGGCAACGGGTGCTACCGGTATGGCTCAAACGGTTTTACCTTCAAATTATCAAATCAATATTTCGGATTTATTTAACAATCAAGTTAATGGTTTTGAACTTTTTCTTCAATCAGGAGTCGATTCCAATATTGAGTATCCAGTCAACCTAAGCAATGGATTTAGTTTTTCGATCACTGATATTAATGCGGAGTATCCGCAGCTGGTAGATCCGAAAATTATAATAAGGAAAACTGATGAAGTCAAACAAAAGTTGAGCGCTATAGATTTACTCATCATCATGAAACATATCTTGGGCGTCGAATCATTGGGAAGTGATTTATTAAAAATTGCGGCAGACACCAATGCAGATGGTTCGATCTCAGCGATAGATCTTCTGGCTTTGCAAAGAATTATATTAGGTATTAATAGTACTTTTCCAAATGCAGATAGCTACCAATTTATACCATCTGAATTTCCTTTATTAATTCAGGCGGGTGAAACTCAAAGCATAAACTTCACTGCAATCAAAACTGGGGATTTAAATGGTTTTTGATATTTCTGAGATTTGTTGAATTATTGATATAATCATTATTTTAACTACATAGTACCTTAATAATCAATTGATTATACCATTATTTTAAATTTATTGTTTTGATCCCATCATTAATCAATTTTGGTTTTAACACTTTTTTTCCTCAATAATAGGAGCGTTTATAAATTACCATACGTATTGATTTTGATATGTAATTGCTGATCCGTAGTCTTTCTTCTAGTTAATTACAAATAGTCAAATACAAAATGAACGCCATGAGATTATCTTTCCACAAAGTAGTTATTCTTTGTATAGCTATTTTATTCATCCAACCCGATCTTATATCCGATAATATTGAATCAAATTACTGTTTTGATGCAGACCTGCCTGAGGCGCAATCTTCTTATGCGTATTCATGTATAACGGCACCTGTAATCATATGTCCTTCATCCTCTTTCGGATGTCCGGGTGACTCAATTCATCCAGATTTTACTGGTTATGCAACAGCAAATCCCGGTGATGCAAGTTGTCCTGACCCTATTGTTAGTTTTACTGATGAGGTCATTATCAACACGCCTTGTATTTTAATAATTCATAGATTATGGCATGCAGAATATCCTCCAGGAGTTGCTAACCCCTGGCTATATTCAGAGTGTATCCAAATTATTGAAAATATGGATACTCTTGGGCCTAATATTAATGCTTTACCTTCTGATTTAACAGTAAGCGGAAACGGTTTGAATTGTTCCGTTCCGGTATCATGGGTAGAACCAATTATAGATGATAGCTGCGGAATTTCTTCCATCAATATAAGTCATGCAAATGGTTCTCATTTTCCTGAAGGAACTACGACAGTCAATTACGCTGTCACGGATTTCTGCGGAAATATAAGCAGTGCTTCATTCAATATAATTGTGGAATGTAATGTTTGCTCTACCCCTCCCATTATTTCTTGTCCTTCTGACAAATGGCGATGTCCAATTGTAGGAGACACAAGTCCTGCAAATACAGGCTTTGCGACAGCAATACCTGGATCATCAAGCTGCTCCACACCAATTATCACATACAATGACGTCATACTTATTACAGGACCTTGTAATGGTCAGATGGAAATAGAAAGAACCTGGACAGCCACAGACCCATACGACAGCAGTTTATCCAGCTCGTGTGTTCAAGGCATACATGTGATGGATGTCACAGCACCAAACATATACAACATGCCTCAGGATGTCACAGTCACTGGCAATGGCTATGGTTGTTCAGTAAATGTCGGATGGAATGAACCTATCCGTATAGATAATTGTGGAATTCAAACGTGGGGACCTGACTATCCAAATGGAAGTGCATTTGGAGTAGGGACAACTACTGTGACTTATACAGCAATAGATAAATGTGGTAATTCCAGTTCAGCTTCATTTGATATTACAGTTATTTGCCAGTTAAGCTGTACTACGGCACCAATAATTAATTGCCCGGCGAATGTTTGGATTTGTATTGGATCTAATCTTAGTCCTGCTTATCTCGGATATGCTACAGCAACCCCTGGATCTAATTGTCCAGTTCCAATCATCACTCACCAAGATTGGATTATGTCAACTGGACCATGTCCTGGAGCTAAAGTGATAAAAAGAATGTGGACTGCCAGTTATCCTGGTGTTCCGGGATTGGTTTCTAATTGTGAACAGTTTATCTATGTTGAGGATAATTATCCACCTGTAATATATGGGTGCCCACAAAATATCACAGTGCCTTATGGTTCCAATACGGCTTATTGGAACCCAACTAATGCTTATGACGATTGTGGAATAGCAAGTATTTCAAGCAATTATTCTCCTGGAAATGCATTTCCCCCTGGAACAACAACAGTTGTTTATACAGCTTATGATAATTGTGGTAACATAAGTACGTGCAGTTTTACAGTTACGGTTAATTCACCGCCGATCCCTTTAACATGTCCGAATGATATCTATCTGACCTGTAACTCAAATGGAGGAGCATACGCTGATTGGGATCCACCAAGTTATGATGGAATATGTGGCAATTGTAATGATGGACATTACATCCCCGGATTTATATTTATGGGAGAATATAACGGTCATCAATATTATTGTTCTACTTCTCCAAGTAGTTGGTCCTATGCTCAACAGGTATGTAACTCTCATGGAGGGTACCTGGCTTCAATTAATTCAGCTTCAGAAAATTATTTTCTTTCCAACATCTTAGCCATTCAATCAGCTTGGATTGGATTATCAGATTATGCATGGGAAGGTGAATATGTATGGGCTAGCGGAGAACCTTTGGGATATACAAACTGGTATCCTGGCCAGCCCAATAATTATGGCGGAGCTCAAGACTATGTAGAAATGATGAATTCCGGACATTGGAATGATCAATACAATAATTACTCACTCGAATATATTATGGAATTGCCTTGTTCAACCGTGGAACAAATATCTGGACCACTGCCAGGAAGTTTCCTCCAAGGTGGTAATTATACTGTAACCTATCAGGTAAGCGATGCTTGTGGATCGAGTAACACTTGTAGTTTTGATATAATTGTTGACGGTGGATTAATGTTAGAATGTCCGGATAATATTGTATTAAGTGCCCCTAGTGGATCACCTGGAATTGTTGTGAATTGGCAAGATCCAAATGCTGTTAGTTGTTGTTCCGCTTGTAATGGTTCGGGTAATTACATACCTGGATTCGTTTATATGGGAGCCTACAATAGTCACCATTATTATTGTTCTACTACGGCCGACAGCTGGACTGATGCACAGGCGGATTGCCTATCTCATGGTGGACATCTGGCAGTAATCAATAGCGCAGGAGAAAACAATTTTGTTGCATCTCAATTGATAACTCAATCTGCATATATTGGACTCTCTGATTTTTATCTAGAAGGGCAATTTGAATGGGTCAACGGTGATCCATTAAGTTATACAAACTGGTATCCCGGACAACCCAATAATTATGGTACAGGACAAGATTATGTTGAGATTCTAAACACAGGTGAATGGAATGATCAATACAGCTACACCGCTTTAGAGTATGTCATGGAAATTTCAAACTGTCTTACTGTTACGCAAACTTCCGGACCAGCTCCAGGATCAACTATCGCGCCTGGAACATCACATACAGTAAGTTATACAGCTCTGGATGGTTGTGGAAATGTTGAAACTTGTTCTTTTGATATAACTGTAAATGCGATAAATAATCCGACATTATGTCCATCAGGTGGGAAATATTCATTTGAATATTATATTAACTCAGTAGAATTTGCTGACATATTAAATCATTCCGGTGATAATGGAGGATATGAAGATTTTACAAGTATATGTGGAACGATTAGTCCAAATATGTCCTACCAAATGAATCTTCAACCAGGTTTTGGTCCGGGAATTCCACAACAGGTTTATTGGAAAATTTGGATAGATTTCAATATGGATGGCGATTTCTTTGACATCAATGAATATGTAGCCTATGGATCCGGCATAAATGCACTATCAGGAATGGTTACAATGCCTCCTCATTTAAGTTCTGGAAAAACAACAATGAGAATCGCTATGTCTCTTAATCGATATCCTGCAGGACCATGTGAAGTATTTGATTACGGAGAAACGGAAGATTATTGCATTCAAATTCTTGCAACAAAAGCCCATGAAAATGATGAACTTGTGTCAAGGACCAATAGCTTGTTGGATCCGATCAAATTATCAGATGATCATGCTATTAACACAATTTCAATATACCCTAATCCAGCGGACCAGGTAATGAACATTGTTTTAGATCCATCTTCAAAAATTGTAGAACTAAATTTACTTGATCTTCATGGAAGGATTATTCGGACAATAGAATATCCATCCTTAAATTCGGAAATCAAAGTAGATACTGGCGATCTTACTAACGGATTGTACTATATAATTGCAATTTCAGACAGAGGAAAATCACATTCTGAAAGGATTATTATTCAGCACTAAGAACATTATTTTATAAAATAAAAGGGCTTGCATGAAAATGCAAGCCTTTTTTAATTGCGCTTAGTATATTTGAGATTTAAATTAATATTAAATGAAGATTACTTTTTTAGGACATGCTACTTTTGAGATAGAAACGCTTCCGCATAAATTACTGTTTGATCCATTTATTACAGGAAATCCACTCATTGAAAATTTTGATTTAAATACACTCAATCCAGATTGGATTCTAGTGAGTCACGGGCATGGCGATCATGTCGCAGACGTAGAAGCTATAGCAAAACAATCTGGTGCTAAACTTATTTCCAATTATGAAATTATTAATTGGTTTGGTGCGAAGGATGTATCAGGTCACCCATTAAATCATGGCGGGAAGAAACGTTTTGATTTCGGAACAGGCAAATATGTTAATGCTGTTCATACATGCTCTATGCCTGATGGTTCTAATGGTGGAGATCCCGGAGGATTTGTCCTTTGGAATGAAGATAAATGTTTTTATTATGCTGGAGATACTGCGTTAACATTGGATATGAAATTAATACCAATGACCTGCCCGAAGTTAGACTTTGCTATTCTGCCCATTGGAGACAATTTTACCATGGGTTTTGAAGATGCTGTCATTGCATCAGAATTTATAGATTGTGATAAAATAATCGGATGTCATTATGATACATTTGGGTATATTGAAATCGATAAAGAAAAAGCCAAAGAAGCATTTGACCAAAAAGGAAAAGAATTAATCTTACTAGATATTGGAAGTAGTATAGAATTATAGATTATATGGGGAAAATAGTAACGATTGCCAATCAAAAAGGAGGAGTTGGAAAGACAACCACAGCAATAAATTTAGCAACTGCAATAGCGATTCTTGATAAGAAAGCATTAATGATTGATGCAGACCCACAAGCCAATGCAACTGCAGGTCTCGGCTTTAATCCGGAAGAAGTAAAATACAGCCTTTACGATTGTATATCCAGTAATATTCCTGCATCCGAATCAATAATAAAGACGACGATACCAAATTTGGATATGATTGCAGCGAATATTGATTTGGTTGGAGCAGAAATAGAATTGGCCAATAGGCCGGGACGTGAATTTGAGCTGCGTAGAGTATTAGAAGACATTAAGGATGATTATGACTTTATTTTCATTGACTGCCTTCCCTCTCTTGGTATTCTAACTATCAATGCACTTACTGCAGCTGATTCCGTAATAATTCCTGTTCAATGTGAAGTATTTTCTCTTCAGGGATTAGGGAAACTAAAAAGTACGATCGCATTGGTACAGCAAAATTTAAATCCAGATTTACGGATTGAAGGTATTCTGCTATCCATGTTTGATAAACGCCTTAGAATGGCTAAAATGATCGTTAAAGAAGTACATGAAATGTTATCAGATAGAATTTTTGATACAATAATTCATAGAAATTCTAAAATTGGAGAAGCGCCAAGTGTGGGGAAACCGGTATTATTGTACGATATTTCAAGCAAGGGTTCAAAAAACTTTTTGAATCTGGCTTATGAGTTTATTGAAAAAAATCAAAACACAAACACAACTTCTAAATTAGATTCAGAAGATGAGTAAAAAAAAGGAGCAAATAGGTAAAGGTCTGAGGGCATTACTATCAAATATTGATAAAATTGAAAGTAATCCGATTGAGAAAAAAGAGGTAATAAAAGAATTATCTCAAAATACTGCTGACATACCTATGGATATGATTGAAGCGAATCCGTTTCAACCCAGAAAAGAATTTAACAAAGAGGAATTATTACAACTCGTGCAATCTATTAAATCAGTTGGTCTGATCCAACCCATCACATTGAGAAAAGTGGCCAACACCTACCAGATAATATCAGGTGAAAGAAGATGGCGCGCAAGCAAATTGGCAGGATTAAAGAAAATTCCTGCATATATAAGGATTGCTGATGATCAAGGCATGTTGGAAATGGCTCTTGTAGAAAATATTCAAAGAAGCAATCTTAATGCCCTGGAAATCGCCCTATCCTATCAACGCTTACTCGATGAATGTAATCTTCAACATAACGAACTCGCTAAAAGAGTTGGTAAAGAACGCAGTACTGTGACCAATTACACAAGATTGCTTAAACTGCCTCCACAGATACAATCCGGTATCCGAGATGGAAAAATAAGCATGGGACATGCCAGAGCTATCCTGGGTCTGGAAGGACAAGAGTCCCAATTGTATATTTATAAAAAAATAATTGAAGAAAATATTTCTGTTCGAAATGTTGAAAAATTGATCAAGAACCTAAAAGCGCCCAAGACAGCTGCTAAAAAAGTGCAACAATCTGTTCAAAATCCTGAAATAATTAAGATACAAGACAGACTGTCTCATCAATTTGGAAGCAAGGTTGAAATAAAAAGACAATCTGGTGGCAAAGGTAAAATGATCATTAATTTTAATTCTGATGATCAACTTAATGATATTTTGGACTTAATTGATGAGTAACAATTTTTCTGTAGTTCCGTTATCTTGATATCGTGAAACAATACTTAGTTATTATATTCCTGTTTTCCTTCTTGGTCAGACCTTGTTCGTCTTTCGGGCAAGTAAATAGCAATACAGCAGTCTCAGACACCATCAAAGAAAGCCCGTATGGTGTATTCAGTATGTTTAAAGGAAAACCTGGAAAAGCAGGTCTCTATTCTTTAATTGTTCCCGGTGCAGGACAACTTTACAATAAAAAATATTTGAAAATTCCATTATTTATTGGTGCAGAAGGAATAGCTGTGACTATCCTGATTACGAATATTAGGAAATATAATGATTGGAATGAAGGATACATCAATATGGCCAACGGTACAACTGACAATTATCGTGGATTAACAGATATTAGTGCTGTACGTTCTCACAGAGACAGCCAGAGGCAAATGAAAGATTTTGCCTGGATCGGGCTTATAGCTGTCCATATCATAACAGCAGCTGATGCATTTGTTGATCGACACTTAATTGAATTTGATGTGGAAGATGATATCGCCATCAAGATAAATCCGGTAAGTCCCTATCCCGGGTTTAATCTCATTGTTTCATTCTAAATTATTTTATGACTTGCAAGATCATTTTGTGATTATCCTTTTTCTCGCCACGCCACTTAGCAAAAGCTCGTTAACTGCTGACTCCACTCATTTATCAGATAATAAATCAGAAAAGGAAGATTGTAAATATTTTATTCATATTTGCTGATAGTCAATTGACAATTGATTTGATAAAAGTCATTAGATTCTCTAAAGAAGTTCAATCAAATAATTAACATATGAGGATTATTTTTATGGGGACACCAGATTTTGCTGTCTATTCACTTGACATTTTACATACAGCAGGATATGATATCGTGGCCGTAATAACATCTCCTGACAAATATGGAGGCAGGGGACGAAAGACGCTTATTGAATCTGATGTTAAAAAGTATGCTGTATCCAAAAACTTAGATATACTTCAGCCTAAAAATCTAAAAAGTCCAAAATTCTTAGATGAACTCCGGTCTTATGAAGCTGATTTACAGATTGTCGTTGCTTTCAGAATGTTACCTGAAGTAGTTTGGAATATGCCACCGCTTGGCACTTATAATCTACATGGATCTCTACTACCAAAATACAGAGGGGCTGCTCCTATAAACTGGGCTGTAATTAAAGGAGAAAGTACAACAGGTGTAACCAGCTTCAAATTAAAGCATGAAATTGACACCGGGTCCATTTGTCTTCAGAAAGAAATTCCAATTTACCTAAGTGATACAGCCGGCACTCTGCATGATCGAATGAAATATGTTGCAGCTGATGTTGTTCTTGAAACGGTTCGCCTTATTGAAAAAGAAGAGATCAAATTAATTCCTCAGGACAATAGACTAGTCAGTCATGCCCCAAAATTAAACCCTGAAAACACAGAACTTACTTTAAACATTACAACCCAAGAAGCTATCCAATTTATTAGAGGATTGAATCCATTCCCGGGAGCTTGGTTTAATCTTGGAGATAAAAAAGTAAAAATTTACGAAGCCATCAAGTCAGAGCTTACATCCCAGCATGCAAGCGGAACTCTGATTAGTGATAACAAATCTCATTTAAGCATCGCATGCCAAAATGGAAATATTGATATTCTGGAATTACAATATCCGGGAAAAAAGAGAATGAAAATTACAGATTTTTTAAATGGGTTCGATATGACCCCTTATGCATTTATGATTGTCGAGAAGTAACGATGTCAATAACCTTGTCAACTGCGAATGTTACAAACTTAATACTTGCAATTAATTGGTCAGTTGTATTATTCAATTCTTGAAGTTCTACCTCTTCCGGATCAATTTGATTTGATTCATATTGTTGTAGATAAGCGAATGAGGATGCACTTAGTATTACAAGAAAACAGAAAATTATTTTAGTAGAGGATTTTTTCATAGTCGTCAATAAGAACTTTTAAGCATCTTATCTGCATAACGTTAATAAAAGAATAAAAGTTACAAGATGGTGAACTTTTTGAGAAGTTTTAAACGAAAGATCAGCTTTTAGATAATTTCTAATGTATTGTTAGATGTATTGAATAACTTCTATTGTATTATATCAAATATTAGATGAAGTAGTCAAAATTAAGGGATTTAGCTCTAAAACCCTATCTGAAACAAATTTGACAACCTTTAGATCATGAGAAATAAAAACTACTGTCAGGTCATCTTGTCTGTTTAGTTCAAGAATCAAGTTTATTACTTGTGCTTGAGAAGAAACATCCAGTGCTGACAATACTTCATCACAAATAAGTAGATCCGGATTAAGCAGTAATGATCTGGCAATTAATACTCTTTGTCTCTCACCTCCGGACATCATTCTAGGAACTTTTTCTAGAAATTGTCTTTCCAGGCCCACTCTTTTTAAAGCCTTAATCATCAAAGTATTAGAATCTTCCTGAGAATCTAATACTTCTGATAGAAGCTCCTTAACAGAATAATGAGGGGGCATAGAAAAAAGAGGATCTTGGAAAATAATTTGGTACTTACTTTGAAGTCTTTTTATTTCATTTTCACTTCTAGAGCGTATATCCTGACCATTAATAATAAATTCTCCATCATCAGGGAGTTCCAATAATGCAAGAATTCTTGCAAGCGTCGATTTACCACTTCCAGAATCACCAACAAGACCAAATACTTCGCCTTTTCGAATATTAAAATTCAACTCTTCAAAAACATTAAACTTTTCTTTAGCACTACTAAATATTGAATTTTCATTCAAGTAAGATTTTGATAGACTTCGTGCCTCAATTAAAATTTCTGAATTTTCAAATGAAGCACTCCTCTCTTTAATGTACTCATCCGGTATTAAATTACTCTGATAGAAGGCCTTTTTTGTTAAATCCGGGTTATCTAAATAATCATCTAACAAAGGAAGCCGGTATACATTAGAGTCTTCTGGTAGATTACATGAAATCAGTGCTTTAGTAAAAGCATTATGAGGCTGATTTATTATTTGATCAACAGAACCCTCTTCTAATATTTCTCCTTCATTTAAAATTAAAATACGATCACTGACTTTTGAAACAATTTCAATATTATGAGAAATAAGTAGAATCGAAATTTGCCGAGTCCTATTTATTTTCAATAGCAATTCAAGCAATTCTGCTTTCAAATTTGCATCCAGAGCAGAAACAGGCTCATCTGCCAAAATAAACTGTGGATTATTAGCCAAGGCCAATGCTATCAACACTCTCTGCAATTGCCCTCCTGATAATTGATGTGGATAAGATGTGAGCATGCGTTGTGGATCCTCAAGACCTACTTCAATGATAAGTTCGCTTAAGATATCTTCCAACTCAGTTCCTGAATATTTATTTTTCGTAATGAGCTTTTCTGAGATCTGCTTTTTAATAGTCTTTGAGGGATTTAGAATAGCTTTTGACTGTTGGAATACAATTCCAATCTCTTCATTCCGATATGTAGATAATTGTTGATTATTAAATTGAAATATATTTTGCTTTACCCCTTCTTTTTCTAATTCAATATTACCAGACAAATTGAATAATACCAGATTTTCCGTAAGTCGTGAAAGCATTTTAACTATCATTGATTTACCACTTCCGGATGGTCCTACTATGGAAAGAATTTCAGAAGGGCCTAGTGTGAAATTTATATTATTAAGAATAGTCGCCTCGGAATCTTTCTTTCCAATTGTCAAACTTAAATTCTGAATATTCAACTTGCTCTTCATCTGATAAACAAAATAATTAATCTAATCTAGGATAAATTATTATTATCGGAATATGAAGAATCTTTGTATCAGGGTTTACATCTAATTTTTATTAATAAATACAAAAAACCAGAATCCATGAATCTTTTTAAGCTCATTCTTCGTTCAACTCATCATACCATCATCAATTTATAATGAAAAGATATCTGAGGTACTTTATATGGGTTTTTACAGCTTGCTTAATTGCTTTCATTCTGGTTCCATTCATATTCCAGGAAAAGTTTATCGAAGCAATAAAAGAACAAATTGAAACCTATGTTGATGCTGATGTTGAGTTTGAATCCGGTAAAATATCATTGATTAGTTCATTTCCTGCAATCTCAGTAAGTCTTCAAAATGTAAGAATTGATGGTATAAATGATTTTAATGAAATCAATCTGATCAGAAGTGATCAATTTTCATTTACAACAGACTGGAAATCACTTCTTCGTTCCAATAAGGGTATTGAAATAAGTGCCCTCCATCTTGAAAACACTTCACTTAATATCCATATTCTTAAAGACGGCACCCCGAATTATAGAATACTTAAATCTACTCAAGAGGAAGAATCCAAAGTACTATTTGGCGAAATCAAAAAATATGTTTTTGAAAATGCTCAAATCAGATATAAAGATTTATCCTCTGGTTTGCAGATGGAATTTAAAGATATCTATCACGAGGGTTCAGGTGAATTTAATAATGTAAAATTCGATCTTAATACAACAACTTCAATTGAAGAAGCAACCATCACTTACGATGGAATTAATTATTTGAATAATGTCCATCTAGCGGGCGATGTAAAAATGGGTATTGATCTCGATAAAAATCTTTACTTATTAAAAGAAAATTTTATAAAACTTAATGAATTAGATTTTTCTATAGTCGGTTTCATCCAAATCTTAAAAAATGCCTATGAATTGGATCTCAGCATTGATGCTCCCAATAATAGTGTAAGTTCTCTCCTTTCAATGGTACCCTACGTTTATAAAGAACAATATGATCAAATACAATCCACCGGCAATGGATCACTTAGTGCAATAGTTAAAGGAAGACTGGATAATAACAAAAATCTAAAACCGGCGATAAATATATTATTGGGCTTAGATAATGGAAGCGTTCAGTATTCAGACTCAAAATACCAGATCGAAAGAATAAATCTAAGAGCAGAATTATCAGCCAAAGAATCCAGTTGGTCAGATATGGTAGTTGATATTCCAAGTTTTGTCATCATGATCAATGAAGAACAATTAATGGGACGTCTAAGCATTTCTGATATTTATGGTAACACGAATTATCAAGGCACCTTAATCGGAGAATTGGATCTCGAAAAGTTTAACGATGCAATAAGGCTAAATGCCATCGATCAATTTGCTGGAGTTATGAAAAGCGATATTTCATTTTCAACTGATAAAATGTCTATCCTCAATAACTCATATGAGAAGATGAATATGGAAGGTCAGATGGAGCTAAACAATCTGAGGATAGACTTCACGGATGAAAATAAATTCTCATTAGAAAAACTGGAAGCATCGATGTCTCCGGAAACCATACATTCCAAGTATTCAAATGCCATATATAACACAACTGATTTCACCGGGGAATTAAAATTGAATAATCCTTTTTATCTGTTAACTGATGAACAAAAGCCAAAATTGATAATCCGCGGTAAAAGCAAGCAAGTAAATTTGAATGCATTAAAATATTCCAAAAGCGATCCTGATACAAGCAAAGAACAAAAATTTTCTATTCCATTTGATGTTGAGCTTGACTACCAAATAGATAAACTCCAACATTCTGAATACAGAATTAGTGACATCGAATTGAAGGCATCATATGAAGATTCAATATTCTACCATAATGCTTCACTAAGATTGTTTAATTCCGAAAGTAAAAGTCGAGGAGAAATAAAAAACTTTGGTCAGTACCTGAAAAACAAAGGACAATTAGAAGGAGATATATTTTTTGAAAGTGAAAATTTAGATTTAAACAGGTTCAAATCTACCCGAACTTCTTCTTCTCAAGAAAGTATGATTACTATTCCTGACAATATCAATTTGAAAATATACTATGATATTGATCGACTCAAGTATGGAGATTATAGCTTAACTTCTGTCGATGGCAAATTGACTATTGACCAGGGTACTGCAACATTGCAGGAAGGAACGGCCAGATTATTCAATGGCAATATTGCCTTGGAAGGAAATTATAATACTAAAGACCCGAAAAATCCTCTTTTCGACTTTAGATACAATATGTCAAACATAGACTTTAGTCAGATGTTTTTGTCTTCTGAAACATTTAAAGCTTTAGCTCCCATTGCAGAATATATTAATGGCATATTCAATTCAACACTTGTAATGTCAGGCCCATTGAAATCCAATATGATTCCAGATTTATATAGCTTAAGCGCTTCAGGCTATCTGGAAACTGTAAAGGGTAAAATAAATGGGTTCAGGCCACTTGAAGTAATGGGTGCCGATTTCGGTCTGGAACAATTAGAAAACTGGAATATTAAAGATTCTAAAAATTGGTTTGAAATAACCAATGGTGTTATTTACCTCAAAGAACATGATTATAGAATCGAGGATATGGAATTTAAAGTAGCTGGGCATCATTCTCTTTCACAGGAAATTGATTACACTATAAAAGCCATTATTCCACGAGAAAAGTTGAAAGAAGGTCAGATTGGAGAAGAATTCAATTCAAGTTTGGATAGAATTGATGAAATGGCAAAAGCCAGAGGTTTAGATATTTCATTAGGTGAAAATATATACTTTACGATTAAGCTTACAGGAACCATAGCCAGTCCACGAATCACTATAACTCCCACAGGCTCTGGTGGAAAGTCCATTGACGAATTGGTTCAAGAAGAAATTAAAAACAAAATAGAAGAAACCAAAGATAGTGTGTCGGTGATCATCGAAACTAAGAAAGATGAAATCCTGGATACAATCTCGCAAAGAATTGAAGAAAAAATTGATACTCTGGAAGTGATAGTTGAAGAAAAAATCGATAGTTTGAAAGCTTCAGCTGAAGATAAAATCAAAGATGTTATAAAAGACGAAATTGAAAGTAAATTGGATTCTAGCAATCAGGTTAAATTAGATAGTTTAAAAGCAGCTACCGAAGACAAAATCAAAGATGTTTTTGGAGATAGTGCACAAAAGGATATCGATTCAATAAAATCCAGGTTAAAAGATTGGAATCCTTTTAAAAAGAAAAAAAACGACTCAAAGAACAAATAGTATGAAACAAGTTCTACTCGTTGACAATTATGATTCATTTACTTACAACCTCTTTCAGTTGTTAGAGGAGAGTCCGCAAAATTGTGAAATCGATATCGTAAAGAATGATGAAATCGATATTGAATCCGTAGAGCAATATGAATACATAGTTATATCGCCGGGACCAGGGCTACCGCAGGAGGCGAACCTTCTTCAAAATTTGCTCAATAGATATCTTCATTCAAAAAAGATTCTAGGAATTTGTTTGGGAATGCAAGCCATCGCATGCACACTTGGCGCTCGTCTATTCCAACACCAACCGGTATTCCATGGGCTTGAATCCAAGATTTTAATTTCGAATACCAATTCTCCACTTTACAACGGAATCGATCGAGAGTTCAAAGTAGGACGCTATCACAGCTGGCTCGTGGATCCAAAAAGTATAAACGAGAAGTTGGTAGTAGACGGTGTAGATGAGGATGGGCATATTATGAGTATCAGATTGGATGACAAACCCGTATTCGGTCTCCAGTATCATCCAGAATCTATAATGACCTCGGTTGGGCAAAAGATTGTAGAAAATTTTCTCAATCTTTGATTTAAAGACCTGCATGAAAAATCGAAAGTTTGTCATTTTAACAATTTCGATATTAATAATTCTTGGAATTACTATCTCCATACAACTCCCAAAAATTCAAATTGCCAATGCTTATGCTGCAAAAAAAGTCTGTTCATGCCTTTTTGTTGCCCAGCGCAATCCAAACTCAATTATAGATCAAGATTTAAATATTTTTCCATTACAATATGCTGACATCGAAATTGATACAGTTAGAAAAAATGTAAGTGCTAGCATATTGGGTTTAAAAAAAGCCACTGCTCAATACAAGGATGGATTAGGATGTTCTTTGATAATTGGTGATGACAACTACAATATCCGATTTATAACAGAAAGACCCCACACCCAATACCTCAATGATAGTTTGGCCTGGCCATATGGCAAACAAGAAGTCACCCATAGTTTAAATCAAATAAACTCAGACCTTTTGAATGATGCTTTTGAGTTGGCGTTTGACAAAGAGGGAGAATGGATGAAGCAAACAAGAGCATTGTTAGTCATTCAGAATGATACCCTGCTTCATGAACAATATGCAGAAGGATTCGATCTCAATACGCCAATTCTGGGTTGGTCAATGACAAAAAGTATTACCAACGCCCTGATCGGAATATTGATTAAAAATGGGACCATTGAGTTGGATCAAGATCATCTTTTTCAGCAGTGGTCCAATGATCAGAGAAGAGAGATTACCGTTGATAATTTATTAAGGATGTCTAGTGGTTTAATGTGGAATGAAAATTATGGTTCTATTTCTGATGTCACTAAAACACTTTATACTCAAGAGAACAGTTTTGATTTTATTGTTGAGCAAGATCAAGAAACAGAGCCAGGAATATTTTGGGAATATTCGAGCGGAACAACTAACCTACTTGGTCAGCTAATAAGAAATCAATTCGAACAATTCATACAATATCAAGCCTTCCCATATTTAGAATTGTTTAATAAAATAGGAATGGATTCTGCGCAATTGGAATGTGATGAGGCCGGAAATTATGTTCTGTCGAGTTATTGTTATGCAAGCCCTAGAGACTGGGCTAAATTAGGACAACTTTACCTTAACAACGGCCGCTGGAAACATTTGGAAATACTTGATGAATCATTTATCGATTATTCTATTCTTCCGGCGCCGGCTTGTAAAGATGAAAATTATGGAGCTCATATCTGGCTCAACACAAATGGTAATTCTTACCCTGATGTCGAAGAAGAAATGTTTATTTTTAATGGGTTTCAAGGACAACATGTTTGTATCATTCCTTCAAAAAAGCTCGTTGTTGTTCGAATGGGATTAAGTACAGGTCCTCCATTCGATATGAATCAGGTATTGTCTTTAATCTCTCGGTCTGTAACTGGTTAAAGATGAGCATTTTAGAGTTTATAATTCTATTTTAGATAAACCTAAATTAGCAGCTAGGAAACTAAAGATCCCTATTGTAATGCCTAGAATATTAAATAATTTCTAATCCAAAGAAAGAAAAACGAATAGAAGGATTAGGAAAGAAATAAGTCAGATTATTTCTAAACGAAATAATTTTATTCAATTATCAAAACAAGGGTATCCAGATCATAACTGGATTTCAGATAGTTCTCGAGTTGATCTCTTTTTTTCTTATTTGAATTGGGCCATTTAGCAACGACAATTGGAAGTTCTGCATGTTTATCTCCAAAATCAGAATATCTGCTGAATCCTAGTCGAAGGGATTGTATTTCAGGAATGAAAATTTTGATCTCCTTACACACTGTTTCAAACATCGAGGAGTCAAGCTTCATAATATCACTTCTATTCTGAACATCTTCAATAAATTGGATTCTGTCTTCCCGTTCAGATTCCAGTTTTACAATCTGATTATTAATTATATCCCCTAATCCTGATAATTGATTTTCAAGTTGTCTGACTTTCGTCAAATTGATTTCTGATGTTGGAATTATTTCTATACTTGTGTTTTCCAGTTGTAAGTCCCGCAAGCCCTCTTCATAATAAGGAATCTTAGATCTATTAATAGAATCACCATATACTTTTAAAATTAATTTCCGGGATCTGTCATCCAGACTTAACAACTCATAGTCATCTAGGAAAATGTAATGCTCTCCCAGATAGTTTTTTACGAAACTATCTACTCTCCTATCGTCCTGAGCTTCAATAAATACGTCTTTGAAAATTAGAAAGCTTGGAATAATCATGATGACACTGAAAAAACCTACATAACCAATGTTTTTTCTTCGTTCTGTTTTTGAAGCATAGGATTTATAGGGAAATTTTAAATATCGAACAATCAAATAAGTAGCAAATGCGACGAAAAATGAATTCAAGAAGAACAGATAAAACGATCTGGTCGCGATCTCCCATGATCCATGTGCGATTCCATATCCGGAAACACATAAAGGAGGCATTAATGCTGTGGCAATTGCTACTCCCGGCAATGTCGTTGAAATATCTTTTCTGGCAATAGAAATAATACCAGCTATTCCGCCAAAAATGGCAATAAGTACATCCAGAAAAGTAGGTGCCGTTCTGGCACTAATCTGTCCGGTAAACTCATCCAATGGGGTTACAAAAAAATAAATCGTAGAAAAGACAATCGCAATCAAAATCGCAGCCCCAAAATGCATGAGCGCATGATATAAGGCATCCTTGTCATTAATTCCAACTGCAAGACCGATTCCTAAGATCGGAGACATAAGAGGTGAAATAAGCATGGCTCCGATGATAACTGCCTGAGAATCCAGATTTAATCCTATGGATACAATAATAATACTACACATGAGCATCCAGGCATTGGCTCCACTCATTGATTGCTTGGACTTAATTTCTCTTATTGTCCCCACTTATCAACACCATGAGAAAGATCTACAAATTCAGTGAGCAGATTAAGAAAGTAACTCTTTATATCTCCGTATGAAATTTTGCTTTCTTCCTTTTTCAGATGTTCTTCCATCAAGTTTTATTCATTGGCTTTGAAATCAAGATAGTAAAAATGAAATATAATATCCGTCTTTACTGCCAGTACCATGAAGCTACATAAGCATCTATGGATTCATCTGTTGGATATAAAGTGATAACTTTCTTGAATAATTTTAAGGCCATTTCGGGTTCTGCAATAATACTATCAAGACGATGAAGCTCAGCTTCAGATTGTTCAGGAACCTCAAAGACTTCATCAATATTTAGGGCAATGAAAGATCTGTGCTTAGAGATCTTATTAAATACAAATTCAATGACTTTAGGATCATATTCTGCCTGATCGTTTATTTCTAAGTCCATCCCCATTTCTATGGCGATATTATAGACCAGGATCCATAATTTTCGCATAACTGATGGTTTTGCACCTATCCACTCTTTGGCATTCTCATCAACTTGTCTTTCACGTTCTTCTTCAATTTTTCGTCTTATTTCTTTTGAAGGAATAGGGACTATGACTTTGCAGCTTCCTGCACTTAAAGCCTGTTCAACTTCAGATTCAACATCTCCTTGTTCCATCAATTCTATAAATCTATGCCCAACCAGAGGAGCTTCGATTAACAAAAGGTCATTTTCAGCAGCATTCCCGATCCAGCTTCCAACTGAATACTTTATGAACTCTCCTGCTATTAATTTAACGCCATTATGGATAACTCCATCTCCCATAGGAAAGCGTTCCATTATTTCCGGTAATTCAAATGCTTTTCTGGCTTTATCCCATTGGATGACTGTGACATTGCGCTTATTGCTTATCGCCAAATCAAAAAATTCATTTATATACAAGCTTTTTCCAGTTCCGGGTAATCCTGAAAAAATAACAATCTTACAATCTTTGGAAAGATCATTTAATTTAGTGTAGACCGGACTTGACTGAGGTATTATTCCCATCTCTATTTTCTATTAATTTCCATCCCACATCAAGTAGGCTTTTAAAAAACCAGCTAAATCACCATCAAGAACTGCATCGGTATTTCTATTCTCAAAACTGGTTCTATGATCTTTAACACGACGATCATCCAGAACATAAGAGCGGATTTGTGAACCCCACTCATTTTTCATTTTCTTGGATTCTATTTTCGATTTTTCCAATCTCTTTTCTTCCAATGCTTTTTCATATAATCGGGATTTCAACATTTGGATTGCTTTCTCTCTGTTCATATGCTGGCTACGTTCAGCCTGGCATTCAACAACAATTCCTGAAGGCAAGTGGCGCACTCTTACAGCCGATTCAGTTTTATTAACGTGTTGCCCCCCAGCTCCACTGGCTCTGAAAGTATCCCAATCCAGGTCAGCAGGGTTTACGTCTACTTCTATACTGTTATCTACAAGCGGATGTACAAATACGGATGCAAAAGAAGTCATTCTTTTCCCTTGGGCATTGTAAGGGCTCACTCTCACTAATCGATGAACTCCATTCTCACCTTTGAGCATCCCGAACGCATATTCTCCCTTTAATTCTAATTCAGCAGATTTAATTCCTGCCACATCTCCATTAACCCGGTTAAGTTCTGATACTTTGTATCCTTCCTTTTCTCCATGCATCACATACATACGGTAGAGCATTTCCGCCCAATCACATGCTTCTGTTCCTCCGGCACCGGCATTAATTTCTAAGATACAAGACAATATATCTTCTTCTTGATCGAGCGTGGAGCGAAACTCCATATCTTCTATTTGAGCGATCGCTTTTTGGTACTGAAGTTCAACTTCATCTTCGCTCACTTCACCTTCTTTTTGGAATTCCAAAAGAACATGTATATCATCAAAAGCTTCAGCTATAGCATTATACTTTTTTACCCAAACCTTGTGGGACTTTAATTCTTTTAAGATTATTTCAGCGTGTTTGGAATCATTCCAAAACTCAGGATCTGCGCTTTGTTGTTCTTTATCTTCAATTTCATGTAGTCGGTTATCAATGTCAAAGATAGCTCCTTAACGACGCCATCCGACTACTCAAATCTTTATATTGATCTAAGGTCATCTTGTCCTTGGTTTATTATTGTTGTTTGTAAACTTTGTCAACTTTTATATAAAAAAGTAAATCGGTATTAGGCGGAATAACAGGCGGATTTCCCTGGTCTCCATAAGCCAATTGATAAGGTATATCCAAAATAGCTGTTCCACCTTCACCAACTTCGGGAACACCAGCCATCCATCCTTGTATGGCGCCACCTTTGCCAATATACAGACTATAAGGCTTTCCAACTTTATAGGAATTATCAAAACTGCTGCCATCTTCGAAGAATCCATAGTAATGCACATCAACCCTTTCTCCATGAGCTGCTTTCTCCCCATGGCCTTCATTCAACACAAGTACTTTCATCCCAAGATTTTTATTTACTAATCGTCCTTGTAAAGATCCTTCCTGATAAGCACTAATAGCTAGTGCCGCTTCTTTTTCAACCGCATCACCTAAGGCCGCCATTAGCTTTTGGGTTTCATCCTGCTTCTTGTGCATTTTTCTTCGATAATCGTCTGCGTTTTCGACCGTAATCATTTTTACCTTATAAGTAAGAATCTTGCTTTGCATAAATTCTTGAGGAGGATTAGGCAAAGAATCTATAGGAACATATACAGCAGCACTATCTCCCGGGCTAAGAATTTCAACAAGTGAAAGCAAAGGATTTCTTTGTAATTCTCCGCTATTGGCTTCCGGAACTACAAACGAAGGAATAATAGGTGCAGATCTTGAATCATCAAGAATATTACCGAAATCATCTATGATTTCTAAATGCATCGTAACAGCCATCCCTGGAACTGCTGGAATACCAGTCTCGTCCTGAAATATTTCGTATTTATATCCATTGGGTAAGACAAGTTCTCCTTGTTCTTTTTTACAAGCACTAATTATGCTTATTACTGCCAATAATAGGATGCCTTTCTTTAGATTCATAAATCTCTTTTTTCTATATATTTTGGAAGAACACTTTTAAAACGGCTTACAATATCTTCTAATTTGGCATATGCTGCTCCTCCCGATGCGTTTTTATGACCTCCACCATTAAAGTGGTTCCGTGCTATTTCCTGAACAGATATATCTCCTTTAGATCTTAATGACAATTTAACAATAGAGGGCTGTTCTCTAATAAATGCAGCAACTTGAATTCCGTCTAACATTAATACATAATTGACAATCCCTTCCGTATCACCGCGCTGAATATCAAAATCAATAAAGTCTTGTTTAGTTAATGCTATAATTCCAGTCCGGTATTCTGGAATGATTTCCATTCTATTGGCAAGACAATGTCCAAGTAGCCTTAATTGTTTCTCCTTTTGGGTATTAAATATTTTGTCTTGCAATTCATAGTCGTCTACTCCTGCTATTTTAAGTTCGCTTGCAACGCGATAGGTTTCAGATCTTGTATTATACTTGAATGAGCCAGTATCAGTAATTATACCGGTAAACAACAACTCCCCAAGCTCCGCATCGATTTTTTCTTTATCGCCTAGATCGCAAATAAATTGATAAACAAGCTCACAGGTTGAACTCGCCTTTATGTCTGAAAAAATATAATCTGCAAATGGTTCAGGATCAAGATGGTGATCGATAAGAATCTTTTTTGCCTTACTTTCCTGAATGTGTGGAGCAATTTTATCAATCCGGTCTAAAGCATTAAAATCAAGACATACGATAATTTCACTCTTTTCAATGATCTCCTTGGTTTTTTGTCTTTCTAAGTCGAAGACCACACATTCCTTTATATCCTTCATAAAATGATATATATGAGGATATTCACTCGGTAGAATCACCTTTACTGAATGATGAAACTTTTCCAGATATACTTTTAATGCTAAACTGGATCCTAAAGCATCTCCGTCAGGATTGCGATGGGTGATTATGGTAATGAGCTGCGGGCTCGATAATCGCGATTTAATTTCTAGTAATTCTTCTTGAGTCAATGACATTGGCGGCAAAGTTGTATAAAATTTTCACTTGAGCCAAATAATATATAATACTTAATCACATAGAGATAGTTCCTTTTTTTACTTTTGCGTCTAAATTTTTTAAATCCTTAGATATGACAGGAAATATTACATTCACAATGATCAAGCCCGATGCGGTTAGAAATGGTCATATTGGAGCAATTCTTCATAAAATAAATGAAGGTGGATTCAGTATAGTAGCCATGAAATATACAAAGCTAAGTGCTGAAAAAGCAGGAGAATTTTATGCAGTGCATAAAGAAAGACCATTTTATGGTGAACTTGTTGAATTCATGTCCTCCGGACCAATTGTAGCAGCAGTTCTTGAAAAAGATAATGCTGTTGAAGACTTTAGGACATTAATTGGTTCTACTAATCCGGCAGATGCTGCTGAAGGAACAATCAGAGCACTTTATGCAACAAGCATAGGTGAAAATGCAGTTCATGGCGCAGATAGCGATGAGAATGCACTTCTTGAAGCCAAATTTCATTTCGCGGCAACAGAAATGTTCCGATAAATTAAAATGAAATCCAAGTAATACCCTGGGCCCCATAATCTTCTTTGGGGTGCCAGATTTTTTTTATATCCTTATATTCTTTCGCTTTTTTCCACAAGGCTTTTCGTAGTACCCCGGTACCTTTTCCATGTAAGATTTGAAGTTGTGGGATGTTAGACATTAATGCATTGTCAAGAAATTCCTTTATGGAATCCAAAGCTTCTTGCTTTGAATACCCTCGAATATCCAATTTCGATTCTAAAGCATAAGGATTAATCGCTGTATCCGTATTTATTGTTTTTGATTTTGTTTCTATAGGTTGATCAGCAAGAAACACCTCAGTTCTTGCTACTTCAAACTGCATTAAGCCCATTTCAATTTTCACCTTTTTCTCATCAAAATTGACAACCATTCCGATTTCAGATCCATTTCTTAGTTTGACATACTGCCCTATTCGCAAGTCCTTTACTTTTTCTAATTCAATCTTAAATACTTCTTCTGACAAGGATTGCATCTCATCTTTCGAAGATTTCTTGCCTTCTTTAATTTTTTTCTGAAGATTTCCTGCCTTATCAAGATTCTTTTCCTTTTTTAAATCTCTTATTAATTTTTGGATCTCTCTTTCATCTTCATTCATCAACTGAAATTGCTGTTGCTTCGCCTCAAGTTTTAGTTTTTTGCGCCTTATGTTTAGTTCATCCTTTAAAGATTCATAATTCGAAATGAGGGTCTTCAGCTTTGATTCTTCATCGGCCGCTTTTTTTATCCTTCTTTCCAATTCCTTTTTCTCTTGCTGCAAATCTACCAACAGACTGTCTACAGTATTTGTGTGTTTTCCTGCTTTATTTTTGGCGTATTCTAATATCGAATCGGGTAATCCAATTTTGTTTGCAATTTCAAAAGCAAACGAACTTCCGGGTTGACCTATTTTCAGCTGATAAGTTGGTTTGAGCAGGTGCTTATCAAATAACATCGCTCCATTTTCAATAGAAGGAGAATCGTAAGCATAATTTTTAATATTTGAATAGTGTGTCGTAATTAAACCATAGCATTTAATACGAACCAGATTATCGAGCACAGCCTCTGCTATAGCTCCTCCGATTTTTGGATCAGATCCACTACCAAATTCATCCATCAGAACAAGTGTCTTCTTCTTCGCTTCAGAAACGAAATGCTTCATATGAATCAATCTTGAACTATATGTACTAAGATCACCTTCTATTGATTGCTGATCTCCTATATCAATCATGATTTTATTAAACAAAGTAAACGTGCTGTGATCACTGACAGGGATAAGTAGGCCACACTGTAACATCAGCTGGTTTAGACCAAATGATTTCAAGCAGATAGATTTTCCTCCCGCATTAGGGCCTGAAATAAGGAGAATTCTCTTTTCAGAATTTAGGCTTAAATCGCATGGAATTGTTTTTTTCTTGAATTCCTGATTAATAAGAAGAAGAAGCGGGTGATACATGTTAAATAACTCAAGTTCTACTCCCTCAGAAATCTTTGGTCTCTGCCCATTATAAGTATTACCAAAATTGGCTTTTGCCCTGATTATATCATATCTGATAATTATTTTCTCCCAGAGTAAAAAATCTTCAACAAAGGGTCTTAAAAATTGACTTAGAGCTTTAAGAATATTGTAAACTTCTTTGCGCTTTTCAACTTCCAATTCAAAGAGATCATTGTTCAATTGAACAATTTCTTCTGGTTCGATAAATACAGTTTTCCCGGTAGCAGACTCGTCATGAATAATACCCTTAATTTTTCTTTTGCTTTCAGCATTTACACTAAGAACACGTCTGCTATTTTTATAGCTTTCCAGATTATCCGTAAGGTGGCCTGCTTGTTTGGATCTGCTTATTATAGAACTAAATACTTTATCGAGCTCTCTCTCTTTTGAACTGATAAGTGAAAATATTTTTTTTAGTTCAACTGAAGCACTTGCCTGAATCTTTCCATCTTCTGAAAATATTCTTTGGAATTCCTTTAACAATTTTGAGTCAAAAAATATTTGCTCAGAAATGGAATAAAGAAGTGGAAAATCTTCGCTGTAGCTTTCTTCATTAAAAAAATTGAGAATTTCATTTACTTGCTGAATTAATCTAAATATTTTAATGTAATCATCAAGTTCAAGAACAAAATCTATTTTTTTTAGAAGGGAAACTTCATTGACAATTGAATCATAATGCCCAATAGGGAAAGATACCCCCCAGGTTTGCACATGTATTAAATTCAAGGACTTCATCAAGCAAGCTATCTAACTTTTCTTTCTTGTTAAATGACTTGAGTGTTAATACTTTTGTTTTAGCAGCCTCTCCCAAACAATAACTTGCCAAGCGCTCAAGAATTTTATCAAATTCTAATTTTTCATAAATGTCGTTAGGATACAAATGCATGAACTAAATTATTAGGAAAGGTATATTTATGTGAACAGATCTTGTTAAATATATTTATTGTTACTTGCTTTTTAAGCAATGAGAATTTTAATCCAATAGATTAATTGAAGCATCTTTCTGTGTGTAAATATATTTAGGTTGCCACCCATTTGCTCCTTTTGGAAATAGATCAAAGAAATGCCAGGCAGGATTATAAAGGTCACCGGGTCCAAAAGAATCATTCCCGGTCCGGTATATCTTTTCTTCCTTTTTTATCAATGCCGAAACACCGGGATGGTACATTGCTTTGCCATCAGTATCGGTTTGATATCCTAAATCTTTTGCAAAACTTGTCCCTTCGAAACTCAAAACTTTAAAATTCCAGTTTCTACTTTCAGAAAAGTTTTTGAGTGTTTCAGGACTATTTGGACTGGTCAGCAGCCAAGGCATCCTGTCAGAAATAATCTCGGCAAATCCTCTGAAACCATCAGCCCACATTGTACAATACTTACATTCCATACCCATATTATGAATCAATAGAAGCTCATCGGAATCTCCAAATAATTCAGTCAATCGAACAGATCGTCCTTCTTTGTCTTTGAGCTCATAATCTTCTACGGGTTCGGCTTCCTGCATTCTACACAATTCAACAATCTCTTTTTGCTTTTCTTGAATCTCAGAACTGAGTTCATTTATTTTATTCTTAATGTTCATCTTTAAGTCAAATTTATTAGAAGATAAAAATAATGCACTTTAAATCTAAATGCTATTTTCACAATATAAATGATAGTAGCTTTATCATTTAATTTAATAACTCATTATGGCGGGAAATAGTTTTGGTCAGATCTTTCGGATACACACATTTGGTGAATCTCATGGTCCTGGCTTAGGTGTTATTATTGATGGCTGCCCCGCTGGAGTAAAAGTCAATCAAGAATTTATTCAACAGGAACTTGAAAGACGTAAACCCGGCCAATCAAGAATTACGACACAACGCAAAGAAGAAGAATTATTTGTAATTCAATCGGGTGTATTTGAGGGTGTTACCACCGGAACTCCAATTTCAATCTTTATTCCCAATACAGATCAAAAATCTAAAGATTACAAGCATATATCTGATGCATTCAGACCTTCGCATGCAGATATGACATATGATCAAAAATTTGGTCACAGAGACTATAGAGGTGGTGGTCGATCTTCAGCCAGAGAAACAGTAGCTAGGGTTGCAGCCGGAGCCATCGCCAAAATGATTCTTGAATCCCAAAACATAGTTATCAGAGCGGGAGTAACTCAAATTGGAGAGATTGCTTTGGATGAAGACATCTCCAAGATAGATTGGAATCAAACCGAAAAAAATATAGTCCGTTGTCCAGATAAGGAAATGGCAAAAAAAATGGAGGATTATATCCTCGAAATACGTCAATCCGGAGATACTGTAGGCGGTCGAATCACTTGTCTTATAGAAAATTCTCCTGTTGGTCTCGGCGATCCTGTATTCGATAAACTTCATGCAGATTTAGCAAAAGCCATGCTTTCAATTAATGCAGTCAAAGGATTTGAATATGGTTCTGGATTTAATGCAATTACAATGAAAGGATCTGAGCATAATGACATTTGGGAGTCCGATGGCCTTTCTATGAAAACAAAATCCAATTATTCAGGAGGAATACAAGGAGGTATCAGTAATGGAATGCCTATTTATTTTAATGTTGCATTCAAACCTGTAGCGACGATCATGCAAGACCAGGAGACGATTACTAAAGAGGGAGAAAAGACGACAATTCAAGGTAAGGGGAGGCACGACCCATGTGTTGTTCCTAGAGCAGTTCCGATCGTCGAAGCCATGGCCGCATTGGTTATGGTAGATCACTTGATGAGATCCAGGATAAGTAAAATCTGATTTTCTTCTTCGTTCAGTTTACTTATATCTTTAGAAAGAGATTTCTTAAATTGAGTTATCCTTCCAAATTCTTTTCTAAAATTTATACCCAGACCATATTTTTGTTCATTTTCAGATTCAACTTCGTCTTTGTCCCACTTGCCATAGGCTCTTAATTTCAACCTTCTGTCATCAGTCAAATAATATTCTAAAACAAAATCATGTATAAAGTAATTGGTGATACCTTGAATTGTTGAATTAACAAAACTTGTCCCATAATCGAACCCCCATTTATCGTTTTGGAATCGAGGCTTGAAATGGACTTCGATCTCATCTGGAATCAGCCTGTCTACATTTACATTTCCTTCTTCAAGGTCATCGTTTCTTGAAAACTCAATTACAAAATCAATGCCTGAAACAAATCCATTTTCAGCTAAAGCTTCCTGCAAAAATCCGGATAGCAAATACGATAATTGATTAGAAATAAATTCACTTAAGGTATTGTAACTTGTTTGTGCCAAACTACCTCCAGTGAGCAGATTATCTCCCAAAGAGTTAGAAGGCAAGAAACTCCTAAACATAATTAAACCCGCAACCTGCTCATTCAGATCTGCTTCATTCTCCCTTAATGTTCGAACTTTATTATCTGCATATGTCCTGAGTTCTCCTTGTAATTCTGGAAAAGACAAGTCAAAATTTACATCCGGCTTATATAATGTTCCCGTCAATCTCATTGTCAAATCGACCGAGGTTCTTTTTTTAGCTTCGATCTGTATTGCTGGACTTGCAGTTACCAAATATTCATCAAGAAAGACATTCGTGGGAGCTCTGAGGCCAGAATAAGTGGTTTCTATATTTAAATTCGCATTTATTGGATCACCTGTCCAGGTTATTAATCCCCCTCTTTTGACTTCGAATGGTTTGGCTACTATCCCCCATGCAGTAAACAGATAATCACCTGATTCCACTTCATAACTACCAAAAATATTAAAGTCCCCTTCCCTGGAAACAATAATTCTTAAGTCCCCATTACCTCGCCCTTTTATAATATCATTAAGCCTTTCATTAAATATTATATTGACTTGAGCATCCTGAGTTATAGAAAGGTTCATCTGAACATCAACCCCTTCCAGTTTAGTATTTAGGACAACGCTGTCTGTGTTAGGATTTAAGACGAGATCTCTATCGACAAATTTAATGAAGCTCTCGTCAAAATTTTCATAAGTATCTTCTACAGGAATATTCAAAACAGTTCCAGCGCCTGTTACAGCAGTTACATCAATATCAGTACTCGAGAATGGGCCACTGAACTCCACAGACAATTGACCTATTCCAGATCCATAATAAAGGGGGTTGTCTTCTTTTTCTGTATCCAGGGCCAGGAATCTGTCAGAATTAATTGTCAGTTGAGATCTGAAATCAGCAAACAAATCGTGACGAAGACCTCCAAGCATCGTTGCCCTATTACCAAACTTATCATAAAGACTTACATTGGTCAAATCAATGAAATTTTCAGAGACACGAATTTTTTCAGTACCTAATCTCAGCTCAGATCCCAGGTAGTTGATCGTCGTTATACCATCAACAATACGAGCTTCTCCTCTTAATTTAATATCATCGGCTGTACCAGATATTTTTGCATCTATATTGGCGACCCCATCTGTATTGGATATTCCATCTTCAAGAATAAATTGGAAAGTGCTCATAACCATATTTCGCGCAAGAACATCGCCTGATACTTCATTGTTGGTTTTATTATAATCTGCATTCACAATGAGGGAAAGGTCATCTTCTTCTCTATTAAGGTTTATGTCTGCTTTTATAAAATCACTAGAATCGCTAACCGCATTCACAATTAAAGCGCCATAGTCTACATTGTTAAGTTTGAATTCCGGGATAAAAACACTGGCATAAACTTCAGGCTCCTGAAAAATATTATCAATCCGTATATCCGCATCACCTTCTCCTGTGAAATCAATTTTATCATAATTGATAATTCCATTAATGAGTTGAAAATCAAAGTTCTTAAGGGATGTTCTGACACCTAGGTTATGATAATCATTAATTTCAATTTCCCGGTAACCATCCGATATTACAAAATCATTGACTTTTATATAATTGTCTCCATAAATGATTTCATTATCAGGAGACACATTCCAATCAGAACTAAACATTTGCAAGTTTCTTTCAATAAGTTTGAATACCAATTTATCATCGTCGGGAACCACTTTTAAACTAAGATCAATATCGCCGATAGAATCAAGAACATTCTTTGTTGTAACATGAAAATCAACGATATCACCATTGATATCCATTCTGACTTCAACGGGATCAAATGACTTCGATTTATTATAAAACTTATCCAGCAGGAGCGTATACTTTGATAATTGATTGCTATGGAGTAAGCCCAGACTTAAAGATTTGAACGAATAATCTTTGTATAAAAATGAGTCTATATTAATTTGACTGTTGAGCACTCCAATTTTCAAATTAGGAGCTCCTTCAAAAGTTAATCCTTTAAGCCTAAGGTCATTTACATTTAATAGTTCCAGGTAATCCTTTGTATCAGAAATCTGAATTTTAAACCTAAATTTTTGTTCATTATTGAGTTCTAATTCTGACTTTTTAATATTAAGTCTTTTGGCCCATGCCGGATGATTCTTATTTAGAAAATTCGAAAAATTAGGTACTAATTCCGCAAAATCAAATTTGCCTGAAACAGAACCATTGATCACATTTGAACTTACAATCAAGTTCCTATTTCCTTCCTCAGCGGGTGAAGAACTGATATAAAGACTATCAAAATCAAATGGCTTTTCCTTGTAATTCAGAGCCATCCCTTCAATATCTACAAATCCTTCAAAATCCTTGGTACCTGTACCACTCACGGAACAGTTGAACTTTCCATTAATCGTAGAGAAATCATTTGATAGATTTATCGCATTCAAATCTATTTTTCTAATCTCTGCTTCAAAGTCCGTTTTAAATTGATTTTTTGAAATATCAATCTGTCCATCAAAGTCAAAATCAATATTCGGGTCTAAAGCGACAATTTTTCCATTAAAGAGATTTTTTTGCAATTCTCCTTCTAATGTTACATTGCTATAATTATATGACTTGAATTCAAACTTCTCCAGACTTGCAGTCAGATCAGTATATACACTCTCAAGCGTCAATCCCCGGCCATCATTTATTCTTGCAGTCAAGGTAGCCAGACCAAGATTTTCATTATCAGTCCATCTGTTTAAGTCAAAATCCTGTAGTGCAATCTCCCCCGAATATCGGGCATCACCGATACCTTCAGTAATGTTTAATCTTGTATCTAAAGTGACTCGACCGAGATCACTTTTAAGGTATCCATATATTACAAAGTCATTAAAAAATCCATCTATATCTCCTGAAAATGTTATCGGACCTAATTTGTAAAATTGTTCAGGTGGCCGAAAGTCCGGAATAATTCTTCTTAAACCAGCCAGACTTGTGGATAATTCATCTACATAAAGGTTTACCAACGCCGAACTTGAATTTGTAAGGTCGTTGGTACTTAATGTTCCTCGAAGAATGATCTGATTGTTGATCGATAGACTTAGATTGTCTGCTTCAATTTCATCTACCGTTCCTTCTATTTCACCAGATATCTGAATCCAACGATTTTTATTTAATCTGAAAAATGGTGAATCATACAGCTCAAGGAAAAAGTATGCCAAATCTGAAAAAGCAATTTTGGAGTCATTCAACTCAGTATTCAACTTTATATTTTGAGCAAAGGATTTAAAATCTTCAAATCCATTAAAATTAAATTCAAGATGATCGCTTAAACTGCTGGCACCGGTCTTCAATAAAAAATCATTTAAGCTTAATCGTTCCTCGGAAAAATATAAACTCTTTACATCTAATTGCTGAATTTCGAAGCCCTGTTTTTCCTTTAATGTTAATGACTTAATATTTGAATTTATAGCAAATGGAAAACTGATATCAGTTGAGTCCGCATTAATATTAAAGTTAGTTATACTTAGATGTTTGTAGTCTATAAATTCCTCTTCTGAAATGAGTTCTTCAAAATTCCAGTCATCCAGATAAAATTCTCCTCCACTCAATTCTAGATGTTCAACAAATACATAAACAGGAGAGGATGTACTATCAATTATAATTTCTTCAGGCAATGCAATGGAGTCTTTTACAACTATATTCTTTTGGCCTTTTTGTATTTCAATCCTCACTTTCGGATTGCTGAGCATTAATTTGGAAAGAATAATAGTATCAGATGTTGAACTAAAATCTTTCAATTCAACCAAAGCCTGATCAAGATTTACATTGAATTTCTCCAATTTCTTTTCATCGATAATTTGTATTGAAATCTGATCGAGAACAATTTCTCTGAGCTTAATATCAATATGGTCAGATGGCTTGGGTTCTTCGGAATCGGAACGCAGGCTATTTAAAAAGGAATCGAGATTAGATATATTCTCAATGGAGTCTTTTTTAATAAATAATGAGAGATCCGATATATTAATTTTTTCCAGTTGCAGCTCATTATCAATAAGACTGGTCAGGTTTTCCTTTAGAGAACTTGACATTGAACCAATATAAATCAACGTATCTGATTGATTATCCGGATTCGAAATGTATAATTCTTCAAGTTGGAGCCCTTTAAAAAATGAAAAATCAACCCTTCCAATTTCTATATGACTTTTTGTTTTATCTGTAACTTGATTACTAATTCTGTTAAGAATGAACTTCTGGATGGGTCCAAAATGGATAAGTACAGGCAACAATAATATCAATAATAAGAGTCCTATTAAAAAACGCAAAAGAAACTTTAGCGGATTCCTTTTGATTATTTTCTTACTTTCCTCTTGTGTACTTTCTGTCATATAATTATTAAAATCGAACTCATATATTATAACAGTAAAAACATAAATTAATCTATATTATTTATGCCTTTAATTATTCATTAACATCCTGAGCTAATTCAGACCACAATTTAATTGTTTCTACCGCTTCTTTCACATCATGGACACGAAGAATTCTGGCACCATTCATCAGGGCTGTCATGTGCAGAGCCGTTGTCCCATTTAATGCAGATTTGGAATCCGTATTTAAGGTTTTATAAATCATTGATTTTCGGCTTAAGCCTACTACCAGGGGCAATTCAAAAATGTTAAACAGATTCAATTTTTTTAGAATTTCAAAGTTCTGGTCAACAGTCTTTGCAAAACCAAAACCCGGATCTACCATAACTTGATGAACGCCACTCATATTTAATTTATGAATCTTCTTTGCCAAATATTCCAAAATATCAAAACAAACATCCTCATATTGATTTATTTCCTGCATATTTTCAGGTATTCCACGCATATGCATGAGTATATAAGGTAAATTATGCTTAGCCAGTGCCGGAATCAAATGCTCATCATATTCAAATCCTGAAATATCATTTATGATAAATGAGCAATACTCCTTAATGCGACTGACGACCTCTGAGCTATAGGTATCTATACTTAAAATAACATCAGGAAACCGTTCGAGTATTGAAATTATTATGGGCTCGATTTGCAGCAATTGCTCTTTAGCACCAATTAAAGGCGCTTTGGGTCTGGATGAAAATCCTCCTACATCAATAATTTTTGCACCTTCATCTAACATTTTTTCTACTTGATTAAGTGCTTTTACTAAATCTAGAAATGCACCACCATCATAGAAAGAATCTTTGGTAACATTAAGAATTCCCATGACCACAGGGCGTTCCAAAGACAAAATGCGACCTCCAACGTTAATCTGATTCATGAAATACCATTCAAAATTCTCTCAAAAATACCCTTTTCAAAACTGGCCTTTCACTATTAAAATCTCATTTTTTTAGAATATTGAATTATCTTTACGCTCGTAAATTATAATTACGCTCAATTTTCTGCGTTTTTAGAAGGAAACTACTTACTGACCAAGATTACATAGTGAAAAAGAAAGAAGTATCAATTCTTAATCTTTGCATAACGATTTCAGCGCTTATGGCCGGTTATTTTATCCTACATTATGTTAATGTAACATTAGCGACTACAGAAGAAGTCGAATATGAAATTGTTGAAGAACCGAAATATTTGTACGGTTTTGATAAATCAACTCACCATTTCGAAACACATACACTTGGATTTAATCAAAACCTTGGAGATTTATTGTTATACCAAGGTATTCAATGGGATAGTATTCTAAAACTTGATAAGCTATCAAGCAAGGTATTCAGCATTCGAAATTTCAGAGCTAAAAAACCCATCATATTTGTAAAAGAAGATGCTTGTGATTCTCCACTTTGTATAATCTATGAACCGAACAAATTCACCTTTGTCAAATATTTCGTCAAAGATCAAGTGAAAATAGATGTTGTTAAACGAGATTATGATATCTGCATAGAATCAGCTTCAGGAATTATCGAATCGTCTCTTTGGATGGCAATGCAACAAAATGGTTTGGGAGGAGAGATCATTGACAAAATGGAAGATGCTTTTGCATCAAGTATTGACTTCTATCATACCCAAAAAGGCGATGAGCTCAAGTTGATATTTGAAAAGAAATATATCGATGGCAAATCTGTTGCAACCGGAGAAATTCTAGCTGCATCCTACAAAAACGATCAAGGAGAACACTTTGCAGTTTTCTACCAAAATGAAAACTATGAAGGATTTTATGACCTTGAAGGACGTCCAACACTCGGTAAATTTCTGAGAGCTCCTTTGAAGAGTTCAAGAATATCTTCAAGATATAACCTGAGAAGATTTCATCCTATTAAAAAGAGAACCATCCCTCATTTAGGAACAGATTATGCCGCTCCCACAGGCACACCGATATATGCCGTAGGTGGAGGAGTTGTTGAAATAGCTGGTTATACAAAAAACAATGGTAAGTATGTGAAAATCAGACATGATGACACTTACAAAACCCAATACCTGCATATGAGTCGCTTTGCAGCAGGAATTAAAAAAGGTAAAAGAGTAAAGCAAGGCCAAAAAATTGGAGAAGTTGGAAAAACTGGTATAGCCACCGGTCCTCATGTTTGTTTTAGGTTTTGGAAGCACGGAAAGCAAGTTAACCACCTGAGACTTAACTTTCCTCCTCAGGATCCTCTTCCTGCAGATCAACTCCCTGATTTTAATAAAAAGAAAGATGTACTCCTCAATATTTTGAATCAGGTAGCCTACCCCTCTCAAATTTCAACCGATCAACTGTTAGCATTTAATAAGACTTAGTTATATTTTTTGAAGTGTTACACCAAATGTAGATCCTTCACCTAATGTACTCCGAAGGGTAACTTTTTGCATGTGCGCTTCAATGATATGTTTAACTATGGACAATCCAAGACCAGATCCAGCTTCCTTTCGAGATCTACTTTTATCAGAACGATAAAATCTATCAAATACATGTTTCAGATCCTCTTCTTTAATTCCTATCCCATCATCTGATACCTCAACCAAAATTCGTTCATCCATATCGTAAAACGAGACTTTAGTAAACCCGTCTGTATTTCCGTACTTAATCGAATTTTTGATGATATTAATAAAGACCTGTTCAATTTTATCTTTATCTGCTAATACATTAAATGCAGCGTCGGCTCCAGGTTTAAAAAAGAGTGCAATTCCTTTCTTCTTGGCTTGAATCTCAAGGTCATTGATTATATTCTGGATCAATTCCTTAATATCAAATTGGGTAAATTCTAACACTCCATCCTCAGTTTCCAGTTTGCTGATCAAGTCTAAATCCTCAACAATAGTCTGGAGTCTGGAGAGATTACTTACCGCTCTTTCCAAATACTTAATATTAACATTCTCATCATATATCCCTCCCTCCAAAAGTGTATGCAAATATCCCTGTATACTAAATATAGGTGTCCTTAGCTCATGAGAAATGTCACCAACATATTTTTTACGATATTCTTCTAATGACTTTAAGGAACTAATCTCCTTTTCTGTCTTTTCAGCCCAGGCTACCACTTTATTGTTTACATCATCAAGAGTGGTTTCCAAAGATCCAAAGTCACTTACATCCTTCAGAGAGACTTTTGAATCACTTATGACCTTATAGATCAGTTTTATTTTTCTAAATACAAAGGTTTCAAAAAGCCATTTTAATAAAATATATCCAAGAAAAAATGAAACGATAACATATACTATGAAGTACTTAAAAGGATTCTCCCCGCTTCCAAACAGCTTAAATGTCATGAGCACCAAGAGAACATGAACAGCCCAAATGACAAGGGATGTTAATACAGAAATCTGTCTTATGGAAAGATTTTTAAACACAATATTAAAAGTCAAATTTATATCCTACACCTTTCATAGTCTTAATATAATGGCTTCCTAACTTCTCCCTTAGTTTTCTGATGTGTACATCAATAGTTCTTTCACCAACAATTATGTTATTACCCCAAACTTTATTCATAATTTCTTCTCGTTTAAATACTTTTCCCGGACGTGAAACCAAAAGTTCAAGTAGTTCAAATTCTTTTTTCGCCAATATTATCTTCTCATCTCCTTTTGAAACATCATAAGCACTAAGATCAATTTTCAGTTCATCAAATTCTAAAATGGCTGTAGATTCTAATTTATTCAATTCAATATGTCTTCGCAATAATGCTCGAATCCTACTCTTTAAAACATTTGGCTTAATGGGTTTTGAAATAAAATCATCTCCCCCGGAATCCAGAGCTGAAATATGCGTAAACGATTCAGATCTTGCCGTAAGAAAGGCAATTATTGTATTCTTAAACTCAGGTAGCAATCTCAATTTTTGACAGAGCTCGATACCATCCATTTTAGGCATCATAATATCCATCAGAATCAGATGTGGCCTGAATTCAATTGCTTTTTCATATCCTTCCTCTCCATCGTAGGCTTTTTCAATTGAAAATCCTTCTTTATCAAGATTATATTCTAAGAACTCAACAATATCGAATTCATCTTCAACTATTAATATTTTTTCTTTAATACACATTTCTATTCTGCGAATCACAAATAAAAACAAAGCCCTACTTTTCTTTTAATTTTTTAGATTAAGAAATTGTTAATTCAGAAGACACAACAAATCCTGATTTCTGTTTTACTATTTTGAATATTTATGTGTTTTTTCTAACACTATTATTGAGTCTCTGACTTGTTTATGTAGGTCCTCATAAAGTTTTGGATTCAATTGAAGTTTGGCCAGATGCAGTTCTATCAATCTCATTTCTACCTGATGTATATTTCCAATCTGGTCGGTATAAACTGATCTAAGACTGTCTTTTAATTCAATTCGAGCATCTTCAATTATCTGAGCTGCTATATATAGATCAATAAGTACAGCAATTATTTTCTCTTCATCATATGTCAGCTCAACTTCACGCTCTTTCTGTTGACAAGAAATAGCCACAAATAACAAAGGCAATATTAGATATTTTATCATTTTATACATCAATCAACTTGGGGAAATATGTAGCGATCACTTTTGTATTATGAAAACTCAGATCTTTCCAATAATCTGCTTCAGATTTTAAATGAATAACTCCGCAGGTAGGAACATTTTCAATATAATTTTCAGTGAATTGATTAGAAAAGTAAGTTATCGTCGGATTGTGACTAAAAAATACTGGAAAAGAATATTTTTCATCTGTGTTTTGAATAAGAAATAACCAATCATTTTCAGATCCGAAATACAGATCTTGATATTTTTCAAAATCTTTAAGTTCACTTTCAAATTCTTCAGAAAAATACTCTGCAGTACTATATGCCCGATTTGCAGGACTGGATTTCAGTATATCAGGAATGATATTTTTTGATCTTAAAAACGATGCCATTATAGGAGCATCTCTATTACCGCGTTTATTCAATGGTCTGTCTCTATCAGCTAAACCGGGGTTTGACCATGAAGATTTTGCATGCCTGACTAGTATAAGTTCTTTCATATCCTTTGAATCCGGGGAGTAATATAACAAGTTAAGCTTTTAGACTAATAAATAAATTGTAATTAACTTTAGAGGTTTTACTTGATGAAAATACTGATTTACAATTTATTTGATTTTTATTCTTTGATTTTCCAGCAAAAATGGATGACTCTAAAAAACTAAGCAAAATAAGAATTAAAGATCTTCTTAAAGATCTTAATGAAACAGATCTTAAAGCTTTTATTTTGGGTTATTCTCAACACGACAAATTATTCGAATGGACTCTGAAATCTCATTTCATTTCAAAAATCCATATTGGAGAAGAAGGTGAAAAATATAAGAGAATCTTAGACGAACTTATCAAACCTAAAACCCTTAAAAACCTAAAAATCGGCTTAAGTTTGGCGAAAACAATCTCCATAATTCTTAAAGATTTTGCGAATCAGATGGATGATTGTTTAAGTACCGAAAACTATATAGAAGCGTTTTTTCTGGGATTTCATTCGCTGTCAAAGATTTCTTATTTACAAAATACTTATCATTTAAAAAATAAATCTATTGAACTGACTAGAGTGAAATTCCTCAATGGCCTAAACTCAATTTTATCTCAAGATCTTGCTCCAAGTTTCAGATCCAGAATGGAATCTAATCTGAAAAGCATGGTCCTGACTTCTTATTATCTACCTAAGCAATATAATCTAATTGACCTATTAGACCGGAATCATGTTCTGACAGAATCAGATAAAATTGAAATTATTAATTCGCTGGAAAACAAACTTGAAAATTCATTGGATTGGAAGCTAAAGCTAAAAACAATACTACAATTGGCCTATCCTCTCCCTGATACAATAAATGAAGTTTTAAAAAAATATGAACATTTCAAGGTCTTCGAGTGTCTGAAATTACTTGTTAGTGAAAACGATACGGATTTGGTGAAATTCTATCTCGAAAATTCAAAAATCAACTACTCTTTAAATAAAGATATTCTATTGGCTTACATTGCTATTGAAAAAGAAGATTTCCATGCTATTAGCACAGCTTTAGTTGATATTGACCCTATCTCCAGTTCGATCATGGAAGTAAGACTTTTGTCTGAACAGCTATCAGTTATTTATTTAAACAGAGAATTTCAAAATATTAAATCTTGGATAAATAAGCAGCAATTTGGCATTAAGTCGTCCTTGTATTGTAAAGCTTCCTTTTTTGAAGATTTGGTAAGATTGCTTCATGAAGAAAATGACATTGAGTGGCTGGTAGTTTATGATGAAAAATTGATTTCTCAAGGATTTCAAAAGGAAGTATCCGATCTGTATTTTCAGATAAGCTCATCATATCTGGAAAATCATATAGGAATAGAGTCAAAAAACTTTATTGAAAAAATGAATCATAGCCTGATTCAACTCTCCCAGATGAAAATGTTGAATAAGATCCACCAACAATTGAGAGCAAAATTTATTCACAGAAAATCACTAAAATCTTTGATACAATAATGGTAAAGGCCTGCATTTTTGATCTTGATGGTGTGCTCGTTGATACAGCTAAATATCATTTCCTTTCCTGGAAAAAGATTGCTAAATATCTTGGTTTCAGTATAAAGGATAACCTTGAAGAAAAACTTAAAGGGGTTAGCAGGATTGATTCATTAGAAATAGTTCTTGAAGCTGGTGGATACATATGCCCAGATGATGAAAAAAAGAAGCTCGCCAGATTAAAAAATGAATGGTATCTGGAGAATATAAAAGATATGGGTGAATCTGAATTACTCCCTGGTGTTGTAGATTTCCTTCATCAATTAAAGAATGCGAATATCAAAATGGCTGTGGGTTCTGCAAGTAAAAACGCCTGGACAATTATCGATAAAGTAGGTATTAAACCATTTTTTGAAATTATCGTAGATGGCAATATGGTTGAAAAGACTAAACCTGATCCTGAAGTTTTCCTGAAAGCCGCACAAGGAATTAATTCTGACCCTCAATTCAGTATTGTATTTGAAGATAGTTATAAAGGAATTGAAGCCGCCAATACAGGTGGATTTATAAGTGTTGGAGTAGGGATTCCTGAAAATTTACCACATGCAAATTTAAATATCACAGGATTTGAAAAATTACAATTCAACAATCTAAAGCTTCAACTAGAGCAGATTACTACAAATACTTGATGACTAGAGCCCATGAAAAATTATATAAAACTAGATGGCTGGAAAGTAATTGAAGATAATTTCAATCCAGACTTCAATGAAGTATCAGAATCGATCTTCTCATTGGGGAATGGAAAAACTGGATTAAGAGGAAATTTCGAAGAACAATACTCTGGAAAATCACTTCAAGGAAGCTATAATGCGGGGATTTATTATCCTGACAAAACACGGGTAGGATGGTGGAAAAATGGTTATCCGGAATATTTTGCAAAGGTTTTAAATTCATGCAATTGGATAGGTCTCAATATTCGGATTGATGATTTTAATCTTGATATTTCAAATCTTAAGTTGTCGAACTTTAACAGAACTCTCGATATGCAAAAAGGTGTATTATCCAGAAGTTTTGAAGGAATTAATAATTCAGGTGTGAAGATTAATGTGTCTACTACTCGATTTACAAGTATGATGGATGATGAAATCGCTTGTCTTGAATATACGCTTAAGGTAGATGGAAAATTCAGTCAAGTTAAGGTCGAATCATTTCTTGATTTTGATATTCTAAATAAAGATTCCAACTATGATGAAAAATTTTGGATAGGAAAAAAACATCTTTCAAATAATGAATTTTGCTTTGTACAAGCTGAAACGCTTAAGACAGCATTTAACCTTGGCTTAGCTTCTTTCACGCAAATCGAAATTAATGGAATCAAGCAAATCCTAAATTCCAATTATTCTAAAGATAAATTTGCATCTCATACTTTTGATCTTGCAGTCAATACGGGTGATGAGATAAAAATCACAAAGTATGTGGGTTTTGCTTCTTCTCTGTATTACGACATTGAGAATATTGAAAATCAAAGTGTTTCAAAATGCAGGGAAGCTTCAGACATTGCCTATCAGCAACTTCTTGATGGACATATTAATCAATGGAAAGAAATATGGAAAAACAGCGATATAACCATTGAAGGAGATACTTCAGCTCAGCAAGGGATCCGCTTCAATATATTTCATCTTAAACAAACTTATTCCGGAAAAGACTCAAGGCTTAATATTGGGCCTAAAGGGTTTACAGGTGAAAAATATGGTGGAAGCACCTATTGGGATACAGAAGCATATTGTCTGCCATTCTACCAATCTACATCTGATAAGGAAGTTGCTCTTCAGCTTTTGAAATACCGACACAATCATCTTCAAAAAGCTATAGAAAATGCACAAAAATTAGGTTTCAAAGATGGTGCTGCCTTATATCCTATGGTTACAATGAATGGTGAGGAGTGTCATAATGAATGGGAAATTACCTTTGAAGAAATTCACAGAAACGGAGCAATCGCCTATGCTATTTATGATTTTATCAAATATACCGGAGATGATGATTACTTAAGGAATGGTGGACTTGAAGTCCTTATTGGTATAAGTAGATTTTGGTCTCAACGTGTCAATTTTTCCGAAGAAAAAAATCAATTTGTCATCCTGGGAGTTACCGGTCCCAACGAGTATGAAAACAATGTAAACAATAACTGGTATACCAATTATATAGCCAAATGGTGTTTAAGCTATACTTTGAAATGTCTTGAAAACCACAAAGAAAATCATAGCTCCTACTACAAAGAGATTTATGTAGATCTAAACCTCAAAGATCATGAGTTACAATTGTGGGAAGATATTTGCAAAAACATGTATTTCCCATACAATACTCAACACAAAATATTTCTGCAGCAAGATGGTTTTTTAGATAAAGTACTATCTGTTGTTAATGAACTGCCTGAGGATGAAAAACCAATTCATCAAAATTGGTCCTGGGACAGGATATTAAGATCCGTCTACATTAAACAAGCAGATGTCCTGCAGGGTCTCTATTTTTTCGAAGATGATTTTTCTATAGAAGTGATAAGATCAAATTTCGATTTTTATGAACCAAGTACTGTTCATGAATCTTCCCTGTCACCTTGTGTTCATTGTATTTTAGCTTGCATGTTGAAAATGGATTCCAAGGCATATGAAATGTATTTAAGAACTTCACGTCTCGACTTAGATGATTATAATAATGATACTGAAGACGGTCTTCATATCACTTCTATGGCAGGTACATGGATGTCAATAGTTAAAGGCTTTGGTGGAATGCGTATTAAAAATAATCAACTCCATTTTAAACCATATCTTCCTAAACAATGGAAAGCATGTAGTTTTAAGATTGTATTTAGAGGAAGCCTGATTCAGGTCCATCTTGATCATAATGAGAACAGAATAACAAAAGAGACTGGAGAATTGAGCTCAGTTTTTGTAGATGGTGAAGAAATATTACTTCATTGATTCAAGAGTAACTGGATAATTTTAATAATTTAAACTTCGAATACCATTGATCATGATTAATAGAGGCATTTTACTTTTCCTTTTTTATGCATTTCTTTTTCTTGCAAGCAAGATCCCGCAAACCAAAGTTCTTCAAAGAATGAATCCTTTTCAGAACTTAATCTTGAACTACCTGATTGGGCTAAAAACGCGAATCTATACGAATTAAATGTTCGGCAATTTAGTGCAGAAGGAAATTTTTCAGGCGTCAGTAAACAGATCGATAGACTTAAAAATATGGGTGTGGACATTATATGGTTTATGCCTATTAACCCAGTTAGTATAAAAAACCGTAAGGCTACAAATGGCTTATGGGTAAGTGATATCAAAGATGAAGAAGAAAAGAAAAAGTACTTGGGCAGCCCTTATTCTGTTGCTGATTATAAAACTGTAAATCCAGACTATGGCACTCCTCAAGATTTTAAAGACCTGATTAATCAAATTCATGAAAGCGACATGAAAGTGATCATTGACTGGGTTCCTAATCATACAGGTTGGGATAATCAATGGATATTTGATCACCCAGAATGGTACACCCAGGATTCTCTAGGAAATATTATTGATCCTATCGATTACAATACTGGAAAATCGTGGGGCTGGACTGATGTAGCAGATCTTAATTATGACAATGAAGAAATGAGAGAAGCCATGATTGAATCGATGCAATTCTGGTTAAGTGATTTTGATATTGATGGATTTCGAGTCGATGTTGCTCATGGGATTCCACAAGATTTTTGGGATCAAGTCACGCCTGCCTTGTTGAGTACGAAAAAAGACATATTCATGTTTGCTGCATCAGAGGTAATATCACATAGAAATAATAACACTTACAATGCAACCTATGGTTGGTCTTTTCATCATCTGATGAATCATATTGCAAAAGGTGAAATTGGTGCTGATAGTATTATCGGTTGGTACAAACAAGACAAGCAAAAATTTAATAAAGGGTTTCATGTACACTTCACTTCCAACCATGATGAAAACACATGGGCAGGTACTGTATTTGATCGTATGGGGGATGCTCACAAAGCTCTTTCTGTTCTAGCGGCAACTTTAGAAGGTATGTTTTTGATCTATAATGGTCAGGAAGAGCCCTTAAGAAAAAGGCTTCCATTTTTCATCAAAGAAGAGATTGGATTTTCTGATTATGCCTATGAAGATTTTTATAAAGCACTCTTTAATTTAAAACACCAAAATCAAGCATTATGGGTTGGAGAAAATAGTGCAAAGCCTGAGTTTATCCATGCTGATGAAAATACGATTGTTTATTCAAGGACTTCCGGAGACAATGAAGTAGTGATCATTTTGAATCTATCAGATAGGAATAACGATGTAAGTTTAGATTGGGATGAATCCAGTTATACAGAATTATTTGAGGCACAACTGAATAGAAACGAAGATCAATCCATTATGCTCAATCCCTGGGACTATTATGTCTTTTCAAAATAATGTAATATGAAAAAAGAACGCCTTTCATTTTGGCGAATCTGGAACATGAGTTTTGGATTTCTGGGTATCCAGTTTGGATGGAATCTGCAGCTTGGTAACATGAGTGCAATATATGAGTACCTTGGTGCAGAGCCTGATGCTATTCCCATTCTATGGTTAGCAGCTCCTATGACAGGGCTATTGGTCCAACCAATTGTAGGGTACTACTCGGATAGAACATGGAACAAACTAGGAAGACGTAGACCTTATTTCTTAACAGGAGCTATTTTAGCCTCAATAGCACTCATTGCTATGCCCCACTCTGCTGCACTGTGGATGGCGGCTGGACTTCTGTGGATTCTTGATGCCAGTATAAATATCAGTATGGAACCTTTCAGGGCTTTTGTTGCGGACAATCTTCCTCCTGAACAACATACTAAAGGATATACGATGCAAAGTTTTTTTATCGGCATAGGTGCTGTCTTTGCTTCTGTACTCCCATTTATATTTCTCAATTATTTCAATATGGAACCCACAGCTGAACATGGGGTTCCTTCTTATCTCAAAATAGCTTTTGCAATAGGAGGAGTAGCATTTTTAGCAGCTGTAAGTTATACTGTAATCAAGACTCCTGAGTATCCTCCGGAAGATATGGACGCCTTTATAAAAATGAAAAAAGAGAGTAGCGGAATTGGCCATGCTTTTAAGGAGATATTTTCTACAATATTTACATTGCCTAAAATCATGAAGCAACTTGCTTTCGTACAATTTTTTAGTTGGCTTGGACTATTTTTAATGTGGTTTTATTTTACTACAGCAGTTGCTGTAAATGTATTTGGAGCTCCAAATCCTCAATCTCCATTATATGCGGATGGAGTAGCCTGGGGTAATTTATGTTTTGGTTTTTATTCCGTCGTCACTTTTCTATTTGCTTTGCTTATGCCTTCCTTAGCTATGAAATTTGGTGAGAAGTATCTACATGTTATATGCCTTACAATCGGGGGAATAGCACTGATGTCCTTATTTCTGATTTCAAGTAAATATATGCTGTTTGTTGTTATGGCTGGAGTAGGAATAGCGTGGACAAGTATTTTAGCGATGCCTTATGCTATGATGGCAAGTCAGCTGGATCAAAGCAAACTTGGACTTTATATGGGGATATTTAATTTCTTCATTGTCATCCCAGAAATTATGGCTACCCTGTTTTTCGGTTGGGTAATGTCTAATTTATTGGATAATAATCGACTGTCTGCAGTAATAATAGGCGGTGCTATGATGATTATAGCCGCATTATTTACACTAAGAGTAGATGTCGCTCCTGAAGAAGCATAATATAAGCTCTCGTTAATAAAACATTAAATTCAGTTTTTTACGATCTTTGAGAGCTTTAAAGTCGTTTTCTATCTGTTGTTTTAACTTAGAATATATTCAATGAAGTATTTTGCTCTGGCTGTATGCCTGTTAATGGGGAATGGATTAATTGCCCAAACTGATGATTTATTTAAAACAGAATTGGTTCTTGAACGTGTGGATGGGTTTGCCGCTAATGATAGAATAGAAGATCTGCGGATTGAAAAGAATGTAATCTGGATTGCCGCAAAAAATGGTATTAAATCTTATGATAATGATACTTATGCGCTTGAAAACGAAGTATCCCATGCCAATGCAGTATCAGTAGCAGTATCCCGATCTGGTGATATTTTTTCAGCCTATTCAGATAATACATTATATAAGAATGATAAACGGATTTTTAAGCTTCCTCCAGAAGGTGTAAAAATTACAGATATAGAGTTATATAAAAGCAAATTATGGGTTGGTACTACTCTGGGATTATATGTTATTAATACTGAAACAGGGAAAGTACTTCATCATTTTAAGATTAAAAATTCAAGTTTAAAATCAAATCATATCAGCTTCACTTTCTATTCAAAAAGTCATAAAACCATATGGATTGGAACTCATAAAGGAGTTGCTGAAATAAAGGAGACTAAAGGCGTCTGGAAAATTGATTACAAACGGGAAAGGCTTATCGCCGCTACAGAAAATAAAGAAGGACTCTGGTTACTGTCAGATGAGGAGTTATATCTAATTGTAAATGGCAGAGAATACCCTCAGGGTTTGAAAAAAGGATTGTACGAAGGAGAAATTAATGACCTTGCTCTGGATAATAAAAACAACTTATATGTTGCTTCTGATATTCTGACCAGATATAATCCGTACAAAGGAAGGTTGGAAAAATATGGTGAAAACTTAGGGCTTGTCAGCCAAAAATGCCTCTCATTGGCGAGTGATAAAAAAGGAGCATTGTGGCTGGGTACAGCTGATGCAGGTCTGTACAGAATATATACTGATTCGATTCAAATTGAAGATATGCGTATCACAATTATTCCTGAAAGTACGATTAGCTGTTTCGGTAATCACGATGCCAGCCTTAAAATTGAAGTTAGCGGCGGCCAAGATCCATATAAGTACTATTGGTCTCCGGTGAGCCTAAGAGGTGAGAATCCTACCAACTTAAAGTCAGGCAATTATTCAGTTACAGTAGAAGATGTATTAGGAAACAGAAAATTCACTTCGGTTAGGATAGAAGATCCTGCTCAATTATTGAATAATGTTTTATCTACCCAAGCTGTATCAAGACCTGGCAGAAAAGATGGTAAAGCTGAAATCGAAGCAAGCGGTGGAACAGCACCTTACAATATATTGTGGGACAATGGTGAGGAAGGGCCGATAGCTAATAAACTTAACTATGGATTCAATTATCTTACTATAACTGATGCAAATGGGTGTTCAATCATAGAACCCGTAAATGTAGAAAGACCGAAGATTCTCCCTGATCTGGATATCACCAAGTTAACAGTTGGTCAGACTTTACAGATTGACAACTTATTTTTCCAGGCGGATAGTAGTGCAATAACTACAGAATCATTTGAAGTGCTGAATGAGGTCTATGATTTTATGGCAGAAAATAAAAATGTAATTATCGAGATCGGTGGACATACGAATAGTATTCCTCCTACTGATTATTGTGACAGGCTTTCAACTTCAAGAGCCAAAACAGTGGCTGAATTTCTTTATACACGAGGCTTAGTTCAAGAGCGTATTAGTTTCAGAGGCTATGGTAAACGAAAACCAATAGCTTCTAATGAAACCGTAAGCAGCAGGAAAAAAAATCAGCGTGTTGAAATTAAAATCCTCCGGCTAGGCGAATAGCAATCAGATTCTCTCTTCATTTTTTTATATATAATAAATAATTATTTTAGGTCATCTTTTGATCTAAATTAATTCTAATGAAAAAATATATTGTTGAATTTATTGGCACTTTCTTTCTTGTTTTAACAATTGGATGTGCGATTATAGGTGGCGTTGGTAATCTGGCTCCTATAGCTATTGGTTTTACATTAATGGTTATGGTATATGCAGGCGGTCATATATCTGGAGCACATTATAATCCTGCAGTTACCATTGCAATTTGTCTACGAGGAGCATGTGATTGGTCTGATGCTCCCGGCTATATTGCTGCTCAACTCATTGGATCAGCCGCAGCTGCAGTTACAGTAATCCAATTGGTAGGTAGCAATGCTACCCCGGCAAGTCTTACTATGAGTTCAACCATGATTGCTGAGATTATTGGAACTTTTGGTCTTGTTTATGTTATTCTTAATGTCGCTACAGCTAAAAGTACTGAAGGCAATTCTTATTTTGGTCTTGCAATCGGTGGAACAGTATTGGCAATGGCTTATATTTTTGGTGGTATTTCTGGAGGAGCATTCAATCCAGCTGTAGCTCTTGGTGCTGGGATGCTAGATTTGCTTTCATTGTCAGATATTTGGATGCATATAGTATCTAATATCATTGGTGGAGCATTGGCAGCATTTGTTTTTCTCTATATAAATGGCAAAGATTAGAATAAGAAAGTTATTTCTTTATAAGAAATTTTAATTTTACCCAAAACCAAGCGATCAGTCAGGAACTAATATATTATTAAGGACCTTCAAACTTAAAGATTCAGAATTTGAAAGGTTCTCTTTAATGCTATTCCATGCTTTTTTAAGTGGCTTAGGAATAGCATTATCTTATACGGTAATTCTGACCTTAATAGTAGATTCTCATTCGGTTCATTCACTTCCGTTTTTATATATCACGACTTCAGTATTACTACTTCTGGTAGGCTTTGTTTATTCCAAATTAGAGCATAAATACCAGCCTTCTTCTCTATTCAAGTGGGTACTAATGGCATTGAGTATATGGGGAATTATCATGCTGATCAGCTTGAAGCTTTCTGATTCTTTCGAAATTATTGCATTAGCTTTTTGTACTTATTATGTTGTTTACTATCTGAGCAATTTAGAGTATTGGGGTTCAGCGGCATTGATTTTCAATGTCCGGCAGGGAAAAAGATTATTTAGCTTATTGTCAGTATGTGAATCCCTGGCTAAAATTATGGGATATGCACTTACACCTTTAATCATAAGCACATTTGATATTTCGAGTGTTTTTCTCATAGTTGCTTTAAGTTTTGGAGCAGCACTGCTCATTTTCAGGCGACTTTCCAAAATTTATAAAACTCAAATGGTACTCGCTCATCATGACAGGCAACATGACAATAAATCGGGAACTGTAATTACACGTATTAAGATTGGGAAGATTTTCAAATCTGACACCTTTAATATCTATATCTCCATCTTTGCAGTCATCTCCACCCTAACCTATTTTTTAACGCACTATGCTTTCTTACTGAGGATTGAAGAACAATATATCAACCTGGAAGATATCGCCGTTTTCATAGCTACCTTATTTTCCTTGTCCAAGCTTTTGAATCTTTTCATAAAAGTATTTCTATGTCAAGAATGTTTCAAGTCATGGGCCTTAAAGTGGTCTTGTTGTTACTTCCTGTTTTACTTTTCGCAGTAAGTCTATATGGAGTAGTAGGCTTATTATCAGATCAATTTGATGAGAAATTTCTTATTGTGATTTTCTCTATGATCATCATAATTGATGAAATTTTCAGAACAAGTCTATATACACCGGCTTATTTGACCCTGTTTCAACCGCTTACAAAAGCCAAAAGATTAGAAGGCCATACCTTAACCAAAGGAATCATGGAACCCATAGGAATTGGTTTGGCTGGATTACTTATTAGCTTACTATTTCTTTTGGATTTATTCAATCTGAGTTTATTAGCTCCCATAATTTTGGTTTGTCTGCTTCTTTGGATATTTATAGGGAATCAATTATTTAAAGCTTATCTAGGTATTCTTAAAGATGCGCTCAAATCTAAACTTTTGAACCGTGGTACACTTCAACTTTCGCGTGACGAAATCAAAATATTAAAGGAGGAAAAACTGAAGAGTTCAGATCCGATCGAATTGCTTTATGCTGTCAAAATGTTAGGAAATAAACTCAATAGAAATGAGATCGAACCTTATCTTTCGGAATTACTAAAATCTGACAACACATATATTTTAAAATCGGTTTTGGAGTATTCAGCCAGCAATGGATTTCATATACCCGAAGAAGATCTGCTAAATCTTCTGAAACACGAAAATAATTATATAGCTAAGGAAGCATTTTTTGAGTATGGGAGAATCCATAAAATTGAAAGCACACTTCATTTCAAGTTAATCTTTAATACTCAGAATGATTCTAACAAAGATGCCATTATAGGATCTGCAATTAAATTTGGTGGGCTTTATGGTGCTATAGAATATGGAAAATTCTTAATGGATATGATTGATTCTCATGATGATAATGTAAATCGTCAAATAAAAGTGGACCATTAAGTGAATAAAATTAAGTTATACATAACTATTAAATTCACTTTATTATGAACAAGAAAAACAAATCAGCAGAATCTTATGTCCGAGATGTAAAAAGAAGGACAAGACGTAAATTTTCTACAGAAGAAAAGATTAGAATAGTCATTGAAGGATTAAGAGGAGAACAAAGCGTTGCTTCTCTTTGTAGAAGAGAAGAGATTTCACAACCACTATATTATAAGTGGAGTAAAGATTTCATGGAAGCAGGGAAGAAACGTTTAAAGGGAGACACAGAACGTGAAGCCAATACTTCAGAAGTTCAACATCTAAAGACAGAAAATCAAGACCTTAAAGAGGTAGTAGCAGAACTTACTCGAAAAAATCGTGTGCTTAAAAAAAGCTTGAATGGAGTAAAATAAAATTCAAGAAGTATATGCGATTTACAGCAAAAGAAAAGATGGAACTGATTAGGCTGGTTGAGCAATCCGAATGGAGTGTTAGAAGAACTCTCAAGGAAATTGGTATTCACAAATCAACCTTTTACAACTGGTATAAGAAATATCGGGAAAATGGAATTGTAGGATTAGAGGAAAAGAAAAGTACAAGGAAGCATTACTGGAACAAGATTCCTGATCGGATCAGGTCTGATATATTGAATCTGGCACTGGAAGTTTCAGAGCTTTCTTGTAGAGAATTGGCTTGCAGGTATACTGATGAGAATCAATACTTTATAAGCGAAAGCAGTGTTTACAGAATATTGAAATCTGCTGGACTGATAAACCCTCCTCATTATGATCTGATATCTGCCGCAGATGAATTTAAAGACAAAACAACAACTGTCAATCAAATGTGGCAAACTGATTTTACTTATTTCAAAATCATTGGCTGGGGATGGTATTACCTATCGACTATATTAGATGATTATTCTAGGTACATTATAAGTTGGGAGTTGTGCTCAACGATGAAAACCCTTGATGTAAAAAATACTTTGAATCAGGCATTAAACCATCCAAATGTAAATTTGAATAAACCGCCTAAGTTATTATCTGATAATGGATCTTGTTATTTAAGTCAAGAGTTGAGCTCTTATTTGGATGATTACAAAATTAAACATGTGAGAGGAAGACCTGGTCATCCTCAAACGCAAGGCAAGATTGAAAGGTATCACAGAACAATGAAAAATGTAATTAAACTGGATCATTATTACAGCCCAGGTGAATTGAGTTTTCCTCTTTCACAATTTGTAAAATATTATAACCATCACAGATATCATGAATCTTTACAAAACTTGACACCAGCAGATGTTTATTATGGATTAAAAGAAGAAAAACTGAAGAGAAGAAAATTATGTAAACACAAAACATTTAAAAAACGCAGACAAGAATATTTCAATTTAACTTTTAAAAGTGTAACTTAATTTTATTCACTTATTGTCCACTTTGGTTTGAAGACCTACAATCAGGAGTAGCCGTTGTTCATGATGGAGATCATGTTATTACTCATTTGCACGAAAATCAAATTGTCGGTGAATTGGCTATCCTAGCCCCGGTAGAAAGAACTGCTGATGTTACAGCTGAAGAAGATATGGTAGTGTTTAAAATAAATCGAGATTATTTTTCGGATCTATTGGCAGAAGAAAATGAAATTGTGAAGGGAGTTATGAATTCTTTAGTAAGAAGAATTATAATTAACAATGAAAAATTAAAAACTGCTAATCAATCAATTTAGAAAGTTCCTCAATTCGATTGTTCTTGCCTTGTTGCAATTTCTTTTTAGCAAATGAAGTATAATATCCATGCCCGGTTAAAAATGATATCTGAATTCGATTCCATTGATCCAAAGTTTGGATTAACTTAAAGTTTTTGAGTTCAGTATAGAGTGTGTCGCTAATAGAATAGTATTCATTTCCACCCAAATAGAACAAATCCGCATCACAGAGAATATTCTCTAATTCTGTTTTAGGGTTCTGTGGAATTTTGGTGGCCATAATTAATGAAGCCAAAATCTCAAAATACTTTTTTTCATCTGCACCGCACTCTTGCATGGCTTTTCTAAGGATCTCAACACCTTTAGCTTCATGTTCTTTATAAGTTTCCGTAAAACCTATATCATGATATAATGCGGCTATTCTTAAAAGTTGAGCTTTTTGTGTTGGAATTTTTTTCTTCCGGATGTAAAAATTAACTGTTTTCATGACATCCATAGTATGGTGTATACCATGGTAAGTTAATTTACTAGATAATCGGTTTTGAAGTAATTCAAGAGCCTTTCTTCTTAATTTTATATACCCTTTCATCAGATAAATGCTACGTAATGAAAATTCAGACTATGTCCCATTTTTTTTGATTGAATCATAGTGACTTAATCTCATGGTTGTTCATATAAACTTAATAAAAAACAATGGTATCACACTAAAAGTGTTCTACAAGTTCTAATTTCTGAAGTTGGCTTTCCTTTTCTCAACAAAGGCAGAAACCCCTTCTCTACATTCACTTGAATCAAGACATGTGCCAAAATCTTCAATCTCCTTTTTAAAACCATCAATTTCCTTATTATAAAATGAATTAATTCCTTCGATTATTTTAGAAATAGCATTAGGTCCTTTTCCTGAAATCTTACTAAGAATCTTTTCAGCAGTGGGCAATAATTCTGACGGTTCGGTAAGATGGGTTATTAATCCGTATTCTAACGCGGTAGCTGCATCAATCATACCTCCAGTCAGTAAAAGTTCAGTAGCTCTGCCCTTTCCGATATATTGAATCAATCTTTGGACTCCACCATATCCGGGAATTAATCCTAAGTTGACTTCTGGCTGACCAAATCTGGCATTATGAGATGCAATTCTGATATGACAGGCCATCGCTAATTCATTTCCTCCACCAAGTGAGAATCCGTTTACAGCAGCAATTACCGGAACTTTGCATGTTTCAATAAGATTATAGACGGAATGGCCTCTTCTCGATAAGGCTGAAGCTTCTTCCTTGCTTAGCGTAGGAAATTCTTTGATATCCGCTCCAGCGGCAAAGGCTTTATCTCCAGATCCGGTAATAATGACACCAACAAGCGCTTTGAAATCTAAACCTTCAGAGAACAGATAATAAAGATCGTCCATAATCTCAGCATTAATAGCATTTAATGCGGACGGACGGTTTATCGTGAGCGTAACAATACCATTCAACTCAGATTTAATTATTGCTTTTAATTCCATAACTAAAGCGTTTTCTTTTTAAATAATTTAATAATCATCTCATTTATATCCTCTGAAATTTTCCAATAAAAAGCTATTAGTCCAAATGAAAAGCATATAAAAAATGATTTAATAATGATCAATAGCCAAGGATTTGCAATAATGTTGATCTTGTCATATAAGAATATTAATGCTACAAAAACAATGACTGTTTTTAAAGTACGTATAGTAAAAGGATGAAGTTTAAATTTCCAATAAATAAAAACGAGTTTTAAAAAATTAAATAACAAAAGAGAAATTGCGGTTGCCATTGCAGCACCTACTATTCCTTTTTCTTTTATTAAAAAATAATTTAAAGTTAAGTTCGAAACTCCCAGTAATATTAAAAATATCAGGTTGTATTTATAGGCTTTGGAATAAGCTATTATCTGATTGTTGACGCTTGTTAACATATCAAATAACTTCGCAAGGGCCAGATAGAAGAATATCATCCGGGCAGAAGGAAAGCTATCTGGATTAGAAGATATCAAGATAAGCTCATCTAATATATACCAGATTACAAGAAAAAATATGCAGCCTGCTAAAAAGAGATTAGCGGAAGCCTTTTTATAAACAGTTTCAATTTCAGAAATATCATTTTCTTCCCAAGCCTTAGAAATAATTGGTGCGGATATCTGACTGATTGCCCTTAATGGCATTTCAAGAACATTGGCCATAAATAATACTTTCCCATAATATCCATTCTGTAACATATCTTTTAAGAATGGAATCATAACCGCATCAATTCTGAATGCTAAAGAGCCGCTTAAACTATTCAAACTGCCAAACAGTCCAAATGTGGCCATTGATTTATATGAAAAATCTTTTCTAGGCTTTTTAATTCTTCCAAATTTTAATGCTCCCAAATATTTCAAATACAGGATCATTAATACATTAGCGATTCCAAAAAACAATAAAATATATAATGCAAATTCAGATTCACTGAACCCGTAATATACCGATGCAAGAACAAGCAATGGCAAATAGATTTTATACCCTAATTGCTGTATAATATTAGGAACAACAATTCGGAGATGATTTGATGAGTAATTGACCAATGCCAATAGGCCTATAAGCAAATAAAGAAAAATTAATAGATAAAGCTCATTCTCCAAAATGGCGGTGGCATCCATTTCCAGGATATCAAACAAGCGCAAAATATAGCTCTTGAATAAATACCAGACGAATAAAAATAAAACGTAACCGCCGCTAATTAAACTAAAAATCAAGCTCAAAAAACCACTGTTATTAGGATTTTCTGATTTAGAATAAATTGGAAAATATTTAATTATTATTGAAGTGACACCAAATGAAGCTATTGGTAATAATAAGAATGCAGCATTATAAAACCAAAGCGCAAATCCATAATAATCATCTTTGAGCGGATATATAAAAAGGATACTGGCCGCACCAACAAAAGCACTTATAACATTTACCAATGTTGATTTAAGTCCTTGTCTTTTAATAATACCCATTGAAATCTAAGATGGTGGATTATTTTTGAATGAATGGTCTCAATCCATTTATTTTTTATCCATCTTATGCTTGATTTTCGCCCAGGAATCCCGCAAGGTTACAGTCCTGTTGAATACAAGATTATCATGAGAACTATCAGAATCTTTAATGAAATATCCTTTGCGCATAAATTGAAGAGACTCAGAGTCTCCTACTTCGGCTAGATAGTTCTCGGCTTTAGCGGTAGAAATTATTTTTAGAGAATCAGGGTTTAAAAATTCGAGAAACTCTTTATTCTCATGCCCATCGGGAGTAGGATCAGTAAATAAGCGATCGTACAACCTCAGTTCGACTTCAGAATGATTATTGGCATCAACCCAATGAATTGTTCCTTTCACTTTTATTCCTGAATTATCAGACCCACTTTTACTTTCGGGAAAATAGCTGCAATACACTGTTACTACATCGCCATTATCATCAACATCGTACTTTTTAGCTTTTATAATATATGCTCCTTTAAGTCGTACATATTTGTCAGGTGCTAATCGAAAGTATTTTTTCGGTGGATCAAGCATGAAGTCTTCTTTCTCAATGTATAACTCTTTTGAAAAACTCATCTCATGAGTATCCGAATGTTCATCTTGAGGATTATTAGTCGACAATAATGATTCTTTCTGCCCTTCAGGATAATTTTCAATTATTACCTTAAGTGGGTTTTGAACTACCATTACCCTAGTAGCAATCGTATTCAGGTCTTCTCTAATGACGGATTCCAAAAGTTCCATTTCAATCAAGTTGTCCCGTTTTGCAACCCCGGCTATATTGCAAAATCTTCTCAAACTTTGCGGTAAATAGCCTCTACGTCTTAATCCTGATAAAGTTGACATTCTAGGATCATCCCATCCATTAACATGATTTTGTTCAATCAATTTGAGTAATCGCCTTTTTGATGTAATCATATAAGCGACATTCATTCTTGCAAATTCTATCTGCCGTGAGGGGAATATTTCTAATTTATTGATAAGCCAGTCATAAAGTGGTCTATGATGTCTGAATTCAAGCGAACAAAGACTATGGGTAATATTTTCTATAGAATCAGATTGCCCATGAGCGAAGTCATACATAGGATAGATACACCAATTGTCCCCAGTCCTGTGGTGCGTAGCATGTTTTATTCTGTAAATGACTGGATCTCTCATATGCATATTAGGAGAGCTCATATCAATCTTTGCTCTGAGTACTCTGGCTCCATCTTCAAATTCACCTTTTTTCATTCTTTGACAAAGATCCATATTTTCTTCTATCGACCGGTCTCTATATGGGCTCAATAGGCCTGCTTGAGTAGGAGTCCCCTTCATTTCAGCAATTTGTTCTGCCGTAGAATCGTCAATATATGCCAAACCTTTTTGGATCAGCGCAAGTGCAAGTTTATACAAATGGTCAAAGTAGTCTGATGCAAATAAGGCCTCACCTTCCCATTCAAATCCTAACCACTTGATGTCATTTTTAATAGCTTCAACATATTCTGTATCCTCAGTGACGGGGTTCGTGTCATCAAATCGGAGATTCGTATTCCCACCGTATTTTTCCGCAGTCTCAAAATTGATACAAATAGCTTTGGTATGGCCTATATGGAGATATCCATTAGGTTCGGGAGGAAATCTCGTGTGTATTCTACCTCCATGTTTATCGTTATTGATGTCTTCCTCAATAATTTCTTCGATGAAATTCTTTGATTCAGTTTCCGCTGATTGACTCATTCATTAAAACTTTAGTAATTACATATATTCTGGCATATCAATACCTATTAAACGCATCACTTTCCGTAAGGTATCTGCCACAGTTGAAGATAACACCAATCTGAATTGTTTTGTTTCTTCTTTCTCGGCATTTAATATTCTGCACTCATGATAAAATCTATGATAGGATTTGGCTAAAGCATAGGCATAATTAGCTACTAATGAAGGATCGTATTTTGCCATGGCTTCATGGATAAGTTCTCGATAGGAGATCATTTGTTGAATTAGATCCTTTTCAAACTCATTTACAAGCCCACTATATCCTTCAAAAGAGCCATTAAAGCCCTCTCCTGCCTTCCTTAATATAGATCTTACTCTGACATAAGCATTTTGAATATAAGGGCCTGTAGTCCCTTGCATATCCACAGATTCCTTTGGATCAAAAGTCATTCTTTTCCGTGGGTTTATCTTTATAATAAAATACTTCAGAGCTGCAAGACCTATTTTTTCATATATAAGTTCTTTTTCTTCTTCTGATAATCCTTCTAAACCACCTCGCTCTTCTGCAGATTTCCTTGCTTCTTTGATTACCTCATCAACCAACTCATCCGCATCTACAACTGTCCCTTCACGCGTTTTCATTGTTCCACTTGGTAGATCCACCATACCGTAAGAAAGATGGTGCAGCTGATCTGCATAAGGTTCTCCCAGTTTATTTAAAATCGCAAATAATGCTTTAAAATGGTAATCTTGCTCGTCTCCTACTACATAAACCATGCTATCGAGTCCATGATCCTCATTTCTTTTTTGAGCCGTTCCGATATCCTGTGTCATATAGACCGAAGTACCATCACTCCTCAAAAGAATTTTATGATCCATCCCATCAGGTTCCAAATCTGCCCACACTGAACCGTCATTTTTATTATAAAAAACCTTTTCTGTAAGACCTTTTTCAACAGTCGATTTACCAAGCAGATAAGTATCAGATTCATAATAGAGATCGTCAAATGATACATTTAGATTATCATAAGTAACATCCCAACCTTTATAAACCCAATTATTCATCATCTTCCACAGACTTACAGTGTCTTCATCTCCATTTTCCCAATCGAGTAACATTTGTTTGGTTTCCTTTCCCAGAGGACTTATTTCATTGAAGTAGTTATTTTTAAATTTTTTAAAAAAGAGAGCTTTATCAATATCTTTGTCGGGCTGAGCTAAATACATCTTCTGAGCTTCTTCAGTCTCCTGCCATTGAGCATATTCATTTTGGAAAATTTTATCGAATTCAACATAATATTTTCCTACAAAATGATCTGCTTTGATATCGTTGATATCCGGTGTAGCTCCATTGGCTGTTTTCTTCCAAGCCATCATGCCTTTACATATGGCAACTCCTCTATCATTAATTATTTGTGTTTTTACAACATCATAACCATTCTCCTCTGCCAATTGAGCGACAGACCACCCTAAGAAAATATTTCTCAGATGACCAAGGTGAAGTGGCTTATTTGTGTTTGGGGAAGAAAACTCAACAAGAATTTTTTTTCCAATCTTTTCCGGTTTCTTAAAATTATTCTCCATTGCTTCCAGAAGCATTTTCCCCCAAGAAGATTCACTCAAATGAATATTTAGAAATCCTTTAATAACATTAAAGTCGGTGACCAAAGAAGAATTTTCCACTAATCTCTCTCCTATTGTATTCGCAATTTCAACAGGATTTTTGGACAATGCTTTTACTAATGGAAAAACCACAAAAGTAAAATCACCCTCAAATTCCTTTTTCGTAGGATTAAGGATCATCTGCGACTTTTCAAGATTATATTGATATAATTCTTTTACAACATTTACAATGTCACTTTTCAGGTGACTGAGAATTTCCATAAATCATGAATTAGAATGCGAAAATAGAATATTAATAGGAATCAAAGGCGGAAGAAACTGAAGATTGTCTGTCCATAATTGCGCTGTTTGATTAAATGAGGATGCATTTCCAAGTTTACGGAAGGATTGTGTTCCAAAACCAGCAAACCATCCTCAGCTAACAGATTGTGATAAATAATTAAATCTGGTATGTCAGCTATGTTCTTTAATGGATAAGGAGGACCAGCAAAAATATAATCAAATTGCTGATCACATCTTTTTACAAATTTGAATACATCCATTTTTACGATGCTTAAGTAATCTTGAATTTCAAGTTTTTGAGCCATCGATTTAACAAACAGAATGGCCGGTCCATGGCGATCTACGTATGTTGCATTTTCACAACCTCTGCTAATGCATTCGTAACAATGATTGCCTGTACCTCCAAACAGATCTAAGAATCTGATGGACTCAAAATCAAGTGTGTTTTGCAGAATGTTATACAAGCCTTCTTTGGAAATATCCGTTGTAGGTCTCGTAGGCCATTTGTTTGCAGGAGGAGTAAATCTATGACCTTTAAACTTTCCAGATATTATACGCATGATTTACACAAATAAAGATCAAAGTACAAATGCTTATCAAGCCCATTCTCTATCTTAAGATCTTTATCACTCATATTTATTTTCGGGATATATCCTGACAGTAATTGGTATAGCTTTGAATTAATATCTATCGTACCTCCTACATGAATATCGTTCATTAGAGGATCAATCTTAAAGGCATTTAATACCAGCATATAAAAATAGAGATAGTCTTCCTTAAAATGACAATCAAATTGATTGTAAAATTTAAACTGGTTGTTTTGTGTACACGAAATATGAAGGGTATCATTGGAAATGTAGCTGACAACATCTTTGTCGATCAGATAGGAATAATTCGCAAGTGCAGTCGATATATGTCCATTTTTAACAGGAAAATTAGCTGACTTAAGCTGTTCAATGACTTGATCTTCTATATAGTGTAAGGTGCAAATTTCTTCGCGCACAAATCGATCAATTTCTTTGGATTTGCTTTTCAGTTTGCCTAATCTATAAATCCCATCGAAATAGTCTTCAAAGTATTTTTTCTCAAAATCTTCCTCGGCCAGGTGCACATAAGGTTTTGCAGTGGACATAACACGGGCAAACTTCAGATCATAAAGCTCTGTAAATTGATTAATTAGAGTGTGAAACTCACTTAAGGGGTGCATATCCGATTTCAACAGATTCTCCTCATTATCCCAAAGTCCATAAAAAAAGCTGTCTGTATAAGTGACTACAGACAGCTCTTTTATTTGTTCTTTATTTCTTATATGGTCAAATGCAATATTTATCTTTCCCAATTCCCAGTTATATTTGGTGCATTCATATCACCAAATTTAAGCAATCTATTCGGATCATAGGAATTGTCATATTTCGCATATCGAATAGATCCATACTCACCCATAAAATCTTTCCACCGCGTTCCTACTTCTACAATAGGAACCAAAGTAGCTTGATAAGTCATTGTATCGGCATCGATTAAAAATTGTTTTCCGGAACCTGCGTATGGAACAAACGGAAGTGAATCCAGATTTATACCCATTGACCTAATGCTATCAATTGCAGGGCTATATGTGACAGTTCTTATAAAATTGCTATTTGTTGGATCATCAGGGTCTCCAATGATATTCTCAAATTTTAGACTGTCATAAGTCAAAACATACTTAAGAGAATCAAAACTACTGGCAAAGGTTCCTTTAATATCCCTATGCATTTCTTGCGCCTTTCTGATTTCTTTCAATTTTGATACGACTACATCTTCTCGTTGATTTTTAACCTTTTGAAACGCAATAGGTTCTTTGATATTGAGATATAGCATATATCCTAATAAACCAATTACCAAGACCAAAGCCACATTAATAATCCATTTCATTTTAAATCTTCAGTTTGCTTACCGTGAAGTAAATAATTTTTCCAGTTAAATTATAGATACCTGGTATACATTTTTAAATAAGATGAGTTTTTAAGCCAATTTGTTGGGTAAAAACTACTTTTGTAGCGGATTTTTTATGGAAGTATACATTTTAGCAATAGAATCATCTTGTGACGATACATCAGCTTCAGTCTGTTGTGATGGCAAAATATTGAGTAATATCATATCTGCTCAAACTGCACATGCCAACTATGGAGGAGTCGTGCCGGAATTGGCTTCAAGAGAACACCAACTTCATATTATTCCAGTCGTTGACCTTGCCCTTAAAGAAGCAAATGTCAAAAAGGAACAATTATCCTCAATTGCATTTACCAGAGGTCCCGGCTTATTAGGAAGCCTGATTGTCGGTGTTACATTTGCTAAAGTCTTTGCATTATGCTTGGATATTCCATTGATTGAGGTTCATCATATGCATGCGCATGTATTGGCTCATTTTGCAAAAAAACCATATCCTCAATTTCCATTTATCTGTCTGACTGTAAGTGGAGGTCATACCCAGATAATAAAAGTTGAAAATCATCTTAAAATGGAAATCTTGGGTCAAACTCTGGATGATGCCGCTGGTGAGGCATTTGATAAAGCTGGAAAAATGCTTGGTCTACCCTATCCAGCAGGGCCAATTATTGATAAATACGCCTGTGAAGGGCAATCGCTTTACAATTTTCCAAAAGCTAAAGTGGATGGATTAAATTTCAGTTTTTCCGGTCTTAAGACGGCTATTAGAAACTTCCTGAGAAAAGAAACAGACAAATCTTCATCGTTTATCGAAGACAATCTCAAAAATATTTGTAGCTCTATTCAAAGTACTATTATCGAAATGTTGATGGACAAAATCGAAATGGCGGCTGAAAATACGGGAATCAGTCAGATCGCTATTGCAGGGGGTGTATCTGCAAACTCGGGTTTAAGAGAAGCTTTACTTGAAAAAGCCAAAGAAAAACAATGGGAATGCTATATTCCTGACTTTGAATACTGTAGAGATAATGCTGCAATGATCGCAGTAAATGCCTATTACAAATATCTAAATTCTGATTTTACGGATCAATCCATTACAGCCCAAGCAAGAATAGAATTCTAATTAAGCCAACAGATCTTTTTTCAACTTGTCAAATTCTTTCTTAGTGATGGCTCCATCTTTTAATAAAGCATTTAAAGAAGTTAATTTGTCAATGACACTTTCTTCATCCTCACCTTCAGATGGATTATCGCTCACTGATTCAGCTTCATCATGCTTAGTGCGTTGAACATTCTCCATATCCTTTGCCATCTGCTTGCCCTTTTCAAATTTTTCATCATAGAACTTCTTTAATCTTCCGGGATCGAAATCCAAGAATGTACCACCTGTTTCAAAATGTTTTTTGAAAACCTCACCGAGAGCATAGGTTGATGCTCCTGATAATACAGCTAATGTTACTCCTCCCAAAATAGAACCGACTCCAGGAATAAACTTAATAGCACGTGCACCTATTCTTGCAATACCTGATCCTGTCAAAGCACTAATTACAGCCTTTCCTTCAGTCTCTTTGAAATTAATATCATAGATTTTACTCAATTGACGTATCATATCTAATTGAATAGCACTTACAGCAAAAAAATCAGCGACAGGAACAGGAATAAACCCTGCACCCATGGACCAAATCATATGATTCTTAATAACTGAATTAGCATGATTCGTTTTAGGATCTTTCTTTGAAGATTCAGACATGTCTTTTTTTTATAAGGATAAGGAAAAATGAGCTAAACTAGTTTCCCAATTCACTTATTTTTCGATTAAACATCAGGCTCCATCTACGATCTGTTAAAACATTATGATTGAAAAGCCGAAAATGAATACAAATAACAAAGTTGTGAGGGCCATTTGCTTTAGGTAGGGATCCAATTCACTAGCTGCAGTTTTGTTCTTAATTGCCAAAGCATTCATGTATAACAAGGGCATTACAACTAAAAAAGAAAATTGCAGTGGATTCCTGTAGTTTAACATTACATAAATACAAGCAGAAAGCAAACCTGCTATTAAAAGAAAATAGTGATATTGCCTAGCCTTTTCCAAGCCCAATCTCACCGGAATGGACTTTTTACCAGCTAGAATATCAGACTCAATATCTCTAATATTATTTACGTTTAGGACCGCTACAGTAAAAAATCCGACGCTAAATCCCGGTAACAATAGCTCCCATTCGATCTGCTTACTTTGTAAATAATAACATCCCAAAATTGCAATCATTCCAAAAAAAATGAAAACTGAGATATCTCCGAGACCTTTATAGCCATAGGGTATTTTACCGTTGGTATAGAGGATTGCAGCACAGATGGCAGCCAAGCCAAGCACGATAAATGTCAAATAAACACTTGATTCAAGCCGAGCTATATGCAACAAGTATAAACCTGATGCGAGAGATAATACCGAAGCGATGAAAATAGCAAACTTCATACTTTTCCGGCTTAATTTACCGGATTGAACTGCCCTTTCGGGTCCTTTTCTTAAAAGATTATCAGCACCATGGATACTGTCTCCATAGTCATTGGCCAAATTTGAAAGGATCTGCAAAAGAACAGTCGTCAATAAACAGAAAAGAACAATGTTCAGTTTAAAATTATCATGAGAAGCAGCCAAAAATCCTGCCATTGAAATGCTCGCTACTGCAAGAGGTAAAGTCCTTAATCTAAATGCCTGTATCCAATATTTCATCAATCTGCTAATCCTGCTTTTAATGGTTATTGACTCTTTATTCAAAAATAAACAAAGCAAATTTTAAAAAGATCAATGGCCGCTTCAATTATTTTCAATCGAAAGCGAAATTCCCTTACTATGGCTTCCAAACTCAGGTGCATAATAGGATTGAATCGAACAAATTCCATTTGAAAACTGGCCTTTATGGTTTGCCAATAAATCATATTCAAAAACAAAGTTTCCTTTAGGAAGTGCATCAAAGTAAAAGTAACTGGCCTGGTCTTTTGTACTTTCATAATAAGCCAAGCCATCCTTGTATTTGTATTGACTCAAAACATTTGTTGGTTCTAAACCACTACTTCTAAGATCTTTCATCTCGACAAATTCCATTGGTCTGTCCACATGTAATTCGATTCTTACCCTAAGTCTATCCCCTGGTTCAATAGGGCTATTGTTATTAATTTCTGACAATTGCTCACCATTTTCGTCTTCAACAACCTTCATTAATTTCTTATGAATAACAAGAGGATTATCATCGTAGGATTCAATTTTATCCAGATCCTCAAAGTATTGCCAGTAAGCTGCTCCCCAACTGACATGATCATTCGGATTGGATATTTTGATTTCAGAAAGATTAAGATCAATTGAATCTTTATTCCAATCTTTCCTCATATATCCAGTCGATTTTTCTGATTGGCTGAATTCGATTTGAACTGCCCTTTTAGGAAGCAAAACTTCTACCATCTCAGAGTCTGATAACCAATTACCGGCATCTATTAAAAAAGCATAAACCGCTGATGCCGTAGCTCTACTCGTAGACCAGCTATTAACTTGTTTATTTTTTAGCAACCACAATTTTAATCCGTCAATATGGCTTTGATTTGAACCCATAACTCTAAATAATTCAATCATAGAACTTTGCTTTTCAACTTTGGGATTAAACCAATAATATCCTGCCTGATCATTCCAATAGTTGCCTATTTCTTTATCTTCTATCATTCGTTCTTTTAAAGACTCAAATATTAGAATTGATGTTTCCTTATAATTCCATCTATTTAAACCAATAGCCAGGATAGATTGTAGGTAAGAGTTACTTTTCTGCCAGGAATTTTGAGATTGAGATGTATAATACCTGAAAGCAGGATATACATCATTTTCAAATGGTACTTCCATGAATAAACTCCGCACATATAAATAATGAACAACTTTAGGATCCAAACTGCTCTTATCTAATTTTTTATTCTCTTTATAATACTCTAGAAATCTTTCATCGATATATTGAACGGCATTCGAAATTAAAATCGACTCAGGATTGTCCATTTCAATTCCTAAAGATTTCAGCTTCCCGAATCCTTCCAAAACGTATTGTGTGATATACCAGTTATCTCTTCCTCCCGGGTGCCAGGAAAAACCTCCATTAGACTGCTGTCTTTGTGATAGCGTTTGAATTAAAGTTGTTAAGGATGACATCACATAATTATCGTCTAACAAAAGGGATATGGTCTTCATGTTTCTCTCCTCAGCTAATGCATCCTGAATCCAAGGGGTTTCATTAAGATCATTTAATTTGAGGTCTTGATTGCTTGACAAAGAACTTGATTGGACATCCGTTGTACTCCAGATTCTCAATTGCTTTCTAATGTCTTCATTCTTGCCAATCAGATCAACACCAAGCTTTGTTGCAAAATAATTATCTAAAATTTCGTTAGAGGAATTAGAATTTTTATCTAATAAAAATGGTAGTGATTTAAGAACTATCCAGCTTGGATTGGAACTAAGTTCAATCGAAAATTTATGATTAATAATACTTTCGGACTGTGACATTTTATTCAAGGCCTTAAAAGTGAATAACGCTTCAGCATTTGATTGTATATGAAAAGGTTTTGCTTCAGTTACAAGCATCCGATTAGATAGAACCGGAAGAATATTAACTTCGCCATCAGAATGAATTTCAGAAGATGCCATCATTTTGACCTCCAATAACGAATTGAATTCTTCAGGAATCGATAATTTCCATTCTACATTCTTACTCTCTCCGGCGGAAATATTAATTCTCTGCTCAATAATTTCAGGAAGAACTAATTCTGCAGAAATGTCATTTAATGTTAAGCCGTCATTCAATTGAATTACAAGTTTTGCATCGATGTCCTTGCCACTTAAGTTTGTCACTTTTGCATTTAAAAATATCTCATCCCCTTGTCTGACAAAACGCGGCAAATGAGGTTCGATCATCAATTCTTTTTGAGTGATGATTTCTTTTGAATCAAATACATATTCCAAATCGCTTGTATGTGCAAATAATCTAAACTTCCACTTGGTCAACGATTCGCCCATTGTGAAATTGATTTCCACTTCACCATCCTTAGTGATTAAGTCCGGATAAAAGAATACTGTCTCTTTAAGGTTTTCTCTTAAACCAAAACTAGCTTGACCATCTCCAATATTATCATTCTCTTTAATTTCAGAAAATTCTTCAATTTGTTGATCTTGAAGCTCTGGTTCAGTAGTTCTCGGAACCGCACCGTCCATTACTGCAGATTTTCTTACAGTACTATACGCATTCATTCTCATTGGAGAGGACAGATAAAATTCAAACCAATTGAGGTGAGGCCCAAAACCATTCAAGTAGACTGAGTATGGGTTATACAAATTCTTAACATAAGAATATGTGGCTACTTTTGAAAAACCGATACCATTCCAGCTGAGGTTATTGGTGTAACTGGGATAAAATGTCCTTTCCCAGTTGGAAGAAACGAATTGGTCCAGACTTAGGTCATACATTGACGCTAAGACTTCAGCATTGTCGAATTTCTCATTTAGTGTACTAAATTTAATACGCCAGTTTTCCTTGATCCCTGGCTCTAATTTGTTTCTAAATGTAGAATAGCTCAGCTTCAAGTCTTTGTTAGACCAAGGAACAGAAACATTAATATTCTCCTTGTAGATTCTGTTATCTATTACAAAAACCAATTCAATGCCAAACCCACCTCTATGCTCTTCCTGGATTCGAAAGTGTATGGACTTATCATTGGACTCCAGCCATTGTCGTTCTATTTCCTTATTATTTTGAGATACTCTGTAGAATATTCTGTAATCTTCATATGGCGTGTTCACGTCCAATTGAAAGTCATCTCCTGGTTCATAGGAATCTAAAGGATTAGAAACCCAAAGATTATTCAATTCCAGGGCCTTACCAGTGTATCCACTAATAAAAAGATTTTTGGGAAGTTCCAATTGGTTGCCATGTTCATCTTCAACTTTAAAATTGATTTTATAGGCTCCGGGAGATAACGCTGCCAAGTCATTAATATGAGTCTGATTAGAGCTTAATTCACTTGTCAAAATCCTTTTACCTACTTTCCAGTTATCTGGATTTAAATGCTGATCATTTCCATCTAATGGAAATCTTTTTTCATAGGTCTCAGCATTAATATAATCCCAGTCATTCTTCGCCCAATATTTAGATCTATAAACATTCGTAGGGTATGATAATTCAAATACTTCCATCGCAACGGACCCTTCAAGTTTTTTGCCTTCACAATTAACCGTCTTTAGGTCGAACTCATCAATTTTACCTTCGAATTGATAAGTGTCAATTCTGACATTAAAATTGAATGGAGTATTATTAAGATTAATCGTTTTTGTTATAATTACGGTTTCACCAGTAATGTCAATTAATTCGCATTCTATATTATAATTGAAAAATCGTCTGTGCTTTTTCAGATCCGCTTTTGTCGGAAATGAAAAACTAAATTTTCCTTCTTGATTTGTATAAGATTCTCCTGAACCAATGAAAGCTAAGGTATGCGAAGTACCGGGTCTGCTATATCCATAATCTCGAATCCGATACCAAGGCATATACTCCTGCTTTGTCACTTTATACCTAAGTTTAGCTCCTTGCATCATTGCACCGCTGAATGATTTTAATTCACCAGAAACATCAATTGTATCGCCTAAAACATAAGCATTCTTCAGTGTATCTAATTGAGCGTATATCTTTGGCCGTTTGTATTCCTCAACTCGAATCTGATAACTTGAAAAGCCATTACTACTTTTGCATTCTATTGTCATTAGACCAGTCAAAACGTTCTTAGGAGCTATAAAGAATCCATTAATGGTCCCATATGCATTTGTTGTAAATGATCTCTCTTCTATGACTTCCCAATTAACATCTCTGAAAACTACTTCGATCCTCTGTTCTGGAAGAATTGAAGGGATCTGTGCTTCATCCGTCTGACTTAACAAGCCCTTAAAAAATATTGTTTGTCCTGGCCGATAGATTGCTCTATCTGTAAAAAGATGGACTCGGGATCTCCTATTAAAATCTCGTTCTTTTACATTAAAATGGCCATGATTGAGATCAAGGATATCCTGACCTTTGGATATTCTAAACCTGAAATTTCTTTGAGCTTGATTATATCGGACGTATCCCTCATCATTCGTTAATTGAGAATAGACCAGACTCCATTCATTCCGTCGGGTTGAATAGTTGTACTCCTGAGCAAAAATTTCCACTTGAGCATTATCAACAACATTTCCTGTATTTCTGTCTAATACAATTACCTCTGTGAAGGACTGTCGATTGTTATGAATATATGTCAAATCAGATATCGTAAAAACTCCTAGATTTACTGTTTTTGTAGTTCCGTGATCAAATTTTGGATCATTGGCAGCCATAAGAACATACCTACCATAAGCAAGTCCTTCGATCGGAATTTCAGTAGCATGGTAATTAAAATCATTCTGCTGATCTATATCAATATTCCAAGCTCGTATCTGATCTAAAGACTTTACATAATTGATCTTAGATGCAGCATCTCTTTGTTTCCGATATTCCTCCCATTGGTCATCGGTCAATCTACAGATTCGAAAGAAAAGATTTCCAATATTTCGATATTTGACATAAGCCAGAAAATCTGTAGATGCCGGCTGAACTTGCTCTAATTCGATTTTCAGAAATTTACTATTTAGTTTTAATTGTTGATTCTCGATTATATAATTATAAGGACCAGAATTTATCTGCCTTTTGCACTTTTGAATCCATTGATATGCGATATCACAATCTTTCTTGTATTCTTGATCAAATTCAAAACGATACTTTTCACCACGGTTTATATAATATTCGATTAATTTACTATACGCTAATTGAATGGTTGGGTTTTCTTGATTTCCTGTTATAATATCCTCCAGAAAGTGGACATAATAAATCTCTTTATCTTGAATATTCATCTTTCTATTAAGAAATTCAAGTCGTTCAAGATCAATTAGAATTAATTGCGAATCATTATTAATACTTAGTTCAAGTGCTCTCTGGAATAGCTTTATAGCTAAGAAATCATAATTCTGGTGATTTTTGGAATCTAAATTTATTTCAACAAAATCATCGACTCCCCCAAAGTATTTTGTGTCGGTCAATTCAAAGTTCTCTTTCGGTAAACTGACAAATGATTGGTCATTAATAAAGTGATTTAAAGCTCTGAATAGCACAAACTCTTCGACTGTCAAGGCATTTATTACATTCCCTCTTGCTTCTTGTTTATTGATCAGAATGCTAAATGAATCTATTGATTGATTTGACCTAAGTTCCAAAGACTGTAAATAGTATTCGATTGATCTCGATTGAATCTCTTCTAATGATAATAATTCAATTGGATATTTTGTATCACCACTTTCTAATTCTGTCCTATTAGAATATCGGGACATATTCATAATTCCATATCTCTGATACAATTCGCCAAGAATTGAATTATATACAGCTACCGATTCAGGGCTTGTCAATTGAGTGAGTTCATCTTCAAATAATGAAATAAACTCAGCTGGGTCCTTATCTTCAAATTGGCTACTTAATTTGGCTTTGAAAATTATTGCTTTTATTAATTGGCTGTCCTCCTTATCTTTTACTGCTTTTGCATAGATATTCTCGACGATCTCATATGCAGATTGAGGTAATTGCTTAGATTCAAATTCAGTAACCTTTGCCCATAGTTCATCATATCCATTTGAATCATTTGATAAAAAAAGGTTTTCAGCAAAAAGCGTTAGCATAATAAATATTAAATACTTCATAAACTTTGAGTCATTTACATATTAAGACGTGACTACTGCAATAAATACACAATTCAGATAGGATTATTTTCTGTTAAATATTTTATGACTATCGGATTGCTTGCACAAGACACTATAATTTCGTATCTTTCTAATTATTAGACACTTAGTTATGAAGTTACAAGATTTTTTCAAAAAGTATCCAGATGAAGCAAGCTGCAAAGCTCACTTTAAAGCAGAAAGAGATAGACAAGGAGTTATTTGTAAGCGTTGCCAATCTCAAGAGCATTATTGGCTATCCACAAGAAGTCAATACCAATGTAAATCCTGTAAGTTTAGAACGACTTTACGTAGTGGAACATTACTACATAAATCTCAGCTACCCTACTACTATTGGTATTTTGGAATGATGATGCTTACCAGCACAAAAAAGAGTTTTTCTGCATTAGAAATACAAAGACAGTTAGGTCATCCCTATTATGAGCCTATTTGGTATATGCTTCATAAAATACGTCACTCTATGGGTAGGCGAGATGATAATTATCTTCTTGGTAATCAAGTTGAACTTGATGAAGGTTTCTTTGAAATAGTTCCCAACAAAGAAAGACGAGATCAAACCGTAATAGAATTAGAAAACAATGATGGAAAATATAAGAGAGGTAAAGGAAGTCAAAAGCAAGCAATAGTATTGGTTATGGCTGAATCAATATCTGTGGAACCTACTAAAAAATACAGGCACAAAACCAATAAAAAAGTGAGATACATTAAAATGAAATTACTAGATGACCTTAGCAAAGAAAGCACCAATGCACAAGTAGAACAAGCTATTGATACAAAAACATCTGCAATAACAGACGGAGCTAATAACTATAATGATTTAGCAAACAGCCTCACTGACCATAAAGCTGTGGTAATAAAGGACAAGAAAGAGACTCGTAAAATTCTGCCTTGGGTTCATATAGTCATAAGCAATGCCAAAAGATTGCTGTTAGATGTGCATCATTCCATTGGTGAGCAATATCTGCAAAGTTATCTCGATGAGTTCTGCTATAAGTTTAATAGAAAATACTTCAATTCTGTATTCGATAGAGTTGTAACTAACTCTGTATCTGTAAAATGGGAGGTAAATATGTAATTAATCCGATAGTCATATATTATTTATTAAATCGAATTATATCTACTTCTGGATTTATCTTTCCTCCTCCAAATAAATATTCTGAAAACTCTTCAGCAAAATAAGGGATTAGCGATGTTCCTTTTGTACCCATCCCATTAAATATATAAAGGTGTTTCCATTTGGTATGTTGACCGATTAATGGTCTTCTTCCCTTCACACTAGGACGAACGCCTGCAACATGACCAACGACAGAAAACCTTCCTTTAATAAGCGCTCTTAATTTATTCAACCAGGACTTATGGAATCTTTCAGACGGTTTATCATTCTCAAACTCCCAGACATATTCTCCCCCACTCCAAAACTCGTCAGACTTTTGAGGTACAATAAATATATCATCTCTTAATATGTCTTCTGTCTTCAGGTTGTCGATCTTTATCTTTAAGGCTTCACCTTTTGAAGGTTGGAAAGGCAAGTAATTAAAAAATGGATTTTCTATCGCCTTATATCCTTCACAAAAGATAACCTTCGAAAATATTTCATTATTGTACTTGAATGGAACCGAAGTAAAATCAGTTTGATCAAAATCAATTTGATCCTTTATTAACATGTTCTTAGTCATTAAGAAGTCGGCGTAAGATTGTATCAAAGCAGAAACATCAACTATCATAGCTTTTTTAATCTTTCGATAAGTCCAGCTTTCATTTACAAAATTTTGATACCCTCCGCAATCGTTTTCATCTGCTGTGAATTCACTATAATTCGGCCTCGAAGTCGAACTTTCCCATTGGTTTTCCTGTGAAATATTATTAATCGCTCGTATTACAGTATGCTTCGTTATTAAGGATATTCCCAACAGATCTTCTAATTCATTGTATTGCTGTTTTGCTGACACGAGCAGATCTTCTATCATCCAACTTTTTACATACCTTCTTCCGGTTATTGGATTGATCAGTCCGGCTGCTGCCTTTGTAGCAGAATTTAGATGATTATTATCAACAAGCTTATGAGGAATATTTTTTTTCAAAAACTGAAATGACAAAATTGTACCAGCTAGTCCTTGACCAATAATAAGTATGTTTTCATTTTTGATCACCTCAAATATTTTTTAGTAACTCACGATTCTTCTTTGTGAGCTTTGCAACAACCATTTCATAAGAATGATCAATCATTTCTATGATTAGCTTATCGTCTAGTCCAGTTTCTAATTCGACAGTATTCCAATGTTTTTTATTCATATGGTAAGCTCCATAGATTTGAAAATGACGTTCTCTCAATTCAATGGACTTATCTGGATCTGCTTTTAAGTTAGCTCGAGGATTTTCATATTCCAATGGCAGTATTGCGAAAATTTTACCCAACACTTTGAACACTAGTGTTTCTTCATCAAAAGGGAATGATTCTTCACAAGCAGGCTTAGACAAACAATATTCTCGAAAACTTTCAATATCCATTTGTCAATCCTATTTATGTTTTTTTATAAAATGTTCGTAGTAAGATTTTCGTTTTAAATCTTCAGTATCCAGAACATCTTTATACATTCCTTTACTGATTCTTTGTCTTGCAGATTCAAACAAAGTAACTGCGCAGGCAACCGATATATTGAGACTTTGGACCATTCCAAACTGAGGAATGATAATATTACTGTCTGCAAATAATAATGCTTCTTCAGTGAGACCTTCATGTTCATTTCCAAAAAGAAAAAGCAATATTTCGTGTCAAATCTATTTGATGGATGGCATGGCTTTCTTGATTTAGATGTGTAGCTAAAATAAGATCATACTTACTTTTAACTGCATTAAAGCATTCTGCATTATTATCAAAATAGTGAATGTGCATCCATTTCTTTACTCCTGTGGAACTGACCTTGAATTTTAACAAATTCTCTTTGCTTAATCTTTCATCTGTATATAAGATATATATCTCTTGAATACCTACAGCATCACAAGTCCTGAGAACTGCTCCAATATTGTGAGGATCATGAACATTTTCAAGTATAACAGTCATGTTCTGCCTGCAAGCTGCAACTCTGAGAAACTTACTATTACGTTGCTCAGTCATCATAGACGGAGAGTACTATTCCTTATTAAATCTGTTTTCTTCAAACGATAGAATATATAAATGTTTGTTTTGAAGATACTGGATATCGCCGAATTCATCACCATCCGCTGAATCATAAACTTTTTGTACATCAAAACTGGTTTGCATTAGACTGGCTTCATAGAGATCAAGAAAGTATTGGAACCTTTTCCCATAATTAAACATATTTCTTCCTATGAACACCATCATATCGAATCCCTTATAGGCTTCTTCAGTTGGGAAGTCTGTATAAGCTTCAAAATATAGATTCTTAAATTGTTTTATTACAGGATCGAGTCTATCGACATAAGAAGACCGGCAAATCCTCATATTCAAATTGCTGTAGTGCTCGAATCTGACCTTATCAGATTCCAACAAGATGGGCATTCCATAGAGAACAACATTTTTAAGTCCCTTTTCACCGCTTAATTTTCGAACACAATTGTATACGAAATCTTCATCTTCAGAAAAACTATAATTGGGCAAAATAAAAACTGTCTCTTTATCTTCAAAGAAAATATTGTCAAAAGCTTCTTCTCCAATTCTTAATGAATCTTCTTCAACATAAAATTCATTGAAAGGGTAATCTTCATTCGAATCATATCTAGCTGAAGCTAGTTTTTGTATATACCTCATCCCAGCAAGATCTTTATTCTTTTTTCGGCCCAGAAGGAAAACTTGCTCCGGAGAATAATGGCTATGAATGTGTTCTACAATTTTGCCGTAGTGATCTCTTACGCTGGGTATAAGCTGGATATAATATGGATTATCTTTTACCAGACTTGAGCTCGACAGCCAAGGAGAAATAACTGGTATTTCATTGGCTCGCCCATAGTTGGCAGTTGTTGCTAATTGATTCCTGTTTCTTGGACCAATAATAACATCTGCATCTCGGCTCTGCTGTAATTTCCTGTCGAAGTTATCTGATTCTGGATCAAAGACTTTTACATCAAGGCGAATACCTTCAGATTCGAGTTGCTTCAATCCTAATTTCACACCTGCATAGTACTGAATCATTCTGCCCAGTTTAGAATCAGGGTCATTATAATGAGCCTCAGCACTTTTTGCTACTTCAAATGGAATTAACAGGCTCACATTATAAACCGACCTTTTGTCTAAGTCGATATCTTCAATCTTTTGATTGTAGTCTTTAGTCTTATCAATTTCTGACCAATAAATTGTATCAACTTCTCCCTGACCTTTCTTAACAATTGGGTCAGAAGATTTGGTAGTAGGATTAAGAATTTTAGTATCCTTTGATGTAATTTTTCTTGTCCCACTGCATGAATACAAGGAGAAAAACAGCATTAGCAAACTAATAGCTAATAATTTATTCCCATTCAATAGTTGCCGGTGGTTTTGTACTGATATCATATACTACTCTGTTAATTCCTCTAACATTATTGATGATTTCATTGGATATTTCAGCAAGTAATTCATAAGGAAGGTTTGTCCATTCCGCTGTCATACCATCATTCGAGTTTACAGCCCTGATAGCAACAGTATACTCATATGTTCTTTCGTCTCCCATTACTCCAACGGATTTAACGGGTAATAAAATTGTTCCTGCTTGCCAAACTTTACTATACCAACCTTTTTCTTTAAGCTTATTTATAAAAATATGATCTGCTTCTTGATTTAGAAAAAGTTTTTCTCTGGTTATTTCCCCTAATATTCTAATGCCCATTCCAGGTCCTGGGAAAGGATGTCTGTCTACAAATATGCTGGCGAGACCCAGATTACGACCAACTGTTCTAACCTCATCTTTGAAAAGCGTATTAAGCGGTTCAATGATTTTTAAATTCAATTTCTCTGGCAGTCCTCCTACGTTATGGTGTGATTTAATAGTTGCTGAAGGTCCCTTTACAGATACAGACTCTATTACATCAGGATAGATCGTACCTTGTGCTAACCAGGCCACATCAGGCATTTCCTGTGCTACTTTCTCAAATACTTCGATGAAAACACGTCCTATAACTTTTCTTTTTTCTTCCGGGTCTGTCACCCCTTCCAAGGCTAGCAGGAATTCTTCTGAAGCGTCTACTCCTCTTACATTCAAACCTAGGGATTTATACGTTTCAAGCACGGATTCAAACTCGTTCTTGCGCAGTAATCCATTGTTTACAAAAATGCCATAAAGGTTCTTCTCAATTGCTCTATGTAAAAGCATTGCTGCAACTGTTGAATCAACTCCACCAGATAAGCCAAGAATTACATGTTCGTCCCCAATCGCTTCCTTCAATTCAGCCACTGTGGATTCAATAAATGAATCGGGTGTCCAATCTTTGGAACAATGCGCAACATGACTTACAAAATTATCAAGAATCTGAACCCCTTCCAGAGAGTGAGTAACTTCAGGATGAAACTGAAGTCCATACAATGTATTATTAAAGTGATCCTGTTTAGACTTGAACATGGCCACGGGTATAGAATCCGTTGTTGCTAACAATTCAAATTCTGATGGAAGCTCAAGTATCGTATCGGCATGTGACATCCACACCTGGGAGTTATTGGAAATGTTTTCAGTAATAACTTCATGCTTCACAATTTTTACTGAAGCTTTTCCATATTCTCTTTTTTGAGACTTTTTTACCTTCCCTCCGAACTGCTTAGAACTTAATTGTGCTCCATAGCATATCGCCAATACTGGAACGGCATCGAGAATATTTTTTAAATCTAAATTGAGATAGTTTTCTTCATTAACTGAAAATGGACTTCCCGACAGGACTACTGCCTTAATATTCGGATGTGCATAATCGATCGAACTGTTGTAAGGATGAATTTCAGAATAGACATTCAACTCTCTTAATCGTCTTGCAATTAACTGTGTATACTGAGATCCAAAATCTAAAATTATTATCTTCTCCATAAAGAGCCCAAATATACTAATAGATTCAGGGCTATATTATAAAAGATAGAGATATGTTTTCATTCCCTTATGTATTCAGAAATAACTACTTACTGATAATTAATAGATACGTAATCAGTCGCATTTTTAGAAGCGGTGAAACTTGTGAAGATCAAACTTCCTTGAATCCCATTAATCTCCAAATACTGCTTGCAGGCTTCAAGTCTGTTAGATATCAATTCCTGGCTATTGATATCCCCTAATTTATACCAGGATTTTAATATTACAGATTTTGAATTTGACTCTTTTATCATCGTTGCATAATTTTTGAGCGCGGCAATTGTAGATTTAGTAAGTGTAGCTAAATCAGGGTCAAAGTAAAGTGCATTAGGAGGAAGGGAAGGATCGTTCTCGTATATGATATCCCCGGAATCTTCAGCAACAATGATGTCTTCAATATTTGATAAAGGCATCGTTTTCATAAATCCGTCATAAGGAGCTTTTTCGAATCCTCTCATGTACCTCGGTAATTCTTCATGTAGTGCAACAACATCAGAACCATCGAGATCTACTTTTGTTGCGTTGCCATTAACCAATACGACATACTGTGCTTGGGTAATCGCACTACATACAAGCAAGAATAGGAAGCTATAGATGTATTTGTTCATGGATAGAAAATTAAGTTCTAAAAAAAGTCAATGATTAACTCATTTTCATATTCAAATTAATGAACTTGGAAGTATCAAACCCGATTTGCAAAAGATTTAACAGTAAAATGTTTTACATAAACGCTTCTTGGCGCTATACTGTTGCTCTTTAAAGGGAGATTTTACAGGTGAAGGGGTTTATTCTATGAGACCTCGGCCTTCTTTTACAAGCTTTCCTTCTGGTTCAAGATCTTTCATCAGTTTGTCAAGAATACCATTTATGAATTCTTTACTCTTGGCAGTACTATAATGTTTAGCTAGTTCAACATACTCATTCAGAGTGACTTTTGTTGGAATGGTTGGAAAATCCATCATTTCACAAAGTGCCATTCTCAATAATATTGTATCCACAATAGCCAATCTTTCATGGTCCCAGTTTTCCAAAACAGGAATGATTGTAGCCATTAATTCGTCTCGTTTTTTAATGCATATCTTGAGAAGATTCATACCAAAATCTTGAACAGTTTCATCTTCTGGTAAGAAAGCACTATAGGAGTTAGAATCAGGATTTGGAAGTGATTTAAGATATTTCTTTACAGCTCCAATAACTAAGGATTTATCATCCAGCCAATTAAAGTAAGCATCCTCCAATGTTTCATTGAAGAATTCATTCTGCCGACAGAACCGATAGAGTTCGAGCAGAAGTTCAATATTTTCTTCCTGGGTATTTCCCCCCTGAATGTAAGTCTTGTAATGGTCTGTTTTGGAAAACTCAAGGTATATTTTCTTGGTATAGTCTTCATTTAAAAAACCAGAAAAGTCTAGGGCTTGAAATTTCTTTTGAATATTATTATTGGTAATAATATCCTGAATCAGATCATTAGAATGTAATTTATCAGTAAAAGACTTATCATAATCTGAAGGCAAATGCTTTGATTGTCTTTTCTTGAGATCGGGACCGGCGTTTTCGGTAATTTTTGTTAAAACGTAGATGCTGAATAGGAATAGTTCATAACTCTGATTTATGCCATGTTTATATGACTTAATTAAATCGGCATCATTCAAAGAACTATCTCTGTCCATAGAATACAGCAACTGCATTACTTTAATACGTACACTTCTTCTGCTAAGCATTGAACACAAACATTTTTATGTATTATAAGGGATCGCTTATGGTACAAATAAAAGACTTTTCTTTAAAAGAGACTATTATTTAGGAAGTAATTTCAAAATTAGTATTAAGAAAAATGATAATGTATAAATAAATGAGCAAAATGCACTTCAAAACTGTTCATTCAGTCTCGAGAATCGATCTTTTATTTTAAGAATGAGCCTTCATTTTTATGTTTAATTATTAGATCTTCTATACTCCTATAGATCGGTTCCGGATTCACATCAATGAATGATGCCGGTTTCCATATTGCTTCAGTAATATTTTCTTCTTTCTGAGGACTCAATTCCATATCAGAACTTACCATTGAATACCAATGAGTAATCTTCAGCGCTCTGATACCACTGCCTGTTTTATAGCAATGTCGGGTTTTTGAAAGTTTTGATATGATCGACAAATCTTTAATTCCGGTTTCCTCCTTCACTTCCCGCAATGCTGCATCTTTCTTTTTTTCCAGTTTGTTTAATTTACCTTTAGGCAAATCCCAAAAGCCAAGTCTGCGGATCATCAGAATATCCTTATTTTGATTTTGAACGACTCCACCGGCAGCAATGACTAATTTAAAAACAGATTTGAAATCCATTTTAAGCTGCTCAAAATCTTTAAAGTGCAAAATTATTTTGTTGAACCTTTGAGTTTTCTCCAGCATATCGATATACGATAAGAGCATTTTCTTTTTGCCGGAGTAAGGAGCAATGAGGGCATCCGTATTATTTATATCCGATAATAGTATATCAGATTGAGCTAAGCCCAAAATATTCTCATTAATGTATATTTTGTACATTTGAAATCTTAATTGTGTAGATGAGTACCATTGCAGCCAAGGCAGCTAAAAAGCTCTTAGAAATTAAAGCGATACGACTACACCCAGAATCACCTTTCACATGGGCTTCCGGGTTAAAATCACCTATATATTGCGACAATAGAATATTACTTTCTTACCCTAAAATTAGAGATTTTATTAAAAAAGCACTCGCTGACAAGACAAAAGCTTTTAAAGAGTTTGATGTAATAGCCGGAGTTGCCACTGCAGGAATAGCTCATGGAGCCCTATTGGCGGATCAAATATCCAAGCCTTTTATATATGTTCGATCTCAACCCAAATCCCATGGAAGGCAGAATAAAATAGAAGGCAAATTGCCTGAGGGTGCAAAAGTCCTCGTTGTAGAAGATCTTATATCCACAGGAAAAAGTAGTCTCGCAGCATGCGATGCATTACTTGAAGCAGGGGCAGAAATAATAGGTGTCTTAGCCATTTTCACATATGGTTTCGATATTTCAAAAGAGATATTTTCGAAAAGAGCAATCCCATTGGATACTTTGACAAACTATAGAAATCTTATCCGAGAAGCACATGAAATGGAATACATTTCTCAGGATGAAAAAAATATATTGGAAGATTGGAATAAAGACCCTCATAAGTGGGCTGAAAAATTTAACAAACAACTCAGTTAGAATCTAATGAAGATTATAAATAAAGCATCTGAAAAGTTTTTATATAACTACTTGAACGCCTCTTCTCCTACAGGTTTTGAATGGGAAGGCCAGAAAATATGGTTGGATTATGTTTCCAAATTTGCTGATGAGGTCCATTTAGACACTTATGGAACAGCGCATGCTGTAATCAATCCAGGTCAAGAATTTAAGGTCGTCATTGAAGCCCATGCCGATGAAATTGCTTGGTTTGTAAATTATATTTCAGATGATGGTTATATAAATGTTATCAAGAATGGAGGTTCAGATCATATAATTGCACCTTCAATGAAGGTAAAGATACATACAGAAAAAGGCGCAATAGATGGCGTTTTTGGCTGGCCGGCGATCCATGTAAGAAGAGGAAAAGATGCCAATCTTACCCCGACAATTAAAAATATATTTATTGATGTAGGTGCGAAAGACAAAGATGAAGTTCTAAGCATGGGTATTCATGTAGGATGTGTTGTAACATTTGATACCGAATTGAATAAACTGAATGACAAGTATTATGTAGGAAAAGCACTTGATAATAAAATGGGTGGATTTTGTATTGCAGAAGTCGCCAGAATGGTTCATAAAAGTAAAAAGAAACTTCCCTATAGCCTTTATGTTGTAAATGCAGTTCAAGAGGAAATAGGCTTACGAGGCGCAGAAATGATTGCTCATAGTATTAAACCAGATGTGGCAATTATAACAGATGTGACACATGATACTTCTTCTCCGCTAATGAAAGCCAAAGAACAAGGAGATTTAAAATCTGGAAATGGACCAGTATTGACTTATGCTCCTGCCGTGCACAACAAGCTGTTACAATTGATTATAAAAACCGCAGAGAAAAATAAAATTCCATTCCAAAGATCAGCAGCCTCAAGATCTACTGGAACAGATACAGATGCTTTTGCATATTCCAATCAAGGTGTAGCCTCAGCATTGATTTCGATTCCATTGAAATATATGCATACGACGGTAGAAATGGCCCATTTTGAAGATATTGAAAACGTAAGCTTATTAATTTATCAAACTTTATTATCCATAGAAAAGAATCATAATTTCAAATACTTTTAGTATGTGAAATTATTTTTCAAATCTATTATTGATCTCATACTATACAGTAGCCTTCATATTTCTATTGCGGCTGCACTTCTAACTCTGGAAAGTTTTTACCTGCTCGGAATTGACCCCTACTTTTATTATATAAGTTTCGTTTTCTTTTCAACTATGCTGATTTACTCCTTACATAGGATAATCGGAATAAAATTGGTCAAAGATCAAAACCTTACTGAGAGGTTTAGACTTATAGTAAAATTCAGACACCATCTTATTTTATATGCCCTACTGGCAAGTGCAGCTTTAATCTATATTTTATTTCACATTGATTTCAACTATATCAAACCATTAATCCCTGCTGGATTAATATCACTATTGTATGTCATTCCATTATTTAAGAAAAAAAGAATTAGAGATGTTCACTTTATTAAGATATTCCTCATTGCCATCGTTTGGATGTATGTTTCCGCAACCGTTCCCACTATGGCATCAGCCGGAGAATGGGATACAAGTGCAATTCTAATTTCACTTGAAAAGTTATTATTCATATTTGCAATCACCTTGCCTTTTGATGTAAGAGATTTAAAAGTTGACAATTTGGCTGAAGTTGATACTCTGGCTAAGTTGTTGGGAATTAATAAAAGTTACTTGCTGAGTTATCTTTCTTTGTTGCTTGGTTGTATCATTCTTCTGTTAGCCATATATATAACTGAACTCGATCCGATTCATTTCATGTCAATTATTGTGGCTTATGGATTGGCAATTGGTCTTGTCGGCTTATCTAAAAACAAAAGCTCTGATTACTATTATTCAGGTCTCCTGGATGGATCTATAATATTGAGATCCTTAATAATAATCCTTTCATTCATCATCTAATAAATCAGGACGAAGTGATTGAGTTTTATCATCGGCCTGCTTATTACGCCATTCTTCTATCTTTTTATCATCTCCCGATAACAGAATATCGGGAACTTTCCAACCTTTATATTCAGAAGGTCTTGTATAAACCGGTGGAGCAAGTCTTTCATTCTGAAAACTATCCGTTAATGCAGAAGTGCCATCATTGATGACTCCGGGAATCAAGCGAACTATTGAGTCAACCAAAACTGCTGCAGGGAGCTCTCCTCCGGACAAGACATAATCTCCTAATGATATTTCTCTAGTCACATGGTGATCTCTTATCCTTTGGTCAATGCCTTTATAATGACCAACAATTAACATCATCCTTTTTGACAAGGATAATTCATTTGCTAAAGATTGGTTAAAGGTTTGTCCATCCGGAGTAAGAAAGATTATATCATCGTAATCATGTTTGGCCTTTAGTTCTGAAATGCATCTATCTAATGGTTCTACCATCAAGACCATCCCTGCTCCTCCGCCATATTGATAATCATCAATCTGCATGTGTTTGCCATTTCCGAATGCTCTTAAATCAAGAATATTAATAGTGACGATCTTATTATTTATCGCCCTTTTCAATATCGAATGCTCAAATGGACTTTTCAATAAATCCGAAACAGCGGATATAATATCAATTACCAAGATTATGCTTATTCAATAGCGAGTAAGGTAACATCGAAAATTAAAGCAGAATAAGGTTGGATTTTTGGACCCGCTGCTCTAGCACCATAACCCAGGTCGTAAGGAATGTATAACCTGAATTTCGATCCAGTACTCATGAGTTGCAGTCCTTCCTGCCATCCCTGAATAACACCATTTAAAGGAAATGATATTGGCTCATTTCTTTCTACTGAAGAATCAAAAACAGTCCCATCAATTAGTGTCCCATGATAGTGAACTTTTACTTTATCATATATCCCGGGTTTGCTTCCAGAATCATTTTGCTCAATAATCTCATACTGCAAACCTGAATCTGTTGTAACAACACCTTCTCTATTTCCATTAGTTTCTAGAAATGTAATACCGGCTTGTTTGTTTGCTAATTCTACTTTTGATTTAGTCGCATCTATGAGACTTTTAAAGTTCCCATTGGCTTCTTCTAAAGATATTAATAATGGATTTCCGCCAAATACATCCTGGATAGCTTGATCTATTGAAGTAATTCCTTGTGATTTTAAGTTTTTCGCTATCACCATTCCTACACTATAACTTGTTGTATCCATCTGTGCGTTTAATTGTATTGATAAGATTAATAATAAAGAGGAAATAAAAAAATTCATGTTAGTTAATTTGATAATTCTGAATAATACTTATAAAATAAAGGTATGGTTTCTATTCCTTTATAATAGTTAAATAATCCGTAATGCTCATTAGGAGAATGAATAGCATCAGAATCCAGACCGAAGCCCATCAAGACTGATTTCACTCCAAAAACCTCCTCAAACATAGAAACAATTGGAATAGAGCCTCCGCTTCTTAATGGAATTGGAGTTTTACTAAAAGATTCTTCCATGGCTTTATGTGCTGCTTTATATTCTATTGTATCCGTTGGAGTAACAGCAGGAAAACCACCATGATGAGGACGGACTTCTACTTTAACACCCGCTGGAGCTATCGACTTGAAATGCGCAGAGAATAATTCTGTGATTTCATCAGGTGTCTGATTTGGAACGAGACGCATGCTGATTTTTGCAAATGCTTTAGCAGGCAATACGGTCTTTGCTCCTTCGCCAATATAACCCCCCCATATCCCATTAACATCTAAAGTTGGTCTTGTTGAAGTACGCTCCAAAGTGCTGTATCCCTTTTCTCCCATTACATCTTCAATTTCAAGATCTGATTTATATTCAGATATATCAAATGGAGCAGAATTCAAAGCAGATCTTTCTTCTTCACTTAAATCTACGACTTGATCATAAAATCCAGGAATAGTAATTCTTCTATTCTCATCAATTAATGAAGATATCATATCGCTTATAACATTAATCGGATTGGCTACAGCTCCTCCATAGACACCGGAATGAAGATCTTTGTTTGGTCCGGTAACTTCAACTTCAACATATGACAAGCCTCTCAGACCAACAGTTATACTAGGAATATCATTAGCAATTATAGAAGTATCTGAAAGCAGAACAACATCGCATGAAAGCAATTCTCGATTTTCTTTACAAAATATTTCAAGATTATCAGATCCTACTTCTTCTTCTCCTTCTATCATGAACTTCATATTACAAGTCAGCATATCATTCTTTTGCATGGCTTCAAAAGCTTTAATATGCATATAGAGTTGTCCTTTATCGTCACAAGATCCACGTGCAAAAATGGCTCCATTAGGATGATTTTTTGTTTCCTTGATTACGGGTTCAAAAGGCCCACTATCCCATAACTCTAATGGATCTGCCGGTTGGACATCATAGTGTCCATACACCAGGACCGTAGGCCACTCTGGATTAATCAACTTTTCACCATAAACAATAGGATGCCCGGCTGTTTCACATATTCTGGTATTATCAATTCCAGCTTCATCCATACGTTCTTTTAAATATCCAGCCGCTCTTTTAACATCAGGAGCAAATTTGGGATCAGCACTTACAGATGGGATTTTTAAGAAATCTATGAGCTCATTTAAAAACCGCTCTTTATTATTTTGAATGTATTCGTTTATATTATTCATTGAATTGTTTTAAAAATGCAAATGTAAGAGTCTTATTCTAAACACAACAGCCAAGTTTAAAATTTGATTCGTCTTTTTGTCGTTAAATGTGAATATTTAGTAAATTCTCTTCATGATCTATTTGTTTTTCATAAGTACTTGTTTTTCTGTGCTTTTTATGCTTCTTCTTTTATCAAAAAAGAAAAAAAGAAGCGATCACTATTTTTTGGCCTCAATATTCCTTCTTGCCGCTATCAACAGCCTTTATATCAGTCTCTTTTACAATTCTCCTGAGCCATTTTATTTATCTTTTTTTTCAGAGCTGAATTATGCTATTCCCCTTCTTTATGGGCCTATGCTTTATTTTTATTCCCTTTCCATAACTAATTTAACTTCCAAATTTAAATTTAAAATGGCATGGCATTTTGCTCCGTTTATTGTATTTCTTGGCATTCTACTCAGTCCATTTATAACCAATTACCAACTTTTGGAGAGCCGCCATTTAGGCTACCCTTTGATTAAAATTATTATTACTCCTTTTTATTTGATATTGGTGTTAATCATCTTAAAAAGATATCGCATAGATCTTAAAGATCATTTCTCATATGTACACAAGATGAATCATTTCTGGTTAAGCTGGATTGTGTCGGGCGCCATTATTCTTTGGGTTATCGCAGCAATTGGATATAGCTACAATGAAATAAATCAAGTTCAAAAAGCCCTATTGTATGATTTTTATGTTTTATCGTTTTTAGGGATATTCTTATTTTTCTTAGCCTTTATTGCATTTAATAAAACAGATATTATGTCTGGTGTTTCAAGCGATGAAATGCATCCTATTAAAAATACTCTTGATCCACAGACGGTAACCACGGACTATACTGATTACAATAATGATCTTGACAAGCTCACTCAATGCATGGGGGAAAATAAGCCGTATTTAGATCCATTATTGTCGATAGGAATGCTTTCAGAAATCACGCAAATTCCTCAATACAGAATTTCTATAGTCCTTAACAAACTGCTTAAGCAAAGTTTTTATGAATACATTAATCTGCTAAGGATAGCTCTTGTAAAAGAGAAACTAAAAGCAGGAGAAGCTGCAAAATTTAGTATCCTGGGAATTGCATTGGATTGTGGATTCAATTCAAAAGCTTCGTTTAACCGAATATTCAAGAAAGTGTCAGGAATGACTCCAAGCCAATACTTGAAGAGCATTAATTCTAGTCCTCAGTCTGATCAACTATAGAATAGTATTTTTCTAGTTTCATTCTCAATTCTGAAAATGTAACATTATAGAATAGTTTACCTTCTGATGCATAGGAAATCGATCCGTTTTGTTCCGACACGATAACTGCAAGCCCTTCTCCATTCTCTGTTCCTCCCAAACCAGCTCTGTGTCTAAAACCTAAATTTTCAGGGATATTTTTTGATTCAGAAAGCGGTAATATACAGCCCGCAGCTAATATTCGGTCTTCAAAAATTACCAGCGCTCCATCATGAAATGGTGCATTTTTATAAAACAGTGTTTCAATCAACTTTTGACTGAGTTTAGCATCGATTATGGTTCCTGTCTTTAATATGCTTGGTAGCTCACTTTTACTTAATAATAAAAGTGCTCCGGTTTTTGTTTTACTGAATTGTTTGCAAGCTTGAATTATTTGGTCGGCTAGATTGGCTGCCTGACTTGAATTGTCAAGACCGGCTTGCTTGAAAAATTTATCAATAAACTTGAATCTTCCTTTGATCGTATTATCACCGATCATCAATAAGACCCGCCGTATTTCGGGTTGAAAAATAACTATTAGGCCAATAAGGCCAATTCCTGCAATACTTCCCAACATCAGGGTTAGGATTCTCATCTTTAATTGAGTGACGACAGTCAGAAGCAAGAGGAACAAAATTATCCCTATGAATATATTGACTGCAACAGTTCCTTTAACATATTTATAGAGGAAGTATATGAGGTATACAGCTATCAGAAAGTCCAGAACATCCAGAAGTCTTATATCTAATCCTCCAATTTGAAATAATGCAGCTATGATTGTTTTATTTTTTTAAAGTTAACCTGTTCTTCTTAATTATTGTCTAAGGGCGCTTATTTATCCTTCAAGATATTTAACAGGGCTATTTGTATTGTAAAAGAAAAACGACCATATGTCAGCTTGTTCATCGATAATTTTCGAGGTGGGTTTGCCCGCACCATGACCGGCATCGGTTTCGATTCTCAAAATGACAGGATTCTCTCCATCATGACATTCCTGTAACCTTGCTCCAAATTTGAATGAGTGGGCAGGTACTACCCTATCATCATGATCAGCTGTTGTTATCATAGTTGCAGGATAACTAACTCCTGGTTTTAAATTATGTAATGGTGAATAACTCAGTAAATTTTCAAAATGTTCTTCTTCATCACTCGAACCATACTCTGGAACCCATCCCCAACCAACAGTGAACTTATGATATCTCAACATATCCATAACACCTACTGCAGGGAAAGTGGCGGCAAAAAGATCCGGTCTTTGTGTCATACAAGCTCCTACGAGTAATCCGCCATTAGAACCTCCTGCAATGGCCAATTTTTCTTTAGAAGTATAATTCATTTTTATTAAATATTCCGCAGCTGCAATGAAATCATCAAATACATTTTGCTTATTGTGAAGCATTCCTGCTTTGTGCCATTCTTCTCCGAATTCACCCCCACCTCTAAGGTTAGGCATTGCAAATACACCACCATTCTCTAACAAAATAAGTCTTGATGTACTGAAAAATGGAGAAAGGCTAATATTAAATCCTCCATAACCATACAGATAAGTAGGATTGTTACCATTCAATTGTAAGTCTTTCCTGTGGACGATAAACATAGGAATTTTAGTCCCGTCTTTACTGGAGTAAAAGACTTGACGTTCTACATAATCTTCAGGATCAAATTTTATTTCCGATTCAAAAAATTCATCGGATTCTAATGATGCAACATCAAATTTGAATATTGTATTTGGAGTTGTAAACGAGCTATAAGAATAAAAGAAATGTTCATCATCTTCATCCCCTCCAAATTCATTTGCTGAACCCAGACCCGGTAACCTAACCCGCTTCTCTTTAGAACCATCATAGTTATATCTATATATCCTGCTTGTTGCATTTCTCAGATAGCTGGCCCATAGCTTTCCACCACCCGAATTTACATTCTCTAGCAGATTTTCAGATTCAGGTATTACTTCTGTCCAATTGGAACTGTCCGGTTCATTCAAATCAACATTGATAAGCCTATACTTAGGAGCATTAATATTTGTTAGAATTAGAAAATGATCATCAACATTATGGACAACTGAGCTTTTATTCTCAAATCCAGTGAAAAGTGGAACAAAATCAGAGTTAGCCTGGTCAAGATCTTTGTAATGAGTTTCATATCCATCTGTTCCAGTAGAAATATAGAGAATCAGATACTTCCTATCTTCAGAAATCGTGGTAAAATGATACATTTTTGGTTCATCTGGATTAGAATACACCAATTTATCTTTTGACTGATCTGTACCTAATTTGTGATAGTATACAGAATGTCCACTATTGGCTGCTGATAGCTCTGTACCTTCCTCAGGTGCAGGGTATCGACTATAATAAAATCCATCATCTTTCCAGTTCGCTCCAGAAAATTTCACCCAATCAAGAACATCGGGCAATTTCCTTTTATTTTCAATTTCCATGACCTGAATTTGTTGCCAATCCGAACCGGCATCTTGTCTTGAGTAAGCCACATACTTTTTATCACTGGAAAAACCAAGAATATTTATTGAAACGGTGCCATCTTCAGAAAGAGCGTTTGGATCAATAAATACTTCAGGTTCTCCCTCTAGTCCTTTTTGGTAATAAAGTACGGACTGATTTTGAAGACCATCATTTTTGTAAAAAAAATAGTAGTCCCCAGCTTTTGATGGAGAACTTAATTTTACATAATTAAAAAGTTCTTCATATCGAGATCGTATTTTATCTCTATATGGAATTTGTGCAAGGTAATTAGAGCTTACTTTATTCTGTTGTTTTACCCAATTTATTACATTGTTTGCTGTATCAACTTCTAACCATCTGTATGGATCAGCAATTTCATTACCGTGGTAATCTTCTACAACAGAATCATCTTTTTCAGTTACGGGATACTCTAAAGCTGGCATATCATTTTTTACACTATCAGGTGCTGAGCAAGACAGTACTAAAGAGAGGACTAGAAATAAGGATGCAATTTTAAGCATGTTTTTTATTTAAGCTATTAATTAGAGATATTATATAGGAAGCTCAACGAAATAATTCTATACTTGTATTTGTTATACAATTAGATTTCTTAAAAATAACTGGATTAAATATACGGATTGGAGATTTTTCGATGAAATTATTACTTCCTTATATATTTACACTCTTATCTATCAATTTATGCGGACAAAACCAAATAGAATGGTTTGACCCAAGCAGTCCTGACTTAGAAAATTCAGGACAATATGTAGATTGCGAACTCATCAATAGTCATTCTTATAATCAAAATACTCCTACGATTGAATTTCAAGAAAGGACACTGTTTGTTTTTACTCACCCGCAAATCAAAAAATGGATGACAGACAAACATCTGTTGGAGTGCAAAGGGAGTATATATAAAGTAAGGGACAATGTTTTTTTGATTCTCAATTTTAAAATTAATTCTGAAAACGCCAAGAGCAGTTATGGAGATTTGGAACAAGGAGCAAAAATCAAGTTACAGTTTGACAAAAAGAACTATTTGTACTTAGAAAATATTGAAAGAGATAAAGGGAAGGTGAATAGAACAGAAAAACATACACTCTACCAAGGGAGTTTTCCCATTTCAAAAGCTAAAATAAAAGAACTTAAGAAAAACGACATTTTTAAGTTGGGTGTTATTTGGGAAGAAGGATATGAGGAATATGAAGTGATTAATATTGATCTCATAAAAAACCAACTCAACTGTCTGAATTAGTATACCATGTTAGGACTTAAATTACCTACAGATCCAAGATGGGTCAATCTTGCAGAAATGAGCCTCGAAGAGATCTTAACCGACCATGCATATTGTGAACAAAAAGCGGCGACTTCATGTATTTCACTTATTCAGAATTATCCGGAGAAAAAACGCCTGGGTGAGGAATTAGCACCGATAGTTGCAGAGGAGTGGAGCCATTTTCAATTGGTTCTAAAAGAATTAAAAAAGAGAGATTTGGACCTCGGCAATCAGAGAAAAGATGAATATGTGAATCAATTGCTGTTATTTAAGAAGAATGGTGGATCAAGAGAGGATAGACTTGTCGAACGTTTGCTGATCAATGCACTGATTGAAGCTAGAAGTTGTGAACGGTTCAGACTTTTGAGCTTGCATATTTCTGAGGACCAGCTTAAAGCGTTTTATCATGGCTTCATGGTTTCAGAAGCTGGGCATTATAGATTATTTATTGATTTGGCAAATGAATATGGGAATCCTGAAGAAGTTAAAACGCGGTGGCAGGAATATCTGGATTACGAAGCAGAAATAATGAGTTCTCTTGAAACCAGAGGCGATAGAATGCACTAATATTGTCAGAACTTGATAAATCATATTGGGAGAATAGATATAAATCCGGCCAAACAGAATGGGATATTGGAAATATTTCCAGGCCACTCAAAACATATATTGATTCGATAGAGGAATTGTCGATGAAAATCCTAATTCCAGGTTCAGGACTCTCTTGGGAAGCTGAATATTTATGGAATAAAGGATTTAAACAAGTCTATGTTTTGGATATTTCAAATGAAGCCTTGACTAAATTTAGAAACAGATTCCAGGATTTTCCAGTCGATCATTGTATTCAGTCAGATTATTTCGAACATCATGCACAATATGATTTAATTATTGAACAAACGTTTTTCTGCGCACTCCCGACAGTTCTAAGAGATAAGTATGTCAATCATAGCCGGAAACTTTTATACCCTAATGGTAAATTAGTCGGACTATTCTTTAACAAGGAATTTGAAACTAGCGGCCCTCCATTTGGTGGTACACGTCAGGAATACATTGATTTATTTGAAAACAAATTTATAATCCAATCTATTGAGGACTGTCACAATTCAATTGATCCCAGGAAAGGAAATGAGTTATTTATACAATTAAGAAAATGAGTTCCTTAGACGGCAGTTAAATTTTCTTTGGTTTGCATCCCTCCGAAAAAATCGCTTTCTGAACCAGAACTTAAATTAATTCCTCCTCTATCATCTCTTACGTTCCTTGAAAATAAAGAAAGCCTTTTATCAAATAAAAATTGTAACAAGAGCTTTGTCCAACTCGTATGATAATACAAAGTATCATAATATTCTGAAGCAATTTCTCTTACTTTAGGAAGGTTGTTCCAGGGTATGTAAGAAAAGTCATGATGTTCATTATGGTAGCCAACATTGAATGATAATTTATTCAAAGGCCCATAATAACTATAAGTCTCTTGAGGAGGTGCAACTAAATAATGTTCCTGTATCCATCTTGCTCCCAGAGGATGAAGTCCCAAAGAGAAAACGAAAGAAGCTGCCAAATACAAAAAAGCCATCGGACCTACGAATAAAAACAGCAACACGTCAAATAACACAACTGTTATTAGATTTGCCCAGACCCATGCACTATTAAATTTTATTGCTTTTAATCTTGGTGGTCTCAGTCCCTGAAATACAGGAAAAAACAAAAGCCACAGCCCTTTACCGATAAAATTTGAACCAATAAGTCGAGCTTCCCAACGAGAAGGTAAATCAGCATCTATATCATAGTGCCCTTGAAAAGCATGATGTTTTAAATGATATTTTCTAAAGGAAACAGAACTGGGAAATCCATTTGGAAGATCACATAATATTCCACCCCACAAATTCGCAATTCTTCCTTTAAAGACCATATTATGTGTATACTCATGTATAAGCACAAATAATGCATGATTGGCAAAAGCTCCAACAATATATGCCGCTAGTAAAACAATCCACCAAGCCTGGTCTCTCAATAAAAAAGCAATAAGAAGTTGCATTGAGACTATAAGTACAGAATAAGTAAAAGTATTTGGATTCCTACCCATCAATTTCTTGATTTCAGGATACTTCTTTATTATGTCCTTTGTTCGCTGTATATGAGGCTCTTCCTGAGTCGAATGTTGAAAATCCCTATTGTTATTACCCATTATTTAAAAATATGGCACAAAACTAACTATTCTAGAAGTTATAAGAAAGTTAAGTTTACTATTTCGACCGAAGATAAATAAGCCTAATCTTCATGTTTAGATTCTTCTTCGCCTACCGGTTCGTCTGAAGTTGTAACATATGACAAATTATCATTGTGTTTATAATAAAAGTAAAGCGGTTTTTCATTTCTCAGGATATCTACATAGTGAGCAAACTTATCAAGTGATACATAGCAATGATAATCATTAAAATTTCCTTTAGAAATGATTTGATTATTTGGGAGATTAGAGCGCATAAAGTGTAAATATGCTATCCCTGAATTTAACTTGATTTGAATACCACAATTAGCATTCTGTTCAGAAATATTATTGTATAAAAATATTTTATAAGTAGTAAATTCTTCAATAATAAAATTAGACATTTGACTTTTGAATTTTATGTTTCATGAATGTACATAATGTGTAATTAAAATGTAAGTTTTACTATCAAAACTTAACAACTAATTAGATACTATTTTAAATTAATAATAATCCATATTTAGTAGATTTGAGTTCTTTTAAAGATGGATCCAAATAAAAAAATAAATATTGCCATAGATGGCCATTCTTCCTGCGGTAAATCAACTTTAGCAAAGGACCTGGCCAAATCATTGGACTACGTTTATATTGACTCAGGAGCAATGTACAGGGCTGTATCCTTATATGTCTTAAGGAACAAAATCGATCTAAATAATGAAGATCAGCTGGATGGAGCTCTTTCCAATATTAATATTGACATACGACATTTGGAAAAGACCTTTTGTATCTTGTTAAATGATGAAAACGTTACCAGCGAAATCATCAACATCGAAGTTTCTAATATTGTATCAGAAGTAGCTGCTATTTCTAAGGTAAGAAGAAAACTGGTTAAGGCACAACAAGCATTAGGACAACAGAAAGGCATAGTTATGGATGGTCGCGATATTGGAACAGTTGTATTTCCTGATGCTGAGGTGAAATTGTTTATTACTGCTAATCTGGATATTAGAACACAGAGAAGATATGATGAATTGATAGAAAAAGGAATGCCCAGTCCATTGGATAAAGTAAAATCAAACCTTTGCCACAGGGACAATATTGATTCTACGAGAGAGGACAGCCCATTAGTACAAGCTGCAGATGCGATATTAATTGATAATAGTTATATGGATATGGAAGAGCAGTTATTCTTAGCTTTAAAAATAGTTGAAGAAAAATCTCGTTAATATAAGAAGGGAGCCAGACGCGAAACCTAACTCCCTAGATTCGATTTTTAAATATTGATGTTATCGAATTGCTTCTAAACTTTTACTATAATATTGATACTTTCAAACAACTTTATGTTGCCTAGAGTATCTGTAAAATAAAAAAAGGGTCCTGCTAATGCAGAACCCTCTTGTATTAGTTGAGTTCTTAATTTTATCTTATTATCGTCACATCACCTGCTTCTATTATCTTACGACCTTCTACTTCCAATTCAATCAAGTACACGTAAACTCCTTGGATAGCTGGTTGACCATCTTGATCTCCCCAATTTCCAGACCAGAACAAATCCACTTCTCTATCTGTACTATTAATTTCTTTCTCATGAATTAATTCACCCCATCTATCATAGATTTTTACAGACTTCACAAGAATGTCATTCCCTTTAGTAAACATCCTCCAATTACTATTCTCATCATCTGAATTTGAAATCACATTTGGAATATACCATTTGTGAATATCAAAGACATCAACTCTAATTGAAGTTTCGATGAAACAATCTTCATTGAAGAATACTTGAACAACCAGTTCAAAATCATCAGGATAATCAGCACCAGCAATTGTAACAGGTTCACAATCTAATCCCTGACAAACAATTACTCCATTAACTAACCAAATTACATCACCTATATTTTCTGCAGTCGTTGATAGTGTATACATCCCAGTTTCTTCGCTAAAAATAGATAATGGACCACCTATACTTAGCGGAGGCTGGACAGCAGGAATTATATCGAAAGTTACCATAGTTGTACACCCATTGGCGTCTGTAACCAGCATTTCATGTATGCCCGGATTAATAGGACTAAAAATTGATGAAGTTTGCTGAGGCCCGTTATCGACCTGATAACTGTAATCTGGAAGTCCACCAGTTACAACAGCATCAACTTCTCCTAAATTATCAAGATAGCAATCCGGATTGATCGGAATTACACTTGTTACTTGTGGAGCTTCAAAAAGTGTCATAAAGACTGTTGTATCATATGAGCATTCTGAAAAATCAATAGTATATGTAAGAGGAATATTATTCTCTGGTGCTAATCCTGTAGGATTAAATAATCCGGATGATGAAATTCCCGTCCCTGACCATGAGCCATTTCCTGTCTCATTAGGACCATTTATCAAATTGATATTAAATTGTTGACTTTGCTGAGTACCATCAAGACACATCTCATCATCATATCCCGCTAGTGAGAATGATGCGTTTGGACATGCGCTAGTAGTACAAGTAAAGCTTATTGGATTTAGAGAGCATGAAAGAGCTGTTAAAAACTCAAGTGTTATTTCAACAGATTCTCCTTCCATCAAACCAGTAACGGTATAACCAGTCTGACTTTGATTTGTTTGAGTAACCCCGCCAATTGAAATCAGATATTCTGTTACTCCTTGAACAGGATCCCATTCAAAAGAAACTTCAGAATTATTGCTTGGTCCACAAGTAATTTGAGGAGCAATAAGTTCAGGATCAACGGTAATCGATTCTACTGCCATTTCTGATATACAACCTGCATTATCAATTGTAAGTGTTACATCATAATTTCCAGCTGTAGAATATTCAATTTCATATGGTCCAAAACCTGATCCGGATATGACATTAGCAGCTCCGAAATCCCATGTCGGAACCTCTGAATTCGTTGCTAAGAATGGAGAAGAAACCATTGTGGTTTCAGTAACACAGATCACATCATCTGATACATCAATTGCAGCCTGAGGAATGATATTAACTTCCACATCTACCATATCAGTATAGACACAAGCACCTTCAGTATAAGTATATAAGATAGAATATGTCAGATCCAGATTATCAGAAGGTGTAAATATTCCGGTTAAAGGATCCACGTTTGGAGAATCCCATTCTCCAGTACCCCCTCCTAATCCACCGGCTACAGCTACTTCCAATTGGATTGCGCTTGCTCCAGCTTCAAAACAATGAGGCCCGGTGTTTCCAAATGTGATATCTACAGGAGGACAATCAATTGCAGTACAAATAATTATTCTGCTTACATCCGGACATGGAAGATCATTTACAGCAATAACCTCCAATTCAACATTGTCGCCCGGCGATAAGCCAGTTACCATATAAGTCGTTGTAGATTGATTACCTACAAAAACTCCATCAATATATATATCATAGGTTGTAGCTCCATTCACATCGTCCCACTCGAATTCCACGAAATCTATTCCAACACTAGAACACAGAGGTCCATTAAAATTCAATGGAATACAATCAACAGCTATACAAGAAAAGCTACTGGCAACATTTGGACAGCTATTAGCACTTAATGCAGTAACAACGATATCTACAACATCTCCCGGCATTAATGTATTAATTATAATCTCAGAATCAGTAATTGAAGTATTCACTGCCGTACCACCATTAACAGTGTAAGTGATATCATAACCAGTAGCGCTAAAGGCATCATCCCAATCAAAGTGAACAAAGTCCAAATCCTGATCAATACAACTTACCGGCCCCATGATTACTGTGTCTAAGACCATTACAGTTGCTGTATTCTGAGAAACACAGTTTCCTAGATTATCTGGAGAAATAACATCCAATACAATGGTTTTCAAACCAGGAGTATCCCAGCTGATTTCTCCCATTGCATTCACAATTCCACCATCATATCCATTCCAATTAGCAACCTCGTCTACCTGAGAATCGTCTATAACAACACTTTCCCCCAAACAAATCTCATTATCACTCACAGTGAAATCAGCACTTGGAACTGGAAAGACTTCTACTGTTACTGTTCTTTGTTGTGTACAAAGGCTATTCTGATACGTATAGGTCATTGTAATCATGTTCGTTCCGATTACAATATCCGGAGAACTTGGATCAAATAAACCTGTAGGCGAAACACCATTTCCAACATAAGTCGCAACTCCATCATCAGTTCCTGTTACATCATAGTTAAATGGTGTTATAGGTGCATTTACACAATAGGATGTGTCCAAAGGAAACAGATTAAATTGCCACAATGGGTCTGGACAATCTTGCGCCTGACAAAGTATTGATGCCGCAGGTCCGTCTCCACAAGGTGGAAGACCGTTTGCATACACAGAAACTTCAACTTCATCAAGGACATTAAGCGCGTCAAACAAGACACTCGTTTCAGTATCAGAGTTCACTATCGTAGAAGTTCCATTTGGGGACTGCAATACATTAATTGTATAGCCAGTCGCTCCTGGAATCGCTTGCCATGAAAAAGTTATTGAATTTGCTGTTGTAGAACAATCCAATATTGGAGCTGGTAGTTCCTCAATAACATCAATGGTATGCAATACCGGTAAGGATTCACATCCATTGTTGTCAATAACTATCAGTTCTATATCAAAGCTTCCTGATGTTGAGGAAGCATAATTAACAGGACCAGGTCCTGATTGATTTCCATTTATATAATTAAAGTTAGACCACGAATAACTTGCAATTTCTCCAGGGTCTCCAGAAAAGTTGGCTTCAGCAAATTCATTTACACAAACTTCAATTGGCGCAACAATTTGCGGAACTGGTAAAGGATTAATGCTAACAAATATTTCTAATGATGGGCTCTGACCACATACCGTATTGGCCAAAACTGATAAAGGAATATTAGCATTGAAATCATAATTCGTAAAGTCTACTGTGGCAGTATCTCCTAAAGGTGTGTTGACAACACCTACAGCACCAGGAGGAAATGTCCACTGATATGTTGATCCTTCAAAAGGATTTATTACAAATAATTTATCCGTTAAATCATCTTCGCAGAACAAGGTATCCATTCTCAAAAAGTCCGGAGGTGTAGCTGTTCCTGATTCCAGATCAAAAGGACCAAAATCTTTAATACATGAAGTCGTAACTGCAGCATCTTCACCATATGCTCCATCAAAGAAGAAGTATTCGACACGAACGATGTATAATCCTTCCTGACTGTCTAAAACATTAAAAGTATCGCCGACTTGAACAGTAACATCCGTCATTGCATCAACCCATTCCACAATATAATTAGGGAATATTTCTGGATGATCGGGATGAAAATCTTCAAGATCTTCAAGAAGAAGTTCAAACCAATAAGATGTACCATTAGGAGTACAAGGTCCGGCAAATAATTCACCCAGAACAGGGATAGTATCTACTGTGACCATTATAAGAGAATCACATCTTTCCATATCCCAGTCTCTTTCTTCGGAGACCATCTCAAGGTTGAAAATCTCTTCAAATTCATCTCCTTCCAAATCAAATATTTGAGTTGGCCAAATCCATTCATATTCTTCAGCATCGCCATCTTCATCTCTGAATTGACAATCGAACATATAAAGCGTAACGGGCACAGGGTTAATGTTACCTATAATTTCAATCTGTACAGATTGAATAAATTCACAATTACAACTCGGATCAAAAACCTGGAATTCCAAAATTCCCATTTCTGCCATCTCAACCTGGTCCAAAGTAATATTGGTTGGTCCTAACCACTCAATTCCATCGCCATTTGGATCTTCTCCTACAATACCTGGATCCCAACCATTAGGATTTAATAAATCTTCAACGCAGACTTTGTATGGTCCAAAAAATTCATCCGGCAGTGGTTGTATAATGAAAGTTAGACAACATTCATCACAAGACTTAGTATCGCACTCAGCCTCTATTTCTGTTAAGCAAACTGTAAATTCCGTAGGTTCAGTTACATCGTCAAAAGAGAGCGGAGGAATATTATACCCTTCATCGATCTGATTCCATTCACCATCTGACATACCTTCAATTTCCGGGTCAAAAGTCCAATAGAATGTTGCAGCTAAATCAGGGTCATAAGGACCTTCATCATCATAGTCACCCATGTCTGAAGGAGAATCTCCTAAATGATGAATATCAAATTGGAGGACTGTCTCCGGACAATACACTAAAGGAGGAAAACCAGGTACCTGTTCACAACTTGCTACAACGACAACTTCATCTGGTGTATCCAAAGCAAATTCATATCCTTTTTCAATCGTAATTTCATAATCACATTCTGCACCATTACACCCATCAACAAATAGATAATAGGTGTTTCCAACGACCATTTCTGTTACATTATAAGTTATAGGATCTAAACCACTAGAGCAAAAAGCATCTCCTCCAATACATTCACCGCCTTCATCTTCACAGAAGTCATAAACTCCTGACTGAAGACCTATACTACCTGAACCCATTGCACATTGAAATGGGGCAACTGTAACACATAATTCAGTTCCACCGGCTACAAATGCAAACCAGGACATATTATGAGGTACACCCGCTCCATTACATAATGGAGAAGGTTGGCTATTTTGGATACCTCCTTCAAATTCAGGTGTACAGGAATTAAATCCATCCAATAACTCCTGGATATTACAGGTAAAGCATCCGTCTTCAACCGAAGTCTCACATTCGGGGCAAAATAATCCACCCCCGACACAGTTGGCACATATTAAGTTAACAACAAATTCATGAGTTATTGAATTACCACATGCATCTGTTACAGTATAAGTAACAGTTGTTTCTCCTTCTCCAAATTGTTCATTTGGAGGAATTACAGCGGTGAAAGTCGTACCAGAGCAATTATCTTCATAGTGCGTGCCTTCCTGTAAAGGAAAATCTGGCCATGCCTCTCCTGTACTAGGATTTTCAAAATATCCATTTGGAAAGGTAAATCCGTTGGTACAATCTGCAATTAATATTTCTATATCGCCTGGAAGATAATCGTCTGTATTCCCTAACCATTCAGGACCATCCTGATCATCAACTATAATAATCTGTGTATGAGTTCCACCGTCGTTTAGGCATCCATCTTCAAAGATCCAGGTTCTGTGAATTTCAATTTGGTTATCGCAGTTGTCTGTGACGATGGTTTCACTAAATAACGCTTCAATAGACCAACAATCATCAATGGCATAAAGAGTTGGTGGAGGTGGAATCTCGTCTCCACAATCATATTCAACATCGCCCGGAGCGTTAGGAGGCAAAGCTGGTGGAGTACTATCTACCATTGTGATAACTACATCTTCAGCTGCAGAAATATTTCCACATTCATCTTGTACAGTTACTGTAAATTCAAAATCTCCAGCCAGGGTTTCACCCGGGCAATTAGGATCTTGGGTCGTTGGGAAAGTAGGTGCCGGATCAGGATTAACCGTCCAGATAAGATTAGAAGCTGCAGTACAATCATTTAAATCATTGGCTTGAGCTGCTAATACAATAGCATCTATTTCAGCTTGAATGTCAACATTCTCTTGATGGCATTCAAAAAAGAGGTTATTAGTAATTGCTGTAATTGTTGGGGGATCAAAGTCATCAATTACGATGTCTGCTTCGAAGGTAGTTTGATTTCCGCACTCATCTTCAGCAGTAAATGTTACTGTTTCAACGCCTGATTGTCCACAATCAGTCGGTGGAGAACCATCATAATCATCTGTAAAGAGTAATCCTGATGCAGGTGAGCAATTATCTGACACCATGGCATCGCCAAAATTTCCTAACCAATTACTTATATCTGTCGTATTTCCATTTCCATCACAATCTACAACCAGATCAACCGGTTCTACATCAAAAGTTGGAGGAGTATCGTCAGTTACAGTAAATGTAGCATCAACTTGAGAAGCCGTATTTCCACACATGTCTTCTAGAGTGAAATTTACATCCAAATCATTAGTTGCACAATCAACACCTACACCATTCCAGTCATTAGTAACAGTTAAATTCGTAGCTTCCTGACATCCATCAGAAGCTGCAGTCGTGATAAACATTTCTATGTCATCGATCCAGTCCTGAATATCAGAAAGGTTACCTGCACCGTCACAGGGTACTTCGATATCTTGAGGTAATGCGTCCCACATTGGTGCTTCCGTATCTACCAAATTAAAAGTTACCGGAACGGTATTGACAGGAGCACTGGCACAATCATCAGTAACTTCCCAAAATATGGTCACTGATATATCACAGGGATCAGAAGTGTCCCAATCTGCGTTTCCTGCGTAACCCGTAAACCATGGATCATTGATCGTTCCACAAACAGAAGATGCGGAAGTTCCTCCGTAGTTTGTAAGCCACGCTTGAAATGCAGCATTGCTATCAGGATCCAATACATCATTACACTCATCACTACTATCAGTAGGCTGTACATCAATAGTAATTTGACTATATGCAAATGAGGAAATGCATAGCACAAATAAAATTGTGAATAATTTTTTCATATGATTAAAGTCTCAAGTAAAGGATAATAAATTATTCCTTTCAATTTATCTAATTACCGTAACATTCCCTGTAATCATTCTAGGAATGCTTTCGATTTCCATTTCGATTAAATACACATATACCTCAGTTACCGCCGGTGCATCTTCAATATAACCGTCCCAAATTATCAATTCGCGCAATACACTTAAATCTGTATTGTCGAATGTATGAACGAGATTACCCCACCTGTTATAAACTTTGACACTTCTAACGAAGGTTTCGCTGCCTTTGATAAACATTTTCCATTCTGAATTACTATCAGAAGTCGTAGGAGAAATCATATTAGGTATATAAAATGCCTGAATTTCTTTTACGTTAACGAAAAGATCTGCGGCTACCATGCAATCGCCATTAAATATGACTTGAACGCTTAAATCAGCATCTTGCAAAGCACTAAATATTGTATAAGTCAAACAGTTGGCTCCTTCACAGACAATATTACCATTTGAGGTCCAAATTATATTGTCGATGTTAGGTGCATCTGTAACAAGTGTATATGTTGCATCATTTTCTAAAATAACAGTGACAGGTCCATCAATACTCAAAGACACCACGGGTGCAGGAGCAATTGAGACAGAAGTAGAGTTTATACATCCGTTTGCATCTTCAACGTTAATAGTATGAGCTCCTGGAGCAACTGATCCGAATTCTCCTGAACTTTGCATAGCTCCCTGATCCAAACTATAAGTATAGGCTGACATACCTCCTACCCCTTCTACAGATATATATCCAAAATTATCTGTTATACAACTAGGATCTAATTCTTCAATGATATTAATATCTGGCGCACCTACGAATGATATTTCCGTAGAATACGAATACATACATCCTCCTTCTTCATAATCATAAGACAATTGATAAGTCCCTGCTGAAACTAAGGAAGGATCTATTAAACCATTTGCACTTGCAAAGGGGTCACCGCTCCAAGCCCCAGTACCATTTCCGGTTAAGTCATCAGGTGTTGCTGTGATAGAAAAGCTATTAGCTGTAACATCCAAACAAATATTTGTTTCAAAATTACTAACGCTAAATGAAGTTGTTGGACATTCAGAAGTTGAGCAAGATTCTATTTGCGACATTGTGTTTTCACATGCACATTGAGAAACCGCTTCGACCTGAACATCAACAGATTGGTTTTCAGCTAAGTTATTCAATGAATAACTTGTTGATTGAACGGTTGCAACTTCAGTCCCATCTACAAAAACAACATAATCAGTAGCACAATCAACAGCATCCCACGTGAAATCTAAAGAAAAAACTTGTTGATTAGTACAATTTATTGTGGGGGCTACTAATTCATCTTCTACAACGATAGTCACCTGTTCTTGTGTAGAAAAACAACCTTCGTTTTCAACAACTAAGGATATATCGTAGCTACCTGCTTGAGTAAAGCTCAAATCATAAGGACCAAATCCTACACCTGAAGAATTTACAAGGCTAGGATCACCAAAATTCCAGTCCTCAAATTCATCTGTCAGGGAGGCATCTTCAGCTGTAACCATAATTGAGGAGTTGATACAAATCACTTGATCGTCAACTGATAGATCAAGTGTGTTGTTTGGAATCTCAGTAATTGAGAATTCAACCAATTCCATAGTTTCGCAATTGCCTTCTGTATATATAATATTGAATGAGTAATCTTGATCTCCTGCTTGAGGTGTAAACATATTGCTACCATCAACCATTGGAGTATCCCAAGTATAACTTCCTTGCATTCCTGTATTAGAAGCTACATCCACATCTAATAATATTGCTCCTGAACCAGGCTGATAACATTGAGTTGTTGGAACATTTGTGGTAAATGTAGGTAGTACACAAGACGGTGTTTCACAAATAAGTGTTACTGTTCTGGAACCACATTCGTTATCGACAGCAATAAGTGTTATTTCGTGCATGCTTTCAGATGGTAATCCAGTCAGCATGTAGGAAGTCCCTGCTTGTGTGCCAATAAACATTCCGTCAATATAAACTTCATATTCATCAACATTCGTTTGATCATTCCATCCGAATTCAATAAAATCAGTACCCGAATCTTCACATCTCAAAGTTGGTGAAGTAATTGTGTCAATAACTGTGATAGTTTGAATGGCCTCGTTAGGAGGACAACCAGGCACAGTATAGTTTAAAGATATATTGTAATCTCCAGGCGAATCAAAACTAATTATTCTTTCTGTTGGTGAAGTTGTAGTTACGTCTGTTGTATTAAATACCCAAGTTTCATTTACGTTCGGTGGTAAAGGCATAGAAGTTATCGTCGCTACATCATCGATACAAACTTCTGTTTGATCAACAGCAAACGTAGGAACCGGTACATCTAAAACTTCAAATTCAATTGTTTCACTTGTAATACAATTATCAAATGGACTTGTGTAGCTGAATGTAATTGTATGCATTCCCGGACCTGCTAGAGATGGGTTAAATTCATTTGCATCTTGATCAGCGATTCCTGTTCCCTGGAAGGTACCAGTTGCAATTTGACCATCAACCATAACTTCAATAGCTATTGGATTAAGATTATCATTGGTACAGAAAGTCATTTGACTTGAGGATAAATCAATTGTAGGGACTTGACAAGTCTGAGCTTCACAGACAAGCATTTCCGTAAAAGATCCACAACCGTTATCTGCATTGACAAATACTGTAACTGTTACTTCGTCACCTTCAGCTAATTCGGCTTGCATCCAATCAGAATTCGATTGATCCCCGGATTGAACAGACGTACCATTAACCAATACATCAACAGTATAGTTGCTAACTCCGACAATATCTAACCAATCAAAATTCACAAAATCAATACCTGGTGTACAGGTAATTACTGGTGAAATAATATTTTCGAGAATTTCAACTTGCGCTGTAATACTATCACCACAAAGCGTGATTGGATCAATGACGACCAATTTTATTTCTTGCATTCCCGCAGAAGAATAACTTATTCCGCTAAAGTCTCCTGTGAAATCACTACCATAATTCCAGACTGCATTAGGATCATTATTGAAATTATCTAAAGTAAATACTTCATCCTGACATGCTTGAAGAACACTAGGTGAGAAGTCTGCAATTGGAATTTCATATATATCTATGAACACAGATGCTTCGGCAGCACAATTGCTATCCATATAAGTAAATACAATCTCATTTTGTCCTAATACAACGCTTGGATCATTAGGATCAAAAAGTCCTTCTGCCGCATCTATTATTCCATTACCGGAATACAATCCAGTAATATTCATTGGTAACTCATGTTCAAAATCAAAAACCACATTATCCGGATGATTTTGACAATATTCCAAATCATCTGGGAAATTAGTAGGATTAACACCAGTTAAATTACAAGCACTTGCTGCACAAATTTCTTCCAGAGATACACTTCCACATGGAGAAGACGATTCAGCTATAATCTCAATAGTGGCTTCATCGTTAGGATTTAATCCCGTTATTGTATATTCAAACGGACCCGTCATTGTCCCAGTTGCTCCCGGTGGTACATCGGTTTCATTAATCGTGTAAGAATCCACTCCGACATCGGTCCAGCTGAAAATAATTTGGCTTGGGTCCCCATCACAAGTAATCACTGGCAATTCCAGTGGATCTTCAATAGTCACATCAAACATATCACTTGCTTGACAGCCTCCAAGATCTGTTATTGTTAAAAAATATGTATAGGAACCTGCTGAAGGGAAAGCAACACCAAGTGGTCCTCCACTTGCCGGATCTCCAGAAGTAATTACTCCAGATCCGAAATCCCAATTAAATGATAAAATTGAAGATTGGTCTCCATCATATTCAACATTGAATTCATTTGAAATACAATCTTCTGCTGCTGCCATAACTCCAGGTGTATTTGCCTGAGTGATCTCAACAGGTAAGGATAAAGGATCACTTTCACCACAATCATTAGCTGCAGACACTTTGACGGTATCTGTGAGCATTGCACCAGACCAATCTACGGTCAGTGAGTCTCCATTTGGAGAAATTGTAAATGGTATGTTAGGAGGAACCATCCAATTATAATCTGTATCCGCTACTGTATCAAGCACAAAAACTACATTCGTCAATTGATCTTGACAAAGTGATGTATCATATGGCATAACCACCGGATCCTGGCCTGAACCTCCCATCAAAGTATAAGGTCCAAATAATTCTTCACATATTGCATCGGGATTATTGCCGGCTATTTCTGAATAATTTAAATCTTCTAACTGTCCGGTAATACTCACATAATAAGTTCCTGAATTAAGCAATGCTGTTTCATCAGTACTGACAACCATATTGGTTACACTATCGATCCACATATATGTTACATTAATCAAGTCAAGTTCATTGCCATCATTATCCAAACCGGTCCATGTAATAGTAAATTCTGTTCCTTGAGGTGTACATTCTCCTACTATTATTGAGTCCTGTAATTCTAAAGGAATGACAAATAGAGTAACTAGACTATCACATCTGTCACCTTCAAAATCAGATTGGGCTGAACCTTCTTGTAGCGTTTCATCACGTCCATCAATATAGTCCTCCATTTCATCAATGGTAATATCGAACCAGTCATAAGGCAACTGACAAGGTAATAGCTGCAAGAAAACTTCTTCTCTATCTAGAGAACCAACTGGTGTAATCTGTACAGTTTGTGTGAACTCACATCCGCAATCGTCCTGAACTGTTAATTCAACAATTCCATCGGGTGCATCTAATACTTGTTGTAAATCTATTTCTCCTGCTCCCCATGGGTTTCCATTTGGATCTTCATCCGGGACTTCCCAACCTGCTAACAGGTCCAGGACGCAGACATCATATTGACCAAAATCCTGGAGGCCGGGAGTGATTATTGTAACTTCTACACACAGTTCTCCTGTTGAATCATCACATTCGGAATCTACTTCTGTAAGACAGATTTCATAAACTCCTGGTTCTGTAAAAACAAGGCTAATAACACTTGCTCCTAAGTCACCACTGAGGTCTCCAATCTCTGCCGGAGAACCAACACCTGAAAACGGTCCTGAAGACCATTCAACCGTACTAGGATCTGCAGCTCCGCTTATTCCATCAAAGGTCCAGGTATAGACTGCTCCCAACACTTCATAAATTTCATCATTAACAGTTATAAGGACTTTAATACCGGCGCAGAAATTTCCATCAGGCAAGGCACTATCACAACCTCCCCGAACATTGTACTCGGGCTCGTTGAGTTCTACTTCATCTATTTCTGGAATATCAAATGGCTGACTTTGGTCGACAAATACCTGAACTGTACAAACAGATCCGGCACAGCCATCAATTACTAAATTGTATATTTCACCAATTGTTAATCCGGTAGCTGTCAAGGTAATTGGATTATCACTACAGTTTGCATCTCCTGCAACACATTCTCCGGATGTTTCTGGACATCCTTCCCATAAGGCGACTTGAATTCCAGTCTGACCTCCGGGTGTGGTATCACATGTCATAGGTAATGGATTAACAGTAAGAACGATATCTGTCGATCCGGCTACGAATGAAAACCAACCAGGATTATTGAAAACACCACCTCCACATAGACCTCCACCGGGAGGATTTGCCATCGAGGGATCAGGATTAGTAAATGTGTAACCATTAACATCTGCAAGGTCACAAAGTGCGGCTTCTTCTGCATCAGGACAATCAAATACTTCCTGTTGCGCATAAGAAATCATTGTACTAATAAGTACAAATGTCAGTGTAAGTTTAAGGTTCCGTATCATAAGCTTTAATTGGTCTGTATTAATCAATCGCTCAACAAAAAAAGCAAACAATCCAGGTTTATCTCTCATCGTAGAAGTGTAATATCTTCTACAATAATGGTTTCTGAATTGTCTATAAGCAACAATTTTGCCATAAACACATATACGCCACTCCCGAGGTCTTCACCATCGAAAGTGCCATCCCAGCTAAAATTATTCGCTTCTTTTGTTATTTCCGGGTGAAAAAATAGCAAATTTCCCCATCTATCTAGTATTCGAATGTCAAAAATTTTGATAATTTGATTAGATATAAATAATGTTAATATGGCATTATTACCATCTCCATCCGGAGTAAATATGTTGGGTACAAATATTTCTATGTTGTTATCAACTAAAATTGAAAGTTCATCAACTGCATTACAGCCATTAAAATCTGCTATTTCAAGGCTGATAATCGTATTTCCGTTAACGAGAATTGAAGGATCAAGACAGTCTTGACAAGATAATAATTCAGGATGTGACCAGTTGAATAAGCTTAGCTGATCTAAAGGAAGATTCAGATTTACATTTAAATCAACTTGTTCACCAAGAAGCGCAAATAAATCAACTCCTAAGTCGACATCTACAATATTGCCTTCGTTAATAATGACTGTGGTGTCAAAGATACATCCTTCCTCGTTAATAATCTCTACATCATAGCTCCCCGGTGACATATTTTGTAAAGTACTTGCCAATTCAAAAGCAGTATTGTTTAAAAACAGGTCATTTATTCCACTTTGAGGTAGATTGCTAAACTGTAATTCTCCATTTTCGCCAAAGCAAAGAGGGTCAACGGTAGACACCAAAATATCAGATAATGAGTTTTCAATAGCCACAATATCGATACTGTCTCTTTCAATGCATTGACTTATTGTGTCTTGAATCTGAATGATATATGTGCCTGGATTGTCAATTTCTATCGTTGAATTTGTTGATATTTCATTTCCATTAAAAATCCAACTAAACTCATAATCCTGAGACATCACTTCAGGTGTTGAAACAAGTGTTACACTGCTTGTGTTACAATCCAATTGATTACTGGATGCATCTAATTGAATGTTAAAACTTGTAGCCAGGTCATCAACAAAAAATGAATTCATTCCAAAGCACCCATTTTCGTCAAACACTTGCAAGCTATACTCCCCTATTTCTTCAACACTTATGCATTCAGTATTTGCAATCAGCTGATTATTATTTGTCCAAACTAAGCTATCCGTATCATCTGTAAAATCCAGACAGAGTTCAACCTCTGCATTTATACAATCAAGATTGGCGCCCAGAATTCCGAAAATGACATTTTCATTGCTTACCAAGAGCATTAGAGAATCTGAATTCGAACAACCATTATCTGCAAAAACTTCAATATTGTATTGACCTTCAATGAGAGCAGAAGGATTAATTTCATTTGAGATAAAACCATCAGGCCCTAACCATATTACTGAGTCAATCGGCATATCAACTGATAGTGGTAATGTGACTGCTGGATCATTACATGACCTGCTCAAATCCTGAATAGTGATGTTTGGAGGCAAACTATTATTAATTATTTCAAAGCTATCGATTGCACGACATCCAAATTCATCTGTTATACTTAGTCTATACATCCCTGATGTAAGAATTTCAGGATTAAAATTATTATCTGAAATAATTTCAGGTCCTGAATATTCAATTTGTGGATTTGAAGCATTCGTAACAACAGAAACTATGGATATCATATTTGAACAATCTATCATAGTACTAGACACTTCAATTTCTATTTCTGTTGCCTCATTCATCAAATCGATTGTATTTACATTTGAACATGAACCAAAAAAGCTGATAATTTCATAATTCCCTTCAAGAGTAGTTGAAAACAAACTTATGCTTTGATCAATTATTTCCGGCCCAGTAATCTGAATGGAATCCATTAGAACATTACTGAATATCTCTACAGACATTGTATCATAACTACAAAGAATTGGAATTTCGCTTAACGTGGAGATGAAGCTGTTTTCTCCATCAATGAGGATACTGATCGAATCTTCACAAATTCCATTCGCTACCTTCAGCTGATACTCTCCTGCTGCATCTATTTCAGCAATTGGTCCATTGTTATTTACAAAATTACCATCAGTTGTAGTCCATAAAAATGAAACTATAGGGGCTGGATTAGAATTGCTTGATGAACCATTCAGAAATATGGCTTGATTACATATCACATTAGTAGTAGTTGCATTGATAACTGAATTAACTTCATGTTCTTGTACAACAATTCTAATTATTGAATCGCAGGCAATTGTAAATGGCTGATTTGAAATAGTATCAAAGACTGTAATCAAAGTATCAATACTTCTAAATATCGGAATGTTTCTAATCATCAAAGTATCACCGGTACAAAAAACAGTATCTATAAATACTTCTTCATTTGTCTCTAAAATATCAAGGGTCAAACAATTTTCGCTTAGATCAGCACAAACCAACCTATCATCAATAATCATATTAAGATCTTCATAAAGTTCAGTAGAATGAACTTCCAAGCTGTCTTCACTTGCATAAACCAATCCACATATTTCATAGATTCCCGGATCCAAATCAATAAGATCAGACATTGACTCACTAATACTCAGAATAGAATCTTCATGGCTTAGTACATATTGAAATAATTGAGTGTTATCTGTTATGTAATTAATTTCTAACAAATCAGAAATATCTTCCAAACGAACATCATCTTCACAAAAGATTTCAAATTCATCATCAAAATCACCAACATGAAGAAAACAACTGCTACAATCATTTCCGGAATCGTTACATAATATTATTTCAAAGTAAAAAAGTGTACCTATTGCAGGTCCAAGATTTTCAATACTCAGAATCCAATTGCCATTTGCCGATCCTGAATCAAAACCTTCGAGGCAATTTTGAAAAGGATGGTAGATACCCGTATATGTCTGGAAACTTTGCCAGTTTTGATTATTATCCCATAGGGCATTGAAACCAACATCCGGGGCAGCTGGATTGGCACACTGAGCAAATGAAATATTCCATAAAATTAAATCTGTCAGAGCTCCGGTTGTAATTCCGGGTCCGATCAAGATGACTTCATCACCATCAGGAGATGTGAGCGTTATTCTTATATTTTCCAATTGATCGTGTTCAAAGACTAATTGCAAACCACATATGGCTTGATCCTGACCGAGATCTTCATTGAGTAAATTATCTATTGTAAGAACAATATCGGTGGTTATGAAAGGTTGAATAATAACTTCTGTGTCTACAACGCAACCTTGGGCAATACCAAGTCGTGGTATTAATAGCAGACATAAATAATATAGGTAGAAGATATGTCTCAATGTTGTTCACTAAATTTTTAACATTCAAGTATAATCGAATATGTATCCTGATCTATACTTTTATAAAAATAAAGCAAATTCAACGTCTTGTTTTATTTGATCAGTGTTATATCCCCGGCAAAAACCTGAGAAGTATTATTGTCATAATTTACTTTAATCACATATACATAAACACCTTGCTCAACTGGTCTTTCTTCAAAAGTTCCATCCCATCCAAATTCAGATTCATTTGGAGCGTGACCTTCAGGTGCCTGAAAAACCATTTCGCCCCAGCGATCAAAAATTCTAAATTCTTCAACACTAATGACAAAATCATCTGCACTTACAAAGAATTTTGAGTTATTATCAGATGATCCCGGACTGAATACATTTGGAATATATACATCTCTAACAACACGTTCTCTAAGAATGACGCAGTCCTCAGCTACGCATCCGTTAATATCTGTTATTGTAGCGCAATAAGTCGCAACTCCTGCCGGATTTACTTGAATAATTCCACATTCTAGAATATCACCAGTACAAATCTCAATACCATTTTCTGTCCAAACAATTGACTCGATTAAAGAAGGATCAATAGAAGCAGCAATCTGAAGTGTATAAAATTCATCTCCATATTCGACATCCCTATCCTCGCCTGTATCAAGGCTTAATGGCCCAGGTTCTAAAATAATAATTCCAGATTGTGTTGCCACACAACCATTTCCATCTTGCAACATAACTGTATACGTTCCAGGTGCCAGGCCGGCAAATTGCGTTTGATCAGACCAGCTAAGTCCGCCATCAATGGAATATAGATAATTACCATCTCCACCTTGAACACTTGAAATAATTATTGCTCCGGCATTCTGACCAAAGCAAGGTGAATCTTGTATATCTGTACCGAAAGATGGAAGATCTGTGTCGACTGTAACAACAACTTCGTCAAAGGAAATACATCCCGTGTTTACATCTTGAACTTGCAATGAATATGTACCAGCTTGTTCGACATCTATAAGGAGTTGATCTGAATCAACAATTGTTATTCCACTTTGCTCTACCCATTCATAACGGAAATTGGTTCCTGATGATGAACTTGATGAACCGATTCCAACAATCGTGTTGGAACAATCCAATAATTGATCTTCCCCTGCATTAGCAATTGGTAAATCTTCAATTACAATCGTGACGTTACTAAATACATCTTCACATGGATCGATCGAATTAAAGAGATATTGGAATTCATATCTTCCAACATTTTGATCAGTAGTTTCAAAGGTTCCTTGTGAATCAAATGCTGATCCTGTTGACATAACACTTGATATTTCTAACCATAGACCTCCGGAATCTTCATTTTCAAGAAGACCATAAAGATCTACTAGCTCATCGTCATTGATACATACAGAGATTTCAGTTCCTTGTCCTGCACTCGGTGACTGAACAACTTCCAATTCTACTTGACTGAATTGGTCACAATCAGTTGGTGGTTGATCAATTGGTGTATACTGGAGCGTATATATGCCAGATAAAACACCATTTGTATTTATTTCATTGCCTGTTATATTAATTGATTGGGGTCCATCGACAACGGACCATGAACCTTCAATTATATTAGGATCTTCCAAAGAAGAGAGATCCATTGTACCATTAAGATCACATAAAGAAGGTGGAGTTGATATTGCAATATTTGGACAATTACAATCGATAATACTGACAGTAGTTGTAAGGCTCTTATCGACACAAGGTGAAACAGCAGTATTGGTTAAAAATGTAAACTCGTAGCTGGATCCTACATCCAGTCCATCAAAGCAAATATTTGAAATATCAGAAAAATCACCTGTATAATTAACAGGTGCATTCCAGGTTCCGGTTGCACCGATCACAAAGGAATTGAGATCAAGACAGTTAGGACCTTGAATACTGACAGTATTACATGCAATAGCAGTAGGTGTAATACTTACATCAGGGGTCTGATAAACTTCCAATGTTATCTGACTTGATCCCAGGCATCCTGAAGGAACCATTTCAGTCAATGTATATTCAAATGTATATTGTCCTTCAGCAATATTATTCACTGAGAATAGTGAGTCCTGAGTAATAATTAAGTTTTCGGGTCCATCTACAAAAATCCAACTTCCTTCATTTACGCTTGGAAACAATAAACTATTAAGATTGGTCTCATCATTATCATTGCATAAAGGAGTAGGCGTGTTAAATGCAATTACTGGACAATTGCAATTAACCACTTCAAGATTTAGAATAATATCTATATCCTGACAAGGTGCTTCAGCCGAATTTGTTGAATAGGTAAATAAATATATGCCTGGATCAACACCTTCAAAATTTACATTGGTTTCATCATCAATGACGCCATTATTATATTCTTGAGGAGCAGTCCAAAATCCTGGAAACCCCGTAACTACAGTCGTTAAATCAATATTTACCGGAAAAGCAGAAATATTCGTTCCATTACAAGCTATTACTTGTTGGTTGATCATTGCAGTTGGAGGATCAATAATTGTCAAATTTTGACTAATCTCACTGATACACGAACCTCCTATGGGTGAATTAAATGTAAATGTAATTGTATAAATACCAGCAGGTGCATCAGTCGGGTTGATTGTATTTCCTACAAGTACAGAGTTGTCTGGTCCGTCTATTGACCAGTTTCCTGGTTCTGATTCCGGATTATTTAAAAAAGAAGTCAGATCAAGCGAGCCACCTGAACTGCAAAGTTGATCCAGTGGATCCAATTCGAGTGTCGGGCATGTACAATCTATTACACTAATAATAGAAGTGTAATTGATATTTTGACATGGACTTTGTGCATCATTAGTGAGATAAAAGAAAGTGTAATTACCCAATGCTTGATTTGTAAAACTAACTACATTATCAACATCAATAGATAAGCTTAGATCTGAACTTGTCCAATCTCCTGTCGCACCAGATACATACAAATCATCTAGATCGATAAAATCTGCTCCATTACCTGTATCCAAATTACATACCGAAGCATCTTCAAGAATAATGGCTTCAGGTTCAGAATTAATAGAAAAGTCTACACTATTCGATGTTGGACATGATGGTGGGATATTAACATTCTCAAGACTATAAGTTAAAGTATAACTGCCTGCCGGAGTAGTTGAATTCGTAATCAATAATGAATCATTTAAAATTTCTATATCTGTAGAATTAATGGACCAATTTCCTTCTTCTGTTGTAATCTGAATAAGTGTCAGGTCAAATGTATCTATACCCACACAAAAATTACCAGGTGCATTTATAGCCACATTGGGACATGCACAATCCATTATATCGATCGCAAAATTGTAAGTATCATTTTCACAAGGATCCTCAGCTCCACTTGTCTCGAAAGTATAATTAACTATTCCAGTAATTTCATTTGTAAAATCAACAAAAGTAGGATCAATAACAGGTATACCGTTTTCATTAAACCATGTTCCACTTACAGTCCCTATTTCAAAAGTGGTTAAATTCAAGAAGGTCGGTAAAGACCCTGAGTCTACATTACATACAGCTGCTTGGTCAGCATTCAATGCATCAGGCAAAGGCTGGATCTCCATAACTGCAAATGCATCGGAACCATCACAATTCCCAAGAATAACATTTAAAGTATATAGTCCGGCGACATCAACTTCCAAAGTTGATTCTGTTCCTACAATATTAGAATTATCATCAATCCACTCATAGGTATCGAAACCAAGACCTCCATCTAATGTCACTGTTTCACCAGAACAAAAATTACCTCCTACAATTTGAGGATCCAGTTGATCATCCTGGATTACATCAACATTATCAAAGTTTATACATCCTGCATCACTAGTAATTTGAATATTCCAGATACCCGGAACATCAATTTGAGCAGATTGCGTATTAATCGTTTCATTATTCGGACCTGTCCAAACATATTGAGAGCTTGCTGGTCCTTGAGCAGATAATGTCGCAAAAGATCCGGGACAGAATGACGAAGATCCTGTAATAATTACATCTGGTATAGGATTTACTACAATCAAAATGCTATCTATTACTTCGCAGCCATTCTCAAGTTCTACTTCTAAATAATAAGTCGTAGTATCTAATGGCGTAACTATCGTCGTATCAAAGTTACTACCAGTACTCCAATCAAATTCGACATAGTCCAGGACATTAACAACACTGATCGTTACAGTCGTACCAGCACAAACTGTATCATTAGGCATTGCTAAGAAAACAGGCAGAGCTAAAGGAGGAACTTCGAGAATAAAAAATTCTCTACATCCATTTGCTGATGTTCCAACCAGAATATAAAATCCAAAATCCTCAGCGAAATAGTTGATTTGGTTACCTAAGATTGGGCCAGCAACTAATTCTTCATCTATTAATGTTTCATATTGTTGATTCCAGTCTCCATCCTCATCATAATATATGTCAAAAGTGACTTGTTCAATTTCTGTATTAAAGCCAATCAATTCATACCCAATTCCAAAACATTCGTCAATCGCGAATTCAAGACCAGGTCCATTATCAACTATAAAATTTGTTTCTGCACGATATTCGCAACCATAATCATCGATAACTATCCCTATTACAGTATAGTTTCGAGATGCTGAATTTTCATCATCAATAATTATAGTAATCTCATCATCCGCTCCCTGAAAATCAAGTCCAACAGGATTTGAATCCCATTGGAATTCGTAAGGTCCGGTTCCAACATCCATAAAATCCAATGTCATGCTAATCATATCATCAACTCCATCTTTACATACTGCGCCTGCATCTTTTATAATCGTTGGAATAACTGGTTCTATTATTTCGTAGTCTATTGTTTTTTCTGCAGTACACCCTAAATCGTCAGTAACAAACATTGTTATCTCATATTCGCCTGGGAAGGCATCTATGTTTTCAGGAAGGGTAACCGAATTTCCTGTATCGCCATTAGACCACTCGACGTCATACGGTCCTCCCGTACCACCTTCAATTAATGGTTCTATTTCTGACTCTACACCAAAACAAATATAATATGGGTCATCAGGGTCAATGAAAACTTCAGGATATACAATAACTTCTATCGTTGTAATAGGTCCTTTACATACAGAAGGAGGACTTAAAGCATATGCTTCATAGATAACAACTTCTACATCTGAACCATCATTTTCAATAACATCAGGAATTACTCCCGTCCCGTTAAAGACCCAATCTTGAGCACCTGAGGTGTTTCCTTCTTCTATAACTTCTACTATTATATCAGCGGAAGACCCATCTGAAGTCTCCACTAAAATATCAACGGAACCTTCACTACAGATTTCAGTATCTTCTGCAAGTACTTCAACTACAGATGTACAATCCATCAAGGCATCGAAAACAACTGGAACATCACCTGCACAAGAATTATTAGACCAACATCCTGTCTGACCATCAGCCATGGTAAAGATATGAACCTTCAAGTCTGTGAAATCTTCATCAGAACAATCTGCAGGGTCATCAATTTCTTGCACGGTCAAGTCAAAACAGAACTCTACACTAGAGGAACTTCCACATCCTGCCGGCAAACCCCACATTGTGTCTGGATCGCCATCATTCGTACAGCCACTTCCTCCTCCCGGAGAAGTATACCACCATCCTCCTGGTAACAAGTCCCCTGCGCTTAATCCTCCATTTCCATATTCTAATCCTAAGCCATTCGGCGTACTTATCAATTCTAAAACCGGACTGTCTACATTGTGGTCAACATTACCTTCATCCAACCAAAACCACCCGCCTTCAGGACCCTGAATATCAAGAGGTGTAACACTTAAATCCCATCCTCCACCAATTGTTGGTAGTATTCCCTGAATCCATTGACAATTATTGCCTTGACCAATAGGATCGACAGTAAAGTCAACTTCATAACAAAAATTGACGGTCTCTCCTGGACAATAAGGACCGTTAGGGTCTTCATCCGGATATTCTGGTCTGCTCGGTTCAATGTCTCCACTAGAACATTGGACTTGAGCAATATCGGTAAGTACGCACAAATCAAATGATCCACCAGGTCCGTTTTCTGAACCTACTTCAATAAAATAAGTTTGCATAGCATTAACTGCTGCTGCAGTAATTTCTCCAACATCTGGAGTCTCACAAAGTACCAAACCAGTTAAGGATCCACAATCTTCACCTTGATAAATAGATACCACAGGATCAAAAGAGGCATTATTAACTATGACTTCCATTACAGAAGCTATATCATCTGTTTCAACTGAAAACCAAACTCCAGTTGCGGCGCAGACTCCACCACAAGAACTCTCCGTGCAACTACCAAGGCATACTTGCCCACCTCCTGAAGATGGCATCATTGTATCTGATACATCATCGCAGGTTTCAGCGAATGAACACCCTGCAACATCTGTTCCTGTCAATGTGAAAGAACCACAATCTCCCTGAGAACTAGTGACATGAATAAAAAAGTCATCATTACAAGCCGGAATATCAAAAGTTATACTTGTAGGTCCACCGCAATAAGAATCTTCAAATGTAAGCGCTGAACAATCAGCTCCTGAATAAATTTCTATTCCAATAGAGCCAGACATATCAATATTGCTGAAAGAAAAACTTACTGCAACATCTCCTGGTGAATAAGTAAACCATACACCAGCAGCAGATCCACCACATTCATCCAGATTTTCTATAGCTCCACAACATGTAACCTGATCAGTCCCTGAGCTCAACTCAGTTGCGCTACCGCAAAAATCATTTGGAGGTGAAGGCTCTGCTTCGACTGTTACAGATCCGCTAACAAGTAAGTAATATGTTTCCGCCGGATCAGCGGTTATAGAAAGTGGAGAACCACAATCTGAGATTTGAGTAAGGTTTCCACATGATCCTTCAAACAGTTCAAAGTCAGATCCGCTAACTTCAAATGAAGGCAGATCAACATCTGTCGTAAATTCATACCAGACGCCAGGTAGTTCATCCATACATCCTATCGCTTCTGAATCAGTACATGCAGCAGGATCACCAGATGCTGTTAATATATCTCCACAATTTATCGTTCCATCACTAACTGCACCATCACAATCATCGTTTGTAAATGCGGCAGTTGAAACGGTTGCATTATCTGCAACCAAAATATAATAGATTACAGCGGGATCTGCTGTAATCGTTCCGGGACTTCCGCAATCAGATTCTTCGGTAAGAGAACTACAATCAGGGCCCCTGAATAAATTATAAGTACCTCCTGATATTTCAAATTCTAAAACAAGCGGATCGGTTTGAAAATAGTACCATGTACCATTTTCTCCAATCATACATCCTACTGATTCAACAGGATCTTCTGTATCCCCAGGATTAAAATTTACAGTAATTGCCTCTCCACATCCTAAAACATCTTCATCTGAGGCTGTTGCACAAGTATCCTGGGCAGAATAATATCCAAAAATAAAACATGCAAATATTGAGAGTATTAATCGTCTAATCATAGGATTACAAAAATTCAAGCATTAATCTTAAGCTCTTAGCGAATCAAAATGCTAATAAAATTCGATATAAATGCTGTAAAAAAAATTCGTTTACTGAATGATCGCTAAAAATATGTATAAATATTGTCCTAATTAAATAGAGACACCTAAAATTCGGACTTTTGCTGCCTGAATACTATCAAAACTTTTAATGTTTTGATACCCAGTAGCTTATATTGTGGATTTCAACTAGGTAGTTACATAAAAAAAGCCGCGCTCAAAATTTGAACGCGACTTGGAATTTAATTTGACAATTGGATTTTTACTTTAGCAACATAATGTCTCCTGAGTGTTTTGTTTGTTCCCCAAGAACATCTGTTGTTACGGCCATATATACATAAATTCCACCAAGGACTATTTTTCCGTTTCTGAGACCATCCCATCCAAAATCTGGATTATTAGGTTCGTGTTCTGCCTCTGCTTCCCATATCAAATTTCCCCATCTATCATAGATTCTCAATTCATTTACCACAGACACATAATTACCTGACTGGGCATAAAATCGACTATTATTACTTAATGAAGTTGGGTCAAAAATATTTGGAAAGTAAACATCAACTTGCAATTCTTCTTCTAATGTCACGCAATCGGTCGATTCACAACCATAGATATCAGTTAGCGTCACACAATATGTATTTATATCAAAAGGGTCAACTTCTATTTCGAAACATTCATCAGGTGTACCTTCACAAATAGTTACTCCATCTTCCTGCCAAACGACAGAAACAATGGTCGAAGGATCTACCGTGATCGTTACCTGTAGATTATAAAATTCATTGCCATATTGTACTGTGGCATCTTCACCAGCATCAAGATTCATCGGCACAGATTGCTCAACCAGCAACCCTCCTTGTTCTGAGCTGCATCCTTTACTGTCTCTCATTATAACTGAATAAGAACCGTTGGTTAAATCTCCAAATACATTATTGCTTGTCCAACTTATTCCATTATCGATAGAATATTCATATACCCCATCACCTCCTGTTGCATTAGAAACGGAGATTACACCTAAGTGTTAAACTCACATGGAGAAGATTGGACATTTACATCAAAACTCGGTACAACTAAGTCTTCTGTCACTTCAACTTGATCAAAGGCGTTACACCCAGTATTTATATCTCTAACTTCTATAACATATGTTCCTGCTTCTTGAATTTCTATCATCATGACATCATTTTGAGGAATTACAATTCCTGAAGGAGATGTCCATTCGTATTCTATATTATTTCCAGCACTTGATGCTGAACTACCAATCATTCCTTGTCCGACAGAACAATTCAATTCAAAATCTTCCCCTGCATTTGCAATTGGAGTTGAGTTTATTTCTACAGAAACTACTGAAGCTTGATCATCGCAGGGAAATAAATTATCATGTAGATATTCAAATTTATAAATCCCAGGTGTTAGCGCTTCGGGTTGTAATGTTCCATTAGGGTTGAATGAAGATCCAGCTGAACCAGACTGAGAAATATCCGACCATGCACCGCAATTATCTGCATCTACAAGATGGTCAAATAAGACAAGCATTTCATTTTCTTTTTCACACATTTCGATATCTGTTCCAAGCCCTGCATTAAATGATGGAATCACTTCAATTTCAACTTGACTAAATTGTTCACAGTGAGGTAAAGGCGTATTGACTGGTGTGTATTGTAATGTATACATTCCTGGTGTCAATTGATCCGCTTCAAAAACTCCTGAGGAAATATCCATTTGCTGAGGACCACCAACTTGTGACCATGTTCCATCATCAATATTATTCCCTTCAAGATCTGATAAAACCAACATATCATTTTGATTACATACTGGTCCTGGATCTATAAGATTCAAAAATGGACAAGAGCAATCTTCAACTGTTATCATTGTATTACTTCCAACGTCTTGGCAAGGAAATTCTGCGACATTGGTCAGGTAAGAAAATTCAAAAGTACTCCCTCCTTGGATTCCTTCAAAACAGACATTTGTTATATCGCTAAAGTCGCCTGTAAAGTTAGGAGCTTGAACCCAATCTCCTGTTGAGTCACTTACAAATGTACTCAAGTCTATACAAGTAGGAGCCTGAGCTCCAGCTTCATTGCACACTGAAAATTCAGGCATTATATCGATAATAGGTTGCTCATATATTTCTAAAATACTCGACGCCATATCCGAGCAAGTTCCCTGTGGTGCATCAGTCCATTGAAAGTTCACGGAGTAGCTACCACTTCCCAAAGAATCAGGATCAATTTCTATCATTGACATCTCATCTCCGTTCGAGTCGATTATTGTCCAACTTCCTGGAGCTCCACTAGGATTATCCAAATAGTCATCTAAATTTATCATATCTGAAGAAGTACACAATGGATTAATATCCTCCAAATCTACAATTGGACAAGAACATTCCAGCACTGTGACTCTAACTTCATAACTTTGGTCAACACATGGAAAGTTTGCTGTATTCGTAGTATATGAAATCATATATTCTCCAGCAGGCATTCCTGTAAAAAACACATCACTATTGGATTCTACAGACAGATTAAGATCATCGGGAGTCCAATTACCATCCGAGCCTTCTATCACAAGATTGTCCATTGTTAAAAAATCAGGACCAATCCCAATGTTCATATTACAAACCGTTGTATCCGGAATTAATATAGCGTATGGATCTTCATAAATATTAAAGACAACGCTACCCTCTAAAGAGCAATCTGGATCATAGCCAAGATTGTAAAGCTCATAAGAAAGTGTGTATTCTCCGACTTCAGCATATTCTGAATATCTTAAAAAATGATCATCAATAATTGCAATCGCATTTGTACCGACAATTCCATTTATGTACCACTCACCAGGAGCATTCGTATCGATATAATTATTTAAGTCGAAAGTATCTTCTCCTATGCATAAATCAGGAAATTGAAAAACATCTACTATTGGACATGCACAATCTTTCACTGTAAAAATTACAGATTCAGATACATCTTCACATGGTGCCTGAGCATGGGTTGTAGTGTAAATTATTTCATATTCTCCTGGGGCAACTCCAAAAAATGAAACTGTATGATCTGCTTCAACTGTCAATTCACTTTCGTTTGTTGACCATTCTCCTCCTCCTGATCCCCCTTGAATTAAATCATTCAAATAAAAGATCTGTTCTAAATTTCCATTATATCCATTGCATGCATCGGCTGTTTTATAGAGAACAACAAATGGGCCGTCAAAAACGGTAAAATCTAAATCAACGAAATTATCACATCCTTGAGGAACATTGTTGGAGGCATCCAAAGTATAACTAAGCGTATAATCTCCTACAGAGGTTATATCAGTAAATACCAAAGATGAATTGTTTTGTATATCGGGTAAATTAAAAGTATTTGCACTTGATAATGACCATTCTCCAGGACCGGCATCCACTAATAAATCAGTAAGATTAAAATCTCCGGCAACTTGGCAGAAGTTGTCTATATCAGCTATAATTAAGTTCGGGCATGAACAATCCTTTACTGAAACAATCGAACTCAATTGAATCTCAGAACATGGAGCCTGAGCATCATTGCTTGTGTAAGTAAATGTATAATCGTCAACAGCTTCTCCAACAAATGAAACTGTATTATCAGCCTCAATTGTTAATCCGTCTTCACTGGACCAGGTTCCATTCGATCCACTAACAAATAAATCATCTAAGTCAATTACATTCGGTTCATCACCTGTAGGAGCATTACAAGCAGGTACTTGATCTATCAGCACCATTTCCGGAGGTGCAATAATGGAAAGTATAATAGATGCCTGATCATTACACGCAGGTGTACCACTTATATCATCTAAAGTGTAAGTAAGCGTATAATCTCCTGCCACAGTTCCTTCATTTATTGAAAGAAGTGTATTATTCAAATTCAGAGTTGATACATCAGGGCCTGATTCAACAGACCAACTACCCATTTCATTTGTAACTTCAAAATCACTAAGCTCCAAAGCATTTGTTTCGACACAAAGCGATGGAGGAAGAGACAACTCAAGACTAGGACATTCGCAGTCAACAATATTTAGTGTTAGTACATAATTTTCATTTACACAAGGTAAAACAGCATTTGTAGTTTCAAATCTATAGCTTAAGGACCCAATAGGGTATCCTGTAAAATCAATATTTGTCGGATCGGAAATCAACATGTTGTTTTCATCATACCAATTTCCATCTACACCTATTTCTTGCAAGACAGTTAAATCAACAACTGTTGGATTCGTACCGATATAATCATCACAAACAATGATATCGTTAGCTATAAGACCAGTAGGAAGTGCAGCAATTTGATTTACATTTACAATCTCACGTGCTTCACAGACCCCTTGTGTAACTATCAATGTGTAATCACCATCCATATCCAGAACAGCTTCTGGTGTCTGAGAAACGGATTGTTTGTTTGGATCTAACCATTCATATGAATCAAAACCTGATGGGGCAGTGACCATTTCTGAATCCCCTTCAAACATTATATAATCTGTTTGAACGCTTAGTTCAAGACTTGGCTGTACCAACATCTCAAAGACAGCCAAAGGCGGCTGACAGACAGAAGATGAGTTGTATAAGGTGGCCTGGTATGTAATTGTTTCAGTTTGATTTCCTAAGTTGGTAATCTGATCAGGAATCATTCCTCGACCCAATTCGAATATCCAATCCTGGCCTCCTGTTGTATTTCCTTGATCAATAACTTCTATGATTACTGGTACCTCAAAGCCATTTGTAATAGATACTTCCAGATCAGCAAAATCTCCTGAGCAAATTTCTTTGTTTTGTGCATTAATATCCAATAGAGTACTACAATCAATGCTACCATTAAAAATTACCGGAGTATCTCCGGAACAAGTAACATCATTATAGCATCCGGTTTCACCATCAGCAAGATTGAATATTTTAACGCTTAAGTCTATATTATTTTCATCACTACAATCATTTATACTTTGTATGTCACGAGCTGTTAATTCAAAGCAATGAGAAAATGTCATAGTTTCACCACAAGGCCATTCCAGACCATACATATTGTCTGGATCTCCATCATTGGTAGAACCTGTACCTCCAGGGCTTGTAAACCACCACCCTCCTGGTAATAAATCACCATCAGAGATTCCACCTTGTCCATATTCCAGGATTAAATCACCATTTGTATTTTGTGCTAAACTTAAAACTTCGGAAGATGCATTATAATCTACATTCCCTTCATCCAACCATACCCAACTCATTGGAGCTTGAGATGCAAGACTTGTTGCGGACTGATCCCAGCCAGCACCTATAACGGGAATAATTCCCTGTAACCATTGACAATTGTTTCCTGTTCCCGGTATATCCACATAGAACTCAACTTCATAACAAAACATAACTGTTTCACCCGGACAATAAGGTCCACTTGGATCTTCTCCGGGGAAGGAAGGTCTTGATACTGTTAGAGTACCAGAAGAACAATCGACAAAATCTTTTATCGAACCAATACACATATTGAATGATCCGGGAATTCCTGAACTGTAAGATATTTCTATAAAATAGGTAGAGTTGGGTATAACATCCAACTTAATAAATTCTCCTAAAGGCATGATCTGGCAATTGATAATTACTTGTCTGTTCACACAATCATCACTCCTAATTACCGTAATCAATGGTTCAAAATAAGTGTTTTCAATATTTATCTGTAATGCACTTGCATCATTATCCGTATTCACCTGGAACCATACTCCATTGGAAGTACATTCACTATCGCAAGCAAATTGTATACATGACGAAATACATTCTTGATTCCCATCAGAAACAGGATTGAATGTTAATTCGGCTGTAATCTCATCACAAGATTCAGCAAAAATGCAATCGTTTATATCTGAAACAGTTATTTCAAATGAGCCACATCCATCTTTCGCAGAAGTTAAGTGGATCAAGATTTCAGAATAACAGTTTTCGATTTCAAATGTTCGAGTGCTGAATCCTGCACAATCTGATTTTTGCAGCAAAGAAAGATTGCCGCAATTGCCTGAGTAAATTTCAACCCCAATCGGGCCATTGATGTCAATATTTTCAACAAAAATTAAACTCCCATTATCATTTTGACTATAAACATACCAAACTCCGCTACTCATACTATTGCACTGATCAATATTTTCAATTGAAGCACAGCATGTCGTACCAGAAATAAATCCTGTTATTGAAATGGCATCTTGGCATAAGTCATTTGATGGACCAGGCGAGTTGGAGCAATCCACTTGCGCGTAGGCACAGTTGCTCACAATGGTACATATCATGATGATATATACACATGTATATCCCAGGTTTCTCATAAATACAGTGTTACAGAATTTTTGGCAGGAGGTAAATCCAGATTCCTACAAAAAATACTAATTAACGTGAGTTCGATGTAAGACTAGGCCAAAAGGAGCTGTTTGGTATCGACCAGATCCTTATAAATGGAGGGTTTAGATTCTTTAAACCCGTAGGCACAAAGTCCACCAAGTATATTGACGAAAAATCCGGCAAAGGAACGATGCCTTGTATGTTCGATCTGTGAAATATTTTTGAGTTGGTCAATAATGGTTTCAGAGATAGCAAGTTTTCGGAGCAGAAGAGCATCCTGTAGGGGTGTAATCATTTTGGATTTCATATTCCGTCTCAACTTAGTAATCAAATGAATACCTCTCAAGAAAAGAGTGTCAAAGATTTGCTTGTTGACAATATAGCCTTTATCACCGAACAACCGGCCATAGACCTTCTTCATAAACCGTTTACACTTCAATACGGCATTATCATGCACATTGCCCGGAGTGAGTTGAAAATCAATCACTTCGCCCCGGTCATTATGAACCAGATGAAGTTTGAAACCATAAAACCAACCCTTTGAAGTCTTGCCTCGTTTGGCCAGTCCAGCAAACACCTTGTGGGAATGAATCCTTCGATTGTGACAGACCCGGATACTGGTTGAATCAATAAAGGATATCCCACTACATTTACCCATTCGGTACATCTTTACAAACAAGGCTAATGGTAGGACCGCTTTGGTTTGCAACTCCACCATCCGATTATAAGATACCAGATTGGGAAAATAGCCGCGCATATGTTGGCAGACATGATTCTGGTAAAAGTGCTTAAAGCAACGGTATCCACTCATATGAAAAAATACGATGATGCTCATCACCTCGCTCATGGATAACCTGCAGGTACGATTCCGTCGATTTTTCTTTCCCTCTAGGGTATGAGATTTTTAAAAGTGATCAAAATCGGTGAAAAAATCATCGAAAGCACAGAAAATTGCAATAATTTGACTATCTTTCATAGTAGAGCTTTTTTGTTTTAATTAATTGATTATCAACTATTAAGATAAACAAAATTGCTCTTTCTTTTTATCCTATTTTTCCACTTCCTTACGTCGAACTCACGTTAATTAATTAAAATCCAATAATAAGGGTGAGTCAAAATTCGTACCAAATTATGGTAAAATCCGAATGGATACCTTAAATATAAGGTATTTGAAGCTTCAATAAAAACATATTTGCGACACTGTTGTTAAAATTTCGTGAATTTATTAGATGAATTAATCCTATTTCATCAATTTAGCGTTAGGTATAAAAATGTTCCCGATGATTAAAAAACATATTTCAATCGCATTAATGGTATTATTTTTTGTCAGTATAGCTGCAGAATCTTTTTCACAAAGAAGATCAAGCCGAAGTAGCAGAACTTCTTCTAGAGACAAAAAAGAGGAAAAAGCCAGCATCTCTGATCAGCTCAATTATGAAATCAGTATTGGAAACATAAGCTTTAATCAAGGCTTTCAAATTTCTTTCAAGCCTCATGTGGCTTATAATTTTGGAACAAGAGCATCGGCTGGTGTTGCCTTTAGAGGATTTTACTATTTCCAAAATCTTCCCGCAGGGTCTGATGATGTATCTTTTTTCGATTATGGACCTTCAGTTTTTGGACGATTTAAAGTTACCCCTGAATTCTTTCTACAAACAGAATACACTCACATGAGTTATGATTACGGTGCAAATGCAGATCGCAGGTCAGCAGGTTCGCCTTTAGTTGGAGGTGGATATATGAGTGGTTATGGGCCCTGGAAATTTGGTATTCAATTAATGTTTATTACGGATGATAGCGTTAGAAATGAGGAAAGAAGTTCAATTGATTATTGGTTTTCTTTCTCCTACAATTTCTAAAACTTAAGGTCTAATCCAAGTGCGAAATTGATTCCTGCTTGGGGATAATAAAAGTTTTCAGTTATCAATTCTCCATATTTATAGCTATAAGTATAGCCATTCGAAGCATATTTGATATCAAAAATATTATTGATAATCAGTTTGAGATTGATGTTATTTATGAGCTCATTTTCTAATGTATAATCTAGAATCAAGTCATTCAAAAAATATGCGTCAATAGATCTGCTATCATCAGAGGTGTTATCAAGAAATTGCTTTGACACATACTTAGTCATCCAACTTAAAGTGAGGTCTTCTCTCAATTTATAATCAACGATTCCTGAAATATTTATCGCTGGAGAGAATGCGATATCCGTATTTTCATGATTGATTACAATCTCTTCATTTAATCCATAGTCAAAAATCAGTTCATCAAAATTATTAATCTTATTCCTGCTTAAGCTTAAATTCAAAGTACCGGTAATACTGTTGTTGAATTGCATAAAACTGCTTGTTTCCAACCCTAGACGATAACTGTTCGGAACATTCTGGCGAATAGCAGCGCCAACATCATTTAAAGCTCCTGTAACTATCAATTGATCTTTATATTTCATATAATACAAGTTCCCGTTAAAACCCCATTTTTCAGCCTTATAACGATACCCTATTTCAATATCATGTAAGGATTCTTTTTTCGGAACAGAAGTACCTACAGCATCGATAAAGTCAGATCTTACAGGTTCTCTTTGAGCTTTTGAATAAGAAAAATAGAAATGTTTCTTTTCATTTATATCATAGCTAATCGCCAATTTGGGATTAATAAATGTATAGCTCGTATCAATATCAACCATTGTAAAACCATTGTCCAGTCCACCGGCTGAATAATTAATTCTCCGCAATTGAATGTCGCCGAAAAAGGACATTTTATTAGAAATGGCAAAATCTGCTTTTGCATAAGCATTAAAATCCGTTTTTCGCCCTGAATTATCGTAATAATGTCTAGACCGATCTTCGACATCTATTTTCTCAGCCCGAATCAGCTGTCCAAAATGATCACCATGATATTTATTATATGATGCACCAACTAACAATCTTTTATGATCAGTAAAATGATATTCACTATTAACTATAAGACCATAAAAATCATTATCCAACCATCTTCTTCTTACAAGATCTGTGTTCATAATCGAATCAGAAATTCCATAATTTTGAAGTTCATCGTTGATTCTACATTCCTCAAAGAAGCCCTTCCCTTTCGTATAAAATAAGGTGGAATTAATATTCAACCTATCCCCTATTTGAAGAGCATGAACCAAATGGTAATGGTCTTGCTTATAATCGTCAACCTGATTTTCATATAGATAGTAATTATACCTTCGGTCGCTATCAAACAAGTTGATTGAATCCAGCACATTTAAATATGTCGATCCCAGGTTATTATAATAATGATCTTCTAATGTCAGGTCGCTCGACAGTTTAGCTTCAGGAGTCCCCCACCAAGCTTGATACGTTCTTTCCTTACCTGAAAATGCATTAAATCGAAGGCTGGATCTTTTTCCAATTTTTGTGGCAGAAAAGTACCAGGAATTCAGATCAGATTCTGAACGATCAATATAGCCATCAGAATTAATTATTGAATATCTACCCTCAATCTGGAAGCTATTATTTATCAAGCCAGTATTTACTGAAAAGGCAAGTTTTTTTGTATTGAAAGAGCCAAAGGAGCTATTAATTCCTATAAAAGGGTTCTGATAAATGTTATTTGTTTTCAGATTCAGGCTTGCCCCAAAAGATCCTGCACCGTTGGTTGAAGGTCCGACCCCTCTTTGAATTTGCAATTCTTCAATTGAGTTTGAAAAATCAGGTAAATCAACCCAGAATACACCATGACTTTCACTATCATTTAGTGGAACTCCATTTATAGTTACATTAATTCTTGTAGCATCAGATCCACGAATCCTCATTCCGGTATAGCCTACACCTCCACCGGCATCAGAGCTGGAAACCACAGATGGAGTGTGTTCCAACAAAACAGGAATATCCTGTGCTGAATACTTTTTTTGTAGCATTTTTTTGTCCAATTCTACAAAACTAAATGGAGATTTGTCTTCCAATCTATTAGCTGTTATCTGAATTTTTTCAAGGTGATATAATGCGACATTCAAGTTAATGTCGAGAGACATATTTTCTATAACATTAAGCTCTGTGATATAATCTCTATACCCTACATAAGTACATTTTAATGTATAGTTTCCTGGTGAAATATCACTTAATTCAAATGTTCCAGATTCATTCGTAATAACGGCATAATTAGTCCCTACCAGAAATACTGACGCACTGACTAAGCGTTCACTATTATCGTTTACTACTGTTCCGGAAATCCTTATTTGCGCCTCAATGTTGTAGCACAATGAAATAAATATAAAAAGCAATATTGCCTTATGCATTATGTTCAAATTTTAATAAATAATTGTAAGGATTTCCTTAAGTAGGTGAAGAGTTGCTGTCTCCCTTTCCAGAATTACCTGGACAGGTTCAACGGGTATAATCTCAGCACAATTTCTTTAATGAAAAAGGCACCCCTTACGCCACAAAAATACATTATTCAGAGATCGAAAGCAAATTATTAATCAGCTTTCTACAATTGTCAATTCTTTCTTCTCCATTGCCTTTTATCACTTCATAATTTATTCCTGATGCAGCAAACTCTTGTTCGAACAGATGAAAAACTTCCAGTCTATTGGTCTTAGATTCTCGTAAAGGATCTTCTTCCCACACGATATCAGGGTACATCAATAAGATCACATCGAAATTTACTTCTCGCCTATTTTCTAAGATCCAGTCTGCGCATTTTTTGTATTTATATTCAGACCAGATTTTAATATTAAAAAGGAAGGTGTCAAAGATAATGTTGGGTATTGTCATCATGCCCAAATATTGATTAAAATGAGCTCTGGCTATAATTTCAAGATCTTCAAAATCATATGCCTTGTTAAGATGATCAAGGTATTTTCTGGCGTATTCCGGTAGATAAACCCAATTATATTCAAAAGCCAATTCCTTTGCTATTGTTGACTTGGCAGTAGACTCAGGACCAGTAATTAATATTTTCATGAACTTACAAGCAATGTTTTTTTCCAAGCTAAGTAACCAAAGACCGACAATAAAAAATAGATAACCATCAAACCAGAATATAACAACAGATTCCTATCATGATACAGCCATATTGAAAAGCCATTTATACAAATCCAAAAAATCCAGCATGATAATATTTTATGTGCTTCCATATAACTCGCAATGAAGCTAAAAATCGTAGTAGTCGCGTCTGCATAAGATCTTTCAGCATCGGTTTGTGAACTGAAGAATAAGCCAAGCAAAGCGCTTAATACTATCCCGAGTGTAACAATAATTATATGATAATATGTTCCAACAATTTGCACTGCTTCTTTCTTTTTTTCTTTTTTCTTCCAAATATAGATTCCATAGAATCCTATCAATACGTAATAGAAATACAAAATGGATTCAGAATATAATTTAGTATAGTAAAAAAGTGAAATACTGGCTATGGAGGATATAATTCCAAAAAACCAGCACCAAATATTCTGGCGTATAAGTAATATTAAAAAAAGGAATCCGTTTACTACGGCAAATAGTTCTAGCGCAAGTAAAAAGTCCATCGAGAAATATTATTGATCATAATTAGAAAGATATGCTTAATAAATTTGTATTGAATGTGCTTAATAAAATATATTTGTAGTAATGCATGACATCGAACCATATTTCAAATGGAGACAATATTATGTTTCATCCGAGGATAAGAAATCGCCTTTCTTTGGACGTGAATATAGTGAGTTCACATTTACAAACAAGGTGTACAATTATTTTATACATCCTCAATGGGATACGATTGGTAGCAGTACACTTTATGTAAAGGTTTTGTTCGTAGATTATGACGAACATTATGCCCTTATAGAGTTGATTGGAGAATGGAATGACTGTCTGAATAATGATATAATGTTTTTAAAACGTCATTTTGCAGATCATCTAATCGACCAGGGAATTACAAAATTTATATTATTCTGTGACAATGTATTGAACTTTCATGCCTCTGATGATAGTTACTATGAAGAATGGTGGGATGATATTAAAGATGAACAAGGGTGGATATGTATGGTTAATACATTAGATCATGTACTGCAAGAAATGGAATCTAATAAAATTCAATTTTATAGCGGTATTGGCAATCATTTCAATTCAATAAATTGGAGAAAAGGCAATCCAAAAATTACGTATCAAGAAATTAATAGAATACGCCATTCGATGATTAAGCAATTAAACTATTAAGTTGAGCAAACATTATTCAGGATATGTTAATATTATAGGGCGTCCCAATGTTGGGAAATCCACTCTATTAAATGCCATGGTAGGTGAAAAAATGGCAATTATTACCCATAAGCCCCAGACAACCCGCCATAGAATCCTTGGAATCTTAAGTGACGATGATTACCAAATCGTTTTTTCAGACACCCCAGGTTTGATAAGTGATCCCGGATACAAAATGCAGAAAGCGATGAATGATGCAGCGTTTTCAATATTTGAAGATGCGGACATCGTTCTTTTTGTGACTGAACCCGGAGAAGTCTATGAAGGGTCAGAAAAAGTGATAGAGAAATTAAAAAAGACTAATGTCAAGAAATTCCTGATTATTAACAAAGTCGACACATCGGATCCTGACACTTTGAAAGCTTTACATAAAAAATGGACTGAACTCATTGAATTTGATCAAGTGCATCATATTTCTGCACTTGAAAAACTGGGCGTTGAATATCTTCTTGAGCAGATTAAATCTTTGCTTCCGGAAGGGCCGGTATATTTTCCAAAAGATCAACTTTCCGATCGATCTGTCAGGTTCTTTTTAAGTGAAATTATAAGAGAAAAAATCCTTCTATTTTATAAACAGGAAATTCCATATTCTACGGAAGTCATCATAGAAAATTTTAAGGAATCTGAAAAGAGAGGAGAACCATTTGTTCATATTCTGGCACATATTTTTGTGATGAGAAAAACTCAAAAACAAATATTGATAGGAAAAGGAGGTAGTTCGATAAAAAAATTAGGAATTGAGGCTAGAAAAGACATTGAGAAGTTTTTAGAAAAACGTGTACATCTTGAGCTTTTTGTGAAAATCAAAGAAAAGTGGAGAGATGATGATCGATTGCTAAAGAGTTTTGGATATTTGCAGTAATTATGGCGCAGGTAATAGCAATAGTAGGAAGACCTAATGTTGGAAAATCCACCCTTTTCAACAGATTGATAGGTGAAAAAAAAGCCATCATTGATAATATCAGTGGTGTCACAAGAGATAGAATATATGGGACAAGTGAGTGGAACGGAAAACAGTTTACAGTAATTGATACCGGAGGATTTGTCAAAAACAGCGACGATATTTTTGAAGCTGCAATTAGAGAGCAGGTTCATATAGCTATTGAAGAAGCAGATGTCATTATATTCATGGTAGATGTTACCACTGGAATTACAGATCTAGATGAGGAGATGGCTAATATATTGCGACGACAATCCACGAAAGTTTTTGTTGCTGTAAACAAGGTCGACAACAATAGCAGGATGTTAATGGCCAATGAATTCTGGAGCCTTGGGTTTGAGAATACGTTTTTTATTGCTTCAATCAGCGGATCCGGTTCAGGTGAAATATTAGATGCTATCTCAGAGATTTTAGTCGATGATAAAGATTCTCAGAATAATGATATTCCAATGTTTTCAATAGTTGGCCAACCTAATGTTGGGAAATCCTCACTTACTAATGCCCTTTTAGGTGAAGAAAGAAATATCGTGACTGATATTGCTGGAACAACTCGAGACAGTGTTAATAGCTATTACAACAAATATGGAAGGGAATTCTTTTTAGTCGATACAGCGGGTATAAGAAAGAAAGATAAGGTTCACGAAAACTTGGAATTCTACTCTGTGCTACGTGCTATTAGATCTATAGAAGAATCTGATGTCACCCTTTTGTTAATCGATGCACAAACGGGTGTCGAATCTCAAGATCTGAGTATATTCTCTCTTGCCGTAAAGAGACATAAAGGTGTTGTTGTACTGGTTAATAAATGGGATCTAATTGACAAAGAAACCAATACAGCCAGAGATATGGGAACTGCCATTAAAAGGAAATTAGCACCATTTAATGATGTTCCTGTCGTATTTATTAGTGCATTGGATAAACAAAGAATTTCAAAAGCTTTGGATGTTGCTATAGAAGTTAACACCAATAGAAGACGCAGGATAAAAACCTCTGAGTTGAATGATATCATGTTAGAAGAAATCAATCGTATCCCCCCTCCTGCGTATAGAGGTAGATTTATAAAGATTAAGTACATAACACAATTACCAATGTTTTATCCGGCTTTTGCTTTCTTCTGCAATCATCCTGATCATATCAGACCAACGTATCGTCAGTTTTTAAAGAATAAAATGCGCGAACACTTCAATTTCAAAGGTGTTCCTATTAGCATATTTTTTAGATCAAAATAGTCATGGGAATTATTAAGACAGAATTCAAAGACCTATTTGTTTTCGAACCTGAAGTCTATATTGATGAGCGAGGCTATTTTTTCGAATCGTACAATAACAAGATTTGGGGAAATTCCGGATTAAACTTAAATTTTGTCCAGGATAATGAATCCCATTCAACTTATGGGACACTTCGAGGATTACATTATCAACTGCCTCCTATTGCTCAAACTAAATTGGTACGTGTTTCTTATGGTGAAGTTTTGGATGTTGTTTTAGACTTAAGAAAAGAAGAAACAACATTCGGAAAGACGTTTTCAATTATTCTTTCGGGAGACAACAAAAAACAGGTATTAATTCCAAGGGGGTTTGCACATGGCTTTCTATGTCTGACCAATGAAGTGATTTTTAATTATAAATGTGATGATTACTATAGCAAAGAACATGAAGCCAGTATTCAGGCATTGGACCCTGAGCTCAAAATAGATTGGAAACTAGATAAAGCTTCAATTATCCAGTCTGATAAGGATAAAAATGCTCCAAGTTGGAATAATCATTTAGCCTTTTAAATATGGAAGAGCATCAATCATTTCATCCCTTTTTCACAGCTTTGGCTGTATTTGTTGCTGTATTCATCAATTTTATGTTGGTATATCAGACAGAATTAAATGTGTGGTTCGTATTGGGTATTATGATATTAAATTCAATTGCGGCTTTAATATTTTTGTTTTCAAAAATGAAAACGACTTATGATAAAGAAGGAGTAACGATAAAATTCTTCCCTTTCATTCTTAAAGAAAAACACATTTCATGGTCAGAAATTGATACTGCGGTTGTAAGGCAATATGCTCCAATCAAAGAATTCGGTGGATGGGGAATTAGATATTCCAGAAAAAGAGGGAATGCATATAATGTAAGAGGCAATTACGGAGTTCAACTTGTATTTAAAACTGGAAAAAAATTGTTGATTGGAACTCAAGAAAATATTGATTTACAATTATTCTTGAATAATTTGTACTCTAATAACATTGTTAACAAACCAAGTGAAAATTGAAATCAGAACATATCCTTTCTGAATTTAACAAAAAAGCTCATTTAATTCATCCAGATCGTAAATCGCTATTGGATGACCTCGTTATACTTATTAAAAAGCAAGAAGGAACAATCCGGATCAATTTTATTTGCACGCATAATTCTAGAAGATCCCAACTCGCCGAATTGCTTTGTTTTTATATCAGTAGAACAATGGGCATCGATACCATAAAAAGTTATTCAGGAGGTACTGAGGCTACAGCATTTAACATAAGAATGATTAATGCTCTGAAATCTTTAGGTTTTGATATTCAAAATCAAGGTTATGAAGATAATCCTATATATCTTTTCCAATATAATGATGAAGACAAATACATGTTCTCAAAAATTTATGATCATGAATCCAACCCAAATGACGATTTCATAGCCATAACTGTATGTAGTGATGCCGATCAGAATTGTCCATATATGCCTGGTGCAGATCACCGCTTTCATTTATCATTTGAAGACCCAAAAGCATATGACGGCACTGTGGTGGAAGGAGAAAAATATAAAGAGAAAATTTATGAGATCGGTTCAGAATTATATTACATCTTAGCAACTTATAAAAATGAGCCATAAAGATAAAGAGCATATTGCTATTATTGGACTTGGGTATGTTGGTTTACCTGTGGCTTTGGCATTTGCTGAAAAGTATAATGTTATTGGTTTTGATATAGATAAAACAAGAATTAAAGAACTCAATAATGGTACCGATCGTAACAATGAATTGAGCTCAGCAGATTTTGCAAAATTGTCAGTAAGATTCAGCAGTAATAATGAAGATCTGAATTCTTGTACCATATTCATAATAGCGGTCCCTACTCCTGTAGATCAAAATAAAATTCCTGATTTATCTGCATTGCAGGAATCAAGTCAGATAGTGTCTCAAGTATTAAAGAAAGGAGATCTTGTAATTTATGAATCCACTGTTTATCCTGGCTGTACTGAAGAATTTTGCGTTCCAATTTTAGAGTTAAACTCAAATTTAAAAATGGGAGAAGATTTTAAGGTCGGCTACTCACCTGAAAGAATAAATCCCGGAGATAAAAAACGTGGGGTGAAAGATATAACCAAAGTGGTTTCAGGAAATGACGAGGAAGCGCTTGAAAAAGTGTCTTTGCTGTACAGCAGTATTATCACAGCAGGCATCTTTAAGGCCAAATCTATAAAGGTTGCCGAAGCTGCCAAAATCATCGAGAATACACAAAGGGATGTCAATATTGCTCTGATGAATGAACTTTCTATGATTTTTGATAAGATGGACATCAATACATATGATGTTATTGAAGCTTCAAGTACAAAATGGAATTTTCTAAAATTTTACCCAGGATTAGTTGGTGGACACTGCATCGATATAGACCCGTATTACCTATCTTACAAATCACAAAAAGTGGGTTACAAACCTGAGGTTATTCTGAGTGGAAGGCGCGTCAACAGTCAAATTCCAAAGTTTATCGCAGGTAAAATAATTCGAAAGTTGCTTAAGTTAGAAAAGGACTTGAATCAGGTTCGAGTTTGGATAAAAGGAATTACGTTTAAGGAAAATGTAAGCGACAGTCGCAATTCCAGAGTCATTGACCTTATTGCTGAGCTTGAATCCTTTGGATTGGATGTTTTTGTTGAAGACCCTTATGTTAACCCTCAAGATGAAGCGCTTAATGGCATCGAATTAATGACGGATATCAAAGGTCAATTTGATGTTCTCATCTTAGCAGTTGCTCATGATGTATTCAAGGATGAAAGCTATGATCAATGGAAGGATCATTTATCAGAAAATGCGATTTTCTTTGATGCCAAATCCATACATCGCGAGTTAATCAATCATGATCAGCTAATATATTTTTCTTTGTAATCTTCACTTTAGCGATATTTAGTCTGAAATAATTAAATCGGATGAAAAAAATTCTTGTTGTTTTTGGTACCAGACCAGAAGCCCTTAAAATGCTTCCCTTGATTCTGGAACTAGAAAAAACCGGAAGATTTGATTATAAAATTTGTGTCACGGCTCAACATCGAGAACTATTAGATCAAGTCATAAACTACTTTAACATAGAACCTGATTATGATTTCAACTTGATGAGTCCCGGTCAAAGTTTGAGTCATTTGACTTCAGAGATTTTGTTGGCTCTACCTCCTGTAATAAATGAATATCAACCAGATTATATATTTGTTCAAGGAGATACTACAACAGCTTTAGCAGCTAGCTTATGTGCTTTCCATGGTTCGGTTAAACTTTGTCATATTGAAGCCGGTCTGAGAACGTATAAGATGGACTCTCCTTATCCAGAAGAAATTAATCGACAAGCTATAAGTCGGTTAGCGAGTTATCATTTCGCACCAACGAAAATTGCAGTTGATAATTTACTCAAGGAAAATATTGATAGTGATAGGATTTGCCTTTCTGGTAATACTTCTATTGATGCATTGCAGTATTGTTTATCAAAGTTGGAGTCACATTTACCTGAGAACGTAATTCCTCTCAAAAGAATGATTGATCAAGATAAACATCTAATTCTTGGTACATTTCATAGAAGGGAAAATCAAGGTAAAGGATTGAAGAATATTTGTCAAGCACTAATTCAAATCAGCCAAAAAGATGATGTACAAATCATCATTCCTGTTCACCCGAACCCAAAGGTAAAAGATATCATAATAAATGAGCTTGAGGGGACCAGGAATATATTGCTTTTACCTCCACTCGATTATCCGTCATTTGTGTGGCTAATGAAGCAATCCTATATTATCATCACTGATAGCGGTGGAATTCAAGAAGAAGCTCCTAGTCTTGGAAAACCAGTGTTGGTGGCTAGAGATACAACCGAACGTGTTGAAGGAATAACTGCAGGGACATCTATTTTAGTTGGGACGGTTATAACTTCGATTGTGGAAGCGTGTAATTCATTATTATTTGATAAAAACAGATATCAGTCTTTCATCACTACAGACAATCCATATGGAGATGGAAGAGCCGCTTCAAAGATTATTGACTTTTTAGAATCATAATATTTTTGATAAAATATAAAACTCAATACAGTTTTTAGTGTTCCTACAAACATATAAACAATGGACTGAATGGCTTCGGTTTACTATTTTTCCTTACTTTTCTTCCTCGTAAGATGAACTATTCACAGCATAAGCAGGCACTTCAATACTTTGACCATCAAGATGGGAAAATAGCCTATATCGATCAAGGGCAAGGACCATGTATCTTATTGATTCATGGAGTACCCACTTCATCTTGGTTGTATCGCAATATTATTTCGATTTTAGTCAATAGAGGATATCGAGTTGTTGCTCCTGATATGTTGGGATTCGGTTCAAGTGAAAAGCCTGCAGGATATGAAATCTATTCCTATGAAAACACAGGAAAAAGAATTCACGCCCTCATGCAACATCTGAATATTACCAGTTGGACGCATGTCTGTCATGATGGAGGAGGGCTATGGACCTGGGCTATGATGCAACAAAATGCATCTCCAATAAATCGACTCATCTTACTTAATACAATTGTGTACAAAGAAGGATTCAAACCTCCAATAAGATTTGAGCAAGGATTTATCGCGAAAAAGTACAGCAGTTTATATAGTTCAAAACTTGGACAATCCATTGTACTAAATCCAACATTTAAAAATGGAGTCAACAACAAAAGTATAATTGACAATGAAGTTCTTGGCGGATATAAGAAACCATTATTAAAGAATGGCCATTATGCCATGTATTATTTCTTTACACAGACCTGTAACCGCTTGGAAGATTATAGAGGCTTACATCGTTTGCTTAATATACCAACATGTATTATTTGGGGAAAGAAGGATAATATCCTTGTATGGGAAAAGATTAAAAATCAAGTTCTGGACAACTTCAATTTGAAAAACGAGGATATTCATGTTCTTGATGCAAAACATTTTATTCAGGAAGAACATCCAGAACAGATTGCTGGAATCATTAATGAGTTTGTCCAGAAGCTGCTTAAAAATTAACTCATCAACGATTTGGTCTAACTATCAGATAAGCACTATTAAACTCTGTCGATCAAGCATCTACCCAGCCATAAAGGTGAATTTCATGGGCCTTAGTCCCTCCTGCCCAATCCTTCCATTGACTTACGGCGACTTGCCCAGTTTGTGTAGAAGAGAAAGTCCATGTATCGCTATTAACGATGGCAAAAGTTTCTGTAGTCCCATCATGTGATCTTAATTGAAAATTATTGGTTCCCGCTGATGTGGAACTAATTCGAATAACAAGTCTAACTTCTATATCACCATTAGATTCATATAAAGCCGGAATAATTGCAGACTCACAATTTGCTAAATCGCTACCAGAAGTATTATTCATAGAAAAATTAGACCCAGCCTGCCAAAGTGGGATAATCGAAATCTGATTATTGGAAGCCGAGAAACCATCTATATCCATTTTGAATTTTGGATCATTGGTGTTGATTCCTACATTACCGGTCGAATCTATAACAAGGCGATTAACATTGTTGGTCTCGTCTTTAATTAAAAATCTTCCTTCTCCCGCACCGGCACCTCCTCCGGTAGAATTCAAAGAAAAATCATGCCCTTTAGTATCATTATTTCTTAAATCAAGTTTGACTCTATTTGTTGTTGCTGCTCCTTCAACTATGATCCCTTCAACCTGAGTTGATCCAGTTGTAGTCACTTTAACATTACCACTGACATCTAAAGCACTTGACGGAGAACTAACACCGATCCCTACATTACCTGTATCAAAATAGATATCATTCCCAAAATTCAACCAGTCATCGTCATCATTCTGCCATGAAAGCACACCTCCTCCATTTGTTTTTAATACCTGACCATCTATTCCATCAATGGTTGGGAATTCAAAATTTCCACTAATATTCAAGGTTCCATTTATTCGCAAGAAATCATTATCAAATTGCCCGAAGATGAGCGCTCCTGTACTATCTGCACTGCTATTTTCTATGTAAAGTCGATTGCTACCTAATTCATTAAACCCGGCTTGATATCCTAAAAACACATTCGAATCACCAGTAATATTGAAGAATCCTGAACTTGCTCCTATTGCAACATTTAATATTCCTGTTGTATTTTGAATAAAACTGCTTGAACCTAAGAAAACATTTCCAAAGCCAACGGTATTTGAAAATCCAGTATTCGATCCAATAAATGTATTAGCTACCCCAATTTTATTCGACTTTCCGCTATTATACCCCAGATAAGTATTTGCATTTCCAGTTGTGTTTAGTTCACCCGCATTCACACCGATAAAAGTGTTTGACAAGTCATTTATCAATTCAATCCTACTTCGTCCTGTACTGTCTCTTAACATTTTAGCTCTTACAGTCCCATCGATACTAAAATGAATTTCATCTCCAATTGCATTTTCAATTAGCTCTACTTTGGTGTCGGCATCTGCATCAACAATTTTATCAGATGTAGATCCTACCAATTGCCAGATAGCCCCATCGTAAAACCAAAATGCTGTCGTTGCAGGGCTATATATCAATTGTCCCATTACAGGTGCTACTACCGCTCCCGGTTCAATTCTTGGAACTACAATCCCTTCAGGTAGTAGTTCTACTTCAGATTGGGAAATTGCAGTAAATAAAAAAGATAATAAAAAGAGAAAGGTAAACAGGTGTTTCATGAGATATGTGTTTTTCTAAAAATAATGAGAAAACTTTATTAATTACCTAATTCTTCACTCTAGTCTTAAAAAGTTTAGTAGTCCATTTAATTATAGATTTCAACGCTTTTCCTCCGATCTCTTCGCACTGTCGAGATGACAATCTGGTATCAATCATTATTAATTCTAAATGAGATATTTACTTCCTTGTATTAATTTCGGATGGTTCCGTGGAAATGGAAAAAGAAAATGCTCCTTCAATAAAAAGAGAAATTAGAACTGAAAAAAGTGACTACATGATTGAATTGGAGTTCGTGAATTATGTGTAATTTCAATCATGTCCCTGTTTCTCATTCTCGAAATAATTGCTACCCTATCGGGAATCACATGTGTGATTCTTCAAACCAAAGAAAAAATTGCAGCATGGGCCTTTGGAATTCTTAGCGTCAGTATTTCAGCATATATATTCTATCATTCCAAGCTCTATTCAGACTTACTTCTCCATGTCGTTTATATCTTTCTGAATATATATGGGTGGTATATATGGTCGTCCCGTAAGCGGGAAACTGCTCCATCTCCGATATTAATACTTTCAGCCCAAGGAAAAGCTGCCTCTGTATTCATTATTGCATTATTGACATTAGCGTTAGGATATTTAATGGGAACATATACAGATGCTGACTTATTTTATTTTGATGCTTTTACAACTTCCGGGAGTCTTGTCGCTCAGTATCTACTAGCAAAGAAATATCTTCAGAATTGGATGATCTGGATAGCTGTTGATCTCGTTGCTATTCCGCTTTATCTCTACAAAAGTTTATACTTTTTCTCATTTCTGTTTGCTGTATATCTGGTGATATGTATTTATGGATTTGTGTCTTGGCGGAAGGTGTTTAAGGAGGAGCGAAGCATTTAAACTTCTTTAAGAATTATCCCTTATTAATTCCCCCTAAAGGGGGACTGGGGGTTAATATAAAAATCAAATCTTAATTTATTAAGTGCTTTTGCCCAGCCAGAAAAATTCAATGTTTTTTTTGATTTTAATGTTCTTTTAGCATTGAACTAAAACCTGCCTGCCGGCAGGCATGGAAATAAAAGATCTGGAAATTATTTTTTTTAATATGTCCTTTTGTCCGGCAACAAAAGGACAATAAATGCCGTCTGAATTAAGGTTTTTAAGCTAGGCTCAGGTTTCACCGCTTCAACTCAGCAGCCCTCCACTATCGTGTTCCCTCACTTTGAACACCTGTCGGTTTCAATTCCACAAGGTGGAATTCATTCGGTCATCATACTTCGGCAATACTTCGTAGCCCCAGCCGTAACGGAATACTTTCGCCCCAAGCTGCAATTCAGACTTTTTTAGAATATAATTATTCATGTCTGCTCACCTGCATGGGGAGAATGGAGTTCGGCTATACTCTAAAAACCTTTAATCGTTTACATCAGATTGCATCATAATCGGAAGCCTGATGACAGATTGATATTTTCCTCCGTGATGAATAACATTTGTTGCAATAACTGACTCCTTCTCATCAAAGTTATTTCCTCCTGTGTTAAGATTCCTAGTGAATCGAGGGAAATTACTACTGGATATTTCTATTCGAATCCGATGCCCTTTTTTAAAATAATTACTTGTTGACATCGGTGTCATATTGATCTCATATACTTCTCCCTCTTCCATAAGTTTTTCTTCCTCATATCCATCTTTATATCTTGCTCGCTGAATCGTTTCATCAAGATTATATGCTTTTCCATCAGGATAAACATCTATAATCTTAATCGTGTAGTCTGTGTCTTTTGCATCAGAAGATACATATAACTTAGTTTCGATAAAACCCGTCACTTCTATACCCTCTTCTAAAGCTTCTGAAGTATAAACCAATATATCATTCCGGATTTCCATCTCTTGCTGATCAAACGAGCCTCCTTGGATGGCATTTCCTGTACAACAAACATTACCTCCATAAGACATCACCGGATCCATAGGATCATATTTGTAACTATCAGATCCTTCCTGCTCAGAATGTTCAACATCCAATTTCCCATCGCCAGACACACTGTTAGCTCCTTGCGTACTGCTCAGAAAATAATCTGTCATCTGAGCTTGCCGAGGAGGCCATTCATCAGCATGTTGCCACTTATTACTGCCCATCGTATAATATTGAACTCTAGCCGTTTTTGATTTGAAGTCATTCTCTTCTCCTTTTAGTAAATAATCAAACCATCCATAAATCTGATCTTTATAATTAAGTCGAGCATCACCTACACTCCTTTCACCTACAATGGTATTCTCAGTTGCTCTGGTATATCTGCAATGCAAAGTTGGTGCTATTACAAGATATTGTTGATCGGCTATTTCAGAAGAAGTATTGTTTCTTACATGATTGAACAATGCCAAATTTGGACTGATGGAAACATCGTACCATGAGCAAAACCAAAAACTAGGTGTATTGAATCCCATATCATCATGATACAATCCTCCTTCAAACCAAGCCGGATCATTGGGTTTTCTAAGTATCATCTTATCATAGATCTCATGCTTTCCATTGATGTTCTTCAGGATATCTTTTACAGGAAGGTGTGACAAGGCTTCTGACATATCCACTGGGGGATTTTCAGGTGCCAGGTCATAAAATCTACTGATCCTGATCAGGTCTTCTTGGGTGGCTCCCTGAGGAATCCTTGGTTTAAACTTATCATGCTCAACACCGTACAACCAAGACGTGAAAAGCATTTGTTGTGCACCTCCTCGATACCAGTTACCTTGCTCATAATAATCTCCTACTCTTCCCACTCCTGCACCATAACCTTGAGGAACCATGGCCGCCAATGCCGGATGCCCTTTCGCTGCTGCAGCCATTTGCCACTCCGCTGTTGATGAGCATCCAAAGAGCCCTATCTTACCATTACCCCATTCTTGTTTTTCCATCCAGCTAAATGCATCTTCTGCATCGCTAAGCGGTAATCCCAAAATATCCCATTCTCCTTCTGAAAAATAGCGTCCTCTTTCATTTTGAACTACGTAAGCATATCCTCTTTTAACAGCTTCATAGGCTCTTTGTGCAGTTCTTGTCCGACGCTCACCATCTCCCCATTCATTAAAGTTGTATGGTGTCCTTGAGAATATTATTGGAACCGGTTTATCAGTTTTAGGACGATAAATATCCGTGCAAAGTCTGATGCCATCTCTCATTGGCATCATAACTTTTTGGTCAACAATAGCTATGGAATCAATTTTTCTAAAAATATCATCATTGTCTTGAGCTTGAATGGTGTCAGCAAAAATAAAACTGAGAATTAAAGCACAAATTGGTAAGAATAGCTTTTTCATTAATTTATAGTTGAGTGAGCTATAAATGTACAATGAAGTTTTTTAAAATTGGATAGATTAAATCAAGTACGGGAAATTGAATATTTCCATTGTCTTTATTTCTTAAAGAACCTGTACGTAAATTTCATTAAGAAAATATTGTCAAAAGAATTTCCAAACAGATCATCTCCTAATGAAGAGAATATTTTTTTATTAGGATCTCCTGAATTGGTAGTAGATTGTGTCCATACCAAGAAAAATTCTGATCCCGGTTGATATTCCCATCTGATGACCAGGTTAGATCTAAACTGGAGGAAGTTAAATTCAGGATTCCCAAATGTATAATCAATAGACCCATCCTTGTCTTCGTCGATTAAAAAATCAGAAGTATTTCCATCAACAAATATTTGTTCATCATCATATAGCGCAAATCTTTCTGTATATACCGGCGCTTGAGGATCAGTTATATATTTATAATCCTTGTAATTACCTTTTGACACAAAAGGTTGACCCCAATATTGTATTGACAACTCTGGTGTAAGACTATAACTCACTCGAGTAGACATCGAAAAAGTCTGTTGCTTGACAGTGGCAGTAATGTATCGCTGTTCACCCTGGAAAAATCTGGAAGAGACGTTCTGAATAACACGATTATTTAGGTTAAAGTTAGGATTGAGTGTGAGTTTTAACTTATCACTTGGTTGAGCTGAAATCCATACTCCACCTCCGTATCCACTTACAGCACCAGCATCGACCCCCGTAGATTTACCACCAGAAAAATTTAGTCCTCCTCTCACTTTCTTGCGCTCATCAGAATTTATATTTATCCAACTAAAAAAACCTGGCGAACGTCTAAGCATCGGACCTCCAAATAATGATTTAGGTGAATGATCTTTGATTTCATATGTAGTACCAAAATTAATTCCCAAATAATTTTTAAGGATGCATGAATGTTCGAATTGATTGCATTGTAGATGTATTCACCGCCTGTAGTCCATCTTTGGTAATGGTTCCCATTAATTCGTAAGGATCGGAATATTGAAAAAGGTTTAGGAAATCGATATCCTATCCAGGTGACATGATTAATCTCATCTGCAGTATTTAAAAATCCAATGTCATTTAATTCAAGATCAGGAGATCTCCATGTGACACCGGATTGAAAACTTAAATTATCTTTTCCTCCATAATTTGCAATAGAGAACGTTCCCCCATTCCCTGACAAATTGGTTAATTGATCATCTACAGAAACATGATCTGCATCTGCTCTTTGGAAGTAATGCTCAAAGCTTGTTTGGGTTTGATAAATTTTTTGGGCTGTTCCTTCTACATTGCTAAATATATACTTTGCTCTTATCTGCCATTCCCTGCCTTTCCAGGAATGTAATAAATCGATTCCACCGGATATGGCCTCTTTATGAAATTGATCTTCTAATCCGGTTCCATCCAGTTTTCTGTGGACCCCCTGTTAATTTGGCTCCTATTCTTGTCGCTCCTTCTCTAAAATCTTTAGCTAATCCTGCCACGAAATAATTAGTTAATGGTTCAACGATTTCTGAACTTTTTTCTCCCTGATTATCAATTTTGGCAGATTCTTCCGCTGTAACACTTTCCAATAATGAAATTGACCACCCATCTTTCGTCTTTCCACTGACTTTCACGGACCCTAGAATAGTTGTAAAATCAGGTTGATCAAGATAAACACCGGATGGAACAGAAATATTACCCTTAGGTGATGATCCTATTCTTCTACTATAAAAAAGGTTGTCATTGCCAAAAGGTCCTCCGGCTTCCAAACGTGACACTGAAAATTCAAATAAATTAGCATTCTCCACAAAGAAAGGTCTTCTTTCACCGAAGAATATCCTAAATCCATCTAATGTGAGCGCTGATGGATCTGCTTCTACTTGCCCAAAATCTGGATTGATAGTGAAATCCAAAGTTAAGTCAGAAGTCAGGCCATATTTGCCATCCAATCCAAAATTGAGACGTGTATTAGTTCCATCTGCAAATGGATTACCTTCTACTTTTTCAAATGTTTCAATTCCAGCAACAACAAATGGTTGTAATTCTAACTGCTTTATCAGCTGGATCCCTTTGATACCGTGCATCTCTCCAAAATTGCTTACCCAACCGGATACATTTTGGGGAATCCACTGCCAGGTACTTCTTTCGTCACTGCCAAAATCTCTTCGCATAACATTGAAGCCCCAAACGTGTTCTTCTTTTTCTCCAAATCGCAATTGACTCATTGGGATCTTAACTTCTGCAGTCCACCCTTCATCATCAATATTCGTTTCTGCGAACCATATGGGATTCCAATTTGTATCCCAATTACTACCATTACCAGTTATAAATTCATCTCCTTTTACGCCTGATACCGAAGTTGTAAAAGAAAATGCTGTGCTTTTATCAAAATAACTATCAATATTAATTTCAACCCAGTCTCCCGGAAAATTATCCCGACGACTAAGACGGTTCTCAATATTTGAGGGATCCTCATGATAACACTTAAATGCTGCATACAAGTTTTTTTCATCATAAATGATTTTAAACTTGGTTTGCCGTTTTGGTTTCTCACCATTATTTGGATTATGAACAGTAAAATTTTCTGCCCAAGGAACGGCATCCCAGATCGCATCATCAATAATACCATCTATCAATGGAGAATTATCTGAACTAATTCCAGATGTTTGATATGATCTTTTCTCGTAAGTCATTTCAGGTTCACTTTCTATATCTTGGGGTTGGGCAAATGAAAGGCTGGTAAAACCCAATAGACTAAGGCTAAGGCAGTAGAGTTTTTTCATAAGGCTTGGATCAGAATGTATGCGTAATATTACTATCTAAACGCAAAAAACAATGTAATATTCCGATGAACCGGGAGAATAGCAAGACCAAAAAAGAGTTTAGCTCTCCGAAATTCTATGAATTAGAATTCAAGTCAGAAATAAGCTTAAGTGCAAGTTTTTGGGATTTCCCATCCCATTCTGTATCAATAACATCATTGTAATATTTTGCCTTTTGATATAACAAAGGATCAGATTCAAAATCTATGATATATTTAATAAGCTCTTCCATTGATGCCGCTTTTTTAATCATCCCATGACGGACATATCCATAGTAATCTGAAACCGGAGGAGACCCAAATTCATAATAGATGCTTTCAATATTAAGTAGAGTAGCTTCCAAATGTGTAGAAGTATGAGATGCAATTAAGAAGTCTAGCTCTTTAAGGAATTCAAATTCAGGGACCGCCCTACTATCTGATTTCATTATACCAGCTGGTAAATCGATCTCTCTGATATCACGGGGATGTGGTCTATAGATTATATTCCTATCTGGAAATCGCTTGGATAAGCTGATCAATAATTTGTGAACTTCATTATTGTCGTCCAACAAATTTCCACCGACTCCTATCGTTCGGATTGATTGGCGAACAGCTTTGAAAGAATAAAAGTCATCAAATTTTGGCATCCCAATTAATTCTACTGTCCCTGAGATTTCTTTGTTTCTACTTCTGTATTTATCAAGTGTATCTTCACCTTCTAATAATGAAAGATCATATTTCAATGGAGGAAAGTATTCAGAAACTGAGGCATGTTGCAGATAGACAGTTTTGATGTTATTGTTTTTCCCCGCCAATAGCAATGCACGGTTCTTAAATAGATGATCATTTGCAAAAACAAGCATTGAAGGTGAATTCTTTTCTAACATTTTCATAGCCCCATTGTAGGCAATTACAGCTTCGAATAGAATATCAACAATCCGATTGACCTTTTCTTTTCCATGACGCTTTGATAAAAACCTATAGCTGCCAAAAAACTTATAAATCCCCCAAAGGCCTTGGTGGAAACTTAATCTTGGATAAATTCCCATACGATTATTGAAAGGTGCGCTGTAAGTTGAAACAAATTGACATTCCGGTACTTCCTCTTTGATAAAGGAAAGACTTGAAATGGTATTCAAACTATTAATAACCAGCCAAGGTTTATTGGAAAGTTGCTTTGATGCAGAACTACTAAATACTTTTATCAAGGCTTTATTCAAATAAACCAGGTTAAACAATAGATATTTGATGAAAGTGAAAAGGATTGACCACCATCGTTGAAGTTTATTAGACTTTTTTCGGGTCAAAATCTCTTCATGAGGAATATGCAGATAGATATAACAAATATCTTCTATGATCTCATGATACTTCACAATAGATTATCCTTTTAATTATTTAATATCGTCCCAGTTTAGGACATCATCCTCCATAATATCTCTTGCTGCTATTTTTCCAATAAGCTCATCAATATTTGCCGGACTTATTCCTGTCGCCGGTCTTTTCCAAGTGAGATCTTCATGGCCAATTATTTCTCCTTTGGAAATATTTTTAGATGCCACAAGACTTCGTCTGGCATTCTGTATAGCTAGAGATTCCGACGCCTGGGGATCCAAGTTAAACTCTCCTAAACTCACATTAAGCTTTTGTATTCGTTGATTAAACAACTTCATATCCTTGACATCCATGGCATGATAATGATCATTTCCGGGAAGGCTTTTATCATGTGTGAAATGCTTTTCAATTACAACCGCTCCCAATAGAAATGCTGTTTCCAAAATCTTCATATCATGAGGCAAAGTATGGTCCGAATATCCTGTTACACACCTTGGCCATTTCTCTTTAATCATTGAAATCCTCCGAAGATTTGCATTCTCATCCAGGGTGGGATAATTAAGAACACAATGCATAAGACATAATGGGTTGTTGTTGTTCATCCAACTTATAGCTTCATCGATTTCGAATGCATTTGATGCCCCGGTTGACAATATGATTGGTTTATCATATCGTGATATCTTCTGAATAAAAGGCTTATTCGTAATATCTGAAGAAGATATTTTAAAGGAGTTCATTAGAGGATTTAAAAAGTTGGCAGATTCAAGATCAAAAGGTGTTGATAAAAATTCTATACCTGCAGAATCACAATATTCTTTTAAAGCTTCAAATTCACTTTTCCAAAATTTATCGTGCTTTTTAAAAAGTTCGTACTGACTGGTCGTCGTTTCTTTTGTTGTGTCCCAATAAGCAGGACTATGTTTGGACGCCAAAGTAGATGCTTTATAAGATTGAAACTTAGCAGCCTGACACCCGCCTTCTCTTGCTTCATCTATCAATCGCTTAGCCAAGTCCATTGAATTCTCATGATTCACGCCAATCTCTGCAATTATAAAGGGTGATTCCACTTTACCCTTCGATAATATCGCTGTTCTAATATATTCTGCACTGGTCATCTACTATTTATGTTCTTATAGATTAATTCAATAACTCTCGACTTTCCCTTCGTCAAATCCAAAGCTAGCATTTTACTCGTGCTATCCATTCTATGATCATATTCAAGCGCTACTAAAAATATATCAAATAGAGTATCTGACTCTAAACCTGTTCCCATCCCAATATTGATAAAACCATGTTCTTGACTTGGAAAGAGGTGAGTCATTTCTCGTTGGTTTTGGCAAAGCACCACACTAGGAATTCCTAAGCTAGCTAATTCCAAAGTTGTTCGTCCTGCCGAAGAGAAAGCAAGATCATTTTTCAACATAATTTCGCTCATGTTAGAAACCTTGTGGTATAAATTGATATCCTCAAATTCGGGATTTATAGAATGTTCGTATCCTAGTCCAAGTACAACATCAATGTTGATCTTATTCTTTTTACAGAAAGGATAGATTATTTTCAAAACCATGTTTGTGTAATCCTTAGGATCAGTACCTCCAAATGTTACTAATACACTTTCTACTTCGGTCTTTGTTTCTTTCTTACCACTCAATAAAAATTCGTCTCGTAATATCGAATAGTTATGACCGAAATATCTGCTATCATCGGAATCTTCCGGGTTTTGATACATTGCATTAATGGTAACATCACTGGCAAATGACCCCGGTCCTAGGTCTTCAAAATTGATTACAGTACTAACAATACTTTTGAGTTCAAGAATATAATTTTCTGTAGTATCCAAAATATCATTGAGGACAACATCAGGCTTCAGAGATTTGATATCGTCTAGAATATTGTCAGCGCTTTGAATAAAATTAGGATAATGAAAGCTCTTAACCAGTGCTCTTCCTATTTGACTTTTCTTGTCAAATAGAAAAAGAACTTCATGATCGAGAATTTCATTGGCGATATTCAAAGATCTGTATACATGTCCTAATCCAATTTCAGGATAGCCACTTACAACAAATAAAATCTTCTTTCGTGTTAAATAGTAACTGCATAAGTTCCAATCTTCGAAAGTGTCTATGTCAATTGATTCTGGACTTGCTAGTGGAAATAAATCCACGGTTTGCCCTATCCTACTTTCTTCTGTTATAGTCGTGCTTCTGCAAATCACAAATCCCCCCGTTTCTTTATATACAGGAGTAAGTTCCTGACGGTTAACACGTTTCTGATAGTTAGCTACAAAATTATTACTTCCATCCTTACTCCATGTTAGGTGTGTATCTTCAGTGGCTGAAATAAGGGTATCAATCGTTTTATTTTCAACCATTTTATGAATGGCTTCATCTAAAGATTTTGTCTTCAATAATGGTGAAGTGGGTTGAATTGTTATTATGAGATCAAAGTCTCTTTCTTCCTTTTGATTAGCCTGAATGTAAGCATCATAAATAACAGGATCAAGGGTGGTAGAATCTTCTGCTAGTTGAGGAGACCGATCAATGACCTTGGCTCCACATTTTTTTGCAATCGCTTTAATCTCTTCATCATCTGTTGAGAGATAGACACTTAAATTCCATTTTGAAGAAAGACAATTTTGGATACTGTACCATATTAATGGCTTACCGTTTAAACTCCGTAAGTTTTTACGAGGGATACCCTTAGAATTTCCACGGGCAGGAATTACAACAAGAATATTAGGTGACTTTTCCATTTAATTTACCTTGGGTGTAGCTTGAATATAAATGCTATCATCTCCACAGTTTTCTGCAATTTCAATTTTAAAGTAATGTCCTATTAATGTATCAATTTCAAGATAATTTTCGTAGCTATCAGGATTGATTTTATCATCGGTTAATCCGAAAGTCCAACAATGATCGTTGTATTTTTTATTGCTATGTGTACCAACTCGCCAACGTTCGCAAGAAAAAGAAGGAAGGTGAAAAATCAACAAACCATTCTTATTCATTTTCTGGCTTAACTCCTGCAGTGTTTTCTTTAATTCAACAATATGTTCCAAGGTATGTGAGCTGAATAAAAAATCAATTTTCCCCGGCACTTGATCAATATATTTGTACGGTACTTTTCTACCAAATGCATCCTTATTCAGGAAATCCACAACCTTGGTACTAAATCCTAAAGGACAAGCTGCTCCTCCTAAGTCGATATTTGTTCCGCCTTGTCTGCTTGCCATCTCTACAATGATATCTTTATACTTTTGAATACCTCTCCACCTAAAAATACAGAGTTCATGATTTCTATCATGGTGTCTATACAAAAAGTTGGGGGTTTGTTTTTGAGCTTCATGAAGGTCGTTTTCAAATGGAGTCTCCAAATACATCGACATGATATCGTCGTATTCTTCAGAAAAAATAAACTCTTTAGTCGGAGCAATAAATTTCTTTCTTCTCTTAAGTATCCGCTGCGCTATTTTCTTTAATATCACTATAGAAATATTAACTGATTAAAATTTTCTTCACTTTTTTTGGCATTCCATTTCCTCCTTTCAAAGGGCTGATCCAACAATAATTCGTTAGAGCATATCTTACTCCGGATTGAATAGGCATCCCTCGATGTACACCACTTGTATCTACGACGATCAAAGTTCCTGCTTTTGCTGTAAATATCCGGCTTTCATATTCATTATAATTCAATACTTTCTCAACCTGCTCCTCCGTAAAACGATTGTGATTAAAATCAAAATTATGATCCATTATACTCTTAAGAACAGAATCCTTTTTATGTGTTCGTAAAACATATTGAAAAGGACCATGCTCTTCTTCGACATCAGTGAGATACATAATAGTTTTCAATTGCTTTTCATTAACGATATCACGATGCCACCCTCCACCTGAACCCAGGTTACCTTGCATAGCCGTAATTCTATTGGCCATTGCAAAACCATCAAGAAACTTATCATCTACTCCGTAATAGTTGGCTCTTAATTTTTTTAACAAAGAATGTTTATAGAAACGGCTTGCCAATTTAGATACATTGTCCATTCCCCATATTCTATAATCAGCCCCTAAATCGTCTTTCCAAAGTTCATCTCTTCTGTGTTCTATTGTATAATCTATTTCATCTTTAAGTTTGTTGCAATCATCTATACTCCAAAACCCGGGTATAATACAAATACCGTTTTCTTCTACCTCTTTAATGATTGAGTCTGTAGAATCGTCTTGATCTAATTTGGTACTAAAAGTTGATCTGACAATTGCATTTTTTGCAAATTCCACTTTTGTCCTTATGTAGTTAATGTATTTGATTGTTATATCTTAATTTGGAATAATTATTAAATATGGATTCTCGTCCTTATAGACCAAATCTAAATCTTCGCTCCATTCAACATTTCCGTCTCTTAAATTCGGCAATATTCTCATAGAATATCCTTCAAAATGAGATAATACTTCTTCAATTGAGGTATTGAAATTAGCTAAAATCAATGGATGAAGTTCAAGTAAGAATTTCGTTTCTTTTCGTTTAATGATGTTCTTACATCCCAATAAAACTTCATTTTCAAAACCGTCTACATCTATTTGAATAAGATGTGGAATTATGGATTTTTCTCCGAAGTAATCATCCAATTTTACAAATTTATCGTTACTAATTGATCCAACATACTTGTTTTCGATATTCCATTGGTTCAGGCTTGAATACAGTTCTTTGGTTTTTTGCAAAAAATAATATTGTTGCCATCCGGCTTCAAAAGCAAATATTTTAATATCTCGATTCATCTTTGAAAGTAATGCTGGGAAAAATCCAAAACAACTTCCAACATCGCAATAGATATAATCAACTGAATTTCCGATTTCTTTGGCGAGCAACTCACAGATACCTATCTCGTGTCCATTACCAGATTCAATTCTCTCAATCCAAAGTTTATTCCTACGTGGAACAATCAACTCAAGTTCAATATCTTCAAATACTGTCCCTTTCGCAGCATAGGATGAATTTCTCAAGAGATAAAGCTTAAGCGCCAATGATCTGGGTAATACGTTTAGAAACTGTTGCTTGATTTTTCCTATCACTGAATCGATTTTATTTTATCAACAAGCTTTCTTGTGAGTTCTTTTCTTTCAAAGCTATATCTAATGTCATCTTCATCTTCAATATTTTCACTAGAAATAGTCAAAAATTGCTCAAGTCTATCAGCTAAATTTTCCGACATCTCATAATTAAAAGAAAGGGATTTTTTATAATCCCTTAATATTTTTCCTACATCTGATGAGTCTGAAGCAATACTTAAAACTCGCTTGTCGCTAGCGATATATTCAAACATTTTACCGGGGATATTCGCATTTGCATTATCAGTATTATTGACCAGAAGTAATAATACATTTGATTTCGCATAATCTAAAATCACATCTTTATGAGGCTTGTAAGGTTCTATCGTCAATTTGTTTTCTAATTGAGGCCATGATTTTATAGAATTAATTACCTGGCTATCGACTTTGCCTACCAGATGTATACAAAGCTTAGAATTAATCTCAGCATTTGTAGTACACAGATGATTCAATGCCATCCATAAATTTTCCGGATTTCTAAGTTGATTCAATAAACCTGCATGATATATAACAATTTTATTCTCAGAAGATCTGTCCGAAAAATTTTTGAAATCTACTTCATCATATCCATTTGTTATCGTATAGAATTTATTATGATCAAAATGAACAAGTAGATCCTTCATAGATTCACTTGTTGCAATGACTCGATCGCAAGTATCCAGTACCTGTTTTTCTAATAAGGCTTGTTTGTTCAGGGCTTTTTGTCCAGAACCAAATTGTTTTAAAAAATCAAACTTGGACCATGGATCTCGAATATCTACAATCCATTTAAGATCAGGATTCGATCTTTTCAATTTCAAGCCGATCAAATGCATACTGTGTGGTGGACCTGTAGTCACCAGATATTTAATCCCTTCTTTTTTTAAATATGGTTTCAAGAATCTGTAAGAAGGATTGATCCAAAATTTCCTGGGATCCGGTATAAAGAAATTGGCTCTTACATAATTAAGTAAGCGAGATTTATATGATCTTCCGGAAGGATTTTTTACAAGACCCTGATTGATGGTTTTTTTCCCAGTGAAAAATTCTGCCAATTTGTAAGGTTCCCATATTTTTGTCTTTATCACTTCTACTTGAGGATTTACATCTTCCAATAAACTTAAGTCTTGGAGACTAAAATGTGGGTTTAGCGGTGTGTAGATTATAGGTTTAAAACCAAAATCTGGAAGATATTTGGTGAATTTCAACCAGCGTTGCACTCCTGATCCTGCCGATGGTGGCCAATAATAAGATATGATGAGTATTTTCTCCAACAGCTGCAGTATTTATATTAGCGAAAATACTAATATAATATTCAAAAGAGATCTAATAATAATCGCAAATTCTAATTGGGACAAGTGATTAGTGAACCATTTAAAACACCATTGTTGTCAGGTCTAAATCGCCAGCATTGTCCATTAGGAGATTTCAGTAAGACTCCTTGAGCAATATCATCAAAATACACATCTCCTGATGTCACATGTAATTTAGATTTTGGGTTTAATGTGCCATCTCCTTCAATAATTACTTGTTGAGAACAAAGCGACAATGAAATGAAAGATATTAATATAAGACAGATTGAATTCGTCATAAGAATATTATTTGTATACTTAATTTAATACATTCAAAAGGAAACAAATCAAGGTGTATTCCTAAATCGAGAAATTATATCGTGGAAATTGAAACTTGTTTATGAAACTATTTTTGATAAAATCCTATTGCTGCGGCCGGTATTTCAATTGCAATCCATGCAGAAATTTTCGAAGAAATTGATCGTGACACAATCTGTATTGGTTCTGTCCCGGTTTTCTAAAAAATGCACTTAACTCATGTTTGCTTATCGGACTATCTACAAGCTTAAAAACTTCAAGCATATCATTATCCTTCAGATTGAGGGCAATTTTTATTTTCCTAAGAATGATATTATTATTCAGTCTTTTTTCCGGAACAATTTCTACTCCTTCCCTCTTCCCACGATGGTGAGCAATGAATCCGTTTAGAAAAATAGCCAGTTCAATATCTATCATTTCTTTGTAATCATCATGGTCATCCTGCTTGAGCCAATTACTGACTTGTGCCCGTGTAACCTCTCGATCTCCCAATCCAAATAGCTCGATCATTTTTGAATCATTAATATCAAATGTGTATCTTATACGTCGAAGTATGTCGTTGTTACTGATCACGAAAATCTATTAGAGTAATTAAGCTCAATATATATAGAAGGTATTAGTAATAGATACAAAAAAATAGAATAGAATATTTTTTCCTCATTCTGATTAGATGAGATAAGGGCGTTGTATTAATAATTTTAAAGTAAAATTTTAACTCTGAATTGAATTTATAACCCAAATTTCATATCATGAAAAACCATATAATTTCTATTTTATTTTTGTTTATTTTTTGTCTAACATCCACATTTTCTTATGCCCAAATTGTTGACATAGAAAGCACGAACAAAGGTGTACTTATTCCGAGGGTTTCAGATACTTCTTCTGTAACGTCTCCATCAGCAGGTATGATTATTTATAAGTTGACAGGACAGACCGGAATGTATTTACATAACGGATCATTCTGGGAACATATGGGTCCGGCGGGTGCTTTAATACCCGGAGCTGGGATCGACATCACTGGTCCTGTTATCAGCAATACAGAACCGGATCAAGTAGTTAATTTAACAGATAGTGGAGCCACGACTGTGACAGGAACTTACCCTAACTTCAATATAAATTCTACAGATAATGTCAACGATGCAGATGCAAGCACTACCAATGAAATTCAATCCATGTCACTTTCAGGGAATACTTTGAGTTTGAGCCTGGGAGGTGGGTCCGTAAGTTTAGCTTCTTTTGTATCTCCGTGGAAAAATTCCGGAAGTAACCTCTATTTTAACACTGGCAAAGTCGGTATTGGTGATAATAGTCCAATAGCTACATTGACTGTAGGAAACGGCAATAAATTACAAGTACATGGAGCAGATGGAGATATTGTTTATAAGGATGATCAGGGTAGTTTACGGTTCGCTAATTCTAATGGCAGCAATGCGCCTATGATTCATATGTTTCAAAGTGGAACCAACAATAGCACAAGGATGCTTGTAGCGCATTCTCCATCATTTCCATCATGGGGAATTCAGTATAACGATACGGCGGATGCATTTAATTATATCGGAGACAATCTGCCTGTTTTTCATGTTCAATTGAGTGGACAAAGAAGAATTGGAGTAGCTGTAAATCGTCAAATAAAAGTGGACCATTAAGTGAATAAAATTAAGTTATACATAACTATTAAATTCACTTTATTATGAACAAGAAAAACAAATCAGCAGAATCTTATGTCCGAGATGTAAAAAGAAGGACAAGACGTAAATTTTCTACAGAAGAAAAGATTAGAATAGTCATTGAAGGATTAAGAGGAGAAGAAAGTGTTGCTTCTCTTTGTAGAAGAGAAGAGATTTCACAACCACTATATTATAAGTGGAGTAAAGATTTCATGGAAGCAGGGAAGAAACGTTTAAAGGGAGACACAGAACGTGAAGCCAATACTTCAGAAGTTCAACATCTAAAGACAGAAAATCAAGACCTTAAAGAGGTAGTAGCAGAACTTACTCTAAAAAATCGTGTGCTTAAAAAAAGCTTGAATGGAGTAAAATAAAATTCAAGAAGTATATGCGATTTACAGCAAAAGAAAAGATGGAACTGATTAGGCTGGTTGAGCAATCCGAATGGAGTGTTAGAAGAACTCTCAAGGAAATTGGTATTCACAAATCAACCTTTTACAACTGGTATAAGAAATATCGGGAAAATGGAATTGTAGGATTAGAGGAAAAGAAAAGTACAAGGAAGCACTATTGGAACAAGATTCCTGATCGGATCAGGTCTGATATATTGAATCTGGCACTGGAAGTTTCAGAGCTTTCTTGTAGAGAATTGGCTTGCAGGTATACTGATGAGAATCAATACTTTATAAGCGAAAGCAGTGTTTACAGAATATTGAAATCTGCTGGACTGATAAACCCTCCTCATTATGATCTGATATCTGCCGCAGATGAATTTAAAGACAAAACAACAACTGTCAATCAAATGTGGCAAACTGATTTTACTTATTTCAAAATCATTGGCTGGGGATGGTATTACCTATCGACTATATTAGATGATTATTCTAGGTACATTATAAGTTGGGAGTTGTGCTCAACGATGAAAACCCTTGATGTAAAAAATACTTTGAATCAGGCATTAAACCATCCAAATGTAAATTTGAATAAACCGCCTAAGTTATTATCTGATAATGGATCTTGTTATTTAAGTCAAGAGTTGAGCTCTTATTTGGATGATTACAAAATTAAACATGTGAGAGGAAGACCTGGTCATCCTCAAACGCAAGGCAAGATTGAAAGGTATCACAGAACAATGAAAAATGTAATTAAACTGGATCATTATTACAGCCCAGGTGAATTGAGTTTTCCTCTTTCACAATTTGTAAAATATTATAACCATCACAGATATCATGAATCTTTACAAAACTTGACACCAGCAGATGTTTATTATGGATTAAAAGAAGAAAAACTGAAGAGAAGAAAATTATGTAAACACAAAACATTTAAAAAACGCAGACAAAAATATTTCAATTTAACTTTTAAAAGTGTAACTTAATTTTATTCACTTATTGTCCACTTTGGTTTGAAGACCTACAGTGATCGGCATAATTCTAAGGTTAAAGGAACAATCAGTCTCATACTAGAGTAAGAAAGCATCGAAATTGTTTTACCATATAATTCACCTATGATTAAAAAAATCTTACAAATTATTCATTTATAAGACTTTATGAAAATACCTAGTGACCCCGGGAGGATTCGAACCCCCAACCCCCAGAGCCGAAATCTGGTATTCTATCCAGTTGAACTACGGGGCCAGAAATACAAATATGAGAAATTAAATTTTCACCGTAGTGAAACGCCTGTCCCGAGTAAAGTTTTTATTCAATAAAAACGAACCCGAGGGAAACTACGGGGCCAGAAATACAAATAGGAGAAATTAAATTTTCACCGTAGTGAAACGCTTGTGCTGACATCTGCTAATGGCAAATCGTCAGTGTACTACATAGCCAATTAATCTATGAAATAAAAAATTATGAATTAAAAATCGGTCTTGCATCTGGTGCATAATAATCGTCACAATTTCAAAAAAATATCTATCTGGATATTTGTAGCTTAGTTGAGCAAATTACAAATAGGCTCAAAGCCAATCACTAGGCTGTCTACTATATTGAATTCAATCATAAAACCGAACCCATAGATATGCAAATAAAAGAATCCGGAAAAGAGTATGATGCCATAGTTGTTGGTTCAGGAGCAGGAGGTGGTATGGCCGCTTATATAATGGCCAATGCAGGAATGAAAATAGCCGTCGTAGAAGCCGGACCCTACTTTGATCCTAAAGATCCCTCTACCATGACTCAAATGAAATGGCCATGGCAATCCCCAAGACGAGGAGCCAGTACAAAAAGAGCATTTGGCGATTTTGATATGTCCTGGGGTGATTGGGAAGTCGATGGAGAACCCTACACCAAAAAAGAAGGCACAGAATTTCTATGGTGGCGATCCCGGATGCTGGGTGGAAGAACAAATCACTGGGGACGAATCTCTCTCAGATTTGGACCCAAAGATTTCAAGCATAAAGATATCGATGGACTTGGTGAAAATTGGCCGATCAGTTATGATGAAATAAAACCATACTACGATCGCCTGGATAAATTGGTAGGTGTATTTGGGACCAATGAAGGTCTACCCAATGATCCGGATGGATTTTTCTTACCTCCTCCCAAACCTCGATTACACGAACTCTATTATATAAAAGGAGTCAAAAAAATGGGATTCCAGTCATCCCTGCCCGACTGTCCATACTGACAAAAAGAATAAATAAAGAAAGAGGCATTTGTTTCTACTGTGGTCAATGTAGTAGATCATGTAATGCCTATGCTGATTTTTCTTCGGGTTCCGTTTTTATTTTTCCTGCTCAAAAAAGTGGGCAGGTCGACCTATATACCAATTGTATGGTCAAAAATGTGACGACCAATAACGAAGGTTTGGCAACCGGAGTGTCTTATATAAATAAAGAAGACCTTAAAGAATACAAGCTCCGAAGTAGAGCAGTTGTCTTGGGAGCTTCCGCTTGTAGCTCAGCACGTATCCTGATGAATTCAAAAAGTCCCAAACATCCCAACGGTCTTGGTAACAGCAGTGATCATGTCGGTCGTTACCTTCATGATAGTACCGGCTCCGGTCTCTCAGCATTTATACCGTCCTTAATGGATAGGAAGACCTATAATGAAGATGGTGTTGGCGGAATGCATGTCTATAGCCCATGGTGGGGTGACAATAATAAACTCGATTTTCCACGAGGATATCATATTGAAATTTGGGGTGGTATGGGTATGCCCGCCTACGGGTTTGCTAATAATGTAACAGCTATGAATGAATATATAGGCGGTGAAATTGGCGGTTATGGCACCAAGTTAAGAGAAGATGTCAAACGATTTTTCGGAGCAACAATAGGTTTTGGGGGACGTGGCGAGTCTATTGCACGTTATGAAAATCGATGCACAATAGATCCAGATACTGTTGACAAATTTGGAATTCCTGTTTTAAAATTTGATTACAAATGGTCTGATTATGAACGGCTGCAAGCCAAACATATGAATGATACTTTTGAAGAGATCACTCATAATATGGGAGGCCAAATACTCGGTACAAAACCAGGAAAGGATAAAGATTATGGTTTATTAGCACCCGGTCAAATTATACACGAAGTAGGTACAACTCGCATGGGCAATGATCCAAAAACATCTGTGACTAACAAATGGCAGCAACTTCATGATGCTAAAAATGTATACGTCGTAGATGGAGGACCCTTCACTTCCCAAGCAGATAAAAATTGTACCTGGACCATCATGGCATTAAGCATGAGAGCTTCAGAACATCTTGTTGAACAATTTAAAAAGTTAGAAATATGAAACGGCGGGAGACTTTAAAGACCTTATTAATTGGAGGTATTGCGGGAACTTCAATGGCAAGTGTTGCATGCAATACAGATGCAATAGATGAAACAGGAAATGAATCCCTGCAATCGCAAGGATATGGACGCACGCCGAGTGAGTTAGCTCATGATGAAAGTATAAAAGCGGAAATCTATCTGACTGCAGAAGAATTAACGACTATTGCTGTCCTGTGTGACATTATCTTACCGACAACTAATACAGCTGGTTCTGCAGGTGATGCCATGGTTCCAGAATTTATTGATTTTATAATCAAAGATATCCCTCAACATCAAATCCCAATACGAGGAGGGCTTATGTGGCTAAATGGTGAATCAAATTCTCGATTCAATAAAAGTTTTAAAGATTGCAAATCCAAAGAGCAAATAAATATTATTGACGATATCGCCTACCCGGATCCGAATGAATTAAAACCTGAAATGGCTGCTGGAAGAGCCTTCTTTAATCGAATGCGCAATCTTACATTAACCGGATATTATACGACTAAAATGGGAATTGATGACCTAGGCTATAAAGGCAATTCTCCAAATATTTGGGATGGTGTACCACAAGATGTTTTAGATAAACATGGCTTAGCCTATGAAGAAAGTTGGTTGCCAAAATTTGTTGACCAATCCAAAAGAAATATCCAGGTAGAATGGGACGAACTGGGAAATTTAATAAGTTGAACAAAAGTTGTTTTATCATTCAACTCTTTAAAATCAAAGTACAATTTCAAGAGTCTAGGCCTCTCTTTTCTATTAAACCATATTATAATAATATATTTATAAGGTAGTGCCCAGACCTAATGAATTATAAAACGAAAAGACCGCTTAGATCAATTCTATTTTTTTTGAGTCCAATATTTCTATTTTTTAGTCCAATCCTCAGGGCTCAAGAAAATATTTTTACCATCTCATCATTGCAAGAATCCTATGATCTAAATAATCATATTTATTATATAACTGAGAACGATAAAACATTAAGTATTCAATCTATTCTGAAAGATGAGCATCAATTGCAATTCGTTCCATTCTCATTATCACAAAAGCTAGATCATAACAAAGCGCATTGGTTAAAAGTGATCATCGGTAATCAGATGCAAGATTCAAGAATCTTGAAAAATTGGAAACTGTTTGTTGGAAAAATCGATTTAATGGAAGTCTATATCGTTACTTCTTCAGGATTAGTATTAGAAAGCCTTTATGGCGGACCATATTCACCAATTAATAATAAATCTTTAAAATTTGGGAATAAATACAATCGTGTCAATTTAAGTTTGGAAGACAATTATCCAATCAATATTTACATCAAAGTTGAAAAGATAACCAACAAGCCTATAGTAATCGATTTGATGCTCAACCAGAATGATTTTTATCAATCTTGGGATCACGTATTAAAGACTAGGTGGGAATGGATATTTCTCGGTTTTTTAGTCACCATGATTGTTTTCAATTTTTGTTTTATCAAGGTACTTCAGATAAAGCATTTCTTTATCATGGCTTATTTATTCTAGGTGTTTTTATTTTTAATCTTGAATATTTTTCTGTCACTCAAGACCTTGAATTGGTAAAATCAAATCCAATACTGAAACAAGTGATAGATTATATTGGCTTGGCAATTCTAGATATAGCCTACTTTCAATTTATAAGATATTACTTAGACCTTCACAGTCTTCTTCCAAAATGGGACATCCGATTCAAAAGGTTGATTTACTTGAAATTCATCGTATTCGGATTTGTCATTACACATTTCACCATTTTTAATAACATCTCTTTTACAGACAATATCACAGCCTCTTTTTTAATCTCACAATACCTCATCGTAGGAATTTTATTGGTTCCGGTGTTTAGGTTAAAAGACAAAAAAGGTCTTTTTCTTATTGCGGGCTCTCTCATATTATTCTCTGCGATTTTTCTGAATGCTATTCGTGTTATTCAAGGAATAGGAATTCTATTATTGCCTTCAATTATCGGAATTATTGGAGAAATAATATGCTTTTCTCTGGGTCTGGGATATAGAATGAAAGAATTGAGAAATAAAGTTCTCAATGAAGAACGTAAGACTGTCAAACGATTGAAAGAAATAGATCAACTTAAAGATCAGTTTTTAGCTAATACCTCACATGAATTGAGAACTCCATTAAATGGGATTATCGGATTAAGCGAATCATTATATGAAGGTGTCAATGGCGAGCCAAACAATAAAATGAAAAGAGATCTGAATATGATCATCTCTTCAGGCAAAAGATTATCGAGTTTGATAAATGATTTACTGGATTTTTCTAAGCTTCATGAGAATGAGATTAATTTAATTGTAAAACCAACAGATCTGCATAGTATTGCTGAAGTCTGTTTACATATTCTTTCTCCCTCATCTTCCGGAAAATCAATACAATTGATCAATACAATTGCTAAGGATCTGACTGCTGTTGATGCTGATGAAGATCGGTTACAGCAGATCATGATGAACCTAATAACGAATGCAATCAAATTTACACAAGAAGGTTCAATAACAATCTCGGCGTTAGAAGAAGAAGATTTGGTTTTTGTGTCTGTTAAGGATACTGGTATTGGAATTCATCCCGATCATCATGAATCTATCTTTAAATCTTTCGAACAAGCTGATGCTTCAATCGATAGACAGTACGGTGGTACAGGTCTTGGATTAAATATTACAAAACAATTGGTAGAATTGCATGGAGGAAAATTGTCTGTTGATAGTCAATTAGGAAAAGGTTCAGAATTTACATTTTCGCTTCCTGCATCCTCGGAAGACGCCGTTATGTCCAACACCGGTCTAACACTTTCACGCTCCAGGACAGACATACAATCAGAATCGGAACCTACAATCACTTTTGAAAAAAATAAAGGAGCACATAGAATATTGCTCGTAGACGATGATCCAGTCAACAGACAAGTTATTGTCAATTATCTCAATGGAGATCAATTTGCTGTATCTCAAGTCAGCAGTGGAAAAGAAGCACTGGAAATAATGGATCGTCTGACATTCGATTTAGTATTACTGGATGTTATGATGCCAGAAATGACCGGCTATGAAGTATGTGCACACATCCGTAAAAAATATTTGTCCAGTGAAATGCCGGTTATTATGCTTACAGCAAAAGATAGAGTTTCTGATCTTGTCCAGGGCTTTGAATTAGGTGCTAATGATTATCTCGTAAAACCGATTTCCAGGAGTGAGTTATTGTCCAGGGTGAAAACGCATTTGAATCTTCTTAAAATAAATGCTTCTTATAGTCGATTTGTCCCAAGAGAATTTTTATCCTCTTTGGGTAAGGATAATATCATAGATATTAATCTTGGCGATCAGACTGAAGAAAATATCACTGTAATGTTTCTTGATATCCGTTCGTATACTACTCTTAGCGAGTCTATGACGGTTGAAGAAAATTTCCGGTTTTTGAATGCATATCTAAAAAGAGTTGGCCCTGAGATAAGAAAGCATAAAGGATTAGTAAATCAATTTTTAGGAGATGGCATAATGGCTTTATATCTCGATGATCCAGAGGAAGCTCTAATATCAAGTATTCAGATCCTTAAGGTGCTATCAAAATACAATCAAGAACGTATTCATAACAACCGCCGACCGATCAATATTGGAATTGGAATGCACTATGGCCCTATCATGTTAGGAATTATTGGAGATGATAAAAGAATGGATGCAGGTGTAGTTTCAGATGCTGTCAATACAGCATCGCGTATAGAAGGTCTCACAAAATATTATGGCGCGTCTATTATGCTCAGCGATGATACTGTTGATCAAATTTCTGACTTAAATAAATATCATCATCGATATTTAGGTAAGGTTCTCGTTAAGGGCAAAAAAATTCCGCATGGAGTTTATGAGTTTTTTGGAGGTGATCCGGAGGAAATTATCAAATTAAAACTACAAACAAAAGCCATGTTCCAAAATGGATTAGAAACCTATTTTGAAAAGCGTTTTACAGAAGCCGCTACCCTATTCAAAAAAGTGCTTCAGATTAATGAAGATGATATAGCAGCAAAATTGTATCTCAATTCATGTGCTACGAATATGGTTGATGGGGTTGCTGAAGATTGGGTTGGAGTATATGAGGTATATGGCAAATGATAAAATGTAGTTAGTTGAAGTGTAACAAGGTCGAATAATAAAAATCGTTTATTATTTGATAGTAAACTTTTATTTCCATTCTTAAATCTCTTAGATATTTGTACTTTAGAACATATGAGATCTTCTGAAACAACAATCAAGGGAAGCTATTTAATTATACTTACAATTCTGTTTTTTAGTTGTTCAAAAGATGGTGAAATATTAAATGTTCCATTTGAAACAAATTCAGATTTCTACTTTGGTGGTACTATCATGGACAACAATTCCTAATAGAAGAATCTGACACTTATGAGTTTGAAGGAGGGATATCACAGGCCAATGCTCAAGACTATTGCTCTAGAAGCTATAGTATGAGTTTACATGATAAAAATGAAACTATTCAGATAGCTGCAGGAATGGAATTTGGACATCTTTTCGTCGTAAATCAAATGTGTACGGATGAATACATAAATGCCAACTTTCCATCTTTTTTTAGATTGGGTCAATATAGTTTTGAAATACCAAACTATCATGGTGAAGATCAAAGAGCAATTGTTTTTTTCAGAGATGAAACAGGCAAAGTATGGCTTTCTAATCAAGGGGAACAAAATTCAAATAGCGAATTTGAAATTCTCATTTCAGAACCCGTTAATTCCGGATCAAACAATATCCTTTCTCAAAAGGTAGGAGGAACAATCACATGCACATTGTATGACAGCAAGGGTGAATTCAAAATTCTCGAAAAAGCCTATTTCGTATTTAGATTTTCAAGTAATTGAAAGTTTATTAAAATCATTTCTACCCTTTCTTAACATTTCCCGAAACTGTTAAAACCCAGGATTAGCATATTATAACTAAATGACAGCTAAGCTTTAATGGTTAAAAGCTTTTTATCCTATTTGCATTCATTTTTATGTATCTTAAATGTTTTGCTTATCAAACACAAAACACATGAAAACCTTACACACATTATTAATGGGCTTATTTGTCCTATTAATTGTTTCTGCATGTCAAACTCCACAGGCTGAAACAGAAGAATTAGATATGGACGCTATACGTGCTGAAATTCAAGCGATGGAAGACGCTTATGCAGTAGCTGCAAATGCAAAAGATGCTGAAGCTGAAGTTGCTTATTATGCGGATGATGCAAATAGTTTAACACCTAACAAACCTACGCTTGTCGGAAAAGCAGCCATTTTAGCGAATACTAAAGAACAAATGGCTAAAGATACTACGGAAGGTGGTTCAATCAGATTTGAGATTGTTGATCTTTATGCTTCCGGCGACTTGGTTGTTGAAGTTGGAAAATCTATAAGCACGGATGCCGACAATAATGAAACAACAGGAAAATATGTTTCAATTTTTGAAAAGAGAGATGGAAAATATATCTGTATCAGAGATATATACAATAGAGATCAAAAAGATGATGATAATGACGATGATGATGGAGATGATGATTGATAATAAAATTGCTTATTAACATTATTATTTTGGGAAGGTATTGAACTCTAATGTATACAGATGTATTTAAGACATTGGAAGTTCAATTCTTCTTGTTTACAGAATAGAAAAGTATAGAGAACTTAAGAATGTTTTTGAATGCTGATCTTAAGATTTGTTGATCAGTTTGTCACCATCTTTTAAAGAGCAGAATTGAATCTTACCTATTATTCTTAGACAGTTAATTTTGCTTTATGCGAATCTCTAAATTCTTTGGATAGATTTTAAAACTTCTTCCTTTCTGTTGCGAGAAACATCAACATGAGATCCATTTTTCATAACGACATAACCTCCTTGTCCTCTGATATAGCGATCTATTTGCTCAAAATTAACTACATGGGAATGATGCACCCGTATAAAGGGAGGATTGGGTAACATTTCCTCTAGTCTCTTTATTGATTTAGATACCATAATTTGTTCTTTGTTGCCAAGATGAATTAAAGTATAACTTCCATCAGCATTGCAATGTGAAATATCGCGATGGTCAATAAATCTTAATCCTTCCATGGTTGGTAAGGCAATTCGTCTATTATTATTAAGTTCTTTAAACAGACGCTCTAATTGATTATCAAGAGTACCCTGTTTTAGACTTTCAGTTACTTTTCTTACCGCAATGATCAACTCCTCTTTATCAATTGGTTTCAATAGATAATCTACAGCAGATGTTTTAAAAGCCTTTATTGCATATTTGTCATATGCTGGTGTGAAAATGACTTTGAAGTTGAAGCCATCAATTTGTTCTAACATTGCAAACCCACTCATTTTTGGCATTTCGATATCCAGAAAAACAAGTTGCGGCTTTAATTCATTAATAGAACTTAAACCATCTTCACCTGAATAACATTCTTTTACGATTTCTATATTTGGACAATATTCATTCAGCTGCCAACGCAATGTCTCAATTGCATGTTTTTCATCATCAATTAATATGGCTCTAATTTTCATCTTACAAGTTTTGGGCATGAAGAATGGGTATACTTAATCTGACACGGGTTCCTGAAGCTTTATTATCAGAAAACAAATCTTCAATTTCTACAGAAGCATTTATATTATATAATTTATTAACAGCTTCAATTCTGTTTTTTGTGATTTGCATACCGAATGATTTATGCGTCGAGGATTTAGACTTTAATTCCGCAGCTTCCTTTCGGCCAACTCCATTATCTTCAATTACACATATTAAACTATTATTCTGTTTATCAATTTTGATTTTCAAAATTCCTTTCTCGTTCTTATGCATCAGCCCATGCCAAATCGCATTTTCAATATAAGGTTGAATTAGCATAGGTGCAATAAATGTATTTTCAAGATCAATATTTGGTGTGATTTCGAACTGGCATTCGAATTTGTCACCAAACCTCAAGGATTCCATCTCTATATAAAGTTTAATGGCAGACAACTCATCTCCAACAGTAACTTTTTGACTCTTAGAATTCTGAAGGATCATTCTTATTAATCTTGAAAATTTAGTAAGATAATTCGAAGCTTCTTTAGCCTCCTTTTTTAGAATAACATTATTGATGGAATTCAGTGAGTTAAACAGAAAATGAGGATTCATCTGGGCTCTCAAAGCCTCCATTTCTATCCTAGCTATTTGTTTGTCGAAATCTGATTTCAGTAAACTAAGTTTCCTTACTTGATTTAATCTATAGCTATGAATTAATAGTAGAATTCTAAAACTTATCAAAGCCATCAAAAACCAAAACCACCATTTTGAAATTAAGGGTGCTTTTATCTTTATAGGAAGAATATATTCATCTGACCATTGTCCTTTAGTATTGGCAGCCTTTATTCTAAAATTATATTTTCCAGGTTCAAGGTTCGAATAGATTATATCTGAGGTTTCCTTAGTTCTTGTCCAGCTCCTATCTAAACCTTCCAGTATATATTCGAATCTGGGTTTAACTGGATTGCAAAAATCTATTACAGAATATGTGAAAGAAATATTTGATTCTTTTGGTCCCAATTTAACTTGTACTAATGGTAAGGCTTTTTCTTGCCCATGAACTTTAATTTTATCAATATGGATCTTCGGCTTGTACTTATCCTGTGGTTTAGACAATGGAGTGAAATAACTGAAACTTCTGGGTCCACTGGATAGGATGGTTCCATTGTTTAATTGAATTAATGATCCTGATTGCCTCATAAAAGGGATTCCATCTTCAGCGAGGTATTGGCTAAATATATTTTCTTTAAGAAAAAAATGAGTAAATCCAGGTTCAGATCCTAACCAAAGGTTGCCATCCTTCAATACGAGTATGTTAAAGACATCGTTACCACTTAATCCATCTCCAATATCATATTCAAATAGTTCGATTCCATTGTCTTCACTTTTTCTCAAAATTTTTAAACCTTCCCCCGATGTTCCAACATACAGCTCATTATCACTTTTTTCTAAATCATAAATTCTTACTCCATCTAAATCAATTATTGGCACAATTTCATCGTTATCAAATAAGTATTTGCTTAAGCCTGTCAGACTCGCTAACCAAATTCCATCATCGTCAAGTTCTATGTCATAAATTGGAACTTCATTTGAAATCTCCTTGGAAATGGTTCTTCCGTTATTTGGATTGAAATTGATTAATAATCCTTGATCATTATTCATCCAAAAGGAAGAGTCATTAAGCATCTTAAGATTGAGGATTTCTGAATTTAAAACACTTGAGCTTTCCAAAGATGCTGAGTGTAGGTCTTCAAACCAAAGTGGACAATAAGTGAATAAAATTAAGTTACACTTTTAAAAGTTAAATTGAAATATTTTTGTCTGCGTTTTTTAAATGTTTTGTGTTTACATAATTTTCTTCTCTTCAGTTTTTCTTCTTTTAATCCATAATAAACATCTGCTGGTGTCAAGTTTTGTAAAGATTCATGATATCTGTGATGGTTATAATATTTTACAAATTGTGAAAGAGGAAAACTCAATTCACCTGGGCTGTAATAATGATCCAGTTTAATTACATTTTTCATCGTTCTGTGATACCTTTCAATCTTGCCTTGCGTTTGAGGATGACCAGGTCTTCCTCTCACATGTTTAATTTTGTAATCATCCAAATAAGAGCTCAACTCTTGACTTAAATAACAAGATCCATTATCAGATAATAACTTAGGCGGTTTATTCAAATTTACATTTGGATGGTTTAATGCCTGATTCAAAGTATTTTTTACATCAAGGGTTTTCATCGTTGAGCACAACTCCCAACTTATAATGTACCTAGAATAATCATCTAATATAGTCGATAGGTAATACCATCCCCAGCCAATGATTTTGAAATAAGTAAAATCAGTTTGCCACATTTGATTGACAGTTGTTGTTTTGTCTTTAAATTCATCTGCGGCAGATATCAGATCATAATGAGGAGGGTTTATCAGTCCAGCAGATTTCAATATTCTGTAAACACTGCTTTCGCTTATAAAGTATTGATTCTCATCAGTATACCTGCAAGCCAATTCTCTACAAGAAAGCTCTGAAACTTCCAGTGCCAGATTCAATATATCAGACCTGATCCGATCAGGAATCTTGTTCCAATAGTGCTTCCTTGTACTTTTCTTTTCCTCTAATCCTACAATTCCATTTTCCCGATATTTCTTATACCAGTTGTAAAAGGTTGATTTGTGAATACCAATTTCCTTGAGAGTTCTTCTAACACTCCATTCGGATTGCTCAACCAGCCTAATCAGTTCCATCTTTTCTTTTGCTGTAAATCGCATATACTTCTTGAATTTTATTTTACTCCATTCAAGCTTTTTTTAAGCACACGATTTTTTAGAGTAAGTTCTGCTACTACCTCTTTAAGGTCTTGATTTTCTGTCTTTAGATGTTGAACTTCTGAAGTATTGGCTTCACGTTCTGTATCTCCCTTTAAACGTTTCTTCCCTGCTTCCATGAAATCTTTACTCCACTTATAATATAGTGGTTGTGAAATCTCTTCTCTTCTACAAAGAGAAGCAACACTTTGTTCTCCTCTTAATCCTTCAATGACTATTCTAATCTTTTCTTCTGTAGAAAATTTACGTCTTGTCCTTCTTTTTACATCTCGGACATAAGATTCTGCTGATTTGTTTTTCTTGTTCATAATAAAGTGAATTTAATAGTTATGTATAACTTAATTTTATTCACTTAATGGTCCACTTTTATTTGACGATTTACAGTAAACACAAAACATTTAAAAAACGCAGACAAGAATATTTCAATTTAACTTTTAAAAGTGTAACTTAATTTTATTCACTTATTGTCCACTTTGGTTTGAAGACCTACAAACAAAAAAAACGAGCATTCGGGGTTAAACGAGTGCTCGTCAATCATTATTGAATAATTACAATTAATAATTTTGATGCCTTAGATCTTTATTTAAATTTTAAATATGAAGAAGCTGGAATGATATTACACATTCATATTATCTATTTTAATTAATAGGTCTTCATATTTTTTAATTGCAGAATTTAATTTACTTCTCTTCTCTTTAGTATTTATTATACTCTCATCTTTTAATAAAGCATAAAATGAATCTAAAGCATCCTCACTCCTAGCTCTTGTTTTAATGATATACTGAGAAAAAGCATTTTCATTAATTTTCCCCTGTAGGCTTTTTAATAATTTATATTCAGCTAATGGATTTTTAAAATTTACTAACGTGTAATGTTCATTTAAATAAAATTCTAGCAACTCAATATTTTTATGCTGTTCTAAATTATACCGATCCATCAATGCACTAAGATAAAATCTTTTATAATTCTCAAGCCCAACGTTATTTTGATTCTTTTGAGTTACAGCTACATAATTATCATGAATCTCCCCTATGGAATAGTTGTTTGGGTCTTCTAGTATACCGCTAGTATGGATATCTTCATGTAATAATCTGTCATCTAAATAACTGTCTTCTGTCAACAATTTAGTTTTTTCCGCTAAGATATCAGATAGTTCTTCTGAAGTAGTCTTACTCTCTTCACATGATATTTGAAAAAGTAAAATAAAACTAAACACAAAAAATTTCAATGTGTGTCTCATATTTATAATTTTAGTTGTTAATAATTTGTATTGAAAATAATTTAGCAACAAGCACCAGATATATCTTCTGATGATGAAAAGCCAGAACCTATCCAGTTGCCATTAATATACGAGTTATAGGTTCCATACCCTGTCCACGGTCCACAACAATCTTGCTCAGACTCCGCATACCATTCATAGACAGTGACGATAATAACACCATCAACACAACGACAATCGTAAGCATTTAGATTTAAGCAAAAAAGTAGTGTAAAGACAAATGCTGATAATAAATTTTTCATTGTTCAAGATTTTTATTAAAGAGAAGGATTAAAATTATTTATCTTAAAAATAAGAAAATAATTTGTTAGATCGCCCATTTATGCATGCAAATTGAATAAGATGGGCTTGAAAATAATAATATCTATTACGAAAGGAAATTCCAATAATGAATCATGAATTCACATTTTTTAGATCAGAGTCTATCTTCAAAAAGATTAAAGTTTGGGAATAACTTATTAATTGCTTTCAATTTTCTTGAACTTTTCAGATGATTTCTTTGGTTTTCAGGTCATATTTTGCACCTAAGTAAAAGGAGCCTAATTTTTCTGGAGGTAAGTGAACCATGCTTATGTATATTTTATTCAAAAATAGGAAATGGAATCTATAGAGCTTAATTAAATGCTACTTTAACGCATTGAAGATTGGCATGGGTCTTGACGTATACTACTTGGCAATTCTTATCCATTTAACACCTTCACAATTTGATTTACTCTATATTAATTTAAAAATTGTTGGACATTAATAATTTACTATATGAAAAACATAAAAAAAGTCATCGGTATAACAGCATTCTGCCTGTTCTTCGCATCTTTCTTAATGGCACAGCCTCAAAAGAAAAAAGATTTTAATTTCTGGGTAGGAGAATGGAATGTATATAAGTACGGGACGGATACCCTCGTTGGTAAAAGTTCAATTACTAGTATTATGGATGGCTATGCTTTATTGGAACAATATCATGCTGCTAAATCCAACTATCAAGGAACAAGCATTAATAAGTATAACGAAAACACTTCCAAATGGGAGCAATATTATGTTGATAATAGTGGTCTCACCTTACATTTGCGAGGAACAGCTAAAGAAGGAAAAATGGTTCTTGAAAACTCGGTAACCAGAGGAAAAAAAGATATAAAGAACAAAATTGTTTGGGAGAGTCTTGGCAAAAAAGGGATTAGGCAAACCTGGTATCAAATGACAAAAGCAAGTAGCAATGACGAAAATGACGACGAAGAATCCGAAATGAATGATTCTCAAAAACGCAAATGGACAGTAATTTTTGATGGAATTTATAAGTCCAAAGCTTTATAATCAGTTGTTTTTCAACTAATTAAAAGACATCGTATATCCAACACGTAAGTTTTCGAATGCACGTTTGATATATCTACTTTCTGGAAGTTCAGCAATTTTATCGTTTCCATTTTTACCGATGGAAAATTCACTGTAATGCTTCTTTAGTAAACTCAAAGTCTGTGAATCATCTTGTTTTTGTATTCCAAAATCGTTGATTATACCTTCTAGCAGATTATAACTTACAATTTAGTCAAAAATAAGATGATCAGAAGCATTGATTTTTACGCTGGCACGATCATGAGATATCTTTTGTATAGATATGACAAGTCTTTGAAAACCAAATTGGTCCCCACATGTAATGCAAAAAGGATCGAAACTTGTATTGATCGTTAAGTATGAAGCACATCCATTAAGATCGACAAGTTCTTGTGTATAACTACCTTCTTCAAAATAATCAATCCCATTTACATTAACTCCTTCACCCTAACAAAACACATGAGTTTCTGTAGTGCTTTGATCTTCATAATATTTAAAATTCAAAACAAGAATACTATCACATCCAGTTAATACTGAAATTAGGGTTTGTGTAAATGTTCCTTCCTGTGTATATCTGAAATCATTCACATCAACTGTATCTCCTCTACAAAAGAGAAAATCATCGACGGCTTGAATTGCAGGTATATTGGAAATAAATATGGAGTCTATGACTGTATTTCCGCAAGTATCCACTGCTGTAACTTCATATACTCCCGGATCTACAGCAAGAAATGTTTGATTTGTTGACCGATCCTGCCATTCATAGGAAACGAAACCCGGACCGGCATCCAATAATTCTTCATCACCTTCACAGTGCAAAATATCATCACCAAGTTCAATAGTCCAGGCATCAAGACAGCAACAATCATTAGCCAGATCATCATCCTGGCAATCGATAAGACCATCGCCATCATCATCAATTCCATTGTCACAAATCTCCTGGGAATAGGAATAACTGGCAAAGAATAGCGAAATCGCTATCATTTTAACAAATGAATTTCTCACGTTCAGGTAGGTTTAAATTAAAAAAAATTATATATAAAATTTATATATATAATAAAAGTAATAATTTATTTTATACCATATAAGGAGTAGATATTAAAATTTATCCTATATGTAAAAAAAATCCCCACCGGGAGGTGGGGACTAAATCAATAAACCAATCTCATAATTAAAGAAAAGCGCATTATAAAAAAGACGAAATCCTTGGTTGTATAAGCCCATCTTTTGGGCTTGTTCTTCAGTCAGATTCTAAGTTTACTTCACTACTTGCTTAAAACACTGCTTCAGAGTTGGCAATTCCGCTACACTTGGTTTTTGAAAAAAAACCCCGCCGTGAGCCGGCGGGGACTCAATCAATAAACCAATCTCATAATTAGAAAAGCGTATTATGAAAAGACGAAATCCGAAATTTATTAATCCACATTATCATGAAAGAATGTATTATTCTTCTCAATAATAGGACCCTCTGCATCATCAATATTAATGCTGAGTTTTGATGTTCCACTATCAGTCCTGCTATCTACATTATCCAATTGCACCTTTCTCCGTTGGTATGCAGGTATTTCTTCCATCTCAGCAATAATCTTTGGACTATCCAAAGGTTTCGAACTCGTATTTCGCAAATTATCTCTACGCTCAACTTCTACATCACTATTGACTACTTTTTTATTTTCTGTTTCTTGTTTTGTCGGTGATTTAATATATGGTTCATCTGCATCCCAATCGGAATTGTAATGAACATCCTTCATGACATTATCAAATTCAACAACATTCTGATCAGCATCTGAGGTCACATCTTCCAGACTACTCTCTTTCTTTAAATCTATCACTTCATCAAGATGAACTTTTACTGTTTCAGCTTGCTGCGCTTTCAGTTGTTTTTTACCCTCATCAAATCCTGTGGCTATTATCGTGACACTAAGCTGATCTTCTAAGCTTTCATCCACACAATTTCCCCAGATCAAATGAGTACCATATCCTGCTTCTTCTTGTATATATTCTGTTATCTCACCGATTTCATCCATTGTAACTTCCTTATTTCCGGAAGAAATATTTAAGAGAATATGTTGTGCTCCTCTTATATCATTCTCCTCTAATAAAGGTGAATTCAATGCCAGCTCAACAGCTGCTTTCGCTCTGTCTTCCCCGGCTGCTTCTGCGTATCCAAGAATAGATACACCACTATCTTTCATAACTGTGCTTACATCCTTAAAATCTACATTTATATAACCGGGTACCGTAATGATTTCTGCTATTCCTTTTGCAGCGGTTGTCAATATATCATCTGCTTTCGCAAATGCATCTGACAAACTAAGATTGCCATACATGTGTCTCAAGCGATCATTTGATATGACTAGGATGGAATCAACATTTTTCTTGAGTGATTCTAATCCCTGCAGGGCTTGGTTGCGTCTGCGTATACCTTCAAAAGTAAAAGGTAAAGTCACAATTGCTACGGTTAGAATACCTAACTCTTTGGCAGCCTTGGCAATGATCGGTGCTGCTCCTGTTCCTGTTCCTCCCCCCATTCCGGCGGTAACAAACAACATTTTCGTGTCTGTCTCAAGAAATTTTCGAACATCATCTATTGATTCAATACATGATTGCTTTCCAACCTCGGGAACTGATCCAGCACCCATTCCTTCTGTTAAGCTGGGGCCTAACTGAACTTTTATTGGAACAGGATTATTATCTAAAGCTTGGTTATCGGTGTTACAGATTGCGAAATCTACTCCTACAATACCTTGATTATACATGTATGCAACAGCATTTCCACCTCCTCCACCAACACCTATAACTTTTATTATTGAATTATGCCTTTCTTCGAATAACATAGGATTACTTTTTAATAATTATCAATTAAAATTCTGAATCAGCAGGTGCTTCAAAAAAGTCTTTTGTATAAGTAAATATTTTGTGATACCATCTGTTCTGATTAGCCGTCAGTGACGATTCCGGATTATCTTCATTTTCAAGATCAAATACATGATCTTGAGTAAAGTCCAGATTGTCAATTGCAATACTCAACAGACCTACCGCAGTCGAATATATCGGGCTTGCGATCATACTAGAATAACCATGTGCCAAGTGTTCTATCGGCTGACCTATTCTTGTACTTAAGCCTGTATGATATTCTGAAAGCAATTCAATATTTTTCAACAATGAACCACCACCAGTCAAAACAACACCTGCAATCAATTTTCCTTCAAATCCTGACCGCTTTATTTCCCAAAGAACATAATCGAATATTTCTTCAAGACGCGCCTGAACGATTTTAGCAAGGTTCTTTTCTGAAATCTCTTTAAAATCTTTACCTCTAAATCCTGGTATTGTAATTATTCTGTTATCATATACTGCGTCTGCCAAGGCAGATCCAAATTTTACTTTTAATTTTTCAGCCTGATCTTTCATAACTGTACAACCCTCCTTAATATCATTGGTGATTACATTCCCACCAAAAGGGATAACAGATGTATGTCTAATGATACTATCCTTAAAAATGGTAATATCTGTAGTTCCACCTCCTATATCAACGAGTGCAACACCGGCCTCTTTTTCAGCAGGTGTAAGTACCGCCTTTGATGAAGCAATAGGTTCCAGTGTGATATCCGCTACATCTAATCCTACTTTTTCAACACATCTCATTATATTTCTCGAAGCAGAAATCTGTCCGGTTATGATATGGAAATTAGCTTCAAGACGAACACCTGACATTCCGATCGGATCAACAATATTAGATTCATCATCAACAGTAAATTCCTGCGGAAATACATGAAGAATCTTATCTCCAGGTGGTAAAACCAGTTTATGCATATCGCTTATCAACTTGCTTACATCAGCTTCATTGATTTCAGATTCTGGTTCATGTCTTACTAATAATCCATGATGGTGAATCGATTTGATATGTTGTCCAGCAATACCAACATGAACTCTCCCGAATTTTGTATTGGCGTTTTTCTGAGCTATCTGAATGGCCTCATTAATGGCTTTCACAGTTTTGTCGATATTCGACACTACTCCTCTGGACACACCTTCTGATATGACGGTGCCCACCCCTACAATCTCAATCTTGCCATATTCATTCTTACGACCTGCTATTGCACACACTTTTGTGGTTCCTATGTCTAATGCAATTGCAATTGCAATGCGACCATCATTATTTGCTTTCGTATTCATACGACTGAATTTTCCTTTTAAATAATATTTGAGTTAAGTATTATTAACTCCTATTACCTGCCCTTCAATTTTCATATTCAATTCATCAAATTTGTCTATTCCTATGTGTTTAATACCTTGTCTGTAATAGGTCTTGAGCTTATACATCTTCTCATCTATTCCATCAATCTGACCTATTAGTATCCTTGAGCGACCCACCTTAGGTATCAGGACAATCTCATTGTTTTTTTCAATATGAATTTGTTCAACCAATGCATTTAAAAAATTGTCATTACTGACTTTGTTTGCCATGGTTAATACCATATTCAAATTGTGATTCTCTTCATTCTGGTAATTAGAAGTGTATGCATCTATATTCCCGGTCACAATTGGTACTCTTATTATCTGATTTCTAATAACTGGAATTTTACCTCCATCCGTATCCAGATAATAATCCTCTCCTCCTGATACATCAATTCTTACGATTGGTTCTTTTTGACTAATAAAAACTTTGATTCTATTTTTCTTATCTAAATAGACTTCTGCGTCTTTTATTCTATTATCTCTTTCTAAAAACTCTTCCAGCATCATCAGGTCCAACTGTGCATTGTTAGATATTCCAACATCATAACCGATATGCTCTTTTATCATCGCTCTCACTTCTTCTTCATCGATGAGTTTCTTTTTATCATCTCTTGATTCAACCTTTATAAAAACATCTGCCACAGTACTATCCAGTCTTTCAGCGGCAGCAAAAACAAGAAATGCAAATAGCAGGATGCTTGCCACCAACTTCATAATGTTCAACTCACTTATTCTAGTTTTTCCTTTTCTTTTCAAACTTTAGTCTTTAATACTTCTATTAATTCTGCATGATATTTATCGATATCAGATGCACCTAATGTTATTAATACATCAAAATCATTCTTCTCTTTAAGCTTGCCGATCAGCTTTTTTCCTTCAACAATTTGTTTCTCATCATTTCGGATCAGATTATATATAAGTTCAGACTGAATTCCTTCTATCGCTTTTTCTCTAGCCGGATAAATAGGTAGCAACCATATTTCATTCAGCTTCTCAAGTTCATACGCAAATTCCCGGTAAAAGTCTGCTGTTCTCGAATACAGATGCGGTTGAAAAATTCCAAGAATTCGTTTTTCCGGATACATATTAATGACAGTTTCAACAGCATATTTCAACTCAGAGGGATGATGCGCATAATCATCTATCATGATTTTTGGTTCGTCCAATAACTTTTCAAACCTTCTTTTAATTCCCTTAAATGAGTTCACTGCTTTAACAATGCAATCATCTTCAAGATTAAATAAGCGCACAAGTTCCACTGCAGCAGAAGTATTTATAACATTATGTATACCTGCCATTGCTGAACTAAGCTCCAGTGTATTTCTTCCGGAAGTATCCAGTTCAAAAACGTATTCTCCGAATTCAGAACGAACGTTTCGATAATTAAAATCGAGACCTAATTTTGTCACTGAAACTTCGGTTTCTGCCATCTTTTGCTTCCAGTCATCTGAAAAACAATTCTCAACACTACAAGCTAAAATGATGCTCCCACCAGCTTTAACATTATAAGTTAATTGCTCATAAGCTTTATACATTTCAGCAACATCATTATAGATGTCAAGATGATCTGCATCAAGCGAAAGAATAATCAGATTATCCGGAGTTAAATGAAGAAATGACCTGTCATATTCATCTGCTTCTACAACAACAATTTTTGAAGAACCCTGGAAAAAATTCGATTGATATTCTTCCATAATTCCTCCGAGAAATGCTGTTATATCTAATCCGCAATATTTCAAAATGTGGGTAATAATTGAGCTTGTCGTGGTTTTCCCATGAGTCCCTGCTACTGCTATTGTATTCATGCTATTACTTAGAAAACCTAGAATTTCAGCTCTTTTCAAAATCGTATATCCATTATTTCTCAACCATATCAATTCATCATGATCTTCAGGAATTGCTGGTGTTAAAACCACCAGATCCACATCCTTAGGAATCTTGTTGACATCGATGTCGTAATGAATATACATACCCTCAGCCTCCAACTTTTTGGTAAGGCTTGTATTAGCTATATCGTAACCATGAATTTCTTTTCCTTGCGATAAAAAAAACCGGGCAAGAGCACTCATTCCAATACCTCCTATTCCAAGAAAGTACAATTTCTGAAGTGCATCAAAATTCATGTTTTGATCAAATTTAAAATTTCATTTACTATGTTCTCTCTAGCCATTGGCCGAGCCAAAGCTTTGAGATTTGTACTCAAACTTTTTTGAGTATCTGTATCGTTTATCAGTTTAGTCACTACATCTTCTACATGTTCTGCAGCATTCTTATCATCCAAAAGGATCGCTGCATTCTTACCTGCAAGTGCTGCAGCATTTTTAGTCTGATGATCTTCAGCAACATTCGGAGACGGAATCAAAATTGCAGCTCTACCTACTATCGATAATTCAGATATTGTAGACGCTCCGGCTCTACATATAACCGTATCAGCAATACTATAAGCCAGATCCATTCTATCTATGAATGGAAGAATATGTACATGATCGTAGTCGGCCATTTCACTATTTTTGAATTCATCATAATAGATCTTACCAACTTGCCATATTAACTGTATTCCATCCCACGCTTTTATTTTATCCTTATTGTGATAAATGGCGTTGTTAATGGATCTGGCTCCCAAACTTCCTCCAAAAATGAGTAGTGTTTTCTTATTTTGATCCAAGTCAAAATGTGAGAACGCTTGGTGTTTTAGCTGATCAATTGCTTCCAAATCTTTCCGCACCGGATTTCCGGTAAGAACGATTTTCTCCTTGTCAAAGAACTTGTCCATATCATTGTAAGCAACACAAATTTTATTCGCTTTACCAGCTAATAATTTATTCGTAATGCCTGGATAAGAATTCTGTTCTTGAATTAGTGTTGGAATTTTTTTAAGCTGAGCCATTTTTAATACGGGCCCGCTTGCAAATCCTCCAACCCCAACAACTATGTCAGGACTAAACCTTTCAATGATCGTTTTTGCCTTAAAAAGGCTGGAAATTATTTTGAAAGGAAATGTTAAGTTTCTCATTATTTGTTTTCTGTGAAAACCGCTAATGTTTAATCCCTCAATTTTATAACCTGCTTGAGGTACCTTTTCCATTTCAATTTTTCCATTTGCACCCACAAAAAGAATATCTTTTATCCCTTTTTCTTTGAGCGCATTCGCAATAGCTATGGCCGGATAAATATGTCCTCCTGAACCACCACCGCTAATAATAATTTTCATATTTCGGTCTATTGCTATTAATATTTTGAAGCGGTTCCACTTTTGCTACCGCTGCTTCTTCTTCTAATATTTCGTAGTTGCTAAATTCTTCCACATAAGTGCTTACACTTAGAATGATTCCGAGCGAAATACAAGTAAAAACTACGGATGTCCCTCCCATACTGATTATCGGCAATGTCAATCCTGTCACCGGGACTAGGTGAACAGAAACCGCTATGTTGGCAAATGCTTGTATGACAATGTTCAGACACAATCCGATCGCTAATATTGATCCGAATGTTTTTGGACATTTTGTTACTATGCATACACATCTGTACAAGAGTGCCACATATAATGCAACCACAGCGACAGCCCCAATTAATCCGTATTCTTCACAGATTATGGCATAGATAAAATCCGCGTATGGATAAGGCAGATAATTTCTTTGCATGCTATTGCCTGGTCCTAATCCAAAAAACTCTCCATTCGCAATTGCAATTTTGGATTGTTGGATTTGCCATCCACCATCTGAGTTATACAAAAACTCATTGATACGACTGACCCATGTCTCCACACGTACAAAATCTGGAAATAGTGATCCAATTAATACAAGCATAGAGAAAGCAGCAACACCTATTAAAACCAAGAGGAGTATATATTTCAGTGATACTCTTCCGATGATCATCATTAACAGACAAGTACCAAACAATAATGCAGCTGTACTTAAATCTGCCGGTGCGATAAGCATACAAACAATAACAATTGGTATTATTATAGGTAGAAATGCACTTTTAAAATCCTTGATAACATCTTGCTTTTTAGCAATCGCCCGTGCAATGTATATGATCAATGCCAGACGTGCCAAGTCAGATGTTTGGAAGGTTTTATCAATCCAAGGAATTGTGATCCATCTTTTAGCCTGATTGATTTCTGTACCAAAACCAACAGTATAGAGTAAAAGTGGTATCGCAATTATAAATAGGATTGGTGCTAATTTTGCATAAAACATGTAATTGAATTTGTAAGACAAAAACATGAATACAAAACCAACAGCAATGAATACAATTTGCTGTATCAAATAATACTCGGTATTCCCACCGCGCACTTTGTAGGCCATGCTTCCTACGGCGCTATACACAGCAAGAATCGAAAAAAATCCAAGAAGGCTTACCAAAAACCAAATGGTTTTATCGCCTTTAAGATTTTCAAATGAGTTAGTTAGTACTTTCACCTAAAAAATTTAAAACCACATTTTTAAATTCCTGTCCTCTATGTTCATAATTGTCAAACAAATCAAAACTTGCACACGCTGGAGACAATAATACTGCGTCTCCTGATTCTGCATTCTGCTGTGCAAATTCTATAGCCTCTTTCATTTCTAATGATGAGAATATAGTATCTACTACATTAGAGAAAGCAGCTCTCAGTTTGCTATCATCTTTACAAAGACAAATCAAGACTTTAACTTTAGATTTTACATCTCCAATCAATTCTTGGTAATCGTTGCCTTTGTCCGTTCCGCCTGCAATCCAAATCACAGGTTTTTCCATGGCCTCAAGAGCATATTTAGTCGAATCCACATTTGTTGCTTTACTATCATTTATATACTCTACCCCTTTATAAATAATAACCGGTTCAAGTCTATGTTCGATCGCTTTAAAAGTTGAAATGGCTTTGTAGATTACATTATTTTGAATGCCAACTATTTCAGCCGTTTTCATAGCAACTATTGCATTGAATAAATTATGCTTGCCTTTTAATCTTATTTCAAAAGAAACATTATCGTCCTTTGACGATAACGAGGTCATGGGAAATATTGCAGACAGTCCATGGACTTGAACATTCTTTTTATAGAATTCCAATCTTTTATTAATCAAGACATCGTCTTGATTAACAATCAAGTGGCCATCTGTCTTAATTGCTAAAGCCAAATTCCATTTGGCGTCAGCATAGTTTTCTATCTGATAATCATATCTATCAAGGTGATCTGCACTTATATTCAGAATACAGCCAATATCCGCTTGGAAGGTTTCAATGTCATCCAATTGGAAACTGCTCAATTCTAAAACGAGCCAATCATAATTATCCTCAATGCATAATAATGCTGCCATTGATTTACCAATATTTCCAGCGATTCCGACATTTATGCCAGCTTCCTTTAATGTGTGGTAAATCAGACTCGAAGTAGTGGTCTTTCCATTACTTCCGGTGACAGCGATAATTTTACCAGGATAAAACCGGGAAGCCCATTCAATTTCAGAAATAACCATTTTGTCCCTTAGTCGAAAATGCTTGATTACTTCTGAATGTTCTGGTATTCCCGGGCTCTTGATGATTATCTTAGCCTTTTCCAGTTTTTCAATACTGTGTCCCTTTTCTTCAAAAGGGATTTCATTTTTTATAAGTTCTTGTTTCTTTTCATTTGATATTTCTCCAAAATCTGAAACGAAAACTTCGAATCCTTTTTTCTGTGCCAATAGAGCTGCACCTAATCCACTTTCTCCTGCTCCTAAAACAGCTATTAACTCCATCTGTCATCTTATTTTTAATGTGATAACAGTTAGTACTGCAAGTATTATTGCAACAATCCAAAATCGAATGACGATTTTCATTTCATGCATGCCTTTTTTCTGATAATGATGATGAAGTGGAGACATTAATAATAGTCGCCGCCCCTCTCCATATTTTTTCTTTGAATATTTGTAATAAGACACCTGAATGAGTACTGATAATACTTCCATCAAAAAGATTCCACATAGTACAGGAATCAATAATTCCTTTCTGAGAAGTACCGCCATGACAGCAATAATGCCACCTATAGCCAAACTTCCAGTATCTCCCATAAACACACTGGCGGGATAAGAATTATACCATAAGAATCCGATGCAGGCTCCAATAAAACAGGCTGAAAAAATGACCAACTCTTCTGAATGAGGAAGATAAAAAATGTCCAAATAATCAGCAGTTATCGAGTTACCGGAAACATAGGCAAGAATACCTAGTGTGGCTCCGATAATTGCAGCGATTCCTGTCAATAAGCCGTCCAACCCGTCGGTTAAATTGGCACCATTTGAAACAGCGGTAATAATAAAAATTACCAGTGGAATAAATACCAACCAAACCCACTTGGATGATCCTCCGGTAAAAAAAGCATAATTAAGCTGGTTGTTCTTCAAGAATGGAAGAGTGGTGTAACTCGCCTTAACATAGGCCATTTCTTTTGTTGTGGGTTCCTGATTCACTTGAGGAACAATCACTTCAAAAGATTCTACGACTTCCAAATTTCTTTCTTGAGCATCAGCCAATGGCATCCTTATGACAATGTCATCATGAGTCAGCATTACAATACCAACAATAAGACCAAGAACAACTTGTCCAAAAATTTTGAATTTTCCTGACAATCCGTCTTTATCCTTCTTAAATACCTTGATATAATCATCAATAAATCCGATCGAAGTAATCCATACGGTTGTGACAAGCATTAATATGATATATATATTATTTAGCTTGGCTAACAATAAGGTCGGAACAATTATGGCTAGCATAATAATAACTCCACCCATAGTCGGTGTGCCTTCTTTTTGCTTCTGCCCTTCCAACTCTAAATCCCTAACGGATTCTCCTACTTGCAATAATTTCAAAGAACGTATGATCTTATTCCCAAACAGTAATGATATCATAAGCGATATGATTACTGCGAGTGCAGATCTAAATGATATAAACTGAAACAATCCTGCCCCCGGCAGATTGAATTGATTTTCTAAGTATTCAAATAAATGATATAACATCTTTCTTTTCTAAAAAATAACAGTTAACAGTAGGAATTCGAATCTTTATCCGAACAGACCCTACTGCAACTGTTAAAACCAACCTGAGAATGATAATAGAACCTACTCTTCTATATCTTACTCGTGCATAAATGCACTCAATATTTGTTTATCATTAAAAGGGATCCTTTGTCCCTTGATCTCTTGATATTTTTCGTGCCCTTTGCCCGCAACCAAAATAAGGTCACCTTCTCGTGCCATTTTGCATGCTACTTTTATCGCTTCCTTCCTGTCAACTATCTCCAGCACGTGATCCTGGCTTGTTCCTTTCAGACCCAGAAGCATATCCGAAATAATCACGTCCGGACTTTCATCCCTTGGGTTGTCTGAGGTTAGAATCACTAAGCCACTTAATCTTGAAGCTATAGCTGCCATTTTTGGTCGTTTTGTTTTATCGCGGTTTCCACCACAACCTACAACGGTAATTATTCTGGCATTCTTTTGTTTGACTTTTACTAGAGTCTCCAAAACATTTTTCAGAGCATCAGGTGTATGAGCATAATCGACGACCGCACTATAATTGTAATTCACACTGCTCATTACATCCATTCGTCCTTCAGCACTATCAATATTACTTAAGGCTGTTAATACAGCTTGTTTGTCAATTCCCAGTATCATGCTTACACCAAAGACTGCCAGAATATTGTAGGCGTTAAATTCACCAATCAATTTTAAGTACACTTCGGTTGAATCAATTTGCATTTGTAAACCTGAAATTTCATTGGAAATAATTTTTCCTTTAAAATCACTTAGCTTCCTTAAGGAATAAGACTTCACATTTGCATTACAATTCTGAGTCATGACCGTTCCATTCTTGTCATCGATATTTGTGAGAGCAAAAGCCTCTTTATCAAGATTATCAAATAACATCTTCTTCGCTTTAATGTAGCTATCGAATGAATGATGATAATCCAGATGATCATGAGTAATGTTTGTAAAAACAGCTACATCAAAATCGATACAATCTATTCGGCCCTGATCCAAAGCATGAGAACTAACTTCCATGAAGACATGTGTCACATCTTTTTCATACATCATATTGAACAAGTTCTGAAGGCTTAAAGCATCCGGAGTTGTCAATTCAGCTTCATGAGACTGATCATCATACTTAATACTGATCGTTGAAATCAATCCGCAATTATATCCCAAGTCTGAAAACACATCGTATAGCATACTTGCGATCGTTGTCTTTCCATTGGTACCAGTAATCCCAACTAATGTCAATTTTGAGGACGGATGATCATAATATGATTGGGCAATTATGTTGACCGCTTTTCTGGCATTTTCTACCAGTATATAAATACAGTCCTCCCTATCTATGTAATCAGGATTATCCAAGACAACAACAGATGCACCGTTATTCACAGCTTTCTGAATGTAATCATGTCCGTCTGACAATGTTCCTTTATAGGCAAAAAACAAATAATCATCTTTTGCTTTCCTTGAATCAATAGTCAGGCCTTTGACGCTTAGTTTTGGAATTTCTAAGTCATTTAAAATTGTGATTGACTCTAGTATTTTATCCAGTTTTTTCAATAATGTAGATTTATCACTTTTGATAAATTCATAATTCCTATTTCAAATAAATTTTAATCAATTGTCCATCTATATTTCGTCCAGCAGGAATGGATTGTTTGTAAACTTTTCCTAATCCACTAAACTCAACTTTCAATCCCAGGCTTTCCAAAACATAGACTGCATCTCTGAGTCCCATTCCTTTTACATCCGGAATTGTTTTTTTCAATATTTTCTTCTCATCAATCGACAGAACTTCAGACTGGGTTTCCAATTTCACCCATCTCTGTTTACTTTTTTCATCATAAATCACTCCTATATATTCCAAGAGCTCTTTATAATCTGTTCGGTATCCTGCATGTGCTTTTATAACAGGAACTTCTATCGATTCTCTTTCAACAGGATTGTATTCTAATCCAGATAATCTTTGAACAATATCTCTGAATATAGGACCAGCAACCTGAGACCCGTAATACGCTCCTTTCGGATTATAAACCACAACTATTGCTGAATATTTTGGATTTTCAGCTGGAAAATACCCTGCAAATGAGGCGTTGTATTCTTTCCTATCTGTGCTTTTCCAATAATTCAACCGGGTGGTTCCGGTCTTACCTGCAAAAGAGGTGTTCTTGACTTTCAAATTTTTAGCAGTGCCGCTTTCGGCAACGCCTTTCAATAATTGCTGCGCCTTTAATATTGTGGCTGGTTCAGCAATTCTTTCATTTATTGTTTGAGGATGGATTTTATTAATACGTTTTCCATCTTCATATATTTCTTTAACGAGGTAAGGCTTCATCATTCTACCGTCATTGGCCACGGCGTTATAGAAATTCAAGACTTGCAATGGAGTCATTGTTAATTCATAACCATGAGCCATCCAAGGGACTGTTGTTCCCGACCAGGTGTTATGCGCTTTAGTATTAAATGACGCTGGATCCTTTATAAAAGGTTGAGCTTCACCAGAAATTTGAATTCCTGTTTTTTCAGCCACACCCATCTTTTTTAGAGCCGTAACAAAATCATTCCATTGTGATTTTTTACCAAAGGCTTCGAAAGCAGAATTGGCCATACCTACATTTGATGACAGTTCAAAAACTTCTTTGAAACTGAGTACATTTCTTTTGTGCAATTCACTATCGTACATCCATCTGTCATAAAACTTCTTCTTTCCTCCATTAACCACAACCTCATCATCGAGTTGTATGTGATTCCCTTCAAGTAATGCCATTGCTGACATCAGCTTAAAAGTCGAACCTGGTTCACTCAATCTGCCAACAGCGTAGTTGTATTCTTCACGATAAATACCTTCATCAACCTTCCCAAGATTCGAAATAGCTCTTATTGCTCCTGTTTTTACATCCATTACTATTACTGATCCCCCATCAGCATCATATTTTTGCAGAACCTGCAATAATTCATGATGGGTAATATCCTGGATATGCATATCTAGGGTCGTCACTATATCTCCTCCGCGTTCCTGATTTACAACTTCCGGATCCATAACTGGTAACCAAATATCTCCCGGCAGTCTTCGCATCAATCTTTTCTCAACTTCTCCTGAGAGCACTTTATCAAATGATCCTTCAATGCCTATTTTATCTGCATTTTTACGATTAAGACCTATCGTCCTGTATGCCAGGTTTTTAAATGGTTTTTCACGCGAATTTTTCCTTTCAAATAAAAAGCCACCTCGATTTTTTGAGTAGCTGAACAAAGGCATAGTTTTGAGTAAATCCAATTGATCTTTGCTAACTCTTTTCAGCAAGGGGTAGTATCTACTGCCGGCTTTCTTATTGAGGATTCCAGCGCGTCTTTCAGTTAGCAATTCCGATCTCCATTCTGCTGATGTTTTGCCGAAATGTTTTTCTAATTCTTTCGATAAACCATCAATATTCTGAATAAAATCTTGCTCTGAAGATGTCACCAAATCAACATATATGTCAAAATATGGAAGTGAGGTCGCGAGAATATTGCCATGGGTGTCATAAATATTTCCTCTTTCTCCTTCTACTTCTATCCATTTAATATTCTTTCCACCCAGATCACGCCATTTATCTCCTTCCAGCAAAGAAGTCTTTACCACCTTGCCTAATATGATTATCGCAAACAGAACGAATCCGAAAAAAACCAGATAAACTCGTACTAAAAGTTCATTTTTCCTATCCATTTGCGCCTTTCAATTCTCAACTTTGATCAGAATCAATCATAATTGGAGCCGATTCATTTTTCTTCAATCCTTTACCTTCAAGGTTCTTAGCCAATTGAGATTCTGTACATTTAAATATGATGTCACTTTTGACTTCCTGATACTCCGATTTCGCATCTTCCACTTCTTTTTCAAGATGTGATATCTTTCTTAATTTTCTTTCTGCCTGATGCGCATTAGCGATATAGATGACACCTAGCAGAGTCAACAATAGAATGAAACTTAAATGCTTTGAAATGTTTTTCATTTTCAAATTTTTAGACCTACCCTCATTTTCGCACTTCTCGATCTACTGTTTATTTTTTGTTCTTCCTCTGCAGGAAGAATTAATTTCCTTTCCAGCTTAATTTCACTCAGGTTTCGACCATAATCGTCTTTTTGAACTTCTCCGCTTATCGAACCTGTTTTCATAAAGCGTTTAACAATTCTATCTTCCAAAGAGTGATAACTTATGACTACCAATTTTCCTCCTGGCTTCAAGACTCTAATTGTGTCTTCTAACATGTCCTTCAGGGCTTCAAGCTCATCATTCACTTCTATTCTAACAGCCTGATAAACCTGAGAATAATAGCGATGTTTATCTCCATAGCTCATATTATCCAAAAGCTTATTCAACTCTGATGTTGTTCGAATTTCCTTGACTTCTCTACGATGTTTTACAATGGCTTCAGCTAAGGTTTTAGAATTTCTTATTTCCCCATATTCACTGAAAACAGATTGCAATTTTTTAGCATCATATTGATTTAATACCATTCTTGCATTTAATGGAGATTCTTCATCCATTCTCATATCCAATTCACTGTCAAATCGGTGTGAAAAACCTCTGTAATCGGTATCAAACTGATGCGATGAAACACCTAGATCAGCAAGAATTCCATCAACCTTTGGTACATCCAACCATTTCCAAAATCTATAGAGATATCGAAAATTGGCTTTCACAGCTACCAATCGCTTGTCATCCTTAATCTGTCCTTTTGATTCTACATCCTGATCAAAAATTATTAAGCCTCCTTTGGGACTTAATTGTTTGAGGATTTCATTTGAATGGCCTCCACCACCAAAAGTCAAATCCATATACAAACCGTCTGCGTTCTCTATCAAATGATCGATAGACTCTTTTAAAAGTACCGGAACATGGAACTTACTCATTATCGGACCCTTGATTGCCGCCGCCAAAAACTTCTTCGGCGAGTTCAGAGAAACTATCCGGTTCCTCTCCAATCGTACGTTCGTAAGCCACCTTGGACCAAACTTCGATCATATCTTGATATGCGAACAAAACCACTTCTTTATCGATACCTGCGTATTCGATAAGGCTTTTGGGTATTAAGATCCTATCTGAAGCATCAGCAATAATTGCTGTAGCGCCGCGATAGAAATATCTTACAGCCTGTCTGTTCTTTTTAATGTAGATGTTGAGCTGGTTTAATTCTTTCGTCTTTTCATCCCAAACATCTTTAGGGTAGATCATCAAATGATTTTCAAACCCTCGGTTAACCATAAATTCATATGCACCAGTTCCGCTTAGTTGGCGGATTAAATTTGCTGGAAGCTTAACGCGACCTTTCGCATCTAGCTTGCATTCAAACTCTCCAGTTAGCTGGTACATATCATTCAATTTAAGTGGTCGACAGCTCAAATGTACATTTCTTTCCCACTTTTTCCCACTTTCACCCATTTTAATTCTTATATAAATTAAAAAAACTAATAATACATAAGAACCTGTAAGTAAATGACTTACATATTGCTTGTAAATCACTTATATAAACGTCTACTTATCAAGGGAAAATGAGAATACTTCAGGTTGGAATTTATAGTATTCTTATTGAATCATCTATAAATCAGTAGTAAATATATTAAAATAATATATAATATAATAAAGTATATGCTTATTTAATTCAAAATGAGGGACTTGGCGGAATACGCATTTTGTTGACAAACAAAATAGGAAGGTTTATGATAGCCAATCTATATTGATTGGCTTTGTTCATATACAATCACGGAATTTTTGTTAGTCCACGATTTTTTTAATGTCAGCTAACTCTGATTCAACCGTAGATAATCTAATTTGTAATGCTTTAATTATTTCTTGCTGATCCTGCATTCCCTTAATGAGTACAGGAATAAGATCGGAATAAAAAATACCCATACTTTCAGCGACGACTTCTTGTTTCTGGCCTGTTTCTTCATCAATTGCCCAATCTTTGTCAAGAACAACTTCATCAATTACTTCTTGAACTTCCTGCGCAATCAATCCTAATTTGGTTCCATATTCAGGTTGTGCATTCCAATTAAAGGATACAGGTCGTAACTGCATAATATCATCTATCCCATATTGAATATCCTTTATGTTATTTTTATCTCGGCGATCAGATGTATTGATTGTACCATTAGTAGCATAAACTGTATTCCATCTAAAAGAAGAGGTACCCAGGTTTCTGTTGGCATTAGTGAGAGCAGCAAAGTGAGAATTAACTTGCATAAGAAAGCTTCCCCCATCAGAGAATTCCTCTAATGAACCCACTCTGATTTCGCCATTAGCAACATGTAATCTTGCACCAGGGAATGTTGTCCCAATACCGATATTCCCATTTTTACGAACTGTCATAGCGTTTGCTCTTGTAGAAGGTCCTGCTCCAACCCCAATTTCAAAAATTGGATCACTGGAAATCCAGGATGTTTTGCTTCCTCCACCCACATTGTATCTACCCACTGCCATCAAGCATAGGATTGAGCTCGAACAGCATTTCCAAGTGCAATTGAATAAATGGCTTGGGCCTCCGCAAAATAACCCGCTGCAAAAGAGTAATTTGCTTCGGCATCAGTTGAATAGCCTAATGCTGTTGACCCTAAGGCAAATGCATCAGTATTAAATCCCATGGCTGTAGAATACTGACCATCTGCATTTGTAAAAAATCCGGATGCAAAGGCATAACTATTAGTGGCCTCGGTATCACGTCCCATTGCAGTCGCTCCAAATCCCTGAGCTCGGGTATTGAGACCAGAAGCAAATGAATAAAGTCCAATGCTGTCTCTGTTCCAATAGGTTGAAGCAGCTCCTGTAGCTACAGAACCCACTCTGAAAGCATGAAGATCCGGTAAAAACATTAGCTTATCCCCATTGCCCAAAGTGTCTATACCAAATAAGACACGCCTTCCATTCCCAATGTGAAATGGAACTTTAGGAGATATTCCAACACCAATTCCTACTTCGCCATCTCCGGTTATTGTCATTACATCACCACCTACACCATTCCAGAAATTAAGTCGATTGTTTTTATGATTGGAGGCTATATAAGCGGCAATCGTCCAATAATTTGATCCATTGTTATTTTTCATATTAAGTCTCGCATAATCATTTCCATTTTCTCGTAAATAGATAGTTGGGTTTGTCAATGAGCTATTATGAACGACATGTAATTTACCATTGGGTGCGTTTGTACCAATACCTACACGTCCTCCATTAAATGATATTCCTGATGCTATTTGAGTCCAAAGCGACGGACCAGTATAATCCAGCCAAACAGATCCATCATAGGTATTTAATTTGTTTGTAGATGTGTTATAGATAACTTGGCCCTGAACAGCAGGTAGAGTATTACGTTGAGCAGTTGACAATCGAGGAAATATTATTCCTTCTCCAGACATTTCAGCGTCTGATTGTGAAAATAGGTTCGTTGTGGACAAATTGAATCCAATCAATAATAAAAGAGTGTATTTCATCATTTTTGATGTTTGGTTAATTAAGGTTGGGCTTAACTCATTGAAAAAGAGTCTATTAAATTATGAAAATAAGGCCTCAATTCCAATAATTCTTTATGATTTAGTATCCGGTAGGAATTAATGAGTGAAATGACAAATGCCAATCAAAAATCGATTTTATGGCCGGAATACAATTAAATAAAAAAGTACGCGGCAACAGCAATAAAAATTAGGATACTTTTTCTTTATACTTTCTTAGACGCATCTGAATAACACCGAATATCGCTTCTTTGATAATACTTGAATTCATTTTTGATGTTCCAAGTACTCTGTCGATAAAAGTTATAGGGACTTCCTTGATTTTATATCCAAGGGAATGACAGTAATATTTCATCTCAATTTGAAAGGCATATCCTATAAATCGAATTATATCCAGGTCCATTTTCTCTAGAACTTCTCTTTTATACATTACAAATCCTGCTGTAGCATCTTTGACTGGCATCCAGGTTATCAATCTGGTATACATAGACGCACCATAAGATAATATAAGTCTATGAAGCCCCCAACCCTTAAAACCTCCACCTTTCATATAACGTGATCCAACTGACATACCGATTCCTTCGCCGTTACAAGCGTCCCATAATCTAATGATATCATTGGGATTATGGCTAAAATCAGCATCCATTTCCATTATATAGTCGAAATCCTTATCAAGTGCATGTTTGAATCCGACAATGTATGCGGTTCCGAGACCTAATTTGCCTTCACGTTCCAAGAGATCTAATCGACCCTGATAACACAATATGAGTTCTTTTACCTTTGAACCCGTTCCATCAGGTGAACCATCATCTACAATAAGTATGTGATAATCATTTGAAATCGCTAATACAGTAGAAATGATAGCTTCTATATTTTCAATTTCATTATAAGTGGGGATTATAATCAGCAGTTTAGACAAAAAGTAACTTTATATAAATGAACAATTAAAATGAAAAAGTAAAGAACTGGAAAAAATTTGAATTTTTTCTACTCGTTTATGATCTCAATAATCTTGTCGGCAATATCTTCTACCTGTGGTTTGGTAAAATAATCACCATCGCTTCCAAAAGGTGTTCTGTGATCATTGGAAGTTAAAGTATGAGGTTTTGCATCTAAATGATAATATCCACCCTGCTCGTCAAGCACCTTTTGCATCATAAATGCTGTACTTCCGCCGGGGACATCTTCATCCAGGAATAAGATTCGATTTGTCTTTTTAAGCGATTCTGATATCCGGTGTTCAAGATCAAATGGTATTAAGGTTTGTACATCGATTAACTCAACAGAAAAATCCATTGGTGACAGAAGATCAATAGCTTCTTCAGCCAGTCTAACATTCACTCCATAGCTTACAATCGTCAAATCATTGCCTTCACGAATGACTTCAGGTACACCTAAGGGTACTGTATATTCTCCAATATTATCCGGTTGAATTTCTTTCCTTCTGTAGGCATTCAGGACTTCAATAACAACAGCAGGATCTGTTGATTTCAATAAGGTATTATACATTCCAGCAGCCTGGACAAAATTTCTCGGAACACAAATGTACATGCCTTTCAAGCTGTTGATCATCATCCCTAAAGGGGAGCCGGCATGCCAGATTCCTTCAAGCCTATGCCCTCGGGTTCTAATTATTGCCGGTGCCATCTGAAGATTATTCGATCTGTACCGCAGGGTTGCAAGATCATCGCTCATCGCCGGAAGTCCATAGATTAAGTAATCCAGATATTGTATTTCTGCAATAGGTCTTAATCCACGCATACTAAGGCCAATCGCCTGACCTACAATACTCCATTCCCGAATTCCAGTATCAAAAATCCTTTCTTCACCGAATTTTTCTTGAAGTCCGGCAAATCCTTGATTCACATCTCCTATATTTCCGACATCTTCTCCAAATGCAAGCGCATTAGGATACTTTTCAAAAGTTTTATCAAAAAATGTATTAATTATTTCATAACCATTTTTTACTTCAGAGTTTTCAGAATAAACTTGTGGAACAATAGGAATATTGATGGCTGAACTTTCAGCTTGACTATACAAATGCGAATGATAATTTACATCAGCATTACTCATAGTTAATTGGATGTAATCTGAAAGTGTAACAGGTATTTCCAGGTTCCTGGTCCTAAAGTTATGGGCCAGGTTTCTGACACAAGACAGCACTTCTCCTCTAGTCGGTTCACGATTTTCATTCAGGCTATTTATTAAAGACGCTGAATATTCATCTAGCGGCAATTGCGTACATATTTCCAGTATCTTCTTTTTGTCCTCAAGAATGGTCTTTTGAAATGCTTCCCAGGCATTTTTCTTAGCCTTTTTTACATGTTCTTTAGCATTACTCCTCAATTGATCTAATGTCTCTTGATCACAAAAGCCCATTTTCAGAATCCATTCTCCCATTTTCAGGATACCATCAGTTTCAACTTCCCACAGCAATCTCTCTTTGGATTTATATCTCTCATGTGACCCTGAAGTAGAATGACCTTGGGGTTGCGTACATTCCTGGACGTGTATTAATACAGTACGATGTTCCTTTCGAATGAGTTCTGTTGCTCTGTCATAGACATTAATTAAAGCAGGATAATCCCACGCTTTAACCGTATACATAAGAATTCCGTCTCCATTTTCATCTAACAAGAATCCTTCAGTCGCTTTTGATATGCTTCCTTTTGTTGTTTGCAATTCAACAGGGACAGAAATTCCGTATCCATCATCCCAAACCAAAATAGCCAGGGGAACTCGCGCTACTGAAGCTGCATTGAGGGTCTCCCAAAATATACCTTCAGATGTACTTGCATCACCTATAGTACAAAATGTAATCTCATTTCCTTTGTTAGAAAATATTTTATCCGGATCGAGTTTATTGACTTGACGATATACTTTTGAAGCTGTAGCAAGTCCAAGCGCCCTTGACATTTGACCTCCAGTACTTGATATATCAGCAGAAACATTGTATTGGTCCGTGTGCTTTAACCAATTATCATTTTCATCTTTAGTAGGTGTCGCGTAATGACTATTCATTTGTCTGCCACCTGAAAAAGGGTCGTTATTAGGATCTGCATATAATTGAGCAAAATATTGCTCAACATTACAAATATTGAGCGCAAACATTAGTGTTTGATCCCTATAATATCCTGATCTAAAATCTCCTTTTTTAAAAAAATGTGAAAGCGCAACCTGTGGAATTTCCTTGCCATCTCCTAAAATGCCAAATTTAGCTTTTCCAGTAAGCACCTCTCTTCTTCCCATTAGACTGGCTTCGCGGCTTAAACAAGCGATCCAGTAATCATTCAATACGTTCTTCTGGTAATCACTTTCTTGGCTCGAGATTTGCTTATCTTTTAACTGAAATTCTGGATAATCTATCATTCAACAGGCTCGTATTTGGATTTGACAAAAGTCTGAGCAAAGATATGATAATTTAGCGTTTCGAATATTTAAACAAATAGTGAGATACCAACATTCCTATAACAAGGCTAAATTTAACGTCTCATTAAACTTTTGTTTGTTTACTATTCGTCAATTTAATATTACTTTTGTAAAACAATTAAATTAAAAAGCATGTCGAAATATACTCTATCATTATTGATTTTCATGTTTGCTTCATTAGCATTAACAGCGCAAATCGAACCGACTCCAATAGTACATCCTGATGAACCTAAAGAGATTAATCTTGACGGACCAATTATGGAATTGGAATCAACTGTCCTTGATTATGGTACAATAAATAAAAATTCCGAGCCCCTAAGAACCCTTTCATTCACGAATGTTGGCAAAGAGCCTCTAATTATTAAGAATGCAAAAGGGAGTTGTGGTTGTACTGTACCGACATGGCCAAAAGAGCCAATTATGCCGGGAGAAAGTTCTGTGCTAGAAGTTCGATATACCACAAACAGGTTGGGTAAAATAAATAAAACTATAAAGATCACTACTAATGAAGGTTCTAATCCACATGTAATAAAAGTGGTTGGAAATATACTAGACGTTGAAGAAGAAGAAAGTGTTCCAAAAACAGAACCTAGTATGTTAAGTGGAGGAAACTAGAAGAAAAACATATACAAAATTGTATAAAATACCCTCATGAAATCTTGAGGGTATTTTTTTTATTCATCTTTTATTGATCAATTTTGTTGTTCTATTAAAAAGACACCATGATTGTAGTGCTTTCACCTTCCAAAAGATTAAATTATGACCCTGTAGAGATTGCCTCGGAAGGCATTCCACTATTCACCAATAAAGCAAAGCAACTAATAGGAATCTTAAAGAAAAAATCCAGATCCGATATCCAATCTCTGATGAATATCAATGAGGATCTTTCAGATTTGAATTACAAGAGATACCGAGCTTTTACAAAAGAATATACCTCAGAAAATTCCAAACCAGCAATTCTTGCATTTACCGGCGATGTCTATCTTGGCTTAGAAGCAAAAAACTTTTCGTCGGCTGAAATGGAATTCGCTCAAAATCATATTCGTATTCTATCAGGATTTTATGGTCTGCTAAAACCTCTTGATTCTATGCAGGCCTATCGATTAGAAATGGGTACGAATTTGGAAAATAGAAGAGGAAAAAATTTGTATGAATTTTGGGGAAACGAAATAACCAAGGAACTCAATAAAGAACTGGCTCAACAAGAAGATCCAGTATTAATCAATCTGGCTTCGAAAGAATATTTTGCTTCCGTCAACACAAAAAAGATAAAAGGCACAATAATCAATATCCACTTTAAAGAATATCGAAATGGCCAATTGAAGTTTTTATCCTTTAACGCAAAGAAAGCAAGAGGATTTATGTCAAAATATATCGTGAATAATTCTATTACTCAACGTGAGGGACTCAAAGGATTCAATTATGAAAACTATTATTTTGCAGAAGAACTTTCCTCTGATATTGATTACACATTTGTAAGATGATGAACTACATTAAACTACTTGCTTGGTTAATTATTTCGAGCCTATTCGGATATTTAATGCATTCAGGTTTTGCAGTCGGCGACAAAGATATACCCGGACTAGGTGCTTTGCTTAATCCAAATTCAGGAGTTTGGAAAAATGCTGAAAATGCCAGTAGAACAAAAGACTTAGAACTTAAGTCTACCCTGCTTAACGACCAAGTTGAAATTATCTATGATAAAAGATTAGTGCCTCATATTTATGCTCAGAATATTCAAGACGCCCTCTTTGCTCAGGGATATTTAGAAGCATCAAATCGACTTTGGCAAATGGATTTCTTATCTCGTGAGGCAGCAGGAAGATTATCAGAAATTATTGGAGAGAAGACAATCCGATATGACATTAGGCGTAGAAAGCAAGGACTATTATATGGTGCCGAACTCGCTGTAAAAAATTGGAAGCAAAACAAAGAAGGCAGTACATATTTAGATAATTACATAGCCGGGGTCAATTATTATATTGACAAACTAAAAAACAAGGATTATCCTGTCGAATTTAAATTACTTTCTTATGAACCTGAAGAATGGACAGCAATTCATTCTGCATTGATATTGAAGACTATGAGTTCAACACTCGCTTCCTACAATGAAGATATACGCGCCACAAACACGATGCTTGAAATTGGCATTGATTCGTTTCTAAATTTATTCCCCGTCCATGATCCCAATCAGTCCCCGGTTATTCCGTCGGATGAATATCAAACCGACTTAAATAAGTATCGAGATTCCAGTGGCAAAAAAATATATACAGGCGAAAAATTATCTGACTTGACTTTGTACAAAGGAATAACAGGAGTAGGTAGTAATAATTGGGCGATAAATGCGAAAAAAGCATTAAATGAGAATCCTATTTTATGCAATGATCCTCATTTAAATCTTACACTTCCTTCCATCTGGTATGAACTACACATCGTTACTCCGGAGATAAATACTTATGGTGTTAGTATTCCGGGAATGCCTGGTGTGATGATTGGAATGAATGAGGATATTGCCTGGGGAAATACTAACGTAGGGCATGATTTTGTCGATTACTATACCATCAATTGGACAGATCAAAACAAATCAAAATACACAATCGATGGAAAAGAAAAAGAAGTTGATGTTAGAAATGAAGAAATAAAAGTCAGAGGTGCAGATAATATCAACTTTGATCTAAAAGTCACAGATTTTGGCCTCCTATATGCAGAATCAGAAGATAATTATTCTCCTGATATTGCTAGGGATTGGATAGCGTACAGAGAGCACAATCAAGATGAGACAAGTGTATTCGTAAATATAATGCAAAGCAAAAATTACAGTGAGTATAAAAAAGCCAGTGATGCGTTTTTTGCACCAGCTCAGAATTTTTTATTTGCCTCAAAAAAAGATACTATAGCCTTGAGAGTTAATGGAAATCTTCCATTAAAGTATAATCATGAAGGTCGATTTGTAAAGGAAGGCAATTCTTCAGATGATAAATGGAATAATTTTATTCCTCGTGCCGAAAATCCTGAAGCTATAAATCCGGAACAAGGATTCGTATCATCAGCAAATCAGGAATCCACTTCTTCTTCTTATCCCTACTATTATAATGGGAGCTTTGAAGAATACCGTGGAAAAAGAGTCAATCAACTGTTACAAGGAAAAGAGAACTTGAGTATTGATGACATGAAGTCAATGCAGCAAGATGTCTACAGTCTAAAAGCCGAATATTTTCTTCCTGTTTTATTGCAAGGTGTACATGAGCATTCCTTCAAAAGTGAATTAGCCGATAAGATTTTAGATATGCTAAATGGCTGGAATTATCAATATACCGAAGACAATGTTGCCGCAAAGTTTTTTGATGTATGGATTTCAAAATTCAGAACTGAGTTTTGGAAAGATTTTTTAAACAGAAAAAATATTGATGGTCTATTGAAGCCTGAAGATTGGGTATTACTCAATTTAATTCAGGAGAATGCAGATTTGCTTGTATCTAACTCTATTTCAAGTTTTGAGGCTTTATGTATTGATTTTGAAGATAAAGATGTTGATATGGTGTGGAAGAAATATAGATCGAAGTCAATAAACCATCTTCTTAGCATTCCTTCATTCTCACATTCAAATCTGGAAGTTGGTGGATGTGGTGATGTGCTCAATGCTGTTAGTAGAGGCATTGGACCTTCATGGAGAATGATTGTTGAATTGGGGCCTAAAACTGAAGCTCTTGCAGTATTTCCCGGTGGTCAATCTGGAAACCCGGCTAGCTTCCATTATGATGATTCATTAGATGAGTGGGTTAATGGAGAATACCATCAAATTGATATCTATAAATCAAAAGAAGCATTAAAAAAAGAAGCCTTATTTTCAGTCCAGATTAAATCTTCCAACAAATGAAATATTTAAGATTGATCGCGCTGGTTGTGTTTTTTCATATTGTTATGAATATGTTCATGCCATGGTGGAATATTTTTTTCGCAGGTATTATTGCTGGATATTTTTCAAGACTATCTTCCAACAAAACTTTTATTACCGTTCTCGCTTCATTGAGCCTTTATTGGATATTTCTAATTTTTAAAATAGACAAGGGGAATGATTACATTCTTTCTTCTCGATTAGTAGAGATGTTCCAGATACCAAACAGATCTATCCTCTTGATAATTAATGGTTTCTTAGGCGGTCTGGCTGCTGCATTTGGATCTATGGTTGGATACTATATCCGGAAGATTGTAAAGCAAGGAAAATCTAAATCTAATTCTGAAGAACAAATGGATCTGGATGATTATAAAGAAACTCAACCGGAATGGCGTGATGCGGACCTAATGTAGTGGCTGTATGGATTCCCTTTTAGATTATCATATTAAATTTGAAGTATGATTAAGTCTATAATTACTTGCTGCTTAATTTTTTGTTCTACTCTATCTTTTTGTCAGAATAATTATGAAGATTTTAATGAAAGGTTTCAATCTTTTATAAATAAATTTAACATCAAGGGTCAGCTTGATTATGCTCAATTAAATTATGAGCAAATTGCTTCTTTATCTTCTGCACTAGATGAAATAGATACACAAGAGCTTTCTCTTCATCAGCAAAATGTATTGGACATAAATGCATACAACCTATTGGTTATCCAAAAAATCCTTGACCAATATCCTATAAAATCAGTTCTTGATATTCCATTGTTCTTTACAGAAGAGTTTATATTATTTGATAAAGCGATAAGTCTGGATAAACTGGAAGAACGCATTTTGAAAAACAGTGAAAACCCCCTAGTGCATCTTCTTCTCAATTGCGGCGCAAAGAGTTGTCCGTCTCTCCAGTATATTGATCCATCAACTGAATTGAATGAATACTACCGGAATGCGCTTCAGGATACAGATATAATAAGAATTGAAAAATCCCAAAATGCTATTTGCTTCTCCCAAATATTTTTTTGGTACATGGATGATTTTGAATCTCTTGGTGAGAAAAAGGCTTGGCTCTCTGAATATCTGGATATAAAAATTGATCTGGAACTGAAAGAAAAATATTTGGAATATGATTGGCGACTTAATGATATTATTAGCGAAGAATATCTTATTTATTATCCAACAAAATTATTTCGAAAAGGAGGATTTGAATTAAAGATTTTCAACAACTATTATACCCAATCAGATATGGGCCTACGCAGTAATTTTTTCTCATCATTCATCCAGTTACTGATCGGTACAAACAATAATTTCAATATTGGTTTTGATATTAAATTGAGGAGTGTTAACCAGGGAGATGTTGGACTTTTTAGTGCATTAGGTCTTAAAAACCAAGTCTATAACATAAGTAATGGTATTCCGACATTTTCAAGATTCGGAATATCCGGAATAGGTCCTCGAATTAAATATCAACCTTCAATGAATAATGGCAATATTAATGTTCTGCATGCCATTTATTTTGTTCCACTGGAAAATGCAGAAGGCAATTTTGAGTATGGATATTCAGATTATCAAAATGTACAAATCTTCAATAATGTCTGGTACGAAAAAGAATTTTCCGTAAAAAAGAGATTGTTCCTTGATTTTGGGTTCCATATCGAAAATCTTAAACTCGGTGTTCAACGTAACGAAAACCATTTTATGCAAGTTGTTATTCCTGTTACTGGGATATATAGCTATTATCCAAGTCCAAAGTCAACATTTTATGCATTAGCCAATTATGGCCAAAAATTTACTTTTCAATTTGATCAGGATAAGGATACTGAAATAAAATTGGGTGCCTATGGTCAAATTGGTGGTGGAGCCAAATATTATCTTACTGACTGGATGGAATTAGAGGCTTTGTATACCTATTTTATTGATACTACCCCGGGACGAACCGCACATACATTCAATATAGGTTTTAGGTTCTTCAAATAACATATTAAATATTTTTATAATATATACATATTTGATAATAATATATTTATAAACATTTTATGTAAAAAATACCTATTAAATATATTGATAATATGTTCTGATTAGTTACATTTGATTATTGGTTCTTTTGATACAAAGACAACCTCGAGTTCATATATATATTAGAAGACTATACATTGTTATGCTATATTAGCCCGGGTCATTCCAAAAGCCGAGAAAATAAAATTTCTCGTCACCCGAGAATATCGTTGGTGTAAAGTTTTCTTTTTTTATTTCTAATTACGACTTTTATATAGTGAAGTCAGAACAAGATCATAATCAAGATCAATTCAGCCCCTTTCGCGAAAGATTATATGAAATCATATTTGAAGCAGATACCCCTATAGGTAAATTCTTCGATGTTTCTCTTATCATGATGATTCTTGCTAGCGTGATCGTCGTCATGCTGGAAACAGTAAAAGAATTTCCTGAAGATGTTCATACAATTTTCTTTCAGCTGGAATGGATTTTTACAATCTTCTTTACTCTTGAATACATTGTCCGGATATATACGGTCCACAGACCTAAGAAATACATTTTTTCTTTTTACGGGATAGTAGATTTATTATCAATATTGCCGACCTACTTAAGTTTTATTCTAGCCGGGACACAAAGTTTACTTGTTATCCGCGCATTAAGATTACTTAGAGTATTCAGAGTATTTAAGTTAGGTGTCTTTCTTTTTGAAAGCCAGATACTCATGAAGGCACTTAAAGAATCGCGAAATAAGATAATCGTCTTCCTCACTTTCATCCTTATCATGGTTGTAATCTTTGGTAGCATCATGTACCTTGTTGAAGGGGCTTTACCGCAAGAAAATAATCAGTTTGATAATATTCCAAGATCTGTTTATTGGGCGATCGTAACCTTAACCACTGTTGGATATGGAGATATATCGCCTCACACTTGGTTAGGACAGATGATAGCAGCCGCGATAATGATTATGGGTTACTCTATTATAGCCGTACCAACAGGAATAATAACAACAGAATTTACGCGGGCTTACAAAAAAAGAAAAGTAAAACATAGAATCACAAGTCAAGTCTGCTCTTATTGTATGAAAGAAGGACATGAAGAAAAAGCGAATTATTGCAATATGTGTGCTCACGAATTACACCCTCTAAAGAAGAAGGATATCCCGTAATTCTTTCATTTGTTTTATTTCAAAATCTGTTTTTGTCGATTCATTAAGCACATTGGAATGATTGTACCAACATGTATCGAAACCAAATTCCTTGCCTCCTTTAATATCCGATGAAAGTGTATCGCCTATAACCAGTATCTTCTCTTTTGCATGATAATCCATTAAAGAATGACAATGTTCAAAATAAGCTGAATGCGGTTTGGCATAACCCAATTCATCTGAAATGACGATATGTTCAAAATAATCAACTAATCCTGTCTTTCTCAACCTGGGCCATTGAACTTCTGCTAAGCCATTTGTAATTATCATCAGATTAAACTTATCCTTACATACTTCTGAAATTTCAGCTGCATATTGTACAAATACAGGGTTTTCTTTTATATGGAAAAAATAAACTTCATTAGCAATCGATGGATCCAATGACAGCTTTAATTCATCAAACAATCGAAACCATCTCTTGACTTTTAATTCCTGATGATCAATTTTTCCACTTTCCATTTCCTCCCATACTTCCATATTGATTTGCTTGAATTTTTGAAAATGCGATTTATTCGCACTATACCCCAGTTCATCCATACTTTTATTAAATGAGATATATGAACTTGCAGTAAAATCAAGAATTGTATTATCGAGATCAAAGAGTAGCCAATCGTAATCTTTCAAAATAATTATTTGGGTAAGCGCATAACGTGTAGTATTCTTTTGACGCTGAACTTACTGGCACCATTGGCTGCCAGAATAAGCAATCCTCCACATAAGGCCATATTTCTCATAAAAAATTTGATCGTTTGGCTTTTATCGTCAGAAATATCATTCCAAAAGGAATAAACGACCAGGGTAAATACAAACCAATATATAAATAATAGAAATGCACCTATACTTGCATAGTAGCCAATTATAACCATAATAGCTCCTATAAGAAGGATGATAATAGAACCTACGATTAATAAATCTTGCGCCCATTCAATCCCATATGAACTTAAGGTCTGACGCGTTTGTTTATAAAACACCATTGTATCTATTGCTTCATAAAAAAAGAAAAGTCCAATTAGTATTCTTCCTATCAGATCAGAAGTATTCTTCATAAGTTTGTTATCGTTTAATAGATAATAATCTAATTACAAAGCTCAAGCTTAAATTATACGCCGTCAAATAAAGTCATTTTTGACTAAATGAAAAAAAATAACTTACAAAATCCTAAAAACATATTTCAGCTATTACTTAAATGGCCTGTCTTTTTTTAGTTCTAAAAAAGCTGCAGGTAAAGCATTCAAACTCTTCAAAACTCCACGACCGAAAAAACTACTCAATTATCAGAAGGATTTTTTACAAAAATCTATGATAAAAAAAATCAAAATAGATGATTATGAGATTGCGCTTTATAACTGGAAAGCTACTGGACCTTCTATCTTACTCATCCATGGTTGGGAGAGCCATTCCTATCGCTGGAAAAACTATATTCAACATTTCAGTGAATTGAATTACAATATTTTTGCGATTGATGCACCAGCGCATGGTTTATCGAGTGGTAAAGAATTTACTCCGTTATATTATGCGAAAGCCATTGACAAAGTTGTTCAAGAAAGTAATATAAGATATATCCTGTCTCATTCTGTCGGTGCTTATTCCACAATCTACTATTTAAGTCATTTTAATACGCCGGATGATTTGGAGAGTGTAATCTTAAAAGCGCCTACAGGAAGCCTGAAGAGCTTTACGAATCAGTTCTTTAATTTTTTAAAGCTTAATCAATCAATTCGTGATAGCTATGAAGATATTTTTGAAGACACCTATGGTAAACCAATGGATTATTATGATTCATTTGAGCTGATAAAAAAGATTAATATTTCAGGACTACTTATTCATGATAATGATGATGCTGTCTTACCGGTAGAAGAAAGCCATCTCATCCATCAAAATTGCCCTCAAGGGAAATTTATAACTACTGATGGTCACGGACACCGTTTATTAAAGTCGCAGGTAATGAATCTAATCTCTGATTTCCTTGCACATCAAGATTGATGTTGAAATATTGAACTCACTACTTTCTGACCATCCATAGCAGCTGATAAAATACCTCCAGCATAACCTGCTCCTTCTCCACAAGGGAAAAGATTTAATATCTGAGGGTGCGTCAAACTTGTAGGGTCACGTGGAATTCTAACCGGAGAACTGGTGCGGCTTTCTATAGCGACCACATTGGCTTGATCTGTAAAAAAGCCATTCATTTTCAAAGAGAAATTAAGCAAGCCATCCCTTAATCTTTCATATAGGAAATCAGGTAATAGTTCATGTAAAGGAGCCTTATAAAGCCCTGGAATGTAAGAACTGGAGTTTAATTCTAACATCATATTCCCATTGACAAAATCAATCATATTCTGTGCAGCTGCTTTTTGTGAACCATCACCAGATTCAAACAACTTTTGTTCTACTTCCGCCTGAAAATTGAGATTCCCAAAAGTTCCATCGTAACCCCTTTCCACGAGTTCTTCCACGGACAATGAAGTAACTATACCTGAGTTGGCATATGGAGAATCCCTACGAGACAGACTCATTCCATTAACAACGATTTCCCCGGGAGCAGCTGCCGCAGGAACAATCAAACCTCCCGGACACATGCAAAATGAAAAAACGCCATTATTACCTATTTGACAGACAAGTTTATAGCTTGAAGCCGGAAGATTGTTCTCACGAGGATTTTGCCGGTATTGAATTTCATCGATCAGCGCCTGAGGATGTTCTATTCTAACACCCATAGCAAATGGTTTTGCTTCCAGAGCAAGATTTTTTGAATCCAATAAGTAAAATATATCTCTTGCCGAATGACCTGTAGCCAAAATAAAATAATCGCCTTTTATCTCCAGATTATTTTGGCTTATTACACTTAGACATTTATCATTTGAAATATTCAAATCTATAACTTGGTGATCAAACAATACTTCTCCACCATTATCTTCAATCGTCTTTCTGATATTCGATATTATTCCTGGCAATTTATTCGATCCTATGTGTGGATGAGCATCGATGAGAATGTCATTGTTTGCTCCATGGTCTACCAATAATTTCAGTGTCTTTAATATATGACCTCTTTTTTTTGATCGTGTATATAGTTTCCCATCAGAGTATGTGCCAGCACCACCCTCTCCAAAACAATAATTACTTTGAGGGTTGACAATTCCATCTTGTTGAATCGCTTTTAGATCCCTACGCCTTGACCTGACATCTTTGCCGCGCTCCAGGACTATAGGCTTCAATCCTTTTTCCAGACATTCCAAAGCCGCAAAATAGCCGGCAGGACCTGCACCAATTATTATTACTCTTTTAGCCTTATCAGACCGGATGTAATTTATTTTAATCTCTTCGAAATCTGATGTGATATTCTCGACCTGTCCAACCAGATATCTCAATTGAAAAAAAACCTGTGGTCCTCTTGCATCAATAGACTTTTTAATCAGCTTAGAATTGAATTGCTTATGCTTTTTCCATTTGAGTTTGTTCCTGATCTTTTTTTCTATCAATGATTGATTTTCCAACTCAGATGGAGGAATTTTTATATCAACTTCGCGTATCATACAAGACAAAGATAGGACTTGAAAAACAAGCAAATAATAATAAAACAATTCCTCTTACATAATCCACTGATGACGCTAATGTTAGAGGATTAGAACCATCAGTATAAGGTCCTAAATCCTGGTTTCCAGCTGAATCAAAGCAATACAGTTTATCCTGCGAAAATATATTCGTTAATTAGAAGTCAGAAATAAAACAATAATGATTTTCATTGTAAAAAAAATTGCAGTGTGGAGCATTGTTTAAATCCTTAAAGATGCCGGTTAGCTATTATTCGTCGAAAAATTTCCCCTTTTTATTTAATCTATTTGACTTAGAGCCAACTATAGCGCAAAATTGTACCTTTGCATCCGATTTTTAGGAAACTAAATTTCATAGAGCTTAATAATTAATTATAAATGGATAAGAATCAGGGAATTGGCCTTTTACTGTTATTTGGTGTAATAATAGCTTATTACATGTTTACAGCACCCAGTCAGGAAGAAATCGACAGGCAACAATTCATTCAAGACTCACTCAATCTAGCTAAAACTGAAATAGTTGATCAGCCTATAGCTGAAATTGCAACTACTAAGGAAATTACTATAGTTGAAGATTCGGTCAAAGTTCAACAATTGACAAATAGCTTTGGACCATTTGGTTCAGTTATGGCTGGGGAGTCAGAAATCGTTACTTTAGAAAATGATCTTTTTCAAGTCAATTTCGATACGAAAGGCGGAGTTATTAGTGAGGTTATTTTAAAAGATTACTACAAAATAACCGAGGATTCTGCTTTTGTTCAGACCAAAGCTTTATTGTCTCTTTTAGAAGATGAAAAAAATCGATTTGAATATCTGATTCCGACCAGGCAATTCGGAAATATCAATACTGCCGATATATTTTTTCAGCCTTCAATTTCGGGTGACCAATTAATTATGGAAGCTCAACTCGAGTCTGGAAAATCAATTCAACAGATCTATCAATTGAGTGAAAATGATTTTTCCATTGATTATTCATTAAAATTAAATGGTATTGCTCAATATCTTGATTCTGATGCTTCTTCATTAAAATTCAAATGGCACAATTACTTAGACAGAATTGAAGTTAACACGAATTTTGAAAAGTACTACTCAACAATATATTACAAAGAGAGCAATGGTGATGCTGATTATTGTAATTGCCGTAAAGATGTAAAGAAAGAGATGGAACTGAAAAAGGTTGACTGGGTTTCTCACGTTAACCAATTTTTCAACACTTCTTTGCTTGCCAAAAACAGAAAATTCGAAAATGGGGTTTTTGAAACCGTCATGATGGACGATGAATCACCTGATTTAAAATTAATAAAGTCAGAATTCGATATTCCACTTGACATCAGTAACAACGAACAAATTGATTTTGATCTATACGTTGGTCCAAATGAATTCAAAAACTTAAAAGTATATAATCAGGAATTAGAACAAATTATTCCATTTGGAAATTCAATTTTTGGAACTATTAACCGATGGCTAATCAGACCATTTTTCGATTGGCTATCAACTTTTATTTCCAGTAAAGCACTTGTAATAATTCTATTGATATTTATTATCAAGGTCGCACTTTACCCTCTGATGTACAAAATGCTTCATTCCCAGGCTAAGATGGGAGTCCTCAAACCTGAACTGGCGCATTTGAAAACCAAGTTCAAGGATAAGCCTCAGCAACAGCAGATGGAAACGATGAAGATCTATAGAGAATATGGAGTAAGTCCGTTAGGAGGATGTATGCCTATGATTCTCCAAATGCCGATTTGGTACGCGCTCTTCCGGTTCTTCCCTGCTTCAATAACATTCAGGCAGGAATCTTTTTTGTGGGCAACCGACTTATCTTCATATGATGTCTTTTTCAGATTGCCTTTCGAGATTCCGGCATTTGGAGCACATATCAGTTTGTTTACAATATTATGGGCTGCGACAACAATAATATATTCCTATTATAATATGCGGCATATGGATATGTCTGCTAATCCAGCGATGAAATATATCCAATATTTTATGCCTGTTACTTTCTTGTTTTTCTTTAATACTTATGCTTCTGGATTAACATGTTATATGTTCTTTAGTAATCTCTTTAATATCGCACAGACTGTACTTACTAAAAGGTTTGTTTTTAGCGATGAGAAATTGAAAGAAGAATTACTGGTACAAAAGAATAAACCCAAAAAGAAAAGGGGAAAATTCCAGGAACGACTTGAAGATGCAATGAAACAGCAGCAACAGGTCAAAAATCAAAGAACGGCACAGCAAAAAAAGAAGAAAAAACGCTAATCGTATAGGCAAATCAATATCGAATACTGATATTGCAATGCAAATCACATTATAACTATGTCTCATCTTGTAGGAGTACTCGGTTCCGGATCATTTGGTACTGCGATAAGCCAGCTCTTATCAATTAACACAGATGTTCTTTTATACACAAGAAGAAAAAGCCTTGCTCAATCTGTTAATCAAGACCAAAGGATTAAAGATTTTAAATTATCTCCACGGATACGAGCGACTACAGATATCAAAGAGATAGGTGAAAAATGTAGATTGATCTTTCCTATCATCCCATCGGAAAATTTTAGGGATGTTATGAAATCAATCGGCCCTTATGTCGGTCCTGGACATATGATGATCCATGGTACAAAGGGCTTGGATGTATCGGATTCATTTGCAGAAGCGAATGACATCAGACACATTAAGAAGTCTGTATTTACTATGAGTGAGGTCATTCGTCAAGAAACGAGTGTTATCCGTTCAGCTTGTCTGGCAGGTCCTAATCTTGCTAAAGAAATTTTGGAAGGGCAACCTGCTGCAACAGTTATCGCCTCAGAATTTGATGAAGTTATCCAAAAAGGCAGAGAAGTTTTGGCGGGAGAAAGGTTTATTGTTTATGGCTCACATCATCTCATCGGAATAGAATTAGCAGGGGCATTAAAAAATGTAATAGCGATAGCATCTGGAATAATGAATGGTATTGGATTTGGTAAGAATATGGAGGCTGTCTTGCTTACAAGAGGATTAAGAGAAATGATTCATATCGCAAGAGCGGTGGGTGCGAATATTAAACCTTTTCTAGGCACCGCAGGAGTTGGTGATCTTATCGCCACAGCCACCAGTCCTCAAAGTCGAAACTATACCTTTGGACGACACCTTGCACAGGGCAAGTCTTCCGATCAAATATTAGAAATAATGGACGAGGTAGCTGAAGGTTTTAGAACAATCAAATTTGCTCATCGAATTGTAGAAGCTGCTAACATTCAAGCTCCTATTACACAGACTCTTTTTCAAATTACATATCAGAATTTGTCTGTAGATGAAGCTGTTAAAACATTGATTAACAATCCACTTTCAATTGATGTAGATTTTATCTAAGCTTAAGCTAAATTTGCATCGCAGTTTTTATTAATATTTCAATCATGGATAAAATTCAAATTATTAGTTGCCCTAATTGTCAACATCAATTCGATGTGGAAGATGTGTTGGCCTCCAAAATTCAGAACCGGCTAAAAGAAGAGTTTGACGAAGAGAAAAAGCAGCTGGAGTCAAAAATTAATGAAAGGAACAATGAACTCAATGAAAAAATAAAGGCATTTGAAGAGACCAAAAAAAACGAAAATGAAATATTCAAAACCAAATTGAAAGATGGAATTGAAAAAGAAAAGGAGATCATTCAAAAGGTAGTTAAAGAGGATTTCGAGTCCAAAATAAAAGCACAGTCAGAACAACTCGAGCTCAAACAAAAACAAGTTCAAGATTTAAAAAATAAAGAATTAGAATTAGAAAAACTCAAACTTCAAGTGCAAGAACAAGAAAAAGAAATTGAATTGAAGTTTCAAAAAAAAATGAGTGAAGAATTACAGCAAAGAGAAGAGAAAATCCAAAAAAGAATTCACGAATCAAATGAATTAAAGCTTAAGGAAAAAGACAAGCAATTAGAAGATCAAAAAAAATTAATTGAAGATCTAAAACGAAAATCTGAACAAGGATCTATGCAATTGCAAGGTGAAGTCCAAGAATTAGCAATTGAAGAATTTTTAGCGCAGCAATTCCCTTTTGACAATATTGAAGAAATTAAAAAAGGAGCCCGTGGAGGTGACTGTATTCAGGTTGTTAATACCAGAGAACAGATACAATGTGGAATAATCTATTACGAGAGTAAAAGAACAAAAGAATTTCAACCAAGTTGGATAGAGAAATTTAAAACTGACATCCGAAATATTGGAGCTGACATTGGTGTTCTTGTTACCAAAGCATTACCAAAAGACATGGATAGGATGGGATTAAAACAAGGAATTTGGATATGTACTTTCGAAGAATTTAAAGGATTAAGTCTCGTGTTACGAGATTCTATAATCAAAATAAATGTGGCACAAAACTCTCAAAATAATAAAGGAGATAAAATGGAAATGCTCTATGCCTATCTTACGAGCAATGAATTCAGCTTAAAGATTGAAGGCATTGTCGAAGGGTTTACTCAAATGAGAGAAGATCTAAACAAAGAAAGAAATGCCATGCATAAGATTTGGAGTCAGAGAGAAAAACAGATAGAAAAGGTTCTGCTTAATACTACAGGAATGTATGGTTCTATTAAAGGAATAGCAGGAAATGCGATTGGAAATATAAGTGCTCTAGAATTTCCGGAATAAAAAAAAGCCCTCCATGATCCAATCACAGAGGGCTTATGGTTTAATATCAATTAATTTTATTTATTCAGAACGATAAAATTCTTGACGATGATATGATCATCGATTTGGAGTTTTAAAGTATAAAGTCCCTGATTCAATTCTGAGACATCTAGTTTATGTTGTTGTTTCTTGTTCAGATTGATATTCTTTATATCAAGTATATCTCTGACAACCAATCTTCCCGTATCATCATAAATATCTCCCTTCATAGAAGAAACAGAATATTTGAAAATTGATTCTACAGTCAGTTCATTGACGACTGGATTTGGATACATATTAATTGTATAATCTTCACCGTCTTCAAAATTACTAACCGAGATAGCAACTATCTTTGAATAACTGAAATCACCATTCAAGTCCACTTGCTTAATCCTGTAATAATAGATGCCAGCTCCTTGTAAATCATAATCTTCGAAACTATATATCAGCTTGCCGGAAGACTGCTCTTTTGGTAAAACTTTGTTTATTGGTGAAAAGGATTTTGAATCAAATACAGATACTTCAATATCATAATAATCCAGGTCAAATTCCGATTGAACACTCCACTCGATATAGTTGTGATCTGATCGGTGTTCACCCCAAATTTCTTCCCAAACCACCGGGAGGGCTCCAGCCACAAGACCGGCATCAATATTTGCTAAGTGTTCTCCAGGCCAAACATTATATAATTTAACGTGAGTTCGATGTAAGACTAGGCCAAAAGGAGCTGTTTGGTATCGACCAGATTCTTATAAATGGAGGGTTTAGATTCTTTAAACCCGTAGGCACAAAGTCCACCAAGTATATTGACGAAAAATCCGGCAAAGGAACGATGCCTTGTATGTTCGATCTGTGAAATATTTTTGAGTTGGTCAATAATGGTTTCAGAGATAGCAAGTTTTCGGAGCAGAAGAGCATCCTGTAGGGGTGTAATCATTTTGGATTTCATATTCCGTCTCAACTTAGTAATCAAATGAATACCTCTCAAGAAAAGAGTGTCAAAGATTTGCTTGTTGACAATATAGCCTTTATCACCGAACAACCGGCCATAGACCTTCTTCATAAACCGTTTACACTTCAATACGGCATTATCATGCACATTGCCCGGAGTGAGTTGAAAATCAATCACTTCGCCCCGGTCATTATGAACCAGATGAAGTTTGAAACCATAAAACCAACCCTTTGAAGTCTTGCCTCGTTTGGCCAGTCCAGCAAACACCTTGTGGGAATGAATCCTTCGATTGTGACAGACCCGGATACTGGTTGAATCAATAAAGGATATCCCACTACATTTACCCATTCGGTACATCTTTACAAACAAGGCTAATGGTAGGACCGCTTTGGTTTGCAACTCCACCATCCGATTATAAGATACCAGATTGGGAAAATAGCCGCGCATATGTTGGCAGACATGATTCTGGTAAAAGTGCTTAAAGCAACGGTATCCACTCATATGAAAAAATACGATGATGCTCATCACCTCGCTCATGGATAACCTGCAGGTACGATTCCGTCGATTTTTCTTTCCCTCTAGGGTATGAGATTTTTAAAAGTGATCGAAATCGGTGAAAAAATCATCGAAAGCACAGAAAATTGCAATAATTTGACTATCTTTCATAGTAGAGCTTTTTTGTTTTAATTAATTGATTATCAACTATTAAGATAAACAAAATTGCTCTTTCTTTTTATCCTATTTTTCCACTTCCTTACGTCGAACTCACGTTAATTTAGTCGTATTAAGACCATGGCTTCCATCTACATCGGAATCCATCGATTCATCTCCTCCTTGGTTAGCCGAAGTAACGCTATAACCAATAGGCAGATCAAATTGCAAGTAATAACTGTTCTTTCCAAGATAATCCAACATGTATTGACCGTTGGCATCAGTTGTTGCATAAGCCGCCAAATTTCCTTCAATATCTACTGCCATAACCAACACATCTTCCACACCTTGTTCAGAAGCTTCACGCATTCCATTGTTATTATCATCATACCAAACATAATCACCGATGGTTCCCATTATATAATAACCAGCACCTACATCGCATCTTACCTGTTCAGAAATCACAATTATCTGATCCGTTGTTCCAGGACCATATCTACCTGTTATATCACTATCAATGTTTTCATTAAACCCTCGGTTCGGAACCGCCGCTACCAAAGTCGTTGGAGGATTTACAAATTTAACATGATAGGTTCCGGGAGGAACACAAAACTTATAATATCCATCATCTGAAGGACTTCCCGGTTTGTGGGCTGAGTAAGTAACATCCCATAGAAGCCAATCCGGACCTTGAAGACGATAGAGTTCCACTCTTAATTGATTAATTCCATTCTCAAAATCATCCTGAATATCATTTTCATTATAGTCGAACCAAACATATCCTCCTATTTCAGCACAGATTATTAATCCCCCGTCAATTGTTAAATTTTCACTGCTCAATGTAAATAATGAACTCGTACCTACTCCGCGCTCTTCTGTCAAATCGCTATCAATAGCATCATTGCCTCCTCTATCAAACAAGGTCACGCTGTAATTATCTGTTAATATCACTTTTATATAATAATCTGATGGGAACACATCAATAAATTGATAATTACCACTCTGATCCGTTTTTGTTCTGCTAACCAGAAAATCGGATTTATTGTATAATTCAACAACTACATCTTCGAGTCCCGGTTCATTAAAATCTTGTATTCCATCCCCGTCAATGTCATGCCATATATAATCACCAAGATTATAGCCAACCACTAATAAAACATCTGAAAAATCTTCATCATCATCATAACCATCGCCATCTCCATCTTCATCAATGAAATAGTCCGAATTCGGATCGCTATCAATGTCTGCGCCGTCATCAACAGTAATCTGGACGTTATTTCTAATAATAGAACTAAAGAAATTAACATCTATCTGGTAACTTATATTAAAGGATGTAGAGCTGTTATATGCAATGAAACAATGTTATATAATGCTGAATTTATCTCCACAATGTTTGGATCTACACCACTTGTATTAGACAAATAATTAAAGCCGGGATCCGGGTTTTCAGTAATCTCAATATTATTCGCATTCAAGGTTCCTTCATTATTAATATCAATCCTAAAAGTTACATTGTCGCCCGGGAAGTAAGGACCAAGTGATATCAAAGTCTTTGTAATGCTTAGATCATATATTTGAGCCACTGCGATGGGTATTTCATCTTCATCATCGTCATCCCCACTACCATCTCCATCTTCATCAACTGTTTCATCCGTATTCGGATCACTATCAATATCTGCACCATCATCAACAGTAATTTGAACTCTGTTCAATAAGCTTATACCCTGGTAACCAAGATTTACTTGATAAGTAACATCAACCGATTCTGTGGCACCAAAATTCAGAGATCCAATTTGATATGTATTTGGAAAAATGTTGGTGACGTTCGGATTAGTACCACTGTTATCACTCACAAAAATCAAATCAATATCAGGGTTATCAACAAAGATGATATTGGCCGCATTTAGGCTTCCTTGATTTTGAACTTCCAATCTGAAGGTTATATTATCACCTGGATAGTATGGTCCACTACTAGGCTCAGTCTTTGTAATTGCAAGGTCATATGTTTGCTGAATAGTTAAAATCAGCTCATCTTCATCGTCATCATCTCCACTGCCATCACCGTCTTCATCTACAGTATTATCAGTATTTGGATCACTATCAACATCGGCCCCATCATCTACAATGATTTGGGTGCCATTTAAAATCGTTATGCCTTGATAGACGGGATCCACTTGGAAAGTTATTTGAATACTTTCGCTAAGTCCAAAATCCAAATCGACAATTTCAAATATTAAGCCCCCTAAGGCGTTTACGTTTGGATTTGACCCTGAATTATCACTTACATAGATCAATCCAGCCGCTGGCATATCCATAACTTGAATATTGGCTGCATCTTGTGTTCCTTCATTCGTAACTAATAATTCATAAGTGATTAAACTGTTCTGGAAATAAGGGCCCGTGCTCAATTCGTTCTTTGCAATCGCAAGATCATAGAATTGATCGATGGTAATTGTTTCTTCATCTTCATCATCATCATCCCCATTACCGTCACCATCTTCATCTACACTATTATCGGTGTTAGGATCACTATCTGCATCATCTCCATCATCAACTGTAATCTGCACTTCATTTGTTAGATTAAGACTCTGGAAATTACTTGCAATAGTATATGTAACATTAATTGATTCTGTGTTTTCGGGAGCTAAGCTAATTACAGACCATACTCCTGGAGAAACTTCGTTTACGTTTGCATTAAGTGAAGCATCACTTCCTACATATACCAAGCCTGTATTTGGAATTTCGGAGATCTCTATATTGTTAGCTGTAATACTACCTTGATTTTCTACAACCAGTATGTAGCTAACGGTACTATCCTGTCCATATGGTCCTAAGCTGGTTACGGTTTTAGTCAATTGTAGATCATAAATATCCATTAATGCCGGGTCATGATCATCTTCATCAGTAGCAGCTAGGATATCTCCGGGAAAACCACTTCCATCACCAATTACACTATCATCACTTGGTGTACCAGCAGCTCCTCCGGCATCATTTCCTTGAGTTGTATCTGCATTACTATCAAAATCTAAAAGACTTAGGTCAAAACTAAAATCGTCAAACATCTGACTGACTTCTGCTTCATTTATTCAAGAACTGGAATTGGTACATGCCAAAGGACTTTCCTGAACAACAAGTTCAATTGTAATATTTACAATCTGACCCGCGTCAATACTTGCTATCGTTGTAAAAGGTGTTGAGCCATTCGGCGTCCACAATAGATTATTAGCTGCTACAAAAGATAAACCACAAGGCACATAATCTGTAACCCTAACTGCTGCCAGGTCTACATTTCCCTGATTTATCAATTGAATATTATAGGAAACCGCTTGTCCGTATAAATAAGGGCCTGGTGTTATCAAACTTTTTACCAATGCAATATCAGCAACAGGCATTGTACCTGGATCATGATCGTCTTCAAACAAATCTGTAAAACTATCATCATCCGGATCCCCGGGAAGTACACTCAATTCTGCGATTGTATTAGATCCAGGATTACTATCCAAATCTCCAGGATTACCATCAACATCTTTGTCAGCAGTTATTTCAGCATGACTGATCAGTTGAAATGGATCACCGCAATTTATGGTTAAGTCCAAAGGAAATGTAATGCAATTATTTGGGGCTGATACCGCAGATAATAATCCTCCTGCAGGTAGACCACCATTACTTATTGTCAATGTTCTTATTGCGTTCGGTCCAGAATTTACCCAGCCATTGTTTGGTGTAAATCCATAACAAGAAGCCAAATAATCAGTTACTTCAATACTATCTACAATTGTGAATCCTTGATTACAAATGGTTATATCAAAAGTTACAACATCATTTAATTGTACTGGAGTACTTTGTGAAGTTGTTTTTATCAATGCCAAATCAAGGTTACAAAAGACAACATTTATGATGGTTGTAAAACTTCTTGTTTGACATGCAGTTCCAATAGGACCAGGACCTGTAATTGTATAAGTGAATGTGTATGAATTTCCTTCCATGGATGCATTAGCTGTGAATAACGATCCAATCAATCCACCTGTTCCATCGGTATCTGCTCAAGTCCCTGTTAATGGACCGGAAGTAATAAGACTGTTTAGATCTATAAAGTTCGATCCAAATACCGGATTACCACATATAGTACCCGGGTTTATTATTACGTTGGCCAGCGTATCGTAAATCTGAACATTGACAGTTGCCGCATCCTGGCAGCCATTTACATCAGTATAAGTATAAGTAACATCGAAGAAACCAGCACCGGCCAGACCAACATCTAGTGAGGCTGTTCCATCGTTATTGTCCATCAATCCTGCAGGAGCAGTAGTTGTAAATACACCAAGATTACCTCCTCCAGGGAGTGGTGATCCCGTAAACAACATTGGTCCGTTGGCGACACATTCGTCAGCAGGATCATTCAATCCGGCCACAGGTAAAGTATTAATTGTGACACTTACTGTATTGCTTCCAATACAACCATCTACGGTTGTAAAAGTATAGGTAACATCATAAGTACCAGGTGTTGCAACATCTATGTCTAGAACAGCAGTTCCATCATTGTTATCCGTAAGACCTGCAGGAGCAGTTGTTGTAAATACACCCGTTTCAAATCCAACTGGTATTGGTGAACCTGTGAAGTTAAGATCAAGTCCATCTACACAAACATCTGCAGGATCATTTAGACTTACTGCCGGTAAATTAAATATTGTAACACTTGCAGTATCCTCAGCAAAGCAAGAATTTACATCTGTGTATGTATATATCACGTCGAAGGTACCCGTTCCGGCTACACTTACATCCAAAACAGCAGTACCGTCATTATTATCTGTTAATCCACCGGGAGCATCAGTTGTAAAAACACCTGTTGCACCTCCTCCGGGAAGTGGCCCTCCTGTGAAATTCAAATCTGCACCATCGATGCATACATCTGCAGGATCCGTTATTGTAGGTGAAGGATTTGCAAAAATTGTAACTATTAGCGAATCATAAGGACGGCAATAGTCGTATGTAGGTGTTGGAAATACAATAGCATAAACATAATAAGTTCCAGGTGTAGATATTGGAAAACTGCTTAAGTCAAATGTTCCCATTTCTGCAATCATATCAACAGTATCAATTGGCGTTCCTCCTATATAGACAGCCGATGAATCCGCCGGTATGGAAGTGAAATAAACCAATTCCATGGAGTCGGCTTGGCCGGTTATATCCACGTTTACTAGACTTGTTCCTTCACAAACACTTTGATCAGCAGCCGGTGAATCAACTTCAGGACAGCACAATAAAGATTCAAGACAGCCTTGAATCACATCTACATCTCCAAATACTCCTTTTTGCTGTGAGCCAACATCTCTTGCGATGTCCAACAGAACTGAACCCATTGAATTTCCACCTGTTATAGGCAAATACTGTAATCCATAAAGGCACCCAAGTGTATTACAATCAGCTCCTCTAAGAGCGTCCGCAGTAGCTATTATAAACAAATCATTGTCGATAGAGCAATTAAAATTATCCATTCCGGAATTTGCAAAATCAACTCCTCCCCTGGCATTCAAACCAGCACTTACTTCACCCAACTCATGCTGTAATGCAAAATTTCCAGGCGGTACTGCTGTTTGCAAAACCCATGCGCCACTATTTCCAATGTATCTTAAGACTCTGGATTCATGTGGTTTGGAATTTGGAACAGTAGAGTCAAAACCAGATTCACCTAAAAGCATTGTCATTCCGTCTGCGCTAAATTCTATATCACCAACCGGCATACTATAGGTTTCGAGATTCAATGGATCACCATACTCTTGTGTCCATGGCAAAGTTATTTCAAGTTGATCAGTACCGGGTAGAAAATCACAAGTTCCCGGATCAATTGATATAGATCTTATACTGTTTCTTATATTCGTTTTGTTAAAATCTGAAGCCCATACTGAATAATATAGTTTTCCATCTATTGCGTTACAACCTAAACCTAATATTCTTTCACCCATGGGGGCCATTCCAGCTGCTCCATTATCAGCTACCCCTGGGTCAAATGTGCTTAAGGTAGTACCTGTATTCGGATCAATTCTATAAATCATACCATCACCGAGGTTACCAACATAGATTTGTTCACAAATGGTATCAAATTCTACACTTGTTGCTCCAGCATCACCGGGAAGAGAATCGAGAATAGTTACCGCTCCTGTAAATGCATCTATTTTTGACACTATCGGTACTACTGCAACACCGGGAACAAGGTCATAAAGCATTGTGGTTGCCGTATATATATTTCTAATTTTATCTACACTAAAACTGTATATTTCACCTAATAGATCATCAACATCCCACTCATGAGGATGGTTAGGTAATAGAAATGAAATATCATATCCAGTCTCTCCTGCAATAAAAAGATCGTGCATGGGTTGCAGTTTTTCGATTGCAAGAGTCACTCTGTTTCCTGGAAAAGTCGCGCACGCCACAATAGCATCTCCGGCTTGAAGAATTCTGTTGTCCCCACTTAGATTACAATAGAATCTTTCGGTTTCACAAGTTCCATCTGAATTTCTTACAACAACGATATAGTCTCCAAGTGATAATCCTGAAAAAGTTTCACTTAGTTGCCAAGTTGTTCCGTTATCTATCGAATATTCATAAGTTCCACTACCACCAGCTGCCAGAATGATTATTTCACCTTCATCATAGCAAGCTTCAACTTTTGTAGATGCAAAAGTAATTGGATTGGCATAAGGAACCCCAACATTGTAGCAGACCTCCATTTCAATTGCATCTATAGATGCTCTGGTAAGACCAGCATTCTCCAAATGTTCCGCTTGAACAATAAGTCCAAATCTTGAATCATTTAATAGTTCTGGTGTTAAGGTTTCTCCCCAATTTGCATGAGAATATGTTATTGTCTCCCAGTCAACACCGCCTTCGATCCAAAGTGTTGCATCTTTAAGATTGACCGATCCAACGGATAAAGTATTAGGGTTGTATACAGAAACCAAGGCATCCTGAACATCTATCGCGCTGGAGTTTTGTCTTGTTATTCTAAAAGTCAGGTTTGTAACTGTTGCATTACAAGGAATATTAAATGCGAAATCTTTTACATACAAATACCGAGAAGTATCATTGGGAAAAAGTTGAGTAAATGTAGCAACACTATCAGGAGCTGCTGCTTCAGAGGTTACATTCCAAAGAGAACCATCTCCAAAGAAATATCCTGAACCAGCATAACTAGCAACGATAGTCGTTCCCAGCATAGAACTAGCATTCATTTCTTCATAGGAAATATCGAATGGATTAAAAATTTCGGCTATTGTCTGTTTTTGATTTAGATCTTTATTTGATGTCGTTTCATTTCCATAAGAAATCGAAAAAATAAAAATCATCATTAAAATTGTTCCAAATGCTGGTCTCATCACTTATAAATGTTTTTCCAACATTTATACTTGAATCCTGCTAAAATGAAATGACTTCTTTTATGCTTAAGGAATACAAGTATAATTTCGATATTGGCAATTATTCAAATCTCATAACCCAATAACTAATTGGGCCTTCGATAAAATCAAAATTATACTGTTTGAGACGGGACTCCTAGAATATATACAAACATATTAAAAAAATATGTAATATATAAGTAATTGCTAATAATTAACTTTTATAGTTTTTCATCACTTTTGTGAAGTATTCAACCTGAATTCATAAATATTCATTTCATAGATAATAAAGGCACCTGAATCTAATTCGTTTCAATAATAAACGAATTGTTTATATATTACTCGTTTAAATTCTACAGATGACAATTGACCTGAAAGAGCTGTTTATTGAGCAGATAGATTTAGATGAAAAATCGGTAATGGCCTTGTTGAAAGCCATCAAGAATAATCATGATAAAAAGGACTTTGACTATATAAAATTCAAAAAGTCCGTACAGGCACTTTTGAAACTTGATATGGATACTCCAACCAGTTACAAATCCTCCTATGCCACAGCTTCTACAATGGGACTCACTAAAGATTCCCTCCTGAAATCCGCTAAAAAGTATACAAATGTACTTCACAAAGAGAGAGAATCTTTTGCACAAGCAATGCAAAATCAATTCGATGAAAAAGTAGAAGGCAGAAAAGCGGAAGTAGACAAACTTCTTCAAAAAATTGAAGACCATAAAAGAAAAATAAAGGAATTAGAGCGAGAGATAAACATATTTCAAAATAGAATTGATACCGTAGATCAAGATGTTGAATCCGCAACTTCAAAAATTAATCAGACAAAAGAAAAGTTTTTAAAAGTCTATGAAGAAATAAGTCAAAACATCAACAAGGATATCGATTCAATTAATACATTTTTATAATAAGATTTAGTTATGGCAGATATTAATTCAGGAGGAAAAGGAAAAACATTTTGGGGAAGACCAGAAGGTACAACCGGAGCCTTATTTCTTATCGGAGTATTAGGCGTGATTGGTTGGTCAATTTTTAAATATGGAGCCTTCCTGGCTGGTTTAATCCAGACGACAATTGGTTTAGTAGCTAGTTTGGCAGTGCTTGGACTCATTATCTACATGGTCTTAGATCCACGAACCCGTACACTCTTGAGCTACATGTATAAAAGCATTATGAGAAAGGTAACCGGAATCTTCGTTACCATTGACCCAATTGGAATACTTAAGAATTACATTTCAGATTTGGAAAGTAACTTAAGAAAAATGGGCAAGCAAATTGGAAATCTGAAGGGACAGATGAGGAATCTTAAGAACATGGTTTCTAAAAACAACGAGGATATAGAACAAAATTTAGCGATTGCCAGAAAAGCCAAAGAACTAAATAATGAGAAGCAAATGGTTCTTTCAAGCAGAAAAGCTGCTCGCCTTAAGGAAACCAATGGTAAATATGCTGCATTACACACTAAGCTAACCGTTCTTTACCGTGTGTTGACGAAAATGTATTCCAACTCTGAAATTCTATTGGAAGACACCAAAGATCAGGTCCGTGTAAAAGAGCAAGAACGAAAAGCGATAAGAGCCTCTCATTCTGCAATGAAATCAGCAATGAGTATTATTAAAGGGGATCCAGATAAGAGAGCAATGTTTGATCAAGCCATGGAAGGTATTGCAGAAGATGTTGCGAATAAAGTTGGAGAGATGGAAAGATTCATGGAGCTGTCATCTGATTTCATGAATTCAATCGACCTCCAAAATGGAATATTTGAAGAGAAAGGAATGAAAATGCTTGAACAATATGAAAAGCAAAGTACTTTATTACTCTTGGGAGGTAAAGAAAAAGTTGACGAAATTCTGGATTTAGAAATGCCTGAAAAGGATGTTCAGTATAGATCAAAAGGCGGTAACTCCGATTACAGTAATCTATTTGATTAAATACATAACTTAATATGACTATCGGATTGCTTGCACAAGACACTATAATTTCGTATCTTTCTAATTATTAAACACTTAGTTATGAAGTTACAAGATTTTTTCAAAAAGTATCCAGATGAAGCAAGCTGCAAAGCTCACTTTAAAGCAGAAAGAGATAGACAAGGAGTTATTTGTAAGCGTTGCCAATCTCAAGAGCATTATTGGCTATCCACAAGAAGTCAATACCAATGTAAATCCTGTAAGTTTAGAACGACTTTACGTAGTGGAACATTACTACATAAATCTCAGCTACCCTACTACTATTGGTATTTTGGAATGATGATGCTTACCAGCACAAAAAAGAGTTTTTCTGCATTAGAAATACAAAGACAGTTAGGTCATCCCTATTATGAGCCTATTTGGTATATGCTTCATAAAATACGTCACTCTATGGGTAGGCGAGATGATAATTATCTTCTTGGTAATCAAGTTGAACTTGATGAAGGTTTCTTTGAAATAGTTCCCAACAAAGAAAGACGAGATCAAACCGTAATAGAATTAGAAAACAATGATGGAAAATATAAGAGAGGTAAAGGAAGTCAAAAGCAAGCAATAGTATTGGTTATGGCTGAATCAATATCTGTGGAACCTACTAAAAAATACAGGCACAAAACCAATAAAAAAGTGAGATACATTAAAATGAAATTACTAGATGACCTTAGCAAAGAAAGCACCAATGCACAAGTAGAACAAGCTATTGATACAAAAACATCTGCAATAACAGACGGAGCTAATAACTATAATGATTTAGCAAACAGCCTCACTGACCATAAAGCTGTGGTAATAAAGGACAAGAAAGAGACTCGTAAAATTCTGCCTTGGGTTCATATAGTCATAAGCAATGCCAAAAGATTGCTGTTAGATGTGCATCATTCCATTGGTGAGCAATATCTGCAAAGTTATCTCGATGAGTTCTGCTATAAGTTTAATAGAAAATACTTCAATTCTGTATTCGATAGAGTTGTAACTAACTCTGTATCTGTAAAATGGGAGGTAAATATGTAATTAATCCGATAGTCATATAACTTAAAATATGAAGCCGGTTCAGCCGGCTTTGTTTTATGAAACATATCTCTTTCTTCTTCATCTCAGTTTTAATAGCATGCCAAGCAAATAAACCGGCAGATGAAAACACCAATTATATCAATTTAGCAGGAAAGACAATGGGTACCAGCTATCATATAAAGTACCAACAGAATGATAAATTGAATTATCAGACAGAAATTGATTCAATTCTAGAAGCCATCAATAATGTCGTTTCTACTTATGAGCCTCTTTCCCTGATAAGCCAACTCAATAAAAACACACTTGACATAACACTGCAAGATGAAGAAAATGTCATTTTACAATTCTTCAACAACATACATTTTGAAAGAAACTACAAGGAATCGATTAATGTATATGAAAAGTCATCAGGATATTTTGATCCTACCGTCATGCCTCTGGTCAATTATTGGGGATTTGGCTATGAGGATAAAATTGTAAGAATGGATGATGATAGTCTAGCCATCAATAATATATTATCGAATGTCGGCTTTAATAAATGGACTTATAGCAATACAAATGATACTATCCATCTCACGAAGCCAATAAATGCTGAGCTAGATTTCTCAGCAATAGCTAAGGGATATGCTGTCGATTATTTAACTCAATTTCTGCTGGATGCCGAATTGGAAAATTTTATGATTGAAATAGGGGGAGAGATTAGGGTCTATGGGATAAACCCAAAGGGAAAAGCCTGGTCAGTCGGACTAAATACTCCAATAGAAGAAGCCAGTTATACAGCTACTGAACTCATTGTGAATCTTGATAATAAGGCATTAGCCTCTTCCGGAAATTATCGAAATTTCCATATTGCAAATGGTATAAAATATGGTCATGAAATTAATCCCAAAACAGGATATCCAGAAAAAAATATTTTGCTTGGTGTATCTGTAATAGCTGATACTTGTTCAAAGGCAGACGCTTATGCGACTGCTTTTATGGTAATGGGATTAGAAAAAGCCCTTTTATTATGTGAATCCCTGAAGGATGTTGAAGCTTGTTTTTTCTATGGCACAAGCAATGAAGATATTATTCATAGATACAGCTCAGGATTTGAGTCATTTATCAAGACTTAAACATCGAATTCACTTTCTCTGTGACTCCCATCACAAAAGGGTTTGTTTTTTGATTCACCACATCGACATAATGACACTCTGTTCTCTCTTATTTCTTCAACACCATCTTTATGTATTATTGAACATGTTCCATGTAAGATCAGGGGACCTTTGCCAATAACTTCGACCTTTATCTGAACTTGTGGGTCTTTTTTATCGGCTTGGTCATTGTGATAATAACTCAAGGCTCCGGATGGGCATTTATCAATTTGGGCCATAATATCATTATTACTCGCTCCATCAATATTTATCCATGGTTTTTCCTGAGGTCTAAAAACATTTGGGAGGCCTTTAGCACATATCGCTGAATGTATACACTTACGAGGTTCCCACACAATTGTAATATCATCAGATTTGTATTCCTTTTTAGTCATAATTGTAATTTTGGAATTTCTAAAGTATGCATTTTTAATTTGTTTTTAACTTCGATTAAAATCAATAAAAAAACTAGAAAGAATATATTCAATTCTCCTTTTCTATCGTTTAGACGATACATTTATAATATTTATCGATTTTCTGTAAACAATTTTCATTTCAAAACATTTATTCATAAAAAACACATATTTTTGCGCCATTCAGAATATTTGCAAAGATATTAACACATATTATTTTTAAAATTCTGCCTTACTAATGTTAGATCAAATTAGAATTCCTTTTAAAAGCCTTCTATTTATTGCTTTCCTTTTTTTAGCGTGGCAAAACCAAAGTTATGGTCAAAAATTGACCACCGTAGTCGGTAAAGTCTTTGATGCTAAAACCAAAAAACCTCTCCCATTTGTAGATCTTGTTTTCAAGGGAACCTATGTAGGAGCTTCAACGGATTTAGATGGACAATTCCTTATTAAAACAAGATTCCCATCTGATACCCTTACTGCTTCTTTCATTGGATATAAAACAGCCGATCAACAAATCGTCAAAGAAGAAAGACAGGTATTAAATTATTATCTTGAAGAAGAAGGCGTCCTGCAGTTTGATGCTGTTACTATTGTTGCAAAAAAAGGACGATACAAAAAGAAAGGCAATCCTGCTGTTGATCTTATGCGCAATGTAATTGCCAACAGAGACAGAAACAGGATGGAAGCTCAAGATTATTTTAAATATGATAAGCACGAAAAACTTGAGCTAGACATTAACAACATAACCGAAGAATTTAAAGACAGAAAAGCATTTAGAAACTTTGATTTTTTATGGAATTACCTCGATACTTCTACAGTAAATGGTCGGGTATACCTTCCACTATATATTAGAGAGATTCTCTCTACGGTAAATTATAGAAAAAATCCAGAATCAAAAAAAGAACTACGAAGTGCAGTCAAAATGACCAAGTTCGATGAAGCTCTTGATATGGAGTCCATTTCGAATGTTATTGACCTTCTCTATCAGGATGTCAATCTATATGACAATAGTATAAGACTCCTGGACAATGATTTCTTAAGTCCGATGGCACCTTGGGCATTAAATTATTATCGCTTTTATATATTAGATACTACCGAAGTCAATAATCAAAGTGCAATTCACCTTGCGTTTATTCCAAGAAATAAAACATTTATCGGATTTACCGGTGATGTATATATTTCCAATGACAACAAATACACCTTGCTAAAAGCTGTTTTGGGAATCACCAAGGATATCAGCATGAACTTCGTCAGAGATATTAAGGTTATTCAGGAATTTAAAGAAGTTGATAGTATATATATACTTACAAAAGATGAAATCACTTTAGATATTGCCTTATCAAAAGGAGGAATTGGTATGTACGCCTCCAGGTATAATACTTTGAAAAATCATGACTTCAGTAAACCTGAAGATCAAAGTGTATTTGATTATACAGAAGAGGTCACAACAGTCAAGGATGCTTATGACAAGAATACTGAATACTGGAAGGAAAATAGATTAGAACACTTGTCGGAACGACAGGAAGACATCTACAAAATGATTGATACGCTGCGTACTGTCCCGGTATACAAGCGGTTTGTTTACCTCACAAAATTGTTAACGACAGGATACTTTCCGGCAGGACCAATTGATATAGGCAAAGTACATACAATGTTAACTTTCAATGAAGTTGAAGGAGCAAGATTTAGATTAGGATTGGAGACCAGTCATGATCTTACCCAAAAATGGCAAATTAGAACCTATGCGGCTTATGGTCTTCGCGACAAAAAATATAAATACAACGGATCTGTCATGTATTCATTTACGGATGACTATCGTAAGAATCCAAAGAAATACTTAAAAGCCGCTTACCAACATGATGCATTATTCCCCGGTCTTAAGTTAGAGTTTATTGAAGATGCCAATCTCCTCACATCAGTCAGAAGAGGAACTGCAAATCAAATGCTTTTTGTTGACTCTTATAATTTGGATTATTTTACTGAGAGAGGTTTAGGGTTCATGAAATTCGGATTTGAACATCGTAAACGGCAAGCTTATGGAACATTAGAATTTTATAACAAAGCCAGACAGGAAATACCTGATATTACAACTACAGAACTAAGTTTTGCTGCTGAATATTCTCCCAATACGTCCTATATTCAAGGAAGGGAATTAAGGACTCCTATTAAATCTGATCATCCTCGATTTCAGATTAGCTATAGAGCAGGATTTAAATCTATAGGTGGCGACTTTAGTTATCACAATATCTCTTTACAAATGAAGAAGAGAGTCCCAATGTCAATCGTCGGGCGTTCTGATGTACAACTGGAAGTAGGTAGAATTTTTGGTAAGCAGATACCATTTGTACTGTTATATATTCCTAAATCCAACCAAGCATATTCCTTCCAACCTACATCATTCAATACTATGAATTTTATTGAATTTGTAACGGATAAGTATGTAAGATTAAATATCCAACACTTTTTTGATGGTTTTATTTTTAATAGAATTCCATTATTTAGAAAATTGAAATTAAAAGAAGTTGTATCCTTTAAAGGGGTATATGGTGGTCTTAGTGATACCAACGATCCTAGATTAGATGAGAACGGTCATATGCTTCAATTCAATACAAATATTGATGGTCAATATTTGACTACTGCATTTGAACCTGGTACTCCATATTTGGAATATGGTTTTGGTGTCTATAATATATTTAGATTCTTCCGGCTTGACCTGATTAAGAGAGTAAATTATCTCGATAGACCGAATGTAGAACAAGTATTTGGTGTAAAAGGACTTGGTATAAGAGGAAGGGTGAAAGTAGAGTTTTAAGTTAGACACTACCCAACCCTCTTCAATCCCAACTTAGATGCTTCGTCTAACATAAAATTAAAAGCTTCCTCATAATTGTTAGGAATTTTTCCATCGAGAATAGCTTCTCTTATTTTATCTTTTAAATCTCCTACAAGCCGTGAAGGTTTCAATTGAAAGGTGTTCATTATTAGATCTCCGGATATAGGTGGTTGCCAATTTCGAATACGATCATTTTCTTCTACTTCTCTGAGCTTCAATTTGACCTTTTCATAGTTCTCTTTAATCCGCATCACTTTGTTTTCATTCTTCGAAGTGATATCGGCTTTGCATAGAAGCATTAAGTCATCTATATCATCTCCCGTGTCAAATAATAAGCGGCGCATTGCAGAATCAGTAATATCTTCATTTGTGAGACTTATTGGCCGGAGGTGAAGCCTTACAAGTTTTTGAACGTACCTCATTTTCATATCCAGTGGCAGTCTGAATCGCTTAAATATGTGGTATACCATTCTGGCACCTACGACTTCATGTCCATGAAAAGTCCAACCCACTCCTTTCACAAATCTTTTAGTATCTGGTTTTGCTATATCATGCAATACTGCTGCCCACCTCAGCCATAAATTATCAGACATTTCAGCAAGATTATCTAAAACTTTTAAGGTATGGTAATAATTGTCTTTATGACCAATTCCGTCAATAAATTCTACGCCTCTAAGATTTTCGAATTCCGGAAAAATAAATTTTAGTAATCCTGATTCAGACATTAAATCTAATCCAATGGAGGGTTTCTCACTACTCAATATTTTATTCAACTCTGAACTTATGCGCTCAGCTGAAATAATTTTTATTCGCTCACTATTGGAAATTATTCCTTGAAAACTGGTGCTCTCGATATTGAAATTTAATTGGCTCGCGAACCGGATAGCCCGCATCATTCTTAGTGGGTCATCCGAAAAAGTCTTGGAAGGTTCAAGTGGAGTTTTTAGAATTTTTTTCTTCAGATCATCAATGCCATCAAAGGGATCTAAAACTTCTCCAAAGTTTTCATCATTCAGTGACACTGCTAAGGCATTAATTGTAAAATCACGTCGATTTTGATCATCTTCAAGAGTTCCATTTTCAACAGCCGGCTTTCTTGAATCAGGACTATATGATTCTTTCCTTGCACCAACAAATTCTAATTCAAAATCTTTGTGTCTGATCATTGCCGTTCCGAATCTTTTATAGATGACCATTTGATTGGTAATCTCAAGACGATCTGCAACTTTTTGCGCTAATTGAATGCCATCTCCTACGCAAACGATATCAATATCTTTCGACGCCCTATTCAATAATCGGTCTCTAACAAATCCTCCAACAAAATAAGCGGGAAAATTTATTTCTTTCGCTACCCTTCCAATGAGAAGAGCTAGTTCTTTTTCTTTATTGCTAAAGTTAAAACTCATGATTAAGCGGCAAATTCTACATTTGAATAATGATGATTAATATTTTCTAAAATATCAACCAGTGCCTCAGGTGAGCTCTCAGTTACCAATTGAGATCGGAAAATTTTAATTCCGGGCAAGCCTCTGAAATAATTGGTGTAATGTCTTCTCATTTCCAAAATTCCTAGTCTTTCACCTTTCCATTCAATCGATCTTATGAGGTGCTTCTTTACAGTCAATACGCGTTCTGCAAGACTAGGAGGATCAATGATTTTGCCTTCATTAAGAAAAGCTTTCATTTGTTTAAATATCCATGGATTCCCAATGCTCGCCCTACCTATCATAATCCCATCTATTCCATATCTGTTTTTATATTCCAAAGCCTTTTGAGGGGTATTGATATCTCCATTTCCGATAATAGGGATGTGTATTCGTGGGTTTTCTTTGATCTTGCCGATTTTCGTCCAATCTGCTTCTCCTTTATACATTTGTTTTCTTGTTCTTCCATGTATAGCTAGAGATTGAATGCCTACATCTTGTAATCTTTCTGCGACTTCTTCAATATGAATTGAATTATCATCCCAACCCAGTCTTGTCTTAACGGTTACAGGAAGCGAAGTTGATTTCACTATTGCATCTGTCAATTCTACCATTTTTGGAATGTCTTGAAGAATGCCTGCTCCTGCCATTTTACAAACTACCTTTTTGACCGGGCATCCAAAATTAATATCCAGAACTTCAGGTTGTGCTTCTTCTACAATTTCAGCAACCCGTGTCATTGAATCCAATTTAGCACCAAAAATTTGAATACCCATTGGTCTTTCATAATCATAGATGTCAAGTTTCTGAACACTCTTAGTAGCATCCCGAATTAATCCTTCTACTGATATGAACTCAGTATACATCATATCACAGCCATTTTCTTTGCACAATGCACGAAAAGGAGGATCACTGACATCCTCCATAGGTGCCAGAAACAACGGGAATTCTCCCAAATCAAGATTACCGATTCTTACCACATCACAAAATTATTCCAAAATTCTAATAGAAATACGATTCTTACAAATTAAATAAGCTTGTTACTAATTATTAGTTCATCAATTAATCAATTTACATTGAATGGAAGATATATTATACTAAATTTGCCCGTCAATTAATCTATACTATATGACAGCAATGATCATCGTGGCCTTTATTATCGGATATATGGCCATCGTACTTGAACATCCTTTAAAACTTGATAAAACAGTGCCTGCCATAATAATGGGGGCAATTTGTTGGGCTCTACTATCAATTGGATTTAATTTCGGTCATCTTGCTGTGGTTGATACTCATGAACATGTGTTCAACTTATTCAACGGTCATAATGAAGTTGCTTCTGAAGGATTTAATAATACTCTCTTACACCATCTTGGGAAAACATCAGAGATATTAATATTCTTAATCGGAGCAATGACAATAGTTGAGATTATCGATCTACATCGTGGATTTGATATTCTTAAATCTTGGGTACGAACCAAGAAGAAAAAGAAGTTACTCTGGATTATAAGCATACTTGCATTTATTCTTTCGGCAATAATTGATAACCTGACTGCAACGATTGTACTCGTAACGCTTTTAAGGAAATTAATCCATAATCGCAACGAACGTATATGGTTTGTATCAATGGTAGTAATTGCTGCAAATGCTGGAGGTGCTTGGTCCCCTATTGGAGATGTAACCACTACAATGTTATGGATAGGAAAAAAGGTATCTACATTTGGATTAATAAAATTTCTGATTGTGCCTTCAGTCATATGTATGGTTGTACCTACATTTATAGCCTCCTACCTTAAGCCATTTAAAGGGGATATTACTTTAGATATAACAGAACAACCAGCTAGTGCAAACCTATTAAGTAGTAGAAGGATGCTCTTTATAGGATTGGGAGCAATTGTTTTTGTCCCCATTTTCAAAACATTGACGCACCTACCTCCTTATTTAGGTATGATGCTCAGTATGGGAGTAGTTTGGTTAATTTCAGAATACATTCATCCTGAGGAAGATTTTACTGAAGAGAGAAAACATTTATATTCAGCCAATAAGGCATTATCCAGGATAGAATTCTCAAGTATTCTATTCTTTTTAGGAATATTAATGGCCGTAGCCGCATTAGAATCTTTGGTCATCCAGGGAGTAGGCACATTGCGATTCTTAGCTGAAGGGCTCGAAAATACAATTCCGAATCAAGATGTTGTCATCATGCTTCTTGGAGTGGGTTCAGCAATAATAGATAATGTTCCTTTGGTAGCTGCTTCTATGGGAATGTATAGTGAATTGATAGATTCTAAATTATGGCATTTTATTGCCTATGCTGCAGGAACAGGAGGAAGTATGTTGATTATTGGATCGGCTGCAGGAGTTGCAGCCATGGGGATGGAACGGATTGATTTTATCTGGTATTTTAGAAAAATAGCCTGGTTAGCTGCAGTTGGATTTATTGCTGGTGCAGGAGCTTTCCTTTTATTACACCCAATAATTAGCTAATCTATTTTAGGAAATTCGAAAGCTGATAAGTCCTTGATTTCAGCTGAAATATGAAAGTCAATTCCAATAAAACTGTGAATGCTTCTATTATCCAATACAATTTTATTGATTTCAAGATCAACAATTCTAATTTCTAAATCAAAACTATTGTCTTGATTAAGCAGTTTCAATTGGCTGTCGATTTTTAATTTCAAACTGTCCATAGTTTCACTCATTGAAATTGTGCTCAAGTCCACTAATTCTTTTTTAATCTTTGATTTCAGGATCCAAGTCGCTGCTTTCTGGATGATGTTTTTTGTAAGAAATTTGACCTTCAAATTATCAGGATAAAATAATTGATTTTCCTTATCATATCTTGGATCTGCATAGATTTGCAATTGACCATCTATTGTCCCTTCGACATCTAGAAGAATACACAATTGATCATTTTTTCTGGAAACATTAATATCCTTAACAATAAAATATTTAGACTCACTCTCAAACCGCTTGCCCTTATATTTTTCATTTAAACTTTCATTTAGGTATTCATATTCCAGATCAAATAGTAGATTGACTTGACTCTGAGTTGTACTGTCTTGTTTCAACTTGTAAATAGGTAATTGATTGATATGATTTTCGCTTCTTGATCCTTGAGATTCAATCATAGCTTCTCCAGTCAATTCTATTATACCATTTAGATATCGATCATTGCCTTCAAGTTTATTCAAACTAATTGTATCCAACTGGATATATAACCAACTCTGAATAAGTGAATCTATCTCAATGGGTTGATTAAGTGTTCGCGTGACATCCATCATTAATGGCGGCAAATTCAATTGATCTTTTATCGAGTTATCAATCTGTTCTTCCAATTTAGTTTTTGATTTATTAATTACTGCATTGGCTAATCCTGTTACAGACATTTTTAATCCTCCGAATGATAATCTTGGCTTCTCAATCCATCTGTGATTCTCAAGAACAGTCTCCGTAAAAATTGTCCAGTCAGGAGAGACATTATATAAGGTTCTAAATGTTGTCTCCAATATTCCATTGGCATTTAAACTTTTCAAAAAACCAGTTTTGTTTGCATTAATCTGAAGTGATAAGGTGGTAATTATTTCTTTTTCAAATATTTCAATTTTGGCTTTGTTAAATTTCTTGACTTTAACATCTGTACCTAAGAAAGACATGAATATTTCAGCTTCAAGATTGTCATCAATTATGGTGTTGAAAGTATCTTGAACAGATTGCTGATCTATTTTGAAATTTAAATAGATTGATGACTTAAGTTTTGGAGGGATCATAACATCTTCTGCGTAGTTTGTTTGAAGCAAATTAACATGTTTCGAACAAGCTGCTAATAATAAAATAACGTGAGTTCGACGTAAGGAAGTGGAAAAATAGGATAAAAAGAAAGAGCAATTTTGTTTATCTTAATAGTTGATAATCAATTAATTAAAACAAAAAAGCTCTACTATGAAAGATAGTCAAATTATTGCAATTTTCTGTGCTTTCGATGATTTTTTCACCGATTTTGATCACTTTTTAAAATCTCATACCCTAGAGGGAAAGAAAAATCGACGGAATCGTACCTGCAGGTTATCCATGAGCGAGGTGATGAGCATCATCGTATTTTTTCATATGAGTGGATACCGTTGCTTTAAGCACTTTTACCAGAATCATGTCTGCCAACATATGCGCGGCTATTTTCCCAATCTGGTATCTTATAATCGGATGGTGGAGTTGCAAACCAAAGCGGTCCTACCATTAGCCTTGTTTGTAAAGATGTACCGAATGGGTAAATGTAGTGGGATATCCTTTATTGATTCAACCAGTATCCGGGTCTGTCACAATCGAAGGATTCATTCCCACAAGGTGTTTGCTGGACTGGCCAAACGAGGCAAGACTTCAAAGGGTTGGTTTTATGGTTTCAAACTTCATCTGGTTCATAATGACCGGGGCGAAGTGATTGATTTTCAACTCACTCCGGGCAATGTGCATGATAATGCCGTATTGAAGTGTAAACGGTTTATGAAGAAGGTCTATGGCCGGTTGTTCGGTGATAAAGGCTATATTGTCAACAAGCAAATCTTTGACACTCTTTTCTTGAGAGGTATTCATTTGATTACTAAGTTGAGACGGAATATGAAATCCAAAATGATTACACCCCTACAGGATGCTCTTCTGCTCCGAAAACTTGCTATCTCTGAAACCATTATTGACCAACTCAAAAATATTTCACAGATCGAACATACAAGGCATCGTTCCTTTGCCGGATTTTTCGTCAATATACTTGGTGGACTTTGTGCCTACGGGTTTAAAGAATCTAAACCCTCCATTTATAAGAATCTGGTCGATACCAAACAGCTCCTTTTGGCCTAGTCTTACATCGAACTCACGTTAAAATAGATAAACTTAAAAGAATGATTTTATGAATCATATACATACTAAGACGAAAAAAGCTAAAATGTTGGTACATTTTAGCTTTAAAAAGAATCTAGATTTCTCATTAATATCCATTCAATGATAGTATCAGAAATCACTACGGAATTAAGATTTTTAAAATTCAGACACTTCTGACTTCTAATATCTTAAATTATAAAACTGTTCATAAGATTAAAATCGGGAAAATCAGAAACTCGGGATGGCCTCTACAAACTAATTATAGTTTTCGAAAATTGGTTATCAAAAAGTGTGTAATTACTATTACAATAAATAATAGCTGAGACTTTCGACATATCACAAAATTTTATAAACATGAAAAAATATAAAAATTGGGAAGAGTACATTTAACTGCACTCTTCCTTTAATTTATCTATTTAAGTAAAAGCATTTTCTCCATTAATCTGGTATCACCAGAAATCAATTCATAATACAGAATACCTGTTGCAGACTGAACATCTGATTTTCTTAATTCAATTTTATTTATTCCAATTGAACTATTATGATGGGTACTATATATTGTTCTTCCATTGATGTCATATACATTCAGCCTAACATCTCCTTCTGTAGGACTGTAATACTTGACGTTTGTTGTTTCCAACCATGGATTCGGTTGATTCTGGTAAAGAATGATATTTTCATCAAGTAAATTGTCAATTCTGAAGTCAAGATCAATTTCTTGTATATCATCCATATAATAGGCTTCCGGACGAACAAATGTCTCAGAAATAGATGTTATTTCACTTAACCAATCATTTGAAGTTGACTTAACAGAAATTGAAAATAGATTCAGTAATTCCTCATCATAAAGGGATAACTTATTCCAACTCATATGAATCAATCCTTCTCTAATTTGCTTAAGGTTGACATTATTCATATTTATTGAAGGATCTATTGGCTCGAAAGATACAATCTGAGCTTTTGCAGGATCAATCTTAATGGTCAATTGATATCCGTCAACAGAATGTAAATTCTCGGCACCAAACACAACTTCTATCTCTTGTCCTCTTGCCATTTTCTCATCATCAATTACAAATTCAAATGTCTCAGAAGAACGATTCTCTAACTGACCATCAGTGCTATTGGCGTTGGCAGAGTTATTGACATTTCCAGTTTTCACCCCAATAAAATTGATTTCCATTGATTCATTGAAACTAAAAATTTCATAATCTTCAGGAATATCGTTTAAGAATGGGTTGTCAGGATCTACAAAGTTATATGCCGCATCAACCATTCTCCATGAAGTGTTATTTGGAAATTCAGGATAATGCCCAAGAATCATCCTTCTTAGTTCAAGAAGGTCAAATGTTGTTATATCACCTGATTTATCAATATCAGCAGCTATATACTTGTATGGACTGTCAAGTCTACTTATGCCCAAGATATGGCGCTGGATTTCTATTAGATCCAGAGTAGAAACTCCATTCAATGGATCAATATCTTTGCCTGGAACAACCTCATAAGAGCCACCAAATGGCATAGGAGGGAAGGCGTATTCACCATCATCCTCTGTCATTATGAAATTGAAAGGGCTGCCCTCAAGATTAACCATTACGTCATCAACCATTCGATGATCTTCAGTATAAGTAGCTCCGACTATCGAACCGGATAATGGACTCGTACAGAATCCACCACCATCTAATATCTGTAATAAGTTAGTGCAACTGTCGAGTAAGACAGTTCCATTCCATAAGTAAACCGTATAATTGGTTATACCTACAAAAGTACAATCTGCGATTATTGTATCTGAATCCGGTGTTATGTTACTAAACGATAAGTTGTAGATCGTATCTGAACATGCCGTAGTCAACATAACCTGGGCTTGATCTACTGTTATGATTTCCATCATATTTATATCAATTGTTCCAATAATCTTTTCACAACTGAATATGGCTGCTGTGGAGTCTACAACATTTACCAAGTAAGTATAAGTTGATTCATTTCCACATGTATCAATGGCAGTAATCGTCACTTCAGTCTCTCCTGCAGGATATGTTCCTGAAGCATCTTCAGTCGCATTATCATCTGCATATGGAGAATCATTAGTTGCACTAAAACCTCCTACACAATCCGAAATTGTTGCCGGTAGATTGATAAAGGTATCGCAGGTTGCTGACATCGGATCCAAATATATAATTGTATCCATTGGACCATCAATTATTGGACCGACCGAATCATTAAGGTTAATGATCTGTAAGAACGTAAATATTCCGCTTGATCCTCCATTCAATTGACACGAATCAACCACTGTCCATGTTCTTTCAAAAGTATCATTACATCCTGAAGAACCAGGTGTTGGATCAACATCTACAAAGTCTATTGAAATAAGAGCACAATCAGCATTATTCAAATTAACTACAGGCATACCCGAGTCAATATTATCAGGATCTGCTATACAATCTCCTGCATCAAACGGAGACATCGGCCAAGTAATATCTGATTCTGTAACCGGATTTACCGGTTCATCGATTGTAATTACTTGTGTACAAGAAACAGAATTTCCTTCATTATCAGTTGCAGTAAATGTTCTTGTCACTGTACCGACACTACAAGCATTAACATCGATAACATTATCTACAATAAGACTTACATTATTATCACAATTGTCATTAGTTGTTGCAATTCCGTATTGATTCAGATCTGTTAAATCTGCATCACATGCAAGCGTCATATCTGCAGGACAAACTATAGTCGGAGGTGCATTATCTTCTATGGTGACTGTCGCTGTACATTCGGAGGTTCCACCCCCGGATGATGTTACAGATAAAGTCACTACTACATCTCCTAAATCTGTACAATCAAACATATCAGGATCTACTTCAAGCGTTACCGTACCTCCACAAGCTGCAGAACTTCCGTCATCAACTTCAATAGGATCAAGATCATATTCTCCATTAGCATCCAATGACACTGTAATATCCATTGTAATACAAGATGGTGTTGAATCATCTACTATATCAATCATTGTCGTACAAGTATTATCATTGCCACAAGTATCTGTAACCATAACTTCTACTAGATGTGTTCCTAAATCATTACAAGTGAATTCTGTTTGTGTTGTAATCATTGAAGTACCGGTCGCACAATTATCAGTGAATGTATCAAGTACATCGTCGATAGAAATTGTTACATCAGGTATAAATTCAAGATTAGGTAAGAGCGTACATTCAGGAGCCAGATTGTCTTCGATAGTCACTTGTGAACTACAAGTTGTTGAATTTCCATTCATATCTGTTACTGTTGCCGTAACTGTAATCGCTGAACCTTTATCTGAACAATCAAACGACGATATATCCAATACTTCGGACATAATTCCACATCCATCTGAAGAGTTTGTTATGATTTCTGATGTTGTTATATTGGCATTACCAGAAGCATCTAAGTCTACTGTCAAGTTAGCTATACAATTTGCAACAGGTGGAATATCGTCTACAATTGTGACTGTTGCATCACATTCTGTACTCATTCCATTATTTGAGAGAACTGTCAAGGTTACAACATTATCCCCTACATCATTACATGCAAAAAACGAAGGATCAACGGTTAATTCATCTATACCTGCACATCCAGCAGTAGAATTATCATCAACATCACCGGCAACAATAGAAGCATCACCATTGTTATCTAAGGCTACCGTAATATCCATGGTCTGACATATTGGAGCAGATACATCTTCGACTGTAACTATCGTAGTACATGTACTCGTATTCCCACTATCGTCAGTAACTGTAACAGTTACCACTCGCATTCCTAAACTATCACAATCAAATCCGTCAGCTGGATCAATAATTGTATTCGCTGATGCATTACTACAGTTATCGCTGAAAGTATCAAATATATCACTCAGCTGAATAGGTTGATTTGGCGGAATGACCACATTATTCAATAAGGTACAATCTGGATCAAGGTTATCTTCTACAGTAACTGTAGTCGTACAGGTAGCAGAATTACCATTGACATCTGTCACTGTTGCTGTTATTATTACATCACCAATATCGCCACAGTTTACATGAGTATCATCAATTTCTTCAGTATCAATTCCACATGCATCTGATGAACTGGCAATTATCTGTCCAACGGTTATTGTAGCACCACCATTGGCGTTTAGAGATACCGTGAAATCGGGTTGACAAGTAACTACTGGTGGTGTGTTATCTTGTACAACAACATCAGCTGCGCATGTACCAGTATTTCCTTCATCATCAGTAACAGTAAGTACAACTGTATTTACCAGAGCAACATCCGAACATAAGAATTGTGTTATATCAAGACTTAATCCCAAATCAGCAGGGTCAGTACAATTGTCATTACTTCCATTATCGATCAATAATGTTGTAATATTTCTAACTCCATTAGAATTGAGTTCAATAGTTATGTCCTGACAGATCGCAACCGGAGGAATATTATCCTCGATTGTTAACTCAGAAGTACATTGATCTGTCAGACCTGTTTCATCTGTCACTGTTAGTGTAACTGTAACCATTCCTATATCATCACAATCAAACATTGATTGATCCAAAGAAAACATAAGATCATTCGGTAAAGTACAATCATCTGTAGACCCATCGTCAACATTTGCTGCTGCAACAGTTGCTTCACCATCTGAATTCAATTGAACAACAAATCCCGGATTACATACAGCCTCTGGTGGACTGTTTACTATTGTAATTAAGAAAGTACAAGTTCCAGTGTTACCACTTTGGTCTGTAACTACGACAGTAGCATTCTGTGGTGTACAAGGTAATGTATTCAAATCGAGAGATGATAAGTCGAACTCTACTGTATCAACAAAACAATTATCGTCTTCTGATCCCATGGTCACAGTTGCAATAACTAATATAGGGTTACCCATCATATCAAGCGTGGTTATAACATCTGTACAAGAAACAGTAGGAGAAATATTATCTACTACAGTGACATCAGCTTGACAAGTTGCAGAGTTACCTAAGTCATCTGTTACAGTTAATGTCACGATATTACCGCTACCCAGTTCACTACAATCAAACGTACTTTTATCTATTGACAACATTACTCCTGTTGCTTCATCACAAATTGCAAATGAATTGTTATCAATATCAGCTGCTACTATTGAACCATCTCCGTTAGCATCCAACATAACAACTGTATTCGTTGCTCCACAATGAGGGGCAAGATCACAATCAACATCTATTAATGCAGGATCATAATCATCCTCATCATTAGGATTATCCATCGTTCCTGGGGTCATATCTGCTTCATCGTCAATATCATCATCAGTCCCCAATTCATTAGATGATCCATCGTTTGTAATGGATAGGTCATCATCCTGATCTGTTAGACCCATTGTATTTGTTGCATCAATTATTTCTGCATTATTCACCAAAGTACTACCACTATAATCACTATCAATCTGAAGCGTCAAACTTATTGTCTCTTCACTTCTGGCTGCAACCGTAAGTATTGTCGCCGTATAATCTCCACCTCCTTCAGTAAAGTCTCCATTATCTGCATTATTGAATGTCATTCCAGCAGGCACATAATCTTCGACAACAACATCGGTAGCATCTAGAGAACCCTGGTTATACACGGTTATTATGAATGTGACATCATCTCCAGGATGGTATGAACTTGGAGTCGCTATAGCATCAATTATTTTTGTTAATGCCAAATCAAAAACATGCGTAACAGTGATCATTTCCTCGTCTTCATCATCATCAGGATTTCCATCGTCTTTATCATCGTCATTAAATGTTCTATCCGGATCACTATCGATATCATCAAAATCACTGTCATCAGGATCAACAATCTCAGCTGAGTTCGTAATATCTCCTTCCATGAAATCTAAGTCGATCTCAAATGTTATACTCACAGTCTCAGATGTTCCTACAGGTATTGAAGCAATAGGTGTGTTAATTGTTGCAACACCCGCATTCTCTGTCCAGTCACTATCGTCTAAGTTTAAACCAGTTGGAATGTTATCAGCTACATAAACAGTAGTAGCATCCAAAGTTCCTTCGTTAGTAACCGTGATATCAAATGTCACGCTCCCTCCAGGAACAAATGGTCCGGCCCCTACTACATCTTTTAATAATGACAAGTCAAATTCCTGAATTACATCGATTAATTCCGGATCATGATCATCTTCATCTCCATTTGTATTGTCTGTAATATCGTCTCCACCAATAACATCATCATTGGTTTCATCCGGATCACTATCACTATCTTCTAGTAGATCATTCATAGGATCACTATCATCATCAGCGTAACTGATTTCAGCAACGTTTGTTATTGTGAATCCCATGAAATCAGAATCGATCGTAAATGTAATCCCAACATTAGTAGATGTAGAATCTTCTAAGAAAGCAATAGGTGTATTCAGACTTGCAATTCCTGCATTGTCTGTCCAGTCACTATCATTTAGCGTTAATCCATCAGGAATATAATCCACTAATTCTATTCTATAAGCCCCAATATTTCCCTGATTAATAATTTCGATATCATACGTTATATCATCCCCTTGTCTGAATGGTCCAGGTGTAGCACCTGTGTCCAATGTCTTAACCAATGCTAAGTCAAATCGTGGACAAAAATCTACCATATTGTTATCCTGTACTTCAACAGTTGTCACACATTTATCTGTATTTCCGAACTCATCAGTAACCCACAATTCAATTATCTGAATTCCAAGATCTTGACAATCATAAATAGTTTTGTCATCTGCTGTATCTGCAGAAAAACTAAGATTGATTTCGAATCCACAAACATGAGTACTGCTTGCATCTATCATTTCTGGGAACACACAGGTCATTTCAGTGTCAGGAGTTCCATCATCATCGAGATCCATAGGGACTAAAGCAACGGCTAACCCCTCGATACAAGCTGCTGTTGGAGATTTGACATTTACAACATGAATTATCTTAGCACAGGTTGTTTTATTTCCACACATATCTTCAAATGAAGCCAATGCAAAGTGTTCACCAACTGCCAGGCTATCATTAAATGAAAGTGTGTTTGAAAATATATCTTCTGTAAAATCAAATGAACCGTTACCAAATTCATCTACTTCCAGTGTGGCATCAATCATTGAAGTTGGTGTACAATCATCGCTGGCAACAATTGTAAACATTACCGCTTCTTTATCACAATCTTCTGTATTAACAATTAATGTATCACATCCGGAAACGATAGTTGGACCCATCGTATTTATTACCTTGATCGTTTGTTCATATACTTCTGGTAAGTAGAATGGATTGTTCTCCATTTCACACCAATCAATTATAGTCCACGTTCTCAAAATCTTAAGACAAGCTGAAGAATCCGGATCACCCGCAAAAGAGAAGGTTTGATCTTTAAATGTAGGACCTACAAGGTCACATTCGTCAACTATAAACTGAGGATATCCATTTTCAAATGGTAAATTATCAGGATGTAAATCACCAGAATTACATCCGAGTTGACTTTCATAATCTAAAGGCCAAATAATTGATAATGGGTCAAAAGGATGATTGTTTACAACATGAATAATTTGGTCACATGTACTATAACCATTTAAGTCAGCTGCAACAAATGTTCTTGTAATCGTTCCTACTTTACAAACATTTATAGTATCTGAAGCCGTTTCAGTTAAAGTAACCATACATACATCTGAAGCCGTAGCTTGTCCATATATCGACAAGTCCTCAAGATCATAAATTGTAGTACAGTCTATAGATAAGTCCGGTGGACAAGTAATATTAGGAGGCACCTTATCTTGAACTTCAACGTTCATCATACAGTCATTGTATTTTCCAAAATAATCTATCGCCCTAAAAATGACCATTTGCTCGTCAGCTACATCGTCACAACAAAAATGTACTTCATTACTGAAAGTACAAGGATCTGAAACTTCCATTACAAAATATGCTTCTGTAGAACCACCATTTACAACTTCCCAATAACCATTTGCATTTGTGACTACATTATCTCCAATATTGTTAGGTAAGCCCAGGAACCAATTATTATAAGTTGGTTCGGCATGATTGGACCATGTAAATGTTCCTTGATGCTGTTCATCACTCATACCTATATAATAGTTACCAGATATAACATCATTCACGTGTTCGTAGACCCAATCCTGTTCTTCTTCACTTTCTAAGGTTACCAAAAAGCCACCAAATGCTTCAGAATAAGCAAAAGCTTTAAAGCCATGTGTTTTAAAAGTGGAGAGATAATAATATCTACCATATCTTTCACCAAGATATCTCATGTTATCATATACAGGAACCTTGCAATCACAAGTTGTTCCCATCCTTCTTACCAGCATTTTGAAAAGACTGCAATCATCATAACTACCATCATCAAAAGTATGTGCAAATGCTTTTGCAGTACCATCAGACCTGAGTGATACTATTGTATTTTGATCACATACTGCTGTCGGTGCAGATTCATCTATGACTGTGATATACATTGCGCAAGTAGATGAATTCTCACAACCATCATAAACCGTATATATGATTTCACTCACACCCGCATCAAGAGTTACTACTGTATCTTTTGTTGCATTATCTATGAACCCTCCTGGATATGAAATATCTATTTCAAATTCTGTAGAGCAATCATCTGTTATTATCGGTAATGCTAATATTTCTGAAGCAGTACATCCTAGACCTCCGTCAGAACTTACCTCAAAATCATCAGGACAAGTTACATCAGGATTGAAGGTGTCAACAATCTCTATCGTCTGCGTAAACTGCTCTACAACTCCTACCGTACACCAAGCTTCATAAACAGTCCAAGTTCTCATAATCTTCTTAACACAGCCAAATTCCGTAACAAGAAAATCTGAGTAATCCACACCCACATTACAGTAAACATCAGGGAATGGATATAATAGACCACCATGCAATGTTGGAACTCCTGTAATCTCTACTCTTGGGTATCCATTTTCATCATATAGTGAATCTGAGCATGAAAGATTAGTAAAATCCAGAAGCATAAAATGCTCTGGCCAGATAATCTGTGTCATATCTATTCTTTCTAGAGATATCGTCTGAGTACATTCATCAGATTGATTTCCATGTTCATCATGAGCTACATATACGCGCTCAACGATTTTAATATAGTCATCATGACAAGGAATCGGATCAATCGTCTCACTTATTAATGTAAATGTTGCATCTGTACAATTATCGTATACTATTGGTTCATAAGAATCCATCTGCCAACATGGGAGCTCAATGTCTCCACATTGAATAACCGGTGGCATTTTATCTTCAACGGTAATAGTAGACCAACAAGAATTAGCATTACAAGGATCAATAACTTTTGCAATAACATCTGTCCAAAGGTGATTTTCTGTCAGCAAATTATTAGGAATAAGCTGTCCGTATTTATCAGTCACCATAACTTGATATACAACATCACCCCCTTGAGGATTTGTCAAGATCAATGAAGGAGTAACTTCTGTAGTACAATCTAAACCTAAGGACACATTTATATCTTGACGACAAGCCATAGCACCATCTCCAATTCCAACGTTTACATAAGTTGTTATAGGAGACAAACAAGCTCCTGGACAATTCGATTGAAGTGATAATTCATATGGTCCACCCGATACAGTCCAATATACTTCAACTGTATTCAGATTGTTTGGTCCTATTATCGTTGCACCTAAGCCACTAACTGACCAGGTATAGCTATTACATCCATAAGTATTACCCACTTCATATGTATGATATGAGTTGGAACATACAGCAGATAATCCATCGGTAGGGCTCAGTATCACCACATCATCGTAAGCGCAAGCTGTGCCGCCGCCACTAATTTGAAGGAAAGCTGAATCTTCATTAAATACTCTAATTGAATATGGAGTATTATCAACAATTAAGCCTATCAGCTGGTATTCACTCGTACCATCACCTAATGGAAATTCAGATAAAGTATATCCTAGAGTTCCTGTTGTGAATGGAGTTGGAATAGCTGGAGGAGCTAAACTTACAGGATCATATATATGAACTGTATAGTCTATATTCCAAGTTTGTCCACTTGGTGCTGTAACAACTATTGTATCGTAAAACTGCCCGTCAAATTGATTTGAAGCATTATCAAGACAATAACAAGCGCCCTGAATTTCAATGGCAGCTACATATAAGGCTGCTGGATCATGGTCATCTTCATCATCTATTCCATTTCCATCAAGAAAATCATCCTTATCGGTATTAATTCCACCTCCGGTATCATTGTCATACTTCATATCCGCTTTGGAATCAATATCTAAAGCTGAAATATCTTTACCATTAAAATCCAGTACCTGAGCGATTTCAGCTTCATTTATAATTAAACCTGGAGATACATCTCCGTCTACATTTATGGTTATTGTTTCTTTATATATATTTCCCGGTAGAAATCCACCTATGAAATCAATGGCTTTGTAAACTGTTCTACCTGTTGGATCAGAACTATCAGCCGTCCATGTATTATCTACTAATGTTGTATGTTCCGGAAGATAATCTACAAGCGTAACTGATTTTACAGTAATGTCTCCCTGATTAACTATTGAAATTTCAAAGTCTGCATTTTCACCTGGCTTTTGCACTTTTGATAAAGCAGATTTCATAAGTGCAAGATCAATCATTCTTACTCTTATAAATGCAGGATCATGATCGTCTTCATCAAGCGTGCCATGATCATCGATCATGTTGTCAGTAATATCATATGGATTACCTCCATTATCATTGTTTAAGAGGATATCCGGAGTTGAATCAAAGTCATTTAAGATATTGGGATCAGCGCTTGTAAAAGAGGATATTTCCGCAAAATTCACAATATTTCTAAAATCATTATTATCGACTAATCTGAAAGTCAGTTCAAAACTTGCTGACTCCCCAGGTTCCAGAACTGAGTTATAAGTTGTTACTACTGTCGATCCTGTAGTTTTTGTCCAACTTGGATTTTCAAATCCTTTGAATTCAAGAGATTCTGGAAACTCATTTATAATACTAAAACTTGTAGTTGCAACATTTCCTTGATTATAAACAGTCATATCAAAAACGACCGTTTCATCGAGATCATAATTTCTATCATCTCTAATTATATTCATCAAGGCTAGATCTAATATCTTTACTTGAGCAGGATCATGATCATCTTCATCTTCATCAAGTGTACCATCGTCTGTAATTATATTATCAGTTAGAGTATTAACCTCTCCTCCTTTATCATTCTCCATGGTGTCATCTGGAGTAGAATCGATGTCAACTCCAAATTTACCTTCATGATCTTTTGCATAACTGATTTCAGCTACATTTATATAGTCTTCAATTTGATTTGAAGATGTTACTTTTAAGGTTATGGATTCAGTATGAGAAGTACCCGGTAACATAGAAGATATAACCTTTTTCTTAAGCTTATTATCATTGAGAATCCATCCAGGATTAATACTGGAATCGAATTCAAATGCAGGAGTTAGATAATCAACTATTTCGTATTCCGAAGATACGAGACCACCTTGATTATAGACTTCAATATCAAAACTTACATTATCACCTATTCTAACTGATGGTGAAGAAGTTAAAGTTTTCATTAAGGCAAGATCAAAATCATTTGAGGCATTTAGGCCTAAGTCAAATGTTGTATTATTTCCGGCAACAGCGGATACTGCGACCATTGGAATATTCTTAGAATTAACAGATTCACAAGGATTCAAATCTGCTGAAAGATTAGAGTTTATTTTTGGATCACTGGTGATAACAGTTGGATAATAGTAACTATTATTTATCACGTAGCTTAATGAGTTATGATCAAACAACGTAGGATCCAATGAAATATAGTACTGTTCTCCAGGTACTAATCCATCCATTTGACCGTCAAGGTCTCTGTCAACATTATCATTATTAAAGGAATAATTTCCATTACTATCTGTGGTTGTCGATCCAATTTCGACACATTTATCATCACAAATTATTATCGTATGATTGCTCAAAGGAGATTCTCCTGCATCTTGCTCGCCATTATTATTATCATCAATCCACACTAGATTTCCTATCTCCACCGGTAAAATTCCACATCGTGCGGTGATATCTCCAAAACCTGTTGCTTTGCCGAAATAATCCATAATGTTATGGTTATACAATTCCTTAGAAGCTAGCTTTTGGCCATTCAATGCACTGTATCTATGTAAACCACCGGAATAAGTGTTAAATAGTGGATCATATACTGTTGCAATAACTTCATTAGGGTTTGGAAGCGCAAATAACGCCCCTAAGGTTACTTCTGAATGATCAGAAGGATCTTTAGGGAAGAAATCATCACCAAAAAACTCTCCTTCTCCAGGACCTTCTCCATTTCCTACACCACTTCCAGTTCTTGTTGGTGTCTGTCCATTACTTTCCAGATGCCATCCATTATTGTTATTATAAACCATTAATATATCTCCATACTGATCATCAACACGACTGGTTGCTCCATTACAATAGGTGTCCCCTACTTTATCTCCAATACCTAAGACCATATGATGTGCATCAGTAAATACGATATCCTTTAACCATAAAGTTGAAGATTTATTCAAGTCTGTACTATCCCAAACATTATCGCCTTCATCAGCAGTAAAAATGAGATTATAATTGCCTGAATTCATGTTCATTTTATAAACATGAAATGAAAGATCTGATGTATTTTTTGATGTCTCTCCCGTGCAGGTAACACCAACATATAGGTCTTTATTAAATATTGTTAAAGCGAAAATCCTGAAATCATTAAAACTGCAAGAAGGATTCGGTACAGGAAATGATTCAGTATTTGCTTGAGTGGGATTATCAGTTTTAATTCTGACTACGGAGTTGTTATAGAGATTAGCGATGTATAGATTTTCTTCTGTCTCATCAATAACCATGGCTCCAAGTCCTATTTTACCTACTTGTTTGCCATATTCACAAACCGTGGAGTTCTCTTCGCTAAGTGTCCCAACTTCCTGTCCTAAATTCGAGAGTTTCGCAAACAGGTTGGTTACACCCGTATTTCCAGATACATTCGTACTGAAAATTGCATCATGCCCATGAGCTGTTAAAGCTGCATGTTGCTTAATATATGAGGCTGTAAATATTTCTTCTGTGGAATTTTTAAAAGCAATAGCCCAGACAGACCCTGTTTCAGATTGATTAGCATATGCTGTAACTCCTGAACTTGCATTGAAATTATGGTTAAGACCAATTACCGTTTCTTGAGTGGGTGGGTTGGAACCTAAACCATTTACAAAGCATGTCAAAAAGATTTCTGAACCGGTATTACAATCTGTTTGGCTATCAATAATGGCTAATTCTGAATTACAATAAGGTATAGTTACAAATTGAACTTCTGTCTTATTGTTGATTCCTATGGAGGAAACGTAGTTATTGCTTCCGATATCATATTCAACACGGTATTCATCACCATCATTCAGACCTTGAACATTGAAATGACCATTAGAACCGGAAACAGATTGCCCTATTAACAAACCATCAGTATCATATACACGTACGTATATACCTTGAGATCCAATCTCATCAGAATTGTTAACGCCATCGAAATTTTTATCTATGTATACACTTCCTTCCAATGTACCAGATAAGCATTGACTATAAGCAAAATTTGAGTTAAAGATTAATGCAATAAATAATGCACTAATAGTCTGAAGCACGAATGTAATTTTTCTCATTGCGACCTTTGAATTAATGTAAATTCAGTTAGTATTAATAAATTAAACACACGGCTATCGCCGTTATACTTACTGATTTGGGTGGGAATTAAAATCGATTTTGGGTCAAAGAGATAAAAAAGCGCAAACATATTACGCTAGGCACAAATATATAAACAATTATTAATAACACGAATATATATTACGTTTTTTTATCATTTGTTGGTCTGATTAAATCCAATTCTAATTAAAATCGAATTAAACTTATCTTAGCGCATTTAATTATAAGACCTATGGATAGCTTCAAAAATCAGCTTCAAAACGAACTTAATTCAATAAAAGCCGAAGGATTATTCAAAGAAGAACGAATAATAGTTAGCCCTCAATCAGCTTCAATACAAACAACCAATGAAAGCGAAGTCTTAAACTTTTGTGCGAACAATTACTTGGGCTTATCATCCAACCCAGAGGTCATTGAAGCCGCAAAAAACACAATCGATAGCCATGGGTATGGTATGTCCTCTGTAAGATTCATCTGTGGTACCCAAGACATCCATAAAAATCTGGAAAAAGCTATTGCTTCTTTTGTGGGTTGTGAAGACGCAATTCTGTATGCGGCAGCATTTGATGCCAATGGTGGACTATTTGAACCCTTGTTAGGGCCTGAAGATGCTATTATTTCAGACCAATTGAATCATGCTTCAATTATTGATGGGATCAGATTGTGCAAGGCCAAACGATACCGGTATCAGAATAACGATATGACAGATTTGGAAAAGAAGCTGCAAAAAGCCAAACAGGAAAATGCAAGAAGAATACTAATCGCAACTGACGGAGTATTTTCCATGGATGGGATTATTGCTCAAATTGATAAAATTTGTGACCTCGCTGAACAATACAATGCCGTGGTGATGGTTGATGATTGTCATGCTACAGGATTCGTCGGTAAAACCGGGCGAGGAAGTGCAGAACATAGTAATGCTTTTGGAAGAGTAGACATCATTACGGGTACTTTTGGTAAAGCTCTGGGTGGTGCATCAGGAGGATTCACTGCTGCAAGCAAGGAAATCGTGGAACTGTTAAGACAACGATCAAGACCATATCTGTTTTCCAACACCTTAGCTCCTGCGATAGTAGGTGCATCAATTACAGTACTGAATATATTGAATGCCAGTACAAAATTGAGGGATAAATTGGAAGAGAATACCAAATTATTCAGGAATGGAATGGAAAAACTAGGTTTTGACATAATCGAAGGGACACATCCTATTGTTCCGGTCATGTTATATGACGCAAAACTTTCTCAGGACTTTTCCACCCTCCTTCTTAATGAAGGCATATATGTGATTGGTTTCTTTTATCCGGTTGTTCCAAAAGAAAAAGCAAGAATCAGGGTTCAAATTTCTGCCGGGCATGAAGAAGAACATATCATAAAAGCATTGAATGCTTTTGAAAAAGTTGGTAAACAGTTAAACGTTATATAATCATGTCTTTGTCATCAGACAATTTACCTCTTGGGAAACAGGAGTTTGAAATCTATCTACTAATATATGCCGCCCATGTGGACTATGAGTTCACAGATGACGAAAAAGATTTTATACAGAAGAGAACAAATCGGGAAACATTCGACAAAATGTATGAGCTATTTTTAGAAACAGGAGATTTTGCGAGTTTAAAGCTCATTTTGAAATATAAAGACCTTTATTATCGAGAGGAAGAGGAACAGTTAAGATTGTTTGAATTACTAAAAGACACTTTTAAAATTGATGGTGAATTTTCAAGAGTAGAACGTGTATTTGTTTCTTTTTTTCAAAGAATGACTAAAATATAATATGAAACTTAATATAGAAAACAAATTATTCGTAGTTCGGGTGCAACAAGTGGATTCGGTCGCGCTATTGCTAAAGCCCTTGTAGCTGAAAACGCACATGTCATAATTAATGCCAGGGGAGAAGAGAAATTAAAGCAATTCCAGGAAGATCATCCGGACCAGATTGACGTCGTTTCCGGAGATATTACCAGCGATGCTGTCATTAGTGAATTAGTTCTCAAAATTGCTGGTAGACATCTATCTGGAATTGTCATCAACGCCGGCGGACCTCCTGCAAAGTCTTTTATAAAAACCAATATTGCAGATTGGGATAATGCTTATGAAAGAATTCTGAGATGGAAAGTTAAATTGACAAAAGAAATACTTCCATTATTTGAAATGAACAATTATGGCAGATTTGTATTTATTGAAAGTTCTTCCGTAAAGCAACCCATTGATAATTTAATTCTATCAACCTCACTTCGATTAGCTGTATGTAGGTCTTCAAACCAAAGTGGACAATAAGTGAATAAAATTAAGTTACACTTTTAAAAGTTAAATTGAAATATTTTTGTCTGCGTTTTTTAAATGTTTTGTGTTTACATAATTTTCTTCTCTTCAGTTTTTCTTCTTTTAATCCATAATAAACATCTGCTGGTGTCAAGTTTTGTAAAGATTCATGATATCTGTGATGGTTATAATATTTTACAAATTGTGAAAGAGGAAAACTCAATTCACCTGGGCTGTAATAATGATCCAGTTTAATTACATTTTTCATTGTTCTGTGATACCTTTCAATCTTGCCTTGCGTTTGAGGATGACCAGGTCTTCCTCTCACATGTTTAATTTTGTAATCATCCAAATAAGAGCTCAACTCTTGACTTAAATAACAAGATCCATTATCAGATAATAACTTAGGCGGTTTATTCAAATTTACATTTGAATGGTTTAATGCCTGATTCAAAGTATTTTTTACATCAAGGGTTTTCATCGTTGAGCACAACTCCCAACTTATAATGTACCTAGAATAATCATCTAATATAGTCGATAGGTAATACCATCCCCAGCCAATGATTTTGAAATAAGTAAAATCAGTTTGCCACATTTGATTGACAGTTGTTGTTTTGTCTTTAAATTCATCTGCGGCAGATATCAGATCATAATGAGGAGGGTTTATCAGTCCAGCAGATTTCAATATTCTGTAAACACTGCTTTCGCTTATAAAGTATTGATTCTCATCAGTATACCTGCAAGCCAATTCTCTACAAGAAAGCTCTGAAACTTCCAGTGCCAGATTCAATATATTAGACCTGATCCGATCAGGAATCTTGTTCCAGTAATGCTTCCTTGTACTTTTCTTTTCCTCTAATCCTACAATTCCATTTTCCCGATATTTCTTATACCAGTTGTAAAAGGTTGATTTGTGAATACCAATTTCCTTGAGAGTTCTTCTAACACTCCATTCGGATTGCTCAACCAGCCTAATCAGTTCCATCTTTTCTTTTGCTGTAAATCGCATATACTTCTTGAATTTTATTTTACTCCATTCAAGCTTTTTTTAAGCACACGATTTTTTAGAGTAAGTTCTGCTACTACCTCTTTAAGGTCTTGATTTTCTGTCTTTAGATGTTGAACTTCTGAAGTATTGGCTTCACGTTCTGTATCTCCCTTTAAACGTTTCTTCCCTGCTTCCATGAAATCTTTACTCCACTTATAATATAGTGGTTGTGAAATCTCTTCTCTTCTACAAAGAGAAGCAACACTTTGTTCTCCTCTTAATCCTTCAATGACTATTCTAATCTTTTCTTCTGTAGAAAATTTACGTCTTGTCCTTCTTTTTACATCTCGGACATAAGATTCTGCTGATTTGTTTTTCTTGGTCATAATAAAGTGAATTTAATAGTTATGTATAACTTAATTTTATTCACTTAATGGTCCACTTTTATTTGACGATTTACACTTGAAGCAACTGAATCAATTTTCATCGATGACAATGCAATAAATATTCAAGCTGCAAATGAATTAAATATTCAAACTATCCATTTTACTGATCCAACCAATTTAATAGAGAATCTGAAACTTCTCAAGGTATTGTAGATTGAGAACTCAGTCTACTCATTATTACAAGTAATCTTCTTTTCTACTTTTAAATAAGAAAACATACAATTGGGATCCATCTTTGTTGCATAAGACTCAATCACCTTCATCTATGCTGATGCATTCCAGGATGGGCTTTATATTTAAGCCCCAAATAGAATTATTGGTGATTAAAAAAAAGTGAACCTATGTTTAAGGAATTAAGAATTGTAGAATTAGCAAGCTCCCTTGCCGGCCCTTTAACAGGTAGTTTTTTTGCTGAGCTTGGGGCAAAAGTTATTAAAATAGAAAATATAAAAACGGGTGGTGACATGACGCGTAAATGGAAACTACCTTCTGAAGAAAGATCAAATTCTCTATCAGCATATTACTGTTCTGCAAATTATGGTAAAGAAATTTTGATGCTCGATCTTTCAAATGAAAATGATTATCAAGAAGACTTAACTCATATTCGGGAAGTTGATATTGTTGTAGTAAATTTTAAACCCGGGACTGCTCAAAAACTAGCCCTGAATTATCAGACCATAAAAAAAATAAACAGAAGTATAATTTATGCCTCCTTGACAGGTTTCGAAAATAAAGACCCGCGTGCAGCGTATGATGTTGTACTTCAAGCGGAGACAGGATTTATGTACATGAATGGCGAAAAAGGATCTAAGCCTTTAAAAATGCCATTGGCTCTTATTGACGTTCTTGCCGGACATCATTTAAAAGAGGCTATACTATGTGCACTTATTCATAAGATGAGAACAGGTGACGGTAAGGAAATTCAAATCTCATTATACAATAGTGCCTTGGCTTCATTGGTTAACCAAGCCACCAACTGGTTAATGGCCGGTCATATACCTACTCAAATAGGATCTCAACATCCTAACATTGCGCCTTATGGTGACATGTACCTTACTCGAGATAATAAATATTTAGTGCTGGCAATAGGAGCAGAATCTCAATTTTCGCGATTAGCACAACTGTTAAAATTGGATCTTGAAAGCTGGGATTCTAATAGAAAGCGAGTAATCAATCGCAGAAATCTTAATGAAATCATAAAGAATCATATAAATAAAGAGATTGCGGTATATTGGAATGAAACATTTAAAGCACACAATATTCCTTTTGGTATTGTTAAGAATATGAAGGAGATTTTCGAAGACGAAAATGCTAAAGCATGTCTCCTCCATGAAAATATAGAAGGCCAGAAAACGGTTAGAATAAAAACGGCCTGGATATAAAAAATTAATTATGTCAATGAAATCCTTGTTGTTATTATTTGCAAGTACAATTCTATTATCATCTTGTCAGCAGTCAAAAAAAGATTATATCATCGAGCAGATTGGAGAAAGTGAATATCAGCGATTGATGAGTCTTAATATGGATGATTTTGACCAGTCATATGAAGGTTTCAGACAATATGGTGATAATTACGAACTGGTTTCAGCCATCATTCCCGAATATGTAAATCGTCAAATAAAAGTGGACCATTAAGTGAATAAAATTAAGTTATACATAACTATTAAATTCACTTTATTATGACCAAGAAAAACAAATCAGCAGAATCTTATGTCCGAGATGTAAAAAGAAGGACAAGACGTAAATTTTCTACAGAAGAAAAGATTAAAATAGTCATTGAAGGATTAAGAGGAGAAGAAAGTGTTGCTTCTCTTTGTAGAAGAGAAGAGATTTCACAACCACTATAATATAAGTGGAGTAAAGATTTCATGGAAGCAGGGAAGAAACGTTTAAAGGGAGACACAGAACGTGAAGCCAATACTTCAGAAGTTCAACATCTAAAGACAGAAAATCAAGACCTTAAAGAGGTAGTAGCAGAACTTACCCTGAAAAATCGTGTGCTTAAAAAAAGCTTGAATGGAGTAAAATAAAATTCAAGAAGTATATGCGATTTACAGCAAAAGAAAAGATGGAACTGATTAGGCTGGTTGAGCAATCCGAATGGAGTGTTAGAAGAACTCTCAAGGAAATTGGTATTCACAAATCAACCTTTTACAACTGGTATAAGAAATACCATGTAGAAGGTATAACTGGATTAGAGGAAAAGAAAAGTACAAGGAAGCATTACTGGAACAAGATTCCTGATCGGATCAGGTCTAATATATTGAATCTGGCACTGGAAGTTTCAGAGCTTTCTTGTAGAGAATTGGCTTGCAGGTATACTGATGAGAATCAATACTTTATAAGCGAAAGCAGTGTTTACAGAATATTGAAATCTGCTGGACTGATAAACCCTCCTCATTATGATCTGATATCTGCCGCAGATGAATTTAAAGACAAAACAACAACTGTCAATCAAATGTGGCAAACTGATTTTACTTATTTCAAAATCATTGGCTGGGGATGGTATTACCTATCGACTATATTAGATGATTATTCTAGGTACATTATAAGTTGGGAGTTGTGCTCAACGATGAAAACCCTTGATGTAAAAAATACTTTGAATCAGGCATTAAACCATTCAAATGTAAATTTGAATAAACCGCCTAAGTTATTATCTGATAATGGATCTTGTTATTTAAGTCAAGAGTTGAGCTCTTATTTGGATGATTACAAAATTAAACATGTGAGAGGAAGACCTGGTCATCCTCAAACGCAAGGCAAGATTGAAAGGTATCACAGAACGATGAAAAATGTAATTAAACTGGATCATTATTACAGCCCAGGTGAATTGAGTTTTCCTCTTTCACAATTTGTAAAATATTATAACCATCACAGATATCATGAATCTTTACAAAACTTGACACCAGCAGATGTTTATTATGGATTAAAAGAAGAAAAACTGAAGAGAAGAAAATTATGTAAACACAAAACATTTAAAAAACGCAGACAAAAATATTTCAATTTAACTTTTAAAAGTGTAACTTAATTTTATTCACTTATTGTCCACTTTGGTTTGAAGACCTACAAGTAGCATCTTTAAGAGATCTTCCGGCATCCTGTTCTTCATTCCAATCTGAATTACATATTTCACTCAAGAACCAATCAGCTTTCTCGGGACTATCAAAGATCTGATCGTATACATATTTTGGATTCCAATCAATCAATACCCCACCGAGATCAAAGACTATGTTTTTAATTTCTTTCAAAAGTTATAAGATTTCAATTGTCAGAATTTCATCTCCACCTCTTATGTCATTGACCGTTGACATATCAGCTTCTGATTTCACTTTTCCGAATACAGTATGATTGCCGTCAAGCCATGGTGTTTCAACATGAGTTATGAAGAATTGACTTCCATTTGTACCTGGCCCTGCATTGGCCATTGAAAGTATGCCGGGACTATCATGCCTAAGTTCAGGGTCAAATTCATCTTCGAAATTGTAGCCAGGACCTCCAGCTCCTGTTCCGTTAGGACATCCACCCTGGATCATGAATTCAGGAATCACTCTATGAAATGTTAGTCCATCATAATAACCACTTTTTGCTAATTCTAAAAAGTTGGTTACAGTTAGTGGAGTTTTCGTGCATATAATGTGAGATTTATATCCCCTTTATTCGTATGGATACAAAGATCTAAATCTTGGTCATATTTAGCCTCATGCATAAGCATTTGAATTAATGCAGGATCTATTTTTTCAATTGCAGACATATTCTTTTATTTAATTATTGCGCAAAAGTAATTTTTTAGATTAGTTTGTTTAGTAGTTAATAGAAATAAAGATGAAGAATATTCTGATGACTGGTGCAACAGGAATGATAGGAAGCAAAATTCTTGATTTGTGCATAAACCATCCTACAATAAAAAGTGTGACTTCATTGGTCAGAAAAGCTTCAGGGAAGGAACATTTTAAATTGAAGGAAATCATTATTTCTGATTTCATGAATTTTGATAATCTTCAAGATGAATTCGAAGAGCAAGATGTGGCGTTCTTTTGTTTGGGTGTATATACAGGTCAAGTATCAAAAGAGAAATTCACAGAGATTACAGTGGGCTATACAAAATCCTTTTGCGATCGACTCATCAAACATAGCCCGGAAGCAAGGATTTGTTTCCTATCAGGACAAGGTGCAGATCAAACTGAAAAAAGTAAGCTTATGTTCGCTAGAGATAAAGGAATAGCAGAAAACTATATCTTAAATAGTGGTTTCAGAAGTGCCCATTTGTTTAGACCAGCATATATCTATCCTGTTGAACTCAGAAAGGAATCCAATTTTCTATATTCTGTTTTCCGTTCACTTTATCCAATTCTAAAATTTCTTTTTCCTAAAGCTGCTATAAAATCTACTGAACTGGCTGAGTCGATGTTTAAGGTAGGTCTCGACGGGCAAGCGATGGAGGTCTTAGAAAATGAAGATATAAAAGAAATTCTTCGATAATCGATCTACTAACAATCTATGTCTTAACCAACTTATCTGTATCCTGTAGAATATCAGATATTAATTATTGTAGGGAACGAGTGATAACACCTTTTTTATGGCTTGCATGTTTGCTTCTAATTGATCATTATTCTCAATGATATGCCACGGATTTTTTTCTGTACTTGTTTCTTTCAGCATGATTTGTTCATATTCAATAAATCTACTCCATAGCTTTTGAGCACTTTTATCTACCTGGGTTAACTCCCAGTATCTGAGTGGATTCTTCTTCACAGAATTGATGCGATCAGCTTGAGTTTTTTTATCAATTTTCAGATACAACTTTATGAAGATCATATCATTTTTATTAATCATAGCTTCAAAATTATTCACATCAGCCATAAAGAGTTTATAATCTTTCTGAGAGCAAAATTTATTCACAGGCTCTACGACTGCCCTATTGTACCAGGATCTGTCAAACAAAACCAATTCACCCTGAGATGGTAGTTGCCTAATGTATCTTTGGAAATACCATTGCGCTTTATCAGTAGTTGTTAGTTTTGGTAATGCAACGCTTCTCACTGATCGTGGATTCAAATGTTCGGTAAATGTTCTGATAACTGCACCTCTTCCAGCGAACTCTCCTCCTTCGACAATGACGAGTAAACTTTTTCTTTTTGTAAGAATCCAGTGTTGCATTTTAATCAAAGCAATCTGCAATTTTTCAGTTGCTTCAGCATACTTTATTCTTTTAAGCGCTTCTTCAAATTTTGGACGTTCATCGTGCAATAAATATAATAAGCCCTCTTCGCTACTCAATAAACTTAAATCTCGTTTTGATATCATATGGTCTATTTCATTAGTTAATCCAAACTCAAAATTGAACGATAGAATCTTTGTATAATATTAGGATCCGGATACAGATTTATTTTCTGACTACCCTTTCCTGTGTAATCGAAACTGGAAAGAACATACCTTATTGATTCTAGTCTTGCTGTTCGTTTATTATTTGATTTTACAATTATCCAAGGAGAAAAACCGGTATGCGTTTTACTAAACATTTCTTCCTTATAATTTGTGAAATCTTGCCACTTGCCCTGAGACTTGATATCCACCGGACTTAATTTCCATTGTTTTAACGGATCAGATTTTCTCATATCAAATCGTTTGGATTGTTCCTCTCTTGAAATTGAAAACCAAAATTTAATAATATTAACACCATCTTCGAAAAGCATATGTTCAAACTCCGGAACCTGCAGCATGAATTCCTGATATTCTTTCTTTGTACAAAAACCCATTACGGGTTCTACTACTGCTCGATTATACCAACTTCTATCAAAAAACACGATCTCCCCGCGATTAGGAAGTTCTTTTACATGACGTCTAAAATACCATTGTCCCTTTTCTATCTGAGTGGGTTTGTTTAATGCTACGACTCTGGATGATCTGGGGTTTAAAAATCTTGTAAACCTTCTAATAGCACCACCTTTACCAGCTGCATCTCTGCCTTCAAATATGACGACTACCCTTTTCTTTTTTTTCAAGACCCAATTTTGAAGTTTAAGGAGTTCTATTTGCAGGTCATGCAATTCATGTTCATATTCAATAATTCGATTTACTTTCTTAATATCTACTGCCTTCTTATCTAATAAATTCAACAAGTCATCTTTGGTCTTGATTTCTTTCAGATTTCTATTTGTAAAATGGAACTTATTATTTTTTTTACTCATAAATCGATACAATATGTCAGTATTAAAGACTTGATTATTAACTAATTTAACTTAAAAGAAATAAAATAAACAAGCTTATAGGTACTCATTTTTATATCTTAGTAATCTTCTAAATAAATCTATGAAATACCTTCTACTCTCCATTATAATTTGTACAGCCTTCTCCTGTAAAGTTGCATCTCCACTTAATCCCGGAGATGAGTCGAATGAATTAGTTTTAAATCATACAGATAATCAGATACTCACACTAATACTTCAATTTGATTTAGATACTATAGCTGATTATGATAAAATTACAGTCTATGATAAGATCATTACCAATGGAGAATTAAAAGGAGAAATGAATCCATTTATAGATTCAATGGCCTATCAAGTTAAAATATATTCAAGTGAAGAAAAGCTAGTTAATCGATTTTCGTTTGGTGATCCGCTGAGAAGGAATGTTGAATATGTGGATGACGATGGCCGATTTGCTAGAAAAGACATAATTATACAACAAGATTATTATCCATTACGGTTAAACTATAGCTTGGATATGATAAAACTAAAAGTTTTTAAAAATATTAAAGGGAAAAATGTATTTGTATTTAAAACTGAATTACAATAATCTTATAACGATTTGCTTAATTGGCTTTACAATTAGCCTATCTAATATTTGTTTGTCACAGGCTTATCCTGTTTTCACTGTCCTGTCTAATGGCGATGATGCTAAAAGAATTGTTTTTACATTTCTGGGAGATGGATATCAAGATTTCGAGTTTGCCAAATATGAAGTAGATATCCAGAATGTCGTTAATGATTTGTTTAATAAATCTCCATTTAAAGAGTATCAAAACTATTTTAATGTTTATCGAATAGATGTAGATTCTCAGGAAAGTGGCGCTGATCATCCAGGAACAGCAACTGATGTAATAGAACCTGCACATGATGTGCTTGATGTACAAACTCATTTTGAATGTACATTTGATTTCGCTAGTATTCATCGTCTTTTGATTCCTGTCCGGTCAGGCGCGGCATTTAGTATTTTGGCTAGTCATACGCCATCTTATGATCAAGGGTTTGTATTAAGCAATTCTGAATTTTATGGTGGTTCGGGTGGAAACTTAGCCACTTCTTCAACTCATACTTCTTCGTCAGAAGTGTCAATCCATGAGATCGGACATTCTTTTGCAAATCTTGCAGATGAATATTGGGCTAACCAACCCAGAGAGCAAGCCAATATGACCATGAACAATGATCCACAAACTATTAGGTGGTCGCACTGGATTGGTGAAAGGGGCATCGATATATATCCCCACGCAGATAGCCAAGGAAATTTAACCGGTTGGTTCCGACCACATGAGAGTTGTGAGATGCGCTTCCTGAATCAGGAGTTTTGTGCTATATGTCAAGAACAAATTATTAAAACAATTCACAGCTTGGTAGATATTATTGAAGTCGTTTCTCCTGTTCAAGGGAATTATATTCACACAGGGAATGAATTAAGTTTTAAGGCAAATTTACTCTACCCAATACCTAGCACATTAAATATTAAATGGGAGTTGAATGGAAATATGATCGCATCAAATATTGATAGCATCATAGTCCCAAAAGATTCTTTAATCAATGATTTAAATCTGCTAACATTATTTGTAGATGATGAAACAGTTCTCGTCAAAGATCCAGCTGTTCAATTTGTAGAAACAAGAACTTGGTTTATAGCCAAAGATTTTGATAATGATGGATTTACATCAGAAGAAGACTGTGATGATGAGAATCCGGAAATAAATCCTGATGCAATAGAGATTCCGAATAATGGTATTGATGAAGATTGTGATGGCGCGGATGCTTCGACATTAGTAATTGAATTGTCAAACAACACACTCAATATTTTTCCGAATCCTACAAATGGTATACTACATATTCATAACACGAATGCAATAAATGCTGAAATTAGAATTATAACGCTTAGTGGTTTAGTTGTTCAGAAGGAGCAGCTAAATACTACTTCGGAAAGTAATTCAGTTATTAGTATAAATACTGATATTCCGGAAGGGCAATATTATTTGTCTATTTATGATAAAGAGACTAAGACTATTTATTCAGAGCTGATACAAATTTTCTAATCTAGATTAGATTCAAGATATTTAAGCATTAAAAGAATTCCTATTGGAAGCTTATGCCTCTGCACTTACTTATGCCATACCTGGCTTCGTTGTCTTAATCATAATCGAAGCTATTGTTGCATATTACTTAAGAAAAGACATCAACTATTCTGAAGACATTATTTCTAGTCTAAGTTCAGGAATGACAAATACTTTGAAAAGTCTTTTGGGTCTCAGTATAATTATTGTCAGTTATACCTGGATGGAAAAATCCTTTGGACTCTTTAATATCCAATCCAACCTGGCTTTATTCATAATTGCTTTCATTGGAATTGATTTTGCAAGTTATTGGTCGCATAGATTCAATCATGTGATAAATGTTTTTTGGAATCGGCATATTGTCTGTAAATCGTCAAATAAAAGTGGACCATTAAGTGAATAAAATTAAGTTATACATAACTATTAAATTCACTTTATTATGAACAAGAAAAACAAATCAGCAGAATCTTATGTCCGAGATGTAAAAAGAAGGACAAGACGTAAATTTTCTACAGAAGAAAAGATTAGAATAGTCATTGAAGGATTAAGAGGAGAACAAAGCGTTGCTTCTCTTTGTAGAAGAGAAGAGATTTCACAACCACTATATTATAAGTGGAGTAAAGATTTCATGGAAGCAGGGAAGAAACGTTTAAAGGGAGACACAGAACGTGAAGCCAATACTTCAGAAGTTCAACATCTAAAGACAGAAAATCAAGACCTTAAAGAGGTAGTAGCAGAACTTACTCGAAAAAATCGTGTGCTTAAAAAAAGCTTGAATGGAGTAAAATAAAATTCAAGAAGTATATGCGATTTACAGCAAAAGAAAAGATGGAACTGATTAGGCTGGTTGAGCAATCCGAATGGAGTGTTAGAAGAACTCTCAAGGAAATTGGTATTCACAAATCAACCTTTTACAACTGGTATAAGAAATATCGGGAAAATGGAATTGTAGGATTAGAGGAAAAGAAAAGTACAAGGAAGCATTACTGGAACAAGATTCCTGATCGGATCAGGTCTGATATATTGAATCTGGCACTGGAAGTTTCAGAGCTTTCTTGTAGAGAATTGGCTTGCAGGTATACTGATGAGAATCAATACTTTATAAGCGAAAGCAGTGGTTACAGAATATTGAAATCTGCTGGACTGATAAACCCTCCTCATTATGATCTGATATCTGCCGCAGATGAATTTAAAGACAAAACAACAACTGTCAATCAAATGTGGCAAACTGATTTTACTTATTTCAAAATCATTGGCTGGGGATGGTATTACCTATCGACTATATTAGATGATTATTCTAGGTACATTATAAGTTGGGAGTTGTGCTCAACGATGAAAACCCTTGATGTAAAAAATACTTTGAATCAGGCATTAAACCATCCAAATGTAAATTTGAATAAACCGCCTAAGTTATTATCTGATAATGGATCTTGTTATTTAAGTCAAGAGTTGAGCTCTTATTTGGATGATTACAAAATTAAACATGTGAGAGGAAGACCTGGTCATCCTCAAACGCAAGGCAAGATTGAAAGGTATCACAGAACAATGAAAAATGTAATTAAACTGGATCATTATTACAGCCCAGGTGAATTGAGTTTTCCTCTTTCACAATTTGTAAAATATTATAACCATCACAGATATCATGAATCTTTACAAAACTTGACACCAGCAGATGTTTATTATGGATTAAAAGAAGAAAAACTGAAGAGAAGAAAATTATGTAAACACAAAACATTTAAAAAACGCAGACAAGAATATTTCAATTTAACTTTTAAAAGTGTAACTTAATTTTATTCACTTATTGTCCACTTTGGTTTGAAGACCTACATATTTCTTATACCAGTTGTAAAAGGTTGATTTGTGAATACCAATTTCCTTGAGAGTTCTTCTAACACTCCATTCGGATTGCTCAACCAGCCTAATCAGTTCCATCTTTTCTTTTGCTGTAAATCGCATATACTTCTTGAATTTTATTTTACTCCATTCAAGCTTTTTTTAAGCACACGATTTTTTAGAGTAAGTTCTGCTACTACCTCTTTAAGGTCTTGATTTTCTGTCTTTAGATGTTGAACTTCTGAAGTATTGGCTTCACGTTCTGTGTCTCCCTTTAAACGTTTCTTCCCTGCTTCCATGAAATCTTTACTCCACTTATAATATAGTGGTTGTGAAATCTCTTCTCTTCTACAAAGAGAAGCAACACTTTGTTCTCCTCTTAATCCTTCAATGACTATTCTAATCTTTTCTTCTGTAGAAAATTTACGTCTTGTCCTTCTTTTTACATCTCGGACATAAGATTCTGCTGATTTGTTTTTCTTGTTCATAATAAAGTGAATTTAATAGTTATGTATAACTTAATTTTATTCACTTAATGGTCCACTTTTATTTGACGATTTACACATATCCTTATAAATTCCGCAATGCCATATGTCATCTTAAGACCTGCATTGGTATATGGACCTTATGATCATACAGATCGGCTGTATTATTGGTTGCATCAAGTCAATAGTTATAATACACTTCTTGTTCCCGATGGGGGTAATAGAAAATTTTCATTAAGCTTCGTTTATGATATCATTAATGTAGTTGAAGAATCTATAGACAACAATATTATAAACGACAGTTTTAATATTGTATCGACTGTAAATAACTCTATTAAGAAAATAATTGATGTTGGGATAGAATTGCTTTTAAAAAACCCAATGATACTAAATGCCTCCCCCGAGTTTCTACATGAAAATAAGATTAATCAATGGTATGATATGCCGCTGTGGATTGACGGGGATCATTTTACTTTTAGTAATGAAAAACTGAAATCTGAATTTGATATATCTCTATGGAATTATAAATCCAGTCTAAAAGAAACAATCAATTTTTATTCGAAGGCAGACTGGCAGACTCCAAAATATGGAATTCCAGAATCGACAAAACAAAAGCTAATCGATCTATTATAATTTCAATTGAATGAAGTAGCATCTTCAATAGCCATCCTTGCTAATCTCTGCTCATCTATTTCTTGTTCTTCACTCCAGTCAAATAATTTAGAGAATGTTTGCAGAATTAATTCAAAATGAAGTTCAAGCGATGATATATCAAAAAATAATCTGGATGATCTTCTGGTAAAATAATCTACCGGCTTAAAGGCAGATTCATAGTTTACCACAAATTCGATTTCAGCTTTGATCAAAGCTTCGTCGAAACTATAGTTATTTAATGTGCATGCGTGTTCAATAATTGCTTTTGAATTCGCTCCGTAAGTTGTAGCAAAATACCATGCCCTATATTTTCCTAACTCGTAATCCTGCCAATCCTTTTCCAATTGATTTTTAAACTCTAAATAGGCTTCGTAGTTCTCAAAGGAATTTATGTGCAGTGGATGATTTTCGGTAATACACTCATTTTGTGGCAATTGGTCGTCTTCGTTCTGAATTAAATCAACAATCCTTTTTGCCATCATTCTGAATCCAGTCAATTTGCCTCCAGCAATTGAAATAAGACCTGTATCGGAATGGAAAATTCCATCCTTACGTGACAACTCAGAGGGTGATTTTCCTTTTTCATGAATTAATGGGCGGAGACCAGCCCAGGAAGATTGGATATCTGCTATTGTAATCTCAGGTACATCAAACATGTAATTCACCTTATCAAGGATGTATTGAACATCCTTTTTAGTACATACCACCCTATCTAAGTCCGAGTCATAATTCGTGTCCGTTGTTCCAACGTAGGTCGTCTTGCCTCTTGGAATAGCAAAGAGCATTCTTCCATCAAAAGCATCAAAATATATTGCTGAAGAGATTTGTAGTTTTTCACTTGGTAATACGATATGAACACCTTTGGTCAGATGTAATGTTTTACCCTTTTTAGAATGATCTTTATCTCTGATCCCATCAACCCATGGGCCAGCTGCAGATACAAAGTGTTTTGCCTGAAACAGATACATTTTGTCATCCGTATGATCCTTACAACGAATACCCGACACCTTTCCTTGATCATAAATCAACTCTTTCATTTCCATATAGTTAAATACACTTGCTCCAGCTCGAAAAGTAGATTTAATAACTTCAATAACGAGACGTGCGTCATCAGATACGTATTCTGTGTAAAGAATACCGGACTTTAGAATATCGTTCTTCAACAGGGGTTCTTGTTTTATAATCTCAAGCCTGGAGATGGATTCCTTTTTATCTTCCTCTTTTACTTTTGCAAGCAGATCATAAACGCTTATTGCTAAAGAGGCTGAAAGCTTATTAAATGATCCATTTTTTACAATTGGTAATAACATCTTCGCCGGATGAACCAAATGTGGGATGTTATCATGAGCTACAGCTCTTTCTAATCCTGATTCTTTAACGAGCGATATTTCCAGCTGCTTTAAATACCGAAGACCGCCATGTATAAGTTTGGTAGATTTGCTACTTGTCCCTGAAGCGAAATCATTCTTTTCTACCAATAATGTTTTTATTCCTCTAAGAGAAGCATCAAGTGCAATTCCTGCGCCTGTTATCCCTCCACCGATAACAATAAGATCATAACTGGTATTAATAGATTCCCTGATCCGGTCAGATCTGTTAAAAAAACTGAAATATTTATCCTTGAAGTCTGACATAGTAAATTGAAAGTGACAAGATATTCCAATTTATTTATTCAACAAGAAAAGGGCTTATTGATTCAGATTGGAAAAGTAGGATTTGAGTATTTTATCATTCATGGATCTTGGTGTCATTATTTCCATAAGATCAATAGCTTGCTCATTATTTTGAAGAAAATCCGGAAGTTTATTATTCAATTCATCCAGGTCAGAAACTCCAAAATAATTGAATCCAAAAAAGCTGCAGAGCTCTTTGCCCTTAAAATTGTGGGTTGCTTCAAAGTATTCATCCAACTGATTGGTTGAAGAAGGTCCTTCAATAATTCTAAAAATACCACCACCTGAATTATTGATTAGAATAATTTTTAAGTTATCAGGATGGTAGTTGTGTAAAAAGGCATTAGAATCATAAAAGAATGCCAAATCTCCTGTAACTAAGATATTCATCTTATCACTATTAAGCGCATAACCAACGGCAGTAGAGCTACAGCCATCAATACCGCTGACTCCCCTATTGGACAAATATTTCAATTGAGCTCTTTGTTCAAATAACTGAGCATATCTAACAGGCGTACTATTTGATAAATGCAAAACAGAGTCTTCTGGTGCGCTATCTAATATCTTTTCAAAAACTTTTAAATCTGAATAAACACAATTGCTAAGAAAAGCATTGTGCGTGATTTTCAAAGCTTCGTTACTTGACATTATATCGTTTTGATAATCATCGCTATTTAAGCTGTCATATTTTACAATTTCCTTCAGAAAGGATTCAGCATGGCAATTTACATGTTGAGTCAGAGCTTCAAAAGTATTTTGTTGAGATCCTTCATGAACATACCAATGATGCTGAGGTTTGAAGTCCTTAAACAGTTTTTTGATTTTTTTAGAAATTACCGGACCCCCTAAGCTAATAAGCAAATCAGGTCTTAATTCTTCCTCCCGTTTTTCATAAGTGGTAATAAATCTGTCGATGCTTCCTATTTTGTTATTTGTGGAAATATTAGAACATGTTTCAGAAAGCAAAACAACATTATGAGTATCACACAATTTTTCGATATTCGTTTGAATATCTTTGCTAGGTTCATCCATACCAAACAGCACCATTTTTCGATTGGAATTATTCCAAATGGAAATTAGGTCATCACTTAACTCAAAACTCAATTCTTCATTTTCATTTGTTGACCTAAAGACATTTTCTGGCTTAAACAATTGATTGGTTTCATAAAGTGGTTCATGAAATGGAATATTAATATGAACAGGACCTGGAAACTTATCAACTGCAAGATGAAGTGCTTTTTGAATAATGAGATCATTAGCCTTCAGATCTTCCTGGGTGTGTGCTTCTTGTATCAGCTCAAAACTTCCCTTAATAAAGTTCGCGTACATGTCTTTTTGCCTGATGGACTGCCCAACTCCCTGGTCGATAGCTTCTACAGGTCTATCGGCAGTTATAACGATCAAAGGAATTCCTTGATAGTAGGCTTCACAAATTGCAGGAGCGTAATTTGCTGCTGCACTTCCTGATGTGCAACACACTATAGAAGTTCTTTTACTCTCTTGAGACATACCTAAGGCCATAAAACCAGCCACACGTTCATCTGGAATAGAATAGCAATTAAATGATTTAGACTCATTAAAAGATATTACCAAAGGTGCATTCCGGGACCCTGGAGAAAAGACGACATCCTTTATTCCTGATTGAATGCATAAATAAACGAGATGATTTACACTCTGTTTAGATGAGATCATCTTGCTCTTTAGCTTTTGCGTCAATAACTCTCATTATAGTTGTAGCTTTTAATTCGGTTTCATTCCATTCATCCTCAACATTAGAAGATTCGATAATGCCACCTCCCAGATAAAGTACTCCATGGCCTTTTTTCAATTTCATACACCTAAGATTGACAAAAAAATCGAAGTTACCATTTCTTTGAATGGGTCCAAGATATCCGGCATAATACTCCCTACTATGATTCTCAATACGGCCTATGTGTTCAATGGCCAAATCCTTTGGACGTCCACTGATTGCTGGTCCGGGATGTATTATATTGATTAAGAAATCCACGTCAAGCTCTCCGGAAATGAAAATATCTGATTTGATATGACACATAGCTCCGGCTTCTGAAGTATATGTTTCAGATATTTTAAATTCTATTGAATTGGCTTTCAGATAGTCCTCGACATATTCTTCTATTATCCGGAGTTCACGAATCTCTTTATCTCCCCATTTGACTTCTTTTAATGGTCCATTTATCTTCTTTGTACCGGCCAAGGCTACGGTATGATAGTCAGATCCAGTCTTATTCAATAATACTTCAGGTGTTGCCCCCATCCAGAATCCTATTTCCGGAATGTAAAAACAATAGACAAAAGCATTTTTATATTTACTTACAAGCTCTTTGTATAACTCACAGTACTTGTTGTTCGGAAATGCGATAAGCTTGGTTTTAGATAATACCAGTTTCTCAACAATGCCTTCTTTAATAAGTTTTTCAACCTCATTGAACGAAGAGATGTATTCAGATTTTAAAGTCTCTTTGATTTGGTCACTGTCTTCAAGATCAAATTCGAACGCGGCATTTTCCCATTGATTTTCAAATTTCAAAAGATAGGTCTCATTCTTTTGCTTGTTAAAAGGTGCAATGATAAAATCATATTGATCAAGAACTGAATTATTATCCTTTATATCTACATCTGAGATGGAACTCAAACTGTATTCTTTAGTTCCAGGACTGCTCATGCACACAAACCCTTCTGATGACGAAAAATGTTGCACTTCCTTACTCATGAATATGTAAGATTTGATTTTGGAATTGAGCATGTGTTGTCGAATCGATTCTGTTGATTTTCTTAGATTCTGTATACTTAATTGAATCGATACTATATACTATTTTCGGTATGTGATATTTATCAAATCGTTTAATAATTTGATTCCAAATGCTATCGAAGTCTATATCTTCATTTGCATCATTTTTTTCAATGATCAGAACAAGTTTTCTGCCTAGCTTTTCGTCATCAACAGAAGTGAAAAAGCAGTTATTTGAAATAATTTCATGGATGTACACTTCTAATTCTACAGGATTGATTTTAATTCCTCCGCTGTTAATAATAAGATCTCGTCTTCCTATCCAATTAAATCGTCGTTCATCTATAAGTTCTACTACATCGTTGATTTGAATTTCTGCAGATAGATGGTCGGCTTTGATAGAAAGACAGTTTTCATCATCAGTTTTAAATGTAACACCAGGTAAAGCAGTATAGCTGTTCGATTGATCATAGCTATTTAATTTTTTCATGGCTACATGAGTGATAGTTTCAGTCATCCCATATCCAATATAGACTGCAACATCTAAAGATTGAATACGCTTTAACAATGGCTTTGAAATAGGTGCTCCTCCTAACAGGATGGTTTGTACGTCCGAAGCATTTATCGAACTGTTCATAAGACTTGATTCCAATTGCATAGGTGTCATTGGAATAAAATCAATTTTGCTGTTGCTGATATTTACGGAAAATGGGTCTTGACAAGGAGTTATTAAAATTAATTTAAGATTAGAGATAAAAGCACGTACCAGCATCATCATCCCTGCTATATAATCTGGAGGTAAACATAAAACAGCTGTTGACCCACTTTTGTAATTGAAGTAATTCTGTGTCTTGATGGCACTTTTTATCATTTCATTCTTTCTCAATCGGATCATCTTTGGTGTTCCTGTAGAACCTGATGTAAGAATTTCAATTTCACTTAATTCAGGATCAAACCATTTTATAACAAAAGATTTAATGCTGTCATAAAAAGGTTCAGCCGGGAACATTGAATCCATAGATTCGAAATCATTAAATCTGATATGGTGTCCAAATTCAGTGAGGAACATCATCATTAATAATTAAGTTAAGATCCCATCCGGAATCTCCATAATAAAGTTTCCCGTTATCAATAAAAAGAGGCGATCTAATGTTGTTGGCAAACAATTGCCCAGTTCCCAATCCCTGATGTCTTCCTTTCGTATCCAATGTAGAAGTCCACTGTGCAATAGCATTCAATCCGATATTAGACTCCAAAGCTGAAGTCACCCACCAATCAATTCCCAGCTCTTCAGCCTGACTAATCCATTTCTCTGACTCGGAAAATCCTCCAAGCAAACTAGGTTTAATAATAATATACTGTGGATTAATACTAGTTAATAGGGATCTTTGTTCAGCAGAATCATTTATGCCAATTAACTCTTCATCAAGAGCTATATCAATAATTTTGTCGCTACAAAGTTGAGACATAACTTCCCACTGTTTTGCTTTTATGGGTTGTTCAATAGAATGTATATGAAAATCAGATAAATGCTTTAATTTTTCTTCAACTTCTTGTGTTTCAAATCCTCCGTTCGCATCCAATCTAATTTCAATATCAGATTTTACAAATTGGGTCCTTATATATTTCAAAATTTCCAATTCCTCTTCAAATGGAAGGCTTGCAATTTTAATTTTTATACAATTATATTCTTGCTCTATTTTTTCTCTTATTTGATTATAAATAAACTCCTTAGATCCCATCCATACTAAACCATTAATAGGAATAGCCTGTCCATTGGAAAAAGGAGAATTAAATAGTTTTTTAGAGCCTCTGTTTTTATAATCCAATAATGCCGTTTCTAGAGCGAATCTGATTGCAGGAAAATCCAGTAAATCTAATTCAGGAACAATGTTTCCTTGATTTAATTGTTTACATAAATCATGGATTGTAGATTCAATTTCGACATAATTATCCGGGCTCAATTTTGGTATGATAGAACATTCTCCAATTCCAAGGTGAGTGTCGTCTGAGTTTTTAATAACAATGAACCAAGATTCTTTAGAATGAAGCACGCCTCTTGATGTACCTCCAGGTTTTTTGAATTGCAGGATGTGTTTTCTAAAATATGCGTGCATTAAGATTATTATTCTTTCTTTTCAAACAGCTAAATAACAAACTTGTTTGAATAAAAAAAAGACTGTAGCTTAATAGTTACAGTCTTTTATAAATACCTATTTCGTCTTTTGCTTAATCAATCATAAACACTGTATCATCTACTTCTGAATTAACTTGAATATCAGTAACATTCATTTCCAATGGAACTGGCATTGCTCCTGCAGTAATTAATTTATGAGGGAATGAAATTCCACCCACTTCTTTATAATCTTTGTAATCCTGAGTAATTGTCATAGAATTTCCAGGACCGGCCTCTTGGACTTGTATTTCTCGAATCAACAAATTAGATTTTACACTATAGAATTCAGTAGTTGTCTCACCACTTGGCGATGTTACAGATAATTTGTAACAAGATTCTCCATCTACATCTTCAATCCCTTTTAAATCCAGAGTATAAGAACCATTATTGTAATCCATTTGACTAAACATGACAGCTTGTGATTTTGCTTGATCAAATATGGGACCTTCAGTTGCTTTTTGAGATCCGCCCATTCCACCTGCATATGCTGTAGACCCATCAAATTTGGTTTCTTGCATTGTCATCGTTTCATTTGCAATTTTCATTGCAAACATGTTGGGTTTCTTTTGATAAATATCTACGTTCATACTCTGTCCCATCAGGCTCATAGAATAATGATATTCAAGACTATTTACTGACTCTAGTTTATCTTTTCCTCCTAATGCATTAAGGAAATCTTCAACAACGATTTCTCCTGTAATATCGTCAGGTAGCACAGCTTCGTTGGCTTCCAGTTTTTTGCCAAAAGCATCGAAGAATTCTATTTCTTCATCACCATCAAATTTCAACAATGACTCTGATATTTCGTCTTTATTTCCGACAACAACAATATTTGCATTATCAGCTGTAATAAACTTCTTGGCTGCTGCTTGAACATCTTGAATCGAAACTGCATCTAATCGTTCCAGGTAAGTCTCATAATAATCCTGAGGAAGATTATACCTCACAATATTTCTTGCAAAATTTGCAATTGTCTGTGGAGACTCCAAAGAACGGGCAAAACTACCTGCCATTGAATTCTTTGCCAATCTTAAATCTTCGGCACTTACAGGCGTATCAGCAATTCGATTCATTTCATAGATGAATTCATGCACTGAACTATCCGTAACTTCGTTTCTTACACTTGCTGATGCGTTGAAATTACCAACAATACGATCTGATCCTAGGCTAGAACGAGCACCATATGTAAATGCCTTGTCTTCCCTTAAGTTTTGCATCAATCTTCCCAGGAATATACCGCCACCTAAAATTGAATTCATAACTGACGAAGGCAATATGTCTGCACTTCCTGGCTTTAATTTAACCGGGTAAGTAACTCTTATGACAGATTGAACAGCACCATCTTTATTTCCAACACAAACTCTTGGGGAATTAGGTCTTTGAGGCAGTTTATAGTTATGATCTGGCACATCACCTCTATCCCAATCTCCAAAATACTTTGTAGCATTCTTTCTCGCGATAGCAGGTGAAATATCTCCTACAATCGTCAGATATGCGTTATTGGGTTTGAAATAAGTGTTATAATGCAATTTGCATTTTTTAATATCTATATTATTCGTTGTTGCTTCAGTTTGAACTTCACCATAAGGATGATCAGCACCATAATTCACTACAGCAGCAATATTACCGGCAATACTATTAGGATCTGTTTTACCTGCTTGAATTCCTGATAAAGCTTGAGTCTTGATTTTATCAAATTCTTCAGCTGGAAAAGTTGAATTATAAAGAACATCTGTAAACACATCTAATAGCTTATCCTGATGCTTGGTTAATGAACCTCCAAAAATGCCTCCGGCGGAAGTATTAAGATTAGCTCCAATAAAATCAATTTCACTATCAATTTGTGCTTTTGTTCTATTGGTTGTACCTCTGCTCATTAAGCTTCCTGTAAATCCTAAAAAGCCTACTTGGTCTCCTTCGGGAACAGGATTATTTTTAAGTGACAACTGGTAAGATACACGCGGTAATTTATGATTTTCAACCACAATAACCGTCAGGCCATTTTCCATTTCGAATACATTGTATTCGCCCATTTTGATCTGTCTGGCAGGTCCTGCATCGGGAGATTGGGCTCTCCAGGCATTCATATCTACTTCTGGTGTAGGAGCTTCAATTTGTTCTGCAACCTTTGGTGTACATTGAACAAAGCAAGCCAGGACACATATATAAAATAAGTACTTCATTGTTATTTGTATTTTTTTAATTTACGGTTGATTAACCGGTTTAGCTAAATAATAAAGGACTACTCTATTGTCTTTATTGTAATATTTAATTGCAGCTTCCATGATTTGTTCTTTGGTAACTGCTAAGTATCTGTCAATTTCAGAATTGATTAGGTTTGAATCTCCAAAATACATATGATAATTAGCCAAACTTTCAGCAATCCCTGAAACACGTGAATTAGAGCTGACGAAATCATTTTCGATTTGGTTTTTCAATTTTTGGAATTCTTCATCTGAAATTAATTCATCCTGAACTTTTTTAATTTCTGCATCCATTGCATTTTCTACGTCTTTAGGGTCTCTGCCCATATTACATATTGCAAACGATAATGCTACGCCTGGATCTTCAAGCTCAAAAGGAAAATTACCGACGAATAAAGCCATTTGTTGCTCATCAACTAATGACTTGTTTAGTCTTGATGAAGCACCTTGAGATAATAATGTAGATAACATTGATACAGCATAGAATTCAGGAGTTCCTTGAGCGGGAATTCTGTAAGCTTGAATAACCGCTGGAAGTTGAATATTATCATAAACTGTATCTCTTATTTCGCCAGCCATAGCAGGTTCTACTATACTTGGCCTGTATATTTCTCCTTCGCCGGAAGGAATGGAACCGAAATACTTCTCAACCCATAATTTAGCCTCATCAATATCCAGATCACCAGCAATACTTAATATGGCATTATTAGGTACATAAAACTCATTGTAGAAATTTTTATAATCTGCTTCTTCCGCAGCGTTCAGGTGTTCCATATATCCGATTACCGGCCATTGGTATGGATGAACAGTATATGCTCTTTTAAGGGCTTCTTGCACAATAGTACCATATGGTCTGTTTTCTACTCTTAATCTTCTTTCTTCTTTTACAACTTCCCTTTGTGTTTCAATTCCAACCTGTTCAACTATGGCATGGAGCATTCTTTCTGACTCTAACCAAAGACCTAGTTCAAGTTGGTTAGAAGGAAGGATTTCAAAATAGAAGGTTCTGTCATAAGTCGTATTTGCATTTAGTGTTCCTCCTGCACTTTCGACATATTGATCGTATTCTCCACGATCTATATTCTCAGAGCCTTCAAATAGAAGATGTTCAAAAAAATGTGCGAATCCGGTTCTATCCGGTTTCTCATTTTTTGACCCTACATGGTACATTACAGAGACTGCTACAATAGGTGTGCTTTGGTCCTGATGTAATATTACATGCAGGCCATTATCCAGATCAAATTCTTCAAACTCAATTTTATTCATTTGAGCAGAAACAGAAATCGATAGAATAAAGCTTAATAATATTCCTTGGATGATTTTCATACTTGTAAATTTTGCCGCTAATAAAAGAAAAAACTAGGTAAGAATCCAATATATTTCTATATATCATTATATAGTGTCGATCAAATTATGAGTCGATTGCAAATAAATGCTCTTTATATCACTTTATCAGCACAACTAGAACTAGCAAAAGCATCTGGTTTGGCTTTAAAAACGAAGCCCATAGATAGAATATATCCCATAGCTTCTTTTAATGCTGTATTAGATTTAAAATTAGGGTCTGTATTAATATCTGCATGTACTTCCAGCTCAACATTATATTTATCTAATAAATCACAAAGTCCATATGCGACTTCGACAGATTTTGCAACTTCCAAAATCATTCGCTCCTTTATTGTCATAAGTTGTTCAATCTTCTCATTATGAATAAACATAAATCCACCCTTTTTTTCGCGGAGAAAAACGATTACAGTTGCAAATTCAACAACACCTAATCGATCAAGAGAATCCGAGCCGATACAAACTTTAAGTTTATTACCTAATTCCCTTTCCCTTAAAATTGTAGCTTCTACAGAATCCTTGATAGGTAATTTGATTTTTTCTCCATTTAATCGACGCCATTTCATATGATTATAATTAAAGATATTATATATTAATACTTTCCTAATATAACCAAAATAGGGCAATTAAGATTCCGGTCAGCAGGATTCATAACATAAACTTATCTTTGCGCTTCAATTTTTTATCAACATGAATAATTTGTGCAAATTTCTATTCTTCTTATTAGTCTCTATCTTGTTCTTTACTCAATGTAATACCAAAATGAAAAACGTAGGAGCTCATAAAAATGCGAACAATCTTATTAATGAATCTAGCCCTTATTTATTGCAGCATGCTTACAATCCGGTAAATTGGTATCCATGGGGCGAAGAAGCGCTTCAAAAAGCTCAAAAAGAAAATAAGCTACTTGTAATCAGTGTAGGATATGCAGCTTGCCATTGGTGTCATGTAATGGAACATGAATCATTTGAAGATACTGCGGTAGCTAAATTAATGAATGATCATTTTATATCGATAAAAGTAGACCGTGAAGAAAGACCAGATGTGGATGATGTCTATATGACAGCAGCTCAACTGATCAGTGGTCGTGGAGGATGGCCACTAAATGCCATTGCTCTTCCTGATGGAAGACCTGTTTTTGCGGGTACCTATTATCCAAAGAAAGATTGGATGAACATACTTAATCAAATTGTAAAAGTTCAGAACGAAGATCCGGATAGGCTTGAAAAAACGGCTGAGCAACTTACCGGCGGGATTAGCAATTCAAATCTCGTTGAAGTAAATACGGATGACATTAATTATGAGACGGATGATATGAATGTCTATATGGAAAAGGCTATGAAGTTATATGATAAAGAATTAGGAGGAAGAACAGGAGCTCCTAAATTCCCGATGCCAAATGCATATGAGTTCATGTTGAAATATCATTGGTTAACAAACAATCAAGAGGCATTGGATATTACCGAAATTAGTTTGGATAACATGGCAACAGGCGGAATTTACGATCAGCTTGGAGGGGGCTTTGCACGTTATTCAGTAGATAAATACTGGCTGGTACCTCACTTTGAAAAAATGTTATATGATAACGCACAATTAGTAAGCATATATAGTCAAGCCTATCAAGTAACTAAGAAGGAATTGTATAAAAGAGTAATCGAAGAAACACTTGAATTTGTTGAAAGAGAATTGACTTCAACAGAGCAAGGGTTTTATTCTTCATTGGATGCTGATAGTGAAGGAGAAGAAGGGAAATTTTACGTTTGGACTGAAGATGAGATTGACAGTTTAATAACAGATCAAAAAGCTGCGCAAGCGTTTAAGTCCTATTATGATGTAACAAAAAATGGAAACTTCGAACACAAGGTGATTTTGAATATTGTGAAATCGGCAGAACAGGCAGCCCAGGAAAGTGGGTATGGCCTTGAAGAATTTAATAATTCGATCGAGGCTTCCAAGCAAATTCTTATGGAGTCAAGATCAAAACGAATCAGACCCGGACTTGATGATAAAGTTCTCACATCTTGGAATGCATTAATGATTGCAGGATATATTGATGCCTTTAATGCATTAGGAAGCAAGCCATATTTGGACAAGGCGCTTGCAAATGCTGAATTCCTTGTCAGCCAGCAAATGCAGAAAGATGGACGACTTAATAGAAACTTTAAAGATGGAAAATCCACTATCAATGCTTTTTTGGATGATTATGCTCTGACTGCACATGCATTTATCAAATTGTATCAGGCCACTTTTGATAAAAAATGGCTTGATTACAGTGAGCAACTGGTAAGTTATAGTATTGCACATTTCTATAATGATAAGACAAAAATGTTTGATTATACATCCGATCTTGATCCGCCATTAATTGCTAAGAAAGCGGAGTATAATGATAATGTAATCCCTGCATCAAATTCATCAATGGCTCGTGTATTACATAGTCTCGGTAGTTTGAACTACAATACTGAATATCTGGATATGTCTGAACAAATGTTGAAAAATATGATGAATCAACTTCGTTCTAATGATTATCTGAGTTTTTATAGCAATTGGATGCAATTGTTATTTGACCAGGTCAAATCCCCTTATGAAATAGCGATAGTTGGAGAAGATGCTATGGAGCTGAGGAATACATTATCTCAAAGTTATCTGGCAAATTCTATTTTATTAGGAACCGAATCTGACGAAAATTTGGCTTTGTTGAAAGACAAAACCCAGGAAGGAATAACGATGATTTATGTGTGCCAAAACAAAGTATGTAAGCTTCCGGTATCTGATGTGACACAGGCATTAGAATTGCTTACACCTTAACCACGGATTCGACTATGGTACAGATCATACCAGGATAGCGTTCTATAAAATCGCTGTTGGATTGAATCATAACAACTGATATACCATCACGTCGTATTCTATCCACGATCAAATCCATTATGCGCATTTGATGGTCAAAACTGATCAGGCTGAAATGGTCTTCGATAAATAGTATTTCGGGTTTGTTCAACATGGATTTTGCTACAGCATATAATACACTTTCTCCATCATCCATCTTTGATGCTTCTTGTGTAGGATCCAAGCCAAATTGTGTTAGCCAATCAGCAAGATTTTCTTTGCTTTCTTTATTTGATATAGCCGATAATATGTCTTGAAATTTTTCAAGATTATCAAGTAATGATAGATTTTCATATAGAAATTGATCTTTTAGAACCAATCCTATTCTTTGTCTTAATGCATTGATCTCTTCTCGACTAATATCAATAAGATTATAATCAAGAATTCTGGCATTTTCTCCCCTAACCGGTGAATGAGCATAGAAGCTTGAGATTAGAGTACTACTGACTTTAGAAGATATACTAGAAATATATAAAAGCTCTCCCCTTTTTAATTTAAAGTTTAGTTTTTCAAATATTGATCTTTTATTCCTTAGAATTTCAATATTCTTAAAGTCAATAAGGTATTGTGTATTTGTTTCCTTCACGAGAATTAATTATTAAATTTTCAATGTTCCAAAAGCGAGAATTTGACAGGGAATTCCCCAAGAGTAAATTGTACTGATGTCATCTCTTATACGAATAGTACATTTTATCTGAGCTCCTTCACTCTTAAGTTGTTCCGGCATATTAATAGGAATATATTTTGAATCGGAAGTTTCTATGGACCAAAATCCTCCTTCCAATGGTACATAGACCGCTGTTCCTGTAATTTTTAGTGCCATTTTAAACGCCCAGGTAACTGGATCTGTTTTGTTTGAGCAATTTTTCTACGGTAGAGTTTAGACTCTTAATCATTTTACTTTGATCAGAAATCGTGTCTTTCAGGCCTCCTACTTCTGCATGTAAGGCATTTCTTATATGACTAGGTGATGGCATAAATACAGATATCTTATGTGTCACCTTCCACATTTCTTTTATTTCAGCTAATTCAACTTGAAAAGGATCATAATATGAATTGTCAGAATTAAGAATGAGATAAGCTTCACGTTTTAATTCACTATGTACTCTTTTTACTACAACACCTGATTGGGTAATTATTACATAGACATAGTTATTGCGCAGGTTGTTGTAATAGTTTTCAGGTTCAACAAATGAACAAACCACTTTATCTCCTGAGAACAATGTCGGTTCCATGCTATCACCAACAACATCAAAACACCTATATGATCCATGACTAAAGTTTTCACCTGGTAAAGTGAAACTTGGCAAATCTTTTACGAATACAGGATTATACAATTCTTGACCATATCCTGCTTGTGCTGAGACGGGAACATGAATTATGCGTTCATTACCTATATTATCGGTAACGATTGTTAATACAGGATCGGAAGTTAATTCAGAGGTTTCATTCTCAATAATGAACTTTTCGCCTTTACCTGTATATAGATATAGTGGATTAAACTTATAATGATCCACACATTTTTGAATCATGACTGAGCTTACATCTCTTTTTCCGGTAACAACATCGCTGATGCATTGAGGATGAACATCAATACTGATGGAAAATTGTCTGCTCGAACGAATTTTGTTTTCTTTTTTCAAGACCTCCAAGCATTCAATAAATCTTTCGCTTATATGCTTATGCATTATAGAGATTGGTTTAATTTGTTATTCTTATCAAATATAAGAAATTATATATATAAAAATAAGTTAATATATAATTTTAACCAATCTAATAATACTGAAATAGGTAAACATCTGTAAAGCAGGTACTTATAACTTCATATAAAAAATACTAACATATGATTGTATATTAGAAAAACAATATATATAAGTATTATTTAATGTGTTTTAAGCTTTTTGAGTATAAATAACAAGTAAATAGGGACATGTGAAAATTAAATTTCTTATAAATTTGATTGTTCTTTAGACTCTTCTTTAGGTATTATGCCTGTGAATTCTCCAAAATGTTGAACAAATGATCGCATATGGTTTGATAATTCGTCATTTGATGTCGCTTTATGATAGGTTTCGCTCATTGATTTTAGGGTATGAAATATAAACCTGTCCATTTCAGCGACTTGCATATTTTTTGTCCAAAGATCTATCTTAAATGTTTCTTTGGTTTCAATATCAAAAAACGAAACAAGCATAGCTTTACTTTCCTTGGTCATCGGACCATCAGGTCCATTAGCTGTCCATACAATTTTTTCAGGTCTCTTTTCTCCATCTAATTTCACCTCAATCTTAATTTCAGATTTACTTTCAGACATATTTGTTATTTTTCATTTTTATAAAGTATATGGACAATTCTTTTTATACAGATAATTTCAAATTTGTCAATTATGGTTCTGAACATCTCATAACCATCATCATTTCAATTTCTATAGCTGCATTTGTCTTATTATATGCAAAGAAAAAACTATCAGAAGAGCAACAAAAATTATTGGGCTTTTATTTGGCTATATTTATTTTGCTGACTCAATTATCAAAGGTTGTAATTAAAATGCAATTAGGAGTATTTGATAAATCTACAGATCTGCCGCTCCATCTCTGTAATATGATGCCTTTTCTGGTTCCATTTGCAATGTTATACAAGAATAGAACCATTTGGGCTATTCTCTTTTTTTGGATTATGGGAGGTACTTTTCAGTCACTATTCTCCCCTACTTTAGAACATTCTTTTCCACATTATGAATTTTGGCGGTATTGGATTGTACATTGTGGTTTAGTTATGTTAATGATTTATGGTGCTTATGTCCTAAACTTCAGATTAACAATCAGAGATGCTGTAATTAGTGCATTATTGCTTAATGTACTAGCACTGATGATCTATTTTGTAGACTTATCGCTCGATGCAAATTATATGTATCTCAGGGAGAAGCCACCTGGAAAAACCATGTATAATTTGCTTGGAGATTGGCCAATATATATACTTCACTTAGAATTTGTTGTATTGATTTTGTTTACATTGATTTATCTGCCGTTCCATTTTATAAACGCCAAAGAAGCAAAATTATCTTAAATTGGAGATACCTTATAACCTTTTCGTTTAAGCATTGAAATAACGCCTTGATCCCCCCATAAGTGCGCTGCCCCGATGGCAAAAAAACATGGTTCAGAATCATTTTCAGCAATATGTTCAGCCATTTGTATATTCCTGTTAAACAGCATCACCTAGCGCATCGAGCCAAGACTTTTTCTCGTGCTTTTATATATCCGAATTATATCTTCACTTTCATAGTAGCTTACTATTTTGAACACAGAAGATCTGAATGATTGAACATTTTTCAATGCATTTCTAAACATTCTTAATTGCAACCCTACATCCAATGATTTCAAAGTTTCTACTTGTGATTGGACTGTTTCGATTCCTCCGGTAGCCATCTTCCTTTCAATAGCTTTAGTCCATAAGTATTGATCAAGAGCAAAGCGATGATCTTCAGAAAGAATAGATTCTGAAATAAAATTCAATGTCATCAATGGATAAAAACGATTCCAATTCATAAGATCTACATCAAAACATTTTGAAATCAAAGATCTTAATTTTCTAAACTGTTTAGTCGATAACAAATCTGTCAACTGGATATCCTCAGGCATAAGATAATCAGTTGGTTTGATTTCCTTTTTTGCTTCTTCTAAATCTATTTCTGTTTTAAATATCGTGCAATTCGAAAGTGCTTTAAGGGCCTTCTCTAAATGGGAGTAAGCAATCTCATCTTTTACATGCATTGTTCCAAAAAGATAGGAATTGGGTTTTCCTGTCTTGCTGAATTCCCATAATAATGACGAACGACTCATAGAGCTAAAAGATAAGATAAAAAAATGACTGCCTCTCCATAAAGAAACAGCCACCTTTGGAGGTCAAAAATTCTTCTTAATCGTAATCAAATGGTAGTAGTTTAGTTTTCTTAACTTTCGATAATGTCATAAATGTCTTTAAGCGTTCAACCTCCTCAATTTGTGACAATTTTTTAAATAATAACTGTTCATAACTCGGAATATCTTTTGTAATTATTTTCAAAAGAAAATCCCCATCACCTGTAATTATATAGGCTTCCGTTACTTCATTTATTTTTTCAAGCTTCTCGATAAAATTCTCGAGCGCATTTTCTTTATTCCATGCCAGTGAAACCAACACAAAAGTTCGCACGTTTAAACCTATCTTTTCTGCGTTAACTTTAGCGTGATAACTCTGAATTATATCTGTAGTTTCTAACTTTTTAACCCTTTCTAAAGTAGGAGCTGGTGACAGCCCTATTTGCTTGGATAGTTCAAGGTTTGTTATCTTACTATTCTCTTGAAGAATCTTAAGAATTTTTAAATCAATTTTATCTAATTTTTCGGACATGTTTTTTGGAATTTCTAAATATTAAGCACAATTATAAAATAAAATTCCAACAATATTCCAATAGTATTCCAATAGTATTAGTTTAATTTCATCAAATCAAATAAAACCCCTTTTTTATTCTTAATATTCATAAACAAAGCCGAAGTAAACCTTCGGCTAGAAACCAACTATGAAAAAACTCTCTACTTAGCATATTAAACGCTAATAATATATCAATAGTATATCCTATTCAAATTAATTATGGGAAGACACCTAGAGAAACATAATCACCTGCCACTTTGTTAATGGCATTGATAAAAGCAGCTGTTCTCAAATCTTCAACTTTCTTTCTTCTTTTATAGATTTCTCTAATTTGTTTATAAGCCATTACCATCGTTTCTTCTAATCCTGATCGCACTAGATCAATTTCGTCAGCACCTCTGGTAATAAATGATTTTTCTTTCTGACTTACAGTCTTACCAGTTGTTTTTTCGATGAGGTGAACAATATTTCTGTAAGCATTTTCATCAAACCTTTTTTCTATTCTTCCAAACCTGATGTGGGATAAATTTTTAAGCCATTCAAAATAAGATACCGTCACCCCACCTGCATTTAGATACATATCCGGTACTACAACAATACCTTTTTTCAAAAGTATTTCTTCAGCATCAGCAGTAACAGGTCCGTTTGCTGCTTCTGCAATAATCCTCGCTTTTACCATTTTTGCATTGCCTTTATGTATCTGACTTTCCAGAGCCGCCGGAACTACGATATCACACTCAATTCCGATCCAGTCGTCTCTGTTTTCCAATTTTTTAGCACCATTAAAACCAATTATACTTCCTTTGTCTTTTCGGTATTTAACTAATTTTTTTATATCAATTCCCGCAGGGTCATATATCGTACCTTCTATTTCAGAAATACCTATAATCTTAACGCCTCCTTCTTCCTGCGAAATACTTCCTGTATAAGAACCAACATTACCAAGGCCCTGAATTACCATTGTTTTTCCACCAATTCCGGGTTGTAAGCCCATCGCTTTTGCATCTTCTTCATAACTCAACAATTCTTTTAATCCATAAAACACTCCTCTACCCGTAGCTTCTGTTCGTCCATTAATTCCATTTTGTGTAACAGGTTTTCCTGTAACACATGCTATAGAATCGATCTCTCCATTATTCAATTGCTGATAAGTGTCTAATATCCAAGCCATCTCACGAGAACCTGTTCCATAATCGGGAGCCGGTACATCAGTTCCAGGCCCTATAAAATTTTTACGAACCAATTCCACAGTATATCTTCTGGTGATTTTCTCAAGTTGCTCAGGAGTATATTTTCTTGGGCTAATTTTTACACCTCCTTTAGCTCCACCAAATGGAACATCAACCAAAGCACATTTAAAGGTCATCAAGGAAGCCAATGCAATTACTTCATTTTGATTTACCAGGTGGCTATATCTTATTCCGCCTTTTGTCGGCATTCTATGATGACTATGTTGAACTCTATAAGCTTCAATTACTTGATAAGCATTTCCTATTTTCACTGGAAATCTCATTTGGTAAATTGCATTGGGAGATTTGATCTGGTCCAATAATCCTTTAGGATGATCAGTAAGGATTGCAGCCTTATCAAAATTTCTTTCGACACTATGATAAAAACTGGCCTGTTTATTCTTCATCGTTTATTTTATTTTCTAGTTTATTTAGCTTTTCATCCAATCTTAATAATAAGATCAATAATACTGCAAACAAGATAATTACGACAGCCAATACAGTATTTATTTTCCCAGTACTTCTGAAAAAATCTTGTAACATATCCTGTGCAGATACATCAAAACTAAGTTTGAAGAAAAATATAATTATTAAGGCTAATTTTTTTGATCTCATAACTAAGACGAAACTCGGTATTTTTTAGAAAATAGCAAATCAAAGTGCATTATTTATTTTCTTAATTTCTGTTTATCTTCCAAAGCATTGACCCGATACAATATTTGTGAAATCCAAAGTCCAATAAGTGTATAGCCTATTATTGCCGGATAAAAGACCGCTCTCAAAGTATTATCAAGATCTTCGCCTCCCATTGCCGGATTTCCACCGTTACCAGGATGAAGACTATCGGTCATTCGAGGAATCACCATAACAAGTATCATAAGGCAAGCAAAAGCAAATAAATTATAAATAGAAGCAATACGTGCTCTGGAATCAACATCGCTAACTGTAGTCCTTAAAATCCAATACGCAAAATATATCAGCATTGCTATGGCACTCATATTCAGTTTGATATCATCAGTCCAGTAAGTACCCCAGGTATGTTTAGCCCAAATACTCCCCGTCAATATACCGGCTATACCAAACCATAAAGCCACAGAAGTCAATGCAAAGGATTTTCGGTCGTACTCAAAATCCCTCTTGATTAGATAGAGAACACTACAATAACAGGAATACATTAATAGCAGAAACATCGCAAACCATATCGCGACATGGAAAAAAGTATTCCTGATGGTTTCATACAATATGTTTCTAAATGGAAATGCAAACCCATCAATTTGAGTAATACTATCCACTCCATAAAATTCAGTTACAAGTGAAGAATCAGGATTAGGGTTTTCCTTTATCCTTAACATCTCTGGATAGAGTGCAAATCCATCGATATCATTATCAACAATCAGCGTCGCAGTTAAACTTGATTTCGAATCGATTTCAAGATCATAAGGAATCACAAAACTTGCTGTTAATTCATTTTCGGAATGAGCCTCCAGATGATTGGCTTTGATTAAGTTTTCATCATCTAATTTTATCCAGGCCTTTGTATTTTCATTTTCAAAATGAGTGTTATATCCTTTGATGTTTACATCATAGATTGTACCTGTTAAACTTTGAGTAGGATAGAAACTTAATATCCCCGGTTTCAAAGGAATTTTAAATCCCGCAACTAAAACGTAGATAATTAAGATGACACCAAGATATTTCCACCAATTATTTTTCAAAGAATTCATGTTTAAGATTTCCATATGATTGGAAAGAAAATAATAACTAAAGTAATAAGTAATAAGTCGATTCCGCCCAGCATCATCAAATAATCGGGAGACGCACTGTCAACCATAACTCTGTCCGATATTAAAGATAATCTCATCGTTAATAACATTACTGGTATAAGAAGAGGAAGTGATAATATAGAAACTAAACCCATCTGATCACTACTATAGGATGATAATGACGAGACAAGCGTCAGTACAGCCGTAATAGCGATTATTCCAAGAATAAAGGTCATGGAGAACAATTGGAAATCTTTGATCAGACTATCCGATAGAATATATTGCAGGAAGAAAAGAATAATTCCTGCTAGCAACAATTTGATAAAATTAAAAATCAGTTTTGCTGAAATCAATTCCCCGGGATGATATAATTGATAATAAAAAAGCTTTCTTCTACTCGATGCGTAGCTGAAACTTCCAGCAGTCATATTAATACCAACAAATAATAGAATAATCCAGAACAATCCTAATCGGACTGGTGCGCTTAAATCCCCAAAAACTTTATAAACTACAAATACAATCGATACCAAATACAATATGGAAGAAAGGAAGGAATACTGCGCGCGCATATCCGCAAACAGCTCTTTCTTCATTATGTTAAATATTCGGACAAGCAATTATAGATACTTTTTCTGTCACGAAATTAGTTTAGTATAAGCAGAACAGCTAATCCTAGGCAAGATATTTGATATTAAAAATATATGTAATATATAGAGTGCTCACTTTGAATTTATTATAGAAATTATTATGTTTGAGCAGGTTTTCAAAACTCATAACCAAAAACCGTGGTATGAAGACTATAATAGCAAGTATATTTTTGTTTGTATGTCATTTCTCATTTGCAGCTGAAAGTTATTATCACTCTGTAAAAGCAAAGCAAGGTGATGGTATTTATTCTCTTCTCAGAAGATATCATTTGGAAGATCATGACTGTAACAAAGAAAGATTTCTCAGACTCAATAATCTGACGATCGATGACCATCTGATTATTGGAAATAAATACAAGTTACCTGTACTTATATTTAACTATAATGGCACAAGTATCAGGACTACAATTGGAATAGACAATTGGGATAAAGCAGTCAGGATAAAAGCGTATAATATCAAAATCCTAAATGGCAATCTTCGCAAAACAAATTATGTGGATTCAAAAATATTGTGGGTGCCTTATCATGAATTGCATTGCGATGAGTCTATACCGTCTAAAGTTGAAATCAAAGCAGAAAAAAATGCTGCCCCCTTCAAAGGGAGTTATCAACTCGTAGAATTATTCGGTAAGGATCATAAGATGGTTGAACTAAAAGATAATCACCTGCGCAACAGAGTGTACTATATTGTAGCAGGTCATGGAGGTCCTGATCCTGGCGCAAGATGTACGGAATGTAGTAACACCTTATGTGAAGATGAATATGCTTATGATGTTTCCTTGCGACTAGCAAGAGAATTAATTAGTCATGGCGCAAAGGTTCATGTTATTATTCAGGATAAAAATGATGGTATAAGAGATGACGAATACTTAGAATGTGATATAGATGAACATTGTCTGGGATCAAAACTGCCTTTGAACCAAAAATTAAGACTAAGGCAACGTGCCAATGCCATTAATAATATTTATGATAAATATAAAAGGCAGGGATTCACAGATCAAATTGCAATTATGATACATGTTGATTCATATGCAGATCATACAAAACGACAAGATGTGTATTTCTATCACCATAAATCCAGCCAATCAAGTAAAAAGCTTGCTGAATCAATGCAGAACACCTTCGAAGAAAAATATAACTACTATCAAAAAAACCGAGGATATAAAGGCTTTGTTAAACCTCGGAGTTTGCATATGCTAAATTTTACCTCCCCTACTTCCGTTTATGTTGAGTTAGCAAATATCCGTAATTCATCAGATCAAGAAAGGATTGTGAAGCCTTCTAATCGTGAAGCATTGGCAAAATGGTTATACGAAGGAATGGTAGACTTTCAAGACAAATAAAGCAAATTACAACCTCGAACATCACTCATATCTAATCTTCCGGACACTTCAAATTTTTGTTCGCTCGGACGAGCCAGGTCTTCAGTCAATATAAATGACAGACTATCTATATTAGCAAGATCAATGACTCCCAATTGGGCCGTTTTACCAGCGACAGATATACTAAGTGGATCAGTAATATCCCTATACATCACCTTCATTGTTCCATAAGTTGAAAATATTCCTTCTTCATCTGAATAAGCTTGTGAACATAATTCAGTCATTCCATATTCAGAAATAACCATACTGGATGGGAAACCATTTTTTATGCGACTTTGCACTTCTTTGAAAGTAAGTTCAGTTCCTCTACCCTTCATACCTCCCGTAAACAAAACTTTAAGTCGATCAGAATCAAATTTAAAAGTTTCACAAAAATCAATGAGTGCATAACTCACTCCAATAAGAACAATCTTCTTTTGGCTCGTTGATAATATCGATTGAAGTAATTGATCAAGTTTATTAAAATCATAGTTACAAAATTGACTTGATTGATCTCCTGATTTATATATCAAATGTTCAACCATACAAATAAGAGAAGAGTGCTTATTTTCAGCATATGAAGGCAGCAGTGCTAATACAATATATTCATCTATTGGACCTAAAGCTTTTTCAAATGTTGATAAGGCTATGTTCTTATACCAATCAATATCCTTAATGTAATGTGTGCTTCTTTTCTTTTGAGAAGTCCCACTGCTCTTAAAAACTTGTTCTTCCTTCCAATCTCCTGTTTTAATCACATTATTCTTGAATAAGCTAATCGGTAGAAGTGGAATATCCTCAATATTCGAAAATTGCTTATGGTCGGCACCGATAAGAGATAAGAATTGATTATATACTTTATTATTTTTAGCTTGTAATTCGAAAACTTGGAAACTAATATCTTCGAATAAGCTATCTGAATACTTATGGACTAAAGATGCTATTTGATTTTTTAGATTCAATCGATCAAATTCATTAAGTAAATTTAATTTAGATATTGAAAGTCGCTAATTACTTCATATTATTTATAGTTCTGTTCGGATTTTATTCCTGTACACCGGATCCTAGTTTTTCTGAAATACCGGAAATAGCTTTTATAAGTTTCTCAAAATCAGAAATGGCTCAAAATAGTCTGAATACAGACTCATTGTATCTTAAATTCAGTTTCAAAGATGGAGATGGAGATCTTGGAAATGCCGAAACACTTACAGAAAATATCATTCTCATGGATAATAGAACAGGAGAAGTATTTGACCGGTATAGAATTCCAGAAATTCCTCCCATTGGTTCTCAAAATGGGATAGAAGGTGAAATCACATTAAAAGTATTTACGACTTGTTGTATTTTTCCTGATAGTACACCACCTTGTTTGAATCCTCCCGATTATCCGACAAATCAAATCAATTTTGATATCTATATGAAAGACGATTCAGGTAATAAAAGCAACACGCTCACGACTGAATACATTACTCTCCTTTGTAATTAATCCAATCAATATTCGACTTCAAGATGTCTACAGTCTTTTGTTCAGTTGGATTGTATTGGTATTTATAAATCCACTTAAGTTCCGGAGGAAGACTCATTAGGATTGATTCGATATTTCCATCAGTATGTAGCCCAAATTTAGTACCTCTATCCCAGACCAGATTAAATTCTGCATATCGACTTCTCCTAAGATATTGCCAGGATTTATCTTCTTCAGTGAAAGTTCTCAAATGATTTTTTGTGAACCCAATGTCATACGATTTTGTAAAATTATACCCAACATCCAAGACAAAATCGAGTAGTTCTGATTTTGGTTTTTCTTCTTCACTCAGTTTGTCAAAAAAAATACCACCAATTCCTCGAGATTCTTTTCTATGTTTTATATAAAAATATTCATCTGCCCATTTTTTGAATCGATCATAATAAGAAGAATCGTGTCTATTGCAAATTTCCTTCATCAAAACATGAAAATCTTTTGCTTCATCGATATTAATATAATGGGGTGTCATATCAATTCCTCCACCAAACCACCACGCCCCAGTGCTTGTTTCAAAGTATCTGACATTCATGTGAATAATCGGTACATGTGGGTTATAGGGGTGTAATACAATTGATACTCCCGTAGCGAAAAAGTCATTAGGTTCCAATTGAAGTGCTGTTCGGATATTGTCGGGCATCGCTCCATGAACTGCAGAAAAATTAACGCCTCCTTTTTCTATGTGCTTTCCCTGGATAACTCTGGTTCTTCCACCTCCACCTCCAGGTCGTTCCCATAAGTCTTCTTTAAACGAATTCCCATCCATTTGTTCAAGATCTTGACAGATACGATCTTGTAACTCACGGAATTTATCAGCTATAATTTCTTTTGTAATCATTATTTCAAATATCCTTTTAATGCTTCAACTACTGCTTTTGTGTTACCAACAAAGGATTTCTCTCCAACAATAAAGACAGGCCGTTTAAGAAAGGTATACTCGTTTAATATGAGTTTTTTATAATCTTTCTCAGTTAGCTTCTTTTCATTTAGTCCCATAGAACGAAATTTCATTGCTCTCCTGCTAAATAGTGCTTCAAATGATCCATATTCTTCCGCTAGTTTTTCCAGTGTAGCTTCATCAATATTTTCTTCTTTAATATTTTGTATATCCCCCTTCCAGGAAACTTCTTTCAAAATTCTTTGACATGTGGAACAAGATGCCAGAATAAATGCTTTTTTCAAGATAAATGATTTTAATTTTGGATTATGGAGCACGAAGATAAATTTATTCCTAAATCAGAATTAATAATAAATGATGATAATTCAATCTATCACTTACAATTAAAACCAGGCGACTTAGCCAAAAGAATAATTACAGTTGGAGATCCATCTCGAATCGAGCTCATAAAACCCTATTTTGAAAGTATTATCCTAGAAAAGGCCAACAGAGAATTTCAAACTTTAACCGGAATATATAAAGGGGAACTATTGTCCATTATTTCGACTGGAATTGGTACGGATAATATCGATATTGTAATTAATGAAGTTGATGCCTTATTCAATATTGATTTTGAATCAAGAAAGGTAAAATCAGAAAAAACATCTGTGGACTTTATCCGAGTAGGTACTTCAGGTTCTATTCAGGAAAGTATTCCATGTGGACAAACGATTATTAGTGAATATGCTGTCGGATTAGAGGGACTATTATATTATTATGATTCGGAGGGAATCAGATCAATTGAACTTGAAGATTTTATTCACCAATCGCTTCCTGAGTTGGTACTGCCTATTTATGCTGTCAAATCATCAGAAAGATTATCTGATCAGTTTTCTTCTCTCGGACAAAAAGGAATTACACTAACAGCAACAGGATTTTATGCTCCTCAATCAAGGCAACTCAGAGCTAGATATAAAATTAACTCAGTTAACTTATTTCAGTCCCTTAATTATAAAGGCCTTTCTGTCACAAATTTTGAAATGGAAACTGCAGGAATTTTTGGACTTGGAAAACTATTAGGTCATAATGCAATATCTATAAGTCTAATTCTTGCTAATCGTCAAACGGGTGAATTTTCGGAAAATCCTGTGAAGGCGGTCGTCAAGATGATAGATGATGTCATGAATTTGATTTAAGATTTTAATGCATTTTGTATAATTCAGGAGAATATACTTCCAATACTACCCGATAATAAAACTATTACATACTTTTGCGGTCGGTGAGGATCGTACGGCCAGCTCCTTCTAAATCCCCCAGGGTAGAAATACAGCAAGGGTAGGAGGTTGAGCGGCTAGGTATGATTCCTCACTTTCTTAAAATAATATATATGAAGTTTTTTATAGATACTGCAGATCTTGATCAAATTAAAGAAGCAAATGATTTAGGTGTTTTGGATGGTGTTACGACTAATCCCTCACTTATGGCTAAGTCAGGAATTACGGGAGCAAAAAATATTGAAGATCATTATAAGAAAATATGCAGTATTGTTGAAGGTGATGTCAGTGCAGAAGTTATCGCCACAGATTTCAATGGTATTGTAAGCGAGGGTGAATATCTGGCTTCATTGGCCCCTAACATTGTTGTAAAGGTACCCATGATAAAAGATGGAATAAAAGCCATTTGTCACTTTTCCAACAATGGCATTAAAACGAATTGCACCTTGGTTTTTTCTGCAGGTCAAGCGATGCTGGCTGCGAAAGCTGGTGCTACTTACATCTCCCCTTTTGTCGGTCGCGTTGATGATATTAATTGGGATGGTATTGCATTAATCGAAGAAATAGCTGAAGTCTACGCAATTCAGATGTATGAGACAGAAATTCTTGCGGCATCAATTCGAAGTTCTCGACACATCATCCAGGCTGCTAAAGCCGGAGCAGATATCGCAACGTGTCCCTTGCATACAATTACTGATCTGTTGAAGCATCCATTAACTGATATAGGTCTGGAAAAATTCCTTGCGGATTATAGAAAGGGCAACGACTGATTTATTACTCGACTAGTTCTTCTTTGTTGGTTTTGGACAAATCAAACAAGTAGCTGAATCCCAACTGAATAGTTCTTGTCTTTTGATCAGCTCCTCCTATCACATTACCATTGATATCTGTTAATACAAGATTACCAACATCTAATAAACCCATATTATATTCAATTTTAATCATGATGACTCCCAATTGAATCTGAGCATTCGCTAATAATCCGAAATCTTCATTCTTCACTGCTTCTTTATTTGTTGAATTCTCCCAGAGATCGGTTCCAAATCTTGTCTTTTCACTAAAATTATATCCGATAAAAACACCTAAGCCAAGATTTACCTTATTAAACAAGTTGTAAGTGATATAGGGTTGAATATCCAAAAATCTAAACCTGAATTCCAGAGCTTCCGGGATACTAGAGACCGAGACTTTATATCCCTTTTGGGCATATTCCAGGTCTGACCAAAAATTAAATCGTTCACTGATCTGGTATTTTGTAGAAAGTCCAAAATAGGAAGTTTGTGTGCTATTAGAGTTAAAAATAGCCTGATCGTCTTCAGTAAATGAGTTATTATAAATTCCAATTGATGGTCCAAGACTCCATTGGCAAATAATAAAGCTTGAATAGAAAAATAAAATGACCGATAGACACTGCTTCTTCATTATTAAAGTCCTCGCGTTTTATGATTTGACATAATTAATATAATCTGAGCTAATCTTCAAATATATTCCACCATGGCTTATCGGGGTATGGAGCTTCAACCACGATCTTTTCTTTGGAGACAGGATGGATAAATGATACTCTTTTAGAATGTAAAGCTATTGATTTGTCCTTCAGTGGTTTCTTGTTAGAATATTTACTATCTCCATGGATGGGCATCTTTTGGCTGGAAAGCTGTGCTCTTATCTGATGTGGTCGTCCTGTTTCTAATTCAATTTCCAATAAACTAAATTCTTCAATGATGCTTAATACTTCGTAGTGTAGAATTGCAATTTTTGAAAACTTAAATTCTTTATTGGAAATAATAGCCCGATTTCTTTTGGTGTCTTTTTTTATATAGGATGTTAATGTAGTGGGTGCATTATAGATTTTATCCTTAACAAGTGCATGATATATCTTTTTTATCTCTCGTGATTTTATTATTTGAGTCATTCTGCTTAGAGATTTACTCGTTTTGCAAAGCACTATTACTCCACTAACAGGTCTGTCAAGCCTATGTGGAAGTCCTAAAAACACCTGTCCGGGCTTCTTGTCTCTTCTTTTAATGAATATTTTGAAGATATCAGTCACACATTTATCACCGGTTTGATCTCCCTGGCTCAACCATCCTGAGGGTTTATTTACACAAAAAAGGTGATTATCCTCATATAATATTAGTGATTCCAGATCCATATGTAAAAAATCAAATTTTTTATGAGACCAAAAGAACGAAAAAATCCTTGATTTTTAATTATTAACATATTCAAAAAAATTATTATTTATATTATATTGAAAATAAATGCATTACATATTGTAATAATTCATAATATGTTATATATTTACGTTGTGTAAATTTTGGTTATTAAATTGTAAAATTCGTTTTTGCTCGTGAGAAGTCACGAGCATTTTTTTTGCCTATTAATAAAACAAATACATATAACATTAAAATATAATATTTGGCACATAAATTGCAAGATATTATATCAAATGAGTTTTTGTTATTAAATTGAGTAATGCCCGTAATTTTTTTCACGGGTTTTTTTTATTTCTTTGTATCAAGAATGATAATTAACTAAAACTATTTTTAAAGATGATAATAGGTACCCCTAAGGAAATTAAAACCAACGAAAACCGAATTGCACTCACTCCTGCCGGAGTCCATGAGTTAAATAAAAGAGGTCATACTGTAAACATTCAAAAGAACGGAGGTGTTGGTTCTGGCTTTTCTGATGAAGAGTATCAATCTGCCGGAGCATCAATATTAGATACAATCGAAGACATCTATGCTCAGTCTGATATGATAGTTAAGGTTAAAGAGCCAATCCAACAAGAATATAATCTTGTAAGAGATAATCAATTACTATTCACTTACTTCCATTTCGCTTCTCATAGACCATTAACAGATGCTATGATCTCAAGTAATTCTGTTTGCCTTGCATATGAGACTGTCACAAGTCCTGATAATTCACTTCCTCTATTAATTCCAATGTCAGAAGTTGCTGGTAGAATGGCCATCCAAGAAGGGGCCAAATATTTAGAGAAACCTCAACAAGGCAGAGGTGTTCTTTTAGGAGGTGTACCTGGAGTTCCTCCTGCTAAAGTTTTAATATTGGGAGGTGGAGTCGTTGGAACTCAAGCCGCAAAAATGGCAGCTGGTTTAGGAGCCATGGTTACAATATTAGACATTAACCTTCCGAGGTTAAGATATCTGGCCGATGTTATGCCCGCGAATGTTTCAACAATGTTTTCGAATGAATACACTATAAGAAGATTGATAAAGAATCACGATTTGATTGTTGGTGCTGTTCTGATTCCGGGAGCTAAAGCCCCTAGTTTAATCACAAGAGAAATGCTTAAAGAAATGAGAACGGGGACTGTACTTGTTGATGTGGCAGTAGATCAAGGAGGATGCATTGAAACTTGCAAGCCAACAACACATGAAGATCCTACTTTCATAATTGATGATATTGTACATTACTGTGTTGCCAATATGCCTGGAGCGGTTCCATATACAAGTACTATTGCATTGACCAATGCTACCCTACCTTATGTTTTAAAACTTGCAGACAACGGATGGGAAAAAGCTTGCTCTAATGATCCTGGACTTAAGGATGGGTTAAATGTCATTAATGGTAAAGTCGTTCATGAGGGTGTTGCCAATGCATTTAATTTAGAGTTTCATCAGATTTTTTAATCTGGCAGTATTGTAGAATAATATTTTGTCAAAAGAATTGAATATTAATTAAAAGTTTATTTAATTTACCTATAGTATTATATTTATTCCTCACTAAAATATTCTAATATGAACATAACTTATGATGAACTAAGAGAAATCAAGCACAGACTTCCTACTGGTAGCATCAGTAGGATCGCTAAAACTTTGAATTTAGACGAGCAAACTGTGAGAAATTATTTTGGTGCTAAAAAATATATGGATGGGAGCATAGTTGGGAAACATATTCAACCGGGACCCCAAGGAGGGATTGTAAGTCTTGAGGATACGGTGATATTAGATCTAGCGAAAAAGATTATTCAAGAAAGCTCAAACTAATCCATGTTCATTATAGGAATTACAAATAAAAAAGGAATTAAGAATTAGTCTTAGTTCCTTTTTTACTTTCATTCCACAAGTCATCCATTTCTTCTAAGGACATAGCACTTAGTTCTTTAGGAGCTTGCGCTTTTATATATTCAAACCTTCTTTTAAATTTTTTATTTATTTTTTCCAGAGCTGCTTCCGGATCAACTTCCAGAAACCGTGCATAATTTACAAGTGCAAAAAGTAAATCCCCAAACTCTTCTTCGATGTGATTTTGATCGCCGGAACTAACGGCCTCTTCCAATTCAGATTTCTCTTCAATCACCTTGCTCCATACATCTTCAATTTTATCCCATTCAAATCCGACAGTAGCTGTCTTTTCTTGTAATCTGAAAGCTTTTATGATGGCGGGCAAACTATTAGGGACTCCTTCAAGAACGGACTTCTTTCCCTCTGCAAGTTTGATTTTCTCCCAATTCTTTTTTACATCTTCCTGATCTTCAACTTTTGTATCACCATAGATATGAGGATGACGTTTAATAAGTTTTTCTGAAATACCATTGAGCGCTTCCTCAAGTGTAAACTCACCTTTCTCAGTACCTATTTTCGAATAAAATAAGAGATGTAAAAATAAGTCACCTACTTCTTCTTTAATTCCTTTATAGTCATTTTCTATAATGGCATCTACCAATTCATACATTTCTTCAATGGTAAATTTTCTTAAAGAATGGATTGTTTGCTTCTTGTCCCAAGGGCATTTTTCCCTAAGGTCATCCATAATGCCAACCAATCTCATAAATGCCTGTGCTTTTGAATTCATCTTAAACGATTTCGTCTATTTTTGCGTTTCTTTACAAAGAATACAATAATACGATGAACGAATTACTTATTTCATTTGCGATCATTTTTTCATTCTTCTTAATTGCCTTCATCTTGATAAATATCGGACAGATAATGACCGGCCGTGAATTCAGAGGAAGCTGTGCTACTAACAACCCCATGATTAACAACAATTTAGGCGAATGTAATGTTTGTGGTAAAAAGCCTGGTGAAGAGTGCAAAATGCCAGAGGGAGCCTAATCTATCGGTAGACCATTAAAATTTTCAAATCAATGAAGAAATTCTTATTCCTTATCATTCTGTACTTTTCATGTTTTAATGTTTATTCTCAAGGCCATGACCAGTTAACTTCAGGACAGATTTATGAAGAGCTGGAAAAATTCAATTTTCTGGGTTCTGCACTTTATGTCGCAGCTCATCCGGACGATGAAAACACACGACTAATCTCTTACTTATCTAATGGTTTGCATGCCAGGACAGCATATTTGTCTTTAACCAGAGGTGATGGAGGCCAAAATCTGATAGGAACAGAAATTCGTGACCTACTTGGTATTCTTAGAAGCCAGGAATTACAAATGGCAAGAGCTACTGATGGCGGTCAGCAATTTTTTACAAGAGCTAATGATTTTGGATATTCAAAACACCCTGATGAGACCCTGAAGATTTGGAATAAAGACGAAGTATTCGCTGACATAATGAGTGTTATCCAAACTTTTAAACCAGATATTATCATCAATAGATTCGATCACAGAACCCCGGGAAAAACACATGGTCATCATACAAGTTCAGCAATGCTTTCCGAGGAAGCCTTTAATAAATGCATTGAGCTTAATCGCAATGAATTAGGGACAGAGAAACCATGGAAAGTAAGGAGACAATTTTTTAATACATCGTGGTGGTTCTACGGAGGTAGAGATAAATTTGCAGAAGCAGACAAATCAAATCTTGTTAGCCTTGAAGTAGGCGGTTTCTACCCTACTCTAGGAATATCAAATAATGAAATATCAGGTTTAGCCCGCAGTAAACACAGATCACAAGGATTTGGATCTTCCGGCTCCAGAGGATCGCAGCAAGAATTTTTAGAACTCATCAATGGCGATATGCCGAATGATCGTGAAAATATTTTTGATGGAATTAATACAAGCTGGACGAGAGTGGAAGGAGGAGCTGCTATCCATGAGTTAATGACTCAAATCCTGGATGATTTTAATTTCAAAAACCCGGTAGATGCAGTAAAAGAATTGTTGAAAGTTCAAGAGCTATTAGAGCAAATTGAAGACGAGCACTGGAAGACAATTAAACAAAAACATTTAAGTGAGATTATTCAGGCTTGCATGGGATTGTTTATTGAAGCCTCAACAACTGAACTCCAATCCACCCATGGAGATTCTGTAGAAGTTCAAATTGAAATAACCAATAGGAGTAATATAGATGTGAGTTTGGTTTCCTATTCCATTAATGATGTAGAGTATATTCCAACTTCCAGGCTTAATTCATATGAAGAAAGCAAATGGTATAAAAAAGTATTTATATCAGACGATATTAAGTTTTCAAATCCATATTGGTTAGATGAGGAAGGAACGCTGGGCACATTCAGAGTTGATGATGAAAGTATCAGAACTGCCCCACAAAGTGATGCAGCATTAAGCGCTCAATTTACATTGAATATTGAGGGACAAGAATTACAAGTAATTAAAGACGTAATCCACAAAACAGTAAACCCTTCTATTGGTGAAATCCGCCAGCCATTCGCAATTATTCCTCCTGCAACGATAAGTTTTAATAAGGAAATGTATCTTTTTTCTGATCAGACAGATCAGCGGATAGATGTCAGAGTTAGAGCTACGACCGATAATCTAAAGGGAAAACTTTATTTTAACTTACCACCTAGCTGGTCAATTAATCCGAGTGAAATCGAATTTGATATTCCTAATAAATCAATGGAACAAAGTTTTGCATTTACTCTGCATGCCCCTGAAGCATTATCTGAAGGAAGAATTGAAGCATTCGTTGATGTAAATGATGATAGTTATTCAAAAACTCTTATTGAAATAGAATATTCACATATTCCAATACAAACAATATTGCTACCGGCCAGAGCTAAACTTGTAAAAGTACCTTTGAAAAAAGGAGGAAAAAATATTGGCTACCTGATGGGTGCAGGAGATAAAATGCCTTTAAGCTTATCCAACGTCGGTTACAATGTTGAAGAGATTTATGCTGAACAACTCGATGGGTTAAATTTAAAAAAGTATGATGCCATCGTCATCGGGATAAGAGCTTATAATACATTGGAAAGCCTCAAGTTATACAATAAGGCATTGTTTGATTATGTCAATGAAGGGGGAACATTAATTACGCAATACAATACTTCACGACGATTGAATTTTGATCATCTGGCACCCTATCCTATTAGACTATCAAGAAAAAGGGTTACTGATGAATATGCAGAAATAAGAATCATCAATCCAGAACATCCTGCATTAAACGAACCAAATGTAATTAGTTCTCTTGATTTTGATGATTGGGTTCAAGAACGGGGATTGTACTTTCCTGAAGAATGGGACAATCAATATGAAACTTTGATATCCTGTAACGATAAAGGAGAAGAACCATTGGATGGCAGTATATTAATTGCTCCGCACGGTGATGGTTTCTTTGTCTATACATCGATCTCCTGGTTTCGACAATTACCTGCTGGAGTTCCCGGAGCCTATAGATTATTTGCTAATTTGTTGGCTTTATCTTCACCAACTCAAAGACCATAATGGACGATATGAAAAACTCGACTTTTGAAGATACTTCACCGGTTTTTAAAACTTGGAAGAGTTGGTATCTTGTTATCATAATCGCTAATCTCATATTTATTGGATCTATATATCTCTATTTCTCTTTAATCTAATTGTATGAGTTTATTTGACTGGGGCATCCTATTATTTACTGTAGCTACAATCATTGGTTATGGGGTCTGGAAGACCAAAGGCAGCAAAACCATTGAAGGATACTTGCTAGGAGGGAATGAAGCCAAATGGTGGACAGTAGGACTCTCTGTTATGGCAACTCAAGCCAGCGCAATCACCTTCCTTTCGACTCCGGGACAAGCTTATCATGACGGGATGGGTTTCGCTCAGTTCTATTTTATGCTTCCTGTCGCCATGATCATCATTTGTATAACTTTTATACCCTTGTTCTACAAATTGAAAGTTTATACGGCATATGAATTTCTTGAAAGCCGATTTGATTTAAAGACTCGAAGTATCACCTCTATTCTTTTTCTAATCCAAAGAGGACTTGCTACAGGAATTACAATTTATGCTCCCGCTATTATAATATCATCTGTATTAAACTGGAATTTGAATATAACGACAATCATTGTCGGAGTAGTCACAATACTTTATACTGTAACGGGAGGAACAAAGGCTGTCCATGTTACGCATAAACATCAAATGATAGTCATTTTTCTAAGTCTATTTGTAATATTCTTTATCCTCCTTAATCACATTACTGAGGATTATAGCTTTAGTGAAAACCTATTGATTGCAAAAGCCAATGACAAGTTGGAGTTGATCGATTTTACTTTTGACATTAATGAGCGTTATAATATCTGGTCAAGTTTTGCCGCCTTGTTTTTATTCCTCTCCTATTTTGGAACGGATCAAAGTCAGGTTCAAAGATATATCAGTGGTCGATCCATAAAAGAAAGTAGGCTTGGTTTAATCATGAATGGTATAATGAAGGTGCCTCTGCAGGTATTCATCTTATTTCTTGGAGTTATGGTTTTTCTCTTTTTTCAAACGCACAGAGCACCGGTTTTTTTCAATGAACAAGTCACCGAGATAATCCAAAATTCAGAAAAAGCTGATGCATTTAATTCTCTGGAAGGTCAATATGATGCTTTATTAGTGCAAAGAACTGACCTTAATAACTCACTGGTTGAATCATCAAGAAATGGGAACAAAGAAGATGTAGACAGATATAAAAATGAGGTCCATCAACTATCATTACAAGAAAGAGGAATAAGGTCACAAGTAAAAGAATTAATCAAGGATTATGATCCGGAATTGGAATCTAATGACAAAGATTATGTGTTTATTAATTTCATTCTGAATTACTTACCCAGGGGTTTAGTGGGCTTACTTTTAGCAGTGATATTCTTTGCGGCTATGTCTTCGACAGCTTCAGAGTTGAATGCTTTGGCTGCAACTACAACAGTTGATATTTATAAAAGGAATATTGTTAAAAATGGTTCAGAGATGCATTATGTGAATGCTTCAAAAATGTGGACACTATTTTGGGGTATAGTAGCTATTCTCTTTGCTTCAATCGGCTCATTATTTGAAAATCTTATACAGTTTGTCAACATAATAGGATCCTTGTTTTATGGGACTATATTGGGAATATTTCTAGTCGCATTTTATTTTAAGAAAATTAGTGGAACTCCTGTTTTTGTAGCAGCAATTATAGTTGAAATCGGGATAATTACTATTTATCAGATGGACTTGGTGCCTTATCTTTGGTTGAATGTGATTGGTGTGATTGGAGTAATCATTTTTGCTGCCACCCTAGAAATGATTATTGGAAAAAGAAAAGGAGAACACTAAGTGTCCTCCTCTTTTATTTCTTGTTGTTAAATAAAAATTATTGAGATGTCCATTCTTTAATTGACTTCTCGTTCATTCTTACATAATCATCATTCCCGGCTGTTTGCGCTAATTCAAGAGATTGCTGAGCAGCAGCAACAGCTTCTTTAACTTTACCAAGATCAGAAAGTATTAAAGCTTTCTTTCTCACTTGCCAAAAGCCTGGTTCAGGAACATCAGTAGCCATATTGATGTATTCTAATGCCGTGTCAAGATCTTTTCCCGCAGTATGAAGATAGTTTGCAGCTTGATAATAATCATTCGCACTAGGTCCAGCCATAACACTTTCAATGTTGGCCATAACTTTACTATCTACTTCAACTCCAACTGGTAATTTCGCATATGAGTTATCCCATAGAAATTCTATTTCACAACTTGTAGGTTGAATGTTCTGAATAGAAATTGTAAAAGTTTCCATAGAACCTCCTAAAGAATAAACTTCAGAAGTATGTGTTAGTTCAGGTTCTTTTTCAAGATAAGAAGAGAAACTATTTGATTCGTGCTTATAAACATGAATATCCCATGACTCTGCATTAGGAGTTGTTAGTACCACATAAGTACCGGCTTCCAATTCTGTATCACCGATAGTGACATTATCAGAAAATGAGATTCTCGTTGCAGCATTAGCACCTGTTCTCCATTTTTTACCAAATGGAACAAGTCCATCTTCAGCAAATATTGAACGTCCTTTTACACCAGGTCTTGAATATTCAAGATTGATTGTAGTTAATCCAACCATTTGCTCAACACTAGAGGAAGGACTAGGTGCAGGTGTTTGAATCTGACCATATCCTAAAGTAAATGTGAATAATAAAGCTATTACAGATAATTTTTTCATAATGTACTTAATTTTTTAGACCGCAAATATAAAGCTAATTGTAATGTATTTCCAGTGTTAGTATTAATGTCGATTATATTGGAAGAAAATCCAACGAATCAGAATGTGAATGATTAAGAGCTTAGATATTATTATAACTTTATAAAGCGTAATTAACTAACTGATCCGAATGCTCTTCAATCTCAATAATCTACGCTCATAATATGGAAACCCTCTATCTCATTATTGTTGTAATTCTATTCATTCTTGCGGTCTCTGATCTTGTGGTGGGAGTTAGTAATGATGCTGTGAATTTCTTGAACTCTGCGGTTGGTGCTAAGGCTGCAACTTTTAAGACCATCATTTTTGTAGCAGCATTAGGAGTACTGGTAGGTGCGACATTTTCTACAGGAATGATGGAAGTGGCCAGAAAGGGTATTTTTCATCCTGAGTACTTTTATTTTTCAGAAATAATGATTCTCTTCCTCGCAGTTATGGTCACCGATGTTATTCTGCTTGACACTTTCAACGCATTCGGAATGCCTACTTCAACAACAGTATCTATTGTATTTGAACTCTTAGGTGCGGCTGTAGCCATTTCATTGATTAATGTAGGTCTTCAAACCAAAGTGGACAATAAGTGAATAAAATTAAGTTACACTTTTAAAAGTTAAATTGAAATATTCTTGTCTGCGTTTTTTAAATGTTTTGTGTTTACATAATTTTCTTCTCTTCAGTTTTTCTTCTTTTAATCCATAATAAACATCTGCTGGTGTCAAGTTTTGTAAAGATTCATGATATCTGTGATGGTTATAATATTTTACAAATTGTGAAAGACGAAAACTCAATTCACCTGGGCTGTAATAATGATCCAGTTTAATTACATTTTTCATCGTTCTGTGATACCTTTTGTAACCTTGCGTAAAATTAAGACAGTTTAAAAATGAACAAATTTTATAAATTTAAGCTGTTATGAAACAAAGTAAATTTACAGAGGGCCAAATAATAAAGGCTCTAAAGGAAAACGAATCTGGAAGATCGGTAGAAGACCTCAGCAGAGAGTTAGGCATCAATAAGGGTACATTTTACAATTGGCGTAAGAAATATGCAGGAATGGAAGTAAGCCATTTGCGACGTCTAAAGGAATTAGAGGATGAAAACAGGAAACTCAAACGGATGTTTGCAGATGTATCACTGGACTTGCAAATGGCAAAAGATGTTCTTGGAAAAAAGTGGTAGAGTCTTCCGTCAAAAGAGAAGTTGTAATCTATTTGAAGGGTACCTATAAAGTTGGAATAAAGCGGCTATGTTCACTAATAGGATGGAGTCGATCAACATGGTATTATGAGAGTAAAGTAGACGATAGTGCAATAGTAGCGAAGTATAAAGAGCTGTTAAAAATAGCACCTAACAGAGGATTTGAAAACTACTATAATAGGACAAGACGAGAAGGCTATAAATGGGCATGGAGTAGAATGCTGCGAGTATACAGAGAAATGGGTTTAGTACGTAGACATAAAAAGCGAAGAAAATTGCCAGAGGAACTAAGGATGCCATTATATCAACCTCAAGCAGTGAATGAAATATGGAGTATGGATTTTATGAGTGATAGTCTGAGTGATGGTAGAACATTAAGAGTATTGAATGTAATAGATGATTGTAATAGAGAAAGCCTGTTAAATAAAGGGAGTATAAGTTTTCCTTCCGTAAGAGTAACCAGGTTTTTAGATGAGTTGTTAGAATACTACGGGAAACCTAAATATATACGATCTGACAATGGGCCTGAATTTACTTCAAACGACTATAAGAATTGGTGTAAGCTAAGAGGCATAAAGCGAATATATTCAGAGCCTGGAAAGCCAATGCAAAATGGATATGTAGAAAGGTTTAATCGAACATTTAGAGAAGATGTTTTGGATGCATATATGTTTAGCAGCATATCACAGTTCCAAATAATTGCAGACAAATGGAGTAAAGATTATAACGATAATCATCCTCATGGCTCACTTGGAAGGAAGAGTCCAAGAGAGTATGCTCCAAGAAACCAATACTCTTTGGGGTTAATCCCAAAGAGTATTGAATAAATCTTATTTTTAAACTGTCTTAAGAATAGCAAGTCTTCACTTTCAATCTTGCCTTGCGTTTGAGGATGACCAGGTCTTCCTCTCACATGTTTAATTTTGTAATCATCCAAATAAGAGCTCAACTCTTGACTTAAATAACAAGATCCATTATCAGATAATAACTTAGGCGGTTTATTCAAATTTACATTTGGATGGTTTAATGCCTGATTCAAAGTATTTTTTACATCAAGGGTTTTCATCGTTGAGCACAACTCCCAACTTATAATGTACCTAGAATAATCATCTAATATAGTCGATAGGTAATACCATCCCCAGCCAATGATTTTGAAATAAGTAAAATCAGTTTGCCACATTTGATTGACAGTTGTTGTTTTGTCTTTAAATTCATCTGCGGCAGATATCAGATCATAATGAGGAGGGTTTATCAGTCCAGCAGATTTCAATATTCTGTAAACACTGCTTTCGCTTATAAAGTATTGATTCTCATCAGTATACCTGCAAGCCAATTCTCTACAAGAAAGCTCTGAAACTTCCAGTGCCAGATTCAATATATTAGACCTGATCCGATCAGGAATCTTGTTCCAGTAATGCTTCCTTGTACTTTTCTTTTCCTCTAATCCTACAATTCCATTTTCCCGATATTTCTTATACCAGTTGTAAAAGGTTGATTTGTGAATACCAATTTCCTTGAGAGTTCTTCTAACACTCCATTCGGATTGCTCAACCAGCCTAATCAGTTCCATCTTTTCTTTTGCTGTAAATCGCATATACTTCTTGAATTTTATTTTACTCCATTCAAGCTTTTTTTAAGCACACGATTTTTCAGGGTAAGTTCTGCTACTACCTCTTTAAGGTCTTGATTTTCTGTCTTTAGATGTTGAACTTCTGAAGTATTGGCTTCACGTTCTGTGTCTCCCTTTAAACGTTTCTTCCCTGCTTCCATGAAATCTTTACTCCACTTATATTATAGTGGTTGTGAAATCTCTTCTCTTCTACAAAGAGAAGCAACACTTTGTTCTCCTCTTAATCCTTCAATGACTATTTTAATCTTTTCTTCTGTAGAAAATTTACGTCTTGTCCTTCTTTTTACATCTCGGACATAAGATTCTGCTGATTTGTTTTTCTTGGTCATAATAAAGTGAATTTAATAGTTATGTATAACTTAATTTTATTCACTTAATGGTCCACTTTTATTTGACGATTTACAATTTTCCAATATTATTATTTGATTGATAAATTTTGTATTATATTTATTCAAACGATCAATCATGAGACAACAACAAATATTACCACGTATTTTCTTCACGTTGCTTTCATTTTTATTTTTTGATTTTTCATTCCTGTATTCTCAAGCAGACTATAGAGAATATAATACTAGGAATATCAATGATTCTATTTGGGAAGAAGATTTAGAAATAAGAGACAATGTACGTGATATAGAACAATATATTTTTAATAATATACGATCTTTGGAGGCTACTCCAAAAACGCTTCCTATAGTATTTCATATTGTATACTCAAATTCGTCTGAACAAATTTAGTCAAGCTCAAATTAGAGAACAATTGAAAATAGTAAATGATGATTTTGGATTAAAAAATATTATTTATGGACATCCAAATGATGAATATTTAAATAGGGCTGTAGATACCCAGATATCATTCTGTCTTCCAGTATTTGATCCAGATGGAAACGAAACAAGTGGAATAAATTATCATCAAATTACACCAAAAACATGGAATCCAACTTTTGAAGTCACAGATCCTGATAATGGTGGCATTGCACCATGGAATCCTAAAGATTATATTAATGTTTGGATATGCAATTTGGATGATACATATGCTGGATTAGCACAAATGCCAGGAGGATATGAAAATTCCGACGGTATCATAATTAATTATAAATACTTTGGTAATTCAAATAATCAATATTATGGAGAAGGTAGATCACTTACTCATCTCATTGGCAATTATTTATTTCTGTATAACCTATGGGGCACTTATGAGTGTGAAGATGATAGAATTCAAGATACACCTGTTCATGGAGGAACGGTATATAGATGCCCTGAAGCAAGAATAGTAAGTGTTTGTGATATAACAATCCCATTGATGACAATGAACTTTATGAGTGGTACTGATGACCAATGCCAATACATGTTCACTTATTGGCAAAACAGACGAATGCATGCCGTACTAAACATTGATGGTCCGCGAGGAGATTTACAATTTACTCAAACAGATTGTGAAAAATCCTTGACCAATTTAATTGAAGAAGGAAAAACAAATTTGACAGAGTTAGACATAATAATTGTTCCTAATCCTACAAATGGTGAACTAACTATTAAAATGTTATCTAAACAGATACAAATAAAAAAATTATTGCTATATGATTTATCTGGAAAGAAGTACTTTGAATCTGAAATTGATTCAAATCTAGATAGCTATAATTTATGTAGGTCTTCAAACCAAAGTGGACAATAAGTGAATAAAATTAAGTTACACTTTTAAAAGTTAAATTGAAATATTCTTGTCTGCGTTTTTTAAATGTTTTGTGTTTACATAATTTTCTTCTCTTCAGTTTTTCTTCTTTTAATCCATAATAAACATCTGCTGGTGTCAAGTTTTGTAAAGATTCATGATATCTGTGATGGTTATAATATTTTACAAATTGTGAAAGAGGAAAACTCAATTCACCTGGGCTGTAATAATGATCCAGTTTAATTACATTTTTCATCGTTCTGTGATACCTTTCAATCTTGCCTTGCGTTTGAGGATGACCAGGTCTTCCTCTCACATGTTTAATTTTGTAATCATCCAAATAAGAGCTCAACTCTTGACTTAAATAACAAGATCCATTATCAGATAATAACTTAGGCGGTTTATTCAAATTTACATTTGGATGGTTTAATGCCTGATTCAAAGTATTTTTTACATCAAGGGTTTTCATCGTTGAGCACAACTCCCAACTTATAATGTACCTAGAATAATCATCTAATATAGTCGATAGGTAATACCATCCCCAGCCAATGATTTTGAAATAAGTAAAATCAGTTTGCCACATTTGATTGACAGTTGTTGTTTTGTCTTTAAATTCATCTGCGGCAGATATCAGATCATAATGAGGAGGGTTTATCAGTCCAGCAGATTTCAATATTCTGTAAACACTGCTTTCGCTTATAAAGTATTGATTCTCATCAGTATACCTGCAAGCCAATTCTCTACAAGAAAGCTCTGAAACTTCCAGTGCCAGATTCAATATATCAGACCTGATCCGATCAGGAATCTTGTTCCAGTAATGCTTCCTTGTACTTTTCTTTTCCTCTAATCCTACAATTCCATTTTCCCGATATTTCTTATACCAGTTGTAAAAGGTTGATTTGTGAATACCAATTTCCTTGAGAGTTCTTCTAACACTCCATTCGGATTGCTCAACCAGCCTAATCAGTTCCATCTTTTCTTTTGCTGTAAATCGCATATACTTCTTGAATTTTATTTTACTCCATTCAAGCTTTTTTTAAGCACACGATTTTTCAGGGTAAGTTCTGCTACTACCTCTTTAAGGTCTTGATTTTCTGTCTTTAGATGTTGAACTTCTGAAGTGTTGGCTTCACGTTCTGTGTCTCCCTTTAAACGTTTCTTCCCTGCTTCCATGAAATCTTTACTCCACTTATAATATAGTGGTTGTGAAATCTCTTCTCTTCTACAAAGAGAAGCAACGCTTTGTTCTCCTCTTAATCCTTCAATGACTATTCTAATCTTTTCTTCTGTAGAAAATTTACGTCTTGTCCTTCTTTTTACATCTCGGACATAAGATTCTGCTGATTTGTTTTTCTTGGTCATAATAAAGTGAATTTAATAGTTATGTATAACTTAATTTTATTCACTTAATGGTCCACTTTTATTTGACGATTTACAGTCAGCATTTACAATCAATGCTTCACGACTAAAATCATCCAATACGTTTAATACCCTTACTTTTCTTCCATACTCTAAACTATCATGCATAAAATCAGCACTCCATGTTCTATTAACTGTTTGAGGTATTTTTAAAGGATGTTTAATTCGTGCTGGTAACCTTCTTTTTCTCTTTCTTCTTAACTTAAGTTTCATTTTTCTATAGACTCGGAGTACTCTTTTACGATTCCATCTGTATCCTTCATTCCTGATCCGCAGATAGTAATTATCAAACCCACGTGTGGGATGATCTTTGGCTAATCTTTCAAGAACTTCCATTAGTAAACTATCATCCTTTTTAGTTTGATAGTACCATTGTGATCTCGGAAGATTTACAACTCTACACGCCCTCTGAACTTTTACTCCTTTATCTTCAATGAGAAATTGTGCTCGTTTTTTCTTTTCAGAAGGCTTTAAAACTTTTTTTCAAGAATCTCTTTTAAGAGTTGATGATCTAAACTTAAGTCGGCAAACATGCGCTTAAGTCTTACGTTTTCTTGTTCAAGTTCTTTGAGCTTTCTTAATTGATGGGTTTCCATTCCGCCATACTTCTTTTTCCAGTTATAAAAGGTGGCTTTGCTAATCCCAGATTCCCTGCAAATGGATTCGCAGCTCTTTCCTGCTTCATACTGTTTTAGCAAGGAAACAATTTGGCTTTCTGTAAATCTTGACTTTTTCATTTTTATTCAGTTTAAAATTAACAATTCTGTCTAGTTTTAAACTGTCCAGTTTTTGGGGAAGGCTACATGGGTAGTTTATCTCGTTTGGGAAAATGACATCTTCAATTGGAAATTTTTCAATTTGTTCTACATAACCTGTCATATCATCTCTAATGTTATACACAGTCCCTTTAAGATCTTTTATCCCAATTCCACTCTCCTGCCCTTTAGAATGTATGGTGATTACCAAACATAATAAAGTCAAGAAGTAGGTTTTAAAAATTGATCTTTCTAAGCTGCTCATTAAATCAACAAGTATGTGTTTTCAAAATACTATAGTTCAATTTAACAATTTAGAACTTAATAGGTCAATAAGATTATTCAGGTAATTTGAAATATTACAAATTCAAGGTGAAGGAACCATTCGATATGTATAGGAGGAGTTCAGTTATCCTGAGTACTCAAAATAGAAATGTCAAAGTTTATTATTGATGTAGGTATACAACATGTCTAATGCAAGGTCATATGATTTATTGTTATTTACAATTATATCTGCATCTTCTTTATAGTTCTGAATAAATTTCTCATAGGATGGCATGACATGATTCTCGTATCTGTACATTACATCTTCAATTGGATAATTCCTTTCGATTTTATCTCTTTTTATTCTCCTGATAAGTTTCAAGTTTTCTTTTGCATAGATATAGAGACGGAGATCAAAAACATCTTTCAGCTCGGTATAATGGTATATAAACAAGCCTTCGATTATATAAATAGAAGCTGGCTCTAAAACATAATTTCGTGCTGCGGCTTTCTCATTGTTAAATTCATATTCCTCCTTTTCAATCCTGTTGCCAGCAATCAACTGATCTAAATCATGTTTCAAATCTGCAGCATTAATTGATTCCGGCAGATCAAAATTTTTAAAGCCTTTATTATCTGTATGCTGTTCCTCTCTGGGTAAATAATAATTGTCTAAGGATATAAAGCAAACATCTTGATCTTTGAGTTTGTTTTTAAGCTCTTTTACAAAAGAAGTTTTGCCGGAACCGCTTCCTCCTGAAATGCCAATTATGAAATGTTTCTCTGACATATAATTTTTAAAACTAAACCAAAATTAAAATTTTGAGTATTTTCCATGCCCAATTATATAAAATCGAAATTCTTATTCTTACATAATTAGTTCTTAAAACGTAAAATGGAAAGATTTACTGGACTTTTGGGCGTAGTTGCATTATTGGCAATTGCTTATTTAATGAGCAATAATCGAAAGAAAATAGACTACAAACTTGTCATGTGGGGATTAGGCTTGCAAATTACATTTGCACTTTTTATTTTGAAAACACCGATAGGTTATCCGTTTTTTGAATTTTTTGATGCTTTAATTAAAAAACTTCTTTCGTTTTCTGATACAGGAGGCGATTTCCTTTTTGCGTCTTTTGTAACAGGCCAGGTTGAGGCACCAATAATCAACTTTGCTGTTCGGGTCCTTCCGACCGTTATATTCTTCTCCTCTCTGATGGCTGTGCTCTATCATACAGGAATCATGCAATTCATTGTGAAATGGATAGCCAAGGTGGTTCAAAAAACTATGGGCACCAGCGGATCTGAAACACTGAGTGTTGTGGGAGCCATTTTTGTTGGTCAAACAGAAGCTCCACTTTTAGTACGACCTTTTGTAAAAACGATGACCAAATCTGAACTCATGACGGTCATGACTGGAGGATTTGCTACAGTAGCCGGTGGAGTTATGGCTATTTATGTGGCGATGCTTACAGATATTCCTGGTATTGCTGGTCATTTAATGGCGGCATCTATTATGAGTGCACCTGCAGCAATCGTTGTTGCAAAGATAATGTATCCAGAAACCGAAATATCAAATACGAAAGGAACATTATCTGTAAATGTAGAAAAGACAGCAGATAATGCTATGGAAGCGCTTGGTGATGGAGCCACTGATGGCTTGAAACTGGCAGCCAATATTGGGGCCATGCTTATAGCTTTTGTAGCTATGGTCGCCATGGTTGATTTCCTTTTGAGTTTTGCCAATACTTCTTTGGCTGATGTGTTCGGCGTTATTTTGAGACCATTAGCTTTTTGCATGGGTGCGCCATGGGAAGAAGCTGGAATATTAGGAACTCTATTAGGTGAAAAGATCGTACTCACTGAATTGATAGCTTACAAAGATCTTAGTGAGATCAGAAAATTAGGTGAAATATCAGATCGAACAGCAATTATCGCAAGTTATGCACTTTGCGGTTTTGCGAACTTTGCATCAATAGGAATTCAGATGGGGGGAATAGGAGGAATTGCTCCTTCCAGGAAAAAGGACATTTCCAATTTGGCATTAAAGGCTATGGTAGGTGGAGCCTTGGCTTCATGGATTACCGCCTCTTTCGCAGGTATATTAATTACATAAGTCAGAATATACATACGCCCATTGTTCTGATTTTATCTCGTACTTATATCGTGCTATTTGGCTCAAGTCGAATAGAGTATGAAAGCATCTTCACTTTTAAATAAATCATAATATTCAAATCTTAATTATTCAATCTTAATTATTCAATCTTAATTATTCAATCTTAATTATTCAATCTTAATTATTCAATCTTAATTATTCAATCTTAATTATTCAATCTTAATTATTCAATCTTAATTATTCAATCTTAATTATTCAATCTTAATTATTCAATCTTAATTATTCAATCTTAATTATTCAATCTTAATTATTCAATCTTAATTATTCAATCTTAATTATTCAATCTTAATTATTCAATCTTAATTATTCAATCTTAATTATTCAATCTTAATTATTCAATCTTAATTATTCAATCTTAATTATTCAATCTTAATTATTCAATCTTAATTATTCAATCTTAATTATTCAATCTTAATTATTCAATCTTAATTATTCAATCTTAATTATTCAATCTTAATTATTCAATCTTAATTATTCAATCTTAATTATTCAATCTTAATTATTCAATCTTAATTATTCAATCTTAATTATTCAATCTTAATTATTCAATCTTAATTATTCAATCTTAATTATTCAATCTTAATTATTCAATCTTAATTATTCAATCTTAATTATTCAATCTTAATTATTCAATCTTAATTATTCAATCTTAATTATTCAATCTTAATTATTCAATCTTAATTATTCAATCTTAATTATTCAATCTTAATTATTAGTATATCTTTGCATTTTAAAAAATTATATATATAAATACTTATAATATAATGTCTCCGGATCTTCAATCAACAACGTTAGAAACAGCAAAACAACTAGGATTATCTGAAGATGAATATCAGAAGATAAATGATATTCTAGGAAGGAATCCCAATTTCACTGAATTGAGCATTTATTCAGTGATGTGGTCTGAACACTGTTCCTATAAAAATTCAATAAAATATCTCAAAACCTTACCTCGAACAGGAGAGCGACTTTTGGTTGAAGCTGGTGAAGAAAATGCCGGTCTCGTAGATATCGGCGAAGGTCTGGCTTGCGCTTTTAAAATAGAATCTCATAATCATCCTTCCGCAATTGAACCTTATCAAGGGGCAGCGACTGGAGTAGGTGGAATACACAGAGATATATTCACTATGGGAGCTCGTCCGATTGCTGCATTAAACTCTTTAAGATTTGGAGGATTAGAGCGATCACATACTCAACATCTTGTACAAGGAGTAGTCAGAGGAATTAGTGATTATGGAAATTGTCTCGGTGTTCCAACGGTAGGAGGTGAAGTATACTTTGAAGATTGCTACAATCAGAATATTCTTGTAAATGCAATGAGTGTTGGTATAGTCAAAGTAGGTGAAACAGTTTCAGCTATAGCAGATGGGCCGGGCAATCCTGTTTTCATTGTTGGATCTGCAACGGGTAAAGACGGTATTCATGGAGCTACATTTGCTTCTGCAGATTTGACAGAAGATTCTGCTGAAGACCTACCTGCAGTTCAAGTAGGCGATCCTTTCCAGGAAAAATTACTATTAGAAGCATCCTTGGAAGCCATCCAAACCGGAGCTATGGTAGGTATGCAAGACATGGGTGCTGCCGGTATATGTTGTTCATCATCAGAAATGAGCGCCAAATCAGGTACGGGAATGCGTATTGATTTAGACAAAGTTCCCACACGACAAGCGAATATGACCGCTTTTGAAATCCTACTTTCAGAAAGTCAGGAAAGAATGTTGATTATTGGTAAAAAAGGTCGTGAAGATGAACTCGAAACTGTTTTTGACAAATGGGATCTGGAATGTCAAATTATTGGAGAAGTCACTGATACCGGCTATTTAGAATTTTATAAAAGCGGAGAAATAGTTGCGCACATTCCTTCTGAAACACTTGTTTTAGGAGGAGGGGCACCGGTATATAACAGAGAATATACTGAACCCGCTTATCTGGAAAAGATCAAAAATTTTAAAATAGCAGACATTGCGGTACCGGACGATTTAAAGTCTGTTGCTGAATTTGTATGTACACTTCCAACTGTTGCATCTAAAAGGTGGATTTATGAGCAGTACGATTCAATGGTAAGAACCAATACAGTAAACACTAATGATCCCGCAGATGCAAATGTGGTCAGACTGAAGAAAAGTGATAAATCTTTAGTGGTTACTACAGACTGCAATTCATCTTATGTCTTTGCAGACCCATATAAAGGAACCATGATAGCTGTTTCTGAAGCCGCCAGAAATATTGCCTGTACAGGTGGTAAAGGTGTAGCTATTACCAATTGTCTTAATTTTGGAAATCCTTATAATCCAGAAGTTTACTGGCAATTTGTAAATGCTATTAAAGGGATGGGTGAGGCTTGTATTAAATTTGACACTCCCGTTACAGGAGGAAATGTGAGTTTTTATAATCAAACTGTAGATAAGAACGGCAATGTCCCTGTATACCCTACTCCAACTATTGGAATGCTAGGCATTATTGACAACATTGATCATTTTTCTACACTTTCTTTTGCAAATGAAGGAGATCTGATTATCATGTTAGGAGACCATCAAAACGATATCAGTCAATCACAATATCTGAGACAATATCACAAAACTGAATATTCACCAAGTCCATATTTTGATCTTGATTCTGAGTTTGATCTTCATGATAAAATTCGACAATTAATACAGTCTGGAATTTGTAGTTCTGTCCATGATATAAGTGAAGGAGGTCTTTGGGTAAATCTTATAGAATCAAGTTTCAAAAATAATCTAGGATTTAAAATTGATTATAAAGAAGACTTTAGAAAAGATGCTTTTCTCTTCGGAGAAGCTCAGGGACGTGCTGTAATAAGCATAAACCCGTCAGATATTGAAAAAATGAATGAAATTTTAGCTTCTGAAGTAAACTCAAATGCGCTTGGAACCGTTACTAATGGAGAAATAAATGTTTCTGGTAATTCATGGGGAAATATTCAGGACTGGAAAAAGAAATATAATAATGCAATTCCCAATTTTTTTGAAAATTAAATACTCAGCTATGAAAATAAGATTATATCTATTCTTATTACTAAGTGCTTTTATTGCCACTAATTGTTCATCACCTGCAGAAGGATTAACGATCTCAGGCAAAGTTGAAAATGCAAAAGATTTAAGTGCATATCTTGATCATAAAAGTCTTGATAATGCAATACAGCCAAAAGCGAACACTGTTATTAAGTCTAATGGAAGCTTCTCTTTTAATTTTCCGGAAGGTTTACCAGCTGGTGTATATAGAGTTAGAATTGGAACAAAAAGTGCTGATTTGGTTCTTAATGGAAAAGAATCCAATATTAAAATCAATGGTGACATCAACAAGTTCCAAAATTACGACTACTCAATAAGTGGATCTGAAATGTCTGAAGTTTTCAGACAGAATATTGTTGGAATAATCAACAAAACTCAGACCATTGCAGAGTTGACTAATTTCATGAAAAGTGATATAGATCCATTATTGGCTCTAACATTTTCTTTGACAGTCGCTCCTGCTAATCCGGCGAATTACGCCAATTATGAATATGTTGCTCAAAAAATGAAAGCCGCATATCCGAATGAGGGTATTACTGAACAATATGCCAGCTTCTCTTCGAACATGACGAAGCAGTGGAAAATGCAGCAATCTAAATATAAAGTTCAATTAGGACAACCTGCTCCAGATATTTCACTTGCTGATGTTAATGGTAAAACAAGAAAACTATCTGACTTAAGAGGTAATGTCGTTCTTATCGACTTTTGGGCAAGTTGGTGTGGCCCTTGCAGAAGAGCCAATCCACATGTTGTCGAAACTTATCATAAGTATAAAGATCAAGGATTTACAGTCTATAGTGTTTCATTAGATGGTTTGGATTCTCGTACTAAAAGTAGATTCCCTGCTGATCAATTAGATGATCAAATGGCAAAGCAAAAGCAAAGATGGCTTGATGCAATTGCTAAAGATCAATTGGTTTGGGAAAGTCATGTTAGTGACTTGAAAAAATGGGATTCCGCTGGAGCTGCCGCTTATGGAGTCAGAAGTATGCCGACTACCTTTTTGATAGATCGTAACGGAAATATTGCAGCGTTAAACCCAAGAAATAACCTTGAACAAGAGATCAAAAAATTGATCTAGGAAAAAAGTAATTGGTGGCATGCTATTCCGCATGCTACCGATGCATTTAATGATTCAGCTCCTCCTTTTCCGGGAAGCGTCATAATAAAATTCGATTTATCTATAATTGATTTACGAATACCTCGAGATTCATTACCCACAACAATTAAGTTTGATTCTTTAAGATTTACAGAATTCAAGGGATCACCCCCTAATGCCAGGGCTATTATATTTCTAAATCTATTTTTAATGGATTCAAATTCACAGCTAAGAAATTCTACTCTGTTATGAGAACCCATAGATGCTTGCACTACTTTAGGATTGTAATAATCTACACATTCAGGGCTTGAAATCAGGTATTTGATTCCATACCAATCCGCAATTCTAATCATCGTACCCATGTTTCCGGGATCTCTTATGTTATCAAGATAAAGTGCCCAATTTTTATCCTCAGAATTAACATCCTCAGGATTAATATTTTCAGGTATATGACAAACTATTAAAATTTTGTTAGCATGCTTGAGCAATGAAATAGAATCAAGTTCTTTATCTTTACATATAATAGTCTTCCCTGAGTCAGGTTCAATTAGAGCCTTGTTAGAATAATACCAGTTTTCATTGCAAAAAATATGGTCAATTGTATATTTTGACTGCTTTAGGTATTCATCACAAATTTTTGGACCTTCAGCAATGAAATTATTATACTTTTGCCTGAATTTTAATTGGTGAAGAGATTTTACTTTTTTCTTTAATTGATTAGTGATCATCGTTTGAATAAGACCTTAATAAAAATTCTAAACCCGGTTTCTTGCCATTACTTTTTGGTAGCTCTTTTTCTTATTACAATAACGCTACCATCCTGTAATACTACAAAATTCCTCAAAGACGATGAATTATTACTTAATCATATAGATACTCAGATTAAGTCTAATGTAAAAGTCGAAAATTCCAGCGATTTAAAATCAGAATTAGAACAATTCTATCTTCAACAACCTAATGGTAAATTTCTCTTTGTACCTCGTGAATGGTATTGGTTTAGAAATCAAGACCCAGGTGATACCACCTGGATTAAAAAATGGTCAAAAAATTCATTAGGTGAGGAAGCTGCAATCCTCGATCGTTCGAAAGTAGAAGAGACAAGATCCAGTATGCAGAATTACCTTCAGAACAAAAAAGGATTTTATGGAGCCACAGTGGAAGATGAAATTAAAATAAATGGAAAACTAGCTACACTTTATTATTCTGTTAACCCGGGAATCAGGTATACAATTCACTCTCTTCATTACATGGCCATTGACAGCAGCCTGACAGAACTCACTAAGAAGTTAGCTGATCAAAGTTCGCTTTCGGTTGGAGATCCTATTGATGCCCTTGCGTTTGATATAGAAAAGCAAAGAATTGTTTCAGAACTTCAAAATCTAGGTTATGCAGATTTCAATTTTAATTATATAGATATCAAAGGTGATAGTACAGATTTAAAAAACAGCATAGATATATTTTTTGAAATCTTACCCTTTAATGACAATCAGGCACATAAAAAATTCAGAGTCGGAGAATTAAAGGTATATACAGATTATCATCAATTTCAGAAAACAGAAGATCTTAAAACTGATACTTTATTGGGTAGTGAATATTTTCGGGAATCAGAAACTTTTATTGTTAAACCACCTGTCATTGATCGAAAAATATTTCTAAAGAACCATGAAATATATAAGGGAGAGAACTATAGCAAAACGATCAGGAAACTGTTTGGTCTCGGGACTTACAAATTCGTAAAAGTAACTCCGCATATATCCCCTTTAGCAGATACAATTATTGATTACAGCATATATCTTACTCCACAACAAAACAAATGGATATTTGATCTAGGTACGGATATATTCTTTTCCAATATTTCAAGAGTCGATCAAAACCTTGTAGGATTTGCATTTGGAACCGGACTTCAAAACAGAAATACTTTTAAAGGCTCAGAACGTTACAAATTCAGTTTTGAGACTGGAGTTGAATTTAAGGCGGGTACCCCTATCGAAACAAATACCTTCTCATTAGGTATCAATAATTCATTAGATATTCCAAAAATATCAAAACCTCTTAATACTGTCTTGTTCTTTAATAAACTAGGAATCATTAATGACAAGGCGATGAAAGTTCTAAACGATGAAGGTAAAACAACAACAAGTCTTGGATACAACTTCCTGGACATCCTGGATAATTACAAAATTTCTTCCTTCAATATCAGCTATGGATATGATTTTAAACCTACCAAAAAACACAGAATTGTATTTAATCAGATTGGATTTAATTTAACTGAATATACTGTTAGGGATAGCTTCAAACAAATCCTAATGACTAACCCATTGCAGGAAAGAAGGTTTAAAACTTCATTCTTTTCAGGACTCTTATTTAATGATTTGACTTATTACTTTCAAACTGATAATGGACCCAATAGATCTAATTATGCCTTTATCAGTAACCTTGAGATATCTGGTTTGGAAGTATTCCTTTCTAATAAAATCTATAATGGCATATCAGGTAAAACAGATGTCTGGAGAATTAATGATAATGTAGGATTTGATAAGCATATCAAATTTAGTGTGGATGGAAGGTGGAACAGAAGGCTGATTAAGAATTCAAGATTAGCAGCCAGATTCAAAATTGGTATTGCCGCTCCATATGGAGAGGACGATGGTGGAGTGTCCTTCATCAAGCAATTATTAGTTGGAGGTCCAAATAGCATTCGTGCATGGAGACCGATGCAATTAGGGCCGGGAGCCTTTATTTACCAGACAAGTGACGAAGATCCGATATATTTCCAGCGGGGTGATTTGTCCTTGGAATTCAGTCTTGAATATCGTTTCGATTTATTTTGGCTTCTCGAGGGAGCCCTATTCTTCGATGGGGGAAATATATGGACATTAAAAGAAGATATTGAAAGACCGAATGCTAAGTTTGATTCCAAATTCTATGAACAGATTGCCCTTGGTTATGGATATGGATTAAGGTGGGATTTCTCCTATTTTATTATTCGATTTGATTTTGGATTTAAATTACATTCCCCTTTCCTAGATCCAACTCAGAATTCTCATTGGCTTCCAATTAAAGGGCAAAAAATATTTGGAAATCCAAATGTAGCTATCAACTACCCTTTCTAGTAATTAATAACATCCTATATATTTTTTCTTCCGTACTTACTACAAATAAGACAGACTTCAGGGAAATGTCTCTTAGCTGGACAATGCTCTCTGCCAAAAAATATTATTTGCAAATGAAGTTTATTCCATGAAGATTCAGGAAATAACCTTTTAAGATCTTTTTCAGTTTGAACCACATTCTTGCCAATACTCAATCCCCATCTCCATGCCAAGCGATGAATATGTGTATCAACCGGAAATGCAGGGACACCAAATGCCTGAGACATAACTACTGAAGCTGTTTTATGACCTACGCCCGGAAGTGCTTCAAGGTCTTCAAAATTATCAGGTACCTGACCATTATGTTTTTCAATCAATATTTCAGATAAACGATGAATCGCTTTTGATTTCTGGGGACTCAAGCCACATGGTCTGATAATCGCTTTTATTTCTTCAACTGATAAGTTTACCATATCATATGGATTGTCAGCTTCCAAAAACAATAGCGGAGTAATCTCGTTAACTTTCTTATCTGTGCACTGTGCGGAAAGAAGAACTGCTATCAGCAGTGTATAATGACTATGATGATCTAATGGTATTGGTGTTTCCTGATACAAATCATTCAAAATATTCTGAATTGCTTTTACTTTTTCAGCCTTGCTTATTCGCCCTTTTGTCATAGTCTTAATAAAAAGTCCAAAGTATCTACCCCATCGGCATATTGAGATATTAAAGGATTTTGTGCATTTCCAAAACATACTGTTTCTATACCGTCAAGCTTCTCATCAGATACCACACATTGAATCATTTCTTTCTTATTTAAAAGTTCATTCTCGAGTTCTGATCTGTCATTGTAAAACTCATAATGAACAGATGCGATTCTGGAAGCAATATTAGTGTCAGGCTTTAAAATTATGATGTTATTGGTATAATACTCTTCACTGTTCAACAAGTAAAGTGCATTATTATAATCAAAGTTATTCTTGTATTTGTTGTGATGGATCAAGTCATCATATTTTCTAAATGATTCGAAAAGTCTATGCATTTCAAATCCTGCTTCGAGATACAGTTTGGATACATTTCTACAACCAAGACCGAAATAGCTAAAAACATCATCTGCCAGTAATTTCAGATCTTCATTGCTGACCTTATTAGATACTATAGCTATTCCATTGCGGTTCATTCTAATAATACTAGCGACATCCTTAAAATATCTGTGAAAGTATCTGGCAGAATTATTGGAGCCTGTAGCGATGACGCCATCATAATCTTTTAGTCTCTCTACAATTTCAAAATATTCCAAAGCATCTTGATCGTATTCGGTCATTAGTTCAATAAAGAATGGGATAAGAAGATTATCTTTTTCAGAGAGTTTAATTATTGATTTGTGCCCGCTAATAAATACAGATATAATATCATGAATACCTACCATTGGGATATTTCCTGCAAGAACAAGGGCAACATTATTTTTTGAATCTTTGGTGATTTGGTATTTTGAAATCCAATTCGTCAATGTCTCCTTATTTAGATAATTATCAACGATTGACTTGATTGATTTAAGAATATTAGCTTCTGTAAACCATGGATTCGTGATTTCTGTTTTATCAATAATTTTCTTCCTTCGATCTGAATCTATAAGTAGAGACTCCCCTGCCCCATGCAAACAATCTATCCTACGTTCGATATCCATTACAGTTTCTGCTTTTGGTGTGTCACATAATTTCTCCACCTCTCAATTACTTCTGACATGTCAGCTGGTAAATCAGATTCAAACCGTACATATTCTTGAGTCTTTGGATGTATAAACCCTATGGACTTTGCATGGAGAGCATGCCGTTCTATACACTTAAAGCAATTATGAACAAACTGCTTGTACTTGGTAAATATCGTGCCCTTGCGAATTTGATCTCCACCATATTTCTGATCGTTAAATAGTGGATGTCCTTTGTTAGAAAGGTGAACCCTAATCTGATGGGTTCTTCCAGTTTCCAGTTTACATTTAATCATGGTTACATAATAGAATGACTCTATGACTTCATAATGAGTGACTGCATGTTTGCCTGATTCATTTTCTGGGAACACATGCATCCTCAAATTATCGGTTGGATGACGGCCAATATTACCTTCAATTGTGTCCTTCTCAGGTTCTGGATCCCCCCAAACTAAAGCAACATATTCCCTGTCAATCGTATGATCAAAAAACTGCTTGGCCAGGTGGGTCATCGCTTTTTCAGTTTTAGCGACCACCATCAAACCAGAAGTATCCTTATCAATTCTATGGACGATACCCGATCTGTCATACTCGTTCCCAGGTAAGATTGGAATATCGGCATTGCCTATATGATGGATGAGGCCATTCACTAATGTACCGTTTCGGTTTCCGATTCCTGGGTGAACAACAAGGCCTGCCGGTTTATTAACAATGATAAGGTCATCATCTTCGTACTGAATATTAAGATCCATTTTTTCAGGTGCGGCCCTGGTCTTTTCTCTTGGTTCTGTAGGAAGAACTACAGTTATTATGTCATGAGGCCGAATCTTATAATTAGACTTAATTTGTTTCTCATTGACAAGGATTGATCCATCGCTAACAGCGTTTTGAATCTTATTTCTCGATACTCCTACGATTCTATCAAATAGAAATTTATCAATTCTGATTGGACTTTGTCCCGGGTCTGCGACAAAGCGCATATGCTCAAATAGTTTTTCATCTTCCATTTTCAAATTCACTTTATTAAATCATAAAAAAGTATATGATATTCCAAGCTGTAATCGAAGATGATTCGTCTGGCTCGTTTCATTTCTAAAATTATCAATAGAAATTTCTTCTGTTTCTTCATCATCAATTGTATAGCTGATAGCATTACCGCTATAGTAATATAATTTTGCTACTATAAAGGATTGACTGGTTAAGTGCAAAGTAAACCCTGTGCTCAATCCAAATGATATTCCCATATCAAATTCATTGACATCAAAGTCGGTCGTTTCTTCAGCATCATAAAAAGTAGTAGATGTTGAAGTATAAAACATGTTCGTTCCAAAAGAAGCTTCAGCAAAAGGTTCTACTTTCCAAAAAAAGAAAGGAAGATAATATCTATATATAAAATGTGCTCCTAAAAAATTGGAGCCTGTTCTTTCACTAATTTCTATTTGTCCGGATTGTCCCGGTACAATCAAATTATTACTTATCGCACCTATATGAGTGTAGCTCAGCTGGAATCCAAAAAAATCATATTGATCTGAATCTCTTTCAACAAGGTATGACAATGACAAACCAAAAAGGTCTCTGTCAAGAACTCGGCCGAAAGTATTAACCGGAAAAACCGGATCAATTGTGAATTCGACAACTTTAGCCCTATAGTCCTCTTCAGTATAATCCTCTTCAGTAAATTCTTCTACTTCTTCTTGTGCTATAATAGGATTTGAAAAAGAACATACAAATAAAAAGAAGAGCAAAATATTTGACCTGATACCAGAGCTTGTCATATATTTATTTCCAATCATCAAATTGAAATCATAATTTGCACAAAGGTAATGATAATAGGGTCATAAATGTTTTACTAATTAATTAAGAAAGTCTGAAATGTCTCACTGGAAGAATTTAAATTTCGAAACTATTTGTACTAAAGAATTAAATGAATTTGAAAGTGGAGATTCTCATGTTCTTCCAATCAATGCAACTTCTGCATTTAGCTATAATAGTATAGAAGATTCTATAGATGTTTTTACAGGAAAAAAGGAAGGATACGTATACACGAGATATGGAAATCCTACTATTACTGCTGTGCAAAATAAATTAGCATTACTTGAAGGATATGATCTGGACGATGACATCCATTGCATACTTTGCAATTCAGGTCTTGCAGCCGTGAGCACCTTATGTCTAAGTCTTCTCAGTTCTTGTGATGAGATTGTTACGCAGGGAAATCTATATGGTGGTACTACTGAAATATTCAGTAAGGTATTATCAAAAAATGGCATTAAAGTCCATTTTACAGATTTGAAAGACAATAGTCTGGTCGATTCAATATTGAGTAATAATCCTAAAATCAAATTGATATATTTTGAAACTCCTACAAATCCTACACTTTCTTGTCTTGATATTTCTTTAATGGTTCAGCTTGCAAAAAAATATAATATCCGGACAGCCATAGACAATACTTTTGCAACACCTTATTTGCAAAGACCTTTTACGCTTGGGGTAGATTTTATCCTTCATTCTACTACAAAATTTCTAAATGGTCATGGCAATTCAATTGCCGGTGCCAATCCTTTCCAGAAATATAGATGATAAGAACAGGATCTGGGAAGTGATGAAACTTTTGGGGAGCAATACAAATGCATGGGATGCATGGCTTGTTCATAATGGATTGAAAACACTTAAATTAAGAATGGACAAACATTGTTCGAATGCTACAAAAATTGCTCATTTTCTAGAGTCTCACCACAAGGTCACAAAGGTGAATTATCCAGGTCTTGAAACAAATATGGATCACAATATTGCAAAAAAACAGATGAGTCAATTTGGAGCAATGTTAAGTTTCGAAATTGAGGGCGGATTAGAAGAGAGTAAGAAATTTATGAATGATACCAGGCTTTGTACCATTAGTTCAACATTGGGAAATATTGATACCTTATTGCTTCATCCTGTAAGTTCTTCTCATCTAAACGTTCCGGAGGAGATCAGAGCGCAATTTGGAATTACAGATGGATTAATTCGAGTTTCTGTAGGGATAGAAAATGTAGATGATTTGATTTCAGATATGGATCAGGTACTGGGGTAATTATTTATCAACAACGAGAATTTCAACACGGCGATTCTGGATTCTATCTTCCTCATTTAACTCTGGTTCAATCAATCTAAATGCTCCTCCAAAACCTTTATACGAGAGTCGTGTAGAATCAATGCCATTATGAATGAGATACTTGTAAATATGTTCAGCTCTATTGATAGATAAATTATAGGTCCTTGTATCTCTATCCCAACCGTCATCAAATTTTTGATAATCCAGACAACATACATGACCTTGAATTTCTATTTTAATATTTTGATGCTCTTGGAGAATGGAGAGTAATCTTTTCAATTCGGCACCGATCTTTTCATAAGAATATGACGGGCTCCATAAAAATTCAAATTGCGGAGAATAAGTTTTTCACCAATTCCAATATCAACAAGTTCCTCTACATTACTCAGAGGATTGATTAATTTCAATATTACGATTCTATGATCCTGGACTCCACCTCCTACATCTCTATATCCCAGATTATCAATTTCACCTTTTGAATCTGTTAATATTGTATCAATGAAATAAGCATATTGATTATTTATAAGATGAACAAGCTTTTCAACTCTCTTATCCGATAAAATTTTATTGGAATTTTGCCTCCCCAGGTAATCTGCACTCCCACTTACACTTAATTGATATTTAACAGAGGAGTCTTGTTTACTGAAAAAAGTAGTGATTTGGGCTTCATGTTTTTCTGTTATATCTGAATATCCAATTTTATAATGGAGTTGAAGACTATCAAGCTGGGCAAATGAAAAGCCAGATAGTAGGATCGCAAATATGAAAAGTGAATATTTCATTTTCATTATCAATTACAACTAAAATGATAAAATATTATTGCTTTAAATGCTTCTACCACGCCTTCCTAGTTCCACCAGTCTAAGGTTTTTAATCTCTGAATTATGACATTCAAATAATAGCATAGTCCTGAATAGGTGAGTTCCAAAATGACCACAAGCTCCGGGATTCATATGCAAAATGTTCAATTTAGCATCTTTAAGAACCTTACAAATATGGGAATGACCACAGATGTATAAATCTGGCCGGTGCTTATCAAGTATTACTTTAACTCTTTTAGTGTAACGTCCTGGATATCCGCCAATATGCGTCATGAATACTTTTACTCCTTCACATCTAAAGAAATTATCCAAAGGCAATTCAGATCTCACTTTATGATCATCAATATTACCATAGACCCCTCTTACAACAGATATGTTTTCCAATTGCTCAAAAAGTTCAAAATTTCCTATATCACCAGCATGCCAAATCTCATCAGCAGATTCAAGATGATTGATTACATCCTTTCCGAGAAAGCTATGCGTATCTGATATTAGTGCTATTTTCTTCAAGCTATAAATATAGAAGAATGCTAAATGCAAAAAAAAAAGCCGGACAGTATTAATGTCCGGCGTTGTGTACAAAAAAGAACACAATTATTTAACCACGATCATTTTTCTTGTAACTATCGAAGATTGACTCTCGACTCTGTAAAAGAGTACACCATTAGAATTTAATTCTGAAGCATTGATAAGGAATTCATTAATTCCTTTATCGAATGTCTTAGATAGATTTTTGATCAAACTTCCATTAGAATCAAATATTGATAGAGCTACTTTTTGTCTCTTTGGTATAGAAAAGGCTATACTGGTGAAATCATCAAAGGGGTTGGGTTCATTTTGAAAAACTTCAAGTTGTGTATAGCTTTCATCTTTAGCACCATGTACTACCATAGAAAGCTTTTCTATTTCATAGTTTTCATTATATATTTCAGCAGATATAAAATTTGAATTTATATCAAATAAGGAAGCAATATCAGAATCAATTCTTGATTCAAAATAGGCAGTAAAAAGTATCTCCGATTCTGAAAGATCGATCCCACTAAGATCATCAATACTTACTGTAATTGTTCCTTCTTGTGAATTCAGAAGAGCAAAATTCTCTTGTGTAATATCAAGCGCTCCCCTATCAATCCCTTCAAAAACTAAAGCTGTTTCATCAAAGGAGATTGTGAATTGCATTCCCAGAATTGAAGCATCTTTTTCAATTCGAAGAGGAATTCCTACAAGATCTCCTTTCGCAAAGATTACGTTATCGGTACTTATAAAGACAGAGTTGTCTTTTCTCTGAATTTCGCCATCATCATTTACATTATTTATTACAATGGAGTTATTAACATCTCCTACTTTGATTCCTATGAAATCTGCTTCCATTTCGGAATTCTGAACATCTAAAAGATCAAGGTACGAAGGATAATTCCATGGCGCCAGTGGATCTAAAAAGGTATGTTTCTCGGGTACAAATACCCATGATTCATTTTCTGGGTATGATTCATAAATTCCTAAAATCAGTTTTCTTAATTGTATCAAATCAATAGCGCTGATTGATCCATTTGCATCAATATCTGCAGCAATTAATTTGTATGGAGAATCAAGAAAGTTCTGACCGAGAATATGGCTTTGGATCATTAAGAGATCCAAAGTAGATACTCCATTTAATGGATCATCATCATTATAAGGCAAGAGTTTGTATTGTCCATTATTTTCTATATTCTCAAATGCATATGCACCGGTAATATTTGTCATTTCCATGTCCGAACCTTCTTCATTCATATTCAATAACTCTACCATCACTTCTTCAATTGGTTCATCTTTTTCAGTTAGTATTTCTCCAGCAATCATTGCCATACCAGACAAGTCAGGACAATAATCCTGGGTGTCTTGCAATTGTAAAAAGACATGACATGAGGATGAAAGTCCGGCTTCATCGATTACGAATATATCCAGTTGAATTGTTTCTGAAATACCGTTTGGTATATCGCTGCAAGTAAAGGTTCTTGAACTTTCTGGGTAATTGATTTCATCTGTATCTACGAAAGAGAATGATATGTTATCAAGTCCATTGCATCCTCCAACACTCTTAAGATCAAAATCAGATGCCCAGACTATAGTTTCCTGATTGTAGCCCATAGTCCATACAAGTTCAGCCCTACAGATCGGTGTTGGTTCTTTATCTCCAACAACATTAAAGTAAATTGTACAACTCGATTGACCTCCCCCACAATGGTTAACTGCATAATAGGTAATCTTATGTTCTCCGACTGGATATATGTCACTTGCATCATTGCCATTTCCTACATAATCAATAGTTCCATTACTAAAGGCATCTATCTCCCAGGATACAGACATACTTGCATTGCAAGTACTGCTAAATGTAACTCCGAGGTCCACATAAGCTTCGCATAAAGGACTTGTTGCATTCACAATTATATCTTGTTGCGGGCATGTAAATATTACAATTCCAGAGTTACTTATATTAATTTCTTGAACGTGAGACAAGGTGTATGCATGAGGATAATGAGGATTAAAACGACACCAGTCCACGATCTTCCAAGTTCTTAATATTTTATAGCAGACTCCGTTATTATTTGTTGTGTAAGGCGCTTCATCTTTATAGCTAATTGCAATATTGGTACAATCAAATAATTTATTAGCTATGGGTTTGCCAGTAAACTCAGGATGAATATTAGGTCCAAATGCACATTCATCAATAGTTACATCAACAGGGAAGGTAAAATCTCCAACTTCTAATGCATCCGTGTTTTTAGCAGGATCAATATAGATCCGTTGGTTGCAATTTTTAAGAACGTTTCCATCATCATCAATTACATCTACTTGACGATATATCGTACCTGTACCGCATGATAAATCATAATCTTGAATATCAAACCAATCCGCTCCAATATTAATTCCGGAATCACAACCATTTTCTCCGGTTGGAATTCCAATTATATCTCTGTCAGTATAATCAGCACCACAATCCAAATCTATATCAGCTGGACATTCTACTTTTGGTGTTGCATGACTTCTAACTGTAACAATTCCAAGGCATTCGCTATAATTCCCATTTATATCATAAGCCCTCATCCTGACGGTTATGGTTTCCCCTAAATCTTCACAACAAAAATGGACACTTGGGCCCCATCCATAAATCCCATGTTCCGGATACGATGGACAAGATGAATTTTCTCTCTTTACTTCAAAGAAGGCTACATCACCACAAGGATCGAAACTCGCATCGTCGAACGTTTCAGCGAAAATTTCTGTTACCCCTGTTGAAGTTAACTGCACTTTCGTATAGCCTTCACAAATTGCAGTCGGTGGTTCCTGATCATCAATTTGGATTTCAAAATAGCAACAAGCACTTGTCAAGTTACTATCTATCAACTCTGGGATAGTTTCTAAATAAGAAGACCTATTTCCACAGTCGTCACTATAACAGTAGCGTACCCATACTGATTCAAGAATGCTAGGAATAGTAAATGTACTATCCTCATTTATTTCGACCGGATAATAATCTCCGGTCTTTGGTTGTGTTATTCCTTCTATCGCTTCCAGGTATTCTACGGTTACTGATATAGGAAGTGAACATTCATCAACCACTTTAATTTTTGTTAAGGTATCAAATAATCCATATGGATCCAGAATAACATCTGTTACGCAGTGATACCAATCTGCTGGATAAAGAATTGTATCTGATGGGCATTCAACAATAGGTGAACTGTTATCAATAATTTTGATCACCTGACCTCGCGATACAGATTCACCAGTACACCAATCTAATACAAACCATTCTCTCAATAATTTTCGCTGGACCCCACATTGAGAATACTCTATGTCATTCCAATAGAATTGAATATTTGGGCAGAATGCGCCTAAGGGATAACCCGTCAACTCTGGTGATACATCATTAAATATATCGCAATCATCAGTATATTCTACGATGTAATCATCCGGAAATTCGATATCCTTAAGAATATATTGTTCAACAAAAATTTCTTGTTGGCACACATCTGTAAATCCCGCTTCATCTATCGCAGTCCAAGTCCTCAATATTGAAACAGCATATCCATTCACACACATAACATTAGACGTATCATCTACAAATGTCAGGCTGGAACTAAAATAATCACAGAAGCCGATAACATCTGGTTCATCAGGACCAATCCCATTGGTATAGTCAAAACAGTCCAATATAACCGGAGGTAGAAATCCATCTACACAACCGATAATCTTAGGACCAACTTTATCTTCAACATTAATATATCCCCAACAGCTTATGCTACAAGGTATCAAGCTTATTGATGCTTTTATTGTAGTATTTACATGTTCAAGTCCAACTACATGACCTGGAATATAAATTCCATTTTCGTCAAATAAATCAATTGAGTAATTAATCGGTGAATCTGGACAATAAACAAAGGGTGGATCTTCAAGAATCAAATCTGCAGTTACTGCTGCATAGCAGTTCTCATTTATAGAAACATTGATGGAGGAGTTACATGCCAGGCTAATAATATCACAATTATCAACACATGGATCTTGAGCCACAGAATTGGTTGGCATAAAACAAGCAATCAATATAATCGATGCTAATAAAGTCGTCTTTATCCCATTCTTGGCCTCTCCAAATATGTTAAATATTCTATTCATCTCGAATCGCGTTATGTAAGGGTTTGGTATATTTATTGTCATCTCTTTCTTCTTATTTGTTTGAGATTATCTCAATACAATCATTTTCTTAGTAGAAGTATGAGTTGCTGTCGATATTTTATAATAGAGTATCCCTGTAGTATTCAGTGCATTGTTGGATATTATAATCTCATTATATCCCATAGCGTATTCTTTATCTTGGCTGTGGATCAATCTACCATTTGCATCGCTTATACTCAATTTAACATTTGACCTTTTTGGTATAATAAAACCAATTGTAGTTGATTCGTTAAATGGATTTGGAACATTTTGAAGAACTTCAAAATCAAAATCCATATTTTTTGTACTGTTAATAATTCTTAAATCGTGGACTGTCAATTCTAAACTACCATCTAACAAGTAGGCTTGATCAGCGAGTGCTGCACTTGTAGATGATAACAAAAAGTCCTGGTGTTGTCCTTCAAAAAGGAATTCCAATAAGACATCTCCTTTTCGGACAGCAGTGAAATTGACCGCATTCCAACTGATTAATATTTCTCCATCGTCAACTTTTTGCCACGCAATATTGTGATTGCCAAGATCTATCTGCATCGGTATAGCAGCGATAAGATCTGTAATCGAATTATCAAAATTCATTGACATTTGCGTTCCGGCAAGATCCCCGTCTTGCTGAGCTATAAGTTGAACTCTAGTATTTCCTTTTTCTGTTATACTCTGCTCAATTTGTATCGTATATTCCTGAGCAGAATTAATTAGATTTTTTTGATTTAACGAATTAGCTATGACCGATCCATTAACATCTCCAATCTTAACGCCCATGAAATTGGCATTACTGATATCATGATCAAGATTTTGAAGATTAATTTCTTCCTCAAAAGGCCACGGTGATTGTGGGTCAGAGAAAACATAATCTTCTACAACAAATCTCCATGAATCGTTTTCAGGCAATTCGTCATAAATCCCCAAAATCAGCTTTCTCAATTCTATAAGGTCTATCGCAGATATATCTTCAGAACTGTTTATATCAGCTGCAATAATTTTATAGGGGCTGTCTAATCTTTCTATGCCTAGTATATGTCTTTGGATGACTACTAAATCAAGAGTTGAAACTCCATTCAGATAATTATCATCTTTAAATGCATCTACTTGATAGTCTTCATACATTGGGATGTCTTCGAATGCAAATTCTCCTAATGAAGCCATAAAGCTTTTAGGATAATCTGGATTATTCGTCATAAGATTCATCTCAACATTTTCAATCATATCGTATTCCTCTGTCATGACATTACCTGCAATTCTAGTCATCATATTTGATGGGTCATTACATACCCCGGCGTTATCCTGAACTTGAATTTTTACTGTGCAGTAAGACTTGTTCGCTATGCTTGGATTAGAATGATCCCAAACCCACATATCTACATATACAAATCCTACACTAGATGAATCTGGTATATCATCGCAACTGACATTGTATGATATGATCAGTTGATTCTCATCGAACGAAAGATATACATCGTTATCAGGACAATCATCAGCACTTCCTAAATCTATATCTGATACCCAAATATCAACTCCTTCTTCAGAATTGATTGGAATTACAATCTCACCATGACAATATGGAGTTGGTGCTTTATTATCATCAACTATAATCGTTTTATTGCAACTTGTAATGTTATCACAATCATCTTTTACAGTCCATGTCAATATATGACTGCCATAAGGATAAGCTCCACTTGCATCATTACCTGAACCACTTGCATCAATAGAACCATCAGAATTGTAATCTATGGTATAAGACCAAACCAAATGATCAGAACATGCTTGCGCGTTATCAATCACCTCAGCTGTTACATCATCAATTTGGACTAAGCACTGGCCAACGAGTTCTCCATCAGGGACGTGCAAAGTTTGGCATGTCGACCCTCCCATTTGTGGGCCATTAAGGTTCATTAATTTGATCACTTGATCATGTTGCCAAGTTTTATAAGGATTACACCAGTCAACGACTGTCCATGTTCTTATCAGTTTTTGACATGCTCCTTCGACGATTTTGAAAAGCAAATCATCATGCGTATAAATTATACTGCTACATGGGAATGCATCTTCGTTCCAAGTAGGTACAAATATTCCCGAATCATAATCTTCAAGCGTACAATAATCCATTACCAATGTATCTACTGGCCAATAGATGCTATCGCCAATAAATGGTACATCATTCTGAATCCATATTAATTGTACACACGTAGCCTCATTAACTTTATCTGAAGCTGTAAATCTTCTTTGAATCTGACCTTGCCCACATGTAAGTGGTATAAAAACAGCTTGTTCTTCAGTTATTGTTACTTCACAGTCATCCATAGCTGTTGCAAATCCATACATACTAAGATCATCAAGATCATATGGTGTAGAACAGCTTATTGTATCTGTTGGTGGACAAAGAATTTTCGGTGGAACAAAATCCTGTACTTCTACATTTACCATACAGAAGTTATGATTTCCTTCAAGGTCTATTACCTTCATTTGTACCATCGTTTCTTCGCCAAGATCGGCACAACAGAAAGTTTCTTTCTGTGTCCAACCGCATCGAGTTTCAAATTCTATCACATATCGTTCGTTAAGACCGGTTTGTCTTTCTGCTTCCCATAATCCATCTGTATTAACAATCGTATAGACATGTCCTTTTCTGTAATTTTCGTCAAGGAAAGGTTCATTAAAATCCCAATGGCTATTAAAATTATAAGCCTGTGCTCCGTTATCCCAATACATATCATTGGTATTGAAATCATACCCTTTTAATCCTATATAATAAGGATCAGAACTGTATTGGTCTACTGCGGATCTTAGCCATGTATTTTCTGCTTCACTATCTATTACAGCTACATAACCATCAAGGGCTTCAGCAAATGCAAATGATTTCCTTCCATTAAATTTACCTTTCGATAAGAAATAGTAGTGTCCATCATATTCTCCTAAAGGATACATGAAATCGAGATTTCTTTCGTAACAATGGCATTCAGAATTCATTCTTTGAATAACCTTCGTATAAACTCCACAATTATCCCACGAATGATCATCAAATGTTGCCGGACCAGCATGCGCATGGCCACCATTGTTTAATGCAATTGATGTATTCAGATCACAAGCCGGAATAGGTTGCTCATCATCAAGCAATTCAAATTCTCCAAAACAATCATCAATTCTATTACCACAAACATCGGTTACAATATATTGTACCCATAATGAGTCGTGATAGAACTGCAAATTATTTATCGTATAAGTATTATCGGCTGAATTATATGTTAGATTATAGTCTACAAATGTTTCAGGTAATCCATCATTATAATCACCAACTTTATATTTTACTTTATAAGACCAGCCAGCGCATTCATTAAAAACAGAAGGCGGATCTAGTATTACATCTGAACCACATTCGTGAGTATCTGTGAAATAAATTTTATCAGCAGGAGGCACGCATATTGGATCTGTCAAATCCATGATTGTAATAATCTGAGTGCACTGTACATCTTCGTTTGTACATGCGTCCCAAACTGCCCACTTCCTAAGTATCTTTTTTGCGTTTCCACATATAGGAATAACTTGGTCTTTATACCCTATCAATTGGAGATTTGCACATAGTAATCCTGTTGGATATCCTGTACATTCTGGAGAAGGGTTACCATTGGCATCTAGATTATCTAACCAATAAGTGCAATATAATTCTATTGGATTATTAAGATCACATGCATCTAATGATTGGTAAACATTATCGGTATCTACCCCACCTGGAGCATCATCATCAAGTCTGGAATCCCAACTTGGGGGCCAAATTATTGAAGATTTATCAACAAGTCCTATGTAAATATCTACGTCGCATGAGCTACTTAATCCGTTATTTATATCTACAGCTGTCCAGGTTCTGATTATATGCTGTGGATCAGCACATTCATTAACAGAAACTGGCGTATCAACGTAGGATAGAATAACATCGCTGCAATTATCAAATCCGGAAACCAACCAATCATTCTTATCAGGTCGGTATATTGAAACTACATCAGGTGGGAAATCTGGAAATCCAGCTGGATTTGCATTGTTCCCAAAATCAAAACAAGTTGTAGATTCAGACCCAATACAATAAGGCTCTAATTCTGTGATTGATTTATCCTCAACCACTAAAGTTCCCCAACAAGAATTTCCACCACACTCTTGTGTAACGGTAACTATAAAAGTGTGACCTAATAGATCTTGGGTAATCAAATTGTCTTCTAATTCCTCTCCTGTATTTGCATCAACTATAGTAAGTTGATAGGCTTCATTTTGATTAAAGTTGCCTTCAAGTATCATATCCGGAAATAATTCCAGGATACAAGTATTATTCAATGATACATTCACTGAGTTATTGCATGCTAAAGATTCTATTTCATCTCCAGGTACGTTAACTGTCAGAGAGGATGCAAATGGACATCCATCAGTACTAATTCCAGTTACGTCTATATCATAAGATCCTGAATCGTTATAAGTCACGTCTATTTCATTCCCCGATCCGGATGGTGGATTCATCATGAAAGATCCACTTCCTGTTACTGTCCATAATACATTTATATAATTTGGATCTACAGAATACATTTCAGTTTCATCCAGACACACATATGCATCGCCTTGAATAGATATTGTGTCAACAACATCCACAATCTGCACGGGTTTGATTACATTAGAAATAGTACATCCATTAGGATCAACATTTTCAATTGATAATGTATATAAGCCCGGCACATCTGGAAAATCTACTTCTACAAGACTTCCACTTCCCGTTAATGGAGTTATCATATTTACTCCAGGGTTTGAACTCCACATAACAGCAATGCTGTCTGGTATATTGACGCTATATTGAACATTTTCATTCGTAGCAAAACATAAATACATAGGACCATCAATAACATAATCTTCTGCTATATCTGTAACAGAAACGATTACATTGTCACTGAAACTAAAGCCATTTATTGTTTCTCCGCTTACGGTTACGAGGTGGTTACCTGCAGTTGCAAACTCTACGTCATACATCAGGTCATCCAGACCATACATATTAGAAAATACGACCGGACTAGGAGAACTCCAGCTTACTGAACCTGCTAATATATTAGGATTAGAAACTGAAAGTGTTAAAGTTGATACTGCTCCTAAACATACATTTAGATCTCCAGTAATATCGGTAACAGGAGACATGCATGTGATCATATTCATATCAATCAGAGGAACTGCTGCATTCATTACTGTTGCAAATGGCATTACACCATCATAAGCAAATCCTGTCACTCTGTAAATTGAAGGGTCATTAGGATCTGGTGGTATTACAAAACCATCAGCTATAAGAATATCAGGATTTATATTTGAATATAGATTTGAAATATTGTCCAAAGTCCATATTTCTCCCGGACCATTTCCAAAAGCAGTAATTCTGAAGGCCACTGTACCAGCCGGAAGTGAGTTGTCATAACTGCACGAGTAAGAGACCTGAGAAAGCATATTGCCTGCCATAAGGAATATGGCAAACAAGATGCTTAAGTTTCTCTTGGCTAGTTGTGTAAGAACTGGTTTAATCATCGATCTATGGTATTAAATAAAATTCGTTTTCGCTCAAAAGGATTTGGGTCAGCACAGACCTTGCACCTTTTTCATCGAGGTAGTAAGACCAACATCTATTCCAAAAAGCCTTTCATATTATGATAAAATTTAATGTGATTTATATTAAATTTTAATCATATATATACTTTACTTAGAACCAATTAGATGAATAATTATTAAGAAAAAATATAATTCATAAAAAAAGCACATATATTAGAAGAGAATAGTCATTTTACAGTAATTGGATTTTTTTATTTAAAATGCCTAAGCAACGTTTTGCCCTATTTCGAGGTATTAATGAAAGACAATAAATAATTAAAATGAAGAAGCTTTTTTTACCATTATCCCTTCTGTTTTCCCTAGTCTTTAATATTCATATTTCATCTCAAGATTGTGTAATAACAAATGTGCTCGCTGAAGCACATGACTGTGATAGTACAGGCTTGTTTTTTGTGGACATTGAATTTGAATATGATGAAGTAGGAAATGACGGGTTTGTTATAAGAGGAAATGGTGTCGTATATGACACTTTTGAATATGGCCAAATATTTTATACAGTGGGGCCTTTAGAAGCTGATTGCAGTACACTTTATGAATTTGTTGTTATTGACCTGGCAACACCAACATGTTCTGGGTTTTATGCTTTTGATTTTCCATTTTGTTGTCCTCCCTTCGATTGTAGTATTACTGTTGATGACATTATAGCAATGGATTGCGACACATCCGGTTTCAGAGAAGTCAAATTTTCACTTATTGCCAATAATGTTGGTCCTGATGGATTTGATATATTATATAATGGTATTGTTATAAATCATTTTGCATATGGATTTAATAGTTATTCAATTAATCTACCAGGCGATGGTCAGGTTTATGAGTTACTAATTCAAGACAGCAACACACCAGGATGTTTCACAATTATGGAAGTACAAGTGCCTGCATGTCTCAATGCACCTGTTTGCAATGGTTCCAATGGTGATGATCTCATATTTGACCTTGGTGTATGCACAAGTGACAGCACTTATTCTGGTTTAATTAAGTTTACATATACCGGTCAAGATGATAGTCTTTGGGTTTATTTACAGGGAGAAATGCCATTTCTTATTCCTGTAAAGGGATTTCCAATATCATTATTAAGCCTTTCAACAGATGTAGAAGTATATGAATTTTTTGTTCATGAACAAGACAATGTCTTTTGTTCGTTTTCTGTTGATTGGGAATCTCCTGATTGCTCCAGTTTTAGTGATTGTTCTATTACTGAAGTTTTTGCTGAACTTCACGAATGTAATGACAGCAGCAATATGGTCTTAGTTGATGTAGGATTCAATGTCAATAACCCGGACTCAGATTCATTTGTTATTCGGGGAAACGGTATAATGTATGATACTTTTGAATATGGACAATTGTTTTATACAGTTGGTCCCATCGATGTCAATTGTGATCAGCATTTTGAGTTTGTTGTAGTTGATCTGGAAAATGAAGACTGCTTAGGTGAATTTGTATTTGATAGTCCACCTTGTTGTGATTGTTCTATTCATGACATCAATGTCGATCCTGGCAACTGTACTGGTGATGGAGAGTACTCCTTATTTGTCGATTTCGAATACGAAAATGTTACAAACAATTTCTTTGATGTATACTCTAATGGCCAATTCGTTGGCTTCTATGCATATAATGACCTTCCTATTACAATAAATAATTTTCCAGAAAGAGATGCCGAATACGACATCATTATGATTTGTGACAATGCTAATCCTGATTGTTGTTCAGTGCTTGAATTTATGGGTCCTGATTGTATAGAAGAGACTTGTGAAATATTTAATGTTTTTGCTGAGGAATCTAACTGCAATGATGAAGATGAAGTTTTTATTACTATAGAATTTGATTTTGACAACCCTGGAACGATGGGATTTCAGATTTTAGGTAATGGAACAAATTACGGCACTTATGACTACGGCCAGATCAACTATATAATTGGGCCTCTACCTGGAGATTGTGAGACAATTTATGAATTTGTTGTTCAGGACGTGCAATTCCCTGATTGTTCTGACTTTTTTGAATTTGTAGCTCCAATCTGCTGTGATGATAGTTTGTGTGAAATCTCTAATATCATCGTAGTTCCACTCGAATGTACTGGAGATGGTCTATATTCTTTATGGTTGAATTTCAATTATGAAAATACTGGAGACGTTTTTACTGTGCATTCACAAGGCCAATTTTTAGGTAGTTTTCTTTATGATAATCTGCCTGTACTCATTAATGATGTTCCTGAGAGAGATGTAGAGTATGATATTATAACAGTATGTGACAGCAATAACCCAGATTGTTGTCAAACAATTGAATTTATGGGATTAGATTGTATGGAGATGGAAGAAGAGTGTTCAATCTCCAATATTTCTGTAGACCCTATTACTTGTACCGGAAATGGATATTATTCAATATGGTTGGAGTTTGATTTTGAATTTCCCGGTAACGATTTCTATGAAGTCTATTCCGGATCTAATTATGTAGGCATCTATCCATTTACAAGTGTTCCAATAATTATTGATTCCTTTCCAGAAAGAGATGCCGAATATGATTTGATAACAGTTTGTGTTAACGACAATGAGTTATGCTGTGCTCAATTGGAATTCATGGGCTTGGATTGTGAAGATAGTTTCCAGTGTTCAATTTCTAATATAGAAGTTGATCCAGGTCAGTGTACGGGCGATGGCTTCTATTCTTTAGTATTGGATTTCAATTATGAAAATGTTGGAAATGACTTCTTTGAAGTATTTTCAGGAAATACATTTTTAGGCTTCTTTTCTTTTAATGATCTTCCTATTACAATCAATGAATTCCCGGAAAGGGAGGCTGAATATGACATCATCACTGTGTGTGTAAATGATATGCCTGACTGTTGTGGTACTCTCGAATTTTTAGGCTCTGATTGTTTTGAAGAAGAAATATGTCTCATTTTTGATCTTACCATCGATCCGGTAGAGTGTACCGGAGACAGCAGTTATTCATTGTGGTTAGATTTTGAATATGAGAATGTAACGAATGACTTTTTTGATGTTTTTTCAGATGGAGAATTCGTAGGATTTTACTCTTATAATGACTTACCTGTTTTCATAGAAAACTTTCCATCAAGAGAAGAGGACTTCGATTTTATTGTTATTTGTGACAATGACAATCCTGCATGTTGTTCTGGCTATGAATTCTTAGGGCTTGATTGTTCAGGGTCTAGTGATTGTCAGATTTCAGAAGTTTTTGCAGAAACCCACCCTTGTAGCCAGGATGGAACTGTGTTAGTTGATATAGAGTTTAACGTTGAGAATCCGGGGTCCCAGGGATTTATTGTTCGTGGGAATGGAGTAGTGTATGATACTTTTGATTATGGTCAGGTATTTTATACCGTAGGACCCATAATTGGAGACTGTGAAACATTATATGAATTTATTGTAATAGACATTGAGAATCCTGATTGTGCTGGTGAATTTAATTTCGATAATGAGATCTGTTGTGACATGGGTACCTGTGCAATATTCGACGCTCAAGGTGAATTACATGAGTGTAGCGACAGCTTTGATCTTGTTCTGGTTGATATCTGGTTTGAAGTCAATAGTCCAGGATCTGAAGGATTTACAGTAAGAGGAAATGGAGTTGTCTATGATACATTTGATTATGGGGAAAACTTCTATACGATAGGACCAATTGAAGCTGATTGTGAAACAACTTATGAATTCATTTTGACAGATTTGGAGTTCCCAGATTGTTCAGATTTTTTCTTTTTTGAAGATCCTGTCTGTTGTGGCGATGATGTTCCTTGTTCCATTGAATCGATTGATATTCTCGATGCAGATTGTGTCAATAATGATATCTATGTAATAGAGTTGGATGTTGAGCATGTGGGTACTGGTGACTTAGGATTTGATCTTTATATAAATGAAGTCTTCCATTCATTCCATCTGTATGAGAATCTTCCAGTAACAATAGAAGTATCAAAAGATGATTTTGAATCTCCTTTCAACATTACTGTTTGTGAAAATGATAGTGAAGGATGCTGTAATACAATTGCATTTGAATTTACTGATGTCAGCACCATATTTACGCTCCCTGATAATCTAATAAGTACTACTGTCACAGATGATTTCATACTTATTGAATCTGACATACAGGAAGAATTGATGCTTAATTTATTTTCGATTGATGGTAGATTGCAGTACAAAGAAAAATTCAATGACAGCCACCGTGTCGGAACAGAAAATTTGATTTCAGGAATATATATACTCCTTATAGAATCTGTTCAAGGAATATACACAAAGAAAATAATGGTACTTCATTGAAACTAATTTGTTATTTTTCTTCCTTATGTAGATGATATGGCAGATAACAAATTCAAAAATTTATCTTGGGATGATTTTCAGAAGATGGGGAATCCTGAAAATGTCCCAAAAGAAACCAAACAAAACGTGGATAAACCAAATGTTTTTCTAGCAAAATCCAGTATTCGTATTCACCTTGAAAAAAAAGGACGTGGTGGAAAATCAGTCTCAATTATTAAAGGTATTCAGATGACAAATACAATGATGAAGGACTTAGAAAAGGGATTGAAATCTTATTGTGGAGTTGGTGGAACTCAAAAGAATGGAGAGATTCTATTACAAGGGGATCACCGGGATAAAATTATTAAGTATCTCATTTCTAAAGGAGCAAATGACATTAAAAAATCCGGCGCCTAAACTATTATTGTTTCCACAATTTTAACATCCTCCAATTATCTTGAAGGTCTTTTTTGAACTCATATTTAAAAGGGCTGTCAATTACGATTTGCTTCAATTCCTGATTGTACAGATCGCTGGTTTCGAAGTACAAGATTCCATTTGGCGAAAGCCATGATGATGCAAGATCTAAAACACGCCGATAAAACAAAAGGGGATCCTTCCCACTCACAAATAAAGCATTTTCAGGCTCATGTCTAAGCACAGAATTATCCATCCTGCTTTCTTCGCTATAAAGGATGTAAGGAGGATTACAAACTATCAGATCCAGTTCATGATCAAAACCTATTGTTTGTTCGTCTAAAATGTCAGAAAGAATAGTTTGGATTTCAATATTATGCTTAGAGGCATTCAGATTAAGTACCTCAATCGATGTTTCGCTATTGTCAATGGCATATCCTTTCGCATTTGTCAATTTCAGCAACAGGGAGATGACTATACATCCACTACCCGACCCTATGTCTAATACTTTTATCTGATCAGAATTAGAAGTTCTGTCTTGTATAATCCAGTGCACAAGTTCTTCTGTCTCAGGTCTTGGAATTAATACGCGATTGTCCACATAGAATCGATGTCCATAAAAGAACGCATTATTACAAACATATTGAACAGGAACTCCAGATAACAATTTTGATATAGCAACATCCAATTCCTCAAAACTTATTGGCGAGACTGAATCAAAATAATAGGAAGTAATATTTGAGGCTTCTCTAAGATCAACAATTGGATGCAAAGCCTCCAGCATTTTTGTTTTTAATAGATGAACATCAAGACTTGACATAAAGGGGATAATTAGAAGCATTAAAATAAGAGGCTTTCAAATTTCGAAGTAAGGCATCTTTTTTTAGGAGTAAAGAAAGATTAATACCTTGACTGGTATCACTTTCATAATCTGGCAATTGATACTTGAGATATGCTGCAATATTTAGTATAGAGCTATATTCAGACCTTAGCTTAGAGTTTAATTGATCAAGAATGAAAAGTATTTCATTTTGAAGTTGCTTATCAATAGAATCGAATCTTCCTATGCTTGCTGAGCCGATGAGTCCTGTTTCTTTATAACGCCATCCTTCCATGTAGTCATTACCATCAGAAGCTTCTTGTTGTTCAATCATATCCAATTCAAAAGGGATATTTAAAAAGGAACATAATTCTTTTACAGTGTTCTCTGGTTGGAGTACCAGATCTTCATATTTCACCAAATGGCTCTTTGGATTGTCTTCATACGTCAGGCCTTCAGCAGTATTTAAAAGGTAAACTGAACAAGCATTAAAAACAGACATTCCCCGGTTTATCAAAGAGGCGATGGTATCCAAAGGATGCCTTACAATGTGAATAGTTTTGCCATCTGGAAACGCACTTAGAAATTCCATAAAGACAAAAACATTTGAGGGTGTCTTCTCGGCCCAAATGGTTTTAGTTGAATTTTTAAGTATGGGTTTATAAAACTGAACAATAAATTCATGAAATGAAGCATCAGATTCTTCAATTAATGGTTTTAAATCATCTTTTGAATATGGATAATCATCATCGAGAATAAATCCGTTAAAATGATGCCAGCCTGCATTATGTAATCCAGCTATTGATCTACGAAATAATCGATGCTTGTTTGCGGTCCAATCCTTGTACAATGGCTTCTTAGTAAACAATGATGTTTCAGAGCCACAAAAAACTGATGTATGTCTATTGAGTATGCGTCTGAGCAGTGAACTTCCTGTACTTGGACTTCCGCCAATTAGTATTGCCATAGTAATTTCCTAAAGGAATATCAAAAGTGCTTATAATTTCGTTTTCTTTTATAGTAATATTTACTTTAAATTGTATAAATGAAAAAAGAGAAGTACAACTTTGAATGCGAAGTCTTTGAATCATTGGACCTTCTTCCAAAAGAAATTCAGAATCTGCTAGCAGTAGCAGAAGACCAACTTAATTATTCTTATGCGCCTTATTCTAATTTTTTGGTAGGTGCGGCAGCATTAATAGATAATGGTGAGATATTTCCAGGTTGTAATCAAGAGAATGCCTCCTATCCCCTATGTATGTGCGCTGAGCGTGTTGCTTTGTATAATGTCGGATCTGCGCATCAGGAATTTAATATAAATACCATAGCCATTACTGCTCATAATCCAAAGAAATCAATAAATGAACCATGTATGCCTTGTGGTGCATGTCGACAGGTTATTCAAGAATTCGAACAAAGACAAGGTACTGCCATCAACCTTTTTCTTACTGGTGACTCGGGGAAGATTATAAAAATTGAGGGTATAAAGAACATCCTTCCATTGTCATTTTCAATGAACAACCTTCTGTAGGATATTAATAAAGTTATTTACTTCCCCTTTTCATTTGGACTAAGTTCTAATGAATAGATGTTTTCTACGACCCCAATGTAGATTTCTTCGCTTTGGTCGAAATGAAAAAAAAGATTTCAATATTTGGACTATTGTAAGTCAAAACATAATTCTATTTTAGAACTACAACAACTCCATTATGAAACATTACCGTTTCTATGTCTACATTCTTGCTAATCCAAGCAGATCGACTCTCTATGTTGGTGTTACAAATAGCCTTACTAGGAGACTTTCTGAACATCTGAACAACAAAGGGAAATTTAAACCTTTCGCAGGAAGATACTATTGCAATGAGTTGGTGTACTTTGAAACACATCAATACATCAACAATGCAATAGCAAGAGAAAAACAAATAAAGAGATGGTCTAGAAAAAAGAAGGAGAAATTGATTAAAACAAGCAATCCATATCTTAAGAACTTGAATCTTCAATTCTTAAACTTGGAGTGAGTCCAGAGAAAAGCGCTCTCATACATTCACTAATATATTTTCCATTTCGACCAAGTTAATGCAACAAAGTGAAATTAACGCATGGAGAAATCTTCATTGGATGAGCAGTGGTTTTTTTTAATTCTAAGTCATTGCGTGAAGAAGTTGTTTGCTAATATAATAATTGGTGCCTTCCCAATAGAGATTTCTCCGCTTTGGTCGAAATGAAAAAGGAAAGGTGGACCATTCTCACATCGTTATTATTGAATAGAGATGAAAGTTCACCAATTATTGCCTAATCAATGAGAAATAGCTGAAGAGGGCCATTGTTTTCAACTAAAGCTATATGCTTCTTTTTATTGATACTAACTATTTGAAGGTCCTTAATATTTCCATCTGCAACAAATCCAGAATCTGGAGCATACTTAAATTCACCGGATCCATCCCCCAGCAAAATATATCCTTTTGAAGCATCATATCTTACAGTTTCTACTTCAGTATTATAGATAGATCCCGCAGCCACAATATCAATTATCCCATCTCTGTTAATATCTTCAAATTCAATATCCAAAGTTGGCCCCATCTGAGCTTCAATAGGTAAGGCCTTTCGAGTTAATTGACCGGAACCATCATTAATCATCAAGACAGACTCAAAATTTGTGGCCGTATAATGAATGGCATCCGATAATTTTTCTTCTCCATATATAGCAGGCAAATCAGCATTTGCAAAACTTTTGAAGGTTGGAAATTTCTCCTTTATAAATGGCATCTGTTGCGAAGAACACTCCCTACCTCGGACAGGTAATAGTTGTCCTTCAGATTCTTTACTTAATACAATGTCTAGATTACCAGTGCCATCAAAATCATCACAGAATACATGGAATGGTTTGTCTTCTTGTGCGCCAAACTTATTATTCAGTCCCAAATTACCAAGAACATAATCTTCATCTCCATCTCCATCTACATCAAATGAATTCATAGCATACCACCATCCCGTTCCACTGCCAAAACTTTCATCTGTTTTAGAAAATGAATCACCATCATTATTAAGAATGGTTAATGGCATCCATTCCCCCACCAAAAGAATATCCAAATCCTGATCACCATCGTAATCTGAAAACAGGGCATCAGTAACCAATCCGATTTCTTTTAAACCTGGAGCAAGCGATTCTGTTACATCGACAAATCGGCCATTCTTATTTTCCAAAAGATAGGAACTCGCAGGCAGAGGATATTTGCCGGGAATAATTCTAGAGCAAACAAGTAAATCCAAATCGCCATCACTATCATAATCTGCAGATTTGACTACAGAGCCACTACTCAAAAACTTTGGAAGGGCATTATTAGATTTCTTAAATATCCCTTTCCCATTATTCAAGTATAACCTGTCTTGAAGTACCTGTTCGTTTGCTTTGAATTCGTTTCCTCCACTGACGACATACAGATCCTGATCGCTGTCACCATCAGCATCGAAAAAATGCGCATTGATATCCTCATATCTCTTCTCTCTTTCACACAAGGATATATTTATTCTTGTAAATGATGCGTCGGAATTTTGAAGATAGAAAGAAGGTGACATTCCCTTTGCACCACCGATAAACAAATCATCCATACCATCACCATTGATATCTGAAGTAGCAATTGAAGGGCCCGTAGTTGACATTTTATGCGGTAAAAGTATCTCGTCAATAAAGTCATCATAGTCATTCTCCACATGTTGATAATCTAGAATAGATTCTATGCCATTGACTTTACTGACATACCCTTTTTTAGAATTACTGTCAGCTTCTTGAAACCTTGCATCAGCATAATTTATTTTGATAGTTTTATTGGCACTTATGTCCCTTAATTCCTGAGATTTTCCATCGGGCCAAATTATTCTTAGCGTAGAAACTGTGCTTCCAGATCCTAAACCAAAAATGATATCCTGACCCATTGAGGATTGATAGCCTCGATTAAGATAATGCTCATAATATTGAGTAGAATTAGCAGAGCTTAGTTCCAGTTTTGTTGATATTCCAAGAGGATTAGACTTAGGACCTTCAAGTTTTACTTTAAGGAAATTTGTGTTGCTGTTATTTTTATAAATAGAACAAAAATCTTCAAGGTTATTTACTACTAAGTCAAGATCTCCATCATTATCCAGATCTCCATATGCAGCACCATTCGAATTCAATTTATCTGTGAAACCCCAATCTGTAGAAGCATTATTAAAACGAATATTTCCACTGTTTTTAAATGCGTAATTCGCAAGCTTCACAGATGGAACAAGATCGAAAACTTCATTTATTGTCATCTGTCCCTGAGCTCCTCTTTCTCTAAGATTAATCTTATAATCATTATCAGTCATGTCCCGTTTAATGCCATTTGTGATAAACAGATCCTTCAAGCCATCGTTATCCAAGTCTGCAAATAGTGGAGCCCAACTCCAATCGGTTTTTGAAACACCAGCCAGGTGTGCTATTTCAGAAAATTGACCATCTCCCCTGTTCAGCTGAAGCATATTCGCCATATATTGATGGTGATAATTATTGTCCACCATAGTATTAAACTGATCTGAACTCATTGCTGCCATATTTTGCTTGGAACGCTTATGGTCTTCAGATACCATATCAAGAACAATTAGATCTTCTTGGCCATCATTATTAAAATCTGCAACGTCAGATCCCATACTATAATAGGAGATGTGATCCATATAACTTAACACTTCATCAGTGAACCCTCCCTTCTGATTATTAATCCAGAGATGATCAGGTTCCGTGAAATCATTACATACATATATATCAGGCCAACCGTCATCATTGTAATCAGCAATCGATGCGCTTAGTCCCCAATTCTTATTTATTATTCCGGCGCTTGCAGAAACATCGGTAAACTTGCGGCCATCGTTTCTATAGAGTTTGTCAGAAAACTCGGGGACAATTGCTCTTTGTATTTGAGCACTCATTACACTGTTGTTGGAAAAGTCAGCTCTATGATTAACAAGGTACATATCGAGGTCTCCATCTTTATCATAATCTAAAAAATATGATTGCGTCGAATAAGCGGGATCATTCAATCCAAAAATAGCCGATGCTTCAACAAATTTATTTTCACCCTGATTAACAAATAATTTATTCTGCCTGTTTTCGCTGGATCTGGTAGAACCAGATTTACATACATAAATATCTAACCATCCATCATTATTAATATCAACCATTGAAACACCTGTAGACCATCCTTTTGAATCTGAAGTTCCAGAGCTAGATGTGATATCTTCAAAGACCATTTTACCTTTATTGAGATATAATTTATTTGACCCTTGATTTGAACTCAGATATATATCTAAAAGACCATCCTTATTAATATCCCCTAATGCTACCCCTCCTCCATTATATATATATACGTAGTTGATGAAATTAAATTCATTCGATTCCTGAACACTATTTCGAAATGACACTTTCGTATGTGCCGGAGGTAATAAGGAAAACAAAGGACCATCAAGGGCTTCAACAGATGAAGACTCGTCCTTAGAACAAGACAAGCACACGATGCACACGAGCAAGATGTAAGATAATTTTATAAGATTGCTACTCATAGTCTCTCCAATTCCCAGGTTTATAAATGAAAGTTGAAAATAAGATAAGATTCATAAATTCCAGTCTTAAGCATATAGAAATATGAATAAGGAAAAATTAAAGTAATGGTATAGAATCAGGGATATACTTAGATCTCAATTAATCGAGTTCTTTCTTTCAGAAGTTGAATGACCTGTTCTTTAGATTCATATTTATTTCCAATATTGACAAAGTGCTTTGCTAATATATCATATCGCTTCAGCATAAGAAAGACCCATACCATGTGAAAATCAAGACCATCGTATACGATAGCTCGTTGATTAGCATATTCCATATGATTCGCTTCAAATTCAACCGGCATATCTGTCCAATGCATATTGGGTTGTAGGTGATGTCCGATATGATAACCATCATTGAAGCATTTACGATTGTAAGCACTGTTAATACAAGTGATGCTGTTTCTATAGTTATTTTCAGGAGAACTGGCATCGATAAAGGCATGTTGTCCCCAATTACCTGACATCATAGCAAAGCGAACTATCACAGCCGTTATTGCAAAAACAAAAATTGCTGCTTTTAAATGGACGAAAGAAAAAATGAATATGAGGAGGATAAAGCTAAATTCTCCACGAACGACCATATTAAATAGTTTTTTAAATTTCTTTTGTTTAAAATATACTGCTAACTCATATATTCCAAAAAACAGAAAGCCTACAGAATATTTTAAGAAATCAATAAAGCTGTCACGCTGATACTTCATGGTAGAGCTTTTATCATCAGGTAGATTATTTTCTACATGATGCATTCCAATATGATGACTAAAGTATGTCTCAGGTGATTGCCCCATAAATGGGCCCAGGATTATAGGTATATAAAAGTTGAAAATCTTATATTCTGGTTTAAATAATCTTCTGTGGCTTGTGTTATGTAACATCAATGTATAAGGACCCACAAAATAAATTACGGCAACAGCATAAAGGACGGCCACTAGCCACCACACCCAACCTGTAAAAAGAGAAGTAAAAAGCAATACACAAAACGGAATATTAATGAAGGTGATTTTTAAAGACAGATAGATAAAAGGAAGATCCCTTTCATCAATGATATAGTTCAAGATAAATTTGTCAAAAGAACTATACTTTTCTTTCTTCTTGAATACAGGATCTGTGATACTAGGTAAAGTTTTCATTGCTTTGTTCTATACAAAAGTAAAGGAACTAAACCGATTTAGTGCAAATAATCCTCTAATTCGTCTGATTTGTAAAATGATCTATATTAATTATTAATAATCGAGTTTAATTATGTAGACTACCTAAAGGTACGTGCTGACATTATTTCAATATCCCTGATTCTGAATAAAAGTTCCTGCTGACAGGTCCATTTCTGTTTGAGGTATTGGTAAAAACCCTCTAGTGTCCTGTTTGAATACAACATTAAACAAGATTTGATCTCCTTCATAATTAGCTCCTCTTATCCCTGATTCACTAAGCTCTTCTGAAGCATAAGAAATCCCTCTTCTAATAACATCAAAATACCTGATTCCTTCCAAGGCCAATTCTCTTCTTCTTTCATCATATATGTTTTCGTAAGTCGCAGGAATACTTGGTAAACCAACTCTTAATCTTACTCTGTCTAAATACAACTGTGCATTTGGACTTCCAAGTTCAGCAGCCATTAATAAAACATCAGAAAACCTGATAACCCTATAATTACAAGTACGATTATGTTCGAACTGACCGTCAGAGCCCCAATGTTCTGCGTCTGAAGTATATTTCCTCGAATAATAACCCGTATGCTGATATCCCTTTATCAATGACCCATCTAATTCTTCTTGCATAACTATTGTGCTACTACGTCGGGGATCGTCTTTTAAAATCTGAAACAAGTCTTCACTAACTGGGGCAAAACTCCAACCTCGATTCCAGTTAATTGAACCTGTAACCCGCGGCCCTTGCATCTGAGCTGCAAGATTTCCTTCTCCTCCCCTAAGGTATCCCCAGTCCCACCAAGCCGGGCTATCGCCATGTGATATTTCAAATACTGATTCAACACTGAACTCAGCAGATAAATGAAAGATCTCATCATAATCAGTCATTAGATCATGACCACTGTTACTTATTAAGTCTTCCAAATAATTCAAGGCTTGTCCTTGATCAATAAGTCTGTTTTCTGCTTGTAGGTCTCCACCGTAAACTCCATTATAAAAAAGAAATACTCTGGCGAGTAATCCTTCGGCGGCCCATTTAGAGACTCTGCCATTTTCATTAGTAGGAATAAGATTGGGTAAACCATTGATTGCATCGACAAGGTCTGAAGCAAGTTGATCATAAACCTCTTTTGGTGAATTTTGTGATTGGCTGTATTCAGAAGGTCCTTTGATTGTAGCTGTCAGCAAGGGAACATTTTCAAAAAATTTAAGCAATTCGAAATTAAAATAGCCTCTTAAGAATTTGCATTCCGCCTTGATCCTATCTTTGAATTCATTACTGGCATCGATCCCGTCAATTTTTTCTAATAACAAGTTCGCTCTGTAAATTCCAACATAGTTTTTAAGCCACAGAGAATGCACTATATTATTTGTTGTTGGGATATTAAATGTATTAAACTCATCTTCATCCATACCATCATTAGCATCACCACCTCCTGCAAAGGCATCATCGGACAATATATCAGACATTGTACAAAAAGGTGACCATGAAGCACCCGGAGAGGATTGATATCCCAACACATCATAGACAGCTACCAAGGCTTCCATAGCATCAGTTTCTGTCTGGTAAAAATTAGAAGATACCACCTGATCAAGTGGTTGTCTGTCCAAAAAATCATCAGAACAACTTGTTAATACGATCCCGACTATTAATATATATTTTGTGAAAATTTTCATGCCTCTTTTCATTTTAGAATGTGCCGCTTGTACCAAATCTAACTGTTCTTGCTTGAGGATATATTGCACGGTCGATACCAATATCAAATGACCCAAAAGCACCAATTTCAGGATCTACGCCTGTGTAATTTGTAAAGGTCAGTAAGTTTTCACCTGATACATAAAATCTCCATTTTTCAGCTCCAATCTTATCTAGTATTCTTGAAGGCAAGGAATAACCCAATTGAATATTCTTAAGTCGCAAATATGAGCCATCCTCAATATATAGATCAGATACTCTATAATTATTATTCACATCCACCCAGGTATATCTTGGTGTAGAATTCGATGTTCCTTCATCTGTCCATCTGTCTAAAAATTTTGTTGTTCGATTCGTAAATCTTAAATCCTGTCGTTGGGTTCCGTTAAATACATCGTTGCCTAAAGTACCTTGAAGGAAGAGTGAAAAATCAAATGTTTTGTAATCAACTGAAGCATTGAAACCGAAGCTTATATCCGGTGTCGGATTCCCGATCAGCGTTCTGTCTTCTTCGTTAATGACTCCATCTTGATTACTATCTAAAAATCGGACATCTCCGGGAACGGCATTAGTCTGGAGTAATTCACCATCTTGATTAATGTGTTGAAAAATTTCATTTTGGTTTTGAAAAATTCCATTGGTTTGATAACCCCAGAAATAAGCGATAGGTAATCCTTCCTCTGATCTCGTAACAGCTCCTGCAAGTGCCCATCCTGCACCATTGATGACTTTTTCAGAATTACCGATATGGGTCATTTTATTGATATTATATGCTCCATTAAATCCTAGGAAATATTTAAAGTCCCCAATTACTGACCTCCAATTGACAGACCATTCGATTCCGCTATTGCGAACACTACCAACATTTGCTATCGGCCCATCATTCCCAACATGACCCGGGATAGAAATTCTTTCTAACAGACCATTAGTCGTTTTTACATAATAATCAAAAGTAGCCTGAATTCTATTTTCAAAAAATGCCAAATCTGCACCAAAATTTATCTGCTCAGATTCTTCCCAATGGATATCACTATTTTCAATAAACAATGGTGAAGAACCCACATCTCGTCCTCCTCCTATAGTATATCCCCGACTCTTATTAATTGTAGAAACAAATTGATAATTCCCAATTTCCTGATTTCCATTAATACCCCAAGACGCTCTAAATTTTAAATAATTCAAAAAACGCATGTTGTCCAAAAAGTCTTCATCGCTTGCTACCCATGCAACTCCGATTGATGGAAAGGTTCCATATCTTTGATTAACTCCAAATTTCGATGAGCCATCTCTACGCATAATCGCAGTGACAGAGTATTTGTCTTTATAACTGTAATTAACTCTTCCAAATATGGAATACAAAGCTGAATGAACAGCTCCTCCATTAGCAGTCCACACTGTATCTGTAGCAAGGTTCAAATAAACATTATCAGGATCAGATGTTGGTACCCCTGCGTTAAATCCACTAAGGTCTTCAAAGTTAAATTCGTTGGCTGTCAAACCTGCAAGGCCATTTATAGTATGGTCATTTATCTCTTTTTGGTAGGATATCGTATTCTCCCATTGCCAGGTAAAATAGCGTTGAATATTTTTACTAACTGAAGTTTTATTATCATTCAATTGAGCTCCATTAAGAAAGAACAGAGGCCTGAAACCGTCATAAAGCACATATGCTAAATCTATACCAATGCTGGATTTGAATTTGAGATCTTTAATGGGTTCAAATTCTCCATAGACATTTCCTACCAATTCATCTTTACGCGTTTCATCATTATCAATTTCTAATAAGGCTAATGGATTAACAACTTCAGCTCCCACATAATTTGATATGCCATAGACATTCTCTGCATTATCTTTTACAACCGGTTCTATAGAATAAGGATAGCCACCAAGATTCGTTTCATCGACCTCAAAAACAGGAGTTAATGGATCAAGGTTTAAAGCACTGCTATAAGCTCCATTAAATGACTGATTGGTTCCTATTCCTCTTTTAACGAGATGTGTATAAGCGAGGTTGTTACCAAATCGAAACATGTTATTCACATCAGGAGTTGAATTCAGTCTGGCAGTATATCTGTCAAATTGAGATTTGCTTCCACCAATAATTCCTTCCTGCGAGAAAAAAAAAAGACTGGAAGCAAATGTAGAGCGTTCTCCCCCACCTGAACTGACAGCTGATGATTTTGCATTGGCGCATTTTTTATAAAAAGAGCATCTTGCCAATTTGTGTTGTGTACTGATATTTCAAGCAAATCAAAAGGTTCAGAAACCCCGGCACTACGTGCTCCTTCATTCATTATCATTTTGTACTGATCAGCGTTAAGCATATCCAGCTGATTGGTTGCATTCTGAAGCCCATAATATCCGTCATAACTCACACTGAGTTTGCCTTTAGATCCTGATTTAGTAGTCACTAATACTACCCCGTTGGCCGCTCTTGCTCCATAAATTGCTGCAGAGGCGGCATCCTTTAGTATGTCAATAGTTTCAATGTCTCCGGGATTCAAATAATCGATCCCTCCAACAGCTAATCCGTCGACAATATATAAAGGCTTTGCGTTGCCTGTAGTTCCTATTCCTCTAACCCGAACAGTGGGTTCATCCCCTGGTTGGCCGGATTGATTGGTCACTTGAACTCCGGGTGTACGTCCCTGAAGAGCTTGTTCTATTCTTAAGCTTGGTGTCGAATTAATATCTTCATTTGAAACTCTTGCCACGGCTCCGGTAACTACTTTCTTCTTTTGTCGACCATAACCGACGACAATGATTTCATCTATCTGATAACTATCTACAAAAATCTGTTCATTGATAACTTGTCTTCCATTGATGGCAACTTCTTTTGTCTTGCATCCTATGAATGAAATCTCAATTGTGTCAGAAAGAGAATTAACTGTTAAAAAATAAGTTCCGTCAAAGTCAGAAATTGTTCCTTCACTTGTACCCTTTATAAGTATGGTTGCACCAGGTATAGATTCTCCTGAAATGCCATCCGTAATTATTCCTGATACTTCGAGCTCCTGACCGTTTAGATAAACAGACAGGAATGAACACATTATAACTGATAATATCTTAAGGGTGGATGTGTGCATTTTTTTTGATTTTTTAATCTTGCTGTTAAGCGATTTTGCAAACAAGAAGAATTATAGATCTTCAAATATTCTGACATAATCAATACGCATTCGAGTTGGGAAGATTGTCGTATTATCCGGACTACCCGGCCAGTTTCCTCCAACTGCAACATTGAATAAGAGATAGAAAGACTTATGGAAGGCACTCATTACAGTAGGAGTTATATTTATGCTGTGATATTCATTGTCATCGACCAGATAAGTTAGTTTTTGTTCGTCCCAAATCAATGAGAACACGTGATATTCATCAGCAAAAGTCCCTGAACTTAATGTGTAAAGTTTTGGGAAATCATTTGTGCCATTGTTATCCCAGAAAGCATTGGCTGACACTGAATTCTCCCTTCCACTACCTCCAACCATTTCCATAATATCTATCTCTCCGCATTTAGGCCATCCCACTGATTCCTGATTAGTTCCTAACAACCAAAGTGCTGGCCAAATTCCTTGTCCTTTTGGCATTGTTGCTCTTATATCTATTCTTCCGTATTTGAAAGCTTGTTTGTTACGTGTAACAATCTTACCTGAAGTATACTCTGAAGTTTGGAAGGTCTCTTTTCTGGCCTCAAGAGTCAATACACCTCCTTGAACCCAACAGTTCTCTGATCTGTAGTATTCAAGTTCGTTATTCCCCCAACCACAAAGATTTGGACAGCCAGTGCCAATATCATAAGACCAATTGTCTTCGTTTATTGTTGTACCACTAAATTCATCATTCCACATCATCTTCATTCCGGGATATGAAATAGGCGTTGAATATCCTAATCCTACATCAACAGGATCTTCTGCAGGTACTAAGATTCTTTTTTCTTTTCTTAAATACCTTCCTGAGGCCCCATAGGCTCTTATTTCAACCAAATAAGATCCTGAGGTCTTGTAAGTATACTCGTAGTAACCATCTGCACTGACATAAGGACTTAAAGCCCCATCATTCATATCGAATTGATATTCCACTGTATTCATTGCAGCTGCGTTCACTACAACTGTTCCTGATCCGTCGTCATAAACGAGAATGTCAATAATCAGGTCGGTAGGATCATTGGGATCAATTGAATTTGTCTCAGTACTACAGGAAGACACAAAAAACATCAACTGCGATAAAAGAAGCAAATATTTCATAAGAAAATTAAAATTGTTATATGTTAAAAATACAATCAAGCTATGTAATTAAGTAATGGAGGATTGTCTCCCCCATTACCTAGTTCTTTATTCTTGTCATTTATTCTGAGATAAGGGTATAAGTCCAATATGAGCCTCCCATCTCGTCCATACTGATATCTAGTGTAAGTACCAGAATTTCAGTTGTTCCATTATTTATATAGCTTACCACCTAATATGTGATAGATCCATTTTCCGTCGGAGGACCAGCTACATATTCACCACCATTAAAAGCCTTAGGCAATGCAATGAATGCACCAGTACCTGTAACAGTAATATATGATGGATCAGAATCCATACCAACTGCAATTTCATAACTATGTGATTCAGATCCCCATGCCATAGCATTTGCAGATAACATATCTTCGGCAACACATCCCGGAGGGTCAACTCCCATGTATTCTTCGGCCCAGACATCACCATTAGCATTATATTCAAAATTTCCCATTGAATCGAATGAATAAGTATCATCGAATGTGCAAGATCTTGTTGTTACATCATCCAAAGTTGTAGTGAACCACTCTCCATTTCCTATACCAGGTCCAACTTTCAATGCACCTGCTTCTGGACTTAATTTCCATGTTTTGGAAGCTCCACTGTAGGTCTTCAAACCAAAGTGGACAATAAGTGAATAAAATTAAGTTACACTTTTAAAAGTTAAATTGAAATATTCTTGTCTGCGTTTTTTAAATGTTTTGTGTTTACATAATTTTCTTCTCTTCAGTTTTTCTTCTTTTAATCCATAATAAACATCTGCTGGTGTCAAGTTTTGTAAAGATTCATGATATCTGTGATGGTTATAATATTTTACAAATTGTGAAAGAGGAAAACTCAATTCACCTGGGCTGTAATAATGATCCAGTTTAATTACATTTTTCATCGTTCTGTGATACCTTTCAATCTTGCCTTGCGTTTGAGGATGACCAGGTCTTCCTCTCACATGTTTAATTTTGTAATCATCCAAATAAGAGCTCAACTCTTGACTTAAATAACAAGATCCATTATCAGATAATAACTTAGGCGGTTTATTCAAATTTACATTTGGATGGTTTAATGCCTGATTCAAAGTATTTTTTACATCAAGGGTTTTCATCGTTGAGCACAACTCCCAACTTATAATGTACCTAGAATAATCATCTAATATAGTCGATAGGTAATACCATCCCCAGCCAATGATTTTGAAATAAGTAAAATCAGTTTGCCACATTTGATTGACAGTTGTTGTTTTGTCTTTAAATTCATCTGCGGCAGATATCAGATCATAATGAGGAGGGTTTATCAGTCCAGCAGATTTCAATATTCTGTAAACACTGCTTTCGCTTATAAAGTATTGATTCTCATCAGTATACCTGCAAGCCAATTCTCTACAAGAAAGCTCTGAAACTTCCAGTGCCAGATTCAATATATCAGACCTGATCCGATCAGGAATCTTGTTCCAATAGTGCTTCCTTGTACTTTTCTTTTCCTCTAATCCTACAATTCCATTTTCCCGATATTTCTTATACCAGTTGTAAAAGGTTGATTTGTGAATACCAATTTCCTTGAGAGTTCTTCTAACACTCCATTCGGATTGCTCAACCAGCCTAATCAGTTCCATCTTTTCTTTTGCTGTAAATCGCATATACTTCTTGAATTTTATTTTACTCCATTCAAGCTTTTTTTAAGCACACGATTTTTTAGAGTAAGTTCTGCTACTACCTCTTTAAGGTCTTGATTTTCTGTCTTTAGATGTTGAACTTCTGAAGTGTTGGCTTCACGTTCTGTGTCTCCCTTTAAACGTTTCTTCCCTGCTTCCATGAAATCTTTACTCCACTTATAATATAGTGGTTGTGAAATCTCTTCTCTTCTACAAAGAGAAGCAACGCTTTGTTCTCCTCTTAATCCTTCAATGACTATTCTAATCTTTTCTTCTGTAGAAAATTTACGTCTTGTCCTTCTTTTTACATCTCGGACATAAGATTCTGCTGATTTGTTTTTCTTGTTCATAATAAAGTGAATTTAATAGTTATGTATAACTTAATTTTATTCACTTAATGGTCCACTTTTATTTGACGATTTACATCTGAATCCTCGTCATAATCAGTAGGTAATCGCAAATAAATGTATCTGTTGCTTTTTAAAATTTTTGAATAAAACCAACCAGGGACATTTTGTTCTGTATTTGGATTCACATTATCAACAGGAATAATTTCTTGGTCTTGCGTACATGATGTAAATATCAAAACGAAACAAACTAGAAGAAAGAATTTATTTCTCAACATATTCAATACCATCATAATTATTTCTTATCACATTTACATTAATACATATTTACTAAAAGCGCTTTTTTGTTTCTAAAGTCATTGGCCATAACGGTTTAGTGCCTGCCTGCCGGTAGGCAGGTATGCGACGTTCCGATTCATCGGGATGGCGTGATAATGCATTGTTGTGCTCTGGGCAATTTAATCAGTAATTAATTCCAGTCTAAGGTCAAGAGCATTTGCAATTTGAACGAGATTTGATAGTCTTAAATCCTCGCCGTTTTCAACCCGAGAAATGTAAGGTCTTTTCTTTCCAATTTTATTGGCCAAATCTTCTTGACTTAACTTTAACTGTTTTCTTCTGTGTTTTAGAATTTCCCCGTAATAATATGAATGGCTTTCACTGTTAAAAGTTGCTCGTTTGCTTGATCCTTTTTTACCGAATTTATTATCTAATATTTTGTTTGCCTTTATAACTTTAGTCATCTGATTTTTTATCTAAGTAGTTATTTAATATGAATTCAGCTTTTTTTAGAGCCTTATTGTAATCTTTGGTTGATTTTTTTATAAAGCCATGAATGCATATAATTTTTGTGGCTTCATTAAAGTTTAAATGATCTACTGTGAACATTACAATTCTATATTCATTTCCTGCTTTAATACGCAATTCATAAAAATTTGAGTTTAATATTTTCTTTACAAAAAGTGTATGTATTATTTTGACTCCACTCATAACTTCAATGAGATGATAGAATTTACGAGATACTCTCTCATTTTGACTATCAATGAAATCTAAACATTGTTCTGTAATGAAAATTTCTCTCACTTTATGAATGTAACGATTTAATTACATCATTAATGTAACGAATAAGTATCATTATTAGTTTCGTTTTCTTTGAATATTTTGTCTTTCTACGCCTTGCATAGCGTTTGAATAAACGCCTTTTTTAATGGCGTTTATTTTTTGTTAGACACATTTACATATTAATATTTTTTCCATTTAAAATTCTTCATGTTTAAAATCCAAGTTCCATCTAATAATTTGTTTGAGTACATACTTTCAATTTCACCTCCAAAAAGTACTATTTCATTTGTGTTTGGAACAAAAACCATTGCATGAAGGGATACAGCTGCAGGAGTACCCCTTGTAGAAACTAATTCCCATTTCATATTCTCAAAATCAAAGATCCATAGTTCACTTACTTGGGTTCCCACAAAGGCGGATTCCATAATACCACCACCGAAAAGAACTATTCTATTTTTATTTGGGATGTACACCATACTTGGGTATGCAAATGTTTGATTTGGACCATTCATTGTTTGAATCTGTGACCATTCATCTTTTTTGAGGTTGTATTTCCATAGTGAATTGTCTTCAAGCGGTTCTATTAGTCTTCCACCCCATAGAATAGTTATATCCTCCTTAGAATTATACGCCATTGAGGAATACATTCTAGTAGACGGATTTTTAATAGGAGACATTTGAGTCCATTTATTTGAATTATAATCATAAACCCATGTATCATCGAAGATTGGATCCTCAATGCTTTTACAACCAAAGCCACCAAATAATATTACTCTATCTGATTTAGAATCATATGACATATTATGTCCACATCTAGGAGTAGGAGCAATGTCGGGTCTCATATTTTTCCAATTTTTGCTATCTAAATGAAACGCCCAAGTTTCACCTTGAGAATTAAAAACAATGATTCGGTTTGATTCTTTATCATATACCGGGAATTGTGCATGAACACTCGAATCAGAAATCGCTTCATATTCACATAATTTTGTCCAATCACTACTTTGGCTGTTATATTCCCAAACCTCACTTATGTCAGATACCCAGCCATGTTTTGAAACACCTCCAAAAAGAAGAACATTTTCTGAATTATCGTGATAAACAAGGCTATGATACATCATTGGTATTGGTTCATCATGATTACTGCCCTGAGCAAATCCCTGGAAAATAATGAAGTTAGCTAACAAGAATATTAGAGAAGCCTTTTTTAATCTATTACTCTTTAAATCCATTTTGTTCTTCTTTAGTAATAATTAATTTCACTATTGTGTCTAACGTCTTTGATGAAATGAGTTTTAATTTTATTTTTTGTTAGCCTTTGTTCGTTTTCATTTTTTATAATTTTATATATCAGGATGTTGCTCTTTCCATTTAGTTGCTTGCTCTAAAGCATATCCAACTCTGAACAGGAGTCGTTCTTTCAAATTATCACCCATTAACTGTAAACCTGGTGGGGCTACTTTTCATTTGTAAATCGTCAAATAAAAGTGGACCATTAAGTGAAATATTAAAAGTTATACATAACTATTAAATTCACTTTATTATGAACAAGAAAAACAAATCAGCAGAATCTTATGTCCGAGATGTAAAAAGAAGGACAAGACGTAAATTTTCTACAGAAGAAAAGATTAGAATAGTCATTGAAGGATTAAGAGGAGAACAAAGCGTTGCTTCTCTTTGTAGAAGAGAAGAGATTTCACAACCACTATATTATAAGTGGAGTAAAGATTTCATGGAAGCAGGGAAGAAACGTTTAAAGGGAGACACAGAACGTGAAGCCAATACTTCAGAAGTTCAACATCTAAAGACAGAAAATCAAGACCTTAAAGAGGTAGTAGCAGAACTTACCCTGAAAAATCGTGTGCTTAAAAAAAGCTTGAATGGAGTAAAATAAAATTCAAGAAGTATATGCGATTTACAGCAAAAGAAAAGATGGAACTGATTAGGCTGGTTGAGCAATCCGAATGGAGTGTTAGAAGAACTCTCAAGGAAATCGGTATTCACAAATCAACCTTTTACAACTGGTATAAGAAATATCGGGAAAATGGAATTGTAGGATTAGAGGAAAAGAAAAGTACAAGGAAGCATTACTGGAACAAGATTCCTGATCGGATCAGGTCTGATATATTGAATCTGGCACTGGAAGTTTCAGAGCTTTCTTGTAGAGAATTGGCTTGCAGGTATACTGATGAGAATCAATACTTTATAAGCGAAAGCAGTGTTTACAGAATATTGAAATCTGCTGGACTGATAAACCCTCCTCATTATGATCTGATATCTGCCGCAGATGAATTTAAAGACAAAACAACAACTGTCAATCAAATGTGGCAAACTGATTTTACTTATTTCAAAATCATTGGCTGGGGATGGTATTACCTATCGACTATATTAGATGATTATTCTAGGTACATTATAAGTTGGGAGTTGTGCTCAACGATGAAAACCCTTGATGTAAAAAATACTTTGAATCAGGCATTAAACCATCCAAATGTAAATTTGAATAAACCGCCTAAGTTATTATCTGATAATGGATCTTGTTATTTAAGTCAAGAGTTGAGCTCTTATTTGGATGATTACAAAATTAAACATGTGAGAGGAAGACCTGGTCATCCTCAAACGCAAGGCAAGATTGAAAGGTATCACAGAACGATGAAAAATGTAATTAAACTGGATCATTATTACAGCCCAGGTGAATTGAGTTTTCGTCTTTCACAATTTGTAAAATATTATAACCATCACAGATATCATGAATCTTTACAAAACTTGATACCAGCAGATGTTTATTATGGATTAAAAGAAGAAAAACTGAAGAGAAGAAAATTATGTAAACACAAAACATTTAAAAAACGCAGACAAAAATATTTCAATTTAACTTTTAAAAGTGTAACTTAATATTATATGACTATCGGATTAATTACATATTTACCTCCCATTTTACAGATACAGAGTTAGTTACAACTCTATCGAATACAGAATTGAAGTATTTTCTATTAAACTTATAGCAGAACTCATCGAGATAACTTTGCAGATATTGCTCACCAATGGAATGATGCACATCTAACAGCAATCTTTTGGCATTGCTTATGACTATATGAACCCAAGGCAGAATTTTACGAGTCTCTTTCTTGTCCTTTATTACCACAGCTTTATGGTCAGTGAGGCTGTTTGCTAAATCATTATAGTTATTAGCTCCGTCTGTTATTGCAGATGTTTTTGTATCAATAGCTTGTTCTACTTGTGCATTGGTGCTTTCTTTGCTAAGGTCATCTAGTAATTTCATTTTAATGTATCTCACTTTTTTATTGGTTTTGTGCCTGTATTTTTTAGTAGGTTCCACAGATATTGATTCAGCCATAACCAATACTATTGCTTGCTTTTGACTTCCTTTACCTCTCTTATATTTTCCATCATTGTTTTCTAATTCTATTACGGTTTGATCTCGTCTTTCTTTGTTGGGAACTATTTCAAAGAAACCTTCATCAAGTTCAACTTGATTACCAAGAAGATAATTATCATCTCGCCTACCCATAGAGTGACGTATTTTATGAAGCATATACCAAATAGGCTCATAATAGGGATGACCTAACTGTCTTTGTATTTCTAATGCAGAAAAACTCTTTTTTGTGCTGGTAAGCATCATCATTCCAAAATACCAATAGTAGTAGGGTAGCTGAGATTTATGTAGTAATGTTCCACTACGTAAAGTCGTTCTAAACTTACAGGATTTACATTGGTATTGACTTCTTGTGGATAGCCAATAATGCTCTTGAGATTGGCAACGCTTACAAATAACTCCTTGTCTATCTCTTTCTGCTTTAAAGTGAGCTTTGCAGCTTGCTTCATCTGGATACTTTTTGAAAAAATCTTGTAACTTCATAACTAAGTGTCTAATAATTAGAAAGATACGAAATTATAGTGTCTTGTGCAAGCAATCCGATAGTCATATAAAGTTATTCACTTATTGTCCACTTTGGTTTGAAGACCTACAAATTAAGGACAGCAACTTGCTACGACTTGTAAAGAACATTAAATTTCATTCACACACATTGTTTTGTTGTCTCTCCTTTTGTTATGCTTTGTTTATACCAATATTATTTCAATACTCCTACTGAGTATGGTGTTTCTGTTTTTATAACTGCCATCATTTTTGATAGTAATTTCCTTCCTACTTTAAATATGACCGCTTTCGAATTTTTACCTCCATGACTTCTATAATAATTCTGCATGACAGGATCTGTTCTTATGGCTATCCACGATGCTTCTATTATCATATTTCTCACATGCCTGTTCGCACGAGGGTTTGCTCCAGTACTATAAATTGTGTCTCCACTTTGTTGCATCCCTGGCACAAATCCAACATAGGAAGCAAACTTCTTAAATGAGGTAAATCTTCTAATATCTCCAATTTCTGATAGGATGTAACTCGCTGTCAATCCAGCTATCCCTGGTACACTTCTTAATAAATTATAATCCTTTTTGTGATGCTTCCTGCAGTATGATCGTATTGTAGTTGATAAGCCTTTAAGTTGTTGATCCACAAACTCATATTGGGCTAGCATGCTCTTCAGGGTCAATGTATTATTAATCTGTCCTAAGTTTAATCCGCTTAACCAATCCAAAAACCTGAGAGGCCACTTTGGTGTGTCCATCCCTTCTGGTATCTCTATTTGATAATATAAAAGCAGTGATTTTATTCGGGATTTTACCCGCCTAAAATCTCGCACTAATGCCGTTCTCTGTCTGGTTAGACTCCTTATACTTTCTCTCTCAATCTCTGGGATAGTAATCTTTTTAAGATTCCCTGATCTTAATTGTCTTGCTATATTCCTGGCATCAATCTTATCCGTTTTTACAAAATTATTCTTCGCCGGTTTTGGAATATCCGCTGGATTTACAACGTAAGTATCCCATCCAAATGAAATGAATTCTCGTGCTGGTTTATATCCACAGCACCCTACTTCATATGCTAGGCTTACTTCATAATTAGGATAGTTTTTATTTACGTATTTTAATACAAGATCGCTCTTGGGTGGAAAACTGCATCCAGACCCTAGAACCAGATCTGTCGTAAAATGAAATTTCCAACTCTTCTTGTGTATGTCTAAGCCAATGAATAACTTAGGGGATTCAGTAGTGACTTGTTTGCTCATAACTAGTTGTGTTTTTGTGAGTTTTCAAGTTACTACTTTTACATAGGTGCTATGATGCTCATAGCTGTTAAACTTAATTATAGCACATCCACAAATCGTTATCTCTCATCTATCTAATTAAAGATTTATCGATCCGCGTTGACAAAAAATAAGTGTCGAAGCACTAATCTCTCATAATTCCTATTTATCGTTTTCCAGAATATATTTTCTTACTATTGTCTATAAGAATTTAATTATCATCTAGCTAATAAATTTCAACTCTTCTTTGATCTTACAATCTTTAACTAGTCATTTAAATTAAAATCTGACTAAACTAAATAACGACAAACACTCAGAATATGAAAAATATCATTTCTTTAACGGGTCACTATTTGTCCGTTTTAATTTTATTAATTGTCTTCTGTTTTCACAATGATATGACTGCACAGATCCAACTTGATGTTGCTGGAGACAGCAAAATTGCAGGGCAACTGGAGATCATAAAAGCGGTAGGTGATTCCTCCATCTATATAGGTGCCAGATCAGGATTTAATTACTCAGGAACAATGAGTACTTTTTTAGGAGCCAACACTGGAAGACCTAATTCCGGTGGTTCATGGAATACCTTTATTGGTTACAATGCCGGAATAAGCAATGGAAGTAGTGGCAACACTTTTATTGGACGTGGAGCCGGAAAGCTCAATAATAGTTATAGCAATTTATTTATTGGAAATGTTGCAGGAAGAGATAACACGGGTTATGAAAACACAATAATAGGGACTCAGGCTGGATTGTTTAGCAATGGCTTCGGGCACGTTTTTATTGGTGCCTTTGCTGGAATATCTGAAACAGGTAACAATAAATTGTATATCGATAATTCTAACACGACAACACCACTCATATATGGAGAATTCGACAATGATCTGGTACGTATCAATGGCACATTAGGGATTAGTACGCTGACAAATGTGAATACAGCAGATAGCGTTATTGTATTATTACCCAATGGTGAATTAGGGATCAGAGACGCCCCTACCCTGGCTAATAATCAAATGTTAAGTCTTTCGAATGATACCATTTTTCTAACTGATGGTGGGTTTGTTGTTCTTCCTTCCGAAATTGATATATGCTGGTCAGAATCCGGATCATCGCCTGCTTTGAGTATTCCAGTCCCGCCAACAATTATGGACACATTAACTCTGACCAAAGGAGGATCTGTCAATGATTCCTCTTACATTAAAGTATGTCTTGATATTTCTCATTCCTGGGTCGAAGATCTTGATATTACATTATTCGCACCGAATAGAGCAAGTATAGATCTTTCTTCAGATAATGGTGGCAGTAATGACAATTATACAAACACCTGTTTTGTAAGTGATGCTACAACTTCCATTACAACAGGTACAGCTCCTTTTACTGGAGATTTTTTGCCGGAAGGAAATTTTACAGTTTTTAACGGTAGCCCAATATCCGGAGATTGGATACTCAAAGTCGAAGATGATTTACCAGCTAGTGATGATGGTACATTGAATATGTGGTCTATCGAGATTAAGTCTCAGGTCAATATTAAGCAGACTGATCTAGATCCGATGAATGAAATTCAAAATTTAACTGAAGTCCTAACAAAAGGTAATGATGGAGGAGCATTACAAATAAAAAACCTAGCAGATCCTACAGTTGCGCAAGATGCAATGACAAAATCCTATTTTGACAGCAATGATGGTCTCGGTGATCATTTGGCTACTGAAAACCTTCAAACCAAAGGTTTTTATATTTCAAATGATGGTGACAATGAAGGTCTATTTGTCGAGAGTGACGGTTCTGTGGGTCTGGGAACTAACACACCCACCAATCTTTTAGATGTATCCGGTGGAATTGCCATAGGATCTTCTTTTGCAGGATTGTAGCTCCTACAGATGGAGCAATCATCGAAGGAAATGTGGGTATTGGGTTATTAGCAGGCTCACCCAGCAATCTTTTAGATGTATCCGGTGGAATTGCCATAGGATCTTCTTTTGTGGGAACTGCTGCACCTGCTGATGGTGCAATCATCGAAGGAAATGTGGGTATAGGTAGTAGTTCTCCTGGTGAAAAACTTGAAATAAATGGTGCCATGAGATTAGCTAATTCATCAGCTCCTACTGCAGTGACCGGATTTAGTGGGTTGTACAGCGCTTCAGGTGAGTTAACAGCATATGATGATTCCGGAAATACGACAGTAATTTCCCCACACCATTTTTCATTGATTCAGCCAAGCGAAAATATGGCGTGGAGTTTCTTTTCAAAAAATGCATTATTCAATAGACAAATCAATGTCGATATGTTAAAGATGGTAAGGCTGATAGAGAATGTTACTGGTGAACAGCTCGTTCATTTTGCTGACCTGGAAGGCAATGAAATTATTCAGGACTTACCAATAAACGAAATAGAAAAACTTAGAACGGAGAATAAAGAATTAAAAGCAAGGTTAGAAAAAATTGAGAATTTATTAGGTTTAGAATGAATTATAAAAAATTAATAGCATGAGAAGGCGGTAGGCAACAATAGATATCAAAAAAAATCTCTTTGGTCAGACTCACGATAACACTTATCGTTAGCATCCAAAAAAGATAATAGTCGTAGACCAATCCTGGTAGCTCAATTGATAATAGCTGGTGTGAAAATAATAGGAACATACTTCTCATATCTGAAGGAAACGGTTGGTGATATTATTAATTTTTGTGGATTAAATAATAACAGTACACACACAATCTCATCAATACGATACTCTGGATAAAAACTGTATCTTTTGGAAATATGTTATTAGTATGATGATTGACAAAACGAAAATTACAGTTATTTCCTTTCTCTTAAATCATGTATATAGGCCATTTTACATAATTGTGATGCTTCTTGTATTCAGTTTTGCCAATACGTCTTCCGTCTATTGTCAAACCAATCAGGACTCTCTGTGGAATATATGGAATAATGTGGAACTGCCAGATAGTAATAGGATGATGGCAATAGGATGATGGCAATAGGCCGTATGGCTTCTGAACTAATGTATTCCGAACCTGATTCGGCATTGATCTTGTTGCAAGAATTGTATGATATGGCATTGAAAAATAATCATAAAATGTTTCTGTCAGCAATTTATAGAATTAAAGGTGAAATATATCTCAATAAGGCTGAATATGAGAAGGCCATGGAATTAAGCCAACAAGCAATAATCATTGCTCAGGAAATTAAAGATACCTCTCAAATTACAACAACATTAATTAATATAGCTGCGATATATTGGCATCGAGGTGAATTTGCTTCATGTTTAGAATCCTATGAACGCTGCTTTGTTCTAGCTGAAAAGAGTCAGAATGAATTAAATATGTTTAAAGCCACTGATGGCATTGGTATCGTTTATTTCATTAACGGAAATTATGCAAAAGCAATAGATTATATATCTAGCACTATTTCTTGGTACGAAGAATCAGGAGATAAGCAAAACTTAGGGATGGCTTTGCTTAATTATGCAAATATATACCAAGCTATGAAAGACCAAGAAATAGTGCTGGAAATAAGATTTAGAGCTTTAAAGTTGGCACAAGAAAGTAACAATATAAATGTGCTGAAGCTTCTGCTTATTAATATAGGATATTCATATATTGAATTAAAAGACTATGCGAATGCCATGGATTATTTTATACGCAGCAAAGAAATCGCCGATAAAATAGGAGATAAAAGACAATTATCTTTGAGTTTAAATTGCATTGGTAATATCCATTATCTGCAAAATGATCTAGCCACAGCAATTGATTATTGCCTGAAAGCATTGGAGTTATCGAATGATTTAGGAAATATACAAAACTATGGCAATACATTAAATTTGCTCGGTAAAATATACCAAAAACAAAAAAAATATTCTGCTGCAATTAAAGCTTGCAAAGAAGCCCTCACAACCGGAGAAAAAATTAGTCATTTGCAAATGGAAAAGACAGCATGTGAATGCTTATATAAGGCCTACAAAGAACAGAAACAAGGAAATATTGCCCTTGAGTTTCATGAAAGGTTACTCATCCTTAATGACAGTATAAGTCAACAGGAAACGGGCAAAAAATTGCAGCATATTGAATTTGCAAAGCAAGTGTTGGCTGATAGTCTTGAACAGGAAACAGAGAAAATAAGAGTAGAACAAGCGCATGATGCAGAAAATCGTCAGAATATCAGAACTCGAAATATTTATGCAGGATCAGGCTTGATGTTGCTATTCCTGGCCGGTGGATTTTTTAGTCGTTGGCGTTATGTGAAAAAATCAAATGACATCATTTCGAAAGAAAAAGATCGCTCCGAGAATTTACTGCTTAATATATTACCAGCGGAAATTGCCGAAGAACTCAAATTAAAAGGAAGTGCAGATGCACGAGACTTTGAAAAGGTTTCGATTTTGTTTACAGATTTCAAGGAGTTCACTCAGATGTCTGAGAAATTAAGCGCCAAAGATTTGGTTGGAGAGATCAATCATTGTTTCAAAGCATTTGATAATATCTGTGAAGAGTATGGAGTGGAGAAAATAAAAACGATTGGCGATTCATATATGGCGGCAGGAGGTCTGCCCGTTCCGAAGGAAGATTCTGTAAAGAACACCGTTTTAGCGGCATTGAAGATGGCAGCATTTATAATTAATCGAAAAGCAGAGCGCATGGCTACAGGCCAAATTCCATTTGAGATGCGGACAGGAATGCACACAGGTAATGTAGTCGCCGGCATTGTTGGTGTAAAAAAATTCCAATACGACGTTTGGGGCGACACCGTAAATACGGCTTCCCGAATGGAATCACATGGAGAAGTCGGTCAGGTAAATATATCTCAAAACACCTATGAATTATTAAAAAATGATCCGGAATTTATATTTGATTCCAGAGGTAAAATTCAAGCTAAAGGTAAAGGAAATGTTGAGATGTACTTTGTAAAAAGAGCTTAATTCTAGATTATTAAATTTGTAAAGAACACCATGCATTGCTTTTTTAGCCCGCTCTGAGAAAGGGTTCTTGAAGAGAAAATAAGTATTAAATTAGAGAAAGCTTGGATAAACTTAATGTCTGACCTTATTAATTAGATGGAAAATGGATAGGGCAAAGTTAGAGATAGTTTAAGAAAGGAAATGCATACCTAATTTATAACTTTTGCCTAGTTATCAATATTGTGCAATGACAAATTGCAATCTAAAATAACGTGAGTTCGATGTAAGACTAGGCCAAAAGGAGCTGTTTGGTATCGACCAGATTCTTATAAATGGAGGGTTTAGATTCTTTAAACCCGTAGGCACAAAGTCCACCAAGTATATTGACGAAAAATCCGGCAAAGGAACGATGCCTTGTATGTTCGATCTGTGAAATATTTTTGAGTTGGTCAATAATGGTTTCAGAGATAGCAAGTTTTCGGAGCAGAAGAGCATCCTGTAGGGGTGTAATCATTTTGGATTTCATATTCCGTCTCAACTTAGTAATCAAATGAATACCTCTCAAGAAAAGAGTGTCAAAGATTTGCTTGTTGACAATATAGCCTTTATCACCGAACAACCGGCCATAGACCTTCTTCATAAACCGTTTACACTTCAATACGGCATTATCATGCACATTGCCCGGAGTGAGTTGAAAATCAATCACTTCGCCCCGGTCATTATGAACCAGATGAAGTTTGAAACCATAAAACCAACCCTTTGAAGTCTTGCCTCGTTTGGCCAGTCCAGCAAACACCTTGTGGGAATGAATCCTTCGATTGTGACAGACCCGGATACTGGTTGAATCAATAAAGGATATCCCACTACATTTACCCATTCGGTACATCTTTACAAACAAGGCTAATGGTGGGACCGCTTTGGTTTGCAACTCCACCATCCGATTATAAGATACCAGATTGGGAAAATAGCCGCGCATATGTTGGCAGACATGATTCTGGTAAAAGTGCTTAAAGCAACGGTATCCACTCATATGAAAAAATACGATGATGCTCATCACCTCGCTCATGGATAACCTGCAGGTACGATTCCGTCGATTTTTCTTTCCCTCTAGGGTATGAGATTTTTAAAAGTGATCAAAATCGGTGAAAAAATCATCGAAAGCACAGAAAATTGCAATAATTTGACTATCTTTCATAGTAGAGCTTTTTTGTTTTAATTAATTGATTATCAACTATTAAGATAAACAAAATTGCTCTTTCTTTTTATCCTATTTTTCCACTTCCTTACGTCGAACTCACGTTAAAATAATAATCACGTTATTGCGCAAAATAGAAAAGACATGATTGATATAAAAAACAAAGTTATATTCCTTAGAAAGGCAGCAGTAGGAATAGACAAAGAGTTCCAACTAAGCAGCAACATACAAGGGCAGCTAAAGAAGAAAGTAATTAAACTCAAAAAACTTAGAATAGCTGAAAAAGTGTCTGTTGAACTAACAGGTAGTTACAAAGAATTTGAAATCAAAATAGACCCAGCTGACAGCAAGCATGCTTCTAAGATAAAAGCGCTACTAAAGGTCAAAGGATAATCACAAAGATCTAAAACAATAAAAGGAAGATTTCAAATAATTGTTTCAAGTAACAAGCCTGTACTTATAGATTTTCATGCAACTCGGTGTGGGCCTTCAAAACACTTTCTCCAATCATAAGAGCACTTTCTAAAAATGTCGGTCATAAATTAGAATCATAAAGATCTATATCGATAAAAACAAAAACTTAGCTCACAAATACAAATCAGAAATGTATCAACTTTATCCCCATTTAAGCTTGGCGAAATCTTCTGGCAAGAATCAGGCATGAAGACTAAAGTTCAGTAAATAAAGATTGTAGAAAGTCATGCTTAATGTGACATATATTAAAGTAACAGAAGATAGACATTGTGTTCTTTTGATAACTATTGCTGAATTTGAAGGTTTTTAAGTAATTTTTATAATAGAAACGTGACGCCTCTAAATCGGGTTACAAGGTTAACTCACTCTTGTCAAAATCATCTATTCCAAGTGTAATCTGTAAACTTAAAACATTAGAAGCAGGAGATGAATTAGATTGTGAATCTTATATACATAATGACTATTTTAATATCGAGAAGAACTCAATTCCATGCAGATTCATTATTGGCACCCTGACAAAGCATGGGTCAAATTTCGATTGAAAGCATTTGATACATTTGAAAGTAAATAATGCTAAGCCTCAAAATGCGATCCGTAAGCCTTCTGTAGACAAGCATGGGATTAAATGGTTTTTCGACCCAAGTGATGGAGGTGGACTTTTTATTAATAAAATAATAACAGAACACACACAATCTGATATAGAACGATACTCTGGATAAAAACTGTATCTTTTAGAAATAAGCTAAAAGTATGATGATTGACAAAACGGAAATTACAGTTATTTCCTTTCTCTTAAATCATGTATATAAACCATTTTACATAATTGTAATGCTTCTTTTATTCAGTTTTGCCAATACATCTTCCGTCTATTGTCAAACCAAACTGGACTCTCTGTGGAATATGTGGAATAATGTGGAATTGCCAGATAGTAATAGGATGAGGGGAATAGCCGGTATGGCTTCTGAACTAATGTATTCCGAACCTGACTCGGCATTGATCTTGTTGCAAGAATTGTATGATATGGCATTGAAAAATAATCATAAAATGTTTCTGTCAGGAACTTATATGTTGCAAGGTGAAATATACACGAATAAGGCTCAATATAAGAAGGCCATGGAATTATTAGAACAAGGATTAATTCTTGCTCAGGAAATTAAAGATACCAATATAATTTCATCAACATTCATTAATATGGCTGCGGTATATTGGTTTCGAGGTGAATTCGCTTCATGTTTAAAATCCTATCAACGCTGCTTTGATCTAGCTAAAGAGAGTCAGCATGAATTAAATATGATTAAAGCCACTGGTGGCTTTGGTATAGTTTATTTCAAAAACGGCAATTATACAAAAGCAATAGAATATTTATCTAGCACTATACCTTGGTATGAGGAATCAGGAGATAAGCAAGGCTTAGGAATAGCTTTGCTTAATTATGCAAATATATACAGTGAAATGGAAGACTATGAAAAAGCGTTGGAAATTCAAATTAAAGCTTTAAAGTTGGCACAAGAAAGTAACAATTTAAATGTGGTGAAGATGCTGCTTTCTAATATAGGACATTCATATACTGAATTAAAAGACTATGCGAACGCCATGGATTATTTTTTGCGCAGCATAGAAATCGCCGATAAAATTGGAGATAAAAGTCAATTAACTTGGTGCTTAAATAGCATTGGTAATATCCATTTTCTGCAAAATGATCTAGGCACAGCACTTAATTATTGCCTGGAAGCTTTGGAGTTATCGAATGAAACAGGACATCAAGAAAACTATGGCAATTCATTACTTATTCTCGGTAAAATATACCAAAAGCAAAAAAATTATTCTGCCGCAATAAAAGATTGCAAAGAAGCCCTCGCAACCGGAGAAAAAATTGGTCATTTGCAAATAGAAAAGAAAGCATGTGAATGCCTATATAAGGCCTACAAAGAACAGAATCAAGGAAATAATGCCCTTGAGTTTCATGAAAAGTTACAAATCTTAATGACAGTTTAAGTCAACAGGAATCTGGCAAACAATTGCAGCATATTGAATTTGCAAAGCAAGTGATGGCTGATAGTCTTGAGCAGGAAACAGAGAAAATAAGAGTAGAACAAGCGCATGATGCAGAAATTCGTCAGAATATCAAAACTCGAAATATTTATGCAGGATCAGGCTTGATGTTGCTATTCCTGGCCGGTGGGTTTTTTAGTCGGTGGCGTTATGTGAAAAAATCAAATGACATCATTACGAAAGAAAAAGATCGCTCAGAAAACTTACTGCTTAATATATTACCAGCGGAAATTGCTAAAGAACTCAAATTAAAAGGAAGTGCAGATGCACGAGACTTTGAAAAGGTTTCGATTTTGTTTACAGATTTCAAGGAGTTCACTCAGATGTCTGAGAAACTAAGCGCTAAAGATTTGGTTGGAGAGATCAATCATTGTTTCAAAGCATTTGATAATATCTGTGAAGAATATGGAGTGGAGAAAATAAAAACGATTGTCGATTCATATATGGCGGCAGGAGGTCTGCCTGTTCCTAAGGAAGATTCCGTAAAGAACACCGTTTTAGCGGCATTGAAGATGGCAGCATTTATAATTAATCGAAAAGCAGAGCGGGTGGCAGCAGGCCAAATTCCATTTGAGATGCGGCCAGGAATACACACAGGTAATGTAGTCGCCGGAATAGTTGGTGTAAAAAAATTCCAATACGACGTTTGGGGCGACACTGTAAATACAGCTTCCCGAATGGAATCACATGGAGAAGTCGGTCAGGTAAATATATCTCAAAACACCTATGAATTATTAAAAAATGATCCGGAATTTACATTTGAATCCAGAGGTAAAATTCAGGCGAAGGGAAAAGGAGAAGTAGAGATGTACTTTGTGAAGAGTGCTTAATTGTGAATCGCTGAAAAGTTATTTAACAGTACAAACCAATGCGTTATCACACCATCCTTCTGAATCGGAACGTCGGACATTATAGAAGGTTAACCACAATTATTAAAATTGAATACGTGAGATTAAAGTTCAATTTTCTATATTAGGCGTCTTCAGTAAATTCAAGCTATAGCCCTTTATGAAATTCAAGGCCATTTATCTGATCATTAGCCTGCTTATACCCTTCTGTGTCTTCAGTCAGGAGAGCGATTATCGTTTCTATTCATATAGCGAACTGTTCCAAATGATCGAAGATAGCCAAGATTCGATCTTTCAGTTAAGTGATGCTTTCTTACGTTATGATTCACTAAGCGATGCTCGCTTTTTGGTTAGAATGGTAGATAATAAGCAAATTTATCCGGAAGCAGAAAGGATTACAATAGATAAAGAAATCCATTTAACGAACATCCACGATTTTTCTGATAACATGAGCTCTGCTTTTCCAGCCATTGTTGGAATTGACTTTAAACAGGAAGTTCATTATGAAAACTGCTCACAAATTCCCATATTAAATTGTGCGTTTAGTGCCTTTGTACGAGTGTCGTATACACAAGACATCGTTGATATAACAGCAACCCTGAATAAGGAATACGACTATCTGAATTTCCCTTTCACCTTTGAATATTGCCAATTTTTGGGAGGCGTCCATTTTTATAGCCGTTCTGACGATTATAATCCCATACAAGCAGGCATCAGTGATTCGGAAATATGGATGGCAGAAGGAAAAACTTTTGGATTTTTCTACCTAATAAATAACCAGAATGCAATTTGGTTAAGTGATAACACTTTCCACGGAGAAGGAATTATTTTATTAAATATTCAAGAGGGATGCACCCGCTTCGTGCTCTCTAAAAATGAATTCAACAATCAGAATCTCAGAATAGCATTGGATAGCGAAGATTTAAGTCGACTAAAAATTTCAGAGAATAATTTTAAAAATCCAACTTTGCTGGACTTGGGTGAACTCAAGCAAAATTTTATAATCGAATGGGACCAATTTGCTGATAAGCTGGTGAATGGCCGTGAATATGGTGTTTACTTTTTCAACTTAAAATACTATAATCTCGATACCATTTCAGGTTTCGAATATGATGATGACAGCTATGCAAAGAAAAATGTCGATCACTATCTCGACAGGGTACGTATAGAAATAATTAAAGTGCATAAGGCCGAATTGAAACTCAGAGGTAAACTCTATAATTTATACAAACAACAACACGACAGGTACGATGCGAATAGTGTTTATGTAGAGATGAAAGATTTAGAAACCGAGTATCTGGCTTTTCTGAACAAACAAAACCCCAGTTTCAATACCTTCTTAACTTTAAAAATCAACCAATTCTTGCGTGCCTTCTCAGCCTATGGGACAAGACCGGCCAATGCCATCATGTTTTCTATTTATGTAATCCTATTCTTTGCCTTGATTTATTTATTCTTTCCCAATACATGGGATAAGTATGGTAGAAATCGGATCATGAATCGCTATCGATTCTTCTCCAAGTACATAAACCAGGAATCGGGTGTCCATGAAGTCTATCTGGAGGACAAGGAAGCAGAACTCATGGAGTTCAATGAATTCAAAACACATATGGAAGCATCTGGGAAAACGATGCCTAAGTTTTTCTTAGCCTCGTCATTGCCTTTATACAAATGGGCAATGGCCAATAGTCGGATGACTGCGGCTTTCTTAAAACGCTTCGATATTATGAAAGGTAAGTGGAGTGATCTCCCTCAGAAAAAACAGTGGTGGGTTGGAGCCTTACTGTTGGAGCTTTTATTCTTACCATCATTTGGGACTTATTTATAAAAATGCTGAATGCCTTGATGTTGTCCATCAATACCTTTACAACCTTGGGTTTTGGTGAAATTCCCATTAAAGGATTACCGAGGTACTTGGCAATTATTCAAGGTTTTATAGGTTGGTTTATGTTGACTATACTTAGTGTATCGCTCATATCGCAATTATTAAATTAACATGCATATAACTGGGGCTATCAAGGTGCTATGCCGTCATTCCTACCCCGCCTAGATTATTACTGACAAATAAAAAAGTGTTCTCTGAATATATGTAACTTAGCTTGACGTAATGTGTGCATGCACAATACCGTCATTGGCAAGCAGATATAAAGCAAGATTCAAACCAACATTTTTTAAGAACTAATCGTTTAATATTATATATTCTAAAACATAATTACAAGCTAATGAAACAAGCTTATTTAATAGTATTAGTATTTACGAGTATCTTACTATTGGACTCTTGTCAAAAAGAGACTTCAACAACGATGATGAGTAATCCCGAAGAATTAGAGGGAACATGGTTACGCTCATACGCTAACAAAGTTTGGGGAGGACACAACCAACCATCATTTGAAAGAGGAGAAACACATATTAGAATTACATTTCAAGACAATGGTGAATTCATTTACAATAGAACTGTACTTGGATTGTATGAAGCAACAGCTATTGAAGATACTACAGCAATAATAATTGAATCTGGGACATTCAGTGCCGAAGAAGGAAAAATTGAAATAATTCTCAATAAGCGAATTTGGTGGGATTCCTATTATGAAGATATGGAGGAGTTCGAAGAAAGCGGTGTTAACTCAAATAGATACATGGATGTAACTTATGAAATCATTAATGATGAATTGAAATTTGTATACTTTACTGAAACAGATTTAATTTCTGAAGAACAAGAAACACCAGGAATAGATAAATTTGAGGAAATATACGCCAAAGAATAACTTAAAGTAATGATGTACAATATCGAATTAAAATGCCAGCCTTTAACAAGTGGTGACAGCATAATACAGAACCGTTGTCCTGCAGCAAAATAAAAAATGGACAGAATTAGAATTATCCACTTATTAATAGTCTTGTTTACAATCAATTGCTCAATTGAATGCCAGACAGAATGGAATCTTGACTTTGAAATTTGGGACGAAACGAACACAACTCCAGAGCTTTGGCACGATACAACAATAGTTGAAAACAGAACAGGATTATTTCCACCAAACTGGCACTATGATTTAGAAAATATTCCAGAAGGAACAGGATTGGGACGAACTACAGACGCAACAAAGGGAAATTTTGCTGTAGCACTTTCGGGATTTTATTCATATGAAAAAATGAGAATAATTTCAGGAAAAGATCCGAATAATCCAGGATGGCCTATAGATTTCAAGCCATCTAATCTTACAGGTGATTATAAAGCTATTCTACTTGGAAATTGTGATTCATTGATTACAACTATCAAAGTTCAACTTTCTGCTTTTAACATAAATATTGGAGAGTCTGAGATCTTAGCTGAATCTATTTTGAAATTATATGAGTCTGAAGAATATAAGTCTTTCAATCTAGATATTAATTATGTGAACAGTTTGGTTCCTGACACTATAATAATTGAACTTTCAAAAAGAAGATATGGATTTGATGCACCACCTGCTTGTCTAGAGTGTTCGCATGTATTTTTTGACAATCTTAAATTGAATGAAACGACTTCAATAGAAATTGAACTAATGAATGCTATCAAAATAGAAGTATTCCCAAATCCTGCTAAAGATTTTATTCATCTTGAAGTTGAAAATACTCAAGCCAAGCTAAAATATGAATTATCAAACTCATATGGTCAATTAATACAACAGAGAGATATTTCAAACAATCACGAAATAATTAATTTGACTGAATTACAGAAAGGAATTTACTTTGTTTGCATTAGAAATACAGCAAACAAAATATTAGTTTACAAAAAAATAATTAAGTTATAAAATGCCGCTGTTTTGATACAACTATTTTTATAAGAAAATGCAAGAATACACAGAAATAAAGCTATGATAAGTGAAAATATTGTTTTGAAGGATAACCCAAAAATTGAATTCCAACTTCTTGATAATGGATTTCAATTAATTGATGAACAAACAGAACGAAATTCCGGCTTTTACTTCTATGATGATATACAATCCTTTGAATTAAATAAAATGTGGTTTCCCAGACTAGCAAAATGGCTCAGAATATTTACATGGATATTTAATTTAGTTCCATTTTTCCCAGATGCGGAATCTTATAAAAAAGCAAGCCTCATTATTCATTTTAGAACAACGAAGCTTGGTATATGGTTGACCGATTTTTATATTGCTGATAAAGCAAAAAGGCTAAAGGAGTTATTAGACATAAAAACTAAATACAACATTGGCTCTTGACGACCAAGCTATTCTACCTGTCTGACAAAGTATTATTACTCTAACAAAAATTACA